>JBIQHD010000048.1:0-24071 GCA_044508835.1 Rubrivivax sp.
CCGCGGCGGACGGCGCGCTGCCGGCCGCCCTCGCGCCCGACGCCGCGGCCGCGGCCGAGCCGGCGCGAATGCCGGACGGCCTGGCGGCCCTGGCCGCCGCCACGTCGGCCGGCGCCGAGCGCGGCGCCGCCGCGCCGCTCGCCGTGACCGTGCGCACGCCGGCTACCGCCCCCGAGTTCCGCGAGGCGCTGGCCGCGCAGGTCAGCGTGCTCGCACGCGACGGCGTGCAGCAGGCGCGGCTGCACCTCAACCCGGCCGAGATGGGGCCGATCTCCGTCCAGATCGCGCTGCACGGCACGCAGGCGCAGGTGAACTTCGGCGCCGATTCGGCCGCCACGCGCGACCTCCTCCAGGCCGGCCTGCCCGAGCTGGCAGCCGCCCTGAGCCAAGCCGGCCTCACGCTCGCCGGCGGCGGCGTGTCGCAGCATGCGCGCGGCGACGCGCAGGGGGAGGCGCCCGGCGGCTCCGCCGGCGAGCGCAGCGGCGCCGAGGCCGAGGCGCCGGACCCGGTGGCCGCGGCGCAGCATGCGCGCAGCAGCCTGCGGGCGGCGCTGGGCGGGGTGGACCTGTTCGCGTAGGCGAGAGGCGGGCTGCCGGTGGACCGGCGGGGTTCTTCCACCGCCCCCTCACCCCGACCCTCTCCCCCTGCGGTGGAGAGGGAGCCCGCCCCTGCGTTGCGCGGAGGCCGCTCCCTCTCCCGCCCGCGGGAGAGGGCCGGGGTGAGGGGCGCCGCGCGAACCGAATGACGGGCAAACGCCCCCCTTATCCGCGCCTATCGGCCCGCCCCCGGCCGGACAATTTTCTTCATCACCAGCCTGGGCGCTCCCCGAGCGGCCGGCACGAGAAAAGGGTTCCGAACCGATGGCCACCGCAGTCAATCAAGCCGCCGCCAGAGGGGCCGCCGCGAAGGCCGCGGCCGCCGCCGCCGAGCCGGCGGTTGCCGCAGACAGCCCGCCGCCGCTTCGCGGCAAGAAGAAGCTGCTGCTCATCGGCGCGGCCGTGCTGGCGGTGATGCTGGTCGCCGGCGCCGTGACCGCCTACGTCGTCGTCCAGAAGCGCGCCGCCGCGCAGGCCGCGGGCCTGGAGCTCTACGGCGACGACGCGGCGCCCGAGGCGAAGAAGCCGGCCGACACCACGCCACCCACCTTCCTGCCGCTGGAGCCCTTCGTCGTCAACCTGGCCGACAAGGACAGCGACCGCTTCGCCCAGGTCGGCGTCACGCTGGAGGTGCACGACGCCGCGGCGGCCGACAAGCTGCGCGCCTACATGCCGGCCATCCGCAACGGCATCCTGCTCGTGCTCGCGCAGAAGGGCTCGCCCGAGCTGCTGTCGGCCGAAGGCAAGCGCGCGCTGGCGGCCGAGATCATGCGCGAGGCCATGCGCCCGTTCGAGGGCACGGCCGCGGCCGCCGACGCCGCGGCGCCGCGCCCCGTGCGCGCCGTGCATTTCTCGAGCTTCATCATCCAGTGAGCCGGCCGAGATGAACCAGCAGATCCTCTCGCAAGACGAAGTCGATGCCCTGCTGCAGGGCATCACCGGCGAAAGCCAGAAGCTCGAGCAGGAAGAGACCCAGCAGGGCGGCATCCGCGACTACGACCTGGCCAGCCAGGAGCGCATCGTGCGCGGGCGCATGCCCACGATGGAGATCATCAACGAGCGCTTCGCCCGCAACATCCGCATCGGGCTGTTCAACTTCATCCGCAAGAGCCCGGAGATCTCCATCGGCGCCATCCGCGTGCAGAAGTACAGCGCCTTCCTGCGCGAGATCGTGGTGCCCACCAACTTCAACCTCGTGTCGGTGCGCCCGCTGCGCGGCTCGGGGCTGATCGTGTGCGACCCGGCGCTGGTGTTCTCGGTCATCGACGCGCTGTTCGGCGGCGCCGGCAAGTACCACACCCGCATCGAGGGCCGCGACTTCTCGCCCACCGAGCAGCGCATCATCACCCGCCTGGTCGAGGTGATCACCGACGAATACAAGAAGGCCTGGCACGGCATCTACCCGCTGGAGCTGGAATACCAGCGCTCGGAGATGCAGCCGCAGTTCGCCAACATCGCCACGCCCAGCGAGATCGTGGTGGCGACCTCGTTCACGCTGGAGGTCGGCGACAGCACCGGCACCATCCACTTCTGCATCCCCTACGCGACGCTGGAGCCGATCCGCGACGTGCTGTACTCGACCATCCAGGGCGACAGCAACGAGCCCGACCGGCGCTGGGTGAACCTGCTCAAGCAGCAGATCCAGTCGGCCGAGGTGGAGCTGGTGGCCGAGCTCGCGACGGCGCAGGCGACGGTGGAGCAGCTGCTGTCGTTCAAGCCCGGCGACTTCATCGAGCTCGACCTGCTGCCCAACATCCAGGCCAAGGTGTCGGGCGTGCCCATCCTCGAATGCCACTACGGCACCTCCAACGGCAAGTACGCCCTGAAGGTCGATCAACTACTGAGCAGCTCGAACCTGGGCTGGCTGGGAGTCCCGCATGCAGCCTGAAGACAACGGCTCGAACCCCGAAGACGCGATGGCCGCCGAATGGGCGGCGGCGCTGGCCGAATCCAAGTCCGAACCGGCGAGCGAGGTGCAGGCCGCCGAGCAGGTGGCGCCGGCCGCGTTCACCAACTTCGCCGCCACGCCGGCCACCGGCGCGGGCAACGACATCACGATGATCCTGGACATCCCCGTCCAGCTCACCGTGGAGCTGGGCCGCACGCGCATCCCCATCAAGCACATCCTGCAGCTCGCGCAGGGCTCGGTGGTGGAGCTGGAGGCGCTGGCCGGCGAGCCGATGGACGTGCTCGTCAACGGCTACCTGATCGCGCAGGGCGAGGTGGTGGTGGTGAACGACAAGTTCGGCATCCGCCTGACCGACATCGTGACGCCGAGCGAGCGGATGCGGCGGCTGAGCCGGGCGGCTTGAGCGCCTTGCGCGCCGCGCTTGCTCCGTTCGGGCTGAGGTATCGAAGCCCCGCCACTCGCACCACAGGCCCTTCGATACCTCAGGGCGAACGGAGGTTGATGCCCCACACGCGCAAACCCGTTCGCACTGAGGTATCGAAGTGCACGCGAAACAACCCCACCCGCGCTGAAAGCAGTCCAGGCGCCCCATGACCACCGCCCTCACCCCCCTCCTGTGGTTCATCGCCATCGTCGCGATGATCCCGCTCGCCCTGTGGCTGCTCAAGCGCACGCCGATGGGCGGCGCCGCCGCCCAGGGCACGATGCGCACCGTCGCCGCGCTGCCGATCTCGCCCAGCCAGCGCCTGCTCACCGTCGAGGTCGGCCAGGGCGAGGACCGGCAGTGGCTGGTGCTCGGCGTGACGCCGCAGCAGATCACCACGCTGCACGTCATGGCCCCGCAGGCCGACGCGCCGGCCTCGCCGCCGGGCGGCCAGCCCGCCCCGTTCGCGCAGCTGCTGGGCAGGCTGCGCCAGGACAAGGGGAACGCCGGTGTCCGCTGACCGCGCCCCGCTTCGCCGCCGGCTGCGCGCCGCGGCCTTCGCCGCCGGCCTGGCGGCGTCGTGGGCCCTGCCCTTCGATGCCTGGGCGCAGGCCGCGGCGGGCGCCGGCAACGCCGGCCTGCCGCTGCTCATCGGCCAGCAGGCTGGCAGCACCAGCTATTCGGTGCCCATCCAGACGCTGCTGTTCTTCACCGCGCTCAGCTTCCTGCCGGCGGTGCTGCTGCTGATGACCGGCTTCACCCGCATCGTCATCGTGCTGAGCCTGGTGCGCCAGGCCATCGGCACGCAGGCCGCGCCGCCGAACCAGGTGGTGGTGGGGCTGAGCCTGTTCCTCACCTTCTTCGTCATGGGGCCGACCATCGACCGCGTGTACGCCGAGGCCTACCAGCCCTACGCCGCCAACCAGATCGCCTTCGACGAGGCGCTCGCGCGCGGCGAGGCGCCGATGCGCGAGTTCATGCTCAAGCAGACGCGCCAGTCCGACGTGATGCTGTTCGCCCGCCTGGGCCGGGTCGACGCCGACGTGCCCGCGGCGCAGGTGCCGTTCAAGGTGCTCGTGCCCGCCTTCGTGACCAGCGAGCTGAAGAGCGCCTTCCAGATCGGCTTCCTCATCTTCATCCCCTTCCTCATCATCGACATGATCGTGTCGAGCGTGCTGATGAGCCTGGGGATGATGATGCTGAGCCCCGTGCTCGTCGCCCTGCCCTTCAAGCTCATGCTCTTCGTCCTGGCCGACGGCTGGAACCTGCTGCTCGGCTCGCTGGCGGCGAGCTTCGTGAACTGAGCCCGACGCCATGGACGCCCAGCAAGTCTTCACCTTCGGCCAGCAGGGCCTGTACATGCTGCTCCTGATCTCGGCGCCGGTGCTGCTCACGGTGCTGGGCGTGGGCCTGCTGGTGAGCATCTTCCAGGCCGCCACGCAGATCAACGAGTCGACGCTGTCGTTCGTGCCGAAGATCGTCGCCGCGGTGGCGGTGCTCGCCATCGCCGGGCCCTGGATGCTCACCACGCTCGTCGAGTACCTGCGGCGCACGCTGCAGTCGATCCCGGGCATCGTGAGCTGAGGCGGCGCCGCGCCGCGCGAACGCCATGCTGACCTTCACCGAAGCGCAGGTGCTGGCCTGGATCAGCCCGCTGCTGTGGCCGTTCGTGCGCGTGCTGGCGCTGTTCTCCTCCATGCCGGTGCTCAGCCAGCGCATGGTGCCGGCGCGCGTGCGCGTGGCGCTGTCGTTCCTGATCGCGGTGTGCGCGCAGCCGGCGTTGCCGGCCATGCCGGTGGTGGCGCTCGACTCGGCGGCGGCGCTGCTGGTGCTGCTGCAGCAGGTGCTGATCGGCCTCACGCTCGGCTTCGCGGTGCGCGTCGTCTTCGCCGGCATCGAGCTCGCGGGCGAGCTGATCGGGCTGCAGATGGGCCTGGGCTTCGCGTCGTTCTTCGACCCGGCCACCGGCGGGCAGTCGAACTCGGTGAGCCGCTTCTACGGCACCACCATCAGCTTCCTGTTCATCGTGATCAACGGGCACCTGCTGCTCATCGCGGCGCTGGTACAGAGCTTCCAGGCTTTCCCGGTGTCCGACGAGCCCTTCGCCTTCCTGCGCGCGGTGCAGCCTCAGGTGTGGGGCGCCGAGATCTTCACGCTCGGGCTGTGGATCGCGCTGCCGCTGATGGCGATGCTGCTGTTCGTGAACCTCGTACAGGGCGTGATCGCGCGGGTGTCGCCGCAGATGAACATCTTCGCCATCGGCTTCCCGATCACCATCTCGGTGGGCCTCGTGGGCGTGCTGCTGACGCTGCCGATGATGGAGGTGCCGTTCACGATGGCGCTGGAGCGCATGCTCGCGAACTTCCAGTAGCGGCGTTAAGACTGCGCTAACCTGCCGCGTCGACGATGGGCGCTCCTCAAACGGGAGTTCCCATGTCCTTCACCTTCAGCCCCCGCTTCCTCGTCGCCGCACCGATGCTGGCCCTGGCCGCCTTCGGAGCGCCGGCACAGCCCGCCGCGCCGGCGGGCGACGCCGCACGCGGCCAGCAGTTCTTCACCAGCACGCACGGCCGCGAATGGTCGTGCGCCAGTTGCCACGGCACGGACCCCTCGCACCAGGGCCGGCATGCGAGCACCGGCAAGCGCATCGGCCCGATGGCGCCGGCGTTCAACCCGAAGCGCTTCACCGATCCGGCCAAGGTGGAGAAATGGTTTCGCCGGAACTGCAACGACGTGCTGGCGCGCGAATGCACGCCCGGCGAGAAGGCCGACGTGCAGGCCTGGCTGGAAAGCGTGCGGCCATGAGCGCCCGCGCACGGCCGCCCGAAGGGAACCGCCCCGTCCCTGCGGAAGGGGCCCGCCACGCGGAGGACGCGCCGGCGAGCCCGCCGGCCCCCATGAGCGGGCACGCCATGGCCGGATCCGCGCCGCCCGCCGCCGTGCGCGTCTGGGATGCCCCGGTGCGGGTCTTCCATTGGCTGCTCGCGGCCAGCTTCGCCGGGGCCTGGCTCACGGCCGACGGCGAACGCTGGCGGCTGGTGCACGTGACGCTGGGCTACACCATGGCGGCACTGGTCGTCTTTCGCCTGCTGTGGGGCGTGGCCGGCACGCGCCACGCCCGCTTCGGCGATTTCATGCGCGGCCCGGCGGCGGTGCTTCGCTACCTGCGCTCGCTCGCCGGCAGTCGGCCCGAGCACCACAGCGGCCACAACCCCGCCGGCGGCTGGGCCGTGCTCGCCTTGCTCGGCTTGACCGCAGTCACGGCCGCGCTCGGCTGGGCGACCTACAGTGACCTCGGCGGCGAATGGCTCGAAGACGGCCACGAGGCCGCGGCCAGCCTGCTGATGGCCGTGGTGCTCGTGCACATTGCCGCGGTGCTGCTGAGCAGCTGGCTGCACAAGGAGAACCTCATCCGCGCGATGTTCACCGGCCGCAAGCGCGCCGTCGCCGCCGAGCCGGACGCCCGGCCCTGGCGCCCGGTCGCGGCACTGCTGCTGGCCGGCGTGATCGGCTTCTGGGCGGTGCAGTGGCAGCAGGCCCCGGCCCGCCCGCCCACGGTGGCCGAGAGCCGCGACGGCGGCTGAGCCCCTTCCGTGCGCATCCTGCTCGCCGAAGACGACGCCCTGCTCGGCGACGGGCTGCGCGCCGGCCTGCGCCAGCAGGGCTTCCAGGTCGACTGGGTGCGCGACGGGCAGGCGGCCGAGCGCGAACTGCTCGGCGACGGCCACGCCGCCGCCGTGCTCGACCTCGGGCTGCCGCTGCGCGACGGACTGGAGGTGCTGTCGCGCATCCGTGAGGCGCACGTCGCCACGCCCGTGCTGGTGCTGACCGCTCGCGACGCGCTGCCCGAACGCATCCGCGGGCTGGATCTCGGCGCCGACGACTACGTCGTCAAACCCGTCGACCTGGGCGAGCTCGGCGCCCGGCTGCGCGCGCTGGTGCGCCGCGCCCACGGCCAGCCGCAGGAGCGGCTGCGGCAGCGCGGCATCGTGCTCGACCCGGCCACGCGCGAGGTCTCGCTCGACGGCGCGCCGGTGGCGCTGGCGCCGCGGGAGTTCGACCTGCTGCACCAGCTCATGCTGTGCGGCGGGCGCGTGCTGTCGCGCGAGCAGCTCGAGCAGCGCCTGTACGGCTGGGGGCAGGAGGTGGACAGCAACGCGGTCGAGGTGCACATCCACCATCTGCGCCGCAAGCTGCGCCCGGGGTTGATCCACACGGTGCGCGGCGTCGGCTATGCGCTCGCGCGCGAGGCGGCGGCGCCGGCATGAGGCGGCCGCGTTCGCTGCAGGGACGGCTCGTCGGCCTCGTCGTGGCGCTGGTGGGCGGCGTGTGGCTGGGCGCCGCGCTGTTCACCCTGTTCGACGCCCGCCACCAGATCGAGGAACTGCTCGACAGCCACCTCGCGCAGTCGGCGGCGCTGCTGGCGGCCCGCCACGACGCCGACCCTCCGGACAAGGCCGGCATGGCGGCCCCCGCCTCGCACCGCTACGCACGGCGCGTGGCGTTCCAGGTGTGGCACGGCGGCCGGCTCGCGCTGCGCTCCACCAACGCGCCGGCGACGCCGATGGCCTCGCGGGCGAGCGGCTTCGGCACGCAGCGCCTCGACGACGGGCGGCGCTGGCGCGTCTACGCCTCGCCAGGCGCGGACGACGGGGTGCAGATCTACGTCGGCGAGCGCATGGAAGCGCGCGACGACATCCTCCAGGCCGTGATGCGCGGCATGCTCGCCCCGCTGCTGCTGGTGCTGCCGCTGCTCGCGGCGCTGGGCTGGTGGGCCGTGCACCACGGGCTGCGTCCGCTGCGCCACCTCGGCCGGACGCTGGCGCAGCGCGCCCCCGACGCGCTGCAGCCGGTGGCGCTGCCGCAGCTGCCCACCGAACTGCAGGGCCTGGTGGATGCCCTGAACGCACTGTTCGGCCGCGTCGCACGGCTGCTCGACGGCGAGCGCCGCTTCACCGCCGACGCGGCGCACGAGTTGCGCACGCCCATCGCCGCGATCCGCGCCCAGGCCCAGGTGGCGATGGCGGCGTGCGACGACGGCGTGCGCCGCCACGCGCTGCAGGCCACGCTGGACGGCTGCGACCGCGCCGCGCGGCTGGTCGACCAGCTGCTCACGCTGGCGCGGCTGGAGGGCCGGGCGCCTTCGTCCGGCCAGCCGGTCGCGCTGGCCGCCCTGGCGCGCGCGGCCATCGCCGAACTGATGCCCCAGGCGATGGCCCGGCACCAGCAGGTGACGCTCGACGCACCCGACACCTGCCGCGTCGCCGGCGATGCAACGCTGCTCGGCGTGCTGCTGCGCAACCTGGTCGACAACGCCATGCGCTACAGCCCCGAGGGCGCGCGCATCGACGTCGCGCTGTCGCGCGGCGCACTGCACTGGACGCTGAGCGTGGACGACAGCGGCCCCGGCATGGACGATGTGTCGCGCACCCGCCTGGGCGAGCGCTTCTTCCGCGTGCTGGGCACCGAGGCGAGCGGCAGCGGCCTCGGCTGGTCCATCGTGCGGCGCATCGCCGACCTGCACGGCCTCACGCTGGCGGCCGTGCCCTCCGCCTCGCTGGGCGGCCTGCGCGTCACCGTCGGCGGCCTTCGTGAAGCGGCGCCCGGCCCGGCGGGCGCTTCCTCCTGATCGCGCAGGCCGAGCCGGCCCTGGATCAGCTGCCCACCAGCCCGTTGCGGATGGCGTACACCGTCAGCTCGGAGTTGTTGCCGAGCGCGAGCTTCTCCAGCACCCGCGCCCGGTACACCGACACGGTCTTGGGCGAGAGCTTCAGCTCGTCGGCGATGTCGGACAGGCGCTTGCCCGAGGCGATCATCACCAGCGTCTGCAGCTCGCGGTCGGAGAGCTTCTCGTGCGCCATCTCGCTCACCGGCGTGGTGAGGCTTTCCACCAGCATCTGCGCGATCTCGGGCGTGACGTACTTGCGGCCCTGCGCCACGGTGCGCACGGCCGTCACGATGAGCGCCGGGTCGCCGCCCTTGTTGACGTAGCCGAAGGCGCCGGCGCGCAGCGCGCGGATGGCGTACTGGTCCTCCGGGTACATCGAGACGACGAGCACGCGTATGGTCGCGCCCTCGTCCTTGAGCACGTGCAGCACGTCCAGGCCGCTGCGGCCGGGCAGGTTGATGTCGAGCACCAGCACGTCGCAGCTCGTGCCGCGCAGCAGCGTGCGCAGCTCGCCGTATTCGCCGGCTTCGCCCACCACCTCGATGTCCGGCGCGTCCGACAGCGTGTCGCGGATGCCGCGCCGGATGAGCGCGTGGTCGTCGCACAGGATGACTTTGATCACAGCTCCCCCCACTCGGTCGGGTCTTCATGGCGCGAAGGCGGCGCCGCCTCCCGGGCGGCGCTGGCCCGGACGGCCTCGTTCAAGGGCACCGACAGCATCAGCGTGGTGCCCGCGGCGCTGCTGCTCAGGTCGATCCAGCCGCCCACGGTGCCGGCGCGCTCGTACAGGCCGCGGATGCCGAAGGAGCGCGCCTTGGCCAGGTCTTCCTGGCTCAGGCCCCGGCCGTTGTCGCTGATCTCGAGCGAGAGCACGCCGCCGGCGGTGGACAGGTCCATCTCCACGCGCGTGGCCTGCGCGTGCTTGGAGATGTTGGTCAGCCCCTCCTGCGCCGTGCGGTAGGCGACCAGCGGCACGCCCGCGGGCAGGTTCAGCGGCTGCTGCGGCGCGCGCAGGATGCACGGCACGCCGTTGCGCCGCTCGAAGCGCGCGGCCATCCACTGCAGCGCCGCCACCAGCCCCTGCTCCAGGATGGCCGGGCGCAGGTTGTGCATGATGCGCTGGCTCGCCTCGATGGCGAGCGAGACGGTCTCGATGGCGCTGTGCACGCGGGCCAGCACCTCCGGCGAATCGGTGTGGCGCGCGATCCAGGCGAGGTCGAACTTGATGGCGGTGAGCGAGCCGCCCACGTCGTCGTGTATCTCGCGCGAGATGGCCGCGCGCTCCATCTCCACGCTGGTCTGCAGGTGCTGCGCCAGCTCCGACAGGCGGCGCTTGGACTGGTCGAGCGCCAGGTCGGCCTGCTCGCGGGCGCGCCGCGTCTCGCAGGCCTCCACCGCGTGCAACAGCGCGGGCACGAGGCGCGTGAGGTTGTTCTTGAGCAGGTAGTCGCTCGCGCCGGTGCGCATGGCCTCGACCGCCGTGTCCTCGCCGATCTCGCCGGAGACGAGCACGAAGGGGATGTCGCGCCCCATCGCCTTGAGCAGGTCGAGCGCGCCGAGGCCGGTGAAGCCGGGCAGGTTGTAGTCGGAGACGATCACGTCCCAGGGCTCCTGCAGCGCGCGGACGAACTCGCCTTCGGAGTCGACGCGCCGCGCGGTCACCGCCAGGCCGCCGCGCGCCAGGTGGGCGAGCGTCAGCTCATGGTCGAGCTCCGAGTCCTCGAGGTGCAGGAGGCGAAGCGATCGGGGCGGCGTGTCGGCGGGCATGCGGCGGAGTATGCAACGCGGCGGGTGCCGGGGCGGCGCCGTGCCTGCCGTGAAGACCCTCACCCCGCCCCTCTCCCGCGTGCGGGAGAGGGAGCCATACCTGGCCGCGAAAGCTAGCGCATGCGCACCTTCTCGTGCTCGCCGAGGTCGTCCGGCGGCGTGCCGGTCACTGCCGCGCGCGCCATCTTGTAGAGCTGCGTGACCTTGCTTTCCTTCACGTTCCAGTAGTCGGCGTGGGTGATCTCCACGCACACCAGCGCGACGTCGGGATCGTTCGGCCCGTTCGGGAACCAGGCCTCGTTCAGCTTCGACCACAGCTGCTGCGCCTTCGCCGGCGCGTCGACGACGCGGGCGCGGCCGGAGACGGACACGTAGGCGTCCTTGTCGGGGTCGGCGTAGGCCACGTTCACCACCGGGTCGGCCGCCAGGTCGGCCACCGGCTCGCTGCTTCTGGACATGAAGAACCACAGCGTGTCGGCCTCGTCGCTCCTGCTGTTCTGCGTCGTCATCGGACGCGAATGCAGGTGGCCGTTGCCGTGCCGCGTGGTGAACATCGCGAAGCGGATGTCCTTGATGAGGTCCCAGAGTCGTTCGTCGGCGTGCTGCGCGGATGCGGTCATGTCGGGCTCCTTTCAGGTGCCCCGGGTCCGGCAATCGCCGTTCCCGCGCAGCGGCGGCGTCAGTCGCCCGAGATCTTGCGCTCCCGGATGATGGCGCCGAAGCGCTTCATGTCGTCTTCCGCCTTGGCGTGGAACTGCGCCGGCGTCATCGGCGCCGGCACGCCGCCGATCGAGATGATGCGGTCGCGCACCGCGGGCGTCGCGAGGATCTTGTTGATTTCCTTGTTGAGCCGGTCGATCACCGGCTGGGGCGTGCCGGTGGGCGCGTAGAAGCCGAACACGGTATCGGCGTCGAAGCCCTTCAGGCCCGCTTCGTCCACCGTGGGCACGTCGGGGAAGAGCGGCGAGCGCTGCGGGCTGCCGACGGCCAACATCTTCAGTCGCCCGGCCTTGACGTGCGGGATGGCGATGCCCGGGTCGAAGTTGAACTGCACCTGCCCGCCCAGCAGGTCCACCAGCGCCGGGGCCGCGCCGCGGTAGGGCACGTGCACGGCGTAGGTGCCGGTCATGCTCTTGAACATCTCGGCCGCGAGGTGCGGCGAGCTGCCGTTGCCCGGCGAGCCGAAGGTGGTCTTGCCCGGGTTGGCCTTGAGGTAGGCGACGAACTCCTTGACGTTGTTCGCCGGGAACTCGGGCTTGGTGACGAGGAACACCAGCACGCGCGCCGCCGCGGCCACGGGCGCGAGGTCCTTCACCGGGTCGAAGCTCATCTTCGAGTAGATGAACGGGTTCACCGACACCATGCCGCCCGAGGTCATCAGCAGCGTGTAGCCGTCGGCGGGCGACTTGGCGACGTAGTCGCCGCCGATGTTGCCGCCCGAGCCGCCGCGGTTCTCGACCACGATGGTCTGGCCGAGCGCGTCCTGCAGGGGCTGGGTGATGGCGCGCGCGATCGTGTCGGCGGCGCCGCCGGCCGGGAAGTTCACCACCACCTTCACCGGCTTGGCGGCGGGCCAGTCCTGCGCGGCGGCGGGCGCGGCCAGGGCGGCACCGAGGGCGATCGAGGCGGCAAGCATCGACAGGCGTGTCTTCATGGGGGTTCTCCTGTGGTTCTGGATTCGTCGCGGCCGTCCTGCGGGTCGAACGGCTACGCCACCTCGATCTCGACCAGGATGGGCCGAGGCGATTTGAGGGCCTGCGCGAGGGTGTCGCGCAGCGCGTCGGCCTGCGACACGCTCACCGCCTCGCAGCCCTGCCCGCGCGCGAGCGCGGTGAAGTCGATGTCCGGCAGCTCGGAGCCGGCGAGCGTGTCGCCCGGCTTGAAGCCGAAGGTCGGCGCGAACTCCTGCAGCGCCGCATAGCGGCGGTTCTTCAGGATCAGGAAGGTGATCGGCAGCTTCAGCTGCGCTGCGTTCCACAGCGCCTGGATGGAATACAGGCTGGAACCGTCGCCGATCAGGCCGATGACCTTCCGGTCCGGCTTGCCTAGCGCCACGCCCACGGCCGCCGGCAGGCCCCAGCCGAGGCCGCCGCTGCACATGGTGTAGAAGGTCTCGCTGCGCAGGATGGGCAGGTGGCGGTGCATCACCGGCCGCGCGCTCGGCGCTTCCTCCACCACGATGGAATCGGGGTCGCGCAGCTCGGCCAGGGTCTGCAGCACGTAGGCCACGCTCATCGGCCCGGAGGGCTCGGCGCGCGGCGCCGGCTCGCGCGGCGCGGGCGCCGGCCGCGCGGGGCGTGCGGCGCGCGCGAGCAGTTCCTGTACGCCCAGGCGGATGCTGCCCACCGCGCTCGTGCCCACCGGCGCCCAGGCGGCGGTGTTCGGGTCCTCGGTGAGCTGCACCAGCGTGGCGCCGGCCGGCAGGTGCGGGCCGAAGCCCTCGACGTGGTAGGTGAACGCCGAGGCGCCGATGGCGAACACCAGGTCGTGCCCGCCGAGCAGCGCGACGATCTTCTCGCGCATGGCCGGCAGGAAGCCGGCGAACAGGCGGTGGTCCTCCGGGAAACCGCAGCGCCCGGACATCGGCGCCGTGAACACCCGCGCGTTGTGGCGCTCGGCGAGGCGCAGCACCTCGTCCCAGGCGCCGTCGCGGTCGACGGCCGCGCCGACCACGAACGCCGGGCGCTCGCACGCATCCAGCGCCGCGCCGATCAGGTTCATCGCCTGCGGCTCCGCCCGGATCGCCGTGCTGACGATGCGCGGCGCCACGCGCTCGCAGGGCCGGGCCCAGTCGTCGGCCGGCACCGACACCAGCACCGGCCCGCGCGGCGGCTGCATGGCGAGGTAGTAGGCCCGGGCGATGGCCAGCGGCACGTCCTCGGCGCGCGCCGGCTCCACGCTCCACTTCACGTAGGGCTTGGGCAGCTCGGTCGCCTGGTTCGAGAACAGGAAGGGCTCGTACGGCAGGATCGAGCGCGCCTGCTGGCCGGCGGTGACCACCATCGGCGTGCGGTTCTTGAAGGCGGTGAAGAGGTTGCCCATCGCATGGCCCACGCCGGCGGCCGAATGCAGGTTCACGAAGGACGCGTTGCGCGTGGCCTGCGCATAGCCGTCGGCCAGGCCCACGACCACCGATTCCTGCAGGCCGAGCACGTAGCGGAAGTCGGCCGGGAAGTCGAGGAACAGCGGCAGCTCGGTCGAGCCGGGGTTGCCGAAGATGGTCGTCATCCGGAAGGCGCGCAGCAGGTCGAGCACCGCGGTGCGTACCGTCGTTCCGGCGTCAGGCATGTGATCTCCGTCAAAGAATGTCGATCGAGCGCGGCAGTATCTGCTCGTGTCCTGCATCACTCAATACAATGAATCGACTAACCTGAATAAGCAGCACGCATAGTGTTGCCGGTGCTTCCGCCCCATCGATGCAGCTCGAACGCCTCGACCTCAACCTGCTGCGGCTGTTCGACGCCGTGCACCGCACCCGCCAGGTGAGCCGCGCGGCCGAGCAGCTGGGCATCACCCAGCCGGCGGCCAGCCAGGGCCTCACGCGGCTGCGCCTGCTGCTGGGCGACGCCCTCTTCGCCCGCGGCGCCGGCGGCATGCAGCCCACGCCGAAGGCGCAGCGCCTGGCCGCGCCGGTGCGCGCCGCGCTGTCGCTGCTGGAGCAGGCGCTGGCCGAGGCCGAGACCTTCGACCCGCTCAGCTCGCACAAGGTGTTCCGCTGCCACCTGAGCGACATCGGCGAGGCGCGCTTCCTGCCCGAGCTGATGGCGGCGCTGCACCGGCGCGCGCCGGGCGTGCGCGTCGAATGCCAGGTGCTGGCGCATGCGCAGATCACGCAGGCGCTGGACACCGGCGCCGTCGACTTCGCCATCGGCTTCCTGCCGTCGGTGACCGAGGTGCGCCGCGCGCACCTGCTCGACGACCGCTACGTGGTGCTGCTGCGCCGCGACCACCCCTTCGTGCGCCGCGCCCGCCCCCGCACCGCGCTGGCCGACCTGGCGCGGCTCGAGTTCGTGGCGGTGCGCTCGCATTCCGAGACGCTGCGCATCCTGCACCTGCTGCGGCTGGAAGACCGCATCCGCCTGAGCGCCTCGCACTTCCTGGCGCTGCCGGCCATCGTGCGCGACAGCGACCTTGGCGTCGTGATGCCCGCCGACTTCGCCCGCCGCTTCGCCGCTGCCGGCGATTTCGCCATCGTCGAGCCGCGGCTGCCGCTGCGCGACTTCAGCGTGTCGCTGCACTGGAGCCAGCGCCACGAGGGCGACGCGTCGCACCGGTGGATGCGCGAGCTCATCTGCGAGTTGTTCAGCGAGGGGGCGCGGCAGAAGACCGGTCGCGGCGAGCCTGTCGAAGCGCCTGCCTCATCTGACCCATCGAGCCGTTCGCGCTGAGGTATCGAAGCGCGAACGGCTCGATGGGTCAGGGGGGACGGGCGCTTCGAAAGGCTCAGCGCAACTGGACTGCCCCACAGCGCAAACCGCCCGCCGCCGCAACGCCGCTCAGGCCGCCCCGCCGATGATCGACCCGATGCGGATGGAGTGCGTCTCCGGGATCTCGCTGTGCCCCAGCACCTTCAGCCGCGGCGCCGCGCGGCGCAGCAGGCGTGCCATGGGGGCGCGGATGAGGTCGGGCACGAGCAGGCACGCCGGGTGGCCGAGGTCTTCCTGGCGCTTGGCCGACTCGGCCGCGCTCTTCGTGAGCGTGTCGGCCACGCCCGGGTCGAGCACGGCGCCGTGCGGCGAGTTCAGGGCCTGGGTCACCAGGCGTTCGAGCTCCGGGTCGAGCGCGATCACGTCGAGCTCGCGCACAGGGCCGTAGATCTGGTGGACGATGGACGGCGCCAGGTGGATGCGGATGCGCCGCGCCAGCTCGCCCGCGTCGGTGACGCTGGTCGCATGCTCGGCCAGGCTCTCCACGATGGAGCGCATGTCGCGGATGTGCACGCCCTCCTCCAGCAGCAGCTGCAGCACGCGCTGCAGCGTGGCGATGCCCACCATCTTGGGCACCACGTCCTCGATCAGCTTGGGCGCGAGCTTGGTCACGTGCTCGACCAGCTGCTGCGTCTCGACGCGGCCGAGCAGCTTGGCGGCGTGCAGCTGCATCAGGTGCGACAGGTGCGTGGCCACGACGGTCGAGCAGTCGACCACGGTGAAGCCGTTCATCTGCGCCGCTTCGCGCTGCTGGTCCTCGATCCACACCGCGGGCAGACCGAAGGCCGGGTCGGTGGTCGGGGTGCCGATCAGCTTGGTGGTGGCGCCGCCCGGGTTGATGGCGAGCCACATGCCGGGGAAGGCCTCGCCCTCGCCGACCACGGCGCCGCGCAGCGTCAGGCGGTACATGCTGGGCTTGAGCTCGAGGTTGTCGCGGATGTGCACCGGCGGCGGCAGGAAGCCCACGTCCTGCGCGAACTTCTTGCGCACGCCCTTGATGCGCGCGAGCAGGTCGCCCTCGCGCGCCTTGTCGACGAGCGAGATGAGGCGGTAGCCCACTTCCAGGCCCAGGGTGTCCACGGGCTGCAGGTCGTCCCAGCTCGCCTCGGCATTGGGCGCGGCCGCCTGCACGGGCGGCGGCGGGGGGGCCGCGGCGGCGCGCTTGTCGCGCTCGTGCATCCAGTACGCGCCGTAGGCGAAGCCGCCCGCGATCAGCAGGAAGACGAGGTGCGGCATGCCCGGGATCAGCCCGAGCCCGCCGATCACGCCGGCGGTGATGGCCAGCGCGCGCGGCGAGTTGAACACCTGCTTGGCGATCTGGCCGCCGACGTCGTTCTCCTTGCCGACGCGCGAGACCACCATCGCCGCCGCCACCGAGATCAGCAGCGCCGGGATCTGCGCCACCAGCGCGTCGCCCACCGCCAGCAGGATGTAGCTGTCGGCCGCGTCGCCCGCCGACAGGCCGTGCTGCGCCATGCCGATGATGAAGCCGCCGACGATGTTGATGAACAGGATCAGCAGCCCGGCCATCGCGTCGCCGCGCACGTACTTCGAGGCGCCGTCCATGGCGCCGAAGAACTCGGCCTCCTCGCCCACCTCGGCGCGGCGGCGCTTGGCTTCCTTCTCGTCGATGAGGCCGGCGTTCAGGTCGGCGTCGATCGCCATCTGCTTGCCGGGCATCGCGTCCAGCGCGAAGCGCGCGCCGACCTCGGCGATGCGCTCGGCGCCCTTGGTGACGACGATGAAGTTGATGACGACGAGGATGGCGAAAACGATCAGGCCGACGGCGAAGTTGCCGCCGATCAGGAAGTGCCCGAAGGACTCGATCACCGCGCCGGCCGCGCCCGGGCCGGTGTGGCCCTCGAGCAGCACCACGCGCGTGGAGGCCACGTTCAGCGACAGGCGCAGCAGCGTGGTCAGCAGGATGACGGTGGGAAAGGCCGCGAAGTCCAGCGGCTTCATCATGTAGGCTGCCACCATCATCACCATCAGCGCCATCGCGATGTTGAAGGTGAACAGCAGGTCCAGCGCGAAGGGCGGCAGCGGCAGCACCATCATCGCAAGCACCATGACGATGAACATCGGCGCCATCAGCGCACGGATGGCCCCGGCATTGGGGCCGAACCACTTCTGCAGCGGCTGCATCACGGCGTTCATCGGGGCGCTCCCCGGCCGCCGGCGGCGCGCGGCGGATGGTGCGGCGGATCGGACAGGGCGGTCGTCATGGGCTGCAGCGATTGTTCAGCCGCGCGGGGCGGCGCTTAAGCGGGAAAAGAAGGGCCTTGCCCCGGGTGTTCGGCGCGCGGCATGGCGGTTGCTGAAGCCGTGGACATGAGGTTTCGATGCTTCCGGCGCCGCGCCGCGCCCGGGCCGGCGGCGCCGCCGCGGCCCGGTCGGTGGCGGGCGCTCACCCTCGCCGCCGCCTGCCTGGCCGCGCCGCCGCTGGCGCGGGCCGAGCCGCCCGCCCACCCGGCGCTGGCGGTGTTCGTCCAGCCGGGCTTCGCCGACAACGACACCCGCAGCCTCACCGTCGGCGTGATGTGGCCCTGGAAGCGGCACTGGGCGCTGTTCGACGGCCGGCTCGGCGGCTACTGGGAGATCGGCATCGGCCAGTGGCACATCCCGGCGCGCGGGGGCGCGCCGTCGCAGAACAGCACCCAGCTCAGCGTCACGCCGACGCTGCGCTGGCGGCCCGGCGACGGCGCCTCGCCCTGGTTCGTCGAGGGCGCGATCGGCCTCACGCTGGTGGCGCCGATCTACCGCAACGGCAACACGCGCTTCAGCACCAAGTTCAACTTCGCCGACCACCTGGCGGTCGGGCGCAACTTCGGGTCGCGGCGCCAGCACGAGCTCGCACTGCGGCTGGAGCATGTGTCCAACGGCGGGATCGAGGAGCCGAACCCCGGGGAGAACTTCCTGCAGGTCCGCTACGCATGGCGGTGGCAGCAGTGAGCCGCGCCCGGCGGGGTTGACGCGCCTGCCCCCTCACCCCCGCCCTCTCCCCCTTCGGGGGCGAGGGAGCCGGTCGGGCGGCTCCTCCTCCCTCTCCCGCTCGCGGGAGAGGGCCGGGGTGAGGGCCTTCGCGGCCCCCGCCCGGCCCGCCGTCAATGCAGGGGCTTGTTGTGCGGATCCAGCTCGGGCGGCACGTTCAGCACCGGCAGCTCGCCCGGCATCGCGCCCTGCCCCTTCATCGCGGCGCGCAGCTGGTACACGTAGGCCAGCACCTGCGCCACGGCGCCGAAGAGCGCGGCGGGGATCTCGCGGTCGACCTCGGCATGGGCATAGAGCGCGCGCGCCAGCACCGGCGCCTGCAGCACCGGCACGTCGGCGCCGCGGGCCGCGTCGCGGATGGTCATGGCCAGCAGGTCGGCGCCCTTGGCCACCACGCGGGGCGCGGCCATCTTGGCGTCGTCGTACTTGAGCGCCACGGCGTAGTGGGTCGGGTTCATCACCACCAGGTCGGCGCTGGGCACGGCCGCCAGCATGCGGTTGCGCGAGAGCTCGCGCATGCGTGCCTTCATGCGGCCCTTGACCTCGGCATTGCCTTCGGTCTCCTTGTGCTCCTGCTTGGCTTCCTGGTGGCTCATCTTGAGCTTGTTGGCGAGCAGGTACTTCTGCAGCGGCGCGTCGATGGCCGCGAACAGCGCCAGCGCGAGCAGCAGCAGCATCAGGCCGCCGAGCACCACGTCGCCCACCTGCGCCAGCGCGGCCGGCAGCGGCATGGCGATGATGCCGCCGAAGGCGTCCATGTGGCTGCGCAGGTACAGCGCGCCGATGCCGCCGAGCACCAGCGCGAGGAAGGTGCCCTTGGCGGCGTCGATCAGGTGCTGCTTCGAGAACAGCCGCGCGACGCCGCTGATCGGGTTGAGCTTGCCGAACTTCGGCATGAGCGGCTTGAGCGAGAAGTTCCAGCCGCCGATGAGCAGGCAGGCGGCCACCGCCGCGCCGGCCATGGCGAGGCCCAGCGGCACGACGAGCAGCAGCAGCCGCAGCGACAGGTCGGCCAGCCGCTCGACCATGAACGACGGGTCGGCCACCGACGCCGCGTCGAAGCGCAGCCCCTCGCTCAGCAGGCGCTGCATCCAGCCGTTGAGCCGCGGCGCGAGCGCCACCATCAGCACGCCGCCGACCGCGATCACCGCGAAGTGGCCCAGGTCGCGCGAGCGGGCGACCTGCCCCTCCTCGCGCGCCTTGCGCAGCTTGCGCGGCGAGGCGGGAAGCGTCTTGTCCTGTGCGTTCTGGTCGGCCATGGTGGAGCGCTGCGGCGCGCCCCGTGATTGTTTCCGGCCGGCCGGCGGGTTCGGGCCGGATAAGCGCCGCGATGGCCGCGCTGTTCGACGCCTCGCGCACCCATGAAAACGGCCGCGCAGGCGACTGCGCGGCCGTGGCGTTCAGGACGATCCGATCGGCTCGCCCGCCGCAGCGGGCGAGCACTGCGCCTTTCAGCGCTGCCGGCGGCGGCGTGCCACGAAGCCGACGATGCCCAGGCCACCCAGCATCAGCGCATAGGTCTCCGGCTCGGGGATGGCGCCCACCACGCCGCGCAGGTCGGTGCTGCCGGTCAGGCAGGCCGGCCCGCCCGGGCATTCGCCCGGATGCGGCAGGAACACGTTGCTGAACGACGAGCCCAGCTGCACGTCGGCATTGCCGCCGCCGAAGGCCGCGAGGATCGTGTTCGTGTCGAAGTACACGTTCGCGATGGCCCCGGCGCCGGCGGTGTTGCCGTTCATCATGCCGGTGAAGTCGACGCTGGCCAGGCCCGCGCCGTTGCCCGCGGCGTTCGGCCCGCCGATGTTGTTGCCGCTGCCGCCGAAGGTGTTGCCCGCGGCGTCGATGTCGTGCCCTGCCAGCGTCAGGAACAGCGTGCCGTTCGTGGCGGCGGCGTAGTCGGTCGCGGAGTCGGGGCTGGTGAACGGATTGAAGTCCGCGTCGGCGCCGAAGCCGAGATAGAAGTTGATGTAGCCGCCGCTGAAGGTGATGTTCGTGGGCGAGAGGCTGCTGACCATGTAGCCGCCGAACTGGTACGTCAGCTCGCATCCCGCGCACAGGCTGCTGATGTTGACGCCATTGATCTGCGAGACCTCACCGTAGCCCCGGAGCTCCTGCCCCTGCGCCGTGATGACGTTCTCGAAGACCGACGCGACGTGCAAGTTCGGACCCGAGGGCACGTCGAGCCCCCCGATGTCCAAAGCCATCGCGTAGCCGGAAGCGCCGAGCAGCGCCGCGCTGGCTATCGCCTGAACGTGTTTTTTCATTGAACTCACTCCTTGCTTGAAGGGAACAGCCACAGAGAACACCGCTTCTCTCAGCGAGCCCTCCGCTCGACGAGCAGAGGACCCACGGGGGCGGGGGCAACGCCTGCTCCCGGAACCGAGAAACGATTCATGTCGCAACTTGATTTACAGGTCACAACACGGGGTCACACGGCAACGGGTGTGCCCGTCGGCGCGTTCGCCGAGCCGGCCTTCGAACGTGGGGGGTGTGAGAGGCATTCGGCCCCATGCGGCACAGGCACGCACGCTGAAAAAGGTACACAACCGGCCCCGATTCACACCGGTACGACTTTCCGGTTTTCGCGGGCCTCGCCGGGCCTTCGGGGCCGTGCGGCCCGGGCGTGCGGGGAACTTTTCGTCAGCCGACGTAGCGTTCGACGGGCGGGCGGCCCGTCACCACGCTCGGCGCGTCGGCGCGGCCGAGGCGGAACAGCATCCACGGCCGCAGGCCCGCATCGGCGGTGATCGCCGCGAGCAGCTCGCGCAGGCGGCGCTGCGCTGGCGCCGACACCCAGCCGCCGCCGGCATGCTGGTGCGACAGCGCCACCGCCGCCGCGAGCGGCTGGAACGCGAGCCCGAGATCGGCCGCCGCCAGCCACGCGCGCTGCAGCGCCTGCCCCGCCGACACGGCGTCGCGCTCCAGCGACTCGCCGCGCGCCACGGCGACGAGGCCGAGGTGCGGCGAACGCGCGCTCGGCACGTAGCCGGCGCGAAAGCCGAGGCCGAGATGCGCGCCGAGCCCGTTCAGCACCCGCATGCACTCCCAGCGGCGGAAGGCCGCGAAGGGCAGGCGCACCGGCGGCTCGATCTCCAGCGCGCCCGGCGGCAGCCCTTCCTCGCACGTCGCCTGCCAGCCGATCTCGAAGCGCACGTTGGCGAACATCTCGCGGTGCAGGGCCTCGCGGCGGAAGCGCTCGGTCTCGGCGATGCGGATGGCCCGCAGCGCGAGGGCGCGGCGCCCGGGCTCGTCCATCCACAGCAGCCGCGCGCCCGGCACCGCCTGCGCCGCGGCGGCGAGCCGGTCGAGCGACTGTGCCGGCAGGGGCTCGCGCGCGTAGAAGCGCCGGTTGGTGTGGCGCCGCTCGATCGCCGCCGCCAGCGGATCGGGCGCGGCCTCGCCGCGGCGCCAGCCGATCCGCGCCACGCGCGCGGGCAGCGCCGGCTGAGGCCACCACTGCACCTGCTGCTCGAAGCCGGCTTCGAGCGCGCGCAGGCGCATGTTCTCGACCACCGCGCCGTACGACATCAGCGCCATGAGCTTCTGGTGCGGCTCGGCGCTCCATGCCTCGGTGGCCGTGGCGTCGAGGCAGACGCCGTCGTCCTCGGGCACGAAGCGCAGGTGGTGCCGGTTCTCCGCCGAAGGCGCCTGCAGGCCGGCCTGCAGGATCGAGCGGCGCACCCCGGCGGCGGGCCCGCCGCTCATCGGGCCTGCAGCCGGCGCTTGACCAGCGCCAGCAGCACCCGCTGGATCGGGTTCGCGTTGCCGCCCGGCCGCCAGGTGCGCTTGAGCCGGTTGCGGTAGGCGTCGAAGTGCAGGCCCCACGGCGCGGCCACCACCTCGCCGCGCTTCAGGATCAGCTTGAGCACCTGCGCCGCCGCGATGCCGGCGCACAGCTGTACCGCGATGATGGTCGACGGCCCGCGCTTCTCCTTCAGGTTCACGCGCGAGGGGTCGGCCAGGTAGCCGAGCTGCAGCATGGCGGGCGACAGCCCGGCGAGAAAGCGGAACGACTGGTCCTCGGGCGAATGGCCTTCGAGCTGGAAGTAGTCCTCGAAGCTCATCGCGCCCGGCACGAAGTTCAGCAGCGCCGCGCCCATGCCCAGCGGCGCCACCGTGCTGGCCGGGATGCCGCGCGCGGCGCAGTGCGCGAACACCGCCTTGCGGATTTCCAGCGCCCAGAAGTCGAGGCCGTCGACGTAAACGTCGGCGTCGGCGAGGAACGCCTCCACGTTGTCCGGCGCCACGCCCTGGGGGAAGGCGCGCACGTCGATCTCGGGGTTGATGTCGCGCGCCATCTCGATCATCACCTCGAGCTTGGAGCGCCCGAGCGTGGACACCGTGGCGCCCGCCTGGCGGTTGAAGTTGGCGTGCGAGAACTCGTCGAAATCGGCGATGGAGAAGGCGCCGATGCCCAGCCGCGCCAGCGTGAGCAGGTAGATGCCGCCCACGCCGCCCAGCCCCGCGATGCACACTCGCGAGGCCCGCAGGCGCGACTGCTCGGCCGCCGTCACCCAGCCGAGGTTTCGCGAGAAGGCTTCGTCGTAGGGGAAGCTCGCCATGGCGCCGCGTCAGCAGGCGCCGCAGCGGCGGGCAGGGGTCAGGCCGCGGCGCGCTCCGCGCCCGGTTCGGCCTGCGTCCAGCGCATGCGCCCGACGATGCCGGCCTCCTGCTGGATCGAGAAGAAGAACGGGTACAGCGAGCGTTCGTGCGAGGCGTACTGCGGCTTGCCGCCGAAGCGCTGGATCTGCGCCTGGGCGTCGTCCAGGTTCAGGCGCAGCAGCACCGCGGGCGCGTTGACGCGGCGGTTCAGCCGCTCCGGCCCCATGATGGTGAAGCCGAGCATCTTCTGGTAGTAGCGCACGTGCCGCGGGTTCACCTCGATCAGCAGGTCGTGGTAGCCGCGCAGGCGGTGCGCCCAGATGTAGGCAGTGTGGAACAGGTAGGCCAGCACGCGCTTGGACTTGACCACCTGATCCATCGCGAGCTTGGTGAACTCGCACACGCGGCGCCCGCACATGCGCAATTCGTCGATCTCCTCGCGGAACAGGTCGTCGGCGAGCAGGCCGTACGGCGAATCGAAGCCGACCGACAGGGTGCCGATCGTCACGTCGCCCTCCGTCGCCATCAGCGTGACCAGGTTCGACTGCTGGAAGGCGGGCAGCGCCGGCGCGTTGTAGCCGCGGGTCGCGTACATGCGCTTGATGAGGATGCTCGCCGAGCTGCGCTCGCCGGAGGAATTGGCCGTGCGGATCTTGAACAGCCGCTTGCTCTCGCCTTCCTCTTCGGAGGTGAAGCTCGGCTGGATCGAGTCCACGAGCAGGGAACGGAGGTCGGGGTGAGCCTCGAACGGGGCTCCGATGATCGTACTGCCTTCCAAACTGCACTCCTTCAATCGGCGAAGCGGAGTTTGACGGCACGGCACGGGCCGCTGTAACGGCATGAACCACCGAACAGGAACAGCACGGGAATGTCATATCTGCTCGGTCGTGCAGTTTTTCTCGCCTACCTCAGTGCAGCGGCCTGCTGAATCCCCTGCCCAAGGGACCGGCCGGACCGCAAAACAAGGCCTTCTCGGGGTTGACCCGTGTAGCAAACAAACACACCTGCTCGGCAATGCTTACGTGAAAGTTTTTCGCGCCGTCTCGGCAAAGCGTGCATGGAACCGGGCGCCGGCGGCGGACCAGCGGTTCGCCATGCGCGCGCCCTCTCGTGGCCCGCCGGTTGAAACAAGCTGTGACGCGGCTTCCCCTTCGATTGCGAAGCGTTTCGTTCCCCCGGCGCTCGCGGCCTGCGCGGGCCGCCGGTTCGGAAGGTGGTACGACATGGTTCCCTCCGTGGATGGACCCTCCACGGGCAAGGCACGTGCCCGCCGCCCGCGGGCATGGCGGGCGGACGTGAAACGGCGGCCACGAGGCCGCCGTTCTTCGTTCTTGTTCGAGGGCAGCGCCGTGGGCCGGCGCCGCTGCGGGAGGGGGCATACGGGTCCGCGTTCGAGAGTACAAACACCGCGAAGACCCGTTCGCGCTGAGGTATCGAAGCGCTTCGCCCCACCCACCCGTTCGCGCTGAGCTTGTCGAAGCGTGCGCGCAGTCCGGTTTGATGGGTTGTGACTGCGGCCGAAGCTGTGAGAAGCCGGGTCTCGCCCCGGCGGGCGAGTTACTTCTCTTGTCTCGCCAAGAGAAGTAACCAAGAGAAGGCGACCCGGAGCCGTCGCCCCTCGCTGCGCGAGGGGTGCGCTGCGATGCTCGGGCTTCGCAGCCTCGCGCGAAACTCGCTACGCGCCCT
>JBIQHD010000011.1:0-119516 GCA_044508835.1 Rubrivivax sp.
GCGCTTGCGCGTCTTCTTGGTCGACAGGTTCAGGCCCAATCCGAGTTGCTTCATGATCGAGATGGTCGCCGCCCGCGCTTCATCACGCAACGCGGATCAGCACTGAGTTATGCAGACCTTCCCTAGGCGAACTGCTCAAGGGGATGCAAAGCCTTCTGTCTCCAGGCGCCTGCGAATTTGAAGGATCGCTGCCGCCTGCTTCTCGCTTGGAACTTTTCCGGCAGTGGCGGCTAGTAGCAAGAGCTGATCCTCCTTGGCGGTAAGCTCGCGGCGGCTGTTACCCCATTCACGCATCTTGCGCCAGTTGGACGGCTTGTAGTTCACCACCTCCGTGATCGCAGCGATTCCTGCGTCAATGCGAGCTGTGTCGACAGCATCCGCCTCACGCTTCAATTGCTCGGCCTGCGATACGAGTTCTGCGGCAAGTTCCGGCATAAGAGCGACGCGCTGTTGCTGTGCGCGTTGCCACGCCAGCTCCTTCTTGCACCACTCGGTGACGTTCTCTAATCCCTGCTCGGGCGACGTGATCACTGCGTACATCACGCGTGCTATGTCCTTCAGCTGAGCGGACAGCGCTGGAGAGATCGTCTGCGTGCGCCAGATGGACTGGAGGTTTAACGCATTTCCGTCGCCTTGTTCGGCGATGACCTGTGCCAGCTTTGCAATCGTGAACGTGACGATGTTTGCTCGGTAACCGCCGTCATACCAGTCTGTCTGCGTGGGAATCAGTTGTTCCAATTCGCGGAAGACGATCGCATGCGCTACGACAGACTTGAGGAACTCGTCATTGAACTGCAGTGGCCTGTGCTGCCACTCGTCGATGATGAACTTGCTATAGACGTCGAAGTTCTTCTGTGCGCCCTTGCTGACTTCATTTGGTAGCTGGCGCCACGAGTTCTCGATCTTGGCGAGATCCGTCTTCGTGATGACCTGGCGTCGCGGGTTGTCGGCTTCGAATCGAAGTTTCTCCGCCGGACTCATCTTCGAGGTTTCGATGCGGTACTGACCCTTGGCACGCTCGTAGAACCAGATCGTCGTCCTTTGGGATCCCGGCTTCGGCGGCGCCTTTATTCGCCGGGACAACTCCTCCATCTTCCGATGGAAGGCGTGGTTCGAGAACAGGTCGGAGTCGGACACCTTGGTCTGCCGGTTCGCATACTCCGAGATCTTGGGGATCAGGTCCGCTGACTTGTCTTCGTCGACCACCGAGAGCTTCATCTGCACGAAGATCCCGTTAAGTTCCGCGCCGTCCTTGCGGCGTGCGAGGGCAAGCGATGCTGTGGTCTGCCCGCCGTTCACGATCTGCAGATCCGTTGCAGCCATAAGCTTGGGACCCTCAGGCGTATCGCGTGTCTCGACCGAAGTGGCGGTGGCCGCGATCCCGTTATTGAAGGCGAAGAACATCTCTGGGCTCCGCAGAATGGTTTCCCGGATTGCCTTGTTCACCTTCACTGCCTTGCCCAGGAAGCTTCTGACGTTTCCTTCGAGAAGTCGGCTGCCGTACTCCTCGTACATGCGCGCCAGTGCGTCGCCAGGAAGCACGCAAAGGTAGCCGCTGTACTCTGACTGGTTCAGGCTGGCCTTGAGGCAGGGTACCCCTCCCTCGACAAGACCACCGAAATCGACCGTCAAGGCCTCACGGCCGGATCGCGACGATAGGGCATCGTGGAACCGGGCAATGTCCCAGATGTGGAACTCGGCGGAAATGCCGCCGACACTCTGTTCGGGCCAGTCGCGGATCCTGTCGCTGAGGACGCCATCCGTGACCAAGTAGAACCGCAGCCTCGTGATGCTTGATTGGTGGACCTCCAGGAGCCCGGAGAAGTCCGCGGCGGGGTCCTCGTCGGCCGGCAGGTGATCGTCGTTTCCTGCAAAGGCTTCGTCCACGAAGGCAACCAGTTTCGCGAAGATTGTTCTTGCGCTCGTCTGAGTAAGAGTCGCCGGTGTCTGTTCGCCGTCGAACTCCGCAACGACCATTCGCAAGGATCCGTCCGCTTCGTCGAAAGCGTATCCGTCGATGGCAAGGCTCCTGCGCCTGGATCCCGTCCCACGGTAAGGGCAAGGCACGAAGTCAACAAGCTCCTCGGCCTCCTCAAGCATCTCCCCGGCTACGGAGCCGAAGCCAGCTTCCGGGTCGCGCCCTCCAAACTCAGCCTTGGCGCGTGCGACCACCCCCTCGCGAAACGCCCGCAGTTGTTCATCCAATCGATCGCTCCCAGTTGATTCGCCACGCAGACCGCTCCACCTTCGAGGCGGTCACTGCCCACGACCTCGTCCTTCTGTGCGTAAGCACTGGTATCCTACTTTCACAAAAAGCACGCTCGGGAGGCAAGGCTCGGTGTCCGTTGATGTGGATAAAGTCCTGGCTGCGCTGCGGCGCGAAGATCTGGACTTGCTGGCCAGCGGCGTCCCGACCGCCGTCCCCCCGTGGATGGACTGGCTCGTCTGGCTCGGCCAGTGGATGCGAGCGCAGGCGGCCCTGCCGGGCCGGCGGGTCGCAGTGGTCAGAATGCCGAGCAGGAGGCTCGGCGCTGCCTTCATTGCCGTCGGCGCTGCCTTCGCTTCGGCACGGCTTCATGACGACACGCTCGATTGGGAAGGGCTTCGCAGCCTCGCCGCCGGGACCAAGGTCTACTGGCGGGAGACAGTGTCGGGCAAGGCGGCACGCCGGTCGGGCACTGTTGCGGGGGTGCGCCAGATCGACGGTGGCGACTTCATGGAAGTCGTCACGGAGACGCAGGGCAAGAGGGGTGAACGGAGCACGCGCTTGTTCGCCAAGGCGGCTGCGATGTCGTATGGAATCACTCTCGGCGCGATCAGTGCAGCCGCGGATGTGCAACTGGCCGGGGCGGACCGTCTCATCAAGGCAGCGGTGACGGATGGTGCGCAGGGCTGGATTCGCTCCCCAGGCATCGAGTGCAGCGTCATCACCGAGCGCACATCGTTCCTGGGCGACCTTGAGGGTCTGTTGATGCGCGTCGGTGGAAAGGTCGAGGCCGCGTGCAGCGACGTTCTCGCCGTCGCTGATTCAGGTGGCCGAGCACACGGCAAGACTAGGGTGGCCCCAGCTCGGACCGAGGGAGCACTCGGCGAATCCGGTTCGCTGGCGATCCTTGACGGGGCTACCGCGGCTCTCCGCTTGAGCGACATCAGTGCGCCCAGTGTCGTGGTTGTGCTCGACCACGCGGAGTACGACGACGAAATCGAGCAGCTGTTCCAGACTTTCCTGGGACATGCCGTTGACGGGGCCATCCATGCGCCTGCGAGCGGAGTCCGGGAACCTCCGGAGACCGTCGAGTCCTTCATCTTCGGACTGCCATCTCTTTCGCGGACGAACTCATGACTCGAGGCAAGCCAGAGTTGGAGGCCGCCCCGAGCGGTCGGAGCGCACCCAGTTCACCACGCGACCTGTCGGTCTTCGGCTTGGTTGCTCGCCACCACGCCAACGCGATGGAGTGCCAGACAACCGGTGTCGTCATCGATTTCCCACCCATGGCCGCGGTGTCAAAGGCTTGCTCTTCGATCTTCGCCCAAGCTGATCGGGACGACTCGCTCCAACGAGCTGCAGCACGGGACGCGTGGCTCGTGAAGGCGTCGCTCATGCTGACGCCACTACCTTTCGGTGATCCACGTCTCGGCCTTGACGGGCTGCTCGACCGCTTGGAACAGGTCGCGAGAAGCGTTCCCGGATTGCAGTCCCCGGTCCGGGATCTGGGTGAGCTTGTTCGGCAGCTGGCAACCGCAAACGTCAATCCCAAACGGGATCGTCTGCTTGATCTGATCAACGGTTCGGGTACAGACGGTGATCCGGTTGCGATCCTTGCCAACATCTGCGGATCGCCAACTCCCGGCTGGCCTTCATCCGTCGACGCTGAAGTTGATTTCGGAGCGCGCGATGTGGAACTCGTCCGCGTAAGACGTCAGGTCAGGAGTTCACTCTATGAGCGATTGATCATTCCGGGCAATCCGTGGTTCGCGCCGAGGGGTCTCCTGTTCGACCTGCTCTACGGCGGCAGGGCTTCCACTGTCGTCGTTGTCTCCTATCGAGCCGAACGGATTTCGTTGCCGGAGCCCAAGAAGTTGCCGAAGGACTCTGTCCTGCCCGTGACGAGCCGCCGCTCGCGACGGTCCCTGGCCGAGACGGTCGAACGTGGCGGGGAGGGGCAAATCGACCAATGGGCCCATGACTCATTCTGGTCGTCGATCCATGCCCAGCACGCCGACATCGCCCCCGCGTCCGACCGGGATGTCACGGTGGACGCCAACTTCGTCTTGTTCGCTGACGGCAGCGGGACGTTCCTGCCGGCGGATCGCCGTGTCGTCGAGGTCTCCGAACTGTTTGAGACGGGAGCGAACTTCGACATCATGGAGGACAAGCTTCCCCGGATATCGGTCAGGGAACTCGAAGAAGGCGACCTGGTAATGCTGAGGCTGTCGGGGAGCGGCGACTATCTCGACGACGTGGCCGACTCCCTCATCGAACAGGCCGGTGAGGCAGGTCTCCGGACCAGAGCCCTTCAATGGAAGGACCGGCTTCACGGGGTAATCAAGCGCCATGGTGAAGGTGTGGTGGCGATGAAGATCCGCAGCCTGGGTGTACCGCTGCGATCACCACAGTACCTGTGGGCGTGGGCGGGTGATGCGGTCATGGCCCCCCACGACAGGCAGACATTTCGCAGGCTGATCGAGACCATCTGGAAGCTGGAAATGCCTGTCGGAAGCGGAGAACCCGAGCCCTATGCCGATGACAGATGGGACGATATGGAGCGGCTCAAGACATACCACCACAAGGCAGGAGTCGCCATTCGGGTCGCGCTTCTAGCCCGAGTCCGTGGTCTGGTCTCCGAACGCCGACGCATCGACACGGTCGAATCGATCGAATTGCCCGGGGTCGCTGCGGGACGGATGGGCCTGCTGCGAGTCGCCGCCGTCGACTACAAGACCAGGAAGGTGCCGCTGTCAAGGCTATTCCATCTGGGAAGGGTAAAGGTGACGTAGTGGCAAGAATGATTCCGCCTCTGGTAGCAGCTGATGCGCCCAGCGGCGAAAGGCAGTTGTTCGCCAAGCTGCGTGACGATCCCCGTACGCGGGAGTGGCTGGTGCTTCATTCCTTCGACATACGCCGACACGTCGCGCGGGCTGAAGGCGAGGCGGACATGCTGATCGTCGTTCCGGGTCAAGGCGTGCTCTGCGTCGAAGTCAAGGGATGCGGCGTCGTTCGAGAGGCAGGGCTCTGGAAGTACTCCTATGACCCACCCACGACCTCGACAGTGGGCCCATTCCGCCAGGCCAGCCAAGCCGGACATTCGATCCGGCAGTACCTTGCCCACAAGGATCCATCGCTCGGATCACTTTTGTTCCATTCGGCAGTTCTCTTCACCGAAGTGGACTTCACGGAGAGGTCGCTTGAGTGGGAGGCATGGCAGATCATCGGACGGAGCGACTTCCTGCGGCAGCCCATTTCGACGACCGTGACTCGAGTGCTGGAAGCCGCGCATTCCCAGTGCCGATTTCGAAAGCCGGTGCCAAGGTGGTACGGGGATCACAGCCGGCCAACCGTCCGACAAATGGAATCCATACTCAGACTGTTGCGCCCCGACTTCGAGTACGTCGCATCCGGAAGAAACAACGTGGAGCTTGCCGAGGCGGCGGTACGGCGATTCACTGAGGAGCAGTTCGAGGCGCTCGACCATCTCGAGGACAACCCACGAGTTGTCTTCAAGGGGCCTGCCGGCACTGGCAAGACATTCCTGGCGATCGAGGCGGCTCGGAGAGCAGTGCGCGACGGGAAGAGCGTGGCGCTGCTGTGCTTCAACAGCCTACTTGCTGCATGGCTGAAGCGCGAGACTGAGTTGATTGCGGAGGAGGCGAAAGCGCGATCGCTGTCCTTCCACGTCGGCAGCCTCTCGGGGCTCATGCGCAGCATTGCAAAGATCGACATTCGTCCAGCGCCGGACAGCGACTTCTGGCAAATCGAACTGCCCATGCGGGCAGTGGATGTCTTGCTCACCGATCGTCGCGAGATGCCGAGCTTCGACCTGCTGCTCGTTGACGAGGCGCAGGATCTTCTGTCTGACGCCTACCTCGATGTTATGGAACTGCTTTCGAACGGCGGTCTGGCCAGCGGCCACTGGGCGATGTTCGGAGACTTCGAACGGCAGGCAATCTACACGGACGACGGCGCAGCCCTGGGACTCGAGCGACTTCGAGGTCGGACCGCTGACGGCGTTTCAACCTACCGCCTTCGAATCAACTGCCGGAACGCGACCAGGATCGCGGAAGCAGTCACCATCACCAGTGGCCTGTCGCCTGGCTACAGCAGAGTTCTCAATGAAGCGGAATCGGCGGATGTCGAGCCCGTCTTCTATCGAAGCGCCTCTCATCAAGGAGAACTGCTGCTGTCAACCATCGCCAGGCTCCTGAAGTCCTTTGTGCCGGCGGAGATCGTCGTGCTCTCCATGCGCGCCGACGCGTCGTCGTGCGTCGCGAGGATGGCTCGTGAACAGGCTGGCTGGCATTTCGCTTCGTGTCGAGAAGAGCCGGCGGAGGGCGTCTCGATCCGGTACGCAAGCGTGCATGCATTCAAGGGACTGGAAGCTCCTGCCATCGTGCTCACAGACATTGAAGGCATCGGCAATGAGCAGGCGAAGGCACTTCTTTACGTGGGCATGTCGCGTGCGCGGGTCGCGCTGCATGTCCTCATGAACGAGCGCCTTCGTTCCAGCTATGACGCGATGCTGACGGCCGGGCTGAAGGCAGCACTTGGGAGGTCTAGCTGATGTCGCCCCTCGACAAGAACCTTGCCAACCGGGAGCAGATGCTCTCTCGACTTCGAGCGGAGATCGTGGGTCCGGATCCGGCGGGAAAGCCGGTGTCTCTTGCCGACAAGCAGGCCATGACCTGGGAGGAGTACAGGATCCCGCGGATGCAGACAGATGGACAGGAAATCGTCTGGCAGGATCCGCCCACGAAACGGTTCGGAGCCGGCATCCTGTTTCCTCTGGGAGCCACCGAGGAGGCGATCGTCAATGCGACCGAGGCGGTCGAGGTGGTCCCAGTCACCTCACCTGATCTCGCACCGCCAGGACAGCGGCCCGACGAAGAACTTGCTGCAAGAGAGAGGGCGCCTTCGTACGGCGCTCCTGCCGATGACGCGGAGGACGAGGACGTCACGCTTGCCAACGCCTTTCGCCCGTCCGCCATCGGACTCAGCTTCCTGGCCGATCTCGCGGCAGAGACCAACGAGATCGTCGTTGAACTGGTCAGCGTAGGACGCATAGGCCTGGAGCGAACAGTCGAACATCCTTGCGGCACGTACCTCCCGCTGACCCTCCAACTAGGAGGAGCAGTCGGAAAGCAGCCGACGCCACGAAAGGTGTGGCTGCGAAAGCCGGTACTTGATGAGCAGGGCAAGGCGCCTGCGGTTTCCATCACCACCCAGAAGCTTCTCAACGCCGCCAAGCCCCTCAGGTGCCAGATAGGGCCCGCTGCCCTGGGTCTGGAGCTTGTCGTGGTCTCGCGAACCTGGCGCTCTGCGCCAACCAGCGAGCATCGTCTCCTGACCGTTTCCGTCGCCAACAAGAAGACGGCCAAGGAGACGGAACTCGATTCCCTTTGCCTGTTCCAGGCTGGAATCCGGGTTAGCGGTGCGACCGGAGAACCGTGGATCGATGCGTACCCAGAGAACTTGATTGCCGACTTCAAGGACGATGATCCGCTTGCAGACGAGAACGTCAATCGAGTCCTGTACAGGGAGAACCGTACATTCGCCATCGGTCATGGATGTGGCGCCGACTGGATCAGTGGCCGCCCGCAACGTGTCACGAAGGTATGGTCGGATGTCCTCCCGGTATTCGAGACGCCCGCCACAAGTGCAGATCTGCAGGTGAAAGGCGCCGGGGGCCGGCCGCAGCCCCTGCGCGTCAGCATGCGGCTACTGGCCGGCCTTCAGGCAGGTGATGACGGGCTGGGCGATGTCGATCGGTTGCTGCAGGAGTACGAGAGCTGGATCGCTGCGCTTGACTCGAAAGTCGCCACCATCGCCGAAGGGTATCGGCCGACGGCGACTGAGCTGATCAAGAAGTGTCGCGAGTGCGCAACCCGGATTGCGGACGGACTTTCGATCCTGCGGCAAGCTGGCGCTCAAGGCGATGTGGCACGCAAGGCGTTCAGGCTTGCCAATCACGCCATGCTCGTTGCGCAGCTCCGGTCACGGCAAGAGCTTCGAGTGCCAGACCGCGACGCAAACAGCCGGCTGACGTGGTTCAGGCCGATCGGGGCGATTGATCCCGCGGTTCCGAATGAGAAGCAGGGCTTCTGGAGACCATTCCAGATTGCCTTCCTCCTCATGTCCCTGCAGGGCATCTGCGATTCAAGCCATCGCGACAGGAAGGTGGTGGATCTCATCTGGTTCCCGACCGGTGGTGGCAAGACCGAGGCATACCTTGGTCTGACGGCGTTCACGGTCTTCTTCAACGCGCTGTCCGGGACCGCCAACGGGGGCGTCGATGTCCTCATGCGGTACACGCTGAGGCTTCTCACCGCGCAGCAGTTCCAGCGCGCGGCGACTCTGTTCTGTGCGATGGAGCAGCTGCGTCGCCAGGACGTCGGGGCGCTGGGCAACCGGCCATTCCGGATCGGCCTGTGGGTAGGAAGCGCGGCTACGCCCAACAAGCGTGACGATGCCGTGGAGAAACTGAAGGCGCTGCAGCGGGATTTCGATGCCGAGAACCCTTATGTGCTTCTCAGGTGCCCATGGTGTGCGGCCAAGTTCGGACCGCATGAGGCAGCTACATCGCCCGTGCAGAAGAAGGGAGCCCGAGGCCGCCCCTCCTCGAGCGGGCAGGTCTACGGCTATGCCAGGGAGAGAGGACCGTCGGGAGACACCGTCGTCTTCAGATGCGGAGATCCCGCGTGTGAGTTCGGCGGCATGCCAGGTCCGGGAACGCCCCCACTTCCCATCGTGGTCATTGACGAGGACCTGCTTGATGCTCCCCCCAATCTACTGATAGGGACCGTCGACAAGTTCGCGATGCTTGCGTGGACGCCCGCGGCCCGCAGCATCTTCGGTCTGGACGACTCGGGGCGCCATCGCGGTGCGCCGCCTACGTTGATCATCCAGGACGAGCTCCACCTGATCTCCGGGCCGCTTGGCTCGATGGTCGGCGCCTACGAAACCGTCATCGAGGCGCTGTGTGTTGATCCCCTCGGGGGGATGGTGCTGCCGAAGGTTGTTGCGTCGACGGCGACCATCAGCCGTGCACGTGAGCAGATCGCAGGGCTCTACGCACGTTCTGGGGTCATGCTTTTCCCGCCGTCCGGCCTCGATGCAGCCGACTCCTTCTTCGCCCGCGAGGCGGTCGACAACGATGGCAGGCCCAAGCCAGGTCGGCTCTATGCCGGGGTGCTGGCACCAGCGCATACGTCGCTTCAGACTTCGGAAGCGCGGGTGTTCGCGACATTGATGCAACATGCATCGCTGCTCGAGGGAGATCCGCGAGACCTGGATCCTTGGTGGACGTTGCTCGTCTTCTTCAACTCCCTGAGAGAGCTTGGCGGCGCTGCAACGTTGTTCACGGCGGACACGCGCGAGTATCTCAAGGTCATCCTGAACCGCCACGGCATCGACTACAGCAGGATCCGTCAGCTCTTCCATGTCGAGGAACTGACGAGCCGGATTCGAGGAGACTACATCCCGCGCCTGCTGGAGCGACTCGAGGTGCCTGTCACGGTCCGGGAGGGAGCCGGCGCTGCGATACCCAGTCCGGCACCAATCGATGCCTGCCTTGCGTCGAACATCATTGAGGTTGGAGTGGACGTCCCCCGGCTTTCACTGATGGCGATCGTCGGACAACCCAAGACCACCTCCCAGTACATACAGGTGTCGAGTCGGGTCGGCCGGGACCTGGACAAGCCGGGCCTCGTGGTGGTGATCTACGGTCAGACGAAGCCCCGGGACCGCAGTCACTACGAAAGATTCCGCTCGTACCACCAGCGTCTCTACGCGCAGGTCGAGCCAACGAGTGTCACCCCGTTCAGCCCGCCTGCGGTCGATCGTGCACTCCACGGGCTTGTCGTGGCGCTGGTGCGGCAACTCGGGCGCAGGGGCCGGGAGGCCGACACGCCCGACCCGTTCCCACTGACCGCGGGCAGTGACCTGCGGCTCATGATCGAGGAAGTGATTCGTGACCGAGTGCGGGCGATCGCGCCCGACGAGGAGGCTTCCGTGATGGCCAAGCTCAAGCTCAGGCTTGATCAATGGAGCGCTTGGAAGCCCGCCGAGTATGGTGACTTCTCGAGGACGCCGGAGCACCCCCCGCTGATGCATCCAGCCGGGAGAACCGAGCTCGCGCAGTGGGGCGGCCGAAGCTGGGCAACGATGTCGTCCCTGCGCAATGTCGACGCGAGCTGCGAGGCGGATCTCACAGCACAGTACAACAACATACCAGAGGCAAATCCATGAGCCGCCCCGTCAGACGGTCGCAGGCCGTGTCCCCGTTCGGTGTCGGCGCGCTGGTGGACTTCCCCGGTCCGGTGTCCCTGATACATGCCGGACTCGATGCGTGGCCATTTGACGAGAAGAATCCGGACCACCGGGAGTTCAAGGTTGAAGACGAGCCGAGGCTTGCAAGGCGACTCGGGGTCGACTTCTTTGTGCAGCCTCCGGATTTCAGACAGGTCGAGCGAGGGGGCGCCGGGGAGGCAGTCAACGTCGGATTGAAGCTGCCATTCCTCCGCTTTCCACTCTGGCACTCGTGCCCTCGCTGTGGCCGGATGTTCGAAGCCAAGTATCACCATCGCTCTCCACCGGAGTGCGAGGGCCCTATCGGAAGCGGAGCGGAGAAGGGAAAGTCGCACAAGAAGCGGCGCGCGATTCAGGTGCGCTTCGTCGCCGTTTGCAGATCGGGTCACCTCCGAGACTTTCCCTGGGTCGAGTGGCTAGGTCTCGACCGAACCGAATGGGATGGCGTCAGGACCGACAGCTGGCTTCGACTCCTGTCCACCGGATCTGCATCGATTGCCGGGGTCGTGGTCGTAGCGGAACGGCGTGACGGCACCGGAATCGTCGAGGTTGCGCGCAAGTCCCTTGCGGGCGCGTTCAGCGTCGAGCAGAGCGGTGCTACAGCCTTCACCTTCATGAAGCTGATGTGTGATGGCCAGAACCCTGCGATCGGCCACGGCGATGGCGGCGACGATCCGATCGAGCCCTGCGGTCAGGATCTCAGGGCCGTGCTTCGCGGCGCGAGCAACCTCTACTTCGCTGATGTCCGGAGCTCGATCTACGTTCCGGAAGTGGAAGACAGTGGGCTTCCGCAAGCCGTCCTCGACCTCCTCGATGACCACACGCTCAAGCAGGAGCTCTTGAACGGAGCATTGGCTGCGGAGAACGGGAAGCTTGGCACAAAGGCCGCAGGTGTCATCCTTCGGCGCCGTCATCCGGAGTCCGACGTCAAGCCGGAGATTCTTGCAGGTGCCGTTAACCGGCATGCCCTTCACGAGGTACTCACCCAGCCGCGACTGGTCGCCACGGCGCTGGTTCAAAAGGCCAAGACAGCAGTTGATGGGAAGGTGTCTTCAAAGATCATCGAGGAGCTCATCGCGACGGCAGCTCCGGACTGGTCGATTGATCCTGATTTACTTGTCGAGCCGGTCAATGAGTGGCTCAGGCGTCGTGAAGGTCTTGAGGCTGAGGGTGCGCCCGAGCGCACGGAGGACGTCTCCGACAAGACCTACCGCGCAGAGGAGTATCGCGCCTTCAGCCGGGATGGCCAGGACGGCTTGCCGAAGGTGAATCTGCTTGTGCGGAGCAAGCCCATCGAGCGCTACAGCAAGCTCGTCACAAGGAATTTCTCCCGTGTGGCCTTGCTGGACAAGTTGCGGGAAACACGGGCCTTCGTCGGATTCAGCAGGATCTACGCAAGCTCGAATACCCCCCCGGCGCAACGCTGGAAGCTCATTTCGAGGTCTCAGCGGAACTGGCTTCCAGCCGTTGTCGTACGCGGCGAAGGCATCTTCCTGATGTTCAATCAGGACCGCCTCGCACAGTGGACCAGAGAGTTCGGCGAGGTGCACAAGGATCGGCTGCGTCAGGTCAATCTAAATCTGCAGGCCCAGGCGCGCAGACGTCAGGTCCATGCCGATGACGCTTCGCCCGCTATCGTTCTGCTGCATACCTTTGCGCACGTGCTGATCAGCCAGCTTGTGTTCGACTGTGGCTACGGTTCTTCGTCACTCAGGGAGCGGATCTACTTCTCCGAAACGCACCCGCAGATGACTGGTGTGCTGATCTATACCGCCGCAGGAGACTCCGAAGGCACTATGGGCGGACTCGTCAGAATGGGCGAACCGGGTCAGCTTGATCGAACCATCGCAAGAGCGCTGGATCGAGCTCGGTGGTGCTCGAGCGATCCGGTGTGCATCGAGAGCGCGGGTCAAGGTCCGGACAACTGCAATCTCGCAGCGTGCCATTCGTGCGCACTCTTGCCCGAGACCTCGTGCGAGATGCAGAACCGTCTGCTGGATCGGGGCATGCTGATTGGCGTGCTGGACCGGCCGGAGATCGGCTTCTTCTCGGGTCAGTCCGTGGACTGAATGTGCCTGCCGCCGACCTCGGCAACGATGAGCGCACGCGCATTGGCGAACGTGCGGGTTGAGCCCGGCTCTTACGTGTCGGAGCCTCCGGCCACGATGCGCCAGAAGAGCTCGTCGAGTGCCGACGTGTCTCGCACCTGACACTCCCAGATCGTAAGTGCATTCCAACCGGCGGACTGCAGAGCTCGAACATCGTTGGCGTCGCGGCGGATATTCCCATCGAACTTACGAAGCCAGAACTCAGGTCGCGAAGAAGGTGTAGTCGCATAGGGGCATCCCGCGTGGCGATGCCAGAAACACCCGTGGACTAGAACGACGGCCCTGAACCTTGGCAGGACGATGTCCGGCCTTCCGGGCAGCCGCTTGTCGTGCAGACGGAAGCGGAGGCCGGCCGCATGCAGGTATCTGCGCACCATAAGCTCGGGCTTGGTGTGGCTTCCCTTGATCCCGCTCATCATGCGGGAGCGAGTCGCCTGGTCAACCACGTCTACCAATATTCGGCCTCCCCGTCAGGAACCATGGCGCGGCGCGTGCAGGGTCGAGGCGCCGCGCGGATGCCGCAGCCGGCTGCGGCGCGCCATGGACGCCGAACCGTCGAGCAACGACTCAGGTCGATGGCGATCAGCCTGGTAGGATGCCGGAAAGGCCTTCGACGCTCCTGAAGCCCTGTCCGTCGGTGTGAACAACGAGAAGAAGAAGCTCATGTCTGTACCCGTAGTTGACCTCTTTGCGGGACCAGGAGGCCTTGGTGAGGGATTCGCCCGCGCCACCTCCGTCCGTTTCGACATCGCCGTCTCAATCGAGAAGGACGGCATGGCATTCGAGACGCTCCAGCTCAGGGCTGCCCATCGTGCACTGGCGCGGGCAGGCTTCGCTACGCGTGCTACGTGGTCTCGCTGGGATGCGATTCTGAGCGAATCTCCATGGAACATCGCCTTCGAGATGCTCAGAAGCTCTGGAGACCCGGCCATCGAGGATGCGTGCAATGCTGCGCGCCGGGAGAGCTGGAACCTGGAGATGGGGCCGCGAAACCGCGCTGAGGTCTCCCAAGGAATCAGGCAACGCCTGAAGCCCTTCATGAAGGGGCAGAGTCTCCCAGACAACATCGTGCTCATCGGCGGGCCGCCTTGCCAAGCGTACTCCATCGTCGGTCGTTCTCGGAACAAGGGAACCGAGGGATACCGCGCCGAGCGGGACCATCGGCACTTCCTCTATCGCGAGTACCTGCAAGTCATCAGCGAGTTCCGGCCGGCTGCCTTCGTGATGGAGAACGTCAAGGGCATCCTGTCCTCTCGCGTCTCAGATCGGCAGATCTTCGCGACGATCACTGCGGACCTGAAGCGGCCTGACCTTGCCGGTGGGCGTGACGAGAACTTGGAGTACATGCTGGTTGCCCTCCATGAGGGCGCCACGGGCCCACAGAGCCCCGAGCCTGCCGACTACATCGTCGAGGCTGAGAGATTTGGCGTGCCGCAGGCCCGGCACCGCGTCATCATCCTGGGTGTACGGGCAGACGTCTTCGCCCGGGCGGGGAAGGTGCAGAAGCTGCGCGAAGGTGAACCTTCAACGGTCAACGAGGTGATCTTCGACCTGCCTCTGCTCCGTCCGGAGCTGTCCTACCGCGGCAAGGGCATGACCTGGCTCGACAGCTTCGACCTGCCGATCATGACCAGTGCACTTCGGGAACTGCGTTCGACAGGACGTCCCTCCGACAGGCGCGTTGCTGCCTTGATGGAACGCGTCAGTGCGCGTCTTCACGGCCGCCATGACCCCGGGTCCGGCTCGGAGCGCTTGGGGTTCAGTCGAGGCACCATGCCGAACCCCGGTGCCCATGTACGGTGGTATCGAGATCGACCGCTAGAGCTTCTTGCGAACCACCAGTCCAGGGCGCATATGCCGAGCGATCTCGTGCGGTATCTTTTCGTCTCGGCGTATGGCGTCGAAACAGGAGAAAGTCCTCGTCTGGCGGACTTCCCCGCAAGCCTGCTGCCTGAGCACCGAAACGTCGATCAGGCCAACATTGATGATGCGATCTTCAAGGACCGCTTCCGTGTTCAGTTGGCTGATCGGTGCAGCATGACTGTGACCAGTCACATCGGGAAGGACGGTCATGCATTCATTCACCCTAATCCTTTCCAGTGCCGAAGCCTGACCGTCCGCGAAGCGGCGCGACTACAGACGTTTCCTGACTCGTATGTCTTCCTCGGCAATCGGACATCGCAATACACGCAAGTTGGAAATGCCGTACCTCCGTACCTGGCCTCACAGATCGCCAACGTCGTTGCGGATGTACTGCGCCGGGCGGGGCTCGTATCCTATATGCAAGGGACGTCAGAGGAATTCGCTCGGAAGGTGGCAGCATGAACAATGGCGTCGGTCACTCGAGACCATTCGAACCATGATCTCAGGGCGTCCGCCCGGCAGATCATCAAGGGCTGCGAGGAGTTCCCTTTGATCAAGGTCGAACCGCTGCCGGACGAGCCTTCGCTTGCGCACCACCTTGTGCGTCCCTTCGTCCTTGGCGTACTTGGTCGACTGGGCGCAGATCCCATCGGCGCAACTCGACGGCGTGTTGAATACCACGAAGGCTGGCTTTGGTGTTCAGTAGGGGCCTCATGCCTGCGTGCCGACCGGCCGCTTTGCGGCGGTGACATCGGTTCAGCGGATGTCTCTTAAGGGTCGGGTTCGGCCGATCATCCGCGGCGGAAGCAGTCGCTTGAGGACCGTCACGTCGGCCGCGTTGGGTAGGTGACCGGTCAGCAGTGAGAAGCGGTCATCGGCCTTGTTGGCTTGCGTGTGACAGCTTCTCGTCATGGCCGCCATTCAACTGCCGGACCTGACCGGCAGCACCCAGTCTGAATCGCCATTCATTGCGACGTGCGAATGATGGCCAGCATGTGCTGGACGGTCGCAGCTAACGCCAGCGCCCTGTCGTCACCGCCTGGGCCACGCGCGCCACGGTGTTGTTGCGATCGGCTTCGGGTGCCGCCGTCTCGGTGAGGTAGACGGCCACCACCACGGGCGCACGTTCCGTTGGCCAGTACACACCGACATCGTTGGCCGTGCCGTGCGCGCCGCTGCCGGTTTTGCTGCCCAGGCGCCAGCCCTTGGGTAGCCCTGCGCGCAGACGCCGGGTGTTGGTGCGAGTGGCCTCCATCCAGTGCACAAGTTGCGCGCGACCGTCGGCCGACAGCGCATCGCCGATCAGCGCGCTGCGCAGCAGTAGCGTCATGGCGCGCGGCGTGGTGGTGTCGCGCGGGTCGCCGGGCGTGGCTTCATTGAGTGCCGGCTCGCGGCGATCGAAGCGGGTTATCGAGTCGCCCAACGACCGCGAGTATCGCGTCAGCACCGCGGGGCCACCAAAACTATCGAGCAGCAGGTTGCCGGCAGTGTTGTCGCTGAGGGTGATGGCGGCCTCGCACAGTGCTGCGAGGGTCATGCCGTCGCTTCCGGCATGCCGCTCGGTGACCGGCGAGTGCGGCATCAGCAGCTCGGGTCCGTAGTGGATGCGGCGCTCGATTCGCTCCTGCCCGGCGTCCACACGCGCGAGTACCAGCGCCGCCGCCAACCATTTGAAGGTGCTGCACATTGGAAAACGTTCGTCGAGCCGGTACCCGGCAAGGCTGCCGTCGGCTGTATCGAGGACGGACACCCCAAGCCGTCCGGCCACCGCCGCCTCCAAGCTTTCCCACGAAACAGGCGTTGTGTGGGCCGAGTCTTCCTGATCCGCACAGGCGACCAGCGGTAGGTAGGCAGCCGCGCCAAGAAGAAGGTAGTGGTGGAAGTCGCGTCTATTCATCAGTAGTACGTCTTCATACCAGGCAGGTAGGGGGAACTCCGCACGATAGGGTCTGCCACGCACACACGAAAAGACGTTGAGAAGCCAAGCCCATAGAAATTATTGGGCACGAGCCTGAACCTGAAGGGACTACGTGACTTCGAGGTTTCGTCCACCACCGCAATCCGCTCGACATGGCGAGCCAGACCTTGCTGCGGTCCCTATCGCTCCGACGAATAGCCTCGTTGGTTCGAGGCCGCCGGCCATGATCGCCGCCGATGTCGACGGCGATGCGATCGTTCAGGCAGGGGATGCTGGAGGCGGCAGCCGCGGAACGGTGGCGGCAGATCCGATGGCCGTGGGCGAAGTTGTCGAAGCGTGGCGCCACCCTCAGCTCGCCATGGAGTCGCTTCCAGGAAGCAAGCCATTCCGGCTTCACATGTCTCCGCACTCGCTTGCGTATCCCGCGAAGGCGAGGCGCCTCGGAGAATCCATGTTCGCGCCGGCCACCAAAACGCAGTGCTGCGCGGTTGATGCGCGCAGCCGGCCGGACCGATGGCGGGCTCCCCATATTGCAGCCCATGCGTTCCCTTCATCCGGATCACCTCTATACCTTCTCGAAGGTGCTTGAGACGCGCAGCTTCTCGCTGGCAGCGCGGCTCCTGGGCATGACCCAGCCAGCAGTAAGCCAACACGTGAAGGAACTCGAGCGGCGGTTGCAGGTGCGCCTGATCGAGCGTGTCGGTCGCACGCTCAGGCCCACGGCGGCAGGCGACGCGCTGCTGCCGCATGCGCAACGGATCGAGCTCGCCTTGGCAGACGCGGAAGCGCAAGTTCGAGGACTCAGCAACCAAACAGGAGGCCGAGTCCGTATCGGAGCAGGTGCCACGGTTTGCATCCACTTGCTGCCCCCTTTGCTGAAGAAGCTCCGAAGATTCAACCCGCTACTGGAGATCGTTGTCAGCACGGGCAACACGCCGGACATGGTGCGTCGTGTCGAGGACAACGTTCTCGATGCGGCGTTGGTGACGCTGCCCGTCGCCAGCCGTTCACTGGAGGCAGTGCCCGTGATGGCGGACGAGTTCGTCGCCATTGCGCCCCGCGATGAGCCGGCCGGCCGAACGGGCATCTCTGCCACTGCACTCGGGAGCATGCCGCTCGTGCTGTATGAGCGCGGCGCCAATACACGCAGCCTTCTGGACGCCTGGTTCCGCCAGGCTGGCACCGTGCCACGGCCGATCATGGAGCTCGACAGCGCCGAAGCGATCAAAGAAATGGTGGCGGCTGGACTCGGGTGGTCGGTGCTGCCACGACTGAGCGTGTTGAGTCCACGCCATGCCGAGCATGTCGAGGTATTGAGCCTCACGCCCGGCCTCAGCCGCACCTTGGCCTGGATTATCCGGGCAGACAAACCGCTCACCCGGGCGCTGCTGCAGGTGCAGCAGGCCGTTCTTCGCCTGAACGATTGTCCTGCCGCCTGACTGCGGCAGCCGGAACCGACGCGATGGGACTGCTTCGCATCAGCGATGCAGGTGTCCCTGCTTGAAGTGAAGGATATGGAAAGCCAGCAACGCCCTGACTCGCTGTGGCCAGTGCTCCTCGCCATGCTGAGCGGGTATCACCTCGAATCGATGAGGCACATCAAGTGCAGTCAGCCGCTCGTGGAACGCAACCGCCTGCGCACGCAAGCCTGGCTCATCCTCGGCAGCGTCGAAAAAGATCGAGAGGTCAGCCGGCCGCAGGGAAGCCGCCAACGTTCCTGGGTCGTGCATACGCCAGCGGGCGAGGTCCGAGCCGAAGGTGTGTAACAGCCCGGGATCGGCGCCCGCAAGGCCAGCCTGCGTTCGATCCGCCTTGTGCATCAGCGAAAGGAATGCGGAGTGCATGGTCACGGAGGAGAACTTGTCGCGATGTCGCAGCGCAAGCAGCATCGCCCCATAGCCGCCTGCTGCTTCGCCAGACAACGCGCGAGCCTCGCGTGAGCGGATGGTGCGGTAGTCGGCCTCGATCATCGCCAGCAGATCCCGCGTCACATAGTCCTCGTATCGCTGCGCATGCACGCAGAATTCTCGTCGCGGCTCATTCGGGTTGGCGCCGGAGGGATCAGCCATGCAGGCGGCGTAGTCGGGCAGTTGCACAGCGTTTGCGTAGTAGCTGCGGTCGCCATCCGGCATGACCACCAATGCCTGCAGCCCCAGCTCGCTCGCAGCGCGCTCCAGATCACGTTGGCGCAACCAGTGGTCTTGCGTCCCACCCCAGCCGTGAAGCAGAAAGATGACCGGGTACCTGAACTGACCTCCCCGCTCGTAGCCTTCGGGCAGGTAGACCCGGTACTTCTTCCAAACTCCCAGCGCCCGCGCAAAGAACGTACCGCCGACGACAGTTGCATCCGCGCTTGCAGCCGCCAGGAGCAGCAGCAATGCCAGACCTGCACGCGCCAGTACAAGGCGGATGCAGATTGACGAATCGGAGGGCCGGCAGGACATTCCTGCATTGTTGTTCGGCCGTACGGTGACACCGCCATCTCAAAGAACGCCAGTGGCTTATGCGCTGCATAAGCGAATGCGCAGCCGCGCAACGCGCAGTCTGTCTTGGAACGCACACGCCTCGCATTCTTCATGGCTCGCCGCCGTTCCGCTGCTACAACAACTGGTCTGCCGAAGGAAAAGCTACGCCCTATGTCAACCGACACGACAATCCTCCAATCACTCGGGACATGGCTGGCTACGCCAGCAGCGGAGCCTCCCGTCACTCGTGCAGTGCAGGCCGCGGGCACCGCGACGACACTGGGCGGAGCGTTTGCGGTCGCGATCCAGGCCGCGCTCTCACACGCCTTGCCGGGCAGTTGCCATGGCCGCTTGGGCGCCGTTGCAGTCTCCGAGGATGGCGGCAGTTCACCGAACCGACTTGCCGCCACGGTGTCGCTCATGCAGGGGAAGCACCGCCTCACGGGGGCCAAGGCCTTCGTCACGCTTGGATCGCTCGCACCACTGTTGTTTGTGGTCGCGGCAGACGCCTCCGCAGCCTCCGTACGAGGTGCGCTGCGCGTGTGCATCGTCGAAGCCGACGCGACCGGTGTCGAGCGAACAAGACTTCCAAGCTCCGAAATGGCACCAGATCTGCCGCATGCGCGCATCACCTTCGATCGTTCTCCTGTGCGCGAACTCATCGCAGGCGATGCGTACGAGCACTTCATGAAGCCGTTCCGCTTGCTGGAAGACCTGTACGCATCCTTGTGCGCCCTCGCGTTCCTGCTGGCACTCAAGGATTTCGACGCACGACTTGAAGCCCACGAGGCGCACGCCGCCCTGGCCCGGCTTGTCGCCCTGATGCGGCTCGAACTGCGCTCGCCGGGCTCACACCTGCGCGCCGAAGCCGCGCTCGAGGCGGCCGACCGGGTCTTCGACATGACGGACGGCTGGTTCGCTTCCTGCGCGCAGCGTGCTGCCTGGCAGCGCGACCGGCCGCTCCTGCGGGTGGGCTCCGCGGCTCGCAAGCGCCGGGCCGAGCGTGCCGCGGAAACGCTGCAGACGGTCTCACGCAGTTGAACGTGCGTTCTTTGATTCCGTCAGCGTAGCGCTTCCGTAGTGGTCTGAACGCGGCTGATCTCGCTGGAGCGCCCGTCCCGCGAATCTCCTAGTACGGCGTTCCGTCCTTGTGGCGGAAGCGCCAGGCACCCCCGTCCGACCATGCTTCGAGGTCGTCGACCGGATAGCTGACGGCATCGCTGCTGGAGCGGTCCCCGATCTCGAGCACGACGGCCGGACATTCGGTCCGATTGACGAGTTGGTGCGCAACGCCAGTGCCCGCGGCGAACCCGGCGCACATGCCGGGGCTCAGTTCCGTCTCGCCTCGGTCGGTGATCAGCATCAGCGTCCCCTCCAGCACGTAGACGAACTCGTCCTGACGAGCATGGGAGTGCCGCAGCGCGGAGATACCGCCGGGCAAGATGGTGGTGAGGTTGACCCCGAAGTTGCGAAGGCCGAACACATCGCCGAGGGGACGCTTCTCTCGATGGCTCACCCGCGTGGCAAACGGCTCTGGATAGTTGGAGCGCTTTGCGCGCAACGGCGCATCGACGGCGCGTATCGCAGTGGGCACGGTCGGTTCGTGTGGCATGAACTTGTTCCCGCGGCGGCGTGTACGTCAATAGTGGATCATGAGCACTGACGTCGCCAGCAGCACTCCCATGAGGCGGTTGAACGGCCGGGCCCAGCGCGCTTCACTCAAGCGGCGGCTCAATGCAGCGCCGAAGATCAACCATATCGCGCAGCTCGGAGACGCGGCCAGTGCGAATACACCCGCCAAGACGGCTGCGCGCACCATGACACTGCCCTCGGTCATGGCGCCGTAGCTGGCGGCGGCGCTGGTGCAGACGATCCACGACTTCGGGTTGATCCACTGGAACAGCAACGCCTTGCCGAAGCCTACGGCTTGCGCCTGCGCGTCCTCGCGCATCGCCGGCGCTGTGGCAACCTTCCACGCGAGCCAGAGCAGAAAAGCGGAGCCCAGCCAGCGCAGCGCATCCAGCATCCAGGGCACCAGCCGCAACAGCCCGCCCAGCCCGGCGACGGCCAAGCCCATCAGTAGTGCCATGCCGAGCACCACGCCTGCAAGACACGGCAGGCCGCCGCGCCAGCCGGAGCGCGCGCCTGCCGCCAGCACCAGCAGGTTGCTCGGTCCCGGCGTGACGGCCGCGGCGACGGCGAACAGGAAGAAGGCGGCAAGCTCGTGTTGCGGCACGATCCGGCTCACCGTGAGCAAGGGCTGGCGGCCGTACCAGTGCGGACCGCGCGCATCCTGAACGCTCCTGTGCGCCGCGCGCTGCGGTCACAGCTTCTGCGCCTGCATGAAGCGGTCGAACGACGCTTCGGAGAAACGGAACCAGAGGTTCTGCTCGCCGCGAAACTTCGCGTAGTCAGCGTACACCTTGCGCCAGGCGGGATTGCGGGCGGAGAGCTCGTCGTACAGCGCCATCGATTGCCTGAAGGCCGCGGACATGACCTCGCCGGGAAAGGCTCGAAGCTTGGCGCCGCCGCCCACCAGCTGCTTCAGCGCGTGCGGGTTGCGCGCGTCGTAGCGGGCCTGCATCGATGTGTGGGCGTAGGCGCTGGCAGCCTCCACGATCGCTTTCTGTTCGGCGTTCAGTGCGGCGTAGGCCTTCTGGTTGACGTACAGCTCGCACTGCAGGCCGCCTTCCCACCAGCCGGGGTAGTAGTAGTACGGCGCGACCTTGTTGAAACCGAGCTTCAGGTCGTCGTAGGGACCGATCCACTCTGCCGCGTCGATCGTGCCCTTCTCCAGTGCCTGGTAGATCTCTCCGCCGGGGATGTTCTGAGGCACGACACCCAGGCTCTCGACCACCATGCCGGCGAAGCCGCCGATGCGGAACTTGAGCCCCTTGAGGTCCTGCAGCGAACGGACCTCCTTGCGCAACCATCCACCCATCTGCGCACCGGTGTTCCCGCAGGCAAAGTTGACGATGTTGTAGCCCGCATAGAACTCGCGCATCAGCGATAGTCCATTGCCCTCCTGCGTCCACGCCGTCATCTGGCGACTGTTCATCCCGAAGGGGATCGCGCCGCCGATGGCGAAGGTTTCATCCTTCCCGAAGAAATAGTAGGCCGCCGTGTGCGCGGCCTCCACCGTGCCCGCCTGCACGCCGTCGACCACGCCGAAGGGCGGCACTAGTTCGCCGGCCGCGTGCACGGACACCTCGAAGCGTCCGCTGGACAACATGCGAACCTTCTCGGCAAAGGTCTCGGCGGCGCCATAGATCGTGTCGAGTGACTTGGGAAAGCTAGAGGCGAGTCGCCAGCGCAGCGCCGGCTGGGCGTGAACCGCAGGCGCGATGCCGGCGGCGAGAATGCCGGCCATTCCGGTCTGCTTTATCAGCATGCGTCGTTGCATGAGGGTGGGTCCTTCGTGTAGTGGATGGAATCAGGTTCGAATCAGGTCAAGCGTCTTTCGGCTGCGGCGGCCGTCGTGGCTCGCCAGCCATTCGACGGCAGCCAGGCGTCTGCAGCGTTGACGAATTCCGGTGGGAGGCATGCGGCGCCGGAATGCGCTTCGGCCGAGGTGCTGCGCTGACTGCGCTAGACGTGGAGGGCACGCCCCAAAGCACGCATTGCGGCTTCTTGCGCCGCCTCGCCTAGACCGGGATGGGCATGGATGGTCCCGGCCACGTCCTCGAGACGGCAAGCCATCTCGATCGAGCAGGTGAAAGCACCGGCCAGTTCCGCGACGCCCCGGCCCACGGCCTGCCAGCCAAGGATCAGTCCATCGTGCCTGCGCGCCACGACTCGTACGAAGCCTGCACCGGCTTCCATCGTCAGCGCACGACCGTTCGCTGAAAACGGGAACTTCGCCGTCACGATGTCCTCGCCCGCCGCGCGCGCGTCGTCGGGCAGTGCACCGACGACAACCACTTCGGGGTCGGTGAAGCAAACCGCCGGGATCGCCATCGGTACGAAGCGACGCAGGTGGCCGGCAATGATCTCGGCCACCATCCCGCCCTGCGCCATGGCACGGTGGGCGAGCATCGGTTCTCCCGCGAGATCACCGATCGCCCAGACATCGCGCATGGATGTGCGGCACTGCTCGTCCACCTTGACGGCACTGCCGCGCATGGCCAGATCCAGCGTCTCGAGCCCGAAGCCTGCGGTACGCGGTTTGCGGCCGACGGCGACGAGGATCTTCCGCGCCTGAAGCACCTGCTCGTTGCCGTCGCAGTCGCGAAGGCGTAACCCGTTGCCGCTCTCGCTCAATCCGAGCGCCGATGCGCCCAGGTGCAGGCTCACGCCGAGTTCCTGCAATCGCTGCCGCACAGGCGTGCTGAGTTCGTCGTCGTAGGCCGGCAGCACGCGCGGCGCAGACATCGATGATGTCCACTTCGGCGCCGAGCTGGCGCCACGCCATGCCCAGCTCAAGCCCGATGTAGCCGGCGCCCACGACAACCAGCCGCGATGGCACAGTCTCGAGGGAGAGCGCGTCCGTCGAGCCGATGACCGGCCCGCCGAATGGCAGACCCGGCAACGCCATCGGCTCGGAGCCGGTGGCAAGCAGCAGATGCTCGCACTCGACGTGGATCGCCTCGCCGCCTTCGTTGAGAACGGCTGTCTTGCCGTCCACAACGACCGCCTGGCCATGAAGTACCTGCACGCCTGCCTTGCGCAGCAGGCCGGCGACGCCCGCGCTGAACTGTGTCGTGATTCGCTGCTTCCAGGCCTGAGTCGCCCTCAGGTCCAGCGTCGGCTGCGCTACCCGAATGCCCAGCGGTGAGCCTTCCGCACAAGCGCACATTCGCGCGAACTCCTGCGCAACGTGGATCAGCGCCTTGGAGGGAATGCAGCCGATGTTCAGGCAGGTGCCGCCCAGCGCACCTGCTTCCACTAGCACGGTCGCGATGCCGAGTTGGCCGGCACGGATGGCGGCCACGTAGCCGCCGGGGCCGCCGCCGATCACCAGCAGGCGAGTCTTGATGTTTCTCTTCACGGTGCCGCTTCCATCAGCAACAGACCAGGCCGCTCGAGCAGCGCACGAATGGCTTGGATAAAACGAGCCGCGTCCATGCCGTCGACAACGCGGTGGTCGAACGACGACGACAGGTTCATCAACTTCCGCTCGGCGAGCAGGCCGCCGCGCAACTGCGGACACGTCCGGATGCGGTTGACGCCAACGATCGCGACCTCCGGATGGTTGATAACTGGGGTGCTGGCAATGCCGCCAAGCGCCCCCAGGCTGGTGATCGTCAGCGTCGAGCCCGAGGTTGGCGCGGGCTCGTTGCGCCGCCCAGCCGGACGCCGACAGCACCGCCAGGAAGTCGTTGCCGTCCACCCGCAGCGAAGCGATGCCGCAGCCGACGCCGCGGGCGGCGAAGGTCGTGGCCTCGCCGCCGGCGATCGACTGGAAGGTGGAGATCGCCCACTGGTTGTTGACGACGTTCAGGATCACCGGCGCGCGGTAGACCTGGGCGAAGGTCAGCGCCGTGTGGAAGTCCGCCTCCGCGGTTGCGCCGTCGCCGACCCATGCCGACGCGATGCGGGTGTCGCCGCGGATCGCCGATGCCATCGCCCAGCCGACGCCTTGGACGAACTGCGTGGCGAGGTTGCCCGAGATCGAGAAGAAGCCGGCGCGGCGGCACGAATACATGACCGGCAGCTGCCGGCCCTTGAGCGGGTCGCGCGTGTTGCTCATCAACTGGCAGACGAGTTCCACCAGCGGCACGTCCGGGCGCGCGAGCAGCAGCCCCTGCTGGCGGTAGGTGGGAAAGCACATGTCGCCTTCCTCGAGCGCCTGGGCGTGCGCGACGGCGATGGCCTCCTCGCCGAGGCACTGCATGTAGAACGAAGTCTTGCGCTGGCGCTGCGCGATCAGCATGCGCGCATCGAAGATGCGCGTGCGAAGCATGGCGCAAAGGCCATCGCGCAGCCGCTCGGTCGGCACCTCGGGCGCCCAGGGACCAACGGCGCGCCCATCGTCGCCGAGGACGCGCACGAGACGCTGGGCGAGATCGGCCGTCTCGCACGGGCTCACGTCCAGCGGCGGACGCGGCACGGCGCCGGCGGCGCAGGCGCGCAGGTAGCTGAAGTCGGTGGCGCATCCGGGCCGCCCGGGCGGCTCCGGCACGTGCAGGCGCAATGCCTGGTGCACAGTCATGGACGTTCTCCGCGCGATGGTTTCGCGCATGGATTGCGGACCGGCGTACGGCGGATGGCCGCGAGCGCCTCGCGCCGCGCGGGTCGCGCGGCCGTCCGGGGTCGGGTCGGAGAGACCGCGGACCCGTGGTCCGCGGCTGGGGATCAGAGCTTCTGGGCCTGCATGAAGCGGTCGAAGGGCGATTCCGAGAAGCGGAACCACAGGTTCTGGTCAGCGCGGAACCTGGAGAAGTCGGCGTAGATCTTTCGCCAGGCCGGATTGGTCTCCATCAGCTCGTCGCACACCGCCATCGTCTCCTTGAAGGCCGCATGCAGCACGTCGTCGGGGAACGGCCTGAGCTTGGCGCCGGCGGCAACGAGCTGGCGCAGTGCGGTCGGGTTGCTGGCGTCGTAGAAGGCCTGCATCTGCACATGGGCCACCGTGGCCGCGGCCTGCACGATCGCCCGGTTCTCGGCCGAGAGCGCCGCCAGCGCCTTGTCGTTGACGAAGAACTCCACGTGGGCGCAGCCTTCCCACCACCCGGGGTAGTAGTAGAACGGCGCGACCTTGCTCAGGCCGGTCTTCTGATCGTCGTACGGGCCGACCAGTTCTGCCGCATCGATGGTGCCCTTCTCCAGCGCCTGGTAGATGTCCCCGGGCGGAATGTTCTGCGGCACCACGCCCATCCGCGACATCACCTTGCCGGCGAACCCGGCCACGCGCATCTTCATGCCTTGCATGTCGGCGAGGCTGCGCACCTCCTTGCGGTACCAGCCGCCCATCTGCGCGCCGGTGTTGCCGCCGGGAAAGTTGTGGATGCCGTAGCGGGCATAGAACTCGCGCATCAGCTTCATCCCGTTGCCTTCGAGCATCCACGCCGTCATCTGCCTGCTGTTCATGCCGAAGGGAATCGCGCAGCCGAGCGAGAACACGTCGTCCTTGCCGAAGAAGTAGTAGGGCGCGGTGTGGGCGATCTCCACGGTGCCCTGCTGAACCGCGTCGACGACGCCGAAGGGCGGCACGAGTTCTCCGCCCGCATGCACCGAGACTTCGAACTTTCCGCCCGAGAGTGCGCGCACCTGGTCGGCGAAGACGGTTGCCGCAGCGAACACACCTATCGACTTGGGAAAGGTGGAGGCCAGCCGCCAGCGCACGCCGGGCTGGGCGTGAACGGCGGGCGCAGCCAGGGCCAGCAAGCCTCCGGTGGCACCGGCTTGGACGATCGAACGACGTTTCATGGTTTTGCTCCTCGCTGTGGGTGAACTCATGGAATCTGTGCCGTCGCCGCCTACCCGCAGGCCGGCAGCAACAGCAGGGGCGGACTCGCGCGCAGGGCCCATAGGGCGATGCCTCGCGGCAGTGGCGCTGCCACGTTCGCGGCGTGCAGTTGCAGCACGCGCCCGTGCGCCCAGACACGAAGTACGCGCAGGTCGCTCCCCTCGGGCAGCGCAGCCAGCGCCGCGCCGGGGCTCCCCCGCGTCAGCACCCACACCGTGCCGGGCTTGGCGCCGACCTGCGCCAAGCGGTCGACCGCGATCACGCCCCCGAATACCAGGGCCAGGAACGCGCAGGCGCATGCGAGGTGGCGCACGATGCCCTGCCCCGTCATGCGGCGGAGAAGGCGTTGAACGGCTGGGAGGCCCTCTCGCGGATTGGGAAATGCAGCGCCGCCGCGGCAAGCGACAAGCCGATGCACAGCCACCAGACGACGTCGTAGCTTCCGGTGCGCTCGTACAGCACGCCGCCGAGGTAGACACCAAGGAAGGACCCGAGCTGGTGGTTGAGGAAGACGAAGCCGAACAGCGTGGCCATGTAGCGGGTGCCGAAGAAGGTGCCCACCAGCCCCGAGGTGAGCGGCACGGTCGACAACCACAGGAAGCCCATGCCGGCACCGAACAGCAGGACGCTTGCAGGCGTGACTGGACTGACGATGAACATCAGCATGACCAACCCTCGCGCCAGGTACACGCCGCACAGCAGGTTCTTCTTGCTGTGACGGCCACCCCAGACGCCCGCCATGTAGCAGCCCACAATGTTGACGAGGCCCACCATCGCGATGCCCCAGGAGGCAATGGCGGCACCGACCCCTCGGTCGATCAGGTAGGCCGGCAGGTGAGTCGTGATGAACGCGAGTTGGAAGCCGCAGGCGAAGAAGCCGGCAACCAGCAGCAGATAGCTGGGATGCCGGAATGCTGCGGCCAACACTCGCAGGGTGCCTGCATCGTCGCCCGATGGCCGCTCGGCGGCATGCTCCGATCTCACGAAGAACGCAGCGACGAAGGCCGCTGCGATGCACGCCGCCATGAGCCATGCGCCCGAGCGCCATTGACCGTAGTCGATGATCGCCTGCGTGATCGGCACGACGAGGAACTGGCCGAGCGAACCGGCGGCCGTTCCCTGCCCCAGAGCCCAGGATCGATGGGTCTGCGGCATCACGCGTCCCAGAACGGCCACGGCAGTGGTAAAGGAGGCGCCCCCCATGCCGATGCCGACCAGCACGCCGGCCGTCAGGTACATCTCTAATGGATCGCGAGCAAAGATCAGGCCGACGATGCCCAGCGCGTACAGCACGGCGCCGGCGACCATCACGCGGCGCGCGCCGCACTTGTCCGCGACGAACCCCGCGAAGGGTTGGGTCAGGCCCCAGCACAGGTTCTGGATGGCAATGGCGATGGCGTACACCTCGCGCGACAGCCCAAGCTCGCGCGTGAGCGGATCGGTGAATAGGCCGAACGCGCCGCGCACGCCGAACGACATGAGGGAGATGACGCAGGCGGCCACGAGCGTGACCACGAGTGCGCCACCGAGCTTGGTTCTGGTTTCTTGCACGCTCGATCTCTTCTTGAGTGGATGCGGCAAGGTACCGGCGAACGATCGCGCGACGTTTGCGGAATGCGCCCGGCATGAATGCGCGTGGGGAATGCCACCTGGGTCTGATCGGGAGTGCGCCCCACCACTCATTCCTGATGCGAATCGACGGCTATCGCAGAAAGCGTGCCACGACGCAGTCGCAACCAGCCCAATGCAGATCTCACGGCACAAGCGACATGCAACGCCTCGTCATCCACGCGACTTCAAGAACGGAAAGACCCATGCCTTCGTCCCGTAGCCTCGACTTCTGGTTCGAGTTCGGCAGCCAGTACAGCTATCTGAGCGTGATGCGGATCGAACCCCTGGCGGCAAACCACGACGTCGTTGTGCGATGGCGTCCGTTCCTGCTCGGTCCCATCTTTCACCGGCTCGGCTTTGGCGGTTCACCCTTCGTTGAACAGAAGCTCAAGGGCGAGTACGCCTGGAAGGACCTCGAGCGCCAGGCGCGCAAGTTCGAGCTTGCCTGGAAGCGTCCCAGCCGGTTTCCCCGCAGCGCGGTGCTGCCCGCCCGCATTGCACTGTTGGCGGCCGGACAACCGTGGGGCCCGGAGTTCTGCCGCCGCGCCATCTCCATGAATTTCGTGCAGGACCGCGAGATGGACGACGCAAGGGCGATGCACGAGCTGCTCGCGTCCATTGGGTTGCCTGCCGCCGAGCTGATCGAATCCGCCCAGGCAGATGACAACAAGCAGCGGCTGCGCCGGCACACGGATGAAGCCTGGGAACTGGGCATCTTCGGCGCTCCCATGTTCGTGACCGGCGGCGAGATGTTCTGGGGCAACGACCGGCTCGAAGATGCCCTGGCGCATTGCAGTCGTCAGCCCGTCTGACAGGCGACCGAAACCGCGATGCCAAGAAGCGCCGGCCTCGCGATCAGCGTGGCCGTGCCATGAGAACGCCGCCGATGGCCGGTTGCAGCAGTGCTGCAAGCGCGCCCAGCACCAGGGTTCCAGCGGATACGCCTAGCGCGACAGACAGCGAACCGGTCGCATCGGCCACCGCACCGGCCACGACAGGGCCGAGCGCCTGCCCCGCGGCGAACCACGCCGTGAACGCCGCCATTGCCGGTCCCCACATGCGCTCGTGCAGCCCCGCACGCACGAAGGACGTGACGGTCGCCGGCACCATGAACACAGTCAAGCCGACCACCGTCGCCGACGCCAGCAAAGTCGTACCGCCGACATCGAGGGCAGGAAGGCCGACGCCCACTGCGATGACGCCCATCAGGAGTGCCATGGGGCGGCCCGCCGGCAAGACCCCGAGCACTGGGCTCCACAGACACGGCCCGATCAGCACGGCACAGCCCATGGTGCACCAGACCAGCGCACTGCCCTGCGCGAGCCCTGCCGCAGCTGCATGGTCCCGAAGCCACGCGATGATGAAGGTGACGTACGGGATGTAGCCAGCGCCGAACAGGAAGTACGCGACCAGCTGCGGGCGGCAGCCATGCCGGGGCCATGTGGTCGCAGCCAGCGTCGCGCCGGCGATTGGCGTCGGCGGCATCGCACGCGCGGCGAACCAGCCCGCGATACCCATCAACACACAGGCACCGCCGATGGCCATCCATGCGTGGGGCCAGGCATCCACTCCACGGACTTCGAGAATGAACGGGACGGAACCGCCGGTCACGATCATTCCGATGCCTGCGCCGCTGAAGAAGATGCCGATCGCGCGTGGCCCGAGTCCAGCCGCGATCACCGCGCCCGCGATGTACACGGCGGCGGCACTTGCACCGGCGAGCGCCCGCAGCGCCAGCAGCACGGACAGCACGGCGGTGAACGCACTGGCCATCACCGCGACCGCCGTGACCACCAGCCCGCAGACGAACAGCAAGCGATGTCCGAAGGCGCGAACGGCCACCGTCATCGCCAGCGCGCCGGCCAGGTAGCCCAGCGCGTTGGCCGTGTTCAGCGAGCCGGCCTGCGCGTAGCTCCATCCCAGGTCCTGCTGCATCGCGGGGAGGATCAGGCCATAGCCGAAGCGTGATAGGCCGACGGCCGTAGCGCCGCCAGCCGCAAGTCCGTATGCGCGCCAGATGTCGGTCAAGTGACGCGGCCGGCAAGGATCGAAAGTCCCTGCGCCATCGCGCGCCGCAGGCGTTGGCCGGCAGAGGCCCGCGACACGCCGTCCGTGTCGAACGCCGTTTCGATGTCGCCTCGGCCCCGCGAGACATACGCTGTCCCGTGCGCCGGTGCGACAAAGTCGCAGCCAGGACTCAAGAACCAGTCCGTACTGATGACACTACGTGGACGTGGCTCGAACGTCAGCCAGAGTTGGCCTCGAGAGCACCGGACGGTCGCGCCGGGACGCATCGGAAGCGCGATGACTTCATTGGCTGTCAGAAGATGGGAGGCCATGGGCCGATTCTGGAAAGCGCTCGGCCGGGCACACTTGATCGTTGCTCCGTCTGGGCATGCCGGCAGCGCATGCCTCGGATGAGACAGCGCCGCGTTGGCGTCCTCGGCCGTCCGGATCGCTTTCTCAGTTCAATCGTTCCCAGTTCTATAAGCGCGACCTTGCGCCAGTCATAAGTGGCAGCGATGAAGTGCAGTCCTTGGCCGCCGCTATCGTGCGACGAGCCAACCGGGAGTTGCTCTGACCGCTGACATCCGCCCCCTGCCCGTCAACCAACCACTCGTGCCGGGACGCCTTGTTGCCTGCCTTGGCGTCTCGCAGATCGTGGCTTGGGGAACGATGCACTACCTCGTCGCGCTCTTTGCCGCGCCGATATCGCACGAGCTGGGGTGGAACCTTGCCTTCGTGCAGAGCGGCTTCTCGCTGGCACTGCTGGTCATGGGGCTGACCTCGTACCACATCGGGCGATGGATCGATCGCCATGGCGGTCGCACAGTGATGATCACCGGCTGCTGCTGCGGTGCGGCGGGCTGCGCGTTGCTTGCCGCCACCCGCGACGAGCTGCTGTTCGTGGCCGCCTGGGTTCTACTGGGTCTGGGTATGCGGATGACCCTCTACGATGCAGCCTTCGCCGCGCTCGCACATGTGGCAGGTGTCGGAGCCACGCGCGCAATGTCGATGGTGACCCTCATGGGCGGCTTCGCATCCACCGTGTTCTGGCCGCTGGGCGGTTTCCTTGCCGACGCGCTCGGCTGGCGCGACGCGCTGTGGTGCTACGCGCTACTGCTGCTTGCAAGTTCGATGCTGCACCTTGCCATTCCGCGCGGCCGCGAACTCGTTTCCCGCGAGGAAGCAATGCTGCCACTCTCGGCATGTCGGAAGGGCGCGGCGCCGTCTCGCACGATGGTTCTCTACGCTTGCATTGCCGTCGGCATCATGGTGCTGCAGACAGGCATGGCTGCGCATTTCATCGAACTGCTGCACGGCAGCGGATGGGATCCGTCGACCGCCGTGGCATTGGCAACGCTCATGGGGTTCGGCCAATTCGCAGGGCGCGCCGCCGTGGTGTTCCGGGCGGGGTACGTCGATCCCGTGCGGCTCAACCTGCTCCCAAGCACCATCCAGTGCACATGCTTCGCGCTCTATCTTGCTGTCGGCAGCCATGCCGTGGGTGCGGCCGCCTTCGCCTTTCTCTACGGCGTCGGCAACGGCATCGCCACCATCACGCGCGGCGCTATGCCTCTCGTGCTGTTCGATCCGGGCAGCTACGGACGCATCGTGGGTGTTCTCCTCAAGCCTGCGTTCGCTCTCGCGGCCGCCGCACCTGTGGCGTTTGCCTTAGTCATCGAACACTGGGGGCACCGAGCGGCAGCAGTGGCCGCCCTCGGGCTGGCGCTGGCGATCCTGACCGCCGCAGTGCTTCTGCATCAATCTCATGGAAGGAGAACATCACTATGAACAATCCGACAGACACTGTGCTGGTCACAGGGGGAAGCCGCGGCATCGGCGCTCAGACGGTGCGTCTCCTGGCCGCGGCCGGCTACGCCGTGTGCTTCACCTACAGCCGGCAGATGCAGGTGGCGCAGGTACTACGGGATGAGTTGCGTGCAAGCGGCTACCGGGTTGAGTGCTTGCCGCTCGATCTCACTGACGCCGGCGACGCTGGCGCTGTGTTGGAACAACTGCCGCAGGGCATGCCGCCGCTGCGCGCTCTGGTCAACAACGCCGGCATTACGGGCCGGCTGGGGCCGCTGGCAGCGACTTCGCTCTCGGACATGCGGCAAGTATTCGAGGTGAATGTGTTCGCAAGCATGCTGTTGTGCCAGCAGGCCGCCCGAACATGGCTGGCCTCAGGCACGGCCGGAAGCATCGTGAACGTCTCGTCCATTGCAGCCACGTTGGGTGCGCCCGGTGAATACGTGCACTACGCCGCCTCGAAAGCCGCCGTCGAGGCCTTCACCGTTGGTCTCGCCAAGGAACTGGCCGAGCACGGCATCCGCGTGAACTGCGTCTCGCCTGGCACGACACATACCGACATCCACGCCGCTGCTGGAGACGCGGATCGGCCCAACCGCGTCGCCGTACGCATCCCTATGCGGCGCGCTGGCGAGGCACGAGAGATCGCCGAGGCCATCGCATGGTTGCTGTCCGATCGCGCTTCGTACGTCACCGGCAGCATTCTCAAGGTCGCGGGCGGACTCTGACTAAGCGCAGCGCGAGACGCTCGCAAACGGAATGGCAACGCACGGCATTGCGCATGGCACCAAGAGATCCGTCGGGATAGATTGAAGGGCGGGTCTGCATTCGATGCGACCCTATCGCACACGACGCGGTGCCAATCGGCATGCGTCGACGACGGCGCAAGTGCACCGCGTTGCAGCTCGCAACGGCGACTTCTCTCCACCTTCGACCGTGCTGGGGCAGCCTGCTCCGGCTCATCATCATGCGTCTGCTTCTCCTGCTGTCCCGCGCCATCGACCGCACCAATCGTGCGATCGGCGGCGCCGTGATCTGGCTGATCCTCATCTGCACTGTGATCAGCGGCATCAACGCCGTCATACGCAAGGCCTTCGACACCAGTTCCAACGCCTACCTCGAGGTGCAGTGGTACTTGTTCGCCGCCTCGTTCATGCTGGCCGCCGGCTACACCTTGCTCAATGCGGAGCACGTCAGGATCGACGTGCTGGCCGGCAAGCTGTCCAAGCGCGGTCAGATCTGGGTCGACATCGTTGGCTTCATCTTCTTCCTCGCGCCGGTCTGCGTTGTGATCCTGTACTACGGCGTGCCCTTCTTCCTGCAAGGCTTTCGCTCCGGCGAGATGTCGTCGAACGCGGGAGGTCTGATTCGCTGGCCGGTCTATCTCACGATGCCGGTGGGCTTCGCGCTGCTGCTGCTGCAAGGACTCTCGGAACTGATCAAGCGCATCGCTTTCCTGCAAGGCCTGATCCCTGATCCGACGGTCAAGGTGGTTGCGAAGACTGCGGAAGAAGAACTCGCGGACGAGATTCGGCGCCAGGCCGAGCCTGCGGAAAAGGTCTGAGGGACAGCCATCATGGAGTTCATCGCACAGAACCTGGCCCCGATCATGTTCGGGGGCCTGATCGTCTTCCTGCTGTTCGGCTTTCCGGTGGCGTTCAGCCTCGGCGCCTGCGGCTTGTTTTTTGCCGTCATCGGGATCGAACTGGGCGTGCTGCCCGAGGCACTGATGCAGGCTCTGCCGCTGCGCCTGTTCGGCATCATGCAGAACGACACGCTGCTGGCGATTCCATTCTTCACGCTGATGGGGCTGATACTGGAACGCAGCGGCATGGCCGAGGACCTGCTGGACACTGTCGGCCAGTTGTTCGGCCCGTTGCGCGGAGGACTCGCCATCGCCGTGATCGTTGTGGGCGCGTTGCTGGCCGCCACCACCGGCGTGGTTGCCGCCTCGGTGATCTCGATGGGCCTGATCTCGCTGCCCATCATGCTGCGCTACGGCTACGACCAGCGGCTGGCCACGGGGGTGATTGCCGCCTCGGGCACGCTGGCACAGATTATTCCGCCTTCGCTAGTGCTGATCGTGCTGGCAGATCAACTCGGACGCAGCGTAGGCGACATGTACAAGGGTGCCTTTATCCCCGGCTTCGTACTGACGGGGATGTACATGCTGTACGTGGTGATCCTGGCCATCTTTCGCCCGAAGATGGTGCCCGCGCTGCCGCCCGAGGCGCGCTTGTTCCGCGAGCCCGGCGGGTCGAGCGGCATGCCCTCGCTGCTGACGCTCACCATCATCAGCACCGCGGCGGCCATCTTCCTGGGCCGGAACTACGCCGAACTACTGACTTGGTTCGAGGGCGCGCCGGTTGTGTCGGTGGCAACCGACGAGACGATTGTGGTGTCGCTGTGCACCGGCGTACTGCTCGCCTTCGTCATTGCCTTGGTCAACAAGGCGCTAGGGCTGGGCCTGCTGTCGCGCATGGCCGAGCGCGTGACCTTCGTGCTGATCCCCCCGCTGCTCCTGATCTTCCTGGTACTGGGCACCATCTTCCTTGGCGTGGCCACGCCTACCGAAGGCGGTGCGATGGGTGCGCTGGGCGCCTTTGCGATGGCCATCCTGCGCAAGCGCCTGTCGTTCACCTTGCTCAAGCAGGCACTGAACACCACCACCAAGCTCTCGTGCTTCGTGATGTTCATCCTCATCGGAGCCACCATCTTCGGGCTGACATTCCAGGGCGTGGACGGGCCGCGCTGGGTCGAGCACCTGCTGACTGCCCTGCCCGGGGGGCAGATGGGCTTTCTGATCGTGGTCAACATCCTGATCTTCGTGTTGGCCTTCTTCCTCGACTTCTTCGAACTGTCCTTCATTGTTGTGCCGCTGCTGGCGCCGGTGGCGGACAAGCTGGGGATCGATCTCGTCTGGCTCGGCGTGCTGCTGGCAGTCAACATGCAGACTTCCTTCATGCACCCGCCCTTTGGCTTCGCCCTGTTCTACCTGCGCAGCGTGGCGCCGAACAAAGCCTACGTCGACCGTCTCACGCGCCAGGAAATCGCACCTGTCACCACTGGTCAGATCTACTGGGGCGCTGTTCCCTTCGTGGTGATCCAGATCGCCATGGTCGCCATGATCATCGCCTTCCCCGGAATCGTCTCCCACGACAAGCCCCAGGTCATCGACCTGGACAAAGTCAAGATAGAAATTCCCGTGGGAGCGATGGACGACTACGGAATGTCGCCATCGCGCATCGACCAGGACCGGGCGCTGGAGGAACTGTTTCGCCAGTAGTGCGAGGTGTCAATGCGGGACGAGCTCAGTGCACGCTGCGGGCGTGCCGCTCGAAAGCCAGCGGCGCTACGCCGCGTCCAGCACCGAAGCCCCCGGACGGCGCCAGCGGTGCACCTGCGCGGCTTCCAGTTGGATCCATTGAGCCACCTTGAGCACATCCTCCCGCGGCTGGTCGTCGGCAAGCAACAGCCACACCGCATTGGGGCTTCTCATTGGCGTGCAGGGAAGGTCAACTGTCGTGAGCTGTCGATTGTCGATCAGCGGCTGCAGGAGCTCGACGCGCCCAATGGCCAATCCCTGGCCCGCGATGGCCGCCTGGATCACCTGTTCATACTGGTTGAAGTGCAGCATCTGCCGCTTGTTCTGCGCCCAGGTGGCGTCGTCGAACCAACGCCGCCACTGCAGCCATGGACGCGCATCGTCGAACTCGAGAAGCGGACAGGTCTCGCCGCTCTGCAGCGCCTGCGCCAGCCGCGGGTGGGCCACGGTCGCAAGGGTTTCGTCGAACAGGCGGATGGCTCCGGGCGGAACGGACATGTCCCTTGCGTAGCGAACCGCGATGTCGATGCCTTCAGCCCGCAGGTCGCTCAGGGCATTGCGAGCCGCGATCCGTACGTCGATCAGCGGGTGGCGCTCCTGGAGCCGTGGTAGCCGCGGCAATAGCCACAGCCCCGTGATGCCAGTGCTCGACGTGATGCTCACCGTGCGCGAGGCTGGCCCCGTGGTGATCTCGGCCGCGATGTCCTGAAGTTGCTGGATGGCATGGTCGGCGGCGCGAAACAGCCGCTCGCCCGGTCCAGTGAACGCGACGCCCCGCCGTCTGCGCACGAAAAGGGCGGTGCCAACCTGCTCTTCGAACGCTTGGATCTGCCGGCTGACAGCCGACTGCGTGAGACACAGGTCGTCCGCGGCCTGCGTGATGCTCATTCGGCGGCCGACGGCGACGAACGCCTTCAGCAGGTCCAGCGAGAACAGGCGAACAAGCGGTACGGACATGCGATGAGCCAGTCAGCCGTGACACGGGATGATCGCAGCACACCCCGCGAACTGCGGGCGCCTGCGCATGCGTTCAATCGTAGACCACCAGGCAGCGCACTTCGATACTTTCGCGCGGAGGCGCGCCGGGAGGTGCGTGCGGGTGCTCGAAGGCAGCGTGCGGAGTGAAGCGCGCCACGCCGCACGCCGAGTCAAACTGCTTGAAGACGAGCGCCTCATGCCGGTCCATGGCAGAGAAGTAGCGCCACCGATGGTTCGCAGAGTAGGTGACGAAGTAGATCTCGCCCATGCGAGACGGATACACCACCTCGGCCTCGACCAGGTCCTCGCGCGTCACAGTTCTGGCGTCGCACACTGCCAACGGCGTATCCAGGATAGGCCCGCGACTCGAACGCCAAACGTTGACGATGCCGAAGCGGCTCACTGCAGCTCGCTCCAGTTCGTCGCCGAGGACAAGCGCCAGCCGCCGGCTGCCGGAAGACTCGGTGTAGTCGTTGTGGATGCGCGCGTTCACGCCGGCTCGGCCCGAACTGGATCGCCCGAAATCGAGAGCCGCACCCACCTGTCGCTTGCGAAGAAGATGGTCGAACACGACACCACGCACTGCGCCGGTGGCCGCCAGCGCCAGCTCAACACACTCTGCGTAGTACGTGGACGTGACGGCATCGCGATCGGCGAAGTCCGAAACGGCCGAAGGCGCATCGAACAGCGCGTAGCCTTCCCGATCAACGGAGCCGGCGCAGTCGAGACCACGCCCATCGATGATCTCGACAGGACGTTCATCGAACTGCGCGGTTTCCCAAGGCACGCCCGGAGGGGGATCAGACACGTAGCTGCGCGGAGTGTGCTGACTGAGCACCACGTAGGACATGCGGGCCGTGACGGCAGCAGACGAGCGGGCGACGAAATCGGCAGTCATGCGATCTCCTTCCACCGAGACGATGGGTAGTGGACCGCACCGCGAAGCGTTCTGGTTCAACGTTTCGACTGGCTCAGACATGCCGTCCTGGAATGCAGGATCTTCGAGACGCATGCGGTGCGCGCATGCCTCTGCGCCTGTGAATGTCAAGGCAGACGCCTGATGCGCGACGTAGAACCAGCGGACGTACAGCACGTCCACTGACGCACCATGCTCACACTTGCCGATCAAACGTCACGCGCACTCGTCTTTCGCGCGGCCCATGCCCACACCTTCGTCATTCCCAACCCCTGGGATGCCGGCAGCGCCAGGCTGCTGGAGCACACAGGATTCCTGGCCCTTGCCACCACGAGTGCCGGCTTCGCGTTCTCGAAGGCGAGGCCAGACAACGGCGTCTCCCGGGAGCAGGTGATGCGCCACCTCGAGGAGATCGCAGCGGCGACCTCCTTGCCGGTCAGCGCCGACCTGGAGAACGGGTTCGGGGGCGAGCCGGCCACAGTGGCCGAGACTCTGACCCTCGCCGCGCAGGCCGGTGCCGTTGGCGGATCGATCGAGGATTCCCGCAGCGATGCATCGGGACGGCAATTCGAACTTGAGCTCGCCATCGACCGAATCGTGGCAGCGGTCGACGCGGTGCGTGCCTTGCCGTTTCCTTTCATGCTCACGGCCCGGGCGGAGAACTTCGTCGCCGGCAACCCGGATCTGAACGACACCATCACGAGGCTGCAGCGATATCAGGAGGCAGGTGCGGACGTGCTGTTCGCGCCCGGCCTCGTGCGGGCCGAAGACATCGCGCTCGTCGTCCGGGAAGTCGACCGGCCCGTCAACGTCCTGCTTCATGCTGGCATGAATCTTTCCGTGAGCGAACTGGCCGCACTTGGCGTGCGCCGAATCAGTACCGGGGGCTCTCTCGCCCGCGCCGCCTACGGCGAGTTCCTGCGCGCGGCGCGCGAGTTGCAGGGGCCGGGCACCGCGACGTACGTCGCACGGGCAGCACCCAGCGGCGAACTCGGTCAGGTCTTTCAAGGGAGCCGGCACGGTGACGGTCAAGTCTCTTCGGTGTAGCGCCGCCAACTACCGACGATGCGGGCTACGCGAACTGCGCAAGGCCGTGGCCCAGCGACCAGTTCTCCTTCGCCGATTCGAGCACGTTGATGAACACGTCCTCCGGCCGCAAACCGGGGCTAATGCCGAGGAGCTCGACCGCGCGCCTGAACAATGCCTTCTTCTGCTCGACGGTACGAGTGTCGAACACGGTGATCTGGATGTACACGAGATCGTCGCTGCGGTCGATGCCGAGGTAACCGCCATAGCGGAAGTCGGCAGCGCCATGCTGCGCAATCGTCATGAACTGATCGTCCTCGGGCACTGCCAGCGTCTCGCGCATGGCGCACGCCAGACTGTCGAAGATGGCCTGCCGGTAGGCCGGCGGCTTTCCGTCGCGAATCGAGATGTGGAGCAGCGGCATGAAGCGTCTCGCCGAATCGAATGGAGGAGGCATTGAAGGTCGATTCGCGCGTTTCGGCAATCCACTGCCGCGGATATCAGAAACGGCGCCAGTGAATGGCTGAGCGTCCTCTCGACCTGGACTTGGTACGGGCGTTCGTACGCATCGCCGAAGCAGGCAGCTTCACGCGCGCAGCCGAGGGCTTGGGAACGAACCAGGCGGCCGTCAGCTCTAAGCTGAAACGGCTCGAACAGCGACTGGACCGGCGGCTCATCGAACGTACGCCCCGCTACGTCCGACTGTCTGCGCACGGTGATGCATTCCTCGACATTGCTCGCGCGCTCCTCGACGCACACGATCGCGCGCTCACCGTGTTCCACACATCCCGTCAGCGCCTCACGATCGGCATGAGCGACCATGTGGCGGGCCATGAACTTTCCGCACTCATCGCGCGGATGAACGCGAACGATCCTCGTCTGTTGATCGAGATCCGGATCGGCTCATCGGAAGAACTCCTTCAAAGCTATGACCGGCGCGAGATCGATGCGGTCATCGTGCGCCTGCACGCCGGACGAAGCGACGCGCAGTTGCTTGCGCAAGAGCAATTCGGCTGGTTTGCGGTGCCAGGCTGGCAATTGCGGGCTGGCCAACCGCTACCGGTCGTGACGATGGCCGAGCCCAGCGGCGGGCGAACACTCGCCGCCACGCTTCTCGACTCAGCGCGCATTCCCTGGGCGGAAACCTTCATCGGCGGCGGTATCGCCACGGTGGTCGCCGCGGTCATGGCAGGTCTCGGAGTTGCCGCGTTGGCACCGCGCATGCTGCCATTCGGCGCGGTAGAGGTTGGCGGCAAGCTTGGGCTTCCGAAGCTGCCGTGCCTGCCGATCTTTCTTCACTCGCGCGCCAGCAGCGGCCTGCCGCACGATGCACTTCTGGCGCTCGCGGCGGCATTCAGAAGTTGCGTCGCGTCTTGCAAGCTGAATCAGCGTTGAGGATGTGAATGCGTTACGCAGATGGCTACCGATGCGCCAGGCTGTTCGCACTCGGCGACGATCTGTGCCTTCAGCTGTGCCCTGTGCCTGCGGCGCTTGCGACTGTTGTCCGTATCCATCGCGACCAGCTACTTGTTAGCTGGCCAGGATCGTTATCGCCAGACAGCCTCAGGTCAAGACGGTTTCGCCGGACGCCTACTGCGGATGGACGGTGGCGCGGTGTGCAGCTCGTTGAACTCATTGTCTGGCACCGGGGTGCGGCGCACCAGCAACAAGCCACCGTCGCTGACGATGCGCGCAGCAGCCCCAGGCTCATCAGCTTCTGCAGCCACTGGCAGTCCTGCACGTCGCTCTTGCGCCCGGGCACGTACTTCATCTGCCGCGCATCGACCAACCAGACCTTCAGCCCGTGCTGCTCCAGCACCTCGAACACCGGGATCCAGTACACGCCGGTGGACTCCACCGCCACCGTGTCCACGCCCAGGCCTACCAGCCACGCTGCCAGCGCGTTCAAGTCCTCGGTCATTGCGCCGACCTCGCGCACCGACTCACAGCCGGCGCCTTCAGCCAGATGCCGCGACACCGCCACCCAATGGCTGGACGCCCCGATGTCGATGCCCGCCGCGTTCGGGAACACCTCGTCTTCTCGCTTGCGCATTGCCTGCCATGCTCTGCCCCACCATCGTTGATGAACGGCAGCGCCATGCAAGGCGTCGATTTCGACTCGATCTCTCAAACGGGATGCGGCTCGCGCCGCTCACCACTGTCGCCGACGACCTGCGGACCATGCTCAGAAGCGGGCTCGCAACCGTGGCGCCTTCAACGCCACGGGCTCGCACCAATGACGTGTCGGTCATGACGGCGCTGCCGTTCACCTTGTAGCGCAGCAGCACCATCGTTTCTTCGCGAACGCCGGGCGCGGTTATGGGCATGGGATGCTCGGGAGTTCCTGCAACCGCGCCGCGGCGCGCACGCCCTGATGCGCGAGGACGTGATGTCCGGTGCGTCGAGGCCATACGCGCCAAGGCGGCAAGCCTCAGGGGGCGGGCGCAGCCGGCGCCGGTCCGGCATCGGTGCCACGGCCCCTACTCCACGGCCTCACCGAGCGCATAGCACGCCTCGGAATCTAACTTGGCACAACACGAAACCAGAAGGTGCTGATACTGGGGACCCGCATCCCGTCACTTGGTAAGCAATGGGATGGACGCCCCCACCCGGTGACGGCATCGAAGTGCCAGAGTGGAGGTGTTGCCAACCACTCGACGGAAGGAGCAGGTCGTGTCCCACGGCGTGGTGTAAATCCACAGCCCCGGAGCGAGCTGAGATGCGCGGGACTCAGCGAGCCACAGTGGGCAGCCTAATGGGAGCAGTATCGCTGACGGTCTGCAAGCCCTTGAGCTGCATGTAGCACCAGTTCAAGCTTCACTCGTCGTTCTGCTCGAGCATCATGGCGTCGACCAGGCGCACGATGGAGGCGTCGTTGGGGAAGATGCCCACAACGTTCGTGCAGCGCTTGATCTCGGCGTTCAGCTCCAGCGGGTTCGTGGAGTAGATCTGTGGCCAGTGCGCTCGCGGGAAGGTCGGCGAACACCTGTGCAAGCGAGGAAGTTCTTGTCTTGATCATTCGGACCTACGCCGATGAGGGCAAGAGCGGGCTGAAGATTGACGGCCGCGAGGCGCTGCAGCGACTGCTGCACGACGTCCAGACAGGCCACGCCGACTTCAACGTGATCCTGGTTTACGACGTCAGCCGCTGAGCACGGCGCTATCCTCAGCGTATGCCGCCTCGCGGCGGACTGGCCAGTTCGACCGGCGCGGCGAACACGTAGCCGACGTTGCGCGCGCTACGCAGCGCACCGCCTTCGCTGCAGCGCGCGTCGATCTTCTTGCGCAGCCGGCTCATCGCCGTCTCGAGGCGCCGGTAGTCGAAATCGGGCTCCGGGTGGCCGATGGCTGCTGCCAGCCGGGCACGCGGTACGGGCTCCGGTGCGGCCTGGGCGAGCTCGCGCAGCAGGTTGAATTCCGTCGGCGTAAGCATCACCGACTCCTGCGCGGGCGAGCGCAGTTCCATGGTGTAGGCGTCGAGCCGCCACAGGGATGCGCCGGCGGGCTGCACGGCCGGCGCGGGGGCGCGCTGCAGGCGGCGATACAGGCTCTCGACGACGGCAGCGAGTTCGCGCATGTCGACCGGCTTGACGAGGTAGATGTCGGCGCCCGTCTCCAGGCCGAGCACGCGGTCCTCGACCTGGCCCCGGGCCGTGAGCATGGCGATCGGCAGCTGCGGGCGGTCGCGGCGCAGCCGCTCGGCGATGGCCAGGCCGTCCTCGCCGGGCAGGCCGAGGTCGAGGATGAGCACGTCCACCGGCGCGCACGCCAGGTGCGCGTCGAGTGCGGCGCCGTCGGGCAGGCCGGTCACGGCGTGGCCTGCGCGGTTCAGGTGGAATCCCACCTCTTCGCGCAGGTCCGGGTTGTCTTCGACCATGGCCACGCGGATCACGGGCAGACCTTCTGCTGCACAGTGCATGCCTTATTCAACGGATTGATGAGAGTACGCACCGTGATCGCGATCGCGCGATACACCTCAGTGCAGAACGGCCGGCCGCTGCTGCCAGTCATGATCGCGCCACTCCTCGATAAGGCGTCGGACCTCGGCATCGCGCTGCAGGAGCCGTTGCATGAGGCGCGACTTGCATGGCGAGTGGGCAGCGCCCGAGGCCTTCGACTTCGCCTGCGCCCGCCGCAGCCGCGCGATCAACACAAGGCAGGCCCGTTCGATCTCTAGGACACGCTCCCAGGCCCCGATGCGCGCTGCTGCCAGCATGTCGCTGCTGGCCTCATCGATGGCTTCGTAGTGAATCAGCAGACTGGCATCCATCGCTTCCTCCGCAATCTCGACGACATGTTTTTCTCGCGGCGGCTTGCACCGCTTCATGTGCTCGTCACGATAGGAGGATTGCGCCATCCGGCCCTAAGCCGATTGGCAGGAGCGGCGTACGAATTTTTCTTAAGGCAAGAACGTGACGCGCGACCGGATCACTGCAGGTACAGGGAAGCCACGGTGTGCCGCCACGGACGGCTGATGTCAAATATCGGCTCACCCGAATCAAGTACTTCCACCTGCTTCGTCGCAGTCCATGTCAACTCAAGGTTCGGGCACCGCCCTCGCCGACGCCGCTCAACGACAACTGCTCCTCTTTCGCATCGAAGAGCAGCGCTACGCCCTGCACATCGCGCACGTGCTGCGGGTGCTGCCCATGCTGCACGTCGAGCCGCTGCCGGGCGCGCCGGACATCGTCGAGGGAATGATCAACGTCGCCGGGCGCGTGGTGCCGGTCATGCGGCTGCGCCGGCGCCTGGCGCTGCCCGAGCGCGAAGCGCGGCTGAGCGACGTGCTCGTGCTCGCGTGTGCCGGAGAACTCACCGTGGCGTTGCCGGCCGACGGCGTGGTGGGCCTGCTGGCACCCGCGCACGAACCGCTGCCGCCGGACGACATCGTGCCCGGCGTGCGGCACATCGCAGGCGTCGTCCAGCTCGACGACGGGCTGGTGCTGATCCACGACCTCGACGCCTTCCTGTCGCTGCCCGAACGCGAGCGGCTGGCGGGCGTCCTCGATGGGCAGGCCGCGCCATGACGCAGCAGCCGGACGCGCCCTGGCTGCCGCCGCTGGCCGACCTGGTGGCGCAGCGGCTGGGGTTGCACTTTCCCGCGGAACGCTTCGGCGACCTGATGCGCGGCGTGAACGCGGCCGCAAGCTCGAGCGGTGCCCGGGACACGGCGACCTTCGCGCAGCGGCTGCTCATAGCGCCCGATGCCGCGCCGCTGCAGGCGCTGGCCGAGGCGCTGACGGTGGGCGAGACCTACTTTTTTCGCGAGCGCGAGAGCTTCGACGTACTGGCCGATCGCATCCTGCCGCCGCTGATCGAGTCCCGGCGCAAGGGCTTGCGGCGGCTGCGCTTCTGGAGCGCGGGCTGCTGCACCGGCGAGGAGCCGTATTCGCTGGCCATCCTGCTCGGCCGGATGCTGCCCGACCTACCGCAGTGGGACATCCGCATCCTGGCCACCGACGTCAACCGCCGTTTCCTGCAACGGGCCGTGCGCGCCGAATACGACGAGTGGTCGTTTCGCGATGCGCCGGCCTGGCTGAAGGACCGCTACTTCCACCCCGGCAAGCGAGGGCATGTGCTGCTGCCGCACATCCGGCGAATGGTGAGCTTCGCGCCGCTGAACCTCGCCGAGCTGCAGTTCCCGCAGCCGCACAACGACACCGCGGCGATGGACGTGATCCTGTGCCGCAACGTGCTCATGTACTTCCCGCCAGCGCTGATGCAGCAGGTGTGCCGGGGTTTCGAGCGCGCGCTGGTGGAGGGCGGCTGGCTGTCGGTCGCAGCCACGGAACTGGGCGCGCATGCCGCCGGCTCATTCGCGCCGGTGTACTTCGACGATGCGGTGTTCTATCGCAAGGCCGGCGGCATCCACGCCCCGGGCCAGGACCGGCCGGCGGCCGATGCGGCGCCTGCGCCGATGGTGCCCGCACAAGTGCTCGCACGAGCGCCGGCACAAGCGCCCGCGCCGCCGACGACGGCAGCTGTCGCCGCTCCGCTGCCGACCGCGCCCGCCGCGCCTGCCGCCGCGCAGGCCGAAGCCGCCGGCACCGGCCCGGCCGCCAATGACACCCGCCGCCTCGCGGCCGCGGCCCGCGCGCATGCCGACGCGGGGCGGCTCGGGCCGGCGCTGGAAGCGGTCGAGCAGGCCCTCGCCCACGACAAGATGGACGCCGGCACGCACCATCTGCATGCCGTCGTCCTGATGGAGATGAGGCGCGCCGAAGACGCCCGCAACGCTCTGCGGCGCGCCCTCTACCTGGAGCCCGATTTCGTGATCGCACACCATGCACTCGGCCAGCTCGCGCTGCGCGAAGGCGCACCGGCCGACGCCGCACGGCACTTTCGCAACGTGCTCAGCCTGCTCGACGGCACCGATGCCGACGCGGTGCTGCCGCACAGCGACGGCCTCGTCGCAGGGCGGCTCGGGGAACTGGTGAACGCCGCCGTCCGCGGCCGGGCCGGCCGATGACGGCGCCCGCCGCCATCGACTGGGCGCAACTGCGTATGCGCCTCGCGCACGCCGAAGCCGCATTGGCAGAGCCGGTGCTCGACGACGCGACGCGCCTGCGCATCCTGCAGGCCCGCGCGCGCAGCGCGGCGCGCGAGCCGCAAACGGCCGGCGGCGAAAGCCTCGAGGTCGTCGAGTTCCTCATGGGCTACGAGCGCCATGCAATCGGCGTCGCGCGGGTGCAGGAGGTGCTGGCGCTGCGCGAACTTACGCCGCTGCCGGGCGCGCCGCGCTTCGTGGCCGGCATCGTGAACGTGCGCGGGCGCATCGTGTCGGTGGTCGACCTCAAGGCCTTCTTCGAGCTGCCCGACAAGGGCCTGCCCGATCTCAACCGCGTGCTCGTCCTCTCGGACGGCCGCATCGAGTTCGGCCTGCTCGTGGATTCGGTGGTGGGCATGCGCCGCGTGCCGCTGGCCGACCTGCAGCCGCCGCTGCCCACCATGGCCGGCGTGCGCGCGCACTACCTGCGCGGCATCACGCCGGACCGGCTGGCGGTGCTCGATGCCGAGCGCATCGCCGGCGATCCTGACATCATCGTGCGCGACGCGCGCGGCTGATCGGTATTCACCCGAGAACGAGAGAGACTCTTCAATGACCTGGCTCACCAACCTGCGCACCGGCCCCCGGCTGATCCTCGGTTTCGGCATCGTCATGCTGCTGCTCGGCGCAGCGGTGTTCGCCGGCTATCGCGGCATGCAGCAGATCCGCACGCAGACGGAGATCGAAGCCGCGGTGCGCGAACTCGACAGCAACCTGCACGAATCGCGCGCGCTGCTCGTGACGCTGGTGCTGAACACCAACCGGGGCGGCGCCCTCGAAGGCGCGCGCCGCGACATCGCCGCCAACAGCCAGCGCAACGAGGTGCTTCGTCGGCGCCTGACGGACGTCACCCGCGGCCATGCCGAACTCGCCGAGCCGCTGCAGGAACTCGAACGTGTGAGCGCCGAGCACCGGCGGGTGCGCGCCGACCAGGTGCTGGCGCCACTGGCGCAGGGGCGAACCGATGCGGCGCTCGACGAGGCCCTGGGGGCGCAACTGCAGACCTACTCGCACCAGCGCGAACTGCTGGCGTCGCTCGCCGGGCGCGCGGACGAAGCGGCGCAGGCGGCCATGACGCAAGCGCTGCAGCTTCTCGGCTACACCACGACGGCGGCGCTGCTGGCGGCGCTGCTGATCGCAGGCCTGCTCACTCGGCTCACGGCCGGGCCGCTGCAGCAGCTCGCGCAGGCCGCCGACCGCATCGCCGCCGGCGACCTCGACATGCCGGCGCTCGACACGCAGCGCGATGACGAGGTGGGCGCGCTGTCGCAGGCGTTCGTGCGCATGAGCGGCTCGCTGCAGGCCATGGCCGAGGCCGCACGCCGCATCGCGGCGCAGGACCTGACGGTGCAGGTGAAACCGCAGTCCACGCGCGACCAGCTCGGCCAGGCGCTCTCGACGATGGTGGTCAACCTGCGGCGCGCCACCGAGAGCCTGTCGGCCAACATCGGCACGCTTGCCGCCTCGGCGAGCGAGATCCTCGCGGCCACCACTCAGGTGGCCTCGGGCGCGGCCGAGACCGGCACCGCCATCGCCCAGACCACCACTACGGTCGAAGAGGTCAAGCAGACGGCGCAGATGGCCAGCCAGAAGGCCAGGCAGGTGGCCGACGGGGCGCAGAAGGCCACGACCGTCAGCCAGACGGGCCGCCGCTCCGTGGAGGCATCCGTCGAAGGCATGCGGCAGATCCAGACGCAGATGGAAACCATCGCCGAGACGGTGGTGCGGCTGAGCGAGAACAGCCAGGCGATCGGCGAAATCATCGCGGCGGTGAACGATCTGGCCGAGCAGTCGAACCTGCTGGCCGTCAATGCGGCGATCGAGGCTGCCAAGGCGGGCGAACACGGCAAGGGCTTCTCGGTGGTGGCGCAGGAAGTGCGCAGCCTCGCCGAGCAGTCACGCCAGGCCACGGCGCAGGTGCGCACCATCCTGCACGACATCCAGAAGGCCACCACCGCGGCCGTGCTCGCGACCGAACAGGGCAGCAAGTCGGTCGAGGCCGGCATGAAGCAGTCGACCGAGGCGGGCGAGGCCATCGCGCAGCTTGCCGGCACCATCAACGAGGCGGCGCAGGCGGCCACGCAGATCGCGGCGTCGAGCCAGCAGCAGCTCGTGGGCACCGACCAGGTGGCGCTGGCGATGCAGAACATCAAGCAGGCCAGCATGCAGAACGTGTCGGCCACGCGTCAGGCGGAGGTCGCGGCCAGGAACCTCAACGACATCGGCGGCGCGCTGAAGGACATCGTGGGCCAGTACAAGCTCTGAGCCATGCCGCCAAGCGACGACGACCTGCTGGCCCGTTTGCGGACCACTTTCGGGCTGGAGGCGCAGGAGCACCTCCAGACCATGACGTCCGGCCTGCTCGCGCTCGAACAGGCCGGCGCCGCGCCGCCCGTCGAATCGCTGGACGTCGTGTTCCGCGCAGCGCACAGCCTCAAGGGCGCGGCGCGTGCCGTCAACGCGGGTGCCGTCGAGTCCTTGTGCCAGGCCATCGAGCATGTGTTCTCGGCCATGCGCCGGCGCGCTCTTGTGGCCGCAGCCCCTATCTACGATCTGCTGCACCGCAGCCTGGATGTGCTGGCCGGCCTGCTGGCGGGGCTCGATGCCGAACCGGCATCCGCACAGCAGCAGGCGGTCGCCGAGGTGCGCTACGAACTGCACGCCATGCTGGCACGACCGGCGCAGACGCCCGAGCAGACATCCGCGCAGCCGCACGAGTCCCTCCCGGACGTGTCGCGCGTGCCTGCGCCGCAGGAGCCGCGCGCGGCCGCGGCGCCGCGACCGCGCTTCTCGCCCGACACGGTGCGCATCCGAAAGCGCACGCTCGACGCGGTGCTGCTGCAGTCGGAGGAACTGCTGTTCGCCAAGGTCGCGGCCGCTCAGCGCGCCACGGGCTTGCAGCAGCTGCACCAGCGGCCGATCGCATGGCGTAAGCGTGCGGCACGCCTGCGCGACGACGTGCGCTGCGTCGAGCGCGCGGTGACAGGCGGCGCATTCGGGTCGGCCCAGCCGCAGGCCGCCTGGGATCGTGTGCGGGAGCATCTCGAAGCCGCCGAAGACTTCGTCACCCAGCTCGACAGCGAGCTGCTGCGCCAGTCGCGCATGGCCCGCCAGGAGGAACGCGCCATCGGACAGATGGTCGACGAGCTGCTGGAACAGATGAAGCAGATGGCGGTTCAGCCGTTCTCGACGCTGTCCGATCTGTTTCCCGCCTCGGTGCGCGAGCTGGCGCGCGAGTGCGGCAAGGAGGTGCAGCTCGTCGTCACTGGCGCCGAGATAGAGATCGACCGGCGCATCCTGGACGACATCAAGGACCCGCTGATCCACCTGGTGCGCAACAGCATCGACCACGGCATCGAGGCGCCGGCGGTGCGACTGGCCGCAGGCAAGCCCTCGCGCGGCACGCTCGCCATCGAGGTGAGCGCGCTGGAAGGCCAGCAAGTCAGTGTGTTGGTGCGTGACGACGGCGCCGGCTTCGATGCCGCCGCCCTGCTGCACGCGGCCGAAAAGGCCGGCACGCAGACCGGCGCGATCGAGGGCGCATCCGCTGCCCCGCCCGCGCGGGACAGTCTGGGCAACGCAGAGCTGCTCGCCCTCGCCGTCGAGCCGGGCGTATCCACCAGCCCGCTCATCACTGACATCTCCGGCCGCGGCATGGGCCTGTCGATCGTCGCGCAGCAGGTCGAACGCCTGGACGGAGCGCTCACGCTCGAATCGGTGCCGGGTCAGGGCACGTGCTTTCGCCTCGTGCTGCCGCTGTCGCTGGCGCGCTTTCGCGGCGTGGTGCTACGCGTGGGGCGGCAGCGCTTCGTCGTGCCCACGCGCAGCGTCGTGCGTGTCGCCCGGCTTCGCGCGGGCGACGTGAAGACGGTGGAGAACCGCGAGACCGTCTCGCTCGACGGCCGGGTGATGGCCTTCGCCCGGCTCGGCAGCGTACTGGGCGTTCCGGCCGACGCAAGCGCCGGCGAGGGGGAAGCATTTCCGGTGGTGGTGCTCAACGGCACGCACCAGCCGATCGCGTTCCGCGTCGACGAAGTGCTCGAGGAACGCGAAGTGCTGGTCAAGCCGCTCGGCGGCCAGCTCGAATCGGTGCGTCACGTGGCGGGCGCCAGCGTGCTCGGCAACGGGCGCGTCGTGCCGGTGCTGCATGTGCCCGATCTGCTCGCGTCGGCGGCAGCCGGCGCAGGTGCGGCGTCCGCATCGGCTGCTGCCGCAGCGCCGCAGCACCACACGGTGCTGGTAGCCGAAGACTCGATCACCTCGCGCACCTTGCTCAAGGGCATTCTCGAAGCGGCCGGCTATCGGGTGGAGACGGCCGCCGATGGCCTGGACGCCTTCACCACGCTGCGCAGCGGCAGCTTCGATCTCCTGGTGTCCGATGTCGACATGCCGCGCCTGAACGGCTTCGGGCTCACCGCGCGCGTGCGCGCCGACCAGAAACTCGCCGAATTGCCGGTGGTGCTGGTGACGGCCCTCGACTCGCGCGAGGACCGCGAGCAGGGCATCGACGTCGGCGCGAACGCCTACATCGTCAAGAGCAGCTTCGACCAGAGCAATCTGCTCGAGGTGATCCGGCGCCTGCTATGAGCCGCCTTGCGCCGGGATCGGTCACCGTGCTCATCGTCGAGGATTCGGCGGTCGTCGCCGAGTTCCTGCGCGCCCTGCTCGCCGCCGATCCGGCCATCCGCGTCGTAGGCGTGGCCCGCGACGGCGAAGCGGCCATCGCGGCAGCGCACCGGCTACGCCCGGCCATCATCACGATGGACGTGCACATGCCCGAGATGGACGGCTTCGAGGCCACGCGCCGCATCATGGAGACCTGCCCCACGCCGGTCGTCATCGTGAGCGGCGCGGAGCCGCAGGGCGCCGACACCCATCCGCTGGCGCTCGCCGCGGAGGCGCTCGCGATGGTGCCGCTGCCGCACGGCCTCGGCCACCCGGGGCACGAGGAATCCTCCCGCACGCTGACCGAGACCATCAAGCTGATGTCCGAGGTGAAGGTGGTGCGCCGCTGGCCGCGAATGAATGCGCCGCGGCCAGCCGCACCGGCGCCCACGGGCGGCAGGCGGGACGCCGACCTGCGGCTCGTGGCCATCGGCGCGTCGACCGGTGGCCCGCTGGTGCTGCAGACCCTGCTCGGCCGCCTGCCGCGCCAGTTGCCGATGCCGGTGCTCATCGTGCAGCACATGGCCGCCGGTTTCGTGTCGAGCTTCTGCGAATGGCTGCAGCAGTCGACGAGATTCCCGGTGCAGGTTGCACGCGACGGCGAGCCGGCACTGGCCGGCCACGCCTACGTGGCGCCCGATGGCCGGCACATGGGTCTGCGCCCGGACGGTCGCATCCTGCTGTCGGAAGCCGCGCCCGAGAACGGCGTGCGCCCGGCGGTGTCGTTCCTGTTCCGCTCGATCCAGCCGATGGCCACGCGCGCGGTGGCGGTGCTGCTCACCGGCATGGGCAGGGACGGCGCCGACGAACTCAGACACCTGAAGGACGCCGGCGCGCTCACGCTGGTGCAGGACGAAGCATCCTGCGTGGTGTTCGGCATGCCGGGTCAGGCCGTCAAGGCCGGGGCCGCATGCCATGTTCTTTCTCCCGAGGCCATTGCCGCGAGGCTGACGGACCTCGCATCGCCTTCATAACAACATGCACGATAACCATCGCGACATCCTGCTGGCCGAAGACAGCCCGACACAGGCGCAGCAGCTACGGTTCACCCTCGAGAAGCGCGGCTACCGGGTCACGATCGCGACCAACGGCCGCGAGGCCCTGGAGCAGGTGATGCGGCAGCCGCCCGCGCTCGTGCTCACCGATGTGGTGATGCCCGAGATGGACGGCTACGCCCTGTGCGCCGCGATCAAGGCATCCCAGCCCGAGGTGCCCGTGATGCTGCTGACCTCGCTGAACGACCCGGCGGACGTGATCCGCGGACTCGAAGCCGAAGCCGACAGCTTTCTGTTCAAGCCCTACGACGAGCGCCACCTGCTCGCCCGCGTCGATTCGCTGCTCGCCCATCGGCACCTGCACGGTGCCGACAACGCGCAGATGGGCGTGGAGATCTTCTTCGCCAACCGCAAGTTCTTCATCACCTCGAATCGCCTGCAGATCCTGAACCTGCTGCTGTCGACCTACGAGGCGGCAGTGCAACGCAACCAGGAACTTTCCCGCGTGCAGGAGGAGCTCACCTTGCTCAACGAAGGGCTCGAGGTGGCCGTGGCCCGGCGCACGAGCGAGCTCGACCAGGAAGTCGAGGAGCGCAAGCGCGCGGAAGTGAGCCTGAAGGAGAAGCTCTCTCGGCTGCAGCTGCTGCGCGAGACCACGCGCGCCATCGGGCGTGGCATGGACCTGAACCGCATCTTCTCGGTCGTCTGCGACAGCCTCGAGGACCAGTTGCCGGTCGATTTCTGCAGCGTGGCGTTGTTCGACGAAGCGCAGGGGAAGATCACGCTCGCCTGTGCCGGCGCACGCAGCGCGCAGGTGGTCGAACGGCTGGGGCTGGCGAATGCCGACCGCCTGTCGGTCAGCGATACGGCGCTGAATCGTTGCCTCCAGGGCGTGCTGGTGCACGAGCCCGTCCTCGCAGCGAACGCCTCGGCGCTGGCGCGAGGTTTGAACTCGGAAGGGTTCACGAGCGCCGTGGGAGCGCCGCTGCGTGTGGACGACCGCACCTTCGGTGTTCTCATCGCGGCCCGCCGCGGCGGCCGCGTGTTCTCTCCCGCGGATCTCGAGTTCCTCATGCACCTGAGCGAGCATGTGGCATTGGCCGCATCGCAGGCGCGGCTGCATAGCGAACTGCGGCGCGCCTACGACGACCTGCACCAGACGCAGCAGATGGTGCTGCAGCAGGAGCGCCTGCGAGCGCTCGGCCAGATGGCGAGCGGCATCGCGCACGACATCAACAACGCCATCTCACCGGTGGCGCTGTACACCGAGTCACTGCTGGTGCGCGAACCCAATCTCACGCAGCGGGGGCGCGATCACCTGCAAACCATCCAACGCGCCATCGACGACATCGCCGAGACGGTGGCGCGCTTGCGGGACTTCTACCGTCCGAAGGATGCCGAGCCGGAGAGCCTGCCAATCGATCTGACGCCACTTGCGCGCCAGGTGATCGATCTCACACGCGCCCGCTGGCGCGACATGGCGCAGCAGGCCGGCGTCGTGATCGAGGTGACGGTCGAGTTGCCGGACGGGCTGCCGCGAGTGCGTGCGGCCGAGGGAGAGGTCCGCGAGGCGTTGACCAACCTGGTGTTCAACGCGGTGGATGCCATGCCGCGCGGCGGCACGCTCACCCTGCTCGCCGGCAGCGACTTCGCCGCCGACGGCAGCGAGCAGGTCTATGTCGAGGTGCGCGACAGCGGCACCGGCATGGATGAGGAGGCACGCCGTCGGTGCTTCGAGCCCTTTTTCACCACCAAGGGCGACCGCGGCACGGGGCTGGGCCTTCCCATGGTCTACGGCACCATGCAGCGCAACGGCGGCGCCGTCGAGGTCGACAGCGCGCCGGGGCAAGGCACAGCGGTACGGCTTGTTTTTCCCAGGGCGCACGACAAGGCCCTGGCCGACACAGATTGGGCGGCGCTCGACCTGCCGCAGGAGCCGGCCGATCCGCTCGACCTTCTGCTGATCGACGGCGACCCGGAACTGCTGCGCTCGTTGTCGGACGTGTTGCGCGCCGAGGGCCATCGCGTGACCACTGCCGCTGGTGGACAAGAGGGTCTGGATGCGTTTCGCGGCGCGCTGGCGGGTGGTGGCCGGTTCGACGCCGTCATCACCGACCTGGGCATGCCCGGCGTGGATGGCCGCCAGGTCGCACGGGGCGTAAAGCGGGAGTCACCCACCACGCCTGTGGTCATGCTCACCGGTTGGGGGCGGCGGATGACGGAGGATGGCGACATGCCTGAGGGGGTGGATCATCTGCTTGGCAAGCCACCGGCCATGCACCAGTTGCGGGTGGTGCTGGCCCGCTGCGCCGCGGCTGGCGCGAGCAAGGTGCAGTCATGATGGCGGCGGCACATCTGATCGTCGTCGACGACGAGCGGCCTCAACTCGACGCGCTGTGTACCGTGCTCGAGGAAGAGGGCCACACCGTGCTCGGCTGCGCAACTCCAGGCGAGGCGTTGCGAGTGCTCGGCGAACAGCGGTTCGACGTGATGCTGAGTGACCTCAACATGCCCGAGATGGACGGTATCGCACTCATTCGCCGCTCGCTCGAGATCGACCCGGACCTCGTGCCGGTGTTGATGACCGGTCAAGGCAGTATTCCCACGGCCGTGCAGGCCATGCAGGTCGGCGCCCTCGACTACGTGCTCAAGCCCTTTCGCCTCGCTGCCATACGGCCGGTGCTGCAGCGCGCGATCGAAATCCGCGGCCTGCGCGTGCGCAACCGCGAGCTCCAGGAGGCGGTGACACGCCGCACCCAGCAGTTGGAGGCGGCGAACCGCGAGCTCGATAGCTTCGCCGCTCGCATCGCGCACGACCTGCGCGGTCCGCTGCTGGCCGTGCTCGGCTTCTCGCGCATCGTGCAGGAGCTCAATGCCGGCCGCCTGGTCGGCCCGAGCGAAGGCTATCTGGCGCGCGTGATCGCCGCCGGCGAGCGCGGCGACCGGATGATTGCCGACCTGCTGGCGTTCGCACGCATGGGCGACAAGCCGGTCCGGCAGGATGCGGTGGACCTCGGCGAGGTGCTGCACCGCGCGCAGCGGGCGCTTGACGGCCATGTACTCGGGCGCGAGGTGGAGTGGATCGTCGCTGCGCTGCCCACCGTGCGCGGCGACGCCTCGTTGCTGGAGCAGGTGTTCGTCAACCTGCTGTCCAATGCCCTCAAGTACAGCGGCAAACGCGCGAAATCGGTCATCGAGGTGAGTGCTCAGCCGGCCGAGGGCGGCGGCCACACCGTCTCGGTGCGCGACAACGGCGTGGGGTTCGATCCCGCCTACGCGGAGCGGCTGTTCTCGCCTTTTCAGCGCCTGCACCGTGTCGAGGAGTTCGAAGGCAACGGCATGGGCCTTGCGAACGTGCGCCGCATTGTCGAGCGGCACGGCGGCACGGTGAGCGCCGAGTCGGCGCTGGACGCGGAAGCAACGTTCCGGCTCTGGCTGCCCGGACCTGAACCGACTCATACCAAGTAGCGTTCAATAATTTAGATATGATGTTGATCCACGGACTTTGAGGAGTCGTGGATGAAGAGTCTGATCGCGTGCGACAAGGCGACCGTGGAGCGGCTGGCCGAGAGGCTCAAGCAGGCCGGCAGTCACACGGAGTACCAGCGAATCCAGTGCGTGCTGATCAGGGCCACGCTGGGCAGTTCGGCCGCAGAGATTGGGCGACTGCTGGGCTGGTCCACAGCGACGGTGCACGTGATGCACTCGCGCTGGGCCAAGGAGGGCGAGGCGATCTTCGATGTGCGCGCCCGCGGAGGCAGGCGCCACCAGCACCTCACCGAGCAGCAAGAGCAGGAGCTGCTGGCGCCGTTCGTGCAGCGCGCCCAGGCCGGCGGCATGCTCACGGTGGCCGAAGTGCAGCAGGCCTACCGCGACAGTGTGGGCGCGGACGTGGCACGCTCGACGATCTACCGGCTGCTGCAGCGTCACGGCTGGCGCAAGGTCGTGCCGCGCCCCAGGCATCCGAAGGCAGACGTTGCGGCGCCGGCCGCCTTTAAAAAAACTGCGCCGAGCGGTACGCCACGAGGTCTCGCGCCAGGCTGAACGCTGCCCCCGGGTGCGGCTGATGTTCCAGGACGAGGGCCGCTTCGGCTTGCTGGGCACGCCGCGGCGCTGCTGGGCACCGCACGGCACTCGCCCGGTGGTGGGTGCACGGCTGGAGCGCAAGTACATCTACGCCTTCAGCGCCGTCAGCCCGCACGACGGCGTCATGGACAGCCTCGTGCTGCCCTGGGTCAACGCCCAGACGATGTCACTGTTCCTGCACGAGGTCGCACAGCGCCACCCAAGCGAGTTCATCCTGATGGTCATGGACCAGGCCGGCTGGCACCTCGCGGGCGAGCTGCTCGTGCCCACGAACATGCGGCTGCTGTTCTTGCCGCCCTACAGCCCCGAGCTGAACCCGGCCGAGCACCTGTGGGAGGCACTGCGAGAGCAGTGCTTCGCCAACCACGTCTTCGCCAACCTCGACGCGGTCGAGCACTCGCTCAGCGCTGGCCTGCGTTCCCTTGAAGCCAACCCGCAACGGATCCAGTCCATGACGGGCTTCAAGTGGATAACTTCTATATCTTTGAACGCGAATTAGTATCAGTGAGTCGCAGGCGACGCCGTGAAATGGCGCAGCAGCTTGCCTACCGCGCCATCATGCAGGTACTGCATGCGTTCAGTGGTGTCGCCGAATGCGCGCGCAGCTGCGTCGTGGTCCATGCTGCGGTCGGCCAGCATGAGCAGCACCATCTGTTCACGCTCGTGCAGATCGAAGAAGCCGCGCATCAGCGCATCGAGTCGCTGGCGCGGCGAACCGCCGACCCGCAGGTGCGGACCGGGTTCCGCACCCGGTGCGAGGGCTGCCGTCTCCACCAGTTGCTCGATGGGCGGGTCGCCGGCGCGCAGGCCGCCGGCACCGGCGGCGACCATCGCGTGGAACAGCTCGACGATCGTCCAACCCAGGGCCACAGCCACCTCGTGTGCGCACGGCGCGCGGTCGAGCCGCGACTGCAGGGTCGCGACAGCGATGCGGATGCGCCGCTGTTGCGCCTGGACCGCGTCGGGCAGGCTGTGCAGCGGCGGCATCACCGCAAAGGTGAGCGCGCTGATGCGGCGCGAGGCATAGGTGCCGGGCTGCGCGCGCGAGCCGGCGCGGCCCGTATTCGCCACGCCGGCCAGATGGCGGGCCAAGGTGATCATCAGGCGGCGATGCTCGTTGCGGGCCGTGCGCTCGTGCGGCAGGCCGAAGGCCGTGTGTTCCATGTGTCGGTTCCCCAGGCGTTTGGATCGATGCAGTTCCGGTCGATACGTTCGCACTTCCGGGGCCGCACGGCTTAGGCGAATTGCCTAAGGCCGCTTGGGAATCTTCGCCACGAGGGCGCCCTGATCAGGCCGTGGATGCGAGCACGGGCCACGGCAGCGGCGCGTCCGCCGGCACCGCGCGCAGTGCGGAGCAGGCGCCGACGATGGTGCCGCCAACGCCGCGCACCGGTGCGATGTCGAGCGTGACCGCGATGTGCGCACCGTCCTTGGTGCGCCGCACGGTGCGCAGCTGGACGATGCGCTCGCCGCGGCGCAGCCGCTCCTGGATGTCGGCTTCTTCCTCGAGTTGCGCCGGCGGCAGGAGGTGGGCGATGTTCTGCCCCACCATCTCCTGCGCGCTATAGCCGAGCAGCCGCCGCGCCGCCGGATTCCAAGCCGAGATGGCACCATTCAACTGGCTGACGATGACCGCGTCCGCCGAGGCTTCCATGAGCGCGGCCAGCACGCCGGCTGCCTGCTGGCCGGGAGGGTCGGCCGCTGCCGAGTCAGCCGGCAGCGCTGTCGGCGCGGCAGCGTCGCGCCGCCAGGCGACCACCCGGTTGCGCCCGCTGCGCTTGGCCTTGTAGAGGCATTCGTCCGCCCGCGAGACGGCATGCTCGAGGTCCTCGCCCGCCAGCAGTTGCGCCACGCCAATCGAGGCGGTGACGCCGACCGCCCCGCCGTCCGCGGCGCGAAGCGGCACGGCTTCGATCTTGCGGCGGATCTTCTCTGCCGCTGCACGCGCTGCATCGAGCGGTGTATGAGGCAGCCAGACGACGAACTCCTCGCCGCCCCAGCGGGCTACTTCGTCGCCCGTGCGCGTGTTGTCGCGCAGCACGGTCGCCACCGCCTGCAGCACCGTGTCGCCGAACGGATGGCCGTGGGTGTCGTTGACGCGCTTGAAATGGTCGATGTCGAGCAGCAGCACCGACATGCGTCGCCGATCGGCCACGCCCTTGCGGATGGCCTCGTTCAGGCGCGTGATGGAGCGCCGGTTGAGCAGGCCGGTGAGCGGGTCGCGCTGCGCGAGGTCGGTCAGACGCGACACCCGCGCGGATTGAAGCAGCACCGCCGCCAGTGCCTCGGCCAGCGACTCGAACAGGCCGGTGCCCACGCGGTCGAAGTAGTCCGCCCGGTCGGCATAGACCACGATCGCGCCGTCTTCGCCGTCCCCCAGCGCGGGCAGCGGCAGCGCCAGCAGGCTGCGCAGCCCGTAGCGCCGCACCGCCGTTCGCCAGCGCGGCACCCCGGAGCGTCTGCCACCCAGGCGGACGGGTTGCGCCGGCTTGTCCTGGAAGGCGTCGACGACGTTCGGCAGGCCGGCCAGCTCTTCGCTGCGCAGGCGCAGGCCCTCGGCATAGGCGGCGGCGGGACCCGCGATGACCTGCGGCTGCACTTCCTCGCTGCCGTGTGGGCCACGCCACACCCAGCACAGGCGCAGGTGCATCGAGGCGCCGATCACCGTCTCGCAGATCGCGCGCGCCTTGGCGAGCGGCTCGTCGCTGCCTTGCAGTGCGCGGGTGCATTCGAGCAGCAGCGCTTCCGCGACGCGGGCGCGCTCGGCTTGCGGTTGCAGCAGCGTCGCCGACGAGCCGGCGGATGCCGGAATTTCCATCGTGAGCCTTCAGGCGCCCGGCGCCAGCGGAACCTGCGCGAGCGCCGCGCGCACGTCGTCGATGCGCGGCGGCTTGGGCAGCAGTTTGTCGACGTGCGGAGGCTGCTCGCCCGCGTCGCTCATGCGCCGGCCCCAGCCAGTGAGCATGATCACCGGCGTGCGCGGCGACGCCCGTTTGACGGCCGCCGCCACCTCCCGGCCGTCGACCTGGGGCATGCCGAGGTCGGTGATCACTGCGTCGTAGGCCTGGCCGCGCGCCTGTGCTGCGGCGAAGGCTTCGATGGCCGCCTGCCCGCCCGAGGCCGCGTGCACCTGATGGCCGTCGAGCTCGAGCAGTTCTTGCAGCGACGCGCGCACCGCCCTCTCGTCGTCCACCAGCAGCAGGCGCAGCGCCCGCGCGGCGGCAGGAGCGGTGACGTCCGTCTGCGGCAGAGCCGCGCGAGCCGGCGCATTCGCGGTCTCGCGCTCGAGCTGGAACGCGATGCGCACCGTCGTGCCTTGTCCGCGTGCGCTGTCGATCTCGATTTCGGCGTGGTGCCGCTGCACCGTGCCGTACACCATCGCCAGGCCCAGGCCCGTGCCACGTTCGCCCTTGGTCGTGAAGAACGGCTCCATGCTGCGGCGGCGCGTCTCTTCATCCATGCCGATGCCGGTGTCCTGCACTTCCAGCACGACGCATGCGTCCGGTGCCTGCCCGGCGAGGCGTGTGCGCAGCGTGAGGGTGCCGCCCTCCGGCATGGCGTCGACCGCGTTGAAGATCAGATTCACGAGCGCCTCGCGGATCTCGCGCTCGCTCGCCCGAACGTATGGCAGCGCCTCATCCAGCACCGTCTCGATGCGAACGGCGATGCCTTCGCGCTGCGGCATGTCGCGCCAGCGCGCCTGGGTCAGGTCGATCGACTGCCGCACCACCTGATTCAGGGCGACGAGCGTGTGCGGCACGCCGGCATCCTCTTCCCGATAGAACTCGCGCATGCGGGTCAGCGTGCCCGCCACGTCGTCGATGGCGAGCTGGATGGTCTGCAACTGCCTCCTTCCGCCCTCGCTCATGCCCGTTTCCTTGTCGAGCAGGGATTCGGCATAGAGCGCGGCCGGTGCGATGGCGTTGTTGATGTCGTGGGCAATGCCGCTGGCCATCTCGCCCACGGCGCGCAGCCGCTCGTGTTGCAGCACCGCGCGCTGCGTACGGCGCAGGTCGTCGTAGGCTGTCTGCAGCCGGCCGTGCAGGTCCGCCTGGTTCAGGGCGAGCGCGGCGTGCTCGGCCAACTGGCCGAGGAAATCGACCTCTTCCTGCGAGAACCCGCCGAGTTCCGCGCGCGCACCGACCAGCACGCCGAGCGTGCTGCCCTCGACCTGCAGCGGCGTGACCACCAGGCTGCGCAATCCGGCCGCCGTCAGGCGACGGCACAGCGCCCGCTCGGACGCAGTGACGTCCGGCTCGTACACCGAGCGCCGGCTCTTCAGACAGGCCTCGAGGCCGTTGTCCGGCAGCGAGAAGCGGCTGCCCTCGTCCAGCGCAAGGCGGGCGGCCAGGCCGGGGGCGCGCTCGCCGATGCTTTCCACGCGCACCCAGCCGTGGGCGCTGTCGCACTGCGCAATGGCGCAGAAGGCGAGCGGCAACTGGCGCTGCAGCCGGTCGGTCACGGTGCGCAGCACGTTGTCGACTTCCAGCCGGTCTCCGATGGCGCGGGTGACGTCCTGCAGGAGTTGCAGTCTCGCGAGCTGCGCCTGTACCCGCAGCTCGGCGACGTGGCGTTCTGTCACATCTTGCACCGTGCCACAGAGCAGGTGCGGCGCACCGGCGTCGTTGCGCTTGATTTCAGCCATCGCATGCAGATGCCGCACCGGCTCGTCGGGAACGACGATGCGATAGCCGATCTCGAACGAGCCTTCGCCGCGCCGGGCGCGATCACAGTACTCGACCAGGCGCGGCCGGTCTTCCGGATGAACGAGGGCGAGAAAAGACTCGAAGTCGTCGCCGAGCGAGCTGTCGGTGGCGCCGAAGATCCGCGCCGTCTCCGGCGACCAGCGGGTGTGACCGTTGCCGTGCAGTTCCATCTGCCAGCTGCCGATGCGCGCCACGCGCTGCACCACCCGCAGGTGGTCGTTGAGCTGCTGCAGCTCTCGTGAACGCTGCAGGATGTCCGCCTCCATGCGGTCGAGCGTCTCGTCCCCGGACGAATCCGTCCTGCCCTCTTGCTGACGGTAGCGCACGTACTCGGTCACGTCCTCCACGCGGTGGATGATCGATATCACCCGGCCATCCGGCGCCAGCACCGGGGAGTTGATCGCGCTCGTGAAGCGCTCCTCGAAGCCGCCGCCGAGTTCTTCGGGCACTGGAATCGGATAGCGCTGCACGGCCAGCGCGTCCGGCTGCCCGGACAGGCGCACCCGCTCGAGAGAGGCTCGCAGATTCGGCTCGCCGTCGGCATCGGGCTCGTCGGGCGAGGTCGGAAAGGCCTCGAACAGCGTGCGTCCCACGATGTCGTCCCGGCGTCGACGGGTGGTCTGCAGATAGGCCTCGCTGGCGGCAAGGATGGTGAACTGCTGAGGATCCAACACGAGGAAGAGGCCAGGCATCTGCTCGAACAGCGCGCGAAAGTGGACACGGGCAGCCTCGGCCTCCTGCCGCGCCGTACGTTCGCGTTCGAGCAATGCCGCATGGTCGGCTTCGGCCTTCTTGCGCGCATTGATGTCGTGGTAATAGACCGACAGTGAGTTGGGCGACGGATAGGCCACCACTTCGAGCCACAGGTCGAACGGCTCGTAGTAGGCCTCGAAGGCAACGCTTTGCTGCCGCGCCATCGCGTCCTCGTAGTGGCGCATGAAGACATTCCCGACCGCCTCGGGAAACGCCTGCGCCACCGAACGGCCGATCAGGGCCTCGGGCGTGTTGCCGCCGAGAATCTCGGCGCCCCGCCGGTTGATGTAGGTGAAGCGCCATTCCTTGTCGAAGGTGAGCAGGCCATCGCTGATGTTTTCCAGCGTCGTGCCCAGGCGCTCGGATAGGTCCCGCAGGGACTGTTCGGCCTCCCTCTGTTCGGAGATGTCGACCAGCGCGCCCACAACGCGCACCACCGCGCCTCCCACGTCGCGCTCGGCCCGCCCGAGCGCACGCACCCAGCGGCGGCGGCCCGAAGGGACGGTGATCTCCAGTTCGAGATCAAAGGGCGTCCCGTCGTGGACGCAGCGAGCGAAGGCCGCCGTGATCACCGGCCGGTCGCTGGGCATGTAGTGCGCCAGCGCGGAGTCCAGGTCGGGGCGCGCGTCCGGCGGCAATTCGTGGATGGCTGCCACCTCGGCCGACCAGTGCACTTCGCGCGTGGGCACGTCGAACGCCCAGCCACCGATGCGCGCGATCCGGCCGGCCAGTTCGACCAGCGGGTCGGGCGGGCCACCGGCTGTCCGCGGCGGCGCCATGCGTTCGCCCTGCCGTGCACGCAAGCGTGCCCGATGTGTGCGGATCGACGAAGGACGGTTCATGGACGGCAGTGCTTGTTGCGATGCGCAACGGCACGTTACGGCCGCGCCGGCGGCAGGCCCTAGGCATTTTTCTTAAAGACCCGTGGGCATTCGCCTACCGGCGCGACAGGCCGCCGAACCTACGCTCGATGCAGGACAGCCCCGCACCACAACAACCGAGCAGGATCCCGAGATGCCGACTCCCATTCCCGCCGCCGACACCGCGCCGCCGAGCCGCGTGCTGCTCGTGGACGACGAGCCCAACGTGTTGCGCGCGCTGCGCCGTTCCCTACGCGGGCGCGGGTTCGAGATCCACACCGCCGCCGACGGCGCCGAGGCACTCGCGCTGCTGGCGCGCACGCCGATGGATGCCATCGTGTGCGACATGCGCATGCCCGGACCGAGCGGGGCCGAAGTGCTCAAGGCATCGATCCGGCTCGCGCCCGGCGCGGTGCGCATTCTCCTCACCGGGTATTCGGACATCGCCTCCACCGTGAAGGCCGTGAATGAGGGCGAGATCTTTCGCTATCTCGCCAAACCCTGGGACGACGCGTTTCTGCTGCAGGTGCTGCACGACGGCCTCGGGCGCAAGGCGCTGGAGCGCGAGCGTGATGCGCTGCTGGTCCTGACCGCGCAGCAGAACGAGCAACTGCGCGTGCTCAACGGCAGCCTCGAGGAGCAGGTGGCACAGCGCACGCTCGAGCTGGAATGCACGGTCGCCGAACTGCGCCGGACCACCGAGCGCCTGAAGGCCGACTTCTCCAGCACCGTGCGCCTGCTGTCCAGCCTGATCGAGCGCCGCGCCGGGCTGACCGGCGGCTGTCCGCGCCGCGTGGCGACGCAGGCGCGCGCGCTGGCCGTACAACTGGGCCTCGAAGCCGAAGCGCTGGGCGACCTGACCTTCGCCGCACTGCTGCAGGACATCGGCAAGCTCTCGCTGCCCGACGAGATGGTGAAGCTCTCGCTGGAAGCCCTGGACCCCGAGGGCCGGGACCGGATGCTGCGCCATCCGCTTGCCGGCGAAAGCTCGCTGATGGCACTGCCCTCGCTGCGCGGGGCCGGGGCCATCCTCGGCCAGGTGAATGAGAACTTCGACGGCGCCGGCGTGCCGGGCAAGGCGCGCGGCGGCGACATCGCGCTGGCGGCGCGCATCCTTCGGGTGGTGGCTGATTTCGAGCACTACCAGGCGGGCGCCATCGAGACGGAGAGGCTGTCGCCGCCACGCGCGTTCCGCCGCATCCGGCAGTTCCGCGGCACGCGCTACGACCCGCTGGTCGTGGACGCCCTCCTGGCCGAGCACAACCAGCCCGTGACAGGCCCGGCACGGCGGGTGCTCGTCGCGAGCGACAGCCTACGCCCCGGCATGCAGCTCGCGCAGGACCTGACGTCGCCCGAAGGCACGCTGCTGCTGTCGGCCGGGTATGTGCTCGACGACCGCGTGATCGCGCACATCCGCCGCCTCGAAGAGTTCTCGGGGAATTTCCTGTGGATCACCGTGGCGGGCGATGCCGGACGCGAGATCCGGCTGGTGCGCGAGACGGAGCCCGCCGCATGAACGCGACGACGCTGCAGGCACCACCGGCTGGGGCTGTTGCCGCCGACGACCCGCACGCCCTGCGCGAGCAGCTCGAGCAGGCGCAGCGCCAGCTGGTGCAATCCGAGAAGATGGCCGCCATCGGCCAGCTCGCCGCCGGCGTGGCGCACGAGATCAACAACCCGATCGGCTATGTGTCGTCCAACATCAATGCGCTGTCGGGCTACGTGAACGATCTGCTGCGCTTGATCCGGGTGTACGAGAAGAGCGAGCGCGCCACGCCGGAACTCGAACGGCTGCGCCGCGAGGTCGACATCGACTTCCTGGCCGAGGACATCGTGGCGCTCGTCGCCGAATCGCAGGACGGGATCGACCGGGTCAAGCAGATCGTCCATTCGCTCAAGGACTTCTCGCGCGCCGACGACAGCGGCGACAGCGTGCCCGCCGATCTGCGCCAATGCATCGAGAGCACGCTCAAGGTCGTCTACAACGAGATCAAGTACAAGGCCGAGGTTCGCCGCGAGTTCGCCGAACTGCCGCCCGTGGTGTGCCGGCCGTCGCAGATCAACCAGGTGATCATGAACCTGCTGGTGAATGCCGCGCACGCGATCCGCGAGCGCGGCGAGATCGTCGTGCGCACCGCCGTCCATGAGGGCGGCGCGCTGATCGAAGTGCGCGACACCGGCGCCGGCATCGCCCCCGAGCATCTGGACCGCATCTTCGACCCGTTCTTCACCACCAAGCCGGTCGGCGCGGGCACGGGCCTGGGGCTGTCGGTCTCGTACGGCATCGTGCGCGAGCACGGCGGCTGGATCAAGGTGGACAGCGAACTCGGCGCAGGCACCTGCTTCCGGGTGTGGCTGCCACTCGTTCCTGCAGGCCCGGAGCAGGCATGAGCGGGGCCATCGACGATGCGGCCCCCGCGCGCGTCGCACGCGAGCATGCGACGACGCTTGCGCTGCTCGAAGGCAGCACCGACGCCTTCGTGGCGCTGGACGTCGCGGACCGCGTGACCTATCTCAACGCCCGCGCGAAGCAGTTGTTCGGCGACGCGGTCACCCGGGGAGAGATCTGGCCGCCAAACTGCCTTGCAGCACCCGGCGAGTCGCGAGAGGTCGAGCTGACAGGTACGAACGGAGCCCTGCGAACGTTCGAACTGACGGTCCACGAAACCCGATGGGACGAAACGTCCGTGCTGCTGCTGTGTCTGCGAGACATCACCGAACGCCGCGCTGCCGAGCAAGCGCTGATGCTGCTGCGCCGCGCGGTGGAGGCGAGTTCCCAGGGCATGGTGATCGCCGACGCGAACGAGCCCGGCTGGCCGCTCATCTACGTGAACCCGGCCTTCGAGCACATCACCGGCTACAGCCGCGGCGAGGCGATCGGGCGCGGCTGCGGCTTCCTACAAGGGCACGAGACTGATCAGCCACAGCTGCATGCGCTGCATGCGGCCTTGCGACGAGGCGAGGGCGCGAACGTGGTGCTGCGCAACTACCGCAAGAACGGTTCGGCGTTTTGGAATGAACTGGCCGTGAGCCCGGTGCGCGGCGTCGAGGGAACGGTCACGCACTTCGTCGGCATCGTCAACGACGTGAGCGAGCGCCACCGCCTCGAGGAAGACCGGCTGCAGCACAGCACGCATGATGCGCTGACCGGGCTGCCCAACCGCAAGATGCTGCTCGCCCTGACCCAGCAGGCCATGGAAGCGGCCCGGCAGCGCGCGCACACGGTGGCGCTGTTGCTGCTGCATCTGATGCACGCCGAGGAGGTCACTGATGCGCACGGGCACGAGGCGGGCGAACAGCTGCTGCTCGAGGTCGTGGCGCGGATCAAGCGCTGCCTGCGCCCCGGCGAAATGCTGGCGCGCCTGAGCGACTACGAGCTCGTGGTGCTGGTTCCCGACCTGGTACGTGCCGAGGAAGCGGCAAGCGCAGCCGACCGGCTGCTCGAGATGGTGTGCCCGCCGCGCGCGTCGGACGAGGTGACGCCGTATGGCGACTGCAGCGTCGGCGTGGCCATCGACGAAGGCGGCAATGACGCCGCCGCCCTGCTGCAGCAGGCGAGCATCGCCTCGCATTCGGCACGCCGCACGCCGCACAAGGCCGTCGACTACTACAGCGACGAGATCGGCCGGCGCCTGGCCGAGCGTCAGGTCCTGCGCGCCAGTCTGCGCGGCGCAGTGGGACGCGGAGAGTTCACCCTGCACTATCAACCGCAGCTGGACGTGCAGCGCCAGTGCGTGAGCGGCGTCGAGGCCCTGCTGCGCTGGCACCACCCGACGCTCGGCGAGGTGAGTCCCACGCGCTTCATCCCGGTCGCCGAGGAGATCGGGATGATCGTGCCCATCGGCGAATGGGTGATGGAGCAGGCCTGCCGGCAGCACCGCCGGTGGCTCGACCGCGGGCTGCTCGACTGCGCGATTGCGGTCAACGTCTCGGGCGTCCAGTTCCAGCGCGACGACTTCGTGGACGTGGTGTGCGACGTGCTGCGGCGCTCCGGCCTGCCGCCGAACCGCCTGGAACTCGAGCTGACCGAATCCGTGACGATGGACACCGGCGCAGAGACGCTCATGCGGCTGCACCGGCTACGCGCGCTCGGCATCACGCTGTCGATCGACGATTTCGGCACCGGCTTCTCGAGCCTCGGCTACCTGAAGCGCCTGCCCATCGACAAGGTGAAGATCGACCGTTCGTTCGTGAAGGACATCACCCGCAACGCCGACGACGCGGCGATCACGCTGAGCATCGTCTCCATCGCCCAGCACCTGCGCCTGCGCGTGGTGGCCGAGGGCGTGGAAACGCAGGCGCAGCTCGCCTTCCTGAAGCGGCATGCGTGCGACGAGATCCAGGGCTTCCTGGTCTCGCGGCCGCTGGAGGCCGCGCAGGTCGAGCGCTTTCTCGAGAGCTACGTGCCGCCGCGCCCGTCACCCGACGAATGCAGCGAAACGGCGCGGGCGCCGACGCTGCTGCTGGTGGACGACGAGCCCAACATCCTGCGCGCGCTGACCCGTCTGCTGCGCCGCGACGGCTACCGTGTGCTGACCGCGGACGGCGCCGCGGCGGCCTTCGACCTGCTCGCGCAGCACGAGGTGCACGTCATCCTGTCGGACCAGCGCATGCCGCGGATGTGCGGCACGGACTTCCTCTCGGAGGTGAAATCGCTGTACCCGCAGACGGTGCGCATCGTGCTGAGCGGCCAGACCGACCTGCAGACCGTGACGCGCGCCATCAACGAAGGCGCCGTCTACCGCTTCCTCACCAAGCCCTGGGAAGACGACGCGCTGCGCATGCACATCAAGGAAGCTTTCCGCCACCGGCAGCTTGTCGCGCAGGGCGTGGGTTGATCAGCGGGAGAGCTCGTCGAGTTCGGTCCAGTCGGTGATCGGCGCCTGCGGCAGCGGCGTCGCGCCGGCGGCCACGGCGTCGCGCCCGAGGGCCTTCAGGCGACCGGCGCTCGCGCGGACGTGAAACCGCTCGGTATGGTCGAACGGCGTCTCCACGTCGGCACCGATGCGCCAGTAGACGTAGCCGATGCGCACCTTCATCGCCTTGTAGAGCGTGTCGCGCAAGCGCTTCTCGATGACCTTGCCGCCCAGCAGCGCATCGGGCTTCCATTCGTTCAGGCGAACGAACACGATCATGGCCGGCGTGTCGCCGTCGCTGCCGCCGTAGCTACGCAAGCTCACCTCGGCGCTGCCGGCGGGCAGGCCATGCAGCGCGAGGAGCGACGTGATCGCGTCGATGAGCGGTTGGCGGCTGGCAGGGGGACGCTCGGGGTTCACGGCAGTTCTCGGGTCGGGTCCTACATGCTGCGCAGTCTCGCGTGCGCACGAGCCTGCCGCATCGGCGAAAGGGCTAGCGTCCCTTAAGAGTTTTGCTTAACGGCACGCCGCAGGGACGCTCCAGAATCGCCTGCCGGCCGTGGGGCCGCCGACGTGGGAAGGTGTCTGTTCGATGTTCGTATGGCGTTGGCGTGCCGTTCTCTGTCAGATAGCGATCGGCCTGCTGCCAGTGCTCGGGATCCTCGTGTGGCGCTGGCACCATGCCGCGCCGATGGACGCCGTCATGGCGGCTGGCTGCGGGCTTGCCGCCATCGGACTGCCGCTGTGGCATGCGCAGCGTTCGCGGCACGAAAGGGCCGTGCGGCAAGCGACCGGCGAGGCGGCCACATGCTGCAGCGGCGTGATCGATTCGCACGCTCTGCCGATGTGGATCTACGACGTGCGCACCTTGCGCATCGTCGACGTCAACGAGGCGGCCATCGCGCTGTACGGCTATGCGCGCGAGGCGTTTCTCCAGCGCTCGATCACCGATCTGCGCCCGCCGCAGGAGCAGGCGCTGCTGCGCGAACGCATCGCCCGGATCGTCGATGATTGCGCCGCGCCGGACCAGCACCGCTGGCGCCACCGCCTGGCCGATGGCAGCCTGATCACGGTCGACGTGTACGGCCGCTGGCTTGGCCCCGGCCGGACGCTGCGCGTGGTGTGCGCCATCGACCGCTCGGCCGAGCAGGATGCGCTCGAAGCCTTGCTGTGCTTGCGCGCCGAGCTCGAGCAGACGGTCGCCGACCGCACGGCAGAACTCGAAGCGCGCGAGGCGACCTACCGGTTGCTGGCCGAACTGTCGCCGCAGATTCTGTGGCGGGCAGATGTTCGCGGACGCATCACCTACGTGAGCAACAGCTGGCACCGGCTCGTCGGCATGGTCGAGGGCCGCGGCGGCATGCCTCGCTGGATGGCCGCCATGCACCCTGACGACCGCGCGGCCACGCTGCAGGCCTTCGAGGCCGCATCATGCGACGGTCAGCCGATGCGGGTGCGCCGGCGTTACCGTTCGCCGGGCGGCGGCTACCGCACGTTCCTGAGTGTTGGCGTGCCGGTCCCGTCGCCGACCGGCCGCTTCAGCGGCTGGGTGGGCGTGGACACCGACATCACCGAACTCGAGCAGCATGCCACGCGCCTCGCCCAGACCAATGCCGAGCTGGAAACCATGTCGTACACGGTGTCCCACGATCTGCGCGCACCGGTACAGGTGATCAAGGGATTCGTCGACGCCGTGCTCGACGGGCAGATCGGTCATGTCGATGCGCCGGCTCGCGGCGCCCTGGTGCGCGTGCAGCGCAATGCACAGCGAATGGACGAACTGCTCACCGACCTGCTGGCCCTGTCGCGCCTGGCGCACACGACGCTGCACCCGCAGCGGCTCGACCCGCTTGGCTTGGCGCGCGACACGGCGCTGCTGATGCAGGACCGGTACCGGCAACGCGCGATGGAGTTCGAGGTGGCATGGACCGACGCGCCGGCGCCGGCCGCACCGGCGCTGCTGTGGGCCGATCGCCGGTTGTTCCAGGCTGCGCTGGAGAACCTGTTCGACAACGCGGTCAAGTACACACCCGGGCCGCAGGCCTGCCGCATCGAGGTGCTGGCGCACTGCACCCACGACCACCTGGTGCTGCGCGTGTGCGACCGCGGCGTCGGCTTTCCCGAAGACCTGGCGGACCGGCTGTTTCGGCCGTTCCAGCGCCTGCATTCCGCAGATCAGTTCACGGGCAGCGGCGTCGGTCTTGCGACCGTGCAGCGCATCATTCACTTGCATGATGGCACCATCGACGGGCACAACCGCGAGGGCGGCGGTGCATTGTTTACCCTGCGCATGCCGCTGCCGCCCGTGGGCAGCAGCGCAGATGCGCTCACGACGACGAACACGAGGAAGCCATGAGCCAGGTGATGCTGATCGACGACAGCGCGGATCAGATCGAACTGATGGAGCTTGCGTTCGCGACGCAAGGCATCCCGAATCCGATCGCCACCTTTGGCTCCGGCGAAGCGGCCGTGGCGGCGCTGGCATCCGGTGCGGTGACGCCCCGGCTGATCCTGCTCGACGTGAACATGCCGGGCCTCGACGGCCCTGCGACGGCAGCACGGATTCGCCGCCTGCCCGAGGGGCGCTTCGTGCCCATCGTGATGATGTCGACATCCGACCAGCCGAGCGATGTGCGGCGCGCACGCGAGGCCGGCGCGGACGGCTACGTGCAAAAGCCGCTGGGGCAGCGAACCTGGTCGGACGTGGTCGCGAGCGTGGCCGGCTACTGGCTGGAGGTGGATCTCGGCTTCCGAGCCTGAGCGCCGCGCAACGCTGAAATAGACCAGAAGAACTCAACGAAGGAGGGACAACGCATGCTTCGCATCGTCTGCATCGACGACGAGCCTAACGACGTCGAACTGATCCGCCTGGCGCTGGATCGCGCCGAGCTTCCTGCCCAAGTCGAGCGAATCGACGACGAGACGGGCCTGCGCGACCGCCTGCGCCACCCGCTCGACCTGCTGCTGTGCGACTACAGCATGCCGGGGTTCTCGGCCGAGCGGGCCCTCGCGGTGGTGGCTGCCGAATCGCCAGGCCTGCCCCTGGTGGTCGTCACGCGCGCCATCGGAGAGGATGCGATCGTGCAGTTGTTCCGCAGCGGTGCCAAGGACTATGTCGGCAAGGACAAGCTGGCCCTGCTGCCGGCGGTGATCCAGCGGGTACTGCGCGAACGCACGCTGGAACTGGAGCGCCGGCGAACCGCCGAGGCGCTCGCGGATGCCAACGCCCGGCTGCGCCTTCTGTCGGCGCGGCTCGTGGGCGCTCAGGAACGCGAGCGCACGCTGATTGCTCGCGAGCTGCACGACAGTCTCGGCCAAGTGCTTACCAGCGTGGTGATCCACCTGCATGCCGCTACGCGCAGCGAGACGCCGTCCGAGGCGGAACGCTGTGCACAACGCGCGGCGGAACTCACGCAGCAAGCCATCCGGCAGGTGAAGTCGATGTCATTCAACCTGCGCCCGGCACAGCTCGAACTGCTCGGCTTCGTGGCTGCGCTGCAGGCGACGATCGAGCGCCAGCTCGAATCGAGCGAAGTCAGCGGATCGCTGCGCGCGCGCGGCGTTGATCCCCAGCGGGCGTCTCCGGCCCAATCGGTGGCGCTGCGTGTGCTGCAGGAAGCACTGACGAACATCCTGCGTCACTCGGGCGCGGCCACGGCCACGGTGCGCTTGCTCTTCTGTAGCGGCGAGCACTTCGTGCTGACGGTTGCCGACGATGGGCGCGGGTTCGATGTGGCCAGCGCCCTCTCGGGCGGCGTGAGCGAGTCGAACCTCGGTCTTCATGGCATGCTCGAACGTGCTGAGTTGATGGGTGGGCGCATCCGCTTCCGGTCCCGCCCGGGGCAGGGAACGCTGATCCGCCTCAGCCTCTGAACATATGAACACTGCCGATTCCATCCGTGTGGTGCTCGCCGACGACCATGACCTGGTTCGGTCGGGCCTGAAGCTGCTGCTGCAGACGGTCGCCGGGCTCGAGGTCGTGAGCGAGGCGCGAAACGGTGAGGAACTGCTCCATGCGGTCGCGCATCACAGGCCGGATCTGGTGGTCACCGACATCTCCATGCCGACCCTCGATGGACTGAGCGCGCTCGTGAAGATCCGGGAGATGGCGATGCCGCCGCGGGTGCTCGTGGTGTCGATGCACGACTCGCCCGATTTCATTCGCCGCGCCTTCAAGCTCGGGGCCGACGGCTACGTGATGAAGGAGGGCTCACCGCTGGAACTGGAACATGCGGTTCGCAGCGTGATGGCGGGACAGAGCTACTACAGCCCACAGGTCTCGAGAAAGCTGCTCCAGGCGCACGAGCGCTCGCCCGAAGAGGTGCTGACCGAACGGCAGATCGAGATCATCGGCCTCATCGCACGCGGCCACGCCACCAAGGAGATCGGCTTCAAGCTCGGCCTGAGTCCGAAGACGGTGGACGTACACCGGGCTCGCATCATGGAGCGCCTTGGCATCGACGACGTGGCGGGCCTCACGCTGTACTGCGTCCGCCACGGCCTGGTGCAGCCGGCACGCGACCGGCGAGACGGGAAGTGAGCGCCGTGGACGCCGGTGCGGGATGGCTTGGGCGCGCTGTGCGGCGACGGCGTCAAGCAGACCTCGTCGTCAGCCCTCAGACGCCGAAGCGCCGCATGAACGCATCCACCACGTCCGGGTCGTAGCGGCTCCCGCGGAACCGGGCCAGGCGGTTCAAGGCCTGTTCGCGCGACAGGCGCTGCGTCTCCAGCGCTCCGGCGAGGTAGTACTCGAAGTCCGAAGCAACCCGAAGGATGCGTGCGCCCCACGGAATGCGGCCGCGTCGGGCGTTCTCCGGCGCTCCCGTGCCATCGAAGTTTTCGTTCACGTGCCGCAGAACGATCCCGGCGCCTCGCAGAGACGGGAACGCGCGCAGCGTCTTCTCACCCTCCATCGGGTGGCGAAGCAGCACAGACAACTGTTCGCCGTCGAGCGCTTCCATCGGCATTCGCAGCAGCGCGTCGGGCAGCGTCAGCTTGCCGATGTCCTGAAGAAGCGCGGCGAACGTGAGGTTGTGCAGCGCCTCGCCTTCCACGCCGAGCGACGCGCCCAGCGTACGCGCATTGCCCGCCACCACGCGCGCGCATCGGGCCGTGAGCCCACCGCGCATCTCGATCAGGCTCGAGAACAGGCGGACCGCCTGCGAAAAGTCGGGCTTCAGGCGATCGATGACGTGGTGCAGCTCGCAGACCGTCGAGCCAAGCGCCTCAGTGCGTTCGACAACCCACTCTTCCAGTGCGGCGTTGGCAGCGTGCAGTCGATCGTTCTGCTGCCGGGCGATCTCGAGGAGCGCGTTTCGCTCGCGCTCGAGAGCCCTTCTTTCCAGGCCATCGAGGAGCGCCTGATGCAAGAGAGAGTCATTCCATGGCTTCTCCACGTACCGGAAGATTTCGGCCTCGTTGATCGCCGCCACGGCCAACGGAACGTCGGCGTGGCCGGTCAGCAGTACGCGAACCGCGTCGGGCGCGTGCAATCGGGATCTCGTCAACAGTTCAGCCCCGTCGATGCCCGGCATGCGCATGTCACTGACGATGGCGTCCACGGGCTGCCGTTCGAGCACGCGCAGGGCCTCTGCACCACAGGCGGCGGTCGTCGTGTCGAAGCCCAGTGCACGCAGTGAGCGCTGCAACGCCTTGAGCACGTTGGGCTCGTCATCGACCAGCAGGATTCGAGCCCCGTGGTGGGTTTGATGCGCCGCGGACATCGGATTGGCCGTAGACGGGTGTATAGGTGAAGACCGTGGTCGGTTCTGACGGCGCTCATGCCGGTCGAACGCTACGCCAGGTTGCGTCCCGGCAACTGTCGCCGCATGGCGATACGGCGCCGTAGGTCAATCGAGGATCGGGCCTTAGGCAGATTCCCTAAGCTAAGGGTGCCTCGACGCCTTCCGGCTCTGATGCCCTGAGGATGGCGTGACCTGCCCGGTTCTTCGGTCCACTGATTCCTAGAAGAATGGCTCCCAACGGCCTCTTCAAGGCCGAGATCATCCGCCGGCGCGAGCCGTGGAAGACACGCGAGGCGGTCGAACTCGCGACGCTGGAGTGGGTCTCGTGGTTCAACCACCATCGCCTGCTCGAACCCATCGGCTACATCCCGCCGGCCGAGGCCGAGGCAAACTATTGGCGTGAGAGGGCCGAGGCAGTCATCACCAAGCCTGCTTCGTCGACAGCGCCACAGGAGGGTTGAACCATGAATACATGGCCCAACCGGGGGGCCTCCGGCGGCCCCTGCGGGGGCTGAAAGAGAGAAAGCCTGAGCCCAGGAATCGTCAGACCAAGGCGGTCTGACTCAAGCCAACAGGCCTCCTCGAAACCCGGTGTGGTTCATCGAGCAGCATGGACAACTGCGCCGGCGTGAGCACGACGCCGCCATCGGACGCAGCCGGCCAGACGCGTACGCCAGATGTCTAGAGCCGACTAGACATCGGATTTCAACGGGAGAGGTCCGCGTTCCAAGAACGCGCGTTCACAGTACGACGCACGGCTCTTGTCTCAACCAAGTCGGCGCGCGAGCGTTGAGTTTGGCAACAACTATGCAACAACTAGGCAATTCCCGGTGCGTTTTGTTGTCCAGCTGGTGCGTTTTGTTGCCTAGCTGAGCAACTCACGCAAGCTCGCGCAGCAAGTTTCAGCGTTTCGTCGAGTCTGCGTGGGACCATTCAGTGCAGCTTCGGCCCATCAGCCAGCACCCCGATCTCGTCGCACACCTGCGCCTCGCCGATCTGTTCGCGTCTGTCGCGCACGGCTGCCGCGACCGCCTTTTCGACAGTGCGCAAGATCAGTCGCGGGCTCAGGTGCGCCAGCACATAAATCGCCTGTCGCTCGAACCTCACCCGCTCCGTCAGCCCCAGCCGTTCCAGCACCGAACCCGCGATCTGCGAGGCCACCTGCACCGACTGATCCGGCGACGGCGGCGCCAGGCTGAAGATCTCCATGCGGCTCAGCAGCGGCGTCTGCAGCCCTCGGATGCTGTTGGCCGTGGCAATGTAGGTGGTCAGGCTCGCATCGATTTCGATTTCGCTCGAGGCGTCCACCGTGTGCCGGGCGTTCTGCGGCTCCAGCGTCCCATGCAGCTGCCCCAGCGGGTCACCGGTGCGCCCGTTGTCACTGGCCGCCTTGTCCAGCTCGTCCAGCAGGATCACCGGGTTGGCGGCATCCCCCAGCGCGATCAGCTTGAACAGCAACCCCGATTCGCTGTTGCTCCAGTGCTTGTCCGAGCCGCGCAGCTGCGTGCCGGCACTGGGCTGATCGAAGGCGATCGAGGCGTACGGGGCGCCGAGCACCTGTGCCAGCCGATGGCTGAACAGCGTCTTGCCGATGCCCGGCGGGCCGAGCAGCAGCATCGGCGGGATGCGCACCGGCGCATGGGTGGCCTCGGCCACCGCCAGCGTGTTGCGGATCAACCGGATGGGATCGCTGAAGTTGGGCAGTTCGGCCTCGAGTGTGTCCAGCGCCTGCGTCGCGTCATCCGGGCGGGCGATGCGCCGGTCCGGGCCGAGCGCGGTCAGGCGTTCGCGGAGTGCGCGCCGGCGCTGATGCACGTCGTGATCCGCCGTGGTCACCTTCACCTGTTCGTCGCCTGCCAGCACCTGCTCGGAGAATCGGGGCAGCACGCGGTAGAAACCCGGCTGCGGCTTGGCGGGGTACGTGGCGGCGGCGGCTTCGGTGCGCGCGAGAGCTTCCTTCTTGGCTTGGCGATCCTTGCGGCGCTCCTTCGCCCGCTCCCGCAGCAGCTGCGCCTGCGCCTGCTTCGCTTCCTTCTCACGGATCTCGTCCACCACCTTCTGCGGCAGAAGCAGCGGGCCCATGGGGGTACGCACGAGGGCGTAGCCGAAAGGCGGCGGGGGACTGGGTTCGCGGCGCACGCTCATGCCGAGGCTCCGTGGTTGAGGTTGCTGCATTCGGGGGCTGACCAGGAAGCGCGTACCGCCTGGCGCACCCGCCGCCGCAGTTGCTGCAGGCGTTGCCCTTCTGGGGTGGCTGCGGCACTGGTTGCGCCGAGGACCGCCCTGAGGCGGGTTGCCACCGAAGGCGCCACGTGGTCGAGCCGACGCAGGCCCGGCTCCAGGCAGAGCATCTGCCCAACGGGCTCGAGCCCGCCGGCCAGTCGAGGCGCATCCGCCGACAGGTGTGGATTCAGCACCTTGCCCAGGTCGAACAGCAGCGCGGCCACCGCCGCCAGATCCCGATCCTGCTCGGTGGCGTGGCATTGCGCGTAGGCGATCTCGGCGGCGCACACGCTCTGGTCGAAGAGCCCGCCGGGATAGCCGTGATGGTCGGCGGCGCCGACGCGCCACAGGAAACCGCGCTGCAGTCGCCCGTCGACCATCACCGCGACGAAGGCGGCCTGCAGTTCAGGAGCCAGGCGGCTGAGCAGCGTGCGCAGCCGCGCCTGGTGGGCGAGACGCAGATGGGTCACCACCGGCGCCCAGGCGGTGTCGCCTTGCCGCAGCAGCGCGGGCGCGGCCGCCTGGATCGAGAGGACGATCGGGTGCGGCTGGCTCTTGTCGAATCCGCGCCGCAGCCGGACATGCACCCAGCTGCCTTCGGCGAGGTCGCCGAGCTGGTCGCGGCGCAGGCGGACCACCAGGCGGCCGATGGACAGGTGCAGTGTGCACTCCATGCGCCCCGCCCAGCCGAGGTCGATGCGCTCGATCCGGCCGAGCACCCAGGTGACCGGGCCGCGAGGGAACAGCTCGGTGATGTCGGGCGCCTTGGCCGCCACTTCGGGAAGGTACGGAAAGCTCAACACGGTCGGGCGTTGAGGAGGCCTGACAGGCCCGTCGGATTCGGTGGATGCGTTCATTTCTCCTCACTCGGTGTTCGGCGCACGTGCGGTGCGGTTCGCCGACGTGATCGGTACGGCGCGGCCCCGCCCCCATCAGCGGAGGCTGGCGACTGGACGCCCGTGTCGGAACGAGCATCACCGGCGCGGAGCCACATGGTGGTAGTGCGTAAAGGCATCACTTGAGGTTCCTCAGCTTCCAGTAGCAACGTTCGCGAAGCTCGATGACCTCGGGCGGCCAGCCGCGTGGTCCGGACCGTTGGCCCGCAAGACCTTCCGTCCAGAACGTCTCGGCCACGCACGCCTCCATCTGCTTGCGTACCAGATAGGGCTTCAACCGGCCAATTACTTCCATCGCGTGACGCCCGTCGTAGGTGAGCACGTAGATCTGCTTGTTGTGGGCGACCTGCCGCTTCGTTCGATACAGATGACCCGCAACGCCGAGCCCGTTCGCAAAGTGCTCAAGCACCTCACGGTTGTTCTGCGTGATGCAGAACCGCAGCCGGTAAGTCGTGTTTCGGTCCGACTGGAGGTAGCGCTGCTTCACGACATGGATGCAGCCCTCCCCGTCCACGAACCCAGCAGCCCAAGCCAGCGAAAACGGCTGTGGGGCCGTTTGGCACGCATCCCTCCACCTCTCTATGTCGATCATTCTCATCATTCGTTGCATACTATCGACTTGACTCGAAAACGTCAAACCGCTCAGCAACAAATGTCGATCAAACGCGACAACTGAGACGTAGCATCGGGGGTCCCAAACCCGACCAACCCATGATTCGATTTCGACTTCGCGAGCGAATGGCCGACATGTCATTCCGCCTCAACACGCGCGTCACCATCGATGCCGTCTCCGAGGGCACCGGCATCCACCGCGCCACGCTGTCCAAGATCGGCTCGCAGCGCGGATGCAATACGACGACCGACAACCTCGACAAGCTCTGCAAGTTCTTCGACTGCTCGCTCGCCGACATCGCCGAGTACGTGCCTGACGAAGACATCGAGCGCGCCTGATGCGCGACGGCAGGTACGCACGGGCGCGCAACCGCTACAAGGACACGCCGGTGCTGGGCCGTGATGTGGGCGCCAAGGTGCGCAAGCTGATCGACGACCACGTGATCTCGCTGGGCATCGACCCCAAGATCCCGCCGATCCACCTCACCGACGCCGAGTTCGACACGCATCTTGCCCGCGCGGCCAACGACCGCGCCAAGGCGTCCGAAATGGAACACGCGATCCGCTCTCACATCCGCAAGCATGTGAACCAAGACCCGGTGCTCGCAAGCTTTCGGAGCGGCTGAACGACATCCTGAAGCGCTTCAGCGATCAGTGGAATGAGGTGATCGCGCAGCTGCAGACGATCATCGACGACCTCAAGAGCAGCGGCAACGCCGGCGCTGACGATGCCCCCAACGACCTGCCGGTACATTGCGCGCCCTTCCTGCGCACCGTGCTGGATGTGGTGTGCGACGGGCAGACGCCGACACCGGCGCAGCTTCTGCGGTTGAAGGACGTGACGGTCGAGCTGGTGGACCTGCTGGTCGATGAGTTGAAGAGCAACCGAGACATCTGGAAGCCGCACCGCCGAAGCGACCAGGACAACCTCAACGGTTTGCTCTTCGATCGACTGATGCGCTTGCGCCCGCCGCTCGTGGATACCGACCGCGCCGGCGTCTTGGCCGACAAGCTGATGGAACAGGCGCGCGCCAACCACGACAAGCTGGTGCAGGTGTGACCATGCTGGTGGACGATCTTCTATTCACGGTACGCCACAGCGCGCGCCGCCGGACGATGCAGATCAGCGTCGAGCGCGACGGGGAACTGGTGCTGTCGGCTCCGCCACAGGTCGACGATGCGAAGCTTCGTGCCTTCGTCCAGGAGAAGCGCTTCTGGATCTATACCAAGCTCGCCGAGAAGAAGCGCCTGCAGCGGCAAGTTCCGCGCAAGGAGTTCGTCGACGGCGAGGGCTTCACCTATCTCGGGCGCAGCCACCGGCTGAAGCTGGTCGATCGACAGGACGTGCCGCTCAAGCTTGCCGCGGGCCGCTTCTGCCTGGCCAGTGACGCCTTTCCCGCCGCGCGAGAACACTTCGTCCGCTGGTACAGCGAGCGCGCCCGAGCGTGGCTGGGTGGCCGCGTGGCCGAGTACCAGTGCCGCATGGAGGTGGCGCCCGCCGGCGTGAAGGTGCAGGATCTGGGCTACCGCTGGGGATCGTGCGGCAAGGGCGACTGGCTGTACTTCCACTGGAAGGCCATCCTCCTGCCTGCACGCATCGCCGAGTACGTGGTGGTGCACGAAATCGCCCACCTGCACGAACCGCATCACACGCCGGCGTTCTGGCTGCGCGTGGAGCGGGCGATGCCGGACTACGCCCAGCGCAAGGCCTGGTTGGCCGAGCACGGCATCGACGTCGAAGGAGTTTGATTCCGACGCCGACTCGTTGCCTGCTCGTGTCGAGCCGGTCGACAACGCCGGCTTCATCGCGCGCACCGACGCATCGACTTCCGAAGCGATGCCGGCGGCTCGACTTCCGGTGTCTTGCCCGTCAGCTCAATGAGGTCTGCCACTCGTACCAGCCGGCGACCGCCAAGCTTTATCGTCGGCACCGGGCAACGACCCGCCGACACCTGGTTGTAGAGCGTTTGCTTGGCAATGCCGAGGAGCTGGGCCGCTTCCTCGATGGACACGGTCAGGCGACCGTTGAAACTGACAGACATGGACGCGCCTCTTCAAGGCCTCTCGCGAGGCCGATTAGAGGGTGCTGCCGAGTATCGAGTCCCCCGTTACCCGGAACCGGGGGCCGCTCCTGTATTGATGCCGTTCTCAGTTGCAGGACTGAGGGGCCACGCGTTGGTCACCTGGCGAAGATCTCCTCTGAGAAATTCGTCCTGGTCTGGAGTCGCTCGCCATCGACGGTGTGAATGGTCGCCTCGAGACGCGTACTACGGGCCGGCTAGGCATGGGTCGACGCAACGCCAGACCCGGGAATGCTACACAGAGTGGTTGAAAAAAGTCCAGGAAGCCCTTCACGCCGCCGCCAAGAATCGCTTGGCGAGATCTTCTGCCCGTGGGTGGAAGTAGCGCAGCAGCATCCGCGGATCGCGATGCCCCGTGATCTTCGCCAGCTCGTGCATCTGGAAGATGCCGGCCAGCCTTGATGTCGCTTCGTGCCGGAGATCGTGGAAACGCAGCCCGACCAAAAACTCTGCGTCGGGTCGAACCCCTCTCTCGGCGCACTGCTTCTCGTAGCGCTTGCGGGCGCGAGCAACGCTTCTGCCGAAGGCGCGCGTCAATGCATCGGCACGAACCGGGAACACCCGCCCGTGGATGTCGACCGGCATGCGCTCGAGAATCTGCACAGCTGTGGGCGACAACGGCACATCACGGGACTCACCGTTCTTGGTCGACGGCAGATGCGCGACACGGCGCTGAAGATCGACGTGCTGCCACAGCAGACTCGTCAGTTCGCCGCGTCGCATCGCGGTTTCCACGGCGAACCGAACCGCGTCGCGCAGCACCGCCGAATCGCTGGCAGTGATCACCAGATCCAGTTCGTCGTCGGAGGCCCGCCTGTCAGACGATTCGTCATCGACCTGCAAACGCTCCGGCGCCGGCGCCACACGTCGGTCCCTCGCGTTGTTCGGCGTGGGCTTGGTGATCGCTTCGACTGGGTTCGCCAGCGACTCAAAGTGCCACTCCAGCCGGCAGACGTTGAACACGTGCGAAAGAAGTGCAAGCCGGCGGAGCACCGTGGCCGGCTTGTAGCCCTCCTGGAGCCACGTATCACGAACTTCGGCAGCGTCACCGCTGCGAATGGAGGAGAGATACCGCTGCGCGAGGGTCGTGCGGCGCAGCGCATTGAGGCTCGACCGCTCTTGCACGGCCCCGCGCTTCTTGGGCGTGACCTCGCGCTCGTAGCGATCGATCGCTTCGAGCAGCGTCGTCGACTCGGCTTCCTTCCGGCTGACGAACGCGCCACCGTCCATCTCCGACTCGACCAGCCGTGCCCAGCGCTCGGCCTCGGCGCGTGTTCTGAAGCTCTTCGTCTGAGGCTCGAACCCCTTCTTGCGAACTTGGCAATGCCAGCGGTCACCGCGCTTTCGTAGTGTCGCCATCCTCTCCTCCTCTGAACTCCGATCTCACTGAAGCACTGTGCCAAACATGTGCCAATGCCACCAGAGGACGATTTAACGTATTGATTGGACTAGGAGAGTGGTGGCATTCGTAATGCGAAGGTCGACAGTTCGAGTCCGTCCTCCGGCACCAGACGCTCCCCCATGGAAGCCGCCCTCTCGGGCGGCTTCCTGCTTTCTGGCCCCCGTGCTTTCGATCGCCAAGGGCATGGGCCGGCAGGGTGCACGAGACGCAGGGCGCGGAACCGGCATGGAGCGCCCCCGGGCCATTCGCCGCGATGATCCCGAACGAAGGTGGCGCCCCTCCCGCACGCCATCACTTTTCTTTATCACCGAGGATAAAGATATTGCTGGTTCCGGAATAGGCGGTTTTGTGCGACTCTCGCGCGTCGAAGCACAGGTGGTACCGATGTCCGCAGACCGCAACGGCCCGCTCGCAGGCGTAAGAATCGTCGATCTCTCCACCGTCATCATGGGGCCGTACGCGAGCCACATCCTGGCGGACCTGGGGGCGGACGTGATCAAGGTGGAGACGCCCGAGGGCGATCCCTACCGCAACTACAAGCCGCAGCGCAGCCCCGGCATGAACGGCGCGGTGCTGAACCTGCACCGCAACAAGCGCAGCGTGCTCCTGAACATCAAGGAAGAAAGCGGGCGCGAGGCGCTGGACGCGATCATCCGCACGGCGGACGTGTTCATGCACAACCTGCGGCCCAAGGTGATCGCCAAGCTGGGCTATGCCTACGAGCGCGTGCGCGCGATCAAGCCGGCCATCGTCTACTGCGGCGCGTACGGCTTCGGCGCCGCCGGCGTCTACCGCGACAAGCCCGCCTACGACGACATGATCCAGGCGGGCTCGGGCATCGCGGCGCTCTACGAAGAGATCCACGGCACGCCGCAGTACGTGCCCAGCGTCATCTACGACAAGCTGTCGGGCCAGACCATCGCCTACGCCATCCTCGCCGGCCTCGTGAAGTGCGGGCGCACCGGCGAAGGCACGGCGATCGAGGTGCCGATGTTCGAGACGGCGGTGGAGTTCAACCTCGTCGAGCACATGTCCGGCTCGGCCTTCGTGCCGCCGCTGGGCCGCATGGGCGCCTCGCGCGTGCTCACCGCGCGCCGCAAGCCCTACAAGACGCAGGACGGCCACGTCTGCATCCTGCCCTACTCCGACCGCAACTGGCTCGACTTCTTCGAGTTCGCCGGCCTCGAGGCGTGCCGCAAGGACCCGCGGTTCACGACGCTGGCCGGGCGCGCGGAGAACGCCGACGCGCTGTATGCCCACGTCGAATCCGCCGCGCTGACGCGCACGACCGCCGAGTGGGTGGATTTCGGCGATCGCGCCAACGTGCCCTGCATGGCCGTGGCACGCCTGGACCAGCTGGCCGACGACGCGCACATCCGCTCCATCGGCATGTTCGAGGAAGTGGAGCATCCGACCGAGGGGCGCTACCTCTCCATCCGCCCGCCGGTGACTTTCAGCGGCGACGACTTCCGCATCCGCCATCACGCCCCCCGGCTCGGCCAGGACACCGCGCAGGTGCTGCGCGAGGTGGGCCTGCCGCCCGAGCAGGTGGCCGCGCTCGCCGCGCAGGCCGCCCCCGAATCCCGGAACTGAGCCCACCATGAAGACCGCCGTTTGCCGGATGTTCGGGCTGCAGGCCCCCATCTTCGCCTTCTCCCATTGTCGCGACGTCGTGGCCGAAGCCTGCCTCGCCGGGGGCATGGGCGTGTTCGGGGGCTCGACCTTCACGCCGGAGCAGCTGGAGCAGGAGCTCGCCTGGCTGGATGCCCACACGGGCGGCCGCCCCTATGGCGTGGACCTGCTCATCCCCAACGGCGAGTACCACATCCCGGACAAGTTCAAGGCCGACCCGGAAACGCTGCTGCCCCGCGAGCACACCGAGTTCATCGACCGCCTGATGGCGCAGCACGGCGTGCCGCCGCTGAAGGACGGCGAGGCGGCGCAGATCCGGCTGGACTACATCCGCACCGTCGCCTTCACCCGCGAAGAAGCGCTGCTGCGGCTGGAGGTGGTGTTCCGCCACGAGTTGTGCCGGCTGGTCGTGAGCGCGCTGGGCATCCCGTCCCCGGAGACGGTCGCACGCGCCCACGGGCTCGGCCTGAAGGTGGGCGCGCTCATCGGCAAGCCCGGGCATGCCCGCAGGCAGGTCGAGGCCGGCGTGGACCTGCTCATCGCGCAAGGCCACGAGGCCGCCGGCCACACCGGCGACCTGACCACCATGATCCTGGTGCCTGAGGTGGTCGACCTGGTGGCGCCCGTCCCCGTGCTGGCCGCCGGCGGCATCGGCCGCGGCCGCCAGATGGCCGCGGCCCTCGCGCTCGGCGCCGAGGGCGTGTGGTGCGGCACGATCTGGCTCGGCACCGTCGAGAGCGAGGTGTCGCCCGAGATCCGCAAGAAGCTCTACGCCGCGACGTCGAGCGACACGATGATCAGCCGCTCCGACAGCGGCAAGCCGGCCCGCCGCCTCACCAGCGAATGGATGAAGGCCTGGAACGGCCCGCAGGCGCCCCGCACGCTGCAGATGCCGCTGCAGGGCCTGCTGGTGAGCGACGCACGCGTGCGCATGGCGCGCCACAAGGCCGAGGCGCTGCTGACCTACCCGGCCGGCCAGGTCGTGGGCCTGGTCAACGAACCGGCCACCGTCAGGCAGGTGTTCTATTCGCTGCTCGAGGAACTCGGCGAGACGGTCGAGCGCCTGGCGTCGATCACCGCGGACGCGGACTGATGGTGCCCGCATCCGCGCAGGCCCGGCGCGCCGCGCTGCGCGACGAAGTGCAGGCCTTCCTGCGCGACCACGGGCACCTCGCGCCCAAGGGCTACGCGCGCCCGCGCAAGGCGCCGGACGTCCTGGCCTGGCAGGCCCTGCTGCTGCGCCATGGCTACGCGGGCCGCGAGGTGCCGCGCGCCTACGGCGGCTTCGGCGCCGAGCCCGACGTGCTGAGCCGCTCGATCATCAGCGACGAGTTCGCCCGCGCGGGCGTGCCCGGCGGCCTGGGCGGGCAAGGCGTGGAGATGGTCGTGCCGACCCTGCTGGCGATCGGCACCGAGGCGCAGAAGGCCGCCTACATCGCCCCGACCCTGCGCGGCGAATTCATCTGGTGCCAGGGCTTCTCGGAGCCGAACGCCGGGTCCGACCTGGCGTCGCTGGCCACCGCCGCACGCGAGGAGGGGGACGAGCTCGTCCTCGACGGCCAGAAGATCTGGACCTCGTCCGCGCACGAGGCCGACTACATGCATGCGCTCGTGCGCACCGGCCGCGGCGAACGCAAGACCGACGGCATCACCTACGTGATCGTGGCCATGAACACCCCCGGCATCGAGGTCCGGCGCATCGAGAGCATGGCGGGCAAGGACTACTTCGACGGGCGGCCCTCCTTCAACGAGGTGTTCTTCACCGGCGTGCGCGTGCCCAAGGCCCACGTGATCGGCGCCATCGGCCAGGGCTGGGCCTGCGCCACCCGCACGCTCGCCAGCGAGCGCAGCATGCTGGGCGACGCGGGGCGGATGGAGCGGCGGCTGCACGACATCGGGCAGCTGTTCAAGCAGCGGTTCGCCGGCCGCGTGCCGGCCGGCGATCCGGTGCTGGTCGACCGGCTGGCCGCGCTGGCCTGCCGCGTCGCCGCGATGCGCGCGCATGCCGACCGCCTGCTCGCCGCCGCCCTCCGCGACGAGGACCCGGGGTTCTCGCCGACCATCGTCAAGCTGCTCGGCTGCGAACTGAACTACCAACTGTCGGTGCTGGCGGTCGACGCGATGGGCGAGGCGGGCCAGCTCTACGACGACAGCCCGGGGCTGTACGACGAAGGCGTGTGGCCGTTCCGCGCGATGTTCGACCTGGCGCTGATCATCGGCGGCGGCTCCGCCCAGATCCAGCGCAACATCATCGCCGAGCGGGGCCTCGGGCTGCCGCGCGAGCGCCCGGCCGCGTGATGCTGGCGATCCACGAAGACCTCACGCCGGACCAGGCGGCCCTGGCCGAAGGGCTCGCGCGCCTGCTGCAGCGCGACGGGGGGCATGCCGCACGCGACTTCCAGGCGTTCGGCGGGCCCGGGCTCATGGTGCCGGAGCGGTGCGGCGGCGTGGGCCTGTCCAGCGTCGAAGCCGCGCTGGTGGCGCGCGCCGTCGGCAGGCAGTGCAGCCCGCTGCCGTACATCGGGCAATTCGTCGCCTCGCGCGCGCTCGTGCTCGCCGGCGGGCAGGATGCCCGGCTCGCGGCGATCGCGCGCGGCGAATGCCGGATCGCGGTGGCGCTGCGATCCGGCGCGGCCGCGGTCGATGGCCGCCTGCGCGGGAGCGCGGACTTCGTCCTCGACGCGCCGGGCTGCGACGCCTTGCTGGTGCGCGACGGGCACGGCGCGCTGCACCTCGTCCAGCGGCAGGCCGGCGTCGCCGACGAGCCGCTGGTCACGGTGGACCGCAGCCGCCGCATCGCCAACGTCCGTCTCGAATCCGCCGCCGCGCAGCGGCTGGAGATCGACGCCCCCGGCCTGCGCGCGCTGGCCGCACTCGAGCGGCTGCTGCTCGCCGCCGAGACCCTGGGCGCCTGCGAGTCGCTGCTGCAGCGGACGCTGGCCTACGCGCGGGAGCGGCGCCAGTTCGGCCGGCCCATCGGTTCCTTCCAGGCCATCAAGCACCTGTGCGCGGACCTGGCGGCCGAGCTCGACCTGGCGCGCTCGCTCGTCTGGCAGGCGGCCGCCCGCCACGCCGAGGACGGCGACGCCCTGCTCTGCGCCCAGGCCAAGGCGCACATGGACGACGTGGCGCGCCCGCTCGCCCGCGGCGCCGTCGAGGTGCATGGCGCGATGGGCTTCGCGGCGGAATCGGGCCTGCACCTGTGGACCAAGCGCATCGCCGTCAACCGCAGCCTGGGCGGCGCGCCGGAACAGCTGCGGCGCGAGATCGCCGCCCTGCACGGCTGGGTGGTTTAGGGCCTGTTCACGCGAGGGGAGTGCTCGCGTGAACAGGCCCTAAAGTCCGGTGCATCCGCCAGCGGCCAGGCCCCCGATGTCCAAGAACCACCCGTTGACCTTCAAGCAGATGGAGGCCTTCCGCGCGATCGCCACCTACGGCAGCTTCGCCGCCGCGGCCAAGAAGCTCTGGGCGACCCAGCCCGCGATCTCCAAGCGCATCGCGGAGATGGAGTCCGCGCTCGGCGTCGAGCTGCTCAGCCGCTCGCACTCGGGCGTGCAGCTCACGCAGCAGGGCGCCATGCTGCTGGACATGTGCAACGACATGCTGCTGCTGCGCGAGCGCATGGTCAAGGCGCTGGGCAAGCCGATCGCGTTCAAGGGCGACTTCCGCTTCGGGGTGACGGAGCTGGGCGCCATGACCTTCCTGCCGGTGCTGGTGCCGGAGATCCGCCGCTCGATCCCCGAGGCGTCGCTGCATCCGGAAGTGGGCCTGAGCCGCGCGCTGCTCGCCAAGCTGGTCGACGGCACGCTCGACCTGATCGTGCTGCCGATGCGGCCCGTGGGCCCCCGGATCCAGCAGATGGAGCTGGCGAACGTGAAGTTCGCCTGGATGTGCGCACCCGACCTGGACGTGCCGTCGAAGATGCCGGTCGGCGAGCTGGTGCACCACTCGCTGCTGGGCCAGACGCCGGACTCCGGCTTGCAGCGGGCCATCGCCGCCTGGCTGAAATCCAACGGGGTGCCGGCCAAGTTCAGCCTCGTCAGCAACAGCGTCAGCGTGCTGGGAAGCCTGAGCATGGCCGGGCTCGGCCTGAGCTGCCTGCCGGTGGCGCAGTTCTCGCACCACGTGAAGGAGGGCCGGCTGAAGATCGTGCAGACCGATCCGGCGCCGCCCCAGGTGACCTACTACATCGGCTACCGCGACGACGCGCTGTCCTCGATCAGCTCGATCGTCGCGAACATGATCCGGCGGGCCGGGAAGCTGTAGCCGCCCGCCTCACCCGAGGGTGGCCGAGCCGCTGATGCACGTGCCGCCGCGCCTGCGCAGTTCCAGCCTCACCCCCCCGCCGTCTTCCCACGCCGCCGCGACGAGGTCGTCCGTGTGGTACGCCGGCCCGACGTTGCGGAACTGCAGCGAGACGATCCGCTTCGAGGGGTCCGTCGCGGCGGCGAGCGCGGCCAGCCAGGTCGCCTGCAGCGGCCCGTGCACGACCAGGCCCGGAAAGCCCTCGACCCCCGTCGCGTACCCCAGGTCGTAGTGGATGCGGTGGCTGTTCGCCGTGAGGGCCGAATAGCGGAACAGCGTCAGCGGATCGCCCGCGCAGGGCCGCACGACGGCGCCGGCCGGCAGGTCCGCCGGCGGCGCGGACGCGCCCGGGCCCCGGGCGCCCGGCGGCGCCTCCTGCATGTAGACCACGTCCTGCTCTTCCTCGAGCACGACCTCGCCCCCGACGTCGAAGGTCCGCCGGATCGTCAGCAGCACCAGCGGGCCGCTGCGCCCCGCCTTGTCCGCGATGCCGTGGATGCGGCTCGTGCGCGTGACGGCATCGCCCGCGCGCAGCGGCCGCAGGAACTTCAGCCGCCCGCCCGCAGCCATGCGCCGCGGCAGGTGCTGGAAGGGCGGCAGGAAGCCCTCGCCCAGCAGGCCGCCGTCGGCGCGCAGCGCGGCCGGCCGGGTCCACTGCCGGAACATCATCCAGTGCCACAGCGCCGGCATGCTGCCGTCGGCCGGCAGTTCCACGTCGAGCACCGCGGCGGCATCCGCGAGGAAGGAGGCCGTGACGACGTCCTGCGCCGTTTCCGACTTGCCGAGAAATGCTTCGTAGTCCATTCAGTCCGCCGAGTCCGCCGAGTCCGTGGTGCCCGCGTACCGTTGCCACCGGGCGGCCAGCCTTTCCATCGCCTCGAGGTAGTCGCTCTGCAGTTCCACCATCAGCGCGCGCACGCTGCGCTCCTCGGTCACGTCGACCACCGCCTGCCCGCAGGGCGTGGTGTAGAAGTCCTCGCGCTCGGCGCGGTCGATGCGCGGCACCGCCATGCGCACCAGCACCTCCTGCAACGGCGGGGGCAGGGGCCGCGGCGCCCCGGGCGCTTCCCAGGCCTCGGACCAGCGGCTGCGCAGCAGGCGCACCGGCTTGCCGGTGCGGCTGAGGCTCTGCACCGCGTCCTCGGCGCGGGCGCGGAACAGCACGTTCTTCTGGAAGGGCAGCAGCTCGCTCTCGCGCGTGGCCAGCCACAGCGTGCCGCACCACACGCCCTCGGCGCCCATCGCGATCGCCCCGGCGATCTGGCTGCCGCGGCTGATGCCGCCGGCGGCCAGCACCGCCATGCGGCCCTGCGCCGCGGCGATCACCTGCGGCAGCAGCACGAGGGTGCTGATCTGCCCGGTGTGCCCGGCCGCCTCGCTGCCCTGGGCGATGACGAGGTCGAGGCCGGCGTCGCGGTGCCGCGCCGCGTGCTCCGGCTTGCCGCACAGCGCGCCCACCAGCTTGCCCAGCGCATGGCATTCGTCGACGAGGTGCGGCGGCGGCGTGCCCAGCGCGCTGACGATCAGCCGGGCCTTGGGATGGCGCATCGCCACCTCGAGCAGCCTCATCGCGCCGGCCGGGGTGTTGTTGCGCTCGCTCTGCCTGCGGTCGCGCGCCACCTGCTGCGCGACCTCGTCCGGCAGCTCGGGGATGCCGGCGTCCGCGAGCATGTCGTCGACGAACTTCAGGTGCGCCGGCGGCACGAGCTCGCGCAGCGGCCCCTCGGAAGTCTCGGCGTCCTTCGCGTAGCGGCCGGGGATCAGCACGTCGACGCCGTACGGGCGGTCCCCCACGTGCTCGTCGATCCAGCGCAGCTCGGCCTCCAGGCCCTCGGGCGAGAACAGGTGCGCGCCCAGCACCCCGCAGCCGCCCGCGCGGCTGATCTCGACGACGACGTCGCGGCAATGCGAGAAGCCGAAGATCGGCACCTCGCAGCCCAGCTTCTCGCAGATCGGCGTGCGCATGCGTCAGCCCCCCTGCCAGTGCGGCGCGCGCTTCTCGACGAACGCGCGCGGTCCTTCGAGGAAGTCGGCGGTCCGGCGGATGCGCTGCATCGCCGCGACCGCCTGTGTCCGCAGCTCGGCCTCGCCGTGAAGGACGGCGGCCCGCGTGATCGCCATCGCCTCGCGCACCGCCAGCGGCGCGCAGGCCGCGACGTCCGCCGCGAGTTCCAGCGCCCGGGCGCGCAGTGCTTCGAACGACACGACGTCGTTGACCAGGCCGAACTGCAGCGCCTGCGCGGCCGTGATCGTGCCGCCCGCGAGCACCATCCGGTTGGCGACCACGCGCGGCAGCGACCGCGGCAGCCGCCAGAGGCCTCCGGCGCCGGCCACCAGCGAACGCTTCACCTCGGGCAGGCCGAAGACCGCATGGTCGGCCGCCACGGCCAGTTCGCACGCCAGCATGATCTCGAGCCCGCCGGCCAGCGCCGGGCCATTGACGGCGGCGATCCACGGCTTGGTGCGCTGCGCGAAGACGAAGCCGGCGAAGCCGGCCTGCGGCGTGCGGACCGAATCGATCTGCCCTCCAGCGATGGCCTTCAGGTCGGCACCGGCGCTGAACGCCTGTCGGCCCGCGCCGGTCACGATGGTGACCCAGGTGCCGGGGTCGGACTCGGTCTCTTCGATGATGGCGGCGAGGCGCCGCACCACCCGGCCGTCGACCGCGTTGCGGGCCTGCGGCCGGTTCAGCGTGACCAGGGCGACGTGGGGCGCGGGGCAATCCAGCAGGACCACGTCGTCGTCGGTGGGAGAAGTCATTCGGCCAGGCTTTCCGTACGTTGGAGCCCGAACGCGGCGCGCAGGCGCGCGGCCACCCGCCCGTTGGCATCGCGCGCCGCGTCCAGCACATGGGGGTTGGCGAAGAAGCCGTGCACCGTCCCGGCGTACTCGACGTGCTCGGTGGGCACGCCCGAGGCTTCGAGGCGCCGCGCGTAGAGCCTCACGTCGTCGACGAGCGGGTCGCACCCGGCCGCGATCACGAGCGCGGGCGGCAGCCCCGCGCACGACGCGGCGAGGATCGGCGAGGCGCGCCAGTCGAGCGCGTCTTCGGGGCCGCGCAGGTAGTGGCGGCGGAACCAGCGCATCGCCTCGGCCGACAGGACGCCGCAGCCGCTGGCGAAGCGCTCGAAGCTGCCCGCCTCCAGGCGGTAGTCGGCCACCGGGTACACCAGCACCTGCAGCGCCAGCGCGGGCCCGCCCTGGTCGCGCGCCATGAGGGCGGCGACCGTGGCCAGGTTGGCGCCGGCGCTGTCGCCCATCACCGCGATCCGGCCGGCGTCCAGGCCCAGGCCGGCAGCGTGCCGGGCGACCCAGCGCAAGGCCTGCCATGCATCCTCGACGGCGGCGGGAAAGCGCGCTTCCGGCGCCTTGCGGTAGTCCACGGAGACGAGCGCCGCGTTCGCCGCCAGCGCGGTGCGGCGCGCCGTGTCGTCGTGCGTGTCGATGGAGCCGATGACGTGGCCGCCGCCGTGGAAGTAGACGATCACCGGCGCGGGCACCGGCGCCGTACCGGGCAGGTACAGCCGCGCGCGCAGGGACAGGCCGCCGGCGCCGGGGATCCGCAGCTCGCGCACGGCGCAGTCCCCGGCGACGGGCGGCCGCATGCGCGCGAGCGCCGCGAGCTCCGTGCGCGCATCCTGCGGCGACAGCGACTCGATCGGCCGCACGCCCAGCGCCTCGGCGCGGGCGAGCATGGCGGCCGTCTGCGGCTCCAGCGGGGACACCGGCCGCGCCTCAGCCTGCCTTGAGGTTCTTTTCCTTGATGATCACGCGCACCCGCTCGCGGGCGGCCATGGCCATCTCGGTGAACGCCGCCGGCTCCATCGGCGTCGGCGTCAGGTCGGCGGCGATGGAGGCGCGGAACTTGTCGCTGCCCACCAGCGGGATCATCGTGGCGGCCAGCTTGTCGACCACCGGCTTGGGCGTGCCCTTGGGCACCATGAGCCCGTGGAACCAGCGGTACACCGTGTTGGTCAGGCCGAGCTCCTTGAACGTCGGCACTTCGGACAGGGCGCCGATGCGCTCGGTGGACGAGATGCCCAGCACGCGCAGGGCGCCGGCACGATGCTGCGCGAGCAGGCTGGCCGTCGTGCCGAAGAACGCCGGCACGATGTTGCCGAGCACGTCGCGCACGGCGTCGGCCTCGCCCTTGTACGGGATCATGTTCATCTTCACGTTGGCGTCGCTCATGAACATCTCGGCGGACAGCCGCGTGGAGCTGACCACGCCGAACGTGGCGCAGTTCACCTCGCCCCGCCTGCGGACCTCGTCGACGAACTCCTGCACCGTCCTGGCCGGGAAGTCCTTGTGCACCGCCAGCGCCATGCCGCCCATGTACAGCGGCGACAGCAGCTCGAAGTCTTCCAGCTTGTAGTTGAAGTCGGTCAGCACCAGCGGGTTGATCAGCACCGACGAATCGGTCGCCATGCCGATGACGTAGCCCGTCTTCTCGGACCGCGCGACGAACTGCGCGGCGACCGAGCCCGCGACGCCCGCCTTGTTCTGGATCACGATGGGCTGGCCCAGCACCGGGCTCATCAGCTCGCCGATGCGGCGGGCGCCGAGGTCGGCGCCGCCGCCCGCCGTGGCCGGCACGATGATCTCGATCGGCCGGGTGGGGTAGCCGTCCTGGGCGCGAAGGACCGCGGGGGCGGCCATGGCGGAGAAGCCGGCGGCCAGAACGAGGCGTCGATTGATGGTCATGTCACTGTCTCCTAGTCGATTGAAATTCACCACGGATCCCCCGCTGCCGGCGTCAGGCCGGCTCCCAGAGGTTCATCCCGTCGCCGCTGCGAACCACCCTCCCCCACTGACCCACCGGCTCGGTGGCGCCGGCAGTCAGGAGCTCCACCAACGCGGCGTCGCCCGCGTCTGCCTTGCAGAACAGGCGCTCGCCGGACGGGGAGCGCGCGACCAGCGTCGCGCGCCCGGGGCGCCCTTCGCGGTCGTGCATCACCACATGGGTCTCGATGCGCGCCGGCCCTTCGTAGGCATCGACGAAGGCGGGCACGGCGCCGCGCCTCGCGTCGGCCTCGGCCTGCACGTCGAAGCTGCGCGGCAGCCGCGCCGCGAGCGGCGCGCGCGAGAGCACGACCGAGTGCGCATTGGTCATGAAGCCGCCGTTGGCGAACAGCAGGCCGTGGCCGTTGCCGCGGCGCCGCAGCGCGCCGGCCATCGCGGCGACGGCGTGCATCATGTAGTTGCGGATCGGGCCGCCCGCGAACGTGAGGCCGCCCGAGACCGACAGCGGCCGGTCCGCCGCGATGCCGGCGACCCGGCGGGCGTACTTCGGAACGCAGGGGAAGCAGGAGTACAGCTCGATCTCGTCGCAGTCCGCCGCGCTCAGGCCGTTGCGCTCGAGCGCGAGGCCGATGGATGCCTCTAGCGCGGGCGACGAATGGAAGTCGCGGCGCTCGCGGATGTCGTGCGATTCGTCGGCGGCCGCGCCGGCGCCGACGAAGACGAGCCTGTCCTCGGGCACGCCCAGCCTTCTCGCGGCGGCCAGGCTGGCGAGGATGACTGCCGCGCCCTGGTTGACGCTGTTGTTGGCCACCTGCAGCGTGGTGTACGGAAACCCGAGCATGCGGTTGCGCGGCGTCGGGGCCAGGATGTCGGCGGGCTCCAGCGGCGTGCGGATCGACGCGTGCGGATTGGCCGCGGCCACCTTGGACAGGCCGGACCAGATGCGCGCGGACTCGTCCTGCGCCTGCGCGAGCGTCTGGCCCCAGGCCGCCCGCATCGCGTTCTCGAACAGCGGATAGATCTCGATGGGCGAGACGAGCCCGTAGCGCAGCGCGGCGGCGCTCGTGCGCTGCGCCAGCGCCTGCTGCATGGTGTCGGGGTTGTGCGCGCTGCCGGCCGCGCGCGCCGCCAGCCGCTTCTCGGTGCGGTAGGCCTCGGCGCCCGCGATGGCGCAGACCTGCGCTTCGCCGGACGCGATGCGGTTGGCCGCGCGGCTCAGCAGCAGCAGCGGCGTGTTCCCATGGCCCGCCACGAACTGCGGGACGCTGCGAAGGCCGGGGAACCGCGCCGCCAGGAAGCCGGGGATGTGGTCCATCGCCGACGAGAACAGGCGCACCAGCTCCAGCGTGTCGCAGGCGGCGAGCGCGGCGCAGCCGGCGTCTTCCTGCGCGGCCTGCAAGGCTTCGCGCATCAGGCCCGCCGCGTCGGTCGCCGTTGCCAGATCGTCGTCGCGCCGGTTCACCTGGCCGGCGCCGATGATGACGGGGGTGCGCTCGGCGTTCACCGGGTCTCCTCCGCCGCCGTGACGATCAGGGCATCGAGCGCCTCGCAGCCGGCGCCCTCGACCCGCAGGGGATTGATCTCCAGCGCCTCCAGCCGCGGGCCGAGCGCCAGGGCCAGGTCGCCGATTCTCGCGATGGTGCGGCCCAGCGCCTGCAGGTCCACCGGGCGGCGGCCCCGGCTGCCGCGCAGCAGCGGCGCCGCCTTCAGGCTCTCGAGCATCTCGGCCACGTCCGCCGCATCCACCGGCAGCCGGCGCAGGGCCACGTCCTTCAGGGTCTCCACCCAGATGCCGCCCAGCCCCACGGCCAGCATCGGGCCCCAGGTCGGGTCGCGGCTCACGCCCACGATCAGCTCGACCGCGCGTTCGCGCATGGGGGCGACGAGCACGCCTTCGATGCGCGCCGAGGCCGGCACGCGCGACAGCACCTTGCCGTAGGCCGCACGCACCGCGTCGTCGCCGCGCACGTCGAGCGCCACGCCGCCCACCTCGGTCTTGTGCGCGATGTCGGGCGAGCAGACCTTCAAGGCCGCGGGGCCGTCCAGCCGGGCCGCCGCGGCCACCGCGTCCTCCGCGCTGCGCGCCAGCACCGCGGGCACGACGGGAATGCCATGGGCCTGCAGAAGCTGCATGGCGGTGTGTTCGGAGCATGGCGAGGCGACGCGCACCACGCCCGGCCCGCCCGCCCGGCGCCCGGGCCGCTCGCGGCGCTGCCGCTGCGACCACCAGTGGGCGCGGCCCAGCGCCGCCAGGCCGCGGTCCAGGCCGGCGGCCACCAGCGGCAGCCGGTATTCGTCCGCGATCTCGCGGCCTTCCGCCGTCACTTCCCGCTGGATGCAGTTCATGACGAACACCGGGATGGGCGCGCCCTGCGCGGCCCGCCCCATGTGCATCAACCCCGACAGCAGGGAGGCATCGGACTCCGCACGGCTGGCGGGCAGGTCGCCGAAGCACACGACGGTGCTGAACGCAGGCTCGGCCGCCATGACGCGCAGCGTGCACTCGTAGAGCGACCGGTCGGCGGCGGCGGCGCCGGTGATGTCCAGGGGGTTCTGGCAGGTCGCGTAGTCGGGCAGCAGCTCGGCCAGCGCCTGCCGCGTCGCCTGCGAGATCGGCGGCACCGGCAAGCCCGCCTTGGCCGCCGCGTCGGCGGAAATGCCGCAGACGCCACCGGAGTTGGACATGAGCCCCACGCCGCCCGCGCGCAGCACGCCGGTGCGGGCGATCAGGTCGGCCGTGGCGACGAGGTCCTCCAGCGCATGCACGCGCACGACGCCGTATTGCTCGCAGACCGCGTCGAAGGCGCGGTCGTCGCCGACGAGCGCGCCCGTGTGCGCCTGGGCCGAGCGCGCCGCGACCTCGCTCGCGCCGATCTTCTGCACCACCAGCGCCTTGCCGGCGGCACTGGCCAGCCGCGCGACCTCGACGAAGCGCTCGGGATGCCGCACCGTCTCCAGGTACAGGACGATGGCGCGCACGCGATCGTCCGCGATCAGGTGGGCGGCGAAGGCCGTGACGTCCAGGTCGAGCTCGTTGCCGGTGCTGACCAGGTGGCTGAGCCCGACCCCCTGATGCCGCGCGGCGTTGACGAGCTGGTAGGCCACCTGCCCGCTGTGTGAGATGACGGCGATGGGGCCCGTGCGCCCCGGATGCCGCGGCGGCGCGAGCCACGGCGCCACGCCGTCGAGGAAGTTGACGAAGCCCAGGCTGTTGGGGCCCACCACCGAGAGGCCGGCCTCGCGCGCGAACGCGGCCAGGCGGTCCTGCGCGCGCCGCCCCGCCTCCCCCACTTCCGCGAAGCCGGAAGTCAGGACGACGGCATTGCGCGCGCCGGACGCCGCGAGGTCTTCGAGCGCCGGGCCCACCGCGTCGGTGGGGACGATGAGCACCCCGAGGTCGACCGGCGTGCCGATGTCGGCGCAGCTGGCGAACGACTCCCGCCCGTGCGCGGGGGCGCCGCGCCGGTTGACCAGGTGCAGCCGGGCGGAGGTGCCGGGCCGCGTGAGGTTGTCGAACGCGACCTGCGACCAGCGCGACTTCTCCGACGCGCCGATCAGCGCGATGGAGCGCGGCGCCAGCAGCGAGGAAAGGTCGCGGGCCATCATGCGGCCTGCTCCCGCATGCCGCGGGCCGCGCGCTTGATCTCGAACTCGGACAGGTCGGGCCGCCACGTCCGCAGGAAGTAGGTGAACGTGGAGTACGGCAGGTTGTTGGTGATCCGGCCCGCGGCGGTCTTGTACCAGCTGCCGCAGTGGTCGGCCCAGACGAAGCGCTTGCTGCGCTCCTGCGTTTGCGCGTCGAACCGGGCCATCACGTCCGGCTTCAGGTCGGCCTCGACGAAGCGGCCGGCGTGGACGTGCCCGACCATCGCGGCGATGTAGCGCGCCTGCGCCTCGATCAGGAAGACGATCGAGTTGTGGGCGTTGGTGTTCGGCCCGTACATCATGAAGAAGTTGGGGAAGCCGGGCACGGCGATGCCCCAGTAGGCGCTGGCGCCGTCGGCCCATGCCTGGTCCAGCCGCCGCCCGGCGGTGCCCGTGACGGCCATGGGCTCGAGAAAGCGCGTGGAGTCGAAGCCGGTGGCGAAGACGATGGTGTCCGCGGGGTGCGCCACGCCGTCCCGCGTGACGATGGCCCGGTCGGTGATCTTCTCGATGCCGCCCGTCTCCAGCCGCACGTTCGGCCGCTGCAGCGTGGGGAACCAGTCGTTGGACTTGAGCACCCGCTTGCACGAGGGCGCATGGTCCGGGCGCACCTTCTCGCGCAGCACCGGGTCCGCGACCGAGGCATCGATGAAGGCGTTGCACTGGGCACGGAACTCGTCCGCCTGCGGCGTTCCGAGCTGGATGCGCTTGTACGTTCTCTCGAACGTCCAGTAGGTGCGCCAGCGGATGGACCTGGGAATGAAGGGAAGGCGCGCGAACCGGCGCTTCTCGCCGGCCCCGAACGGCCGGTCGGCCTTCGGGACGATCCAGGTCGGCGAACGCTGGAAGATGACGAGCGACCTCACCTTCGGCGCGATCGCGGGGGCGATCTGGATCGCGCTGGCGCCGCTGCCCACGAGCGCGACGTCGGCGCCCGCGAGCGGGGCCTGCCTGTCGAACCATGCGGAGTGGAAGGCGCGGCCCTTGAATCCGGCGAGGCCAGGAATCTCCGGCACCTTCGGCCGGCTCAGCTGGCCGACGGCCGAGACGAAGACGCGAGCCTCCAGCACGTCGGTCGCAGTCTGCACCCGCCAGAGGCTGCGCTCGGCCTGCCACGTCGCGCTCACCACCTCGGTGCCGAGCCGGATGTGCGGGCGCACGCCGAAGCGGTCCGCGCAGTCCTCCAGGTAGCCCTTGATCTCCTCGCGGGGCGAGAAGACGCGGCTCCAGTCGTGCTTGGGCGCGAACGAGTACGAGTACAGCAGCGAGGGCACGTCGCAGGCCGCGCCCGGGTAGTCGTTGTCGTGCCAGCAGCCGCCGACGCCGTCGTTCTTCTCCAGGATCGCGAACGAGCGGATGCCCGCGCGCACCAGCCGCACGCCCAGGCAGATGCCCGAGAAGCCCGCGCCGACGATGATCGCGTCCAGCGGCTGCGGCATCTCGTTCACTCCTGCGCCGCGGCCGCGCGCCGCTCGTCGAAGGTGAAATCCGCCGCCCGGGGCGCGCGCGCCATCGTCCAGTAGTCGACGATGCGCCACGGTGAATTGGTCGTCACCCGGCCCGCGCGGTTCTTGTACCAGTTGTTCACGCCCTCGTGCGTCCACACCATGGCGTCGTGCGCGGCGTCCACGCGGTCGTTGTAGGCGTCGTGAACGTCCTCGCGGCATTCCATGGCGCGGCTTCCGGTGCGGGCGAGCAGGTCGAGGCAGCCGAGGACGTAGCGGACCTGGATCTCCAGGTGGAAGATCACGCTGCCGCCGTGGCCCAGGTTGGTGTTGGGCCCGTAGAGCAGGAAGAAGTTGGGAAAGCCCGGCACCGTCACGCCCAGGTAGGCGCGCGGGTTCTCCTCGCCCCACAGGTCGCGCAGCGTCCTGCCGTGGCGGCCGCGGATCTCCATCGGGTGGAGCATCCGGCTGGCCTGGAAGCCGGTGGCGAAGACGATCACGTCGGCCGGGTGGCGCTGGCCCGAGCGCGTGACGACCGCATCCGGCTCGATGCGCTCGACGCCGTCCGTCACCAGGTCGACGTTCGGCCGCCGCAGCATCTCGAACCAGTTGTTGTCCAGCAGCGGGCGCTTGCCGAAGGGCGGGTAGTCCGGCAGGGTCTTGGCGAGCAGTTCGGCGTCCGTCCCGGCCGACTCGCGCATGTAGACCTCCCACTGCTCGCGCAGCGCCGCGTTGGCCGGCGAGATGGTGCGCGTGTCGGTCCAGCCGGGCGCCTTCTGCAGGGCGTGGTGCAGCGCGTCGCTGTTGGCCCAGAAGAGCTGGAAGCGGTACCAGGTCGCGTAGTACGGCAGCGTGGAGAGCGCCCATTGCTTGCCGGGGCCGACCTGCTCGTGATAGCGCGGCCGCGTGCGCACCCAGTTGGGCGAGCGCTGGAAGACGGTGAGCCGGCGCACGTGCGGCGCGATGGTGGGTGCGACCTGCATGCCGCTCGCGCCGGTGCCGATCATGGCCACGCGCCTGCCCTCGACCTGCACGCCGTCGTGCCAGGCGGCGGTGTGGACGGCCGTTCCCTCGAACCGGTCCAGCCCCGGGATCGCCGGGATGGCGGGCCGGTTCAGCTGGCCGACGGCCGAGATCACCGCATTCACGCGACGCTCGCGCGTGCGGCCGTCCTTGCCGCGCGTCGTCACCGTCCACAGCGCATCCGCCGCCGAATAGCGGGCCGACACGACCTCGGTGCCGAACTCGATGCGCTCGTACAGGCCGTAGCGCCGGGCGCAGTCGCGGAAGTACGCGAGCAACTCGGGCTGGCGCACGAAGAAGCGCGTCCACGAATGGTTCTGCTCGAACGAGTACGAGTACAGGTGGTTCGGTGCGTCGACGCCGGCGCCGGGGTAGCGGTTCTCGAACCAGGTGCCGCCCACGTCGGGGTTCTTCTCCACGGCATCGAACGGCACGCCGGCCTTGGACAGCTGCATCGCGGCGCACAGGCCGGCGGCGCCCATGCCGATGACGAGGACGCGGAACTCCCCCAGCCGGCCGGCGAGGCTGGCCGCGTCGGCCAGGCCCGGAGACGCCTCGAAGCCGAGGTCCTCCATGATCATCGGCACGTACTCGGGCGGCACGGCCTGCCCCACGCAGGCGCTCATCATCCGGTTGAACGTCGCGGGCGTGAGCTCGGGCGGGCGCCCCGCCGGGCGCCGCAAGGCCTCGACCAGCAGGCCGTGCAGGCGGGCGATGGCCGACGGGTCCGGCTCGGCGTCGGGGCGGACGGCCTGCGCGAACGCCTCCAGGTGGCCCGTGTCGCCGGTGAGGTGCACCAGCACCATCAGCAGCACGGCGGCATCCGCCTCGCGCAGCGCCGCGCGCACCCACGCCTCGTCCTCGGGGCGCAACGGCAGGGAAGGCGCTCCGCTCACGCCTTGCGCTCCGCCACGAAGGCCCGCACGGCCTCGTGGTGCTCCTTCGCCGCCGTGGCGACGGCGTAGTGCGAGGAGATCAGGTCGAGGTTGGTGCGCAGGTCGTTGCGCACCCCCTGCAGGATGGCCCGCTTGATCAGGCGCGACGGCAGCGCGGGCGCGCGCGCCATGCGCTGCGCGATGCGCTCGACGTCCGCGAGGAACGTCTCGTCGGGGAACACCTTGTTCACCAGCCCGATGCGCAAGGCCTCGGCCGCGTCGATGAACTCGCCGGTCAGGAACATCTCCAGCGCCTTCGCCGTGCCCACGACGCGCGGCAGGAAATGCGCGCCGCCCGCCCCCGGCACCAGCCCGACCCGGATGTACGTCTCGGCCATGCGCGCGCTCTGCGCCGCATAGCGGATGTCGCACATCAGCGCCAGGTCGAGGCCGGCGCCGGTGGCGGCGCCGTTGATCGCGGCGAGCACCGGCTTGTCGAGGTCCTCCAGGGCGAGCGGGATGCGCTGGATGCGCTCGAACAGCTCGTCCTTGCGCTGCGCGGGCGTCTGCTGCAGGCGGTCTTCCATCTCGACGATGTCGCCGCCGCTGCAGAAGGCCTGCCCTGCGCCGGTCACGACGACGACCTTCACGTCCGGGCGCTCGCGGCATTCGCGCAGCGCGGCGGCCCAGCGGTCGATCATCTCGAAGGTGAACGCGTTCATGCGCTCGGGCCGGTTCAGGCGGAGGGTGGCCACGCCCGCCGCCACGGTGAATTCCAGGTGTTCGCTCATGAGTCGGCCCTCGCCTGCTGGTTGTCCGCGCACCCGATCTCCGCCAGCACTTCCTGCGTGTGCTCGCCCAGGCGCGGAGCGTGGCGCGCCACCCGGAACGGCGACGACTTGAAGCTGATCGGGCTGCGCAGCACGCGGTAGGCGCCCTGGCTGGGATGCTCGGCCGTCTCGAACAGCTTCACCGCCTTCACGTGCTCGTCGTGCGCCAGCTCGCTCATCGACAGCACCGGCATGCAGGGGATGCTCACGCCGTCGCAGAAGGCCACCCACTCGCCGGTGGTCTTGCGCCGTGCCTCCTCCTCGACCACCGCGTACAGCAGGTCGATGTGCTGCACGCGGTTCTTCAGGTCGGTGAACCGGTCGTCGCCGATCAGGTCGGTGCGCCCGGTGAACTTGAAGAAGTCCAGCCAGTTGCGGTCGGAGTACGGCAGGATGCAGGCGTACGAGTCCCGGGTGCGGTAGGGCTTGCGGCGCGGCGACAGCACGCGGTGGAAGCCGGGCTCGCCCAGCGGCGGCACGAAGGCCGAGCCGCCCATGTGCTCGATCATCGCGAACTCGATGGTCGTCTCGAACATGGGCACCTCGATCTCCTCGCCCTGGCCGGTGCGCTCGCGCTGGAACAGCGCGGCGGTGATCGCGTAGGCGACGACCTGGCCGGTGAGCTTGTCGCACAGCACGGTGGGCATGTAGGCAGGCTCCGCATGCGCGGCCAGGGCCAGCGACGCGAGGCCCGAGCCGGCCTGGATGAGGTCGTCGTACGCCGCCTTGTTGCCGTAGGGCCCGCCGGCGCCGAAGCCGAAGGCCCCGCAGTAGACGATCTTCGGGTTGAGTTCGCGCACCCGGCCGTAGCCGTATCCCAGGCGCTCGATCGCCTGGGGGCGCAGCGAATGGACGAACACGTCGGCGCCGGCGATCAGCTTGTCCAGCGCCTCGGCGGCCTGCGGCTGCTTCAGGTCGAGCACCACGCTGCGCTTGTTGCGGTTCAGGTGCAGGAAGCTGCCGGCCATGCCTTCGTTGCGCAGCGGCCGGTAGTTGCGGAAGGAGTCGCCCTCGGGCGATTCCACCTTGATGACGTCCGCGCCCATGTCGGCCAGGATGTGCGTCGCGAACGGCCCCATGATCACGCTCGTGAGGTCGACCACCCGCACACCCGCCAGCGGGCCCTGCCCCGCCTTCCTCTCAACCATGCTTGCCGTCTCCATGCGCCCGCGGGAACCCGTCCACCACCGTCTGCCACAGGCGGTCGCCGCCGCCCGCGCAGACGGCGCGGCCGATCCGCTCCTGCCACAGCGCTTCGTTGCCGTATTCGTCCCGCCAGGCCCAGAGCCTGCGGGTGACCTTGTGCAGCTCGTGCTCGCGCGTGAACCCCATCGCGCCCAGCACCTGGTGGCAGGTGGCGGCCACGATGCCGGCGGCCTCGCCGGCGCGGCTCTTCGCGATGGCCGCCGCGAAGGCGAACGAGCCGCTGCCGCAGGCATCGGCCGCGGCGTCCGCGGCCGCGGTGGCGGCCGCCAGGTGGCCGGCCGCGACGGCCAGCGGGTGCTGCACGGCCTGGAAGCGGCCGATGGGCTGGCCGAACTGCCTGCGTTCCTGCGCGTAGGCGACCGCGTGGTCCAGCGCACGCTGCATCGCGCCCACCATCTGCTGCGCGCGGATGAAGGCGCCCGCGACCAGCAGGGCATCGGCGCCTTCATCCGCCATCGCGGGCGCCGAGAGGCGCGGCACGGCCGCATCCGTCCATGCCAGCGTGTCGCGCGGCTCGCCGGCCAGGTTGTGGTGCGGCTGCACGGCGGCCTGCGCCACCGGCAGGGCCGCCAGATGCAGCCGGCCGTTGCACGCGACCGGCACGAGCACGTGGTCCGCGAAGCGGCCATGCGGCACGGCGCGGGCCGTCGCGGTCACGCGCAGGCCGTCGAGCGCTTCCTGCGCGGTGCCCGGCTCGCAGCTCCAGCTCAGCGTGCCCGGCAGGTTCCCGCCGCCCGCCTGCGCGTACAGCGCCAGCGACATCATGGTCTCGGCCAGCGGCACGGGCAGCGCCAGGCCCGCGGCCGCCCGCACCAGCCCCATTGCCTGCGCCGGCGTCACGCCGGCGCCGCCGTGCGCCTCGGGCAGCAGGGCCGTGTGGAAGCCGGCTGCGGCGATCTCGGCCCACAGCCCGGCGTCGAAGGTCTCGTCCGCGCCGCCGCCGGCCTGCCCGCACAGCCGCTGCAGCTGGTCGACGAGGATCGTCCCCACGTCGTCCACCGGCGCTGGCGTCGCCGCGCTCATCAGCGCAGCCCCAGTCCGCGCGCGATCACGCCGCGCATGATCTCGCGCGTGCCGCCGCGCAAGGTGAACGAGGGCGCCGCCAGCAGCACGTCCGCATAGCCTTCCGCGCAGGCCCCGCCCTCGGCCATCGTGTCCAGCGCGAGCACGGAGCGCAGCACCTCGGGCACCTCGCGCTCGAAGTTCGTGCCCATCTCCTTGACCAGCGCGGCCTCCTGGTGCGGATCGGTGCCCGCGGCGAGCTGGCCGGCGATGGACGCCGACATGCGCCGCAGCGGCAGCAGGTGCGACACGAGCCGGCCGACGGCCACCGCCTGGTGCCGGTCCGGCCGGGCGCCGATGGCCGAGATGCCTTCGGCCAGCAGCCGGAAGTCCGAGAGGAAGCGGTCCGGTCCGGAGCGCTCGAGCGTGAGTTCCGAGGTCACCATGGACCAGCCGTCGCCTTCGTCGCCCACGCGCATGTCGTCCGGCACGAACACGTCGTCGAAGAAGATCTGGTTGAACTCGTGGCGGCCCGACAGGTCGTGGATCGGACGGATCGTGATGCCCGGCGACTTCAGGTCGACGATGAACTGGCTCAGCCCGCGATGCCGCTCTTCCACCGAAGCGCCCGTGCGCACCAGGGTGAGCATGTAGTGCGCGAGGTGGCCGTTGGTCGTCCAGATCTTGCTGCCGCTGATCGCGTAGCCGCCGTCGCGGCGCGTGGCCCGCGTGCGCACCGCGGCCAGGTCCGATCCGGTGTCGGGCTCGCTCATGCCGATCGCGAAATAGCATTCGCCGGCCGCGATCCGCGGCAGGATGGCCCGGCGCGCGCGCTCGCTGCCGTGCCGCATGATGAGCGGGCCCGACTGGCGGTCGGCGATCCAGTGCGCGCCGCACGGGGCGCCGGCCGCGAGCATCTCCTCGGTGACCGCGAACCGCGCGAGCGGCGACAGCGCGCGGCCGCCGTATTCCTTGGGCCACGTCATCGCCACGAAGCCTTCGGCCGCCGCCCGCCGGCTGAACGCCGGGTCGTAGGTCGTCCAGAAGCACTTGTGCGGCACGAAGCTGCCGGCGTCCCGCTCGGCCTCCAGGAAGGCCCGCGCGCGCGCACGCTCGCGCACGGCGTCCTCGGGAAAGGCCACGCCGGCGAAGGCGAACCTATGCATCGCCCGCCCCACGCACCAGCACGGGCAGCGTGAGCCGCTCGTTGACGACGCGATACGCGATGCGCACCGGATCGCCGATCTTCAAGGGCTGGTCGGCCGGGCCTTCGAGCTGCAGGTTCACCCGCAGGTCGCCGTCGATGTCGGCCACCACCAGCACGTAGGGCAGCTGCGTCTTGAATGCGGGCAGGAAGGCGTGGTGGCAGACCGTCCAGCTGTGCACGGTGCCCGTCTCGCGCACCGGCACCCAGTCGAACGCCATGGCGTGGCACACGGCGCAGACGGGCCGCGGGTAGTGGCGCCGCTTGCCGCACGCGGCGCACTGCTGCACCAGGAAGCGGCCGTCCTTGAGCCCGTCCCAGTAGGGCTGCGTGTCCGGCCCGGCGTCGGGCTCGGGAACCAGGTAGTTGCTGGCCGACATCAGCCTCTCCGCATGATGGCGACGGAGCCGTCGCACATGTCGCCGAACCCGGTGACGAGGCCGACCTCGGCGCCTTTCACCTGCGCGCGGCCGGCTTCGCCGCGCAGCTGCCGCACGAGCTCGACGATGTGGTTCATGCCGCCCACGTGCGCCTGCGACAGCAGGCCCCCGTGCGTGTTGACCGGCAGCCGCCCGCCCAGCGCGATGCCGCCGTCCTGCACGAAGGCGCCGCCTTCGCCGGTCTTGCAGAAGCCGAGCTCCTCGAGCTGGCGCAGCACGATGAAGGTGAAGCAGTCGTAGATCTCGGCGACGTCGATGTCGGCCGGCGTGACGCCCGCCATCTCGAAGGCCCGGCGTGCGGCCTTGGCGGTGCCGAACGCCAGCAGGTCGCGGCGCTGGCTGACCGCGCTCGGGCTCTCCGGATGGCCCTCGCCCACGCCCGAGAGGTACACCGCGCGCCCGGGCATGTCCTTCGCATGGTCCGCCGCGCTGATCACCACGCAGGCGGCGCCGTCGCTTTCCAGGCTGCAGTCGTACATGCGCAGCGGGTCGGAGATGAGGCGCGACGCCTGATGGTCCTCGACGGTCATCGGCTCCTTCATGACCGCGTTGCCGTTGAGCAGCGCATGGCTGCGCATGGTCACGGCGATCTGCGCGAGCTGGCGGCTCGTCGTGCCGTACAGCGCCATGTGGCGGCGCGCCATCGGGGCGTAGAACTGCGCCGGCGCGATGGCGCCGGAGGGCACCTCGAACTCGCCGACCACGCGGAACTGCGGCATCGCCGCGATGCGGCTGGTGATGCGCGTGCCGGAGTAGCCGTTGCGGCCCAGGGAGATCAGCACGTGGCGGCAGATGCCAGATGCGATGGCCGCCGCCGCGCACTGCAGGCTGGCGGTGGCGCTCGCGCCGCCCATGGGCGTCAGCGCGGAAAACTTGAGGTCGGGGATGCCGAAGTTGGTGACGAAGTCTTCCGCCACCAGCGGCCCGATCGCGAACGGGATGATCCCGTCGATGTCGGTGGGCTTCAGCCCGGCGTCGGCGATGGCGGCGAGAGCCGCCTCCATCTGCAGCGCGATCGGTGTCTTGCCGGACCCGGGGGCGCGCACGTAGCGCGTTTCGCCGACGCCCGACAGGATGGCCTTGTCTCTCAAACTCATCGTTGCCCGCCAGTGCGCCCGTGCCGTGATTCAGTGCGGTCGATCCTAGCGACGGCGGGGTATTCCGAATAGCGACATCTTGTTATCCCGGCCTATCAATTTTTGTTTGATCCGCGCCTTGCAGCGCCGCCCGCACCAGCGGCAGGTGGTCGTTGCCGAAATACATGTCGTCGCCGTTCACGAACAGCGTGGGCGAGCCGAAGCCGCCGCGGGCGATGAGCTCCTCGGTGTTGGCGCGCAGCGCGGCCTTGACGTCGTCGCGGGCGATGGCGCGCATCACCGCCTCGGCCTCCACGCCGGCCCTGGCGCAGATCTCGCGCACCACGCCGTCCTGCGACATGTCGAGGTCGTCGCGCCAGTACGCCTCGAACGCCGCCCGCGCGAAGTCGACGAGCCGGCCCTGCGGCTCAAGCACCAGGCAGGCGCGCATCACCTTGACGCTGTTGACCGGGAACACGGTGGGCGCCGGGTGGATGGCGATGCCGGCCAGGCGCGCCCAGGCCTGCAGGCTCCTGGCGGAGTAGGCCTTCTTGGCGGGCACCGGATGGCTCCGCGTCGCGTAGACGCTCGGGTTGACCGCGTTGAAGACGCCGCCGACGAGGATGGGGCGCCAGCGGATCGTGGCGCCGAACTCGCGCGCGAGCGGCTGCACGTTGTGGAAGCCGAGGTAGGTCCAGGGGCTGGAGCAGTCGAAGAAGAACTCGATGGTGGTCATGCGTTTCATTCCTTGGCGGCCCGGGAAGCGGCCGCGCCGGCGAACAGGCTGCGCCGCGTTTCTTCGTCCATCGCGGTGCCGGCGGGCCTGCGCCATTCCCTGCCGACGGCCAGCCCCGCCTGCACCTGCGGGCGGGCGCGCACCGCGGCGAACCAGCGCTTCAGGCCGGGCCATTCGTCCAGCGTGAAGCCTTGCGCCTTGTGGGTCATCACCCAGGGAAAGGCGGCCATGTCCGCCACGGAGTAGTCACCCGCCAGGTGGGCGCCCGTGCGCTGGAGCTGGCGGTCCATCACCTGGTAGAGCCGGCGCATCTCGGCGCCATAGCGCTCGATGGCGTACGGGATCTTCTCTTCGGCGTAGAGCAGGAAGTGCCCGTTCTGGCCGGCCATGGGGCCGAGGCCGCCCACCTGCCAGTACAGCCACTGCAGCGCCGCGTACTTCTGCCGCGGCGCCGCGGGCAGGAAGCGGCCCGACTTCTCCGCGAGGTACTGCAGGATCGCGCCGCTCTCGAAGATCGCCACCGGCTCGCCGCCGTCCGCGGGCGAACGGTCGACGATCGCCGGGATGCGGTGGTTCGGGCTGATGGCGAGGAAGGCCGGCTCGTGCTGCCCGCGCCGCGTGATGTCGACCGGCACCACGGTGTACGGCAGGCCGCACTCCTCGAGCATGATGGTGATCTTCCAGCCGTTCGGGGTGGGCCAGTAGTGGAGGTCGATCATGGAGCGCGGCCGCGGTGAATGCTTCGCGGCGATTGTGTGAGCGCGCGCGCGAGACGCTCAGCCGCTTTTTTTCATGGGCCGCGATCACCATTTGTTGGACGGCGGCCGGCCTGAACGTCACCGCACTTCCAGCTGCGGCCCCAGCCGCCGCAGCAGCAGCGCATGGGCCCAGTCCATGAAGGCCTGGACCCGCGCCGCGCGCCTGCGGGTGGTGGGCGTCACCAGGTGCAGGGGCAGCGAGGGGCACTGCCACCCGGGCAGCACGCGCACCAGGGCGCCGCTGGCCAGGTGGTGGCCGGCCACGAACTCGGCCAGCATGATGACGCCCAGCCCGTCCAGGCCCGCGCTCAGGGCCACCGCGCTGTCGGTGGTGACGATGCGCGCCGGGACGTCGACGGTCTCCTCGCGGCCGTCCCGCCGCAGGGCCACCGGCCGCAGCTTGCCCGTCGATGCGAGCAGGTAGCCGACCTGGTGATGGCGAACCAGCTGCCCGGGCACGTCGGGCAGGCCATGCCGCTCGACGTAGCGCGGCGCGGCGCACAGCACGAAGCGCAGGTCGCCGACGCGGCGTGCCGACAACCGCGAGTCCGGCAGCTGGCCGCCGCGCAGGGCGCAGTCCACGCCCTCCTGCACCAGGTCGACGGCGCGGTCGGTGCAGCCCAGCTCGATCGTCACCCTCGGGTAGCGTTCGAGGAAGCCGCGGATCTCGGGCGCGAACACGAGGCGGCCCATGGCCACCGGCACGTCGACGCGCAGATGCCCCGCGGGGGCGCTGGTGCCCTTGCGCAGCATGGCTTCCATCGCGTCGACCTGCTCGAGGATGGCGCACGCATGCCGGTAGTACGCGAGGCCCTCGTCGGTGGGCGTGACCGAGCGGGTCGTGCGCGTGAGCAGCCGGGTGCCGAGCTTGTCTTCGAGCTGCTGGATCTGCTGGCTGACGGTGGCCTTGTGCAGGCCGAGCCGCAGCGCCGCCTTGGTGTAGCTGCCGCTCTCCACGACCTGCACGAGGGCACGCATGGCGTCGAATCGGTCCATGGGGCGGCTCCGTGAGGCGGTGTTCGGATTGTCGGCGAACGCCCGACAGTGTGTCGCCGCCTTCGGGCTAGGCGCGCCGCCGCGCGGTTCCTAGAGTGGACCCGGCCATCGAAAGGACCCCTCATGCCCAAGCGCGTTCACCTCGTCGCGGGACTCCTCGCCCCGCTGTGCCTCGCCACCTTCTTCCTGTCCACCGTGCTCGTGGAACTGTTCGGGTCGCAGGCCGCGGTCGCGCAGTTGAAGGCGCTGATCGTGGCGCCGGGCCTGTGGCTCATGATCCCCGCCATGGCGGCGGCCGGCGGCAGCGGGATGTTCCTCGGCCGGTCGCGCACGGGCCGGTGGGTCGAGGCCAAGAAGAAGCGCATGGCGTGGATCGCCGCCAACGGGCTGCTGGTGCTGGTGCCGTGCGCCCTCGTGCTGGACCGGTGGGCCGCGTCGGGCACGTTCGATGCGGGCTTCCACGCCGTGCAGGCGGTCGAGCTTCTGGCCGGCGCCGCCAACTTCGTGCTGATGGGGCTGAACGTGCGGGACGGGCTGCGCCTGGCCGGCCGGCGGCGCGCCGCGCCGGCATCCAGGGCCGGCTAGCGTTCCCCGCTGGTTTCCGTGCGACCTCAGCCCGCCTTCTGCAGGCCCCGCTTCTCGAACCAGTGGTGCGCGTAGGGGTTGCGGTTGTATGGCGCGATCTCGGTGTAGCCGTTGCGCTCGTACAGCTTGCGGGCCTCCACCAGGCGGCGGTTCGTGTCGAGCTGGAGCACGTCCACGCCGGCGGCCACCGCCTGCGCTTCGAGCGCCGCCAGCAGGCGCTGCGCGATGCCCAGGCCGCGCGCGGACGGGGCCACCCACATGCGCTTGATCTCGCCGACGCCGCCCTCCTGGACCTTGAGCGCCCCGCAGCCCACCGCGTCCCCTTCCAGCCGCGCGAGGAAGAAGTACCCCAGCGGCGGCACCAGCTCTTGCGGATGGGCCGAGACGGAGAGCCCGGGATCGAACCCTTCGTCGAAACGCTCTTGCAATTCATGGAAGTACGCGCGGATGCAGGCGACCGCCTCGTCGCCGAAGGGATCGGCGCGCTCGATCGCCACGGCCGACGCGCGCAGGCACCGCTCGACTTCGGCCATCGCCGCCAGCAGGCGTTCGCGCTGCGAAGGCCCGAGCGGCGCGAGCAGCGAGGCCGCGAGGTCCGCCGACCGCTGGTCCAGCATCGCCCATTCCCGCCGGCCCCTGGCCGTCAGCGCGACGCGCTTCACGCGGCCGTCCGCCGGGTCGCGCCGCGAGGTCGTCAGCTTGCGCGCCTCCAGCGCCCTCAGCATCCGGCTAAGGTAGCCGGAATCGAGCGCCAGGCGCGCGCGCAGGTCGCGCACCGTCGCGCCGTCCAGCCCGATCTCGAACAGCAGCCGGGCCTCGCCGAGCGGCCGGCCGCTGCCCAGGTAGTCGTCGCTCAGGGCGCCGATGCGCTGGGTGACGGTGCGGTTGAACCGGCGCACCTGCCGGAGGGGGTCGTTGTCCATACTTCTGACGAAAGTCAGAGAATATTCTAGCCCCGCTCGGGCCCGCCGCCGCGGGAACACTGATTGCCGGTGACCGGCCCCTGTGCGCCGGCACGCGCTCCTGCACGCCGGCGCCAGCCACCGAGGAGGACATCGACGTGGCCGTCACCGTCATCGAGCACCGGTATTCCACCGCCGTCCACCCGCTGCATGCGGTGCTGCTGGCGGGAACCGTTCCCCTGTTCCTCGGCGCCGCGCTCAGCGACGCGGCCTATGCCAGGTCCTACGAGATCCAGTGGAGCAACTTCGCCTCGTGGCTCGTGGCGGGCGGCCTCGTGTTCGCCTCGCTCGCGCTGGTCTTCGCGGTGTTCGACCTGTTCCGCCCGCGCCGCCGCGCCGAGGGCGCGGGGCGCTATGCGGTCGTGCTGCTGGTGCTGTGGGTGCTGGGGCTGTGCAATGCCCTGATGCACGCCCGCGATGCCTGGGCGGGCATGCCGGCCGGCCTGGTGCTGTCGGTGATCGTGGCCGTGCTCGCCTGCGCGGCCACCTGGCTGGGCTTTCGCGCGCCGCGCGTCGGAGAACCGTCATGACGCGCTCCCGTCTTCTCGCCGTGCTGGCCTTCTCCGCCCTGCTGGGTGCCTGCGGCGCCGAGCCCGAGCCGCCGCGCGTCGGCCCCAACCCGGAGCTGCCGCCGCCGCAGCGCGGCTTGCTGCCCCACATGACGATCGCCGAGCCGGCCGAATGGGGCGACCAGCGGCCCACCGTGCCGCAGGGCTACGCCATCAGCGCCATCGCCACCGACCTGAAGATCCCGCGCCAGACGCTGGTGCTGCCCAACGGCGACATCCTGGTGGCCGAAGGCCGCGGCGGCCACGCGCCGGCGCTCAAGCCCAAGGACGTGATCGCCGGCATCATCAAGTCCAAGGGCACCAGCCCGGTGAAGGGCGGCAACCGGCTGACGCTGCTGCGCGATGCCGACGGCGACGGCGTCTACGAGGCGCGCAGCGTCTACGCCGAGAACCTGGACGCGCCCTACGGCCTCGCGCTGGTCGGCAACCGGCTCTACGTCGCCAACCAGGGCGCGCTGGTGCGCTTCGACTACACCCCCGGCGACACGCAGGCGAGCGGGCCGCCGGTGAAGGTGACGGACCTGCCCTCGGCCATCAACCACCACTGGACCAAGGCGCTGGCGGCGAGCGCCGACGGCCGCTTCCTCTACGTCGGCATCGGCTCCAACAGCAACATCACCGAGCGCGGCATGGCGGCCGAGGTCGACCGGGCGATGGTCTGGCAGGTGGACGCCGAGACCGGCGCCCACAAGCCCTACGCCACCGGCCTGCGCAACCCGACCGCGCTGGCCGTCCAGCCCGGCACCGGGCAGCTGTGGGCGGTGGTGAACGAGCGCGACGAGATCGGCCCGAACCTCGTGCCCGACTACCTCACCGCCGTGCGCGAGGGCGGCTTCTACGGCTGGCCGTACAGCTACTGGGGCCAGCACGTGGACGAGCGGGTGCGGCCGCAGGACCCAGACAAGGTCGCCTCGGCGATCGCCCCCGACTACAGCCTCGGCTCGCACGTGGCCGCGCTGGGCCTGGCCTTCTCGCATGCGGCGATGGGGCCCGACTTCACCGACGGCGTCTTCGTCGGCGAGCACGGCAGCTGGAACCGCGCCGAACCGGTGGGCTACAAGGTGGTGTTCGTGCCGTTCAGCAACGGCCGCCCGGTCGGCGAGCCGGTGGACTTCGTGGCCGGCTTTCGCGGCGCCGACGGCAAGACCCGCGGCCGCCCGGTCGGCGTGAGCGTCGACCCGCGCGGCGCGCTCATCGTGGCCGACGACCTGTCGAACACCGTGTGGCGGGTGACGCCGGCGCGGAATCCATAGCGCCTCCTTCGTGGCCGGCCGCTTCGAGCGGGGAAGCGGCCGCGGGCCCGCGCGCCCGATCGCCGCCGCCCCGGTCTGGCAACATCGCGCGGCGCCCCTCCGAAGGACCCGCCCATGGCCACGCTGGAACTCATCGCCGCACCGGACGCGGACAAGCCTCACGTCGTCTTCGTCCACGGGCTGGGCGGCGACGCGCGGTCCACCTGGATGCACGATCCGCGCGACCCGGCGACGCTGTGGCCGGCCTGGGTGGCCGAGGACAGCGGCTGCCCCGTCTGGGTGCTGGGCTACGACGCGGCGCTGTCGGGGTGGACCGACAGCGCCATGCCGCTTCCGCAGCAGGGAACCGCCGTGCTCGACCGCCTCGGCAGCGAGCCGCGGCTGCACGGCCGCGACATCGTGCTGGTCGGCCACAGCCTGGGCGGCCTGGTGATCAAGACGGCGCTCATCAACGGCAGCACCACGGGCGTGGCGCGGTACGAGACGCTCGTCTCGCAGGTCAAGGGCGTCGTCTTCGTCGCGACGCCCCACTTCGGCGCCGAGCTCGCCACGCTGGCCACCCTGGTCAAGGTGCTGCTGCGCACGAACGAGCAGGTGGGCGACCTCAGGCTGCACAACGCGCACCTGGCCACGCTCAACAACCAGTTCCGCGCGCTCTACGTGAAGTCGAAGTTCAAGGCGCGCATCTATGCCGAGACGAAGGGCGTCACGCTCGGGCGCCGGTGGCTGTTCCTGCGCGGGCCGGCGGCGCGCGTCGTCAACGACACCAGCGGCGACCCGGGCGTGCCGGGAGAGATCGCGGTCCCGCTGCCGGAAGACCACTTCTCGATCTGCAAGCCGGCGAAGCGGGGCGCGCAGATCCACGACTCGCTGATCCGCTTCCTGGCCGACCTGCAGGCCACGCCTCGCGAGCCAGCCGCCGCTGCCGAAGCGCCCGCGCCGGCCACCGCCGAGAAGGCCCCGCCCGAGCAGGCGGACGACCGGCCTCCCGGCCCCAGGCCGACCCGGCTCGCCTTCGCACGCTGGGGCCTGGACGCGCCCGATGAGGATGTGGCGGCGTCGGTGTGCATCGTCAGCGACCGCCCGCACGAGCTCGCCGAAGAGATCCGCGGCTGGACCGCCCGCCTGCTGCGCGACCCCCTGCTCACCGACGCGGCGAAGGCGCGCGCCCGCTCCGCCGACCTGGGCGCCCTGGTGGCCGACACGGCGCTTCGCGGGCGCGTGCTCGACTGGCTGTCGGTCACCGGCTTCTCCGCCTACCTGACCTACGCGCCCAGGGCCGCGCTGAGCGGCATGGGCGCCGCGGAGATCACCCACCGCTTCCTGGTGGCCGCGCTCACGCAGCGGCTTCGCAAGAAGAGCGAGCGCATCGAGGCGGTGCACGCGGACGACGAGGACGTGGCCGATGCCCTGGCCGCGGCCGTGCGCATCGTGCGGACCGAATCGAACCGGCCGCTGGAGGCTCCGCGGGCCACCGGCGCCGGGGACCGGGACGGCCGGCCGCTCGTGGCGCTGGCGCGCCTGGTCGCGCAGGCGTCGTCCCGGCACCTGACGCACCCTGCCGACGAGGACGCCGCCGCGGTGTTCGAGCACCTGCGCACGCGCATCCGGTTCGCGATGAACGCCGCCACCGGCGAGGTGCACACGCGGGACAGGAACCCCTTGCCCTAGTCTTCCCGCTCCCGTTCCCGCTTCTGCCGCTCCGCCCAGGACTTGCCGGCGCCCGCGCGGTACTGCCTGCGGAGCTTCCGCGCCAGCTCGGGCTCGACCGACTGCACGTAGCGCAGCATCCCCGCCAGCGACTGCGCGTCGTCGGCCACCCGGGCCTTGCCGGGATGGGCGAAATGCCCGTCCACGCCGAACTTCTCGACGTAGTGCAGGATGAGGCGCAGCCGGCGCTTGAGCGGCCGGGGCAGGCGAGCCCGGCTCGCGTCGCCCACGTGCAGGCCCGTCACGAACTGCGCGCGGCCCTGCCGCTGCAGGTAGCAGCGCCCGTCGCGCAGGGCGAAGCCGTGCTGCGCGAGGATCGCCTCGACCGCGGCCGACTCGGGCATGCGCTCGCCGGACAGCGCGATGTCGTCGGCATAGCGCGTGTAGACGGCGCCGTGCGCCGCGGCCAGCGCGAGCAGGTCGCCGTCGAGCTGCCGGCAGACGAGGTTGGCCAGCACGGGGCTGCAGCGCGTGCCCTGGCGCACGAAGCCGTCGATCGTGCAGGCGCGCGCCAGCATCCGCGCCACCTCCGGCGTGGTGCCGAGCGCGACCAGCCCGCGCTCGACCTGCGCCGTGGTGATGGCGTCGAAGAAGCCCTGGATGTCGGCGTGCAGCACTTCCCTCGCGGCCAGGTGCTGCGCCGCGTTGGTGACGATGGAGCGGTTGCGCACGAAGCCCTGCACGTGGTCGCCGAAGCTCATCGCCCGCGTGACCAGCATCGCCACGCCCCGGTGCAGCTGCGACAGCCACTCGTCGCGCGCCTTGTGGACGACGCGGAACTGCCCGGCGCGCCGGCGGCCGCGCTTGGGGATCTGGAACACCTGGTACAGCGCGCGCTGCGGCTCGGCCTGGATCGCCGCCTCGATCTTCGCGGGCGGGACGCCCGTGGCGCGGGCGATGTCCGCGAGTTCGCGCAGGTCGGCCAGTCGGGCGGGCATGGGGCGGAGGCGGGGGTGGCGACGACGGATGCTACTGTGAAAGGTCTCGACGGACGGATGCGAACTCGCACCCACGGAATGAGGTTCCGGACCGGTCAACCATCGTCGCCGGCCGAAGGCTATCACGCGGCACCTCGCGCCGGAACGGGCGCCGCACTACGGCGGCGTGCGCTCCCCGCTCTTCGCGGCCTCGGCGTGCAGCCACTCGCGGAACAGCACCAGCGGCTCGAACGTCGCCTTCGACTCCGGGTAGCAGAGGAAGTAGCCCGCCTCGGCATGGAACGGCTCGGCCAGCGGCGCGCGCACCTCGCCCGAGCGCAGCTCGTCCTCGACGAGGCAGGTCGGCACCAGCGCCACGCCCATGCCGGCGCCGACGGCGCGCACGATGACCTGGTACTGGTCCAGGCGCAGGCCGCCGTGCGGATTCATCGCCGCGAGGCCGTTCGCCTCGCACCATGCCGGCCAGGCCTGCGGCACGGTGATGTGGTGCAGCAGCGTGTGGCGGCGGACGTCGGCCGCGCGCCGCAGGGGCGGCACGCCGCGGCCCGGCGGCGGCGCGATGAGCGTCATCTCGCGGCCGATCAGGTACTCGGCCACCGCGCCCGGCCAGCGGCCGTCGCCGTAGCGGATGGCGCAGTCGAGGTCGCTGCGGTGGAAGTCGTAGGCCTCGAGATAGGGCACGAAGTTGAGCAGCACCTTCCTGTGCGCGGCGCTGAAGGCCGGCACGCGCGGCATCAGCCACTTGGCCCCGAAGGTGGGCAGCGACGAGACGTGCAGCGCCCCCGCCGAGCGGCTGCCCGTGAGCAGCTCGAGCGTGGCCGACTGCAGCTGCGCGAGCAGCGGCTCGACGGCGAGCAGGTAGCGCTGGCCCTCGGGCGTGAGCTGCAGCCGCCGCCGCACGCGCGCGAACAGCACCACGCCCAGCCACTCCTCGAGCTCGCGCACCTGCTTGCTGACGGCGCCCTGCGTGAGGTGCAGCGCCGCGCTGGCCGACGAGACGGTGCCCATGCGCGCCGTGGCGACGAAGGCGCGCAGCAGATGGATGGGCGGGGTGAGGCGTCTGGACATTCTGGAATGGAATGATCTCGTTCCGCATTCTCGATAGGCAGGGCGCCGGCCGGCCGCCATGATGGCTGCGCGCAGGCACTGCCGATCGTCCCATGGAGGCCGTCCTCGAACGGCGGGCCCGGCAGCCACGACCTGCGCGCACCTTCGACCTTCACTACGAAAGCTCATGATCATGCGCCGACGATCCCTCTTGATTCTCGCGTCTGCCACCGCCGCCGCGCCGCTCGCGCTGGCCCAGGGAAAACCCAGCATCCGCCTCGTCGTCCCGTTCGCGCCGGGCGGCGCCACCGACATCGTCGCGCGCACCGTCGCCGAGCTGCTGTCGCGCGAGCTGGGCCAGACGATCGTCGTCGACAACCGCGCCGGCGCCGGCGGCACCATCGGCACGGCCGAGGTGGCGCGCGCCAGGCCCGACGGCCTCACGCTCGGCGTGGCCACGGCGTCCACCCACGGCGTCAATCCGGCGGTCTACAAGAAGCTGCCGTACGACGCGGTGAAGGACTTCGCCGCCGTGGCGCAACTGGTCCAGGCGCCCGGCGTGATGGTGGTGCCCACGGCCCTGGGCATCAAGGACTACGCCTCGTTCCTCGCGCTCGTGAAGGCCAGCCCCGGCAAGTACACCTACGCGAGCGCCGGCAACGGCGCGGTCAGCCACATGTGGGCCGAGCTGTTCAAGAGCGCCACCCGCACCGACATCCTGCACGTGCCGTACAAGGGCGCCGCCCCGGCGGTCACGGCGCTGCTCACGGGCGAGGTGCAGCTGTACTTCGACCAGCTCGCGTCGTCGCTGCCGCACATCCGCTCGGGCAGGCTGACGCCGCTGGCCGTGTCCTGGCCGACGCGGCTGAAGTCGGTGCCCGACACGCCCACCTTCGCCGAGGTCTCGCTGCCGTCGAACAACATCCCGTCGTGGTTCGGCATCGTCGCGCCGGCCGGCACGCCGGCCGACACGGTGAAGACGCTGCACGACGCCATCGCGAAGGTGCTCCAGGACCCGGGCCTGGTGGAGAGCTTCGCCGCGCGCGAGCTGTTCCCGACGAAGAGCAGCAGCGCGGAGTTCGCGGCGGTGATCCGCGACGAGGTCGCGCGCATGCGGCAGGTGGCGGGCACCGCGAAGATCCAGCTGGACTGACCCCATGGCGATCGGCCGCATGCTGTCGCCGCAGGGCGCCGTCTCCGTCGTCGAGGGGGCCGGCGCCCTCGTGCTCGACTCGCCGCACAGCGGCACCCGCTATCCCGAGGACTTCGGGCACGCCTGCCCGCGCGGCGCGCTGCGCGAGGCCGAGGACACCCACGTGGACGCGCTGTGGCGCTTCGCGCCCGAGTTCGGGGCCACGCTGGTCTGCGCGCAGTTCCCGCGCAGCTACATCGACCCCAACCGGGCAAGGACCGACATCGACGTCGAGCTGCTGGCCGAGCCGTGGCCGGGCGAGGTCGCGCCCAGCGGCAAGGTCAGGCTCGGCAAGGGCCTGGTCTGGCGCACGCTGGACGACGGCACGCCGATCTACGACCGGCCGCTGCCGGCGCGGGCGCTGCAGTCGCGCATCGACGGCTGCTGGGTGCCCTACCACGACGCGGTGGCGCGCGCGATCGACGCCGCGGCCGCGCGCCACGGCCGCGTGGTGCACCTGAACTGCCATTCGATGCCGGCGGTGGCGTCGGCGTTCTCGACCGACTTCCCGTGGATGCAGCACGCCGACTTCGTGCTCGGCGACCGCGACGGCAGCACCGCCGACCCCGCCCTCACGCGGTGGATGGAGCGCTTTCTCGCCAGCCGCGGCTACACGGTGAGCGTGAACCATCCGTACAAGGGCGTCGAGCTCGTGCGCCTGCACGGCTGGCCGCGGCAGGGCCGGCAGTCGATCCAGGTCGAGATCAACAAGCGGCTCTACATGGACGAGGCGACGCTCGCGGTCCACGACGGCTTCGGGCCGCTGCAGGACACGCTGCGCGAGCTGGTCGCGGCGCTGGCCGGGTGGGACGGCCGGGGGTCGTCGCCGGCCTGAGGATGGCGCCCGGCGCCCTCGGGTCTTCCCGCGCAAGCGTTGTCCCCCTCCGGGCCGCGCACTACCATGCGCCGCATGGATCGTGAACGCCGCGCCAGCAGCTTTCCGTACGGCCCCTTCCTCGTGGCCCTGCTCGTCGTCGCGGCGCTCGCGGTGGCGCTGTACCTGTGGTGGCGCGCGCAGCAGCCGGCCGACGCGCCGGTGGACGCGCCGGTCGCGGTGCAGCCCGCGCCCGTGCCGGCGCCGCCGGCCGGGCCGGCCCCGCCGCCCGCCATCCAGCATCCGATCGAGCCGGCGTCCCCCGCCGAGGCGGCCGGCGCCTCCGAGGACCAGGTCACCCCCGCGCTGAACGAGCTGTTCGGGCGCAGGAACGTGCTGTCGTTCCTGCTGGCCGACACCTTCGTCGACCGCGTGGTCGCCACCGTCGACAACCTCGCGCGCCCGCATGCCGCGGTGCAGCTGTGGCCGGTGCTGCCGACGCCGGGACGCTTCACCGTCGACGCGGCCGGCGCCCAGCCCACCGTGGGCGCGGCCAACGCGCAGCGCTACGTGCCGCTGGTCGAGTTCATCGAATCGGTGGACACGCCGCGCGCGGTGGCGTTCTACCGCCGCTTCTACCCGCTGTTCCAGCGGGCGTACGAGGAGCTCGGCTATCCCGGGCGCTACTTCAACGACCGGCTGGTCGAGGTCATCGACCACCTGCTCGCCACGCCCGAGCCCGAGCCGCCGCTGGGCGTGGCGCTCACCGAGATCAAGGGCCCGATCCCGGCCACGCGGCCCTGGGTGCACTACGAGTTCACGGACCCGGCGCTGGCGTCGCTGTCCTCGGGGCAGCGGATGATGCTGCGCACCGGCCTGGCCAACGAGCGGCGGCTGAAGGCCAAGCTCGCCGAGATCCGCCGCGAGATCGCGCGGCAGGCCCGCTGATCCTCAGGCCGCCGGCGCCGGCGTTTCCTGCTCGCCGTCGAGCGCTTCCACCAGGTCCGGGATCAGCCGGCGCAGCTCGCCGGTGGCGATCGCCGCATCGGTGTCGAAGCCTTCGTCCTGGCCCTTGGCGCCTTCGAGCACCACGTCGAGCAGCTTGATCTTCTTCAGCGCCATCGACTCCGTCAGCACGAAGGACACGCGGTTGTCCCAGGTCATCGCCAGCTGCGTGGGCAGCTTGCCCTGCTCGATGTGCAGGCCCACCTCGTCGATGTCGAGGTCGTGGCGGGCGTAGCGCACGGTGGACTTCTCGGTGTCGGGCTGCTTGAGCTCGCACTCGCGGTCGACGCTGAAGCCGGCCGGCGCCTCCCGGTTCTTCAGCCAGTTCGACATCGCCGTGGCCGGCGAGGCCTGCGTCTGCAGCAGGGCGAGCGAAGCGCCCTCGCCCAGCGCCTCCAGCAGCAGGCTCAGCACGCGGTCGGCGCGCTTGAGGCTCGCGGTGTCGACCATCACCAGGCCCGCCTTCGGATCGACCCACACCAGCGTCGACGCCCGCTTGGAGAACGCCCGCGGCAGCAGCTCGTGCACGATCTGCTCCTTCAGCTCCTTGCTGCGCTTGCCCTTGGGCCGGCGGCCGGTCTCGGCCTCGATCTTGTCGAGCTCGCCCTCGAGCCGCTGCTTCACCGCCGAGCCCGGCACGGCGCGGGTCTCCATCACGAAGCGCATCAGCCACTGGCCGCCGATGCTCTCGACCATCGCGCCGTGCTGCTCGCCGCGCGGCTCGACCCAGCCGGCGGACTCGGGCTGCGTCGGGCTGCACTCGACGAAGCGCGCGGCGGCCAGGCGCTCGTCGAGTTCAGGCAGTTCGGGCGGGGTCCAGTGGGCGATGCGGTAGACGAGGGCGTTCTTGAACATGGAAGGGGAGGTCGGAATCGGTTCGGAGGAGGCGGGCGCCTCAGCGGCGCGGGCGCTCGTGGCGCGGCGCATGGCGCGGGCCGCGCCGCTCGCGCGCCGCCTCCTGCGGCGGGCGCTGCGCGGCTTCCTCGCGCGCGAGGGCGAGCAGGCCGTCGAGGGCTTCGGGCGCGATGCCCTTGAGCGCGCAGAAGTTGGCCGGCGTGAGCCGCGTGGCCTCGAAGTCGCGCAGCAGCGTGGCGCGCTGGCGCCGTTCCTGCTGCTCCTGCTCGCGCCGCTGCGCATGCAGGGCGCGGCGGCGCGCGAGTTCGTCGACGGCCGCCTGGCGGTGCTCGTCGCTCAGCTCGCCGGCGCTCTGGCCGTCGAGGTCGAAGCGCTGGGCCGAGGCGACGAGCGCATTCAGGTAGGCCGTGCTGCCGGTGTGCCGCCGCAGGAAGGCCGAGAGCGCCTGCTTCGTGAACACGCCCGGCGCGCGCGCCTGGATGTCGGCCTGGATGCGCAGCTTCAGCGGCTTGGGCCTGCCGGCGAACAGCGCCGGAAAGCGCTCGGCCAGCTGCTGCGCGCAGGCGGCGGGGCTCATCGTCACGGCGGGTGCCGGCGGCGGGGTCGTGGAAGCGTCGGGCGGCAGCGGGGTCTCGGACATGACACGGGTCGGAACGGGCGAAGCGGCAATTGTCGTCGTGCGCCGGCGGCGATCTCCTGCCGCCGCACAATCGCCCCATGGCAGAAACTCCCGACACCGTGACGCCGCCGGCACAGAACGCCGCGCCGTCGCCGCCCCGCCCCGCGCGCCCGAAACCCGAACCGCAGAAGCTGCCGATCCCCGACCACGCGCGCCGCGTCCCGCCGCACATCGGCCCGGCGCAGCTGCAGCGCATCCGCAGCGCCGCCTACAACCTGCCGCAGGTGCTGAAGCCGGCCGACATCGCCGACGCGAGCGCCGCCGAGATCGAGCAGCGCCTCGATGCGCAGGGCTTCATCCTGCTGCAGAAGGCCGCCGGCAACGCGCGCCCGAGCCGCTGGATCGCGCCGGCGCTGATGGATTCGGCGCTGGCGCACCTGGAGGCCGTGGGCAACGGCCCGCCGGTACGCGCGCTGATGGCCGAACGCACCGCCGTGCTCGACACGCTGGGCGTCTCGCGCACCGAGCGCGGCTGGGAGCGCATCGTCACGCAGACGCTGCCGCTCGCGCGCCGCGGCTGGCGCGTGCCGGTGGCCTACCGCGTGCCGATCCACGATGCGCCGGTGTGGGCGTACTTCCGCACCGGCGACCAGGCGGCGCTCACGCAGGCGCTCGGCACGCCGCCGCCCTATGCCGAGGCCGGCGCGCTCGCCGCGCACCTGGATGCGCTGGTCGAGCGCAGCGCCACCGGCTACCCGAAGCAGCTCGACGCGCTGCTGCCGCGCCTGCAGGCACAGTGCGCCCTGCCGCAGCCCTTCGCCGAGCTGCGCGCGGCCTGCACGCGCACGCAGGACCGCTGGGAGCGGCGCGCCGGCGAGCTGGAGACGCTGGCCGGCCTGACCACCGAGCTCGCCTTCCAGGGCTACCCCGACACCTTCGCGACCGCGCGCCGCCTGCAGCGCTCGGTCACGCTCTACGTCGGCCCGCCCAACAGCGGCAAGACCTACGCCGCGTTCGAGCGCCTCGCCCAGGCGGGCAAGGGCGCCTACCTCGCGCCGCTGCGGCTGCTCGCGCTGGAGGGCCGCGACCGGCTCGTCGGCCGCGGCGTGCCGTGCTCGCTGCTCACCGGCGAGGAGAACGTGCCGGTGCCCGATGCGCACGTGGTGTCGAGCACCATCGAGATGGTCGACACCGTGCGCCCGCTCGACGTGGCCGTGATCGACGAAGCGCAGATGATCTTCGACCCGTACCGCGGCTGGGCCTGGACGCAGGCCATCGTCGGCGTGCCGGCCAACGAGCTCGTCATCATCTGCTCGGCCTATGCGGTGCCCGCCATCGAGAACCTGCTGCGCCTGTGCGGCGAGCAGTGCCGCGTGCTGCGCTTCGAGCGCAAGCAGCACGTGCAGCTGCTGCCCGCGCCGGTGCCGATCGCCGCGCTGCGCAAGGGCGACGCGGTGGTGGCCTTCAGCCGCCGCGACGTGCTGATGCTGCGCGACCAGATCGCCGACCACGGCCATCCCGTCTCGGTGATCTACGGCGCGCTGCCGCCCGAGGTGCGCCGGCGCGAGGCCGAGCGCTTCGCCAACGGCTTCGCCGACGTGCTGGTGGCCACCGACGCCATCGGCATGGGCCTGAACCTGCCGATCCGCCGCGTGCTCTTCAGCACCCTCTCCAAGTTCGACGGCCAGGGCGACCGGCCGCTGGACGAATCCGAAGTGCACCAGATCGCCGGGCGCGCCGGGCGCTACGGCATGCACGACGAAGGCTTTGTCGGCGTGCTGCGCGAGGCCGAGCCCACGGCCGCGCGGGCGCTGGCCGACCTGCTGCCGCAGGCGCCGCGCGCGCCGCGCGACTTCAAGGCACCGGTGGCGCCGGGCTGGTGGCACGTGAGCACCATCGCGTCGCGGCTCGGCCTGGACCGCCTGCGCGCGGTGCTCGACGTCTTCATCGACCAGCTCAAGCTCGACGACGCCCACTTCCAGGTGGCCGAGCTGGAGCAGATGCTGGAAGTGGCCGAGCACCTCGACCAGGCGGCCGGCCGGCTCGACCTCAAGACGCGCTTCATCTACGCCCAGGCGCCGGTGGACACGCGCACCGAGGCGCTGCTGCAGCACTTCCTCGACTGGGCGAGCCGGCATGCGCAGACCGGCCGCGCCGGCACGCCGTGGTTCCTCGACGAGGTGGACGAGCACAGCCGGCTCGACCGCATGGAGCAGGCGCTGCGCGCCTGCACGCTGTGGCTGTGGCTGGACCTGCGCTTTCCCGGCGTCTTCGGCATGGTCGAGCTCGTCACCGACCTGCGCGGGCGGCTGAACGACGGCATCGAGCGGCACCTGAAGGGCAAGAAGCCGCTGTGGCAGCCGCGAGGGCGCGCCCGCCGATGAGCCATCCCACCCCGAAGATCGGCCTCGCGCTGGGCAGCGGCTCGGCGCGCGGCTGGGCGCACATCGGCGTGCTGCGCGTGCTGCAGGAAGCCGGCATCGAGCCCCACATCGTCTGCGGCACCTCCATCGGCGCGCTGGTCGGCGCGGCCTATGCGTGCAACGAGCTCGACCGGCTCGACGAGTGGACGCGCGGGCTGAAGTGGCAGGCGGTGCTCGGCCTGCTCGACCTCACCACCACCGGCGGGCTCATCAAGGGCCACGCCATCACCGAGTTCTTCCGCTCGCACTTCCAGGACCGCGAGATCGAGCACCTCGACCGCCCCTTCGCCGCCGTGGCCGCGCACCTGGGCACCGGGCGCGAGGTGTGGCTGCAAAGCGGCTCGCTGGTGGACGCGGTGCGCGCCTCGATCGCCTTTCCCGGCTTGCTCACGCCGGTGGCGCACGAAGGGCATCTACTGGTCGACGGCGGGCTGGTGAACCCCGTGCCGGTGTCGCTGTGCCGCGCGCTCGGCGCGGACATCGTGATCGCGGTCGACCTCAACGCCGACCTGCTCGGGCGCCACCTGCGCCGCCCGGCCGAGCCGACGGCGCTGGTCGAGGCCACGCCTGCCGCGCCGACGGCCGCGACCTCGGTGCTGGGCTGGGTGCAGAACGGCCTGAACCGCTGGCGCAGCGGGCCGAAGTCGTCGACGCCGATGCCGTCCATCGTCGACGTGATCGCCGGCAGCATCAACATCATGCAGGTGCGCATCACCCGCAGCCGCCTGGCCGGCGAGCCCGCCGACGTGCTCGTCCAGCCGCGGCTCGGGCACGTGGCGCTGATGGACTTCCACCGCGCCTCGGTGGCGATCGAGGAAGGCCGGCGGGCCGCGAAGGAGGTGCTGCCGCAGCTCGGGGCGTACGGCCTCGGCTGAGCGGGCGGGGTGCGCTTCCCGCCGAGAGGCAGCGAGACGCTCGCCCCGCCAATCCGTTCGCGCTGAGGTATCGAAGCGCTTCGCCCGATCCGACCCGTTCGCGCTGAGGTATCGAAGCGCTCGCCCCACCAACCCGTTCGCGCTGAGCTTGTCGAAGCGTGCGCGCAGTCCGGCTTGTGCGGTGCGTCGCGCAGCGACGCCCGCCCGGGTGGCGATGCGCAGCGAGCCGAATCGCCTCCCGTAGGCGTCGGCGAGAAGCGCAGGGCTTTGCAGCCGGGCGCGACAGCGCCCCTCGTGATCTGACTTCGCGCGACTGTCCGAGCGCAGCGGACCGCAGGGCCGCGTAGCGAGTTTCGCGCGAGGCTGCAAAGCCC
>JBIQHD010000012.1:0-118330 GCA_044508835.1 Rubrivivax sp.
CGCCACGCGGCGGTCCCACTGCAGCTCGACCTGGTCGAGCGTGCCGTCGGTGGCGTGCATCAGCAGCTCGAACAGGTCGCTCTTGAGCCGCATCATGATGGGCTGCGTCTCCGGGTCGCCCATGCGGGCGTTGAACTCCACCGTCTTCGGGTTGCCCTGGGCGTCGATCATCAGCCCGGCGTAGAGGAAGCCGGTGAAGGGCACGCCGTCCTTGGCCATGCCGTGCACCGTGGGCAGGATGATCTCCTGCATCACCTTGCCGTGCACGTTGGGCGTGACCACCGGCGCGGGCGAGTACGCGCCCATGCCGCCGGTGTTGGGGCCCTCGTCGCCGTCGAGCAGGCGCTTGTGGTCCTGGCTGGTGGCGAGCGAGACGACGTGCCGGCCGTCGCACATCACCATGAAGCTCGCCTCCTCGCCTTCGAGGAACTGCTCGATGACGACGCGCGCGCCCTCGGCGTTGTGCTGCACGCCGAGCTTGTTGTCGACCAGCATCCAGTCGATGGCCTCGTGCGCCTGCCCGGGCGTGGTGGCCACCACCACGCCCTTGCCGGCCGCCAGGCCGTCGGCCTTGATGACGATGGGCGCGCCCTGGGCGTCGACGTAGGCATGCGCCTGCGCCGCGTCGGAGAAGGTCTCGTAGGCGGCGGTCGGGATGCCGTGGCGCTTCATGAAGGCCTTGGCGAAGGCCTTGGAGCTTTCGAGCTGGGCCGCGGCCTTGGTCGGGCCGAAGATGCGCAGGCCGCGGGCGCGGAACACGTCGACGATGCCGGCGGCCAGCGGCGCCTCGGGGCCGACGACGGTGAGCGCCACGCCGCGCTGCTGCACGAAGTCGGCGAGCTCGCCGAAATCGGTGATGGGCAGGTTGTGGAAGCGGCTGTCGAGCACCGTGCCGCCGTTGCCGGGCGCCACGTACACCGTCTGCACGCGGCCGGACTGGAGCAGCTTCCAGGCGATGGCATGTTCGCGCCCGCCGGAACCGATGACCAGGACCTTCATTCCGCCATCTCGGCGTTGTGATAGACGTCCTGCACGTCGTCGAGGTCCTCGATGACGTCGAGCAGCTTCTGCATGCGCTGCGCGTCCTCGCCGGCGAGCTCGATGGTGTTCTCGGCGCGCATCGTCACCTCGGCCACCTCGGGCGCAAGGCCTGCGGCTTCCAGCGCGTTCTTCACCGCCTCGAAGTCGGGCGGCGCGCACAGCACTTCCACGGCGCCGTCGTCGTCGGTGAGCACGTCCTCGGCGCCGGCTTCCAGCGCCGCTTCCATGACCTTGTCCTCACTCGTGCCGGGCGCGAAGACGAACTGGCCGCAGTGCTTGAACTGGAAGGCCACCGAGCCCTCGGTGCCGAGGTTGCCGCCGTGCTTGCTGAAGGCATGCCGCACCTCGGCCACCGTGCGCACGCGGTTGTCGGTCATGCAGTCGACGATGATGGCCGCGCCGCCGATGCCGTAGCCCTCGTAGCGGATCTCCTCGTAGGTCACGCCCTCGAGGTTGCCGGTGGCCTTGTCGATGTTCTTCTTGACGGTGTCGGCCGGCATGTTGGCGGCCTTGGCCTTGTCGATGGCCAGCCGCAGCCGCGGGTTGGCCGAGGCGTCGCCGCCGCCCTGGCGGGCCGCGACCATGATCTCCCGGATGATGCGTGTCCAGACCCTGCCGCGCTTCTCGTCCTGGCGGCCCTTGCGGTGCTGGATGTTGGCCCATTTGGAATGTCCGGCCATCAATGCTCCTGGTGCACGAGCCCGGCGCTGCGGCCGCTCGGCATGTTGTTCGATAGACTGCGATTTTACTTGCCGCCCCCGGGAGCCCAGCCCATGCCCGAGCCGATCCTCGTCGCCAAGCGCGGAGACATCGAAAGCCTTCTGCTCCCCGCCCTGGCCAACCGGCACGGCCTCGTCACCGGCGCCACGGGCACCGGCAAGACCATCACCCTGCAGACCCTGGCCGAAGGCTTCAGCCGCCTCGGCGTGCCGGTGTTCATGGCCGACGTGAAAGGCGACCTCACCGGCATCTCGCAGGTGGGCACCCTCAGCGACAAGATCGCGGCGGTGCTGAAGGAGCGCGGCATCGACGCGCCCGAGCCGGTCGCCTGCCCCACCACCTTGTGGGACGTGTTCGGCGAGCAGGGCCACCCGGTGCGCGCCACCGTGAGCGACATGGGCCCGCTGCTGCTCTCGCGCATGCTGGCGCTCAACGAGACGCAGCAGGGCGTGCTCTCCCTGGTGTTCAAGATCGCCGACGACCACGGCCTGCTGCTGCTCGACCTGAAGGACCTGCGGGCGATGCTGCAGCACGTGGGCGACAACGCGAAGAGCTTCACCACCGAGTACGGCAACGTGAGCGCCGCCAGCATCGGCGCCATCCAGCGCGGCCTGCTGCAGATCGAGGAACAGGGCGGCGACAAGTTCTTCGGCGAGCCGATGCTCGACATCGCCGACTTCATGCAGACAACGGATGGCAAGGGGGTGATGAACATCCTCGCCGCCGACAAGCTGATGAACAGCCCCCGGCTGTACGCCACCTTCCTGCTGTGGATGCTGTCGGAGCTGTTCGAGCAGCTGCCCGAGGTCGGCGATCTGGAGCAGCCCAAGCTGGTGTTCTTCTTCGACGAGGCGCACCTGCTGTTCAAGGATGCCCCGGCGGCGCTGGTCGAGCGCATCGAGCTCGTGGTGCGCCTGGTGCGCAGCAAGGGCGTAGGCGTGTACTTCGTGACGCAGAACCCGCTGGACATTCCCGACACCGTGCTCGCCCAGCTGGGCAACCGCGTGCAGCATGCGCTGCGCGCCTTCACGCCGCGCGACCAGAAGGCCGTCAAGGCGGCGGCGAGCACGATGCGCGCGAATCCCAGGCTCGACGTCGAGGCCGCCATCACCGAGCTCGCGGTGGGCGAGGCGCTGGTGAGCTTCCTCGACCCGAAGGGGCGCCCGAGCGTCACCGAGCGGGTGTTCGTCATTCCGCCGGGCAGCCAGATCGGCCCGATCACGCCGCAGCAGCGCGAGCGCCTGATGCGCGGCTCGCTCGTCGCCGGCGTCTACGACAAGCCGGTCGACCGCGAATCGGCCTACGAGATGCTCAAGGCCCGCGCCGCGGCAGCGGCCGAGGCGGCCGCCTCCGAGGCCGCCGCCAAGGAGGCGGCGAAGGCCAAGCCGGCCGGGGAAGCCGGCGGCGGCTGGCTCGGCGACATGGCCGGCGGCCTGCTGCGCGGCTCGGGCCGCAAGGACTCGGTGTTCGAGACGATCGCCAAGTCGGCCGCCCGCACCATGGGCTCGACGGTGGGGCGCGAGCTCATCCGCGGCGTGCTGGGCTCGCTGCTGGGCGGCAGCCGCAAGCGCTAGCGCCGGCGGACGGCCCGCGTCACGGCATGGGCGACATCTTCGAGGTGGGCCGCAGCATCACCCGGGCCACCGCGCCGAGCCGGCCGATCACGTGGTTGGCGAAGTAGCTGCTCTGCGTGTCGGGCTCCAGCGCCGCGACGGCGAGATGCGCGAACGGCTGGTTCAATGACACGTAGTAGCTGCCGGCGGGCACGTCGAACGCCGCCGGCGCCGTCTGCACCGCCACCGTGACGGCCGGGCCGCCGTCGGCGATGGTGCCGCGCACGTCCTGCCGCACGGCCAGCTCGCGCGAGGTCTCGGTGTAGAGCTCGCCGCGCACCACGCCGTTCTCCTCGACCCGCTGCACCGCCAGGCCGAGCGCGCGCAGGCGCAGCACCGCATCCACCGCGTCGGCCGCCAGCCAGTAGCCGCAGGGCCGCGGGCGCTTCTTCAGCGGCTCGAGCTGCAGCGCCGAATCCCACGAGACCGTGAGGGCACGGTCGGCGCCGGTCACCGGATCGATCATCACCAGCGAGTACTCGCTGGGCGTGGGCGCGGCGTCGAGCACCGCCTCGCCGCGGCAGGCCATGGCGCTCACGTCGTCGGCGACGAACTGCCGCAGCTTCATCAGGTCGGGCGCCCGCTCGGCGGCGCTTTGCAGCACGCGCGTGGCGGCGGACACGTGCGTGTACACGCGGCGCTCGAAGTGCTGGCGCCCGATGCCCACGCCGCGCGTCTCCACCAGCAGGCTGACCGCGTTCTTCAGCCCGTTGACGTTGCGCCCCGTGTCGGGACGGGTGCCGCCCATCGAGACCTTCTTGTCGGCGACGTCGGTGGAGGTGGTGTAGTACCAGTCGCTGCTCAGGCCGAGCGACTCGAGCCGCTGCATCACCGGCTCGTGGAACCACTGCTGCGAGGCGCGCGACATGAACTCGTGCACGTTGGGCGTCATGGCGTACTGCAGCAGCGCGTCGTAGCGCTGCACGGCGCCGAACTTCTCGAGGAAGCGCCCGGCCACGGTGTACTCGTGCGCGTCGACCACGACCACCGGCCGGTAGTCGCGCATCAGCGCCGCGATGGCCTGCGCCTCGGGGGTGCGCAGCAGCAGGTGGTCGCGGTTGATGTCGATGCCGCTGGCGCTGGCGCGGGTGCCGGCCTCGGCGCCGTCGGGGTTGGCGCGCGGCAGCACGATCACGTTGATGCGGTCGAGCAGCGGCGCCAGCATGCCCTGCGACAGCTCGCGCGCCACCACCAGCAGCGCCTCGCTGCCGGCCGGCTCGTTGCCGTGCTGCTGGCCGACCAGCAGCACGGTGGGCCGCCCGCCGCTGCGCAGCGAGGCCGGGTCGTCGGCGGTCAGCCGCGTGAACAGCAGCGCCTCCAGCGGAATGCCGCTCTGCGAACTGCCGGCCGACAGCAGGCGCACGCGCGTCGGGTCGGCCGCGGGGCGCGAGACCTCGGCGATGCCGTGCAGGAAGCGGCGCAGCTCGGCGTTGGTGGTGTAGGTCGTGCGCCCGGGCTCGAAGGCGGGCGTGCGGTAGCTCACCGGCGGCGCCGGGAAGCGCGCCTCCACCGCCGGGCCGAAGGTGACGGCCGGCTCCTGCACCGGCAGCGGCTGCGGCGCCACGTCGCGCGGCGCGACGGGCATCGCCACCGCGGGTTCGGGCGCCGATGCGGCTGGCGCGGGCGCCGGGGCGGCCACCGCCGCCGGCGGCGCGGGGCGCGGGGCCGGGCGGTCCTCGGGAATCGGGAACGGGGTGCTGCAGGCGGCCAGGCCGAAGGCCAGCAGGCACGCGGCGGCCGAACGGTTCCGCAGGAAGGCAAGCAGGGGCGGGGCGGCGGGTGGGCTTGTCATTCGTTGTTCCTTCTCGGTCGCGAAGCAATATAGCGCCGCCGCTTCGCCCGGCGCCGGCCGGCCCGCGCGGCGCATGGATTCACGGCGCCCGGGCGGCGTTTCGCGCCGCGGCGCTGCGCTTCGTCGCATGCCGCTGGCGCCGCGCCCGGGCGGCGGCCACAGTGCCCCTCGTCGGCCACGCACCGCCGCACGAGGAGCCCGCCATGAACCTGTCCAGCCTGTCCCCCGCCATCGTCGTCCACCTCTTCCTGGCACTCGCCGCACTCACGCTCGGCCCGGTCGCGCTGCGGGCGCGCAAGGGCACGCGGCTGCACCGCGCGGCCGGCTACGCCTGGGCCACGCTGATGCTGGGCGCGGCGCTGTCGAGCGTGTTCATCCGCGACTTCCGCCTGCCCAACGTCTGGGGCTACACGCCGATCCACTTCCTCACCGTCGTCACCTTCGCGGGCGTCGGCGGGGGCATCTACTTCATCGCCCGGCGGCGCATCGCCCAGCACCGCCGCGCGATGTGGGGCGCCTACCTCGGCGGCTGCGTCGGCGCGGGCCTGTTCGCGCTCATGCCTAGCCGCTTCCTCGGCGACCTGCTGTGGCACCAGTGGCTGGCGCTCGTCTGACCCCGCATTTTTTCTGGCCACCGCCATGCCGAACGACCTGCCGATCACCGTTCTCCTGCCCGAAATCATCCGCCACACGCCGCCGTGGGCCTGGGCCGTCCTGGCACTGCTGACCGCGCTCGGCCTGCGCCAGATGCGCGAGCACCGGGTGAGCCGGGCGCGCGTCAGCATCGCGCCCCTGCTGCTGGCCGCCTATTCCCTCTACGGCGCCACCTCCGCCTTCGGCTGGCGCGCGCCGGTGCTGCTGGGCTGGGCCGCGGGCATGGCCGGCGCCCTGGCCGCCAACCACCGCCTGCGCTGGCCGCGCCAGGTGCAGCCGGCTGCCGACGGCGGCTTCGTCGTCGGCGCCAGCGCCTGGCCGCTGGTGCTGATGCTGGCGGTGTTCGCCCAGCGCTACGTCGCCACCGTCGCCCTGGTGCTGCATCCGGCGTGGCGCAACGCCGGCCTGTTCGCCGGGCCGATGGCGCTGGCCTGGGGGCTGTTCTCGGGGCTGTTCCTGGCCCGGGCGCTGCGGGTGCTGTCGACCGCGCGGGGCGCGGTCCTGCAGGCCCGCCTTGGCTAGACTGGCCTCGCCCCACACGCTCCCGCATCCGTGAACCCGACCACCTTCGAGGCCCCGCGCTACCTGCGCCGGGCCGGCACCGTCATCCTCTTCAACGCGCTGATCGGGCTGGGGCTGGGCATCGCCCGCGGCGGCGACTGGGTGCAGCAGATGATCTATGCGCAGGCCATCGGCCTGTGCATCTGGGCCTACATCGACTTCGGGCGGCTGCTCTTCAAGCGCGACCCCGACTCGCACCTGCCCGTCGGCTGGCGCGGCGTGGTGCTGCAGGTGGGCGGCGTGACGCTCGGCTACCTCACCGGCACCTGGCTCGCCGACCTGTACTGCGGCTGCTCCACCTTCGGGACCTGGGTGCAGTCGCCGCGCACCATGGGCGGCTACTTCGTGATGGCGGTCGGCCTCAGCGCCGGCATCTCGTTCTTCTTCATCTCGCGCGGGCGCGAGGAGCGGCGGCGCCAGCAGCTCGCCCTCGCCCAGCGCGACGCCGCCGAGGCCAGGCTCAAGCTGCTCGAATCGCAGCTGGAGCCGCACATGCTGTTCAACACGCTGGCCAACCTGCGGGTGCTGATCGGGCTGGACCCGGCGCGCGCCCAGGCCATGCTCGACCAGCTCATCGCCTTCCTGCGCGCCACGCTGAGCGCGTCGCGCACGGCGATGCATCCGCTCGCCGCCGAGTTCGCGCGCGTGGCCGACTACCTCGAGCTGATGAAGATGCGCATGGGCGAGCGCCTCGTCGTCGAGCTGACGCTGCCCGACGCGCTGGCCGCGCAGCCGGTGCCGCCGCTCCTCCTGCAGCCGCTGGTGGAGAACGCCATCAAGCACGGCCTGGAGCCGCACGTGGCGGGCGGGCGCCTGAGCGTCGAGGCCGCCGCCGACGCCGATCACCTGGTGCTGCAGGTGCGCGACACCGGCGCCGGCCTCGCCCCCGCCGACGGCGCGGCCGGCACGCGTTTCGGCCTGCAGCAGGTGCGCGAACGGCTGCATGCGCTGTACGGCGATGCGGCCACGCTCACCCTGGCGCCCGGCGCGGGCGGCGGTACGCTGGCCGTCGTGCGCCTGCCGCTCGGCGAATCCCGGCCACCCGACGACGCCACGCCATGACCCCCACCGCCCTGATCGCCGAGGACGAGCCCCTGCTGGCCGAAAACCTGCGTGCCGAGCTGGCCCGCGCCTGGCCGGCGCTGCGCATCGCGGCCACCGTGCACCACGGCCAGGCGGCGGTCGACCAGGCGCTGGCGCTGGCGCCCGACGTGCTGTTCCTCGACATCCGCATGCCCGGCATGAGCGGGCTCGACGCGGCACAGGCCCTGGCGGAAGACTGGCCCGACGAGGCGGCCAGGCCCTTCCCGCTGCTGGTGTTCGTCACCGCCTACGACCAGTACGCCGTGCAGGCCTTCGAGCGCCGCGCGGTCGACTACCTGCTCAAGCCGCTCGACCCGGCACGCCTCGCGCAGTGCGTGCAGCGGCTGCAGGCGGCGCTCGCGCAGCGCGCGGCGCCGGCGCAGGGCCTGCAGCAGGCGGTGGAGCAGCTGCGCGCGCTGGCTGCCGCGCCCGCGGCACCGGCCGCGCCGCGGCTGGACGTCATCCAGGCCAGCAGCGGCAACACCGTGCACCTGGTGCCGGTGGACGAGGTGCTGTACTTCGAGGCCGCCGACAAGTACGTGCGCGTGGTCACGGCCGACGCCGAGCACCTGATCCGGCTGTCGCTGCGCGAGCTGGTGCCGCAGCTCGACCCGCAGCGTTTCTGGCAGGTGCACCGCGGCACGGTGGTGCAGGCGCGCCAGGTCGCCACCGCCGAGCGGCAGGAATCGGGCAAGGTGGTGCTCACGCTGCGCGGCCGGGCCGAGAAGCTGGTGGCGAGCCGGCTCTACGCGCATCTCTTCAAGGGCATGTGACCGCGTTTCGCGCCGCGGGGGCGGCGTTTCGTCGGCCCGGCGAACGCCCCGTCGCACGGCGGTGGATGCGCGCGGAGGCCCTGCCTACAGTGAAGCCGTCGCACACCCCATGAGGAATCGCACCATGAGCCACGACCGCACCCAGCCCTCGCTCGAATCCCGCGCCCGCCGGCGCGTGGGCATGAAGATCGGCTTCGGCATCCACGCCCTGGTGTTCGTGCTGGTGAACGCCGGCCTGTTCGTCATCGACGGCGTGAACGGCGGCGGCCGCTGGTCGCACTTCCCGTTGATGGGCTGGGGCCTGGGGCTGGCCATCCACGGCATCGTCACCTTCCTCGGCCTGCAGGGCGACGGCCTGCGCGAACGCATGATGCGCGCCGAGATGGAGCGGCTGCGCAGCCGGCCGTGACGGCGCGGCGGCTCAGGCGTCGTCGCCGGTTTCGGCCTCGCCCTCGGGCGGCCGCCCGTCGCCGCGGGCGATCCGGCGCTCCAGCCGGAACAGCATCGACAGGATCAGCACCACCATCACCGTCGCCATGACGGCGGTGGCCTCGCGGCCCAGGCCCACGGCCACGCCGATGGCCGCCGTGGCCCAGATGCCCGCCGCCGTGGTGAGACCGCGCACCTCGGCATTGCGGCTCATCTTCAGCACCGCACCGGCGCCGAGAAAGCCCACCCCGGCGATCACGCCCTGCAGCACCCGGCTCATGTCGGCCTGCGGCATGCCCGCCTGCTCGGGCACCAGCACGAACAGCGCCGCGCCGAGGGCCACCAGCATGTGCGTGCGCAGGCCGGCGGCGCTTTCGCGCCGTTCGCGCTCGTATCCGATCGCGGCGCCGAGCACCACGGCCACCGTCAGCCGCAGCGCCACGCGGGTGGCCTGCTCGACGTCGGGAATGTCGGAGAACTCGTGCTGCAGGGTCTGGAACACCCGCTCCCAGATCACGCCCGGCTCCCGGCGGGGCGCCCGCGCCCGGCAACAACGAAAAGGCCCGCGGAGGCGGGCCGGGACGGAGGGTTCCTCGAGGCGGCCATGGTGCGGGCCACTATAGGCCGGCACCCGCCGCGGGATGTATCAATGGCGATGGCCGCGGTGGCCACGCCCGCGGTCGTGGTCGTGGCGCACGCCGTGGCCCCGGCCCTGCTGCCAGCCGTGGCGGTAGCCGTAGCGGGGCGCGACGATCACCGGCGCCGGCGCGTAGTACACGGGCCGGGGCGCCACGTAGACGGGCACCGTCTGGTAGACGACGGCCGGCGGGCCGTACACCACCGGCGGGCCGTAGTGGCGCTGGGGCACGTTCGAGACCACGGCCCCCACCGCCGGAGCGCTGATGCCGACCGACCAGTACACGTCGCTTGCCACGGCGGCGCCTCCGGTCCCCAGGCCGGCGGCGGCGAACGCGAGGGCGATGAGCTTCTTCATGCGTGTCTCCTTTCGCGCCGCACCGGCGCCTCATGACGACGGCCCAGTCTAGGCAGCCCGCCCGGGCGGCCGTCTTTCCCGAAGGTAAAGACAGGTGAAGCGGATGGGTCGGCACGCCGCCGTTCGCAACCATTCGTGACCGGCGACGGGCCCGGCGCGCGAGGCGCCACGGGGCCTGGCGCACCGGGCGGCGGGCACCCCCCTCGATAGAATGATTCGCACCTTTTTTCGCCTGTTCGCCGGCCCGCACGCACCATGCCCGCACCCAAGGAAGAACCCGTCAAGCCCAGCAATTTCCTGCGCCACGTGATCGAGCAGGACCTGGCGCGCGGCGCCTGTTCCGGGCGGCATTTCGCCGGCACGCCGGGCGACGCGACGCACCACCAGGGCGGCCCGCTGGACACGGCACGCATCCGCACCCGCTTCCCGCCCGAGCCCAACGGCTACCTGCACATCGGCCATGCCAAGAGCATCTGCCTGAACTTCGGCCTGGCGCGCGAGTACGGCGGCGTGTGCCACCTGCGCTTCGACGACACCAACCCCGAGAAGGAGGAGCAGGAGTACGTCGACGCCATCCTCGACGCCGTGCGCTGGCTCGGCTTCGACTGGCACGCCAACGGCACGAGCCACCTGTTCCACGCGAGCAGCTACTTCGACTTCATGTACCGCGCGGCCGAATACCTGGTGGAGACGGGCCACGCCTACGTGGACGAGCAGACGCCCGAGGAGATGCGCGCCAACCGCGGCGACTTCGCCACGCCCGGCACCGACAGCCCCTACCGCAACCGCGCGCCGCAGGAGAACCTCGCCCGCCTGCGGGAGATGCGCGCCGGCCAGCACGCCGACGGATCGATGGTGCTGCGCGCCAGGATCGACATGGCGTCGCCGAACATCAACCTGCGCGACCCGGCGCTCTACCGCATCAAGCACGCCACGCACCACGCCACCGGCGACGCCTGGTGCATCTACCCGATGTATGCCTTCGCGCACCCGATCGAGGACGCGCTGGAGAACATCACCCACAGCATCTGCACGCTCGAGTTCGAGGACCAGCGGCCGTTCTACGACTGGACGCTGGAGCGCATCGTGCCCCTCCTGCGCGCGCCGCAGTTCGAGCACGCGAAGCAACTGGTGGAGCGGATCGCCGGCCAGGGCGTGGAGGCGCGCAAGGAGTTCGCGCTGCACTGCCACAACCACGCGGCCAAGCTGTTCGCGAGCGCGCCCGAGGCCCGCATGCGCGCGATGTTCGCCAAGTGGGAGCACGACCGCGACGCCGTGCTGCGCGACCTCGACGCCTTCTTCGCGCTCCTGCGCGAGCACGCCGCGCAGTTCACGCCGCTGCTGGCCCACGCGCTGGACGAGCGCGCGCCCAACGTCTTCAAGCTGCCGCACCAGCACGAGTTCGCGCGTCTCAACCTCACCTCGGTGGTCACGAGCAAGCGCAAGCTCAGGCAGCTCGTCGACGAGAAGATCGTCGATGGCTGGGACGACCCGCGCATGCCCACCATCGTCGGGCTGCGCCGGCGCGGCTACACGCCCGAGAGCCTGCAGCTGCTGGCCGAGCGCACGGGCGTGAGCAAGGCCGGCGGCTGGATCGACTATTCGAGCCTGGACATCGCGCTGCGCGACGACCTGGAGGCCAAGGCGCCGCGCGCGATGGCGGTGCTCGATCCGTTGAAGCTCAAGCTCACCAACTGGGCCGAGGTCTTCGGCAGCGAGGCCCACCGCGAGGCCTGCAGCGCGCCGGCGCATCCGCAGCGGCCGGAACTCGGCACGCGCGAGTTCAGCCTCGGCCCCGAGGTCTGGATCGAGCGCGACGACTACGCCGAGGCGCCGCCCAAGGGCTTCTTCCGCCTCTTTCCCGGCAACAAGGTGCGGCTCAAGTACGGCTACATCGTCGAGTGCACCGGCGCCGAGAAGGAGGCCGACGGCCGCGTGACGGCGGTGCTGGCGAAGCTCGTCCCCGACACGAAGAGCGGCACGCCCGGCGCCGATGCGGTGAAGGTCAAGGGCACCCTCACCTGGGTCGGCGTGCACGACGCGGTGGGCGCCGAGCTGCGGCTCTACGACCGCCTGTTCACCGAAGACCAGCCCGACGCGGGCGGGCGCGACTTCAAGACGGCGCTGAACCCCGACAGCAAGCGGGTCACTCAGGGCTACGTGGAGCCGTCGCTCGCCCAGGCGGCAGCCGACGAGCGCTTCCAGTTCGAGCGGCATGGGTACTTCGTGACTGACCGCGTGGACCACGCGAACGGGCGGCGGGTGTTCAACCGCACGGCGACCTTGAAGGACAGCCGGGGGAAGTAGGTCGGTCGCACGCGGCCCTCACCCCAGCCCTCTCCCGCAAGCGGGAGAGGGAGTCCCTGCAGCACCGGCCGGGAAGCCTCGCCATCCTGCTCCCTCTCCCGCTTGCGGGAGAGGGTTGGGGTGAGGGTGCCGCGTCAGCGGCCAGCCGTCTCCCGCAGCCGGAACCGCTGCAGCTTCCCCGTCTCCGTGCGCGGCAGCCGCTCCAGGAACTCGATCGCCCGCGGGTACTTGTAGGGCGCCACCGTCGCCTTGACGAAGTCCTGCAGTTCGCGCACCAGCGCGTCGCCGGCCGCCACGCCCTCGCGCACGACGACGAAGGCCTTGACGATCTGGCCGCGCTCGGCGTCGTCCACGCCGATCACCGCGCATTCCAGCACCGCGGGGTGCTGCTGCAGCGCCTCTTCCACCTCGGGCGCGGCGATGTTGTAGCCGGACGAGACGATCATGTCGTCGGTGCGCGACTGGTAGTGGAAGCAGCCGTCGGCATCGACGAGGTAGGCGTCGCCCGTCAGGTTCCAGCCGTCCTGCACGTACTGCGCCTGGCGCGGGTCGTCGAGGTAGCGGCAGCCGGTGGGCCCCTTCACGGCGAGGCGGCCGATCGTGCCCACGGGCGCCGGCCGGCCGTGGTCGTCCAGCACGCAGGCGCGGTAGCCGGGCACGGGGGTGCCCGTCGCGCCTTCGCGGGCATGGTCCTCGTCGGCGGCGATGAAGATGTGCAGCAGTTCGGTCGAGCCGATGCCGTCGATCAGCTCGATGCCGGTGGCCTCGCGCCACAGCCGCCGCGTGGCGGCCGGCAGGGCCTCGCCGGCGGAGACGCACTTGCGCAGGGGGCCGCCCAGCGGCGCCGAGATCCGCCGCTCCCGGGCGGCGGGTGCCATCGCGCGGTACGAGGTGGGCGCGGTGAACAGCACCGTCGCGCCGCAATCGGCGATGGCGTTCACCAACTCGGGCGGCGAGGCCTTCTCCAGCAGCACCAGCGAGGCGCCGATGCTCATCGGGAACAGCACCAGCCCGCCGAGGCCGAAGGTGAAGGCGAGCGGCGGGCTGCCGATGAACACGTCGTCGGCGTTCGCGCGCAGCACGTGCGGCGGGAAGCAGGCGCAGGCGGCCATCACGTCGCGGTGGAAGTGCATGGTCGCCTTGGGCTGGCCGGTGGTGCCGGAGGTGAAGGCGAGCAGGCACACGTCGTCGGCCGCGGTGTCGGCATTGGCGAAGCCGGCGGGCTGGCGCGCCATGCGGGCTTCCAGGCCCTGCGGCGCGTCGTCGTTGAAGCACACGAGCTGCCGCAGCACGGGCGCCTGCCTCTGCGCGGCCTCCAGCTCGGCGCACAGCGCCCGGTCGCACAGCGCATGCGAGACCTGCGCCTTGGCGATGATCTGCGTGAGCTCCTTGGCGCGCAGCAGCGGCATCGTCGCCACGGCGATGCCGCCGGCCTTCATCACCGCGAACCAGCAGGCCACCAGCATCGGCTGGTTGCTCGCGCGCAGCAGCACGCGGTTGCCGGGCACGAGGCCGAGGTCGTTCACCAGCACGTTCGCGATGCGGTTCGCCTGGCGCTGCAGCTCGGCATAGGTCCACGCCAGGCCGGCCGGCGTGCGCAGGCACACGCGCTCGCCGCGGCCTTCGGCCACGTGGCGGTCCAGCAGCTCGGCGGCGCAGTTCAGGCGCGGCGGGAACTGCAGCTCGGGCAGATCGAACAGGAACTCCGGCCACTGCTCACGCGGCGGCAGGCGGTCGCGCGCGAAGGTGTCGACAAGGGTGCTCATCGCTTCGTCCTCCTTGGCGTGGGCGGCGGCGTTCAGTCGGGGATGACGGCCGTCGCCTCGATCTCGACCTTGGCGCGGTCCTCGATCAGCGCCTTCACCTCCACGGCCGTCATCGCCGCGTTGTAGGCGCCGATGACTTCGCGGAAGGCCCGGCCCACCTCGCGGCCGGCGGCGAGGTACTCGCGCTTGTCGGTCACGTACCAGGTCATGCGCACGATGTGCTCGGGCCGGGCGCCCGCCTCGCGCAGCACGGCGGCGATGTTCTCCAGCGCCTGGCGCGCCTGGGCGGCGAAGTCGTCGCTGTGGAAGCGGCCTTCGGCGTCCCAGCCGATCATCCCGGCGACGTAGAGCTGCCGGCCGCGCACGAGCACGCCGTTGGCGTAGCCCTTGGGGCGGGGCCAGCCGGGGGGAAGGATCACTTGCATCTTCGGAACTCCAAGAGACTCCGTTCGCCCTGAGGTATCGAAGGGCCCGCGATATGCGCTGGGCTTCGATACCTCAGCCCGAACGGGTTTGTGATGGATCGGCCTGTCAGTTCCCCTCGAATCTCGGCTTCTGCTTCGCCACGAAGGCGTGGTAGGCCCGCGAGAAGTCTTCGGTCAGCATGCACAGCGCCTGCGCCTGCGCCTCGGCCTCGATGGCCTGCTCGATCGTCATGGCCCATTCCTGGTGCAGCATCGTCTTGGTGATGCCGTTGGCGAAGCTCGGGCCGGCCGCCAGCTCGCGCGCCATCGCCGTGGCGTCGGCCAGCAGGGCCTCCGGCGCGCACAGCCGGTTGAAGAAGCCCCAGCGCTCGGCCTCCTCGCCCGGCAGCGCGCGGCCGGTGTAGAGCAGCTCGCTCGCGCGCCCCTGCCCCACGATGCGCGGCAGCATCGCGCAGGCGCCCATGTCGCAGCCGGCCAGGCCCACGCGGTTGAAGAGGAAGGCCGTCTTGCTGCGCGCCGTGCCATAGCGCAGGTCGGAAGCCATCGCGAGGATGGCGCCGGCCCCGGCGCACACGCCGTCGACGGCCGCGACGATGGGCTGCGGACAGGCGCGCATGGCCTTCACCAGGTCGCCCGTCATGCGCGTGAACATCAACAGCTCCGGCGCCTTCAGCCGCACCAGCGGGCCGATGATCTCGTGCACGTCGCCGCCGGAGCAGAAGTTGTCGCCGGCGCCGGCGAGCACCACCGCGCGCACGTCGTCGGCGTGCTTCAGCGCGCCGAACAGGTCGCGCAGCTCGGCGTAGGACTCGAAGGTCAGCGGGTTCTTGCGCTCCGGCCGGTTCAGCGTGACGGTGGCGACCTGCTCGCTCACCTGCCAGCGGAAGTGCTTCGCCTCATAGCCGGCGAGCGGGCGGCGGTTGCCGGCGAGCAGTCCGGGGTCGATGCGGTCGGTGTTCTCGGTGGTCACGGGATGAGGTCTCCGGTCTGCTGGTTCCTGACGAGCCCCACGCGCAGCTCGCCGAGCCGGGTGTAGAGCTGCTGCAATCCTTCGGGCGCGACGCTCGCGAACAGCTCGCGCACCCATTGCTCGTGGGCCTTGGCCATCGCCTCGAAGCCGCTGCGGCCGGCGGGCGTGAGCCGCAGGATCCACGCGCGGCGGTCGGTGGGGCTGCTCTCGCGCACGACCAGGCCGTCGCGCTCCAGCTCATCGGTGAGGCCGGTCACGCTGCCGCCGCTCACCATCAGGTGGCTGGACAGGTCGCGCATCTTCAGCCCCTCGGGGAAGCGGTAGAGCTGCGCCATGTAGTCGAAGCGCGGCAGCGAGATGCCGAAGGTCTCGCGCAGGCGGCGGCGGATCTCGGTCTCGACCTGCGTGGTGCAGGCCAGCAGCCGCAGCCACAGCTTGAGCGCCGCATGGTCGCCGGCCCGCGCGCGCGCCTCGTGGCCGAGCTCCTGGGCCTCGCGCAGCAGCAGGTGCGAGGCGTCGTTGTGCTTCATGTGACCTCTCCCCCGCAGACCGAGACCGACTGCCCGGTGATGGCCGACGCCCCCTCGCCGCACAGCCAGCGCACCGCGTCGGCCACTTCCGCGGGCTGCACGATGCGGCCCTGCGGGTTGCCGGCGGCGAAGCCGTCGCGCGCCGCCTCGGCGCTGCGGCCGGTCCTGGCGACGATGTTGGCGATGCTCTCGCGCAGCAGCGCCGTGTCGGTGTAGCCGGGGCACACCGCGTTCACCGTGACGCCCCGGCGCGCCACCTCCAGCGCCAGCGAGCGCGTGAGCCCGACCACGCCGTGCTTGGCCGCCGCGTAGGCGCTGACGTAGGCATAGCCGCGCTGCCCCGCCGTGCTGGCGATGTTCACGATGCGGCCCCAGCCGGCTTCCAGCATGTCGGGCAGCGCCGCCTGCGCGCACAGGAAGCTGCCGGTGAGGTTCACCGCCAGCATGCGCTGCCACAGCTCGAGCGAGGTCCTGCCGAAGGGCGCGCTCTCGGCCTGGCCGGCGTTGTTGACGAGGATGGCGAGCGGCCCGCGTTCGCTGCGGGCCTGGTGGAAGGCGGCGCGCACCTGCGCGTCGTCGGCCACGTCGGCGACGACGAGGCCGTGCCCGCCGCCCGGCAGGCCGCCCAGCGCGTGCCGCAGCGCCGCGGCGTCGCGCCCGAGCAGCGTGAGCCGCGCGCCCTGCCCGGCCAGGGCGCCCGCGATGGCCGCGCCGATGCCGCGCGAGCCGCCCGTCACCAGCGCATGCCGGCCCTGCAGCGTCGTCATGCCGGCTCCCCGCGCGGCGCCGCCGCCAGGGCGGCCTGCGCCTTCTCGCGCTGGAACAGGCTTTCCATCTGCGCCTTGCCCGAGAGGTACTGCCGCGGCCACATCACCTCGGTGAAGCCGATCTTCGCGGCCTCGGTCAGCGTCCACGCCGGGTTGGCCAGGTGCGGCCGGGCGATGGCGCACAGGTCCGCTCGGCCGGCGGCGATGATGCTGTTGACGTGATCGGCCTCGGAGATGGCGCCGACGGCGATCGTCGGCACATGGGCCTCGTTGCGCACGCGGTCGGCGAAGGGCGTCTGGTACATGCGGCCGTACACCGGCTTCTGCCGGGCGCTCACCTGGCCCGACGAGCAGTCGACCAGGTCGGCGCCGGCGGCCTTGAACGCGGCCGCGATCTCCACCGCGTCGGCCGGCGTGGTGCCGCCTTCCACCCAGTCGTGCGCCGAGATGCGCACCGACATCGGCAGGTGCTGCGGCCACGCATCGCGCATCGCCGTGAACACTGCGAGCGGGTAGCGCAGCCGGTGGGCGAGCGGGCCGCCGTAGTCGTCGCCGCGCCGGTTGGTCAGCGGCGAGATGAAGCTCGACAGCAGGTAGCCGTGGGCGCAGTGCAGTTCCAGCCAGTCGAAGCCGGCCTGCGCGGCGCGGCGGGTCGCCTGCACGAAGTCGGCCTTCACGCGGTCCATGTCGGCGCGCGTCATGGCGCGCGGGGTGTCGCTCACGCCTTCGAGGTACTGCTGCGGCGAGGCCGAGAGCAGCGGCCAGCCGCCCTGCGGCAAGGGCTGGTCGCTACCTTCCCAGGGCACGCAGGTCGCGCCCTTGGCGCCGGCATGGCCGAGCTGCAGGGCGATCTTCGCGTCGGTGTTCGCATGCACGAAGTCGACGATGCGCCGCCAGGCGTCGCGCTGCGCGTCGTTCCACAGGCCGGGGCAGCCGGGCGTGATGCGCGCGTCCGGCGAGGTGCACGTCATCTCCGCCACGACGAGCCCGGCGCCGCCCATCGCCCGCGCGCCCAGGTGCGCCAGGTGGAAGTCGCCCGGCAGTCCGTCGATGCAGGAATACTGCGCCATCGGCGAGACGACGACGCGGTTCTTGAGCGTGACGCCGCGCACGGTGATCGGCGTGAACATCGGCGGCACGGCGGGCAGCGCCGCGTCGCGTTCGACACCGGCCTTCGCGGCGAACCAGCGCTCGTAGCCTTCCAGCCAGCGCGCATCGCGCAGGCGCAGGTTCTCGTGGCTGATGCGCTGGCTGCGCGTGAGCATGGAGTACATGAACTGCTCGGGCTCGAGCTGGTCGCAGTAGCGCGCGCCGCAGACCTCGAACCATTCCATCGCGTTCCAGGCGGCGTTCTGCAGCCGCAGCACGTCGATCCTGCGCGCCGCCTGGTAGCGCGACAGCACCTCGGGGATCTGCGCGGGCTCGCCGCCGAATGTCTTGAACTGAGCCTTGAACTGCGTCGCCAGCTCGATCGCATCCTCGATCGCGAGCTTGGTGCCCGAGCCGATGGCGAAGTGCGCGGTGTGCACCGCGTCGCCCATCAGCACCACGTGGCTGCGGCCGTTGAACAGCGACCACTGCTCGCAGGTGATGCGCTGGAAGTTGAGCCACGCCGAGCCGCGCAGGTGGCGGGCGTTGCTCATCAGCCGCTCGCCCTGCAGGTTGGCGGCGAAGAGCCGCTCGCAGAAGTCGATGGACTGCTGCACGTCCGCGGTGTCCAGGCCGTGCGCCTTCCACACGTGCTCGGGGCATTCGACGATGAAGGTGCTGGTGGACTCGTCGAACTGGTAGACGTGCGCCTGGAACCAGCCGTGCTCGGTCTTCTCGAACAGGAAGGTGAAGGCGTCGTAGCGCTTGGTCGTGCCGAGCCAGATGTAGCGGTTGGGCCGGGTGACGATGTCGGGCCTGAACACCGCCGCATGGCGCGTGCGGACTTTCGAGTTGATGCCGTCGCTGGCGACGACGAGGTCGGCGTCCGCGTATTCGAGCTCGCTGTCCACGTCGCGCTCGAACACCAGTTCCACGCCCAGCGCCTCGCAGCGGGCCTGCAGGATGTTGAGCAGCTTCTTGCGCCCGATCCCGATGAAGCCGTGCCCGCCGGAGCGGATCACCCGCTGCTTGAAGTGCAGCTCGATGTCGTCCCAGTGGTTGAAGGCGCGCTCGATCTCGCCGGCCGAGGCCGCGTCCTCGCGCCGCATGTTCTCCATCGTCGCGTCGGAGAACACCACGCCCCAGCCGAACGTGTCGTAGGGGCGGTTGCGCTCGACCACCGTGATGCGGTGCGCCGGGTTCTGCTGCTTCATCAGCAGTGCGAAATACAGGCCGGCGGGGCCGCCGCCGATGCAGACGATCTTCATGCGGGCTCGGGCCGGTGCGCTGCCGTACTGCATCACACCTGAATAGTTCAGACATGAAGCATATCAGCGGCCGGACGCGGCACACACCGCGGGAAGACCCGCCTCGAGACGGGGCGGGAGCGCCTCCCGGCGCCCCGCCCGAGGATTCAGCCGCGGCGAGCGTCCTGCTCGGGCACCTCGCGCACCGCCACGTCGACGATCTCGCCGCGCGCCTGCGCCGGCGCCGCCGGTCGGAAGCCGCCCCGCGCCATGAAGGCGCGCTCCCGGAAGAGCTGCGCCACCGGCTTGCGGTGGCGGATCAGCGCCCAGACGATCAGGCCGGCGCTCAGTACGAGGCCGACGAACAGCGCGCCGAGCGCCAGCACGAACCCCGCCACGCCCAGCGCGATGCGCAGCGCGGTGGCGGCAATGCCCTGGAGCGGGCCGCTTCGATGTGTCGACATGGTCATCCCCGTCAGAGTGCCTCGTGGGCGCCGGGTTCCCTGGCGGCCAGCCGCCGGCGCTTGTTGCGGCTGCGAATGTTCAGCGCCTCGACGGCGAGCGAGAACGCCATCGCCGCGTAGAGGTAGCCCTTGGGCACGTGCACGTCGAAGGACTCGGCGACCAGCGCCATCCCCACCATCACCAGGAAGGCCAGCGCCAGCACCTTGACCGACGGATGGCGCTCGACGAACTCGCCGATGGGCTTGGCGGCCAGCAGCATCACGGCCACCGCCACGACGACGGCGGCCACCATCACGCCGATCTCGTCGACCATGCCCACGGCGGTGATCACCGAGTCGAGCGAGAACACGATGTCGATGATGGCGATCTGGCCGACGATGCCCCACAGCAGCTTCTTGCCGGAGGCCTTGAGCGCCGCCGGGCCCTCGACGGGCGGGGCGCCGTGCTCGCGCGCCTCCACCTCGATGAAGATCTCGTTCGAGGCCTTGTAGAGCAGGAACAGGCCGCCCAGCAGCAGCACCAGGTCGCGTCCGCTGATGCCCTCGCCGGCGATGGTGAACAGGTCGGCGGTGAGCCCCATCACCCAGCTCAGCGAGAACAGCAGCGCCAGCCGCGTGAGCATGGCGAAGCCCAGGCCCAGGCGCCGGCCGAGGTCGCGCTGGTGCGCGGGCAGGCGCGCCACCAGGATGGAGATGAAGATGATGTTGTCGATGCCCAGCACGATTTCCAGTGCGGCGAGCATCGCGAAGGCGATCCAGAGGTTGGGGTCGAGCAGGAATTCCACGGTGTGAGCGGTCTTGCGGCGAAGCAGCGAATCTAGGCGCCCTGAATACTTCGCGTAAAGTCGATTTATGCGAAGCCTCGGTTCGCATAAATCGCACAATGATGAACTTCAAGCACCTCTACTACTTCTGGGCCACCGCCAAGGCGGGCGGCATCGTGCGCGCCGGCGAGCAGCTGCACACCACGCCGCAGACGCTGTCGGGCCAGATCAAGCTGCTGGAGGCGCGGCTGGGCTGCGCGCTGTTCCGCAAGAGCGGGCGGCGGCTGGAGCTCACCGACGAGGGGCGCGTCGCGCTCGGCTATGCCGACCAGATCTTCGCCCTGAGCGCCGAACTCGAAGCCGCCATCGGCAAGGCGCGCAGCGGCCCGGCGGTGCTCGACTTCCGCGTGGGCATCGCCGATTCCGTGCCCAAGGCCATCGCCTACCGGCTGCTCGAACCCGCGCTCGGCCTGCCCGACCCGGTGCGGCTGATCTGCCACGAAGGCAAGTTCCAGGACCTGCTGGCGCAGCTGTCGGTGCACCGGCTCGACCTGGTCATCGCCGACGAGCCGCTCGGCCGCCAGCACAGCGTGAAGGCCTTCAGCCACGCGCTGGGCACCACGGCGATGAGCTTCTTCGCCGCGCCGGCGCTGAAGGCTGCGCTCGGACGCAAGTTTCCGCAGTGCCTGGACGGCGCGCCGATGCTGATCCAGGGGGCCTCGTCGGCCATGCGCCAGCGGCTCGAGCTGTGGCTCGCGCGGCACGGCCTGCGCCCGCGCACCATCGGTGAATTCGACGACGCCGCGCTGATGAAGGCCTTCGGCGGCGAAGGCCGCGGCGTCTTCATGACGCCCACCGTGCTGGAGGACGAGACCTGCGCCCAGCACGGCGTGCGCGTGCTCGGGCGCACGACGGACCTGGTGGAGGAGTTCCACGCCATCTCCGTCGAGCGGCGCATCACCCACCCCTGCGTGGCGGCGATCACGCAGGCGGCGCGCGATGCGGTCTTCACGCGCTGAGCCGGCGCGGACCGGGCCCGCGTGACGCACTGCACGGCCAGCCCCCGCGAATGGGCGTTCGCGCCGCCGCCCACGCGCGCCGGAGGCGACTAGCATGAAACGTTTCGTTGCGCCCATGCCCTCCCCTCGCCGCCCGCCGATGCGCCCACCCGCCGTTCCATCGCCCCTTCGCCATGCGCTCGCGCGCACCGCGCTCGCCGCCCTGCTGTGCTGCGTGGCCGGCGGCGCCGTCGCGGCCCCCGGCGGCGACAAGGCCGCGCGCTTCTACGAGGACGCCCTCGTGCGCTACGAGGCGCAGGACATGCCGGGCGCCATCATCCAGCTCAAGAATGCGCTGCAGGTCAACAAGGACCTGCTGCCCGTCCACGTGCTGCTCGGCAAGGCGCTGCTCGCCAACAGCGAGGTCGGCGCCGCCGAGGTGGCCCTGCTCGAGGCCCTGCGCCTGGGCGTGAACCGGGCCGAGGTGGTGGTGCCGCTCGCGCAGGCCTACGTCGGCCAGGGCAAGCAGAAGCTGCTGCTCGACGAGCGCCAGTTCGATCCGGCCGGCCTGCCGCGGGGCGTGCAGTTCGACCTGCTGCTGCTGCACGCCAGCGCGGCGGCCGACCTCGGCAAGAGCGACGCTGCGCTGCGCCTCATCGAGCAGGCGCGCGCCCTCGACGCATCGTCGCCCCGGCCCTGGCTGGCCGAGGTGCCGATCCGCATCCGCTCGCGCCAGTTCCGCGAGGCCGAGAGCGCCGCCGCCAAGGTGCTGGCGATGGCGCCCGGCTCGGCCGAGGGCTGGTACCAGAAGGGCTCCATCGCCCACGTCCAGGGCGACCTGAAGTCCGCGCTCGCGGCCTACGACAAGGCGCTCTCGCTGGAACCCGACCACGTCGAGGCGCGCGTCACCCGGGCCGGCCTGCTGCTCGACATGGGGCAGGCCGACGCCGCCGCGAAGGACGTGGCCGAGCTGCGCCGCGTCTCGCCGAAGGAGCCGCGCGGCGCCTACCTGAACGCGCTGCTGGCCGAACGCCGCGGCGATGCCGAGGCCGCCGCCAACAGCCTGCGCGAAGTCACCGCCCTGCTCGACCCGGTGCCGCTCGACTTCATCCGCTACCGCACGCAGCTGCTCATGCTCAACGGGCTGGCGCATTTCGGCCTGAACCAGCGCGAGAAGGCCAAGGCCTATCTCGAGACCTTCCAGAAGGTGCAGGGCCACAGCGCGGCGTCGAAGATCCTCGCGCGGCTGTACCTGGCCGACCGCAACGTGCCCGAGGCCATGGACGTGCTGCAGGGCTACCTGCGCCGCCAGCCCGGCGACCCCCAGGCGCTGACGCTGCTGGCCTCGGCCCACATGGCGCGCGGCGAGCACGCCAAGGCGACGGCCCTGATGCAGGAGGCCCTGCGCAACCACGAGGCGCCCCAGCTGCGCACCGCCCTCGGGCTGACGCTGCTCGGCGGCGGCAAGCTCGCCGACGCCACGAGCGAGCTCGAGGCCGCCTACAAGAAGGACCCGCGGCAGACGCAGGCGGGCTCGGCGCTCGTCGGCCTCTACCTGCGCGGCGGCAAGGCCGCCCAGGCGCTGGCCGTCGCCCAGTCGCTCGTCCAGCAGCAGCCGGCGAACGCCAGCTTCCACAACCTGCTCGGGCTGGCGCGTGCCCGGGGCGGCGACACGCCCGGCGCCAAGGCGGCCTTCGAGAAGGCGCTGTCGCTCGCCCCCGGGCAGCCGGCGCCGCAGTTCAACCTGGCGCGCCTGGACATGGCGGCCAAGGCCTACGACTCGGCGGCGGCACGCCTCGGCGCGGTGCTCAAGGCGAACCAGAAGGACATCGACGCGCTGCTCGAGATGGCGGCGCTGTCCGACCTGCGCGGCCAGCCCGCCGAGGCGCAGCGCTGGCTGGAGAAGGCCAACGACTTCGCCTCGGCCAGCGAGCTGCGCCCCGGCTTCGCCCTGCTCGAGCTGCACCTGCGCGAGAACCGCCCGGACCAGGCCCTCGAGGCCTCGAAGCAGCTGCTGGTGAAGGCCCGCGAGCAGGTGCCGGTGCTGCTCGCCCATGCGCGCGTGCTCATGGCCAACGGCGACACCGCCGGCGCGCGCACCACGCTGAACAACGCCACGCGGCTGGCGGCCTTCGAGGCGCCGGCCCAGGTCGACATCGCGGGCATGCAGCTGCGCATCGGCAACCTGCCGGGCGCGGCCTACAGCCTGGAAAAGGCGCTGTCGAGCCAGCCCGACTACCTGCCGGCCCTCGCCCTGATGACCGAGGTCGAGACGCGCCAGGGCGAGCACGCCAAGTCCGAGCAGCGCGCCCGCGAAATCATCCAGCGCGAGCCTCGGCGCGCCATCGGCTACACCCTGCTCGGCGACGTGGCACTGGCGCGCGGCCAGGGCGCCGCCGCCGTGGCCGCCTACCGCCAGGCGCACCAGGCCGAGCCTTCGACCGGCACCCTGCTGCGGCTGTACCGCGCGTCGCTCGGCCCGCAGACCGGCAAGAGCGCCCTCGCCCTGGCCGAGGACTGGCTGAAGTCCCACCCCCGCGACCTGCCCGTGCGCAAGGCCCTGGCCGACGGCCATGCGGCGCTGGGCAACTTCGCCGCCGCACGCAGCGCCTACGAAGAGGTCCTGAAAAGCACGCCCGGCGACGCCGAGACCCTGAACAACCTCGCCAACGTGCTGCTGCGCCAGAAGGACCCGGCGGCGCTGGCCATGGCCGAACGCGCGCTCGCCGCGGCGCCGGCGAACCCGCTCGTCATCGACACCGCCGGCTGGATCAGCTTCCACCACGGCCAGACCGACCGCGCCCTGCAGCTGCTGCGCGACGCCCGCCTGCGCGCGCCCGACAACGGGGAGATCCGCTACCACCTGGCCACCGTGCTGGCGAAGGCCGGCCGCGCCGGCGAGGCGAAGGCCGAGGCCGCCGCGGCGCTCGCCTCGGCCGCGTCGGCCGACTGGCGCGGCGACGCCGAGGCCCTGCTGAAGACGCTGCAATGAGCCGGCTGTCGAACATTCTTACAACCCCGCTTGCCCGCCGCGGCAGCGCGTTGCAAGCCGCTGATTCGCAAGGACTTTCCGCCAAGGCATGGTTTTCGCTTTGTTACGCCCAATACTTGAAAGGTTGGAGCCTGCGCGCAGGCTCGACGGAGGACACATGAACATGCACCGCCTTGCCGGCACCGCCTTCGCAGCGTTCGCACTCGCTGCGATCGCGCCCTACGCCAGCGCCGCATCCACCTGGAATTTCGGCGGCTCGGGCTGCAGCGGCAGCAACAGCGCCAGCTACGGCAACACCTGGACCTGCGGGACGGGCAGCACCGGCGTGACCGCCACCGCCTGGTCCACCGCCACCAACACCGGCGGCGAAGGCAGCTACCGCACCGCCCGGCTGCAGCAGTGGTCCGGCGACGGGTTCGGCGTCATCAACCGCGAGAACAACAGCGGCGACGTGAACTCCCCCGAGCATTCGATGGACAACGAGCGCGGCACCGACCTGATCGCGCTGAACTTCGGCCAGAGCGTCACCCTCACCTCGCTGACCATCGGCTGGTCGTACAACGATTCCGACATCAGCGTGCTCGCCTATACAGGCGGCACCGGCTTCCCCGATGCACCGGTGTCCATCGCCGGCAAGTCGAGCGCCGACCTGCTCGCCAGCGGCTGGTCGCTGGTCGGCAACTACGCGAACCTCCAGGACGACACCGCCCGCACCATCAACGCCGACAACATCAGCTCGAGCTGGTGGCTGGTCAGCGCGTTCAACACGGCCTTCAACGACGGCAACAACCTCGACGCGAAGAACAAGATCAAGAACGACTACGTGAAGCTGCTGGCCGTCGCGGGCACGCCGTACACCCCGCCGCCGCCGCCGCCGGGCGTTCCCGAGCCGGGCTCGCTGGCGCTGGCCGGCATCGCCCTCGCCGGCGCGTGGCAGGTGCGCCGGCGCCAGAAGAACGGCGCGGCGCAATAAGCGGCCGTCCCTCTCGTCCGCTTCCCGCCAAAGGCACCCGCTCAGGGTGCCTTTTTCGTTGTGCCCTCGCGCGGGGTCAGTCCCGGGGCGCGGACGGCGCGAGGCACAGCAGCGCCAAGGCCAGCAGCATCAGCCAGGCCACGCGCGGCGCGTCCAGCACGCTGCTGACCAGCCCCACGCTCAGTACGCCGCACGAGGCAGCCAGCACGAACGGCGCGATGCCCGACCGGAAAGCGCCCCGGGAGGCCTTCACCGCGACCACGCCCAGCAGCGCGAGGAAGGCCGCCAGCCCTGCCAGCCCGCGCTCGATCAGCAGCTCGAGGTACAGGTTGTCGATGTGCCAGGGGATGAAGTAGTACTGCGCCGCCGGCAGCCAGTGCGCCAGTCCCGCCGAGAAGTCGCCGTTGCGCAGCACGGAGCCGCCGTCGCCCGCCTGCAGCACGAGGTTGTCGAGTTCGACCGCGCCTCCGGCATCGAGCACCGTCAGGTTCAGCGCCGCCCGCCGCGGCGCGAACCAGGCGCCGGCATCCAGGTCGGGCCCGGCAAAGGGCAAGGTGACGCGCTGCCAGGCACCGTTCGTCGGCCGCAGGCGCAGATAGGCGCCCTGGCACGACTGGTCGTACAGCAGGTGCACCGCGCACAGGCGCGCGAGGAAACCGGTGGCCTGCACCACGCGGACGTCCAGCGTCAGCCGATAGTGCGCCCGCAGCGGCACCCGCTGCGTCAGGCCGTAGAGGCCGCCCAGTTCCTCCATCGACCGCGGCCCGCGCAGCTCGGCCGTGCCCCGCGCCTCGTCCACGCGAACGGTGCCCGGGAACTCCGCCTGCGCCACTGAGCGGTCGTAGTGCGCCGGCAGGCGCCCGGCGCCCAGGCCCAGCAGCCAGTCGGCCGGCTCCCGCAGCAGGCCGATGCCGCGCGCCCAGTGCTCGGTGCGGCTCTGGTAGTCGCGCTCGGAATCCGCCAGGCGCGACGCCATGAACGAGCCCCAGGCGAGCACCATCACCACCTCCGCGACGAGCGCGAGCCCGAGCGCCGCTGCCGCCGCGCGCCGCCAGCCCGTGCCGCCCAGCAGCCGGAAGAACGCCAGCACCAGGATCGAGGTGAGCACGCCCAGGTACGCGCCCCGCGCGAACGTGGTGAGGCACACGTACACCCAGGCCAGCGCGAACAGCGCCGCCAGCGCCCACTGCCCGCGCGTGCGGGCGCGCCACAAGGCCCAGGCCACGAAGGGCGTCGCCAGGGCGAGGTAGGCGTCGATCGCCGCTCCGCCGACGTGCATCTCCCAGAACAGCGCCGTCGTGCGGTAGATGTCGCCGAAGTTCAGCAGGCCCGGGTAGGCGACCCGCTCCCACACCGCCGCCGCGGTGACGAGGACTGCCCCCGCCAGCATGCCGCGCGCGAAGCCTTCGCCCGCCCGCGGCTGGCGGACTTCGCGCCGCAGCATGGGCACCAGCAGCAGCGCGAACAGCGCGCTCTTCGACACCCGCAGGCTGTTCAACGGATCGGTGTAGCCCTGGAACCAGCCGCCGGCCGGCCCGCCCGCATCGGCCATGCCGCGCCAGGCCGACCCGAGCGTGACCGCGGCCAGCGCCGCCAGCGCGAGCCGCGCCTTCCCGCCCAGGGCAGGCACGCCCTCGGCGCCGCGCCACGCGATGCGCGCATAGCCGCCGGCCACCGCGCCCAGCACGGCCAGGTCGAACTCCTCGGCCATCAGCCAGCCCGTCCATGGCGACAGGTTCATCGCGGGCAGGCAGGCCGGCAGCACGAACAGCCACAGCCGCGGGAAGCGGCAGGCCGCCGCCGTCCACGCCACGGTCGAGACCGCCGCCGCAGCGGCCGACAACGGATGGTGAAGCGCCAGCCAGAACGCCGCGCCGAAGGCGGCGAGCGCCGCGGCGCCGGCGGCTAGACGAGCACTTCGGTGCAAGCCGGGTGGCCCAGGAAGGCTTGCGGGCTCGCGCTCGCGCCGTAGGCGCCCGACTGGAACACGACCACCAGGTCACCCGGCTTCGCCGCCGGCAGCTGCATGCGGTCGGCCAGCAGGTCCAGCGGCGTGCACAGCGGGCCGACGGCGGACGCCGTCTCGTGCGCCGCGTCGAGCCGGTTGCCCACCGTGACCGGATAGTTCTTGCGCACCACCTGCCCGAAGTTGCCCGAAGCCGACAGGTGGTGGTGCAGCCCGCCGTCGGTGACGAGGAACACCTGCCCGCGCGACACCTTGCGGTCGAGCACGCGCGCGACGTACACGCCGGCCTCGCCCACCAGGTAGCGGCCGAGTTCGATGACCAGGGCCGCCTCGGGCAGATCGCGCCGGGCACGCTCGGCCAGCGCCGCGAGGTTGGCACCGATCGGCCGCAGGTCGAGCCGCTGCTCGCCGGGGAAATACGGAATGCCGAAGCCGCCGCCCAGGTTCAGGAAGCGCACCGGCGCCGGCGCCATCGCGGCCAGCCGCAGGGCGAGCTCGTACGACTTCTGCTGCGCCTCGCAGATCGACTCGGCGCGCAGGTTCTGCGAGCCGGCGAACAGGTGGAAGCCCTCGAAGGCGAGCCCCGCCTCGCCCACCGCGGCCAGCAGCCCGGGCATCTGCTCCACGTCGACGCCGAACTGCTTGGGCCCGCCGCCCATCTTCATGCCCGAGCCCTTGAGCTCGAAGTCGGGGTTCACGCGCACGGCCACGCGCGCCGGCAGGCCCAGCGCGCGGGAGATGTCCGCCAGAAGCCGCACTTCGCGCATCGACTCCAGGTTCACGAGCACGCGCGACGCCACGGCCTGGCGCAGCTCCGCCTCGGTCTTGCCCGGCCCGGCGAAGCTGATCTCGGCCGGATCGGCACCGGCGTCCAGCGCCACCTTCAGCTCGCCGGCCGAGGCGACGTCGATGCCGTCCACCTGGCCCGCCATGAAGCCCACCAGGGCCGGCATGGGGTTGGCCTTCATCGCGTAGTGCAGCTTCACGCCCGCCGGCAGCGCGGCGCGCAGCGCGGCCACGCGCGCGCGCAGCAGGGCCCGGTCGCAGGCGTAGAACGGCGTGCGACCCACGCGCTCGGCCAGCAGCGACAAGGGCTCGCCGCCGACGAGCAGCTCGCCGCCGCGCCGCGGCCATTGGTCCATCGGCGCGTGCTCCGGCGCGCGGCGCGCGGCGGCGGCCGGTTCGATCGGGGAATTCATGGCGTGCGCTCCGCCCACTGGGTGGACAACAACTTGCGGTCGATCTTGCCGTTCGGGTTGCGCGGCAGCGGCCCCTGCGCCACCTCGACGCCCGCCGGCACCATGTAGGCCGGCATGCGCACGCGGCACTCGGCCAGCAGCGCCGCCACGTCCAGCGTGCCGCCGGCCGGCGCGGTGGCGATCACCTGGATCGCCTGCCCGAGCGCCGGGTGGTCCACGCCGAAGGCGACGCACTCGCCCACCAGCCGGGTCGCGTACAGCACCTCCTCGACCTCGGTCGGGCTGACGCGGTAGCCCGAGGTCTTCATCATCTCGTCGCGCCGTCCGATGAAGTACAGGAAGCCCTCGGCGTCCTGCCGCACCGTGTCGCCCGAGAACACCGCGATCTCCGGCAGCTGCAGGCCGCCCTCGCGCCCCGGCGCGCCGGGCGGGAGCGGCCGGTAGCGCTCGGCCGTCTTCTCGGCGTCGTTCCAGTAGCCCATGCCGACCAGCGCGCCGCGATGCACCAGCTCGCCCGGCTCGTCGGGCGCGCAGGGCGTGCCGTCCTCGCGCAGCACCAGGATCTCGGCGTTGGGGATCGCCTTGCCGATCGAGTCGGGCCGGCGGTCGACCTCCTCCGGCGGCAGGTAGGTCGAGCGGAAGGCCTCGGTCAGCCCGTACATCAGGAACGGCCGGGTGCGCGGCAGCTGCGCGCGCAGCAGGCCGAGCGTCTCGCGCGGCATGCGCCCGCCGGTGTTGGCGAAGTAGCGCAGCGAGTCCTTCACCGCCTCGGGCCATTCCAGCTGCGCCAGCTGGATGTACAGCGGCGGCACTGCCGTCAGGCCGGTGACCCGCTCGCGTTCCAGCGCCTTGAGCACGTCGCGCGGCAGCAGGTAGTTGAGCAGCACCACGCGCGCGCCGGCATGGAAGGCCGTGGTGAGCTGGCTGAAGCCCGCGTCGAACGACAGCGGCAGCGCCGCCAGCAGCGTGTCGCCGGCCGTGTTTTCGAGGTAGGAGGCCACGCTCTTCGCGCCCGCCACCATGTTGCGATGCGACAGCACCACGCCCTTCGGCCTGCCGGTGCTGCCCGAGGTGTAGAGGATGGCCGCCATGTCGACGTCGATCACGCGATGGCCCGCGCGCCGCGGCGCCTCGAGCAGATCGCGCCACGGCGTGAGCGGCAGGCCCGGCAGCGCCGCCGCCGGGGCCGCGCCGTCGCACACCACCACGCCGCGCAGGTCGGGGCAGTGGCCCAGCACCTCCGCCAGCAGCGCCAGCCGCTCCGGCGAGGTGACGAGCATGCGCACGTTGCAGTCGCGCAGGATGTAGCCCACCTGCTCGGGCTTGAGCAGCGGGTTCAGCGGCACGAACACGCCGCCCGCGGCCGGCGCGCCGAAGCTCGCCACCACCGTCTCGAAGCGCTTCTCGAGATAGATGCCGACCCGCTCGCCGCGCTGCAGCCCGAGCGCGAGCAGGCCCGAGGCGAAGCCCTCGACCTGCGCGGCCAGCGAGGCGTAGTCCAGCGATTCGCGCCCGGCGGTGAGCGCCGGCGCCTGCGGCGCCCGCCGGGCCGCGCGGGTGATCAGTTCAAACAGCAGGGTCGATTCGGGCATGCGGGCCGGCACCGGGACGGAAGTTGTCAAAAAGTATCCCATGGGGACCCCGGCGACCCCGCGCCCCTCCCCCACGATGGAGGGGGAAGGGCCGCAAATCGCGGCCTACGTCACGCCCGAGGGTGCCGATTCGCGAGTACCGAAACTAGAATCGCCCGCTCACCAGTTGTCACAACGGGAGGCGGGGATGGATGTCACGAAGGAAGTCGTTCGAGTGCTCGATGAAGTGCTGAGCCTCAACGGACGTGGCGCCTCCTTCACCCGCGAGACCCACCTCCTCGGCGCCATTCCCGAGTTCGACTCGATGGCCGTGGTGTCGCTCATCACCACCCTCGAAGAGCAGTTCGGCATCCTCATCGACGACGGCGACATCGACGGCGAAACCTTCGCGACGGTCGGTGCCCTCGCCGACTTCGTCAGCGGCCAGCTCGGCCGCGCGGCCACTGCCTGAGCTTTCCGGCGCGGGGCGCAGCGCCCGCCGGCTCTTGCCACCTGCCGTGAACACGCAAGCCTTCTTCCTTCCCTCCGACGGCCCCGCGGGCGGCCAGCGCTTCTGCCTGTACCACCCGGCCCAGGGCGCGGCGGCGCGCAGCGCCATCGTCTACGTGCACCCGTTCGCCGAGGAGATGAACAAGTCGCGCCGCATGGCCGCCCTGCAGTCGCGCGTCTTCGCGCAGGCCGGGCACGCGGTGCTGCAGATCGACCTGCTGGGATGCGGGGACAGCAGCGGCGACTTCGGCGACGCGCGCTGGAGCGACTGGATCGACGACGTCGCCCACGCCGCGCGCTGGCTCCAGTCGCGCGTGCCGGCGCCGCTGTGGCTGTGGGGGCTGCGGGCAGGCTGCCTGGTGGCCGCCGACGCCGCCCGCCACCTGAAGGAAACGGCCGGCCTCCTGCTGTGGCAGCCCGCCACGTCCGGCAAGCTGGTCCTGCAGCAGTTCCTGCGCCTCAAGCTGGCGGGCGACATGCTCGGCGGCCAGGCCAAGGGCGCCATGGACACCTTGCGCGCGCAGCTCGCCGCCGGCCAGTCCGTCGACGTGGCCGGCTATCGCCTGCACGCCGCCCTGGCCTCCAGCCTCGAGGAGGCGTCCCTCTCACCCGTCGGCCACGTGCACCGGGTCGAATGGATCGAGGTCGCCAGCCGCACGCCGGCATCGCTCGCGCCCGCATCGGCGGCAAAGCTCGAACAGTGGAAGGAAGCCGGCTGCGCCATCCGCAGCCAGGCCGTGAACGGCCCGGGCTTCTGGCAGACCACCGAGATCGAGGACGCGCCGGCGCTGCTCGATGCGAGCCTCGCCGCACTCGAACAGACGGTGGCCGCATGAACCCCCCGGCCGTCGAGGAAGCGCTCATGTTCGATTGCCGCGGCGAGCGGCTGGTCGGCATTCTTCATCCCGCGGCGGACGCCGACACCGCGGTGCTCGTGATCGTCGGCGGCCCGCAGTACCGGGCGGGCAGCCACCGGCAGTTCGTCCAGCTCGCCCGCACGCTGGCCGGCGCCGGCTACGCGGTGATGCGCTTCGACTACCGCGGCATGGGCGACAGCGCGGGCGACCTGCGCAACTTCGAGCACGTCGGCGACGACATCGCCGCGGCCATCGACGCGCTGCAGCAGCGCCTGCCCCACGTCCGGCACGTGGTGCTGTGGGGCTTGTGCGACGGCGCATCGGCCGCGCTCATGTACTGCGACGACAGGCGCGATCCGCGGGTGCGCGGCATCTGCGCCCTCAACCCCTGGGTGCGCTCGGACGCGACGCTCGCCTCCACGCAGCTGAAGCACTACTACACCCGGCGCCTCGCATCCGCCGAGTTCTGGGCCAAGCTGCTGCGGGGACGGGTGGCCTTCGGCGCGTTGAAGGAACTGGCCGGAAAGATCCGCGCCGCGGCCGGCACACCGGGCGCTCCGGCCCATGCCGGCGACGCGCCGCCGGCCGACTTTCGCCAAAGCATGGCCCGAGGCTGGGAGCGCGTGGGCGGGCGCGTCCTGCTGATCCTGAGCGGCAACGACTACACCGCGAAGGAGTTCGTCGAGCACGCCGGCGCCGACAAGACATGGCGGACGCTGCTTGGGCGTCCGCACATGCGCCGGCATACGGTGGCAGCCGCCGATCACACCTTCTCGGACGAAGCCTCGCGACTGGCTGCAGAACGGTTGACGATCGAGTGGCTGCGGGATCAACGCTTCGCAATAGGAAGCTGATACATGATGTTCCGGCAGGCTAAGTCAGTCGCTTCGAACAGGGAGCGCGTCACAGAAAAACAATTCCGTGGGATCGTAGCCACGCTTGCGGCACTCGCTTTGTGCTGTGTATCTAGTGCCTTCGCACAACCGGAGATGGAGGTCTGCGGATCACTTGCGAATGGGTTCGGCCCTTACGACTATCGTACCGAACGTGGGCAGCCGCTGCGGCTTGTCGAAGGGGCACACTTCACACCGCCAGTTGAAGCTCTGGTTAGAGGCCATCGTGGCTACTTGGGTGGAGACATTGACTACACGCTACGAGCGTTCCCAAACCATCACCGCGCTCTCGTGGCAATGATGCGCCTGGCAGAACGGACAATGTTGCCGCAACCGCCCCACGCTCGCTATTCCATCGAATGCTATTTCGTACGAGCTATCCGCTTTCAGCCCGACGACACCATCGTGCGTATGTTGTACGCCACCTTCTTGCAGAAACAAGGCCGCGACAAGGAAGCGAACGAACAATTACGCCAAGCCGCTATAGACGCGAAAGAAGACGCCTTCACTCACTACAACATCGGCCTTGTCTATTTCGACGGCAAGAACTACGAAGAAGCGCTGAGCCAGGCACATCGGGCCTACGCCCTGGGATTTCCACGAACCGAGCTCAAGGAACGCCTGCAGGCCGTCGGCCATTGGCGGGAGCCGCAGCTCAGCCCGGCAGAGCCGGCAGCCAGTGCGCCGTCGACCGCTGCCAGCGCCAGCGCCGCGCTGCGCTAAAGCCTGGGAGCAGACGCTTGGTCAGCCCCTCCACCACGACGCATCGCGCTCTGTTTCCGCGCGCTCCGGTACTCGATTGGTCGAGTTTCAAGAACTTCACGCCGCTTCACAGCACATGCATCGACGACGCGCGCAGCAAAGTCTTCACCACCAGCGGCCGCGCGGCGCTGTACCAGGCCCTTCTCCAACTGCGGCTTCCGCCGGGCAGCCCGATCCTCGTGCCGACCTATCACTGCCCGACGATGGTGGCGCCGATCGTGCGGGCGGGCCTCACGCCCGTCTTCTTCGGCATCCGGGCCGACGGGCTGCCGGATCTCGAGGCCGTGGCGCCGCAAATCGCACGTGAAGCCCGGGGCATCATCGTCGCGCACTATTTCGGGCTCGGCCGCTCGCTGGCCGACGTGCGCCAATGGTGCGACCGGCATGGCGTGGCGCTGATCGAAGACTGCGCACACTGCTTCTTCGGCGAGGCGGGCGAACGCCCTGTCGGCCACTGGGGCGACTTCGCGACCGCCAGCCTGTCCAAGTTCTTTCCCGTTCCGGAGGCGGGCGTGCTGGCATCCTCCAGCCGCTCGATCGCACCACTCGACCTTCGGGCACCCAGCCTGAAGGCGCAGGTGAAGGGGTGGGCTGACGTGCTGGAGGTCTCCGTCGAGCACAACCGTCTCGGCGGCATCAAGCATGTGCTGGGACCGCTGTTCGGATTGAAGAAGCGCCGCGCGGCGGCCGCCGCCGGGTCGCCCTCAGCGCCGAATGTCGTGAACGCCGAAGAGGCCATGATGGCATCGTGCGACATGGGCCGCGTCGCCGATGCGCCGCTTGCCGTCTCGCTGCTGCTCAATCGTGTGCTGCCGCGCGGGCACATCGCCGCACGACGGCGCGAGAACTTCGCCCGCTACGCCCGGCACTTTGCGAACGTCGCCGGAGCGCGGCCCGTGTTCGCGGCGGCGACCTCCGCGGCGGCGCCCTATGTTTTCCCGTTGTGGGTCGACGATGCCGAACGCGTTTACGCCATGGCGCGCGCCCAGCGGCTTCCAATCTTCCGCTGGGATCGGATCTGGCCGGGTACGCCCGTGCTCGCGCACGACCACGGTCCTCTGTGGAGCCACCATGTGCTGCAGTTGCTCTGTCACCAGGACCTGAGCGCCGTCGATGTCGACTGCACTGCCACCGCGTTGCTGGACGCGCTGCGGATTCAAGAGAACCACGAATGACCGACTCTGCCGAGGCCGCACTGCCTCTCTCGAGCGCCATGCCGCGCCTGCGCTGGCAGAACGTAGCGGCGAGCACCCTTCGCCATGACACGGAGTTGTCGCTTCAATGGGATCGACTCAACGCACAGCGGGGCGACCTTCCCTTTCTTGGCGCCGAAGCCCTGGGCATTGCACTCGAAATACTCGGCGACGGCCGTGAGCGGCTGTTCGTCGGCCGCCGAGACGATGCGGTGGCGGCGATGCTGCTGCTCGTGCCGGAGGGCTCGCTGCGCTGGCGGACCTTCCAGCCCTCGCAGATTCCCCTCGGCGCCTGGGTGGCGGAGCTCGACCTGAGCGCCGACGACGTGGCGCGCAGCCTCGTCAAGGGGGCGCTCGGCCTGTGCCTCGCCGTGTCCATCACCCAGATCGATCCACTGTTCGCGGCTCGGGGCCTAGACACCCCCACCTGCACGCATGTCGACTACATCGACACCGGCTGGGTCGAGCTCGAGGGCAGCTTCGAGCAGTACTGGGCCGCGCGCGGCAAGAACCTGCGGCAGAACATGCGCAAGCAGCGCAACAAGCTGGCAGCGGAAGGCACGGTCACGTCGATGCGGGTCTGGACGCAGCCCGAGCAGATGGCACCCGCGCTCGCACGCTACGGAGCGCTCGAAAGCGCCGGCTGGAAGGCCGCCCAGGGGACGGCCATTGACGCCGACAACGATCAGGGGCGCTTCTATCGCGCGTTGTTCGAGAGCGCTGCGCGCCGCGGCGAAGCCGTCGTGTACGAGTACCTCTTCGACGACCGCAGCGTCGCCGTCAACCTGTGCCTGATGCGCAATGGGGTACTGGTCGTGCTCAAGACCACCTACGACGAATCCATCAAGCTCTTTTCACCGGCCTTCCTGTTGCGGGAAGAAGAACTGCAGACGATGTTTGCCGAAGGCTCGATCCAGCGCATCGAGTACTACGGCCGGCTGATGGACTGGCACACCAAGCTGACCGACAACAAGCGCACGCTGTATCACCTCACCGCTTACCGCTGGCCCGTCGTCAAGCGCCTGGCCGCCCTGCGCGCCAAGGCCCGCAACCCTGCCACCAATGCCCAGGAAGCCGATTCCGTTGCTCGCGGCTGAAGCCGCCAGAAGGGATACGACCATGAACAACGCCCAGGCAACGCTTCCCATGACGACCACGACGAACACCGGCGCCGAAGCCCCTTCCCTCGCCTGGGCGCGCGAGGTGCTGCGCATCGAGGCCGATGCCATCCTCGGGCTCATGGGTCGCCTCGGCTGCCCGTTCGTCGAGAGCGTGGACATTCTCCTGGCCTGCCGAGGTCGTGTCGTGGTGAGCGGCATCGGGAAATCGGGGCACGTGGCACGCAAGATCGCCGCAACGATGGCCAGCACGGGCACGCCCGCTTTCTTCGTGCATCCCGCCGAGGCAAGCCACGGCGACCTCGGGATGATCACACCGCAGGACGTGGTGATCGCGCTGTCGTACTCGGGCGAGAGCGCAGAGCTCGTGGCAATCGTTCCCCTGCTCAAGCGCCAGGGCACCCGGCTCATCGCCATCACCGGCGCACCGGGCTCGTCGCTCGCTCGCCATGCCGACGTTCACCTCGATTCGGGTGTGGAACGCGAGGCCTGTCCCCTGGGCCTCGCGCCGACCGCCAGCACGACGGCGGCTCTGGCCCTGGGCGATGCCCTGGCCGTGGCACTGCTGCGCGCACGAGGCTTCAGCGCCGACGACTTCGCGCGATCGCACCCTGGTGGCAAGCTGGGGCGGCGCCTCCTGCTGCAGGTGCGCGACATCATGCATGCCGGCGATCGCCTGCCGAGCGTGGAACTCGGCAGCAGCCTCGTCGCCGCACTCCTCGAAATGAGCGACAAGGGGCTCGGCATGACGGCCGTCGTCGATGCCGGAGGGCAGGTGCTGGGCGTGTTCACCGACGGTGACCTGCGACGTGCCATCGCTCGCGGCATCGATCTCAACAACGCACGGATCGACGACGTGATGCACCGCTCGCCGCGCACGACGCGAGCAAACCTGCTCGCGGCCGAAGCCCTGCGACAGATGGAGGATGCGCGAATCAACGGGCTGCTCGTGCTCGACGAGAGCGGGCAGCTGGTCGGCGCACTCAACATGCACGATCTGCTCAAGGCCGGCGTGGTGTGAGCCGGCCCATGAAGCCTGTATCTGCCGCGAGCCGGCCGTCGACCACACCCGCCTTGGCGACACGCACCAAGTGGCTCGCGTTCCGCTGCCTGGAAGCGCTCAGCGATCTTCGAGGCAACGCCGTGGCTGGCCGCATGGCGGTTCAGCAGCCCGCTGCTCCGACGGAAGCACTCTGGGTCTTCGCGTCCACCATCGGCGAGTTGAACGCGGTCGAGCCCTTCCTGCGCCGACTGGCCGCACGCGCCGCGCCACTGAGGCTGGTCCTCATCACCGACCATGCGCACTATCGCGACAGCTACCTGGCACGCTTTCCGGACGCCGAGGTGTGCGTCACGCTGGGGCACGGCGCCGACGCCCGAACGCTGGCAAAGCACTACCCGCCACGGATGCTCGTCATCGCCGAGATTCCCTGTCTGCCCTCGGACGCGCCCTGCCGCTTCTCGTTTGCCTTTGTTCTCGAGGCGCAGCGTGCGCGCGCGCCGGCCGTCATCGTGAATGCATGGCTCTACCACTATGCGCCGGCCTGCCGCATGGACGCGATCGAACGCCGCTGGTTCACCCGCGACTACCTTCGCGCCTTCAGCGTTATCTGCGCTCAGACGGAAGACTGCTCCCAGCAGTTGCTTGCCGCCGGCGCCCGCCCCGACACCGTCGCCATCACGGGAAACATCAAGTTCGATGCCACGCACCGGCACGGCTGGAGCATCGCGCAGGCCCGCAGCCCAGGCCTGCTCGGCTGGCTGGTCGGATCGAACCGCCCAGTCATCGTGGCAGGCTCGGTGACCAGCGATGCCGAGCAGCAGATGATCCTCCAGGCATTCGATCAGCTTCGCCGCCTGCATCCCGCCGCCTTGCTGGTGCTCGCACCGCGCCATCCCGAAGTGTCGGCCCGGATGCAGGCCCTGCGGCAACTGCTCGACGCGCAGCAGTTGCTCTCGTGTTTCCGCTCATCGATCGACGACGGCCCGCTCGGCGACGAGGTGCGTTGCCTGGTCCTCGACACGATGGGCGATTTGCGTGACTTCTACGCCGCCTGCGCTGCAGCGCACGTTGGCGTCGACCACAACGTGCTGGAGCCGCTGAGCTTCGGCAAGCCGGTCACGGTGACTCCCGGCTGGGAGAAGACCTATCCCTCGTGGCCCGTCTATCGAACACTGATGACGCATCAAGCCCTGCTCGAAGCCGTCGACGCCGATGGACTGTTCCACCATTGGCACACCATCGTCTCATCGCCCAGCGAAGCTGCCGCCATGACGGCGCGTGCCGAGCGAGCCCTCGCCGCCGAACGAGGCGCGGTGGAGCGGCACTTCGCGGCCATCGAGCCGTGTCTGGCGGACATGCCATCAGGCGCGCAGGCATTCACGCCGGTGCCGGAATCGAGAGCGCCCCTCCGATGAAGTGCGTCCTGATGGTGGCCTATCACTTCCCGCCGCTCGCGGGAAGCAGCGGCATCCAGCGCACGCTGCGCTTTGCGCAGCAGTTGCCCGAATTCGGCTGGCAGCCGCTCATCCTCTCGGCCCATCCGCGCGCATATGAACGCACCGGCGACGACCTGGAACGCGAGGTGCCGGCCGGCACTGTGGTGCGCCGGGCCTTCGCGCTGGATTCGGCTCGCCATTTTGCGCTGAAAGGCCGGCACTTCGGATTTCTTGCGCGACCGGACCGCTGGACTAGCTGGAAGTACGATGGTGTGCGTCAAGGTATGCAACTCATCAAGGCGCATCAGCCAGCAGTGATTTGGTCAACCTTCCCAATTGCAACGGCTCACCTCATCGGCGCTGAGCTGCATCGCCGCACCGGGCTTCCCTGGATCGCCGACTTCCGCGATCCGATGGCGCAAACCGAATATCCGACCGATCCGAAGATCTGGAAGAGATTCCAGATCATCGAGCGTCAAACGGTGAACCAAGCTAGGCACAGTGTCTTCACCACACCCGGTGCTGTGGCTCTGTATCGCGAGCGCTATCCTCAAGTCGCCAGTCGGATCGAGCTCATCGAGAACGGCTATGACGAAGAAAGCTTCGCGTCGGCCGAAGCCGCCACCAATCTGTCGCAACCGTTGAATCCGGGGGCGATTACGCTGCTGCACAGCGGCATCATCTATCCGGTGGAGCGCGACCCAACACATCTGTTTCAAGCCTTGGGCCGACTCGATCGATCAGGCCATATTCAGGCTGGCAGGGTCAAGCTGCGCTTCCGCGCTGCAGTTCATGACGACCTGATCAATCGCCTCGCCCGAGAGAACCACATCGAACCCTTCATCGAGGTCTGTCCGACTCTGCCTTACCGCGAAGCCCTTCAGGAGATGCTTCGCGCAGAAGCATTACTCGTGATGCAAGGTAGGACTTGCAGCGATCAGATTCCGGCAAAGGTCTATGAGTACATACGTGCCGGACGACCAACTCTTTGCTTGTGCGACCCGGGGGGAGATACCGCCACTGTGATGCGGAGCGCAGGCCTTCATGCCGTCGCCCGGTTCGATTGCGTTGACGACATCACTGCACGTCTGCTTGAGTTTCTCTCTGCCGTTAGCCGGGCATCGGCCGATCGGCCTACCCAAGCTTACGTAGAGCAAGCCTCTCGTCGTGCCAGGTCGCGAGTTCTTGCAGGCTTGCTGAATCAGACTGTCTCCTGAGCAAGCCTTAGATCCTTCACGATTTCGCGTCCTCCGCCTTGTCCACACGTCGATCGTTAGTCTTCTCGTTCGTCGACCGCTACGCGAGCCTCGCGATCACTATCGCGTCGTCGATGCTCATTGCACGACTGCTTACTCCCACCGAGATCGGCATATTTTCCGTCGCCATGGTGCTAATCGTATTCATCAGTACGGTACGAGACATGGGCGCGGGACAGTATCTACTCCAAGAGAAGGAACTCACACGCGACTGCATCCGCGCCGTCTGGGCCCTGCAACTTGGCCTAGGAGTTCTTCTCGCTGTGGTGGTACTCGGCTTAAGCCAACCTGCGGCCGCCTTCTATGATGAGCCACGCGTCGAGGCCATCATGCAAGTGCTGGCACTTAACTATCTCATCAATCCGCTAGGCTCAGTTACATATGCTTGGCTCATGCGGGAGATGCGCTATGACGCCATCGCTGTCATCCGCTTCAGTTCCACGCTCGGCGGCGCATTCGTTTCTGTGTGGCTTGCGCTGCAAGGTCATGGCGCCATCAGTCTCGCTTGGGGTAGTCTATCGAGCACCATCTTCACCGCAGGGGCTTCCATGTTCTACCGCCCGCGCGACTACCCATGGCTGCCAGGCTTGCGCGAGATCCGGCGCGTACTATCCTTTGGAACTAAGTTCACCTCCGCATCGCTCGTATCGAGCGTCTCGACAGGCGCACCGGAGTTTGTACTTGGCAAGTTGCAGAACCTGACAGCAGCCGGCCTCTTCTCACGCGCACAAGGTCTCGTCCTGATGTTCAATCGTCTGATTAGCGATGCCGTCAATCCGGTCGCCCTGTCGCTTTTTTCCAAGGAAATCCGCGAGGCACGCGACGCATCCACGTCGTTCGTCAAAGCCTTGTCTTACATTTCGGCACTCAGTTGGTCTTTCGCCCTCGTGGTGATTTTTCTCGCCCACCCACTCGTCCGCTTACTCTACGGCGATCAATGGGACGATGCAGTGGACTTGGCGCGCATCCTGGCAGCAACAATGGCCTTCACAGCGCCGGTGGCGTTGTGTCGAGCTGCCATGATTGCCAGTGGTGCCATGACGGAGACACTGCGAGTGACATTGGTGACCGTAGCGATCTCCCTTCCACTCACGATAGCAGGTGCTTCGCTCGGTCTCCTCGAGCTTGGGGTCGCTTTGTTCGTTTCGTCGATGTTAGCCATATGCCTTTGGCTTTCGACGACACACCGTTTCATCGCTTTCGACTGGCATGCCCTCCGAGTGGAATTCGCCAGGAGCCTGGGCGTGGCATTGGCAGCATCGTTCGCTCCCGCGGGCGTTCTCATCACCTGGGGTGGAACGCCGGATGAGCGCCTTCTGCCGCTATGCATTGGTGCTGCTGGCGCTGGCATCGGATTTGTTGCTGGCATTCATGCCACGAGCCACCCTCTGATTTCCGAGATTCGTTCGTCGACCTTGGCGGTAAAGCGTCTCCTCAGAATCAACCCTAAAGGGCCGCTTCAATGAAGCGCCTCTGGCACTCGGCACTAGAAATCGACCCGACGCTTCAAGCCCGCTGATGAAGAGCGAAAGCATAGGCGTTAGCCCGGCCTCAATGGCTGAAGCAGAACACAGATCAAGAGGTTAACAAATGCCGGAAAAGCTGCGTGTCGTCATTCTGGGCTACTACGGTCATTTAAATGCCGGCGACGATTTGCTGCAAGCCTCCATCTGCTCTGTATTCAAAGAGCATGACTTGATGTTCTCGAAGTGGTTTCCAGGAATCGATCTGATCAATCAGGCAGACTTGCTGGTGGTCGGGGGAGGAAGCATTTGGCCGGGCCACACGGTATTTCAGAACGCAAAGAGTCTTGCGAAACGCCTGAAGGTTCCTCTCTTCGTGATCGGAATTTCAGCACGTCAGGCGTCGGAAACTGCGCTCGTTGAGACCCGAACCCTGATCCAGCAGGCTTCGGTCTTTCACGTCCGAGACCGAAGCACATTCGATCTTTTGGGCAGACATCCCGACATCGTCGTCGGCACTGATCTCTATTGGTGGAGCGAGCATCACATTCCAGCCGGCCAACCGAGCGCTCGAAGCACTGCGCTCAACCTGAGAGACTGGGACGAGCAGCGGTGGAATCCAGCCGAGATCGTGGGAATGTGCCAAAGCAAGGGTCTGGAAATTTACCCCTGGCCGCTGTACTACGGGGCCAGCGTTCATGAACGATCAGGACAACTTGACGATGCCAAGTTCATGACCCAACTTCTGAGCACTGCATTTGTTCCGTCAAGCTTCTCCGTCGAGCCGATCGCCAATGCTTCGTTCTCGATCTGCATGCGTTTCCACGCCATCCACATGTCCGTCCGCGCTGGACGACCCGTCATCGGCTTCGACTATCACCTCAAAACCAAGGCCTTCTTCGAGGAGAACGGTCTTAGCGAGCTGTGCGTCGATCTCGGCAATCCGCAATCACTTGGCGAGAGCATCGATCGCCTGACTACCGACTACGCGACCTATCAGCGGAAATTTTCCGACTTGCGGAATCATCTGATACGGCAGGGTCAGGTGGATCGACAACACCTCGAAACGGTGCTCACCACCATCCGTAAACGCAAACCAGGAAGCGTCAAACGGCGCATCGCACAAGTGAAGTCTGTCGCCCGGCGTATGCTCGGCTGACTTGTTCGGTTTAAGATCAGGCAGCCGTCCGTACAAAGTGGACGTTGCCCGAGTGACTACTGGCCAGCACGAATCCTCGAAGCTCGGGCACGTACTGAGCGGCGTTCTGAATTCCATTCATTCGCTTGGTCGGTGCCGTTCCCGTCATGCTGGGCTTCGAGACGGATAGGGTTGCGGCATCGACAAGGTGAAGGGCGATCCGGTCAGCGATATTGCGAACTACGACAAACTTGTCGAGAGCTTCATCGTAGAAGACGCCAGGATAGGTGCCGTCACGCTCCGTGAGGGCCTCTTCACCCAGCCCGCCGAAGCTCACCTTCAGGATACTTCCACGAAGATCCCGTATCTCCGGCGTCGTCTTGCCCCACCCTCCGACAATCAACATGCGCTCACGCCGCGGATCAATAGCCGCACCGCAATACCAGGGACTACGTGAGGCGTTCGACAAGCGCGTCCAGGTCTGCTTTGCTGCGCTCCAGCGATACCAGCCAGGCGTTCCATTGCGTGAGTAGTAGACGTCTTGCGTACCCGGATGCTTGACAACAAGATTGGCCACCGTGCTGCCACTTATCGAGCTGTCACCTGGAATCTGACCCAGAAACTCCGGCGCATCCCAATCGCCACGTGACACGTCGAAACTCTTCATCCACCCGGTTCCATCGTACGGCCAGTCTGGGGGCGCGGCTTTGAACTTGTCTCCCGAGACACCTTGTCTGCCGAAGATCACGAGCCGATCGAGTCCTTCAATGAACTGTGTGGTGTAGTACGTATGCGTCGACGCGGCCCGACGATCGAGGTAGTAAGCTGATTCGTTGATGACATCTGACGCGACCGAAGGCTCGCGCAACTCCTTCCACACAGGCTTGTCGGTATTGAGTGTCAAGGCGTTAACTTCATTTCCCACATAGTCGGCGTGACCACCGGCCGCTCCGATGAGATAGACACTTCCATCGCGTTTGAGTGTGGCACCACACCAAGCGTCGATCTTCGAGCGCGGCCCGGTATAACCGGCAGGTCGAGGCAAAGGGTCAACGCTGGATAGCGTCGTCCCGGGAATCTCGTGCCATTGCCATAGCGGAAGATTCGCCACCCAAGCAGGCAATGGCCCAGATGCCACGGGAGGAATCGAGGGTGACGGCCCTGTGTCTACGGCTTCGAGCCTCGAATCGCCGGACGCATGACTGATCCCGCCCTTCACCGCATCGGATATCCCCGCATCGGCCGCCTCACCGCCGCCGCAGCCAGTGAAGAGTGATACGCCGATCGGCAAAGTCATCACACGAAGGAAATCACGACGTGGACAGCTGTTGAGCAAGTAGTTACACACGTAGAGGCCCCAATGATGTTGCAGGACAGTTCAGCGCGAAGCCGTGTCAGCGCGGCCGCACAGACCACACAGGGTGGCTATCGAAGTCAGCCACGAGCTTTGACCAGTTGCTGGCATCCAGCATCCGTCGATAGGCTTCGAACGAGCCGGGTATCTCATGCTGTACGGCATAGGCAATCGCAGGCTGCAGGTTGCCCCAGTAACTCGTTGCATCGGGAAAGTAGCCACCACGCAAGCCGCTCGCCGATCCCGGGTTCGGTGCCTTCATCGTGTCGGCATAGATGGCACCCCAGTCAGCATGCCACGGGCCAGCGCCGGTTAGGAAATCAGGTTTGTCGCTTGGTGACACGGCAATCGTGTATGGAGCCGCGTCGGCATAGAGATAGTCGGTGGCGGCGCCACTGCCAAGTCGTCCAATAATGCTGCGCGCCTTCCAAGCGAAGAACTCAGTGAGACGCTTGGCGCTGGCAAGCGCAATGTCAAGTTCCATGGCCTTGGCATAGCCGAAGGCGGCCGTATGGAAGTCCTGCATCCAGGTAGCGTCAAAGTAGATGTTGTCTCCCTTGCCTGCCGTGTAGTCGCTGTACGGCTGCACGAAACCAAACGGATTGTTCGGTTGCTCCACGTACCGTGCGTGATACCAGTCGATATTGGCCTGCAGCGAGGCAAGGAATTCGCCTCGCAGTGCAGCATCGTCATCGGGAGTGATGCAAGCGGCCTGCGCCAGCGTACGGATGGCCCAAGCCGCGCCGCGCGTCGTGTTGGCGCCGACAGACGTGAGAAACACACCGGCCGAGAACTCGCGCTGATGATCGGTGTTCTTGAGGTAGTTCAGCGTCGCGGCAAACTGCACTTCCTCCATGAAGTACCACCTCCCTGTCAGCAGATAGGCCATGAAGCCGACGGACGGATGGTGGCTGGAGGCCCAGGTGGCGGGCAGCGTACCGGTCGCAGTGGGCGTGCGGCTGCTCTTGGACGAAGCCCCGGAGGAACTGATGGCGCTACCGCCGCCGACTACGAGGTAGGGGTGACTGGAAAAGCGCAAAGGGCGCTGGGTGCTCTCGTCCCGGAAGTGAATGCCATGGCGGCCAGCGCTGTAGCCGTTGAAGACGACGCCGGCCCACGCCGCATGGCTGTCGGTGGTGAGGTAGAGCACGTCCCACTCGGGCAGCAGGCCGATCGACGGGTGATAGCCGCCGGAGCCCATGCCAGTGCTGTGGCTGCCGGCCTGCAGCGGGGTGTAGGTGGAAGGCAGCCGGCCGACGACGGTGGCCGTTGGCGCCACCTTCGCGCGATAGGTGGGCACCAGCAAGGTGGCCTGCAGATACTCAGTGTCGTGCTTGGGCGTGATTTGCGGATCGGCGCCAAGCCAGTGCGACATCGCCGTACCGCTGACGAGCGGCGTGCGGCAATGGTTGGGCAGGTCGATCGCCTCGCTGAATCGCTGGGTGCCGCCCAGCGCAAAGCCGAAGGTCGCGCTCTTGTTCGTCGGCCCGGGCACGTTCAGGTAACCGTTTTCGATCCACGGCAGCACCTCGACGACGCCGCCGGCGAAAAGCCGCACTTCCATCCACGCAACGAGATGCGCATCACTGCCGACCGGTTTGCGATAGATCCACGACGACATCTCGGGACCGGCGATCCATGGATGGAAAACGTTGTCCCAGTCGGCGCCAGACCACGCGACCGTCCCGAAGCTGCCGCACTGGATCGCAGCCGTCACTCCCGTGGCCCGAAGATCCGCCAGGGTGAGGGCCGCAGGCGCGGTAGAAGCAGCGCCCGGCGTCATGAGCACCCTGAGCGGCACGTCGGCTGCCAGCGGTGCGCGTCCGGCAATCACCGCGAACTTGAGAGAACCGTCGGGCCAGACGTTCTTCGGGCTCACCTGGAAGTGATCAACGTCGAGCTTGACCGACGCACCCGCAGGCACATCTCCTTTGCGAAACGCATAGCCGATGCAGAACGGGGCAGCGCTGGACGCATGCGTCGACACCAGCGTGAACTGCATGGCACCGGTGGGCGCCGGCGCAGGCGCCGGCAACGGCGTGGACGGCTGAGAGACAAGCGAATCCGACGCAGGGGCCGCCCCGCCGCTCGCTCGGGCAGCAGGATCGGTCGCACCATCGGCGTTCCCGGCGCCACCGCCGCAACCGACCACGGCCACACTACCGAAAGTGGCCGACATTCGCTTGAGGAATTCGCGTCGTGGATATGTCTTCATGAAATGGACTCGCGCAGACGGCGCTTCGCACGCCAGGAAGTCTCTCAAGCGTACTTGCGGTCGCGGCCTGGGCGCCGTGACATTTGTGGGAGCCAAGGCGGCGGCAATCTCCGGTAACAACTGCACGCGGCATGGCATATTCGGCGCGGCACTGCGCCATAGTGCACCGAGTCTTGTGCATTCCTCCGCGTGACCTTACCCGCCTCAACTCGCGGCCGATGCCCGGCCCGATTGCCATGAATCGCTCGTCGGCCCGACACGCAGCAGCAACCAGTCCGGCGGTCAAGCTGCCACTGGCGGGCGTCGCACTCCTGTGCCTCACGGGCGCAGCCGTGTTGGCCTTGAATCACCCGCTGTTGCCGCTGGCAGCCGCTGCCGGCTGCACGGTGGTCGTCGCCTGCGGTTTTCGCTGGACGCTGGGCACGCTGGCAGCGTTGCTGGCGGCAGCCCCGGTCGCCGCGCTCGCGCCCTGGTCTGGCTGGCTGACATTCGAGGAACTGGACCTGCTGGTCCTCGCCGCTGCCGCCGGTGGGTATTCGCGCATGGCGCTCCTCCCATCCGATGAAGGCCGGCGCGGTTCCGCCGTCTCGCCGCTCGTGTCGCTCGCATTGCTGGCGTTCGCCACGAGCGTCGCCATCGCCGCATGGCGCGGTGTCGCCGACGCGGGCGGTTTTCATTTCGGCTGGTACCAGGGCTACCACGAGCCGATGAACAGCCTTCGCCTCGCAAAGAGCTTCCCGCTGGCGCTGCTCCTTGCGCCGTTGTGGCTGCGGATGCAACGTGTCTCGCCGATGTTTGCGCCGCGCAGGTTGCGCCAGGGCATGTGCCTGGGTCTGGCCGCGACGTCGCTGGCGGTGCTGTGGGAGCGCCTCGCCTATACCGGTCTGCTCGACTTTTCCACCGACTACCGCACCACGGCGTTGTTCTGGGAAATGCATGTCGGCGGCGCCGCGCTCGACGGCTATCTCGCGCTGACCCTGCCTTTTGCCGTGTTGGCGCTGTACCAAACACGCACGCCATGGAGGATCGCAGCGGCATTCACGATACTGCTGGCCGGCATCTATGCCTGCCTGAGCAGCTTCTCGCGCGGCGTCTATGCCGCGGTGCCACTGGGCGTGGTGCTGACGCTGTGGCTGGCCGGCCGAGCCAGGCTGCCAGCGACGGGCGAAGCGGCGTCGGCCGGCGCGCGTGCATGGCTGACGTCGGGCCTGCTGGTGCTGGCGTTCGCCAGCGCCGCCGCCTGGATGTTCCCGAGCAGCGGCTACCGCGGCATGCTGGCGTTGCTCGGCGCCTTCGTCGTTCTGCTTCGCCTGCAGGCCATCGAGCCCATGCCGGCTCGGCGTTCCGCGGCTGTGGGATTCTGGGCGGCCGGGCTGATCTCGACAGCCGTACTGATGGCGTGGTGGATTCCCAAGGGGGCCTACGTCGCCTATGCCGCGGCCGTTGCTGGAGCTCTTGCGCTGTCGGCGCATTCCAACGGCCGACAACGACTGCTGCTGGCGAGCTATCTATGCGTTGTCGTCGGCGTCGGCCTCGTCGCCTGGCACTGGGGAGAGTTGACCGCGCTGGAGCGGGCTTGGCCAGTCATGGCGCTGCTCGCGGCAGCGGGTTTGGTACGCGCACTGAGGAATCAGCCGCTCTGGCCGAGCAGCCTGCAATGGCAGGCAAGCGCCGCTGCGGCATGCGCAGTCGCTGGAGCCGTCGTCGCCGTGCTGGCCGGCGGCGCGTACATGAGCGAACGCTTCTCGACGTCGAGCGAAGATTTCGCAGGCCGCCTGACGCACTGGAAAGAAGGCCTCGCCCTGCTGGACACCCCGGCCGACTGGGCCTTCGGCCAGGGCCTGGGGCGCTACCCGTCGCACCACCTGCTGGCCCACAGCGGCACCGACGCCCCCGGCGACTACCGCCTGCGCGGCGAGCCCGGCGCGCAGCATCTCGTGCTCACCGGCGGCAAGCTGCCGCAGGGCTGGGGCGAGTTGTTCCGGGTGTCGCAGCGCGTGGCGCCCGTCGGGCCGGGTGCGACGGTGAGCTTCAAGGTGCGTGCGGCCGAGGCGCAGCGCCTGCACTTCGAGGTGTGCGAGAAGCACCTGCTCTACAACGGCCGCTGCCTGCTCCGCGAAGTGAAGATCGAGCCGACGGGCGGCGAATGGCGCACGATGCAGGCGCCCCTGCAGGGCGCGGGCACCTCGCGCGGCGCGTGGTATGCCCCGCGCCTCGTCAGCTTCTCGGTGGCCAACGCCACGAGCGGCGCGCTGGCGGAGGTGGACGATCTCGCCCTGCGCGACGCCGAGGGCCGCGAGCGGCTGGCGAACGGCGATTTCTCCGAGGGCATGGCGCACTGGTTCTTCTCCAGCGACCGCAACCACATGCCGTGGCACCTGAAGAACATCGCGGTGCACACGCTGTTCGACCAGGGCGTGCTGGGGCTCGCGCTGCTGGCGGCGCTGGTGGCCGGCGCGCTGTGGCGCACGACCTTCGGCAGCGCGCGCCGGCATCCCCTGGCCCCGGCGATGGCGGGCGCCCTGCTCGGCTTCCTGGTGGTCGGCCTGTTCGACAGCCTGCTCGACGTGCCGCGCGTGGCCTTCCTCTTCTACCTGCTCGTGCTGCTGGGCCTGACGCTGCGGCCGCCGCGCGACGTGCCGCAGGGCGCCGCCCGATGAACACGGCGGCAGCCGGCCTCTGCCTCGCGTGCGCGGCGCTGCTGGCCTGGGCGGGGCCTGCGCCGGCCGCGCCGGCCGCAGCGACCGCCGGGATACAGGCCGAGCACATCCTCCGGGTCGGGCCGGCACGCGACATCCAGACGATCGCCCGCGCCGCGCGCCTCGCCCCGGCGGGCGCCACCATCGAGGTCGACGCCGGCACCTACCGCGGCGACACGGCCGTGTGGACCCGCGACGGCGTCACGGTGCGCGCCGTCGGCGGGCGCGTGCGCCTGCTTGCCGACGGCGAGGCGGCCGAGGGCAAGGGCATCTGGGTGGTGCGTGCCGAGGGCATGACGGTCGAAGGCTTCGATTTCGAGGGCGCGCGCGTGCCCGGCCGCAACGGCGCCGGCATCCGTTTCGAACGGGGCTCGCTGCATGTCCGCGACTGCCGCTTCGTCGACAACGAGACCGGCCTGCTGACCGGCAACGACCCTTCGTCGTCCCTGGTGATCGAGAACAGCGAGTTCGCCCGCATTCCGGGAATCGACGGCCAGAACCACAACCTGTACGTCGGCACCATCGCGCGGCTCGCCGTCAGGTCCAGCTACTTCCACCACGCCGAGATCGGCCACCTGCTCAAGAGCCGCGCCGCCGTCAGCGTCATCGAGTACAACCGCCTCACCGACGAGGGGGGCAGCGCCAGCTACGAGCTGGAGTTCCCGAACGGCGGCGTCGCCTACGTCGTCGGCAACCTGATCCAGCAGTCGGCGCGCACCGAGAACGAGCAGATCATCTCCTTCGGCGCCGAGGGCTACCGCTGGCCCGACAACGAGCTCTACCTCGTCAACAACACCGTCGTCGACGACCGCCCGCGCGGCGGCGTGTTCCTGTACACGGCCCCCGGCGTCAAGCGCGTGCTCGCGGTGAACAACCTGTGGGTGGGCAACGGTAGACTCCCGGCCGACGGCGCCGCCGAGCTGCACAACAACTTCGCCGTCGATCGCAGCGTGTTCGCCGCGGCTCATGGAGGGGATTTCCGCTTGAAACCCGCATCGCCCGTCTGGCACCGCGCCGTCGATCCCGGCACGGCGAACGGCATGGCGCTCGCGCCGCGGCGCGAGTACCGGCATCCGCGTTCGAGCCGGCCGCTCGCGACGCCGCCGCTGCAGCCGGGCGCCATGCAGTCCCCGGCATCCGACCATCGTTGACCTCGTGCCGCGCGCAGCCCGGCGCGCGCGCCGTTCCTGAGCCATGTCCCACTTCACCGATTCCCTCGTCCTCGGCGCGCCGCACTTCCGTGATGCGGCGCTGGCCCGGCTCGCCCAGGACCAGGGCGCCCTCGCCGCCTGGCGCCAGGCCCTTTCCCGCGATGCCCGCGCGGCCGCGGGCGTCGACGGCGACTTCGCCGTCGGGCTGCACGCCCCGGACGGCCGGACGCTGCTCGCCGTCGACCGCTTCGGCATCCGCACCCTCTGCTACCGCGTGCAGGACGGCCGGCTGCGCTTCGCCGAGCGCGCCGACGAGCTGGCCGACGGCGAGAGCGGGCTCGACCCCCAGGCCGTCTACGACTACCTGTACTTCCACGCCATCCCCTCGCCGCGCACCGTGTTCAAGGGCGTGTTCCGGCTGCCGCCGGCGCACTACGCGCTGTTCGAGAACGGCCGCCTCACCGTGGCGCCCTACTGGGTGCCCGAGTTCACGGAAGACACGAACGCTTCGTTCGGCGCCCTGCGCGACGAATTCCGCGAGCTGCTGCGCCAGGGCGTGCGCCGGCAGCTGGGCGACGGCAAGACCGCCTGCTTCCTGAGCGGCGGCACCGACAGCTCCACCGTCGCGGGCGTGATGGCCGAAGTGACCGGCCGGCCGCCGTCCAGCTACTCCATCGGCTTCGAGGCCGAGGGCTACGACGAGATGGAGTACGCGCGCATCGCCGCGCGCCGCTTCGGCACCGACCACCACGAGTACTACGTGACGCCCGATGACCTGGTGCGGGGCATCCCGCAGGTCGCGGCCGGGCTGGACCAGCCCTTCGGCAACTCCTCGCTGCTGCCCGCCTACTACTGCGCACAGAAGGCCAAGGCGGACGGCGCGACGCGCATGCTCGCCGGCGACGGCGGCGACGAACTCTTCGGCGGCAACACCCGCTATGCCAAGCAGCGCGTGTTCGACTGGTACGGCACCGTGCCGGGCGCCCTGCGCCGCGGCCTGCTGGAGCCGGTGTTCGGCCTGCCCTTCGTCGCCCGCGCGCCGCTGCTGCGCAAGGGGTCGAGCTACATCGAGCAGGCGCGCGTGCCCATGCCCGACCGCTCGCAGATGTACAACCTGCTGCTGCGCCTGGGCCCGGCGAACGTGCTGACGCCCGATTTCCTGGCGCAGGTCGACCTGGACGGCCCCGCCCGGCAGCAGCGCGAGGTGTGGGGCACCGCCAGGGCGGACGGCCTGCTGAACCGCACGCTGGCCCACGAATGGCGCTATACGCTCGCCGAAAGCGACCTGCCCAAGGTGCGCAGCGCCACCGGGCTGGCCGGCGTGGACGTGGGCTTCCCGCTGCTCGACGACGACCTGCTCGCGTTTTCCATGCGCCTGCGCAGCGACTACAAGCTCAAGGGCCTGAAGCTGCGCTGGTTCTTCAAGGAGGCGCTGCGCGGCTTCCTGCCCGACGAGATCATCACCAAGAAGAAGCACGGCTTCGGCCTGCCCTTCGGCGTGTGGGCCAACCGGCATCCGGCGCTGCGCAAGCTGGCGACCGAATCGCTGGCGAGCCTGGGCACGCGCGGGATCGTGCGGCCCGAGTTCATCGACGAGCTGGTGACGACGCACCTGCCGGCGCATCCGGGCTACTACGGCGAGATGGTGTGGATCCTGATGATGCTGGAGCAGTGGCTGCAGAGCCACTGCGACCGCTTCGGCCGCTGAGCATCGAAGCCAGCCGCCGCCCTTCGACCAGCACCGTTGGAAGGAGCCGTGTGCCTCCATGGGCGCATGGCTGGGGAGCTCCTTTGCCGTAGAGGCGGATCAGGGCACGCGGGCCGGCGTCCGCAGGTTGGCGGCCAGGCGCACGCCGAAGCGCAGCTTCGTGCGGTCCCAGGGGGTGAAGCGCGGCAGCTGAAACGGGTCGGCCGACACGTCGGCCGCGCCCCAGGCGGTGGAGACGGCGGCGTCGAAGCCGATCTCCCTCGCGAGCGCCACGGCCTCGTCGGTGTAGTCCTCCACCGGCTTGCCGTTGGGGTAGGCGAACAGCCTCACCGGCTCGGCGATCAGGGCTTCGAGCGCCTTCTTGCCGGCCTCGATCTCCTGGCGCGCGGCACTGCGCGCCAGCCGGGCGAGGATAGGGTGCGAGACGGTGTGCCCGCCGATCTGCATGCCGGCACGGTGCAGGCCGCGCACCTGGTCGGAGGTCATCATCAGGTCGCCGGGCAGCACCGCCTCGGCGCGGCCGGCGATCACCTCGACCACCGCCTGCCGCTCGCCCGGCGCCATGTACTTGATGCCGCCGATCACCTGGTCGATCGCCGCCCGCCGGCGCTGCGGCGATTCGAGCGCATGGATGCCGAGGTCCATGCCGCACACGCCGCGCAGGTCCAGGCGCGCAAGCGTGGTGCGCCGCATCGACTCGATCACCGTGTCGTTCCACATGCGCCCACCGTCGAGGAAGCCGGTGGCGATGAAGAACGTGGCCGGCAGCCCGTGCCTGCGCAGGATCGGCAGCGCGACGTCATGGTTGTCGGCATAGCCGTCGTCGAAGGTGATGGCCAGCGCTCGCGCGGGCAAGCTGCCTTCGCGCAAGCGCCGTGCGGCTTCGTCCAGGGCCAGCACGTTGAACCACCCCTTCACCCAGCCGCAGATCGCATCGAACTGCGTGGCATCGATCTCGCCGGGAAACAGCGGGTCGGGCTGCGGCAACACGCGGTGGAAGATCAGGATCGACAGCCGTGCACGGCGGCCGGCGGGCGACAGCATGTGAAACGCCAGATGTCCCGTCATGCGCGGCCCTCGTGAACTCCCGGCGACGGCTCAGGCGTGGCGGCGGCAGCCGGCTTCGTCGCCGACCGTGTGCCCGCTCGCTCGGCAAGATGCAATGCGATCACGGCCATGGCCATCATGTCGTAGGGAAGATCGAAGTAGGCCAAGCTCAGGAAGGCCCCGCCGACGGCGAAGCCGATCATCCCGACCTGGATCATGCTCCCCAGCTCACCCGCCCACCGGAGGTTGGGGTTGGCGCGGGCCAAGGCCTGGAGCCGCACGCACTTGCGCCACGTCAGCCAGCCGATCAGCAGGAAGAGGAAGAGCCCCGCGAAGCCATGCTCGCCAAGCACCTGGAAGTAGATGCTGTGCGCGGCATGCACGCGGTCGGGTTCCGGCGAGTAGCGCAGGAAGATCTCCGGGTAGTAGATGCTGAAGCCGCCACCGAAGAAGTGGTCGCGGGCCAGGTTCCAGGCCATGATCCAGGCGTTGATGCGTCCGAGCGCGGAATCATCCCGCTCGTAGGTCTTGATCGTGTCCATGCGGGCCCACCACTGCTCCGGCATGACCGAAAGAATGACCAGCGCGCACAGCACCAGCAGCACGCCCCACAGGACCTTGCGCTCGCTCTTGATCCAGAGCACCGCGCTCATCGCCGAAAGAGCCAGCAGGGCTCCCCGGGAATAGGTGCCGAGCACTGTGACCGCGGTGAGCACCATCACGAGCGCCATAGCGCGGCGAGGCCATGCCCGGCGAATCTGTAGATGAAGGTAGCGCATCAACGGCAGGACCATCACCAGGGCGAGCGCAAGCTCATTGTTGCCTTCGATGAAGCCAGCCGGCCCCCATACCCGGAAGTTGCCGCCGGTCGCCAAAGTGAACACGCCGCCCTTGACGCCGTAGAACGCCAGCGAGAACACGCAGGTTCCGATGAACCACGACAGCTTCTCCTGACTGTTCACCAGGGACATCGTCACGAAGAGCATCAGGAAGATCTTCAGCGAGCGCGTCCACAGCGAAATGCTCGGATCGAGATACATCGAGAACGGCAGCGTAGCGCTGACCCACGCGGTGAATGCGAGCAGCGCCCACACGGGAGACGAAAGGAACGGATTCTGCCGATCCCTCGTGAATGCCAGGCCGATCAGCGTGCAGCCCGCGACCACCGAGGCCACGGGCAGCGTCGCCGCCCGCCAGCCGAACTCGGCATGCGGATTCATCAAACTGATCCACGTCCAGAGCATTACCCCGATCCACGGCCGGCGCAGCGCCGCCAGCGAACCGCTGCAGATGATCAGCAGCAGCAGCGCGTCACGCATGGGCGGCCTCCTGCCTGCCTTCGCTCAGGCGCCGGAACAGGCCGAGCTGCGCCCGCGTGGTGCTGTCCCAGCCGAAGTCCTCGGCGTAGGCGCGGACGGCGGCGCGCGCCGGCAGGCGGTCCAGGAGTTGCCGGATCGCCTGCGCGATCGAGCGGGCATCGCGCTCGTCGACCAGGACGCCGGCCACCTCGTCGGCGATGACCTCCGGCGAGCCGCCCACGCGGGTGGCGACCACCGGCGTTCCGCAGGCCAGCGATTCGAGGAGCACGTTGGCCCAGCCTTCGCGGCTGGAGGCCAGCACCATCACATCCGCGGCACCGTACCAGTCGGGCATGGACGCATGGTCCACCGCGCCGGCGAGCGTCACCTTCGACGCCAGGCCGAGCGATGCCGCGAGCGACTCGAGGCGGGCGCGCTCCGGCCCCTTGCCCACGATGACCAGGTGCGCCTGCGGATGGCCGGCGAGCAGTTCACGCATCGCGTCGATCACCAGATGGTGGCCCTTCAGCTCGATGAGGTTTCCCACCGACAGCACGATCGGCCCGCCCTGCAGGCCCAGCCGGCGCCGCGCGTCGTCCCGGTCCGTCGGCCGGAACCGGTCGAGCTCGACGCCGTTGCGCATCACGTGCAGCCGCGCCTCGTCGACCGGCCAGGACCGCAGGATGTCGACCAGCGCGTTGCACACGCCGATGGACGCCGCCGCGCGCCGCGCCGTCCATTGCATCAGCCGGCGCGGGACGGCGTAGCCCGCGATCAGGTTCAGGTCCGAGCCGCGGGCCGTCACCGTGAACGGCTTTCCCAGCCAGCCCGCCAGCAGCCCCGCGGCGACGCCGTCGGGATAGTAGTAGTGCGCGTCGATCACGTCGAAGTCGAACCCTCCGGCCTGCAGCCGGCGCAAGGTGCCCAGCGCGCCGAGCGCCATCAGGAACGGCGAGACGCTCATGCCGATCTTCGGCGGCAGCAGGTAGCGCGGATGCGTCACCTCGACCCCGTGGCGCACTTCGCGGCGCGGGGTGGCGGCCAGCGCCGCATACGCGCCGAAGCGGGGATGCGTGGAGGGAAACCACGGCACGGGCGCGACGACCCGGGTGTCGATCTCGCCGCTCGCCAGCAGCTGCCGCAGCCGCGTCTCGACGAAGATGCCGTGGCCCGGGCGCGCCGAGCTCGGGTACAGGCTGGAGAACAGGACGGTTCGCAGCTTGCGCGTCATGCGGGCAGGCCCAGCGTCCGGTAGGCGCCGCAGTAGCGCGCCACCGACGCCGTCCAGTTGCGCTCGCCTTCGACGAACCGCCGCCCCGCCTGCCGCATCTGCGGCCACAGGTCCTTCTTGGCGAGCACCTGGAGCAGCGTGTCCTTGAGGGAGTCCGCATCGCCGGCGCGGAACAGCAGGCCGGTCTCGCCGTGGCGGATCAGCTCCTTGTGGCCGCCCACGTCCGAGGCGACGAGCAGCCGCCCCTGCGCCATCGCCTCCAGCGGCTTGAGCGGGGTGACGAGCTCGGTCAGCCGCATCGAGTGCCGCGGGTAGGCCAGCACGTCGACCAGGTCGTAGTAGCGCTGCACGTCGGCATGCGGCACGCGGCCGGTGAACACCACCTTGTCCTCGATGCCGAGGCGCTGGGCCTGCGCCTTCAGCGCGTCTTCCTGGGGCCCGCCGCCGACGAGCAGCACGCGCACGTCGGGCAGCACGGCCAGCATGGCGGGCAGGGCCTCGAGCAGCAGGTCGAGCCCCTCGTACGCGTAGAACGAGCCGATGAAGCCGACGACGGCGCAGTTGGCAAGGCCGAGCTGCCGCTGCAGCTGCACGTCGGGCCTGCCGCCCAGCTCGAAGCTGCCGATGTCGACGGCATTGGGGATGACCGTTACCTTGTCCTGCGGCACGCCGCGCGCGAGGATGTCGCCGCGCAGCCCCTCGCAGATGGTGAACACGTGGTCGGCGCGGCGCAGCGCATGCGTCTCCAGGCGCCGGGTGAGCCGGTAGCGCAGGCTGCCTTCGCGCGTGGTGCCGTGGTCCACCGCCGCGTCCTCCCAGAACGCGCGCACCTCGTAGGCCACCGGGATGCCGAGGCGCTTGCCCACGCGCAGCGCCGGGATCGCGTTGAGCACCGGCGAGTGGGCATGCAGCAGCTGCGGCCTGACCTGCCGCGCCACCTGCTCGAGCCGCTGTTCCAGCCGGCGCATCAGCGCCACCTCGGCCAGGCCCGGCATGCGCCTGCCGTTCTCGGCCTCGGGCGGCGTGCGGAAGAAGTGCCAGCCGTCGACACGCTCCTCGTCGGCGTCGCCGGCGGTGTGCTTGGGGCTCGTGAGGTGGGAGGTCTCCCAGCCGAGCCGGCGCTGCTCGCGCAGGATGGAGAGCGTGCGGAAGGTGTACCCGCTGTGCAGCGGGATGGAGTGGTCCAGCACGTGAAGGATGCGAAGACTCATCACGCGACGGCGGCTTCGCGCTCGACAGGGGCGTTCGGCGCGGACGGCGCCTCGTCGACGACCTTGCGCAGGAAGGCCTCGAACATCAGCAGCGTCCACAGCGGCGCGCTGTAGTCGCGGCTGCCGTTCTGGTGGGCCTCGACCAGGTGTTCGAGGTAGCCGCGGTTGAACCAGCCGGTCTCGGCCAGGCGGGCGCCCAGCACCGCGTCGCGCACGCGCTGCTTCAGCGGGCCGCGGAACCAGCGCGCCAGCGGCACGGCGAAGCCCCGCTTCGGCCGGTAGAGCACGTCGTGCGGCAGGCGCGGCTCCATCGCCTTCTTGAGCAGGAACTTGCCTTCCTGCCCGCGCACCTTGAGCGACGAGGGCAGCGTCGCCAGCCATTCGACGAGCTCGTGGTCCATCAGCGGCTCGCGCACCTCCAGCGAATGCGCCATGCTGGCGCGGTCGACCTTGGTGTTGATGTCGCCGACGAGGTAGGTCTTGATGTCCAGGTACTGGATGAGCGCGAGCGGGTCGTCGGTGCCGGCCCGAGCGGCGTGGCGCTCGAACACCTCGGCGGCGTCGTAGCCGGCCGCCTCGTTGCGGAACCGCGCGCTGAACAGCTGCGCGCGCATCGGCGCGCGGAAGATCGACATCGAATGCGCGTACGCCTCGACCGAGGTGCGCGAGAGCCCCTCGAAGGTGGTCTTGGCGCGGAACACCTGCGGCGCCCAGTCGGCCTTGGGGTACACCCGCCCGAGCAGGCCGAACAGCGGCGCGCGCACCGAATGCGGCAGCGCCGAGCGCATGCGCTCTTCCATCAGGTGCAGGCGGTAGCGGCGGTAGCCGCCGAAACTCTCGTCGCCGCCGTCGCCCGACAGCGCCACCGTCACGTGCTTGCGCGCGAGCTGGCACACGCGGTAGGTGGGGATGGCGGAGCTGTCGGCGTAGGGCTCGTCGTAGAGCAGCGCCAGCGTGTCGATGAGGTCGAAGTCGTCGCTCTTGACGGTCTCGACGCGGTGCTTCGTGCGGTAGCGCTCGGCCACCTTCTGCGCGAAGGCGGACTCGTCGAAGGCCGGGTCGTCGAAGGCCATGGCGCAGGTGTTCACCGGCGTGTCGGACAGGCCCGCCATCTCGGCCACCACGGCGCTCGAATCGACGCCGCCCGACAGGAAGGCGCCGAGCGGCACCTCGGCGATCATGCGCAGCCGCACCGATTCGCGCAGGCGCTCGTGCAGCTCGGCGCAGGCGTCGTCGGCCGCGATGCGGTTGTCGAGGGTGAAGCGCACGTCCCAGTACGCGCGCGGCTCGGGCAGCAGCTCGCCGCGGCGCAGGGCGAGCGTGTGCGCCGGCGGCAGCTTGCGCGCCTGGCGGAAGATGGTGCGCGGCTCGGCGGCGTAGCCGAAGGCGAAGTACTCCTCCACGGCCAGCGGGTCGATGTCGCGCTGCATGCCGCCGTGGGCCAGCAGCGACTTCAGCTCGGAGCCGAAGATGAGCGTGCCGTCGTCCAGCAGCGCGTAGTGCAGCGGCTTCACGCCCAGGCGGTCGCGCGCGAGGAACAGCGTCTGGCGGTTGCGGTCCCACAGCGCGAAGGCGAACATGCCGCGGAAGCGCTCGACGCAGGCCTCGCCCCAGGACTCCCAGGCGTGCACGATCACCTCGGTGTCGCTGCGCGTGCGGAACACGTGGCCGAGCGCCTGCAGCTCGGGGATGAGGCTCTGGTAGTTGTAGATCTCGCCGTTGAAGACCACGACGACCGAGCCGTCCTCGTTGAACAGCGGCTGCTGGCCGGTGGACACGTCGATGATCGACAGGCGCCGGTGGCCGAACCCGACGCCGGGCTCCACGTGCACGCTGCCCTCGTCGGGCCCGCGGTGGAACTGCGACTGGTTCATGCGCTGCAGCACCGCGCGGTCGATGTCGCGCCCCGCTCGGGTGTCGAAGATGCCGGTGATGCCGCACATGATGCTCAGGCTTCCTGTTGTTGTGACCGCGAGGCGCAGCGCCCCGTCCGCGCGAGCTGCCGGTCGTAGACGCGCTGGTAGCCCGACACCATGGCCTGCAGGCTGAAGTGCCGCTCGGCGTCCTCGCGCGCCGCCCGGCCCATGGCGGCGGCCGACGCGGGGTCGCCGGCCAGCGCCAGCAGCGCCTCGGCCATGGCCGAGGCATCCGCGGCCGGCACGATGCGGCCGGTGGCGCCGTCGCGCACCAGATCGGCGTTGCCGCCGACGTCGGTGGCCACGACCGGCAGGCCGCTCGCCATCGCCTCGAGGATGGTATTGGAGATGCCCTCGGCCAGCGACGGCAGCGCGAAGCAGTCGAGCCCGCGCATGACATCTGCCACATCCCGGCGCTCGCCGGGCAGCCAGGCGAGATCGGCCATGCCGGCCTCGGCGAGGATGGCTTCGCACTGCGCCTTGAGCGGCCCGTCGCCGACCAGCGCGAGGCGCAGGCGCGGGCGCAGTTCCGGGCGCAGCTGCAGGGCGCGCACGAAGGCGCGCGCGAGCATCGTCTGGTCCTTGACCTGCTGCATGCGGCCGACGGTGCCGACGAGCCAGTGCTCGCCGGCCCCGAACGGGCAGCCCGCGATGGCGGCGCGCGGCCGCGCCGGAAAGAAGCGCTGGGTGTCGACGCCGTTGCACAGCCGGGTCACGTCGCCCGCGGGCACGTCCACCTTGTCGATCAGGTAGCGCTCGAGGTCGCGCGAGAGCGCGATGAAGTGGCCGACGAACGGCCGGTACAGGCGCCGCGCCCACTGGTACTTGCGGCTGCTGCCGTCCAGGTCGGACACGTCGCGCCCGTGCTCGCCGTGGATGCGCACCGGCACGCCGGCCAGCCATGCGGGAACCGCCGCTTCCAGCGCCGCCAGGTTGCGCGTGTGCACGATGGCGGGGCGCAGGCGCTTCATCAGGCGGTACAGCCGCGGGTACAGCCACACGCCGTGGCCGGGCGGCTTGTTCAGGGCGATGAACTCGACGTCGTCGCGCACGACGCGGCGGCGGAAGTCGGTGACCTCGGTGAGCGAGACGACCGCATGCCGGTAGGCGTCGGCCGGCATGTGGTTGATCAGGTTGACGACGCCGTTCTCGAGCCCGCCGACGTCGAAACGGTAGACGAGGTGCAGCACCAGCGGTCGCGGATCACTCGCCATCGCGGGTGCGGCGAAGTTGCGCCTCGATGGCGCCCAGGTGCGCCTGCAGGAAGGCGTCGAGCACGGCCTCCTGCTCGCCGGCCCGGGCCTCGTGCGCATGGACGACGATGGCCGCGGCGTCGTCGCCGCGCCCCATCAGGCGGTACAGCGCGCCCCACAGGCGGGCCGAGGCGTCGCCCTGCGTCAGCCGGCCGTTGACCCAGTAGAGCTGCCGCACCGCCAGCCGGCTGCCGTCGGGCGCGCCGCCGAGCGAGGCCGGCCGCAGCCGGGCGGTGCGCAGGGTCACCGCGCCGCCGGGCAGTTCCAGCGTGCGCAGGCCCGTCGCGGCCACGGCCCATTTCAGGTCGTTGCTGCGCACGAGCATGTTCTGCGAGCTGACGAGCTTGCGTTCGTAGTCCTGCCGGCGGTAGTAGGCCACGTACAGCCCGACCTCGCCCTCGGCCGAGGCGTAGCGCGCCTGCAGCTCGCCGGCGGGCTCGACGAAGGCGGGCTTCCAGTCGTCCCCCTCGCCCGCCGCCATCCGCCAGCCCGGCGCCGGCGCGACCGGCGCCAGATGCGGCGTGCCGGTGGCCACCGCCGCGTCGGCCAGCCGCGCGACATAGTGCGGCAGCACGAACAGCAGCACCGCGGCCGCGGCCACCGCCCACAGCCCGCCCGTGGCCGCCGGCGCCGCGCCGGAGGCCGCGGGCAGCGGCGCCTCGGCCTCGTCGGCCGGCGCCTCGGCCCAGCGGCTGCCGATGGCGAACATCAGCAGGATCACCACGCCGAAGAACACCCAGCCGTAGATCAGGTGGTCCACGCCCACGGCGAGCTTGTTGCCCGACAGGTGGCCGAGCATCACGATCATGTAGGCGCGCAGCCAGTTGGCGACGATGGGCACCAGCAGCGCCACGCCGACGAACACCAGCCGGCGCTTGGTGGAGCGGTAGTTGAGGTAGGCGTACAGCGTGCCGACCATCAGCGAGGCGATGAGGTAGCGCACGCCGCTGCAGGCCTCGACCACCGACCACGCGCCCGAGGGAATGATCAGGTTCAGGCCCTCGCGGTAGACCGGGATGCCGCTCAGGCGCAGCGCGGCCACGGTGAAGTCGGCCGTCCAGGTCATGAGCGTGGGCATGAGGAACTCGCCCACCGGCACGGCGAAGAACAGGAAGCCGAGCGCGAACCACATCGGCCGGCTCGCGCGCACGCCCACGATCGCCAGCACGCACAGCACGATGAGCGCCACGAGCGCGAGCTGGGTGAGCGCGTTCACCGTCGCCATGTCGCCGAGCAGCCAGCCGGCGCCCGTCAGCGCCACGGGCAGCAGCAGCCAGGGCGACGGGCGCGGCGTCAGCGCCGCCAGCTCGCGGCGGCGCTGCCAGATCAGCCACAGCACGATGGGCGGCACCAGGAAGGCGTGTGTGAAGGTCTCCGAGCGCGCCCAGATCGAGACCATCGCCGCGGCGGTGTCGCGGTAGAGCAGCAGCACGGCCGCCAGCGCCAGGCCGAGCGCCAGCAGGGTGCCGCGCCAGGCGGGGCGGATGCCGGCGCGCGCGCCGCCGATGACAGCGCTCATGCCGGTGCCCTTTCGAGATCGAGGTGGCGGTCGATGCCGGCCAGGTGCGCCCCCCAGCTGTACTGGCGCAGCACCCGCTCGCGGCCGGCCGCGCCGATGGCGGCGGCGCGCCCGGCCGACCGCAGCAGCGTGCCGATGCACTCGACGAAACCCTCGGCGCTGTCGGCCGCCAGCAGGTCGGAGCCTTCGAGCACGTCGATCGGCCCCACGCACTGGCGCGACGCGACCACCGGCCGCCCCATCGCCATCGCCTCGAGCACCTTGTTCTGGATACCGCGCGCCAGGCGCAGCGGCGCCACCACCACGGCGGCATGCTGCAGGTAGGGGCGCACGTCGGGCACGGTGCCGGTGACGTTCACCGCGTCGCCCGCCAGCGCGAGCACGGTCGGCGTGGGGCTGCGGCCGACGATGTGGAAGCGCAGCGCCGGCCACTGCCGGCGCAGGGCCGGCAGCATCTCGCCCGCGAACCAGCTCACCGCGTCGACGTTGGGCCAGTAGTCCATGGCGCCGGTGAAGACGACCGGGATCTCGCCGGGCGCGAACGGCGAGGCGCGTCCGGCGTCGGGCGCGAAGAACTCGCTGTCCACGCCGTTGCTCATCGACTCGACCGACGCCGCGGCTTCCGGGGCGAGGCGGCGGAACAGCGCGGTCTCGTTCTCGGTGACGAAGAAGGAGCGATGCGACTGCGCGGCCACGGCGCGCTCGTAGGCCAGCAGCCGCTCGCCCTCGCGCCGGTACAGCCACGACAGCGGCCAGCGGTGCGCGCCGGCGTACTGCGTCCACTTGGCGGAATCGACGTCGACGAAATCGACCAGCGTGCGCACGCCGCCGGGCAGCGCCTCGACGTACTGCGCCATCGACGAGGAGAACACGACCGCCGTCCCGATGCGGTGCTGCGCCACGGTGCGCTGCACCCAGTCGGCCAGGCCCGCGTCTCGGTAGTAGTCGAGCGTCAGCGCGCGCCGGCGCAGCAGGCCGCCGAGGCTGCGCACCTTGGCGAGCCGCGGATGCAGCCGCGCGGCATGGACGCCGGCGCACATCGCGCGCACGGTGTCGACGTGCCGCGCGTCGTCGGGATCGTCGACGAAGGTACCGAGGTACACGCGGTGCCGCGCGGCCAGGTGCTTGAGCAGGTGGAAGGAGCGCACCTTGTCGCCCTTGTTGGGCGGGTACGGCAGCCGGTGCACCAGGTAGAGCAGGTTCGCCATGGCTCAGCCGAGGTTGCGCACCACATGCGGCCCGAGCCAGTTGGCCAGGCCGATGGGCATGCGCCGCCAGGTCTCGATCAGCAGCCGGTACTTGGCGTTGGCCGGGTTGTTCTGCGGGATGGCGTCGCGCTTGTAGAGGCAATACTCGTAGTGCAGCGGCTGCGGCTCGAAGCCCCAGTTCTTCTTGAACGAATAGGAACCCGTGCCCTGCTTGCTGCGGCCGTAGTCGAAGGTCTTCAGGCCGCGCGCGCAGGAGCGGCGCATCAGCTCCCAGTACTTGAAGTCGTTGGCGGCGAGCTCGCGAGCGGACTCGTCGTCGCCGGCGTAGTACGGCAGCACCTCGTCGCGGAAGTAGAAGCTCAGCACGCTCGACAGCGCCCGGCCGTCGGGCGCCTGCACGGTGAGCACGTCCACGTCGCCGGCGAAGGTCTCGAGCAGCGCCTCGAAGTAGCGGCGCGGCAGGGCCGGCGTGCCGTGGCGGTGCACGTTGTCGGCGTACAGCGGGAAGAAGCGCTCGACGCCGGCATCGACGTCGCTGCGCAGGCCGTTCTTGATGCCCTTGCGCACCATCGCCCGCTGCTTGCGCGGGATGGCGAGCATGTTGGCCTCCTCCTCCGCCAGGATGGGCTTGCGGAAGGTGACGTAGAGGTCCTGCTTCGGCCAGTCGGGGTGGCGCGGCTGCAGGTTGCGCAGTTCGAGGTGCTCGACGCCCAGCTCGCCGGCCAGGCGCTGCGCCTCGCGCTCCAGCGCGTCGGCCGCCGCCGGGCCGCTCGCGGCCACGCCGCCATACACTGCGAACGGCAGGCTGACGAGCGAATGCCCGAAGAGCATGCTCTTCACCCGCGCGAGCGGCAGCACGCCGACGATGCGGCCCGCCTCCTCGGCGTACAGGAAGAACGGCTGGTGGCGGAAGACGTCGCGCAGGATGGACTGCCAGCCGGCGCGGTGGAAGAACGTCGCCTCGGGACAGGCGAGCACGAACTCGTCCCAGCGCGCCGCGGCAGCGGCGTCGTGGGGCTGCAGTCGGTGAACGGCAGGCATCGGATCAGTGGGCGGCCGGCGTGCCGAGAAAGATCTCGTCCATGCGGCCCCAGCGGAAGTCGCCCAGCAGGCGGTCGAGCCGCGCTTCCATGCGCGGGATGTTCACGTAGTGCCGGAAGCGCGTCTTGGCGTCGATGCCGGCCACGCGCGGCTGGCCGGCGTCGATCTCCCAGGGATGGAAGTAGAAGATCGCCGACTGGCGGTCGCCCGCATTCACGCGGCGCAGCATCCAGCGCGACAGCGCGTACGGCAGCAGGCGGAAGTAGCCGCCGCCGCTGGACGGCAGGTTGCGCCCGCGCAGGCGCAGGGTGGTCACCGGCACCTCCAGCAGCCCGCTCGCGACCCGGTGCGCGAAGCGCGGCGCGTCGGGCATGCCGTAGTGGTCGTGGCGGATGGGGTAGATGCTGGAGCTGTAGCGGTAGCCGGCGCGGGCCAGGCTGTCGAACGCCCACAGGTTGCCCTCGCCGATGGAAAAACTCGGCGCGCGGTAGCCCTGCACCGCCACGCCGGCGATGTCTTCGAGCACCTTCTTGGCCGACTGCACGTCGTCGTCGAACGCGTCGCGGCTCAGGTCGCTCGCGCGCTGGTGGCCGTAGCCGTGGCTCGCCAGCTCGTGCCCGCCGTCGACGATGCGCCGCACGAGCTGCGGATAGCGCTCGGCCACCCAGCCGAGGGTGAAGAACGTGGCCCGGGTGTCGTGGCGCTCGAGCATCGCGAGGATGCGCTCGACGTTGCGCTCGACGCGGCATTCCCGCGCGTCCCATTCGCTGCGGCGGATGTAGGGAGCGAACGCCGAGACCTGGAAGTAGTCCTCGACGTCGATGGTCATGGCGTTGACCACGGCACCGCCTGCCGGAATCGGCCGTGCGCTCACGGGGTCACCTCCGTGCTTCGCACTGCGGTGCGAGCCCCCTTCGGAGCGGCCGTGCGGGGACTCATGCGCCGCCTCCGCCGGGCGTCTTCTTCGCCGCGTTGACGAGCCGCTGCATCAGGCTGAGCGTCTCGAGGTTGATGCGCTCCAGGCGCATCATGCTGCGCTCCAGGCGCTGCAGCCGGTCGCCCTGGCTGCCGGCGCTCAAGGCGGCGAGATCGCGCGACAGCGCTTCGGACACCTCGGCGTCGAGGCTCAGGCTCGGCACGTTGCTCACGTCCAGCGGCATCGCGCCGCTGTCGATGCCGCGCGCAGCGGCCGACAGGGCCTTGGCCGCACCGACTTCGCCGGTGAACTCCTTCACCACCTCGGCCACGTCGTTGGCCGTGAGCTGGGTGCGCCCGGCCAGGAAGCCGAGCAGCAGCAGCCGGTCGCACAAGGTGTTGATGCGCCGCGGGATGCCCTGGCTCGCCTGGTAGATGGCGTCGAGGGCGTCGGCGTCGAACTCGGGCTTGCCGGTGGAGCCGGCGCGGCGCAGCCGGTGCTCGATGTAGTGCTGCGTGTCCTCGAAGTCGAGCGGCCCGATGTGGCAGGTGGCCGCCACGCGCTGGCGGAACTGCTCCATCTCGGGGCGCTGCAGGATCTCGCGGAACTCGGGCTGGCCCACCAGGAAGCTCTGCAGCAGCGACTGGTTGCCGAGCTGGTAGTTCGACAGCATGCGCAGTTCCTCGACCGCCTTGGGCGACAGGTTCTGCGCCTCGTCGACCACCAGCAGGCAGCGCTTGCCCTGGCTGGCCTGGCCGAGCAGGAAGGCCTCGAGCGTGATCAGCAGCTCCGACTTGGGCACGCCCTTGACGCGAAAGCCGAAGGCCGCGCCGACCATGCGCAGCGTGTCCTCGGCATCGAGCTGGGTGGTGACCAGCTGGCCGACGACCACCTTGTTGGGGTCGAGGCTGCTCAGCAGCCCCGCCAGGATGGTCGTCTTGCCCGCGCCGATCTCGCCGGTGATGACGATGAAGCCCTCGTTGCGCATCACGCCGTAGTCGAGGTACGCCTTGGCGCGGCGGTGCTGCTTCGAATCGAAGTAGAAGCTGTGGTCGGGATTGAGCTGGAACGGCTTGCTCGTCAGGCCGTAGAAGGCTTCATACATGGCTCAGAACTGCAGCCGCAGATTGGCGAAGAGCGCGCGCTCCACATAGGGTTGGGTGGTGCTGTCGAAGTCGACCCAGCGGGCGCCGGCCGACAACGTGGAGCGCGGGCCGGTGCGGGTCGACCAGGTCGTGACCAGCGAATTCAGGGTCGACTCCTGGCTGTTCAGGTCGCCCTGGGTGCGCTGCGTCGACACGACCAGGTTGATCGACGACAGCGGCGTCAGCCGATGCGCCACGTCCACGTGCAGGCCGCGCTGGTGCACCCGGCTGCTGTTGGTCAGGTCGTCGACGGCCGTGACGATGCTGTCGAGCCGGGCGCTGCTGCTCTGCGTCAGGTGCAGGGTGATCGTGGTGCGCACGCCGCGAAGCCCCACCGACAGCGCCTGCAGCCGCTGAACCGTGGCCGCCGAGGCCAGGAACCCGCCGACGATGACGGCGTTCGGCGCGAGGCCGCTGTCCTGCAGGAACTGGCGCACCAGGGCATCGCGCTTGACCGGATCCGGCTCGCGGGAGGCGAACTGCTGGAAGAAGAGGTCGTAGGCGCTGCCCAGGGCCGCCGTTCCGGCCTGGTTCGCATTCGTGGAGATGTTGCGGCTGTCGGTGAAGGTCCAGATCGTCCGGCCGGTGCGGTGCACGAAATTGAGGGCGTGCGAATGGCCGAAGAAGCGGCTCTCGTAATTCCCGGTGAGCGTCGTGCGCTCGCTCGGCAGCCAGTTGAACTGCACGCCGCCGGTGTCGTGGCTGCGCATCTCGACGCTCTCGTAGTTGTTTTCCTCGCGCCCGACGATCACCCCGGCATTGAACTGCGGCGTCACCGCGTAGGTCAGCACGCCGCGCAGGCGCTGATCCTTGGTGCGCCGGCCGGCGGTGTAGTCGGCCGAGACGTGCATCGCGTCGGCCGACCAGCCGAAGCCGATCGGGTTGCCGCCGCCGATGCGCGCCAGCGCCGTGGTCGTCGACGCGTCGGTGGCCAGGTTGCTGCTCGTGTCGATGATCGAATGATCCAGCCGCACCTCGTAGTCGGCGGCACCCGCCAGGCTGCCGACCCAGTACGGCGACACGCTGAAGCTGCGGGTCTCGGTGCGGTTGGCGTTCGACACGCTGCTGTCCAGCGACTGCGTGCCGAAGGCGGAGATCGCCTGCTGCGCGATCACGCCGCGGACGTCGACGAACATCCGCTGATCGATCAGCTCGGCATTGGCGAAGGCGTTGAGCGACTGCGAGATGTCGTCCTGCGGCGATCCGTGCGTCTGCACGCGCCCGGTCAGCGCATAGTCGATGAAGCCGTTGAAGCGGCCGCCGTAGCGCATGGCGCGCAGGCCGGCGGTCGCCTCGGTCACGGCGGAGGCCTTGCGGTTCGCCGAGGTGAGGCGAACGTTGTCGGTGAGCGTCTCCCGCACGTCGACGTGCGGCGTGAGCACGAAGGCGCGTGCCGTGCCTTCCTGCGCGGACGCGGGCGCCGCGCATGCCAGCATCGCCGGCAGCAGCGCCGCCGCCACGGCGACCCGCGTGCGCTCGAACCTGCGTTGCCGCCCGGTGTGCATGATGGCCCGCACGGCTTTCAGGCCGCCCCGGCCGCCGGCTTGGCGTTCCGCTCGCGGTATTCGGCCCCGTAGGCGCCGTAGCCATAGCCGTAGGCATCGCGGGTGTCGCTGCGGGCGTTGTTGAGCAGCATCAGGCGCACCGGGCAGGACTCGATGGTCGCGAGGGCGTTCTGCACGTCGCTTTGCAGTGTCTTCTCGGCCTGCACCACGACGACCACCTGCCCCATGTGCGAGGCCAGCACGCGCGACTCGGTGGTCAGCAGCAGCGGCGGGGAATCGAAGATGACGATGCGGTCGGCGTAGCGCGTCGAGATCTCCAGCAGCAGCTGCGCCATCGCGTCGCTGGCCAGCAGCTCGGTGGCGCGAGGATGCGCCGTGCCCGCGGGCAGGAGCGTCAGCTTGTCGATGTTGGTGCGCAGCAGCACGTTCGACAGGTCGGCGGACTGCTCCAGCACGTCCAGCAGCCCCGGCGCCGGCGGCAGGCCGAGCATGCGCAGGATCGAGGGCCGCGCCACGTCGGCATCGACCAGCATCACGGTGTGGTCGAGCTCGGCGGCGATGCTCATCGCGAGGTTGACCGACGTGAAGCTCTTGCCTTCGCCGGCCAGCGCGCTGGTCACCATGATGAGGTTGCCATGCGCGATCTTCGACGCGCCCTTGCCCACCGCATTGAGGATCAGCGGCCGCTTGATCACGCGGTACTGATCGGCGATGCGCGAGCGGGCCGCGCTCGGCGTGACGATTCCGCCGCGCGCCAGCGCGTCGAGGTCGAGCTCGACGCGGCGGGCGACGGCCTGCGGCGGCTCTTCCACCGGCGCGGGCGCCGCGGCCACGGCCGCCGGCGCCGCCTTCACGGCCGCGTCGGGGTGCGGCACCGGGGCCGTGTCCTCGGGGGCGATGCCGGCCTGCCGGAGTTGCTCGAGCCGCTGGGCGGCCTGTTCGATGAGACTGCTCATGTCAACGCCCCGCCATGATGGACATGGCCGTCAGGCCCGCTGCAAACAGCACGACCAGCCCTCCCGCCGCAGCGGAAAAGCGCACGAGATCGACGCGCTCGCGGCGGGCGTCCCCATCGCTCAGCACGTGCGACACCACGCCGAGGATCGGAAGCTCGAACCGGTCGCGCAGGTCGGCGGCACGGTGGAACACCGGCCGCAGCTGGCTGGCCGCGAAGGCCGTGAAGATGCCGGCGCCGATCGACACGGCGAGCGCAGCGGCCAGCAGCAGCAGCCGGTTGGGCGACACCGGCTGCGACGACACGCGCGGCGGATCGATCAGACGGAAATCGGCGACGCCGGAGGCGACATCGAGGTCGCCGGACATCGCCGCCGCCTCGCGCCGCGCCACCAGGTCTTCGTAGTTCTTCTTGTGGATGGCGTAGTCGCGGTTCAGCTGCGCCGCCTCGGCCTCGATCTGGGGCGCGGTCTTCATCTGGTTGCGCGCCTGCTCGTAGCGGCTCGCGTATTCCGCGACACGGGCGCGCAGGGCGGCCACCTGGACCTCGGACATGGCCACCATCCGGTTCAGCTCCTGGTACGCCAGGCTGCTCTGCACGTTCGAGCCGCCGCTCGGGGCCGCCAGCGCGACCCGCCGCAGTTCGGCCATCTCCTTGCTCTTCTGCGCGTCGAGGTCCTTCAACAGCCGCCGGGCGCTGATCACGTCCGGGTGCTGCTCGGTGAACCGCTGGAGCAGCATGTCGAGATTCTGCCGCTGGGCTTCGATGCGCGCGTCGATCTCGGGCGTGGAAACCGAAATGGCCGACTCCTGCAGCAGGCTGCGTGTCGTCAGGTTGGCGCTCTGCGCCGTCTCGTTCTTCAGCGCCGCCTTCGCGGCCTCGTGCGCCCGCTCGGCTTCGCGCAGTTCGAGCCTCGCGCGGTCGAGGTTCCCGCTCAGTTCGCCCAGGCGGGAGGCGGAGTCCTTGCCGTCGCCGTACTGCAGCGCGATGTTGCGGATGCGGAACTCCTTCAGGCGGGCCTCGGCCTCCTCGAGCTTCGTCTGGTAGCTCTTGATCTGCTCGTTCAGGAAAACCTTGGCGGCATCGGTGTCCTTGCGGCTCGCCCCGAGGCTCGATTCCACGAAGATCGACGCGAGGGACTGCACGGCGCGCTTCGCCTTCTCGGGCTGCGGGTCGCGGAACGACAGGTAGTACAGGTTGTCGCGGCCGGTGCTGCGGATCTGCAGCGTCTTCATCAGCGACTCGATCGTCGCCTCCTGCTCGGCCTTGGTGGAGTTCTGCAGGTCCAGGTCGGCCATGCGGACCAGCTTCTCGACGTTGGGGCGGCTGATCAGCGTGCGGCTCAGCATGACGACCTGCTGGTCGATGTCGGGCTGGACCGCCAGGCCCGACATCAGCGGCTTGAGGATGGACTGCGTGTCGACGTAGATGCGCGCCGTGGCCTCGTACTCGTCGGGAATGCGAAATACCACGGCCGTGGCGATGGCGGCCACGATCCAGGCCACCAGCACGCCCGGCCAGCGGTACTTCCACATTGCCCTGCCGATACCGGCAATCTGGCTCAACGACTCGTACATCTCATCGGTCTCGGAATGAAGCGCTCCGGCGCGACGCGCCAACGCGCCTACGGAAGGCGGGCCTTCGCTCGGCGCTTGCCCGGCGGGCGCCGGGCCGGCTCAGAAGAAGCTTTGCGGAATGATCAGGATGTCACCCGGCATCATCTCGACGTTGGCCGAGATGTCGCCGCGCTTCATCAGGTCGCGCAGACGCACCGAGTACTGCTTGTTGTTCTCCGACGTGCGCAGGATCGTCGCGCTGTTGCCGGCCGCGAAATCGGTGAGGCCGCCCACGGCGATCATCACGTCGAGCACGGTCATCTTCTGCTTGTACGGCAGGAACTGCGGCTTGGCGGCCTCGCCGACCACCCGCACCTGCTCGCTGTACGGCCCGACGAAGCCGGTGACGATCACGGTGACGACCGGATCGCGGATGTACTTGGACAGCTGCTTCTCGATCTCGCGGGCGAGCTCGACCGAGTTCTTCCCCTGCGCGGTCAGCTCGTCGACCAGCGGCGCGGAGATCTTGCCGTCGGGCCGCACAGGCACGGACATCGAGAGCTCGGGATTGCGCGAGACGATGATGTTGACCGTATCGCCGGGACCGACGATGTAGGAGTAGCCTTGGTTCGCCGCCTCGGCCGGCGCCGGCGGAAAATCGGCGGGGCCGTTGGCGCATGCGCCGAGGGTGGCAACGAAGGCAACAACGGCCATGGCGCGCAGCGCAGTGCTCCGCAGACGTGAAACGACAATCACTACAGACCTCCCAGTACCCGTCTCGGCGGACGTCGCGCAACAAGCGTCGAAGCGCAGAATCTGTAACACTTCGACAGCGCGCGGATGGTAGAGCGCATCCGGGGACGCTGACAACGCCCTAGATGAATGGGGTGTGACTCCCGGCACACAAAGAAGAAAGGTTCCCGATGGCTCTGCGCGCGGCGTTCGACGATTGGCGCTCGCTCCTCGGGAGCAGCCAAGTGCTCGACGCCGCAGCCGCGTCCCTGGCCTACGGCGCGGACACCGGGGGCGCCGAGCGCCGGATCGCCGGCGCGCTGCGCATCCTGGACAGCGCGACCCTGCCGGCCGTGATGGAGATCGCCCAGCGCCATCGCGCACCGGTGTATCCCGTCAGCACCGGCCACAACTGGGGCTACGGGTCATCGCTGCCCGTCCGGGACGACTGCACGATCGTCGACCTGTCCGGCCTGCAGCAGATCCTTCATTTCGACGCCGAGCTCGGCGTGGTCACCGTCGAGCCCGGCGTGACGCAGGGCATGCTGGCCGACTTCCTCGACCGCGGCGGCCATGACTACATGGTGCCCACCACCGGTGCGGGGCCGAGCTGCAGCCTGGTCGGCAACGCATTGGAGCGCGGCTACGGCATCACGCCGCACACCGACCACTTCGGCGCGGTGACCGACATCGAGGCGGTGCTGGCGGACGGCACCGTCTACCGCACGACGCTGCGCGAGTTGGCAGGCGACGACCTCGCCCGGCTGTTCAAGTGGGGAATCGGCCCCCATACTGCCGGCCTCTTCGCCCAGAGCCGCTTCGGCATCGTGACGCGCATGAGCCTGGTGCTCGCCCGGCGACCGGAATGCGTGAAGGTCTGCCTGTTCAGCCTGCGCGACGACGCCCTGCTCGAGCCGGCCGTCGAGAAAGTCCGCCATCTGCTGGCCGCGCTGCCCGGAATCGTCGGAGGCCTCAACCTCATGAACCGGCACCGCGTCCTGGCGATGACCGCCCCCTACCCGAGGGACCGCATCGGGCCCGACGGCTTGATCCCGGCCGACGTGATCCACAGCCTGGGGCGCCAGTACCAGGTCCTGCCCTGGACGGGCTTCGGCACCCTGTACGGCACCCGGCGCGTGGTCTCGGCGGCTCAGGCCGAGATCCGGCGCGCGCTGCGCGGCGTCGCATCGCGCCTGCTGTTCCTGAGCCCTGGCCATGCGCGGACCCTGGCGCGCATCGCCGCATGGCTGCCGGGAAGCACGGGCTCGAAGCTCTCGAGAACCGCCGCGACGCTCGCGAGCTCGCTCGAGCTCGTCGTCGGCCGCCCGAACGAGACGGCGCTGCCGCTGGCCTATTGGCGAAACACCAGGGACCTCGTCGCCGGCGCCCCCCGCAACCCGGCGCGCGACGGGTGCGGCCTGCTGTGGTACGCGCCGCTCGTCCCGATGCGGCCGCAAGGGGTGCGCGCCTATGTCGAGATGGTGAAACACCAGGCCACGGCGCATGGCCTGGAACCGCTGATCACCCTGACGAGCATCAGCGACAAGCTGTTCGATAGCACCGTGCCGCTGCTGTTCGACCGCGACGACCCATCGGCCGCCGCGCGGGCACGCGCCGGCTACGACGCGCTCCTCGCGCACGGCAGGTCGCTGGGCTGCTTCCCCTACCGCGTGGGCATCGAGTCGATGCAGAACCTCAGGCCGCCCGCATCCTCCGCATGGCTGCACGACCGCCTGATGGCGGGACTGGAAGGAGCCGACCAGCTGGCGCCCGGCCGATACGGCGACGCCCAGACCGTCGAAACTCTTTACATGACCGATCTCAACCACCGGCCGTCGTGATCTCTCCCACAAAATTCGCTTTCATGACAACGCCTTAGAAGGCATTCGGCGCGTTGGCATGGCCCGTGCTTATTGCTCGCCGTGCGACTCCATCGGGTCGTCTAATCCAGGAGGCGAAAGCCATGAGCATCACGAAAAAGGCACTTGCAGGCATCGCGCTCGCCGCGGCGATGGCCACGTCGGCACAAGCTGCACCCATCAATGTCGGCGGCGTGGTCTTTGACCCCGACTACAACGTCGGGGTCGAACAGGACTTCGTTGCCGAGTTCAAGTTCACCCAGTGGTTCACCCAGAGCGCCACGGCCGTGAACACGCTGGACTACGCCGGCGCCGCGACGATCGGCTCGGTGCTGGGCTCCTTGAACGGCAACTCCAGCGCCACGGGCTACTTCCTGCAAGGCGGCGGCCGCTTCGATCGCATCAACGATCCCGCAATGAACATTGCTGCCGGTCTCGGCGGCGCTGGCTCCTTCTGCCCCGGGTGCCAAGTCACCTATGCCTTCGGCGGTATCGGCCTGAATGGCGACAGCACGTTCGATCTGACCAATGCATGGGCACGGGTCTATGTCGACGCAGCAACGGTGTTCAATGCCCCCGTGACGAGCCAAGCCGTTGCGGACACCCTCACTGACGGAACGGTGTGGCTGGATCTGAGCCTTGCCAGCATGCAACTGCTGACGGGGACGGTCGCCAACGGCTTCGTCTCCATTGATCTCGACATCATTGGCGGCATCGCGGCAGCAAACTTTGACCCCAAGGAACTCACGTACTCTGCCAGCGCATTCTTCGGGACGACGCCTGCAGCCGTGGATCCGAATTCCAGGTACTCCAACGGTGGCAATGGGCAAGCCATCGGCAACACGGTTCCCGAGCCCGGTTCGCTTGCTCTCGCTGGGCTGGCCCTTGCTGGTCTGGGTCTGAGCGCACGCCGCCGCAAGAGCTGATGTTCGGCGCCTGAGAGCGCGCCACCGTCACGCACTGTCAGGCAACAAGGGCTCCATGATTTCATGGGGCCCTTTTCACTCGCGCTCTGAGCGGCCTGCGCACCCCATCCAGGGGGGCGCCTGCCATCGCGATCCACTGCATCTCTATACTTTCCGAGTTCAATGAGGAAACGGCCATGGCAGCCAACGACAACCTGAAGGACTCATCGCAAGTCGAGCTCGCGCGCCGACGCCTTCTTCGTGGCAGCCTGGGTGCCGTGCCGGTCATCCTCACCGTCACCAGCCCTTCGGTGATGGCGGGCGGCGGGGGCCATGGAGGCGGCATCTGCACGCCGGCCTCGTCCTTTGCATCGATCAACGCGAGCCGGCCCGGAAAGACCGCCTCGTGCGGCGGCCGCAAGCCGCACTACTGGAAGCAAGGCAAGAACTGGCCGGCGGCGTGCGTACCCTCGGACGTCAAGGACAAATACGGCCGCTACACCGCCCGGGCCACCAAGTTCCACGACGTCTTCCTGACGCGCAAGGTCTGCGGCGACCGGACGATGCTGGAGGTTCTCCAGACCACCGAAGGGCAGTTCGAAGTTGCACGCTACGTCGCGGCCGCCCTTCTCAACGCGCAATCGGGCCTGACGCCCAACGACGTGCTCAGCATCGGCACGGTCAAGTCGGTGTGGACGGCGTACGTCGATCGTGGCTTCTATGAGCCCACGGCCGGAATCCAGTGGTTCGCCACCACCTCCAATCCGCCCGGAACCGGCGGATTGCTCGCGTGGCTGGAATCCACGATGCCTGCCTGACGCTTGGCCGGCACGCCTGCTCCTCATTCCTCGACGACGCCGGGCGGCGAAGCCGGCTGGGTGGCAGCCGGCGCGGCCGATCTGGCATTGCGCCAATGGGACGGCGAATGGGTGGCCTATGTCGGCGCCACCGGCAGCACCCATCTGCTCGGCCCCATTGCCGGCAAGGTGCTCGAGTCGCTGGCCCGGTCCGGCGATCCGCTGACACCGGCCGCCCTCTCGGAGATCGTGTCGCGCGAAGGCAGCGGCACACCGCAGGCCGAGGGGTCGGAGCTGATCGAGGAGCCCCAGTTGTCAATGCACGAGCTTCTCGAAGAGCTGGAACGCATCGGCTTGGCGACAATGCGGCCGCTGTGATCGTCCATGACCTTCCTCCGCGCGACCTCCATCGGCACCTGACGGGCGAGGGGCTGCGGCTACGCACCGGCCCGGTCGTGACGAGCATCCGCTCGTCGCTGGAAGCCGTTCGGCACGGCATCGCGCTGCACTATGCCGCTCATCCGGTCGAGCCGGCCGGCTCCTTCGCCGACTTCCACATCAGCGTCGAGCGGCCGCGGACGGTGCGCCGCTGGCTGCAGCCGCAAGTGGTCTTCCGCTTCGACGGCACCGAGCCATTCGCGCCCCTGCCCGGCGACCAGGGCTTTCCGATGCTGGAGTGGGGCCTGAACTGGTGCGTGTCGAGCCACTGCCACCAGTACCTCATCATCCACGCCGCGGTGGTGGAGCGCGGCGGCAATGCCCTCATCCTTCCCGCGCCGTCGGGCTCGGGCAAGAGCACCTTGTGCGCCGGGCTGACGTTTCGCGGGTGGCGCCTGCTTTCCGACGAGCTGGCGTTGATCGACCCGGCATCCGGCCGGATCCTTCCGCTGCCCCGCCCGATCAGCCTCAAGAACGCCTCGATCGAGGTCATCCGGGCGTTCTCGCCCACGGCCGCATTCGGCCCCGTCGTGACGGAAACGACCAAGGGCAGCGTCGCGCACGTACGGCCGCCGCCAGAGGGCGTCCGTCGCGCGAACGAGTCCGCCGCGCCGCGCTGGGTCATGATTCCCCGCTACCTCGCGGGCACGCCACCCACGTTGACGCCCTTGCCGAAGGCGCGCGCGTTCATGCAGCTGGCGGACAACGCCTTCAACTACAACGTCCACGGCCGGCAGGGCTTCGACCTGCTCGCCTCGGTGATCGACCGGTGCGACTGCTACGAGTTCGTCTATGGGAACCTCGAAGAGGCGGCGGCCCTGCTCACGGGGCTGACGCAGCCCGGGATCGATGAACCCGCCACGGCAGCGGCATCGGCTCCCGCCGGCGCCCCGGTGTCCTGATGGAGTCGCGGTCGCAGGACCTGGTGACGCCGGTGCTGCGTGCGCCCGATTCCGTGCGGGCGTTCGACGAGGCCCGGTGGGACCGGCTGATCCGGCAGGCGCGGCTCGCCGGACTGCTCGCCCGCACGGCGGAAGCGCTGGAAGCGTCGATGCGTGGGCTCGATCCCGTGCCGCCGGCGCCTCGCATGCACCTGGCGGCGTCCCAGGCCGTGGCCCGCGCGCAGCATGCGCAGGTCCGGCGCGAGGTGCGCATGCTGGCGCAGGCGCTCGCGCCCATCGGCGTCGAACCGGTCTTGCTCAAGGGCTCGGCCTACCTCTTCGCCGGCCTTCCGGCCGCGCGCGGCCGCGTGTTCTCGGACATCGACATCCTCGTTCCCAAGGCGCGGCTGCCCGAAGTGGAAGCGTGCCTGATGACCCACGGATGGGCCACGACGCACCATTCGCCCTACGACCAGAAGTACTACCGCCAGTGGATGCACGAGCTGCCGCCCATGCGGCACATCCTTCGCGACATCATGCTGGACGTGCACCACACCATCCTGCCGCCGACCGCCCGGCTCAAGCCGGACGCGGCGAAGCTGTTCGCGGCGGCCCGCTCCTTGGAGGGCGAAGGCGTCGGCGTGCTGTCCCCAGCCGACATGGTGCTGCACAGCATGACCCACCTCTTCCACAACGAGGAGCTGAGCCACGGGCTGCGCGACCTGTCGGACCTCGACCTGCTCCTGCGCGACTTCGGCGCCGCCGCCTCGTTCTGGCCGGCGCTGGTCGAACGGGCACGGGAACTGGATCTGTCGCGCCCCCTGTACTACGGCCTCCGGCACGTCCGGCAGGCCTTCGGAACACCGGTACCCGATTCGACGCTGGCAGCCGTCGATGCCCTCGGGCCGCGATGGCCGGTGAATCGCTGGATGGACGGGCTGCTGCAGCGCGCCTTGCGCCCGCCGCACCCCACGGCCGCCGATCCGCTGACTGCACCGGCCCTGTTCCTGCTGTACGTGCGCGCGCACTGGCTGCGCATGCCGCCGCACCTGCTGGTCCGCCATCTCGCGATCAAGTCGTGGCGCAGGAGCCGCGGCGAGCCGGCGGGCTGACGACGGGGCATCGCGGCCCCGCCGGGGCCTCCACGCGCCGCTACAGGGACTTCATCAGCCGGGCCACTTCCGCCTGGTTCTTGAACTTGTCGCCCAGCGCGGCGAGCTGGTCGAGCTCGGTGCGTGCCTTCCCGCCCTGCCCGGCCTGCACGTAGAGCTTCGCGAGGCGCAGCCGGAAGTCCGGCACCTCGGGCGCCAGATCGACCACCTTGCGCTGCACCTCGAGCGCCTTCGGCAACTGGCCTTCCAGCGCCAGCGCACCGGCCAGGGTATCCATCAGCGCGGGCTGGTCGGGCCGCAGCCGGTTGGCCTTCTCGGCATGCGCCAGCGCGCCGGGCCGGTTCTGCGCCGTGATGGCCCACGCGAGGTTGTTGAGCGCGAGCACGTTCTCCGGCTGCAGCTGCAGCAGGCGGGTGTACTGGCGTTCGGCATCGCCGTAGGCGCGCTCGGCCAGCGCGCCTTCGCCGAGATAGGCGATGAACGCCACGTCCTTCGGGTGGTCGCGCAGCCAGGTGCGCGACCACTGGTCGGCCTCGCCGCGCTTGCCGCCCAGCACGAGCGAGTTGTGCAGCTTCATCGCCATCGTGCTCGCGTCCGGCGCGACCTGGATCCCGGCGCGATAGGCCTTCACCGCGGCATCCCACTTCTTGCCGGCCACGTGCGCGTCGCCCTCCAGCAGGAAGCCGACGTCCTCCTTCGGCCGCTGGCGCTGGATGGTCTTCGCCACGGCCAGGGCGTCGTCGGCGCGGCCCTGGGCCAGCTGCACGGCCATCAGGTTGCGCTGCGCGGGCAGCAGGTTCGGGGTGATCGCGAGCGCCCGCTGCAGGCTCTGCTCGGCCGAGCGGAAATCCTTCGTCGACGCATAGACGTCCGCGAGCCGAAGATGCGGGGTCGGCGACTTCGGCTCCAGGCCCTGCAGCTTGCTGAAGGTGGCGATGGCCTGGTTGGCGCTGCCGCTGGCGGCCTGCGCCCGTCCGAGCGCGTCCAGGAGCGTCACATCCGAAGGCAGCCGGGCCACCGCGTCCTGGGCCGCCACCAGCGCCGGCTCGGTCTTCCCGGCGGCCAAGTGCAGGTCGATGAGCTGCAGCCGCGGCGCCGCGACGGTGGGATTGAGATTCACCGCCTTCGACAGCAGCCCGGCCACTTCCTCGTGGCTGGCGCCGTTGCGCTTGCGCAGGTTGGCCACGGCGAGCAGCGCCTGCAGGTTCGCGGGCTGCTGCGCCAGCAGCGCATCGAACCGCTTCTCGGCATCCTGCGGCTTCCGCTCCGCGAGATCGAGCGCGGCCAGGCTCGCGACGGCGGGGAAGTACAGCGGGTCGAGCTTGATCGCACGCTCGTAGCTGGCGCGCGCCGCGTCGGCCTTGCCGAGCCCGACGAGGCAGGTGCCGCGCAACTGCTCGGTCATCGCCTGCCCGGGATTCTTGCGCTCCAGGCCGTCGACGGCCTTCAGCGCGCTGGCGAAATCCTTGCGCCGCAGATGGGCGCTCACCAGCGCGAGATCGGCCGTCGTGCCGGCGTCGGCCGAGGCGATGCGCTGGAGCTCGCCGAAGGCGGCTTCGGTCTCGCCGCGCGACAGGCGCGTGAGCGCCAGGGCCGTGCCGGCCTTCGGGTCGTCGGGATTGAGCTTCGCGGCCCGGGCGAAGAGCGCTTCGGCCGTGGCCGCATCGCCGGCCTGCAGGTGCGTCTGCGCGGCCAGCGACAGCGCCGCCGCATCGGGAGAATCGCCCGAGAGCAGCGGCTGCAGCACCTCCAGCACCTTTTCCGACTGGCCGGTGCGCGCGTAGATCTGCGCCAGCAGCAGCCTCGTGCGATGGTGGCCGGGCACCGCCGTCAGCACCTTCTGGAGGTGCGTCTCGGCCTGCGCCAGCCCGCCCTTCCGGTACTCGACCGCACCGGCGAGGTACAGCAGGTTCCGGTCGTCCGGCGCCGTCTTCAGCAGCTGCGCCGTGATGTCGCCCGCCGTCTTGTAGTCGGCCTTCTCGAACGCCATGAGCGCCTCGAAATAGCGCGTCGCCGGATGATTGGGCAGGCGCTTCTTCAGCGCCTCCACCTGCGCGGCGGCCGCGTCGAGGTCCTTGCGCGCGAGGAGGATCGTGACGATGCCCGAGTGCGCCGCCACCACGTCGCTGCGCACGGCGAGCACCTTGCGGTAGGCCTCGAGCGCGCCGTCCTGGTCGCCCTTGCCGTGCAGCAGGATGTCGGCCTGGAGTTCGCGCGCCTCGACGTCGTCCGGCGTGCGCGCCAGCACCTGGGCGAGGACGGCGAGCGCCGGGTCGAACTGCCGGTCGCCGGCCTGGGTGCGCGCCTGCAGCACCAGTGCGGGGCCGAAGTCGGGCACGGCGTCCAGCGCCGCCTGCAATGCGGCCCGGCTCGCCTCGCGGTTGCCCAGCCGCGCGAAAGCGGTGGCCACCGAGGTCTTGAGGTCGGCCTGCGCCGCCGCGTCGGCGAGGTCGGCGGTCGCGACGTCCTCCGCGGTGATGGCCTTGAGCTCGCCCTGGCGGAGCCACGCGCGCGCCAGCGGCGGCAGCACGTCGACGTCCGGCTGCTTCAGCTCGCGCGCCTTCTGCAGCTCGACCGCCGCGGCCACGCTGTCGCCGCTGTCGAGCAGCGCCCGGCCGAGGAGGAAGCGCGCCTCGGCCGAATTCGGCTTCTGCTGCAGGGCGTTCTTGAGCTGGATGATCGCCGTCTGCGTCTCATGCTGCGCCAGCGCGCTGCGCGCGGACGCGACGAGCTTGTCGGGATCGTCCGCGCAGGCGCCCAGCAGCGCACCGGCCAGGAGGCACGCCGCGATCGAGATCGACTTGTTCACTGCTGCTCCTTCGCGTCCCCGGCGCGATCGACGCGGATCGCCAGGCGGTTCATGAGATCGTAGAGCGTCGGGCGGGTGACGCCGAGCATCTCGGAGGCCTTGACGATGTTTCCGTTGGTGCGCGCCAGCGCCGTGACGATGGCGCCCCGCTCGGCCTTTTCGCGGATCGCGCGCAGGTTCAGCGCGTCGGCGCCTGCGTCGTCGGCGCCCGCATCGGGCAGGCCCAGGTCGTCACGGGTGACGCGGTTGCCCTCGGCCATGATGGAGGCGCGCTTCACGACGTTCAGCAACTGCCGCACGTTGCCCGGCCAGTCGTGCGACTCGATCGCGCGCACCGCGTCGTCGCTGAAGCGCAGGCTCGTGCGCTGCTCCTGCGCGAAACGCTTCAGGAACGAATGCGCCAGCAGCACGGCGTCACCCTGGCGCTCGCGCAGCGGCGGAATCTCGATCACGATCTCGGCGAGGCGGTAGTACAGGTCTTCGCGGAAGCGGCCCTCGGCGATCAGCGTCTTGAGGTCCTGGTGGGTGGCGCACACGATGTGCACGTCGATCGCGATCTCCTGGCGCCCGCCAAGGCGCTCGATCGTGCGTTCCTGCAGGAAGCGCAGCAGCTTGGCCTGCAGCGACAGCGGCAGGTCGCCGATCTCGTCGAGCATCAGCGTGCCGCGGTCGGCGGTCTCGATGCGCCCGATGGTCGTCTTGGCCGCGCCGGTGAACGCCCCCCGCTCGTAGCCGAACAGCTCGCTTTCGAGCAGGTTCTCGGGAATGGCCGCGCAGTTGATCGCGACGAACTTGCCCTTGCGCTTGGAGGCCTGGTGCAGCGCCTGCGCCAGCACCTCCTTGCCGGTGCCGCTCTCGCCCAGCAGCATCACGCTGGCGTTGGAGGGCGCCACCTTCTCGATCGTGCGGCACACGCGCAGCATGCCGGCGTCGCGCGTCGTCACGCCGCCGAGCGCGTCGTCCACGGTGAGCGCGCTCAGGCGCGCGTTCTCGCTCTGCAGATCGTGCAGGCGCAGCGCGCGGTCGACCGTGAGGTTCAGCACGTCGGCCTCGAAGGGCTTGGTGAGGAAGTCGTAGGCGCCCAGGCTGCAGGCGCGCAGGGCGTTCGCCCGGTCGTTCTGGCCGGTCAGCACGATCACCTTCACGCCCGGGTCGATGTCGAGCAGGCCTTCGAGCAGCGCGAAGCCTTCGGACACCGAATCCTGGTCGGGCGGCAGGCCGAGGTCCATCGTCACGACCGGCGTCGGGTTGCGGCGGAACTGCGCCAGCGCGCTCGGCCGGTCGCTCGCCACCATCGACGCGAAACGGTCGAGCGACCACTTGATCTGCGTCTGCAGCGCGGGATCGTCCTCGACGATGAGGAGCTGGGGGGTCTTGGCAGTCGTCATTTCGCGGTCGAGGTTTCGAGCTCGGCGGCTTGCCGGGATTCGAACAAGGGCAGGCGGAGCGTGATCACGGTGCCGCGGCCGGCCTCGCTGTCCACGGCGATGCGGCCACCCAGTTCGCGAACGTACTGGTCGCTCTCGTAGGCGCCGATGCCCATGCCGCTCTGCTTCGTGGTGTGGAACGGCTTGAACAGCCGCGTCTGCACGAATTCGGCCGTCATGCCGTGGCCGGTGTCGCCGACGACCACCTTCACCATGGCGCCGTCGCGCTCGGCCGACAGCCACACGCGCCCGGGCTCCGGGGTCGCGTCGAAGGCGTTCTGCACGAGGTGGCCGAGGACGCGGGCGATGCGGTCGTCGTGTGCGGCCACGACGACGCCCTCGCCCATCTGCAGCTCGAGCGAACGCCCGCGGGCGAGCGAGAGCGCCTGCAGGCGCTGCGCCACCGGGGCGAGATCGACCCGGTGCAGCACGCCCACCGGGGTTTCGCCTTCCCGCAACTGAAGAATCAGCTGGCGCATCTTTTCCAACGAGTTCTCCACGGTGGTCAGCATGTCCTGGCGGAACTCGGGATTGTCCTGCAGGCGTCTGGCGTTCTGCATCATGAGCGACAGCTGCGTGACGATGTTCTTCAGGTCATGCACCACGAAAGCCGACATCTTGTTGAAGGCGTCGAACTTGCGCGTTTCGAGCAGCGTCTCGGCGGCGCTCATCTGCGCGAGATAGCTCGCGGCCTGCCGGCTCGCGGTCTTGAGCAGGTCGCGCACCTCCCAGTTCAGCTCCGTGGGCACGTGCGGGCGCGCCAGCACCACGAAGCCGATCAGCTGGCCGAGCATGATGAGCGGCACCACCACCCAGGCCTGCTTCGATTCGAGCAGCCACGGCGGCACCGCCACGCCGTCGTAGCGCTCGGGATGCCGGCGGTACTCGTCGAGGTCGACGATCCATTCCTTCGCCAGCAGGAAGCTCGAGAACCGCGAGGCCACGGGCTCGCGGTCCGGCAGGCTGGGGAAGTTCCAGGTCGCGGTCTGCACGGCCTCCGTGCTGCCGGGCGCGGCCGACCACAGCGCGCCGGCCGGGCTGGGCAGCATCTCGGCCAGCCCGCGCACGACCAGGCCGCCCATCTCGCGCGGCGAGCTGTTGCCCGACAGCCTGGCGGTGAAGCGCAGCCATTCGGTGCGGTAGTCGTAGCGGTAGCTGAAGAAGTTCTTGCCGACGAACACCCGCACCCGGGCACGCGCCGCGCCGGAGAACACCAGCACCGCCAGCACGACGAGCGCCACGCACACCAGGCCGAGCTGCAGCGCGGTGCCCCATTCGCCGCCGAAGTCGCGCACGTAGTAGCCGACTCCGGCGATGAACAGCAGGTACAGCCCGGTCAGCAGCAGCGTCGCGGTGTGGAAGGCGGCGCTGTGCGAGACCTGCAGCTGCGCCACCCACGGCCCGTGCCGCTTGGACGCGACGAACAGCAGCGGAGCGGCCAGCGCATGCACGGCGCCCCGCACCGCCATCGACGCGGGGTCGAACGCGCCGGTCAGGATGGCCAGCGAGTAGAGGTAGACGTCGTACAGGAACACGCAGGCGACCGCCAGCGACAGCGGCTTGGCGTGCCAGCGGAGATCGTCCGGCACGTTGCGGAACAGCTGCTCCAGCAGCACCAGGCCGCACACCGGCAGCGACAGCAGCCCGAAGAGCCGCCATCGGGCGATCGACTCGCCGAGCGGGACGAACCCGGCCAGCAGCGAGACGGCGCCGACCAGGAGCACGATGGCCGCCGCCGCGCGCAGGCGCCCCCGTGCGGCACGGTTCGCGGGCCCGGACGGCGCGGGGATGAGCGCCAGCAGCAGCCAGAACCACAGGGCATAGCGCACCAGGTCGGCGGCGGCATGGACGGCGGCCGTGGCGAACGACGGCGAGGCGTGGAGCGCGACACCCGTGAGGCCCCAGGCCGCCGAGGCCGCCGCGGCTGCGGCGAAGACGCGCTGCGGCCCGGCGAACGGACGCGCCCCGGCCACCGCGCGCGCGGCCGAGAAGGCCAGCATGCCGTACAGCAGCGCCGCCAGCGCGAGGCCGAGTACTGCCGGATTCAAGGGAGAGGCTTCAGGAACCACACGCGTGGATTCTGCAGGCTGGCGCCCGCGGCGCCGGCCGGCAGCGGCGGCTCAATGCGCGCCCTTCCCGGTCAGGACCACGGCCACGGTCTCGAACAGGATCAGCATGTCGAGGAAGAGCGTGTGGTTCTTGACGTAGTACAGGTCGTACTGCAGCTTCTGCTGCGAGTCCTCGACGGTGGAGCCGTAGTGGTAGCGCACCTGCGCCCAGCCGGTGAGGCCGGGCTTCACGCTGTGGCGCACGGCGTAGTAGGGAATGTCCTTGACGAGCTGGTCGACGAAGAACGGCCGCTCCGGACGCGGGCCGACCAGGCTCATCTCGCCCTTGAGCACGTTGAACAGCTGCGGGAGTTCGTCGATGCGCAGCTTGCGGATCACGCGCCCGACGCGGGTGATGCGGTCGTCGCCCGCCTGCGCCCAGCGCGGCTTGCCGTCGACCTCGGCATCGGAGCGCATGCTGCGGAACTTGACGACGCGGAACGTCCTGCCGTTGAAGCCCACCCGCTCCTGCGAATAGAACACCGGCCCCTTGCTCTCGAGCGACACGAGCAGCATCGTCAGCAGCATGATCGGGAACGAGACGACCAGCAGGATCAGCGCCGACACGATGTCGAACGCACGCTTGACGGCCGTGCGCACCATGCCCTGGTTGAAGCCGTCGCCGAAGATCAGCCAGCCGGCATTGACATAGTCGAGCCGGATCTGGCCGAGCGTCTTCTCGAAATGCGTGGCCAGGTCGCACACCGTGACGCCCTGGATCTTGCAGTCGAGCAGTTCGCGCATCGGCATGCTGCCGCCGCGGCGCTCGGTCAGCGCGACGACGACCTCGTTCACCTGCGATTGCCGGGCAGCCTCCGCCAGCGACAGGTGTTCGCCGAACACCTGGGATTCGGGCACGACGATCTGTGTTTCGTTGGGGCTGCGCAGGTAGCCGACGACCTCCACCCACGGGTCGGAGGCGCGCAGGGTCTTGCTCACGGCCTGGGCCGCGGGGCCGGTGCCGAGGATCAGCACGCGCGAGCGCGGACGGCTCGTGGAGGCCGAATGCGCGGCGTACACGCGATGCACGATGACGCCGGCCACGCCCAGCATGGCAGCCAGCGTCATGGCCCCGTTGCCGGACTCGTCGCTGGGCAGCATGCGCGAGATCGCGTAGGCCAGCGGGAGCGCGAACATCGACGCGAGCGCGGCGCGCGCGCAGCTCTGGCTCAGGCTGCGGTGCAGGGCCGGACGGTAGAAGCCGGAGGCGGTGTTGATGACGAAGACGAAGGCCGCCAGCGACAGGCCGTGCGTGGCCGACAGCGACATGAGCGACGACGGCTCCTTGGCGCCTTCGAGGAACATGGCGAAGACGCCGGTCATCAAGGCCACGATCAGTCCGAAATCCAGGATCACCTGGGCCAGCACCCGACGATTCAGATAGTGATTGAACAGGCGAATCACTTCATACTCCCTGACAGTTCTCGAGCCAGCCCCAACGGCAGGCGATGGGCTTGTCGACCGGTCCACGGGTCAGCAGATCGTCTGGAGGACGGCGCTCTGATCACCACGCGACGCACGGTTTTCAGCGACGTCTTCGGCTCATGCGAGACGGTTTGTAGCAGTGTGCAACCGTGACTCCCAGCCCCAATTCGGGGGTTTGTCACCCAGGGTGGATGCGGCTGTGACATGGGTCCCGCTTTTCATGCGAACGGGTCGGCGGCACGATGCACGGCGCCTCCGGAGGGCGGCGGCGAAAGCGCAACAACCGGTTACCCGCCGTCATCGCGCTTCGTGACGTGGTCGACACCTGGCGTTCGGAGAACTCCTGCACACTTTCCCCGCGGTCCGTTCCAACTTCCCCGAGAATCGGCCGGTGGACACAGGGGGCAGGTCCACGGCTCAACGAACGATCAGGAACACCTTGGAAGCAAACACCATCTTCGGCGCAGCTTTCGATTCATACCTGCGCCTGGCCGGGTCCTCGCTGCCGTCCGGCGGCTTCACGGCCATGCAGCAGGCCGACGACGGGCCCCGGTCGTTCAAGATCCGCGCCGCCGACACCGCCGGCCACCGCAGCCACGCCAACATCCTGGTCAAGCGCCGCTACGAGTGGCGCGGCTACCGCAGCGTGTCGATTCCGGACGACCCGACGGGCCACCTCATCACGCTGAACGCGAGCGAGTCGGACTCGACGATCGGCACGATCACCATCGGGCTCGACGGCCCGCGGGGCCTGCTGGCCGAAGACGCCTTCCCCGAGGAGATCGCCGCGCTGCGCGCGACGGGCCAGCGGTTGTGCGAATTCACCAAGCTCGCGATGGACCCGACGACCGGCGCCAAGCAGGTGCTGGCCTCGCTGTTCCACGTGGCCTACATCGTCGCCCACCGCCTGCGCGGCTGCGACATGCTGGTGATGGAGGTGAACCCGCGCCACGTCGCCTACTACAGGCGCATGCTCGGCTGCAAGATCCTCGGGAAGGAGCGCACGAACCACCGCGTCAACGCCCCGGCGGTGCTGCTGTGCCTGGACTTCGCCTACACGCGCGAGCAGATCGGCCGCTTCGCGGGCCAGCCCGAGCGGGCCGCGACCGAGCGGACGCTGTATCCGTATTCGTTCTCGCTGGCCGAGGAAGCCGGCATCATCTGCCGGCTGCGCAACCTGGAGTGGCTCAGCACGGGCTGGTAGGCCCGCCCGGGCCGCCGGCCGTCAGAGCCGCCAGCCGCTGAGGCCGAGCGCGGCCACCGCCTGCGGATCGTGCGCCGACTTCACGTCGGTGAACACGCCGCCGGCCACCAGCTTCGACGCGAGCCGGGGCAGCCCCATCTGCGCATACTCGGCATGCGACACGGCAGCCACGAGCGCCTGGGCCGTCGGCAGATCGTCCCAGGCGGTGAGCTTCACGCCGTATTCGTGCTCGCACTCGGCGGATTCGGCCAGGGGATCGTGCACGTGCACCTTCACGCCGTAGCTCTGCAGCTCGCGCACGATGTCGATCACCTTGCTGTTGCGCAGGTCCGGGCAGTTCTCCTTGAAGGTCATGCCCAGCACGATCACGTCCGCGCCCTTGACCGGCAGGCCGTTGGCGATCATGCACTTGACGGTCTGCTCGGCGATGTACTTGCCCATGCCGTCGTTGATGCGCCGCCCGGCAAGAATCACCTGCGGGTGGTAGCCGACCAGCTCGGCCTTGTGCGTGAGGTAGTACGGGTCCACGCCGATGCAGTGGCCGCCCACCAGCCCCGGGCGGAAGGGCAGGAAGTTCCACTTGGTGCCCGCGGCCTTCAGCACCTCGAGCGTGTCGATGCCGATGCGGTGGAAGATCAGCGCCAGTTCGTTGACCAGCGCGATGTTCAGGTCGCGCTGCGTGTTCTCGATCACCTTGGCGGCCTCGGCCACCTTGATGCTGCTGGCCGGATAGACGCCGGCGGTGATGACGGAGCCGTAGACCTCGGCCACCCTGGCGAGGGTGGCCGGCGTGTCGCCCGAGACCACCTTCGTGATCTTGGTGACGGTGCGCTCCTTGTCGCCGGGGTTGATGCGCTCGGGGCTATAGCCGACGAAGAAGTCTTCCTTCCACTTGAGCCCCGATTCGCGCTCCAGGATGGGGATGCAGACTTCCTCGGTCGCGCCGGGATAGACGGTCGACTCGTACACCACGGTGGCGCCGCGCTTGAGGTGGCGGCCCACGCTCTCGGAGCTCTTCACCAGGGGCGTGAAATCCGGCTTGTGGCCCTCGTCCACCGGCGTGGGCACGGCGACGACGACGAAGTCGGCCTCGCGCAGCACGGCCGGGTCGCTCGAGCAGCTGAGCATCGTCGCGGCACGCAGGTCGTCGCCGGACACTTCGCCGGTCGGGTCGACGAAGCGTGCGTAGCTCGCCACCTTCTCCCTGGAGAGATCGAAGCCGAGCGTGCGGTACTTCTTGCCGAACTCGACGGCCAGCGGCAAACCCACGTAGCCGAGCCCCACCACTGCAATCGTTGTCATCTTTGCTGCCTCTTCGCCTGAGCGGCGGTTGGTTGACTGCGACCCGCGCTCAGGCGAGTTCGCGAACGAGGATGTCGACGATGCGCTGCGCCGCCGCACCGTCCCACAGCGCCGGCCGCCGGCCGCGCTTGCCGCGCCCGGCGATGGCCTCGCGCGCCGCGGCGATCACCGCCTGCGGGTCGGTGCCGGCGAGCACGTTGGTGCCTTCGTCGACGGTGACCGGCCGCTCGGTGTTCTCGCGGATCGTCACGCAGGGCACGCCGAGCGCCGTGGTCTCTTCCTGCAGGCCGCCGCTGTCGGTGAGCACCACCGCGGCGTCCTTCCACAGATGCAGGAACGACATGTAGGGCTGCGGCCCCATCAGCTCGACGTTCGGGCCGAGGTCGACGCCGAAGCGCTCGATGTTGGCGCGGGTGCGCGGATGCACCGGGAAGGCGAGCGGCAGGTCGCGCGCGATCTCGGCCAGTGCCTGCCCGACGCGCCGCAGCGCCTCTTCGCTGTCGACGTTGGACGGCCGGTGCAGCGTGACCACGCCGTAGCGGGCGTGGCGCCGCTTGAAGGCGTCGCTTTCCAGGCCGGAGGTGTCCATGCCGGCCAGCTTGCCGGCCTGGAACAGCACGTTGTCGACCATCACGTGGCCGACGTCGTGCACGTGCTCGGCATGCCCTTCGCGCGCCAGGTGCGAGACCCCGCTCGGCTCGGTGACGAAGAACCAGTCGGAGATGGCGTCGGTGACGAGGCGGTTGATCTCCTCGGGCATGCTGCGGTCGCCGCTGCGCAGGCCGGCCTCGACGTGGGCCACCGGGATGCACAGCTTCTTGGCGACGATGGAGCAGGCGAGCGTGGAGTTCACGTCGCCCACCACCAGCACGGCGTCGGGGCGAGAGGCCTGGCACAGCTCCTCGAAGGCCAGCATGATCTTGGCCGTCTGCTGCGCGTGCGAGCCGCCGCCGGCGCCCAGGCGCACGTCGGGCTGCGGGATGCCGAGCTCCTCGAAGAACACGTCGTTCATGTCCCGGTCGTAGTGCTGGCCGGTGTGGACGATCTTCCAGTCGAGCCGGCCGTCGGCCTGCAGCGCGCGCACGATGGGCGCGATCTTCATGAAGTTGGGGCGCGCCCCGGCGACGAGGTAAATGCAGCGGCGGGGCATTTCAGACTTTGTAGTAGTCGCGGTACCAGCGCACGAAGCGGGACACGCCCGTGGCGACCGACGTGGCCGGCTTGAAATCGGTCCACTGCGTGAGCGCGCTCACATCGGCATGCGTGGCCGGCACGTCGCCCGGCTGCATCGGCCGCAGGTTCTTCTGCGCCTTGATGCCGAGCTCGTTCTCGATCGCCTCGACGAAGGCCATCAGCTCCACCGGCCCCTGGTTGCCGATGTTGAAGACGCGGAACGGCGCCCACGAACGCGCCGGGTCGGGGCTGGCGGCGTCGAAGCCCGCGTCGGGCTCGGCCGGCCGGTCGAGCACGCGCAGCACGCCTTCGACGATGTCGTCGACGTAGGTGAAGTCGCGCTGCATGCGGCCTTCGTTGAAGACCTCGATCGGGCGGCCTTCGAGCATGGCCTTGGTGAACAGGAACAGCGCCATGTCCGGGCGCCCCCACGGCCCGTAGACCGTGAAGAAGCGCAGGCCGGTGGTCGGCAGGCCGTAGAGGTGGCTGTAGGTGTGCGCCATCAGCTCGTTGGCCTTCTTGGTGGCCGCGTACAGGCTCACCGGATGGTCGACGCTGTCGTGCTCGGCGAACGGCATGCGGGTGTTGCCGCCGTACACGCTGGAGCTGGAGGCGTAGGCCAGGTGCTGCACCCCGTTGTGGCGGCAGCCCTCGAGGATGTTGACGAAGCCGACGATGTTGCTGTCGACGTAGGCGTGCGGGTTCTGCAGCGAGTAGCGCACGCCGGCCTGCGCGGCGAGGTGGATGACGCGGTCGAACTTCTCGGCGGCGAACAGCTGCGCCATGCCGGGGCGGTCGGCCACGTCGAGCTGCACGAAGCGGAAGGCCGGGTGGCCCTGCAGCCGCGCGAGCCGGTCGCGCTTGAGCTGCACGCTGTAGTAGTCGTTGAGGTTGTCCAGGCCGACGACTTCATCGCCGCGTTCCAGCAGCCGCAGGGACGCCGTCATGCCGATGAAGCCCGCGGCGCCGGTGACAAGAATCTTCATGCGTCGCCAGTACTTCGGTGTTCGTGGGAGGTGGGGAGTGGGGCGGGCGCCGCTTCGTTCGGGGCGCCGGGCCGCAAGGATGATAGCGGCCGACCCCCGCGCCACCCATCCACGGGACAGGGGGGACCCCCGGTCGAATGCGTGACGATTTAACGGGCGCGCGCAGCGCCGCGGGACGTCCGGCGCAGGCGCCGTTCCTAGAATCGCCGCCCATGGCAAGGGTTGTGGTGGTCTGCATGGCGAACGTGTGCCGCTCGCCGATGGCGCAGTCGGTGCTGCGGCAGATGGCGGCGCACCAGCGCATGTCGCGGCGGCTGGAGGTCGGCTCCGCCGGCGTTCGCGTCTCGTGGCCGGGCGCCCGCATCGACCCGCGCGCAGAGGCCGCGCTGCGCCGCGCCGGCTACGCCTGCGCGCCCTCGCGCTCGCAGCAGATCGCCGCCGCGGACTTCGAGCGCCTGGACCTCGCGCTGGCGATGGACCCCTCGAACCTCGACGCGCTGCGCGCGCTGTGCCCGCCCGAGCATGCGCACAAGCTGCGCCTGTTCCTCGACTTCGCGCCCGGGCTGCAGGGCCAGGCCGTGCCGGACCCGTACTACGGCGACGCGCGCGGCTTCGACAACGTGCTCGCGCTGTGCGAGGCCGGCGCGCGCGGGCTGCTCGCCGCCCTGGCGCGCGACGGCGCGCTCAGCTGACCGCCCGGCCGACGACGGCGATGGCGTAGACCGCCACGCCCAGCCCGAGGTTGACGGCGACGAGCCGGCGGATCTCGCCCAGCCGGGCGGCGGCCGTCTTCCAGTCGGACGCGGCCACCGCCCGCTGCAGCCCCGGCAGCGGCCGCCTGCGCGCGTGGTCGAAGACGCCGGCCATCACCACCGCCACGCCGAACATGGCGTAGATGCGCCAGTGCACGCCGGCCGGGCCGCCGAGCAGGAAGTACATCGCGATCCCGCTCGCGAAGAGGACGGCCAGCGCCGCCTGCACGCCGCGGAAGAAGCGCGTGAGCGCGCTCGACATGAACGCGAGGCGCGCCGGCGGCTCGAGCACCGCCGCGGCGGCGGTGCGCGCGGCGAAGTACATCGCCGCCATGCCGCCCACCCAGAAGGTGGCGGCGAGCAGGTGCAGGGCCAGCAGGAGGACGTGGAGCAGCATGGACGTGTCAGCCCGGCGGCTCCCGGTCGCGCCGCCCGAGCAGCGCGCCCAGCAGGTCCAGCGGCAGCGGCAGCACCACCGTCGAGGCCCGGTCGCCGGCCACCTGCGTCATGGTCTGCAGGTAGCGCAGCTGCATCGCCTCGGGCTGCTGCGCCAGCATCCGCGCCGCCTCCAGCAGCGCCGCCGCGGCCTGCTTCTCGCCTTCGGCATGGATCACCTTGGCGCGGCGCTCGCGTTCGGCCTCGGCCTGGCGGGCGATGGCGCGCACCATGGACTCGTCGATGTCGATGTGCTTGATCTCCACGTTCGCCACCTTGATGCCCCACGAGGCCGTCTGCTCGTCGAGGATGCGCTGCACGTCCAGGTTCAGGCGCTCGCGCTCGGCCAGCATGTCGTCGAGCTCGTGCTTGCCGAGCACCACGCGCAGCGTCGTCTGCGCGAGCTGGCTGGTGGCGTCGAGGTAGCGCTCGACGGCGATGATGGCGTTCTTCGGGTCGACCACGCGGAAGAAGACGACCGCGTTCACCTTCACCGAGACGTTGTCGCGCGAGATCACGTCCTGCGGCGGCACGTCCATCGTCACCACGCGCAGGTCCACGCGCACCATCTGCTGCAGGCCGGGGATCACCACCACCAGGCCCGGCCCCTTCACGCGCCAGAAGCGCCCGAGCTGGAACACCACGCCGCGCTCGTACTCGCGCAGCACGCGCAGCGACATGAAGAGCAGCACGAGCACCGGCAGCAGCAGCACGCCGAAGCCGAGGTTCAGGTCGAAGATCATGGGGACCTCTCGTTGGTGGTGGCCGCGGGGGGCGCGGCGGACGCGGGATCGGCCGACACGTCGAGCGTGAGCCCGTGCACGGCCCGCACGCGCACGCGCTGGCCGGGCGCGAGCGGCGCGTCGGCCCTGACACGCCAGCGCTCGCCGCGCACCAGCGCCCAGGCGCCGTCGGGCTCGACGGCGACGACTTCGCCCTGCGCGCCCACCCAGTCGTCCATGCCGCCCTGCACGGGCCGGCGCCGCGCGCGCAGCGCCATGCCGCCGCCCAGCACGGTGAACAGGGCGGAGGCCGCCCCCAGCCCGAGCACCAGCGGCAGCGGCACGCCGTAGCCCGGCAGCTCGCTGTCGATCAGCAGGATGCCGCCGGCCACGAAGGCGATGAAGCCGCCCACGCCGAGCACGCCGAAGGTGGGCGAGACGACCTCGGCGGCGAGCAGCGCGATGCCGAGCAGCACCAGCGCGAGGCCGGCGTAGTTGATCGGCAGCAGCTGCAGCGCGAAGAAGGCGAGCAGCAGGCAGATCGCCCCCACCACGCCCGCCACGCCGAAGCCGGGCGAGGAGAACTCGAACATCAGCCCGTAGATGCCGATCGTCATCAGGATGAGCGCGAAGCTCGGGTTGGCGATCACCGCCAGCAGCCGGTGGCGCCAGCCGGGCAGGTGCAGCTCGTGCGCCGCGCCGCGCGTGGCGAGCGCCACCTCGCCGGCGGACGTGCGCACCGTGCGGCCGTCGACGCGGGCCAGCAGGTCGGGCACGCCGCTCGCGACCACGTCGATCACGCGCTGCTCCAGCGCCTCCTCGGCCGTGAGGCTCACTGCCTCGCGCACGGCACGCTCGGCCCAGTCGGCGTTGCGCCCGCGCTGCTGGGCCAGGCCGCGGATGAAGGCGGCCGCGTCGTTCACGCGCTTGGCCGCCATCGCGTCGCCCGGCGGCTCGCCGCGCTGCGGCGCGGAACCGGGCCGGGCCGGCGGCTCCCCGCCCGGCATGCCGATGGCCACCGGCGTGGCCGCGCCCAGCGTGGTGGCCGGCGCCATGGCGGCGATGTGGCTGGCGTAGAGGATGTAGGTGCCGGCGCTCGCGGCGCGCGCACCCTCGGGCGTCACGTAGGTCGCCACCGGCACGGGCGAGGCGAGGATGGCCTGGATGATCTGCCGCATCGAGCCGTCGAGCCCGCCCGGCGTGTCGAGTTCGATCACCACCAGCGCCGCGCCGGCCTCGCGGGCCTTCTCCAGTCCGCGCACGACGTAGTCGGCGCTCGCCGGGCCGATGGCGTCCTGCACGCGCAGCACGCTCACGGGCGCCGCGGCGGCCGCCCCGCCGCAGGCCAGCGCCAGCCACAGCGCGGCAAGCCAGCACAGGCAGGCGCGGCCGTTTCGGGGGGCATGGGCGGAATGGGGGCGCATGGCGGGGTTCGGGTCGACCGCCCCAGTGTGCAACCGATGCGCCGCCCGCGCACGCGAGCGGTTTCCCCGGCCGGCCGCGCGCGTTCGGTAACAACCTCGCGGGCGGACGACGCTAGCCTGACCCCATGACCGGCCGCCCCCTCCTCCGCCCCGTCTTTCCGCCCCCCGCCGCCCGCCGGACGCTCCGCGCGTCGCTCGCCGCCGGCGCCCTCGCGCTGCTGTGCGCTGCGTCCGCCCACGCCACGGCGCCGGAACGCGCCCCGCAGCCCCGGGACGACGCCGTCGAAGCCCTGCCCTTCGCCGGCACCTTCGAGCTGCCGTGGGGCATGGGCTTCCTCCCCGACGGCAAGGTGCTGGTCACCGAGCGCCCCGGCCGGCTGCGGCTGGTCAGCGCCGACGGCAGCCGCGTCTCGGCCCCGATCCGCGGCCTGCCGAAGGTGGATTTCCGCGACCACGGCGGCCTGCTGGACGTGAGCGTCGACCCCGGCTTCGCCGCGAACCGGCAGATCTTCTTCAGCTACACGGCCCGGAGCCCGAGCGTGCCGTCGCACAACGCCCTGACGGTGGCGAGCGCGCGCCTGAGCAGCGACGGCCGCCACCTGAGCCGCGTGCGCGTGCTGTTCCGCCAGGCGCCCGCCGTCGCGTCCGGCGAGAACCTCGGCGGGCGCCTGGCAGTGAGCGGGGACGGCCACCTCTTCATCACCGTGGGCGACCGCCGCGAGCCGGCCGAGCGCGTGCTGGCGCAGAGCCTCGCGCACCACCACGGCAAGACCGTGCGCCTGCGCACCGACGGCCGCGTGCCGCGCGACAACCCCTTCGCCGGCACGCCCGGCGCGCATGCCGACATCTGGACGCTCGGCCACCGCAACCCGCAGGGCGCCTTCGTCCATCCGCGCACCGGCGAGCTGTGGGTCGCCGAGCACGGACCCTTCGGCGGCGACGAGATCAACATCGCGCGCAAGGGGCTCAACTTCGGCTGGCCGGTGGTGAGCTTCGGCTGCGAGTACGACGACTGCGCCCCCATCGGCGTGGGCACCGCGGCGCCGGGCATGGCGCCGCCGCTGGCGTGGTGGGGCCGCCCCGGCATCGCGCCGAGCAACCTGCTCGTCTACACCGGCACGCGGCTGCCGCATTGGCGCGGCGACCTGTTCGTCGGCTCGCTCGCGGGCATGGCGCTGTGGCGCCTGCACCTCGGCGAGGTGCAGGGCGAGCCGCGCGTGCTGAGCCGCGAGCCGCTCTTCGCCGAGCTCGGCGAGCGCATCCGCGACGTGCAGCAGGCGCCCGACGGCACGCTGCACCTGCTCACCGACGGCGGCAGCGGGCGCATCCTGCGCGTCGACCGCCGGCCGCTGGCGCTCTGACGCCGCCGGCTCCGGCGGCGTCCGGCCTCCCGGCGTCTATTTGGCGCGCGCGTTCACGGCCTTCTCGGCCTGGGTGACGAGCGAGGCGCCGATCTGCGTCTTCCACTTGTCGTACACCGGGCGCGTGGCCTTGACGAAGGCGGCGCGCTCGGCGTCGGAGAGCTGGGTCACCGTCACGCCGTGGCCCTCGATCTCCTTGAGCAGCGCGGGGTCCTCCTTGGAGATGCCCTTGCGCGCGAGCGCGAGCTGCTGCTTGCCGGCGTCGAGCGCGGCCTGGCGCACGATGTCGCGGTCGGCGGGCGTCCAGCTGTTCCACACCTGCTTGTTGACGACGAAGATCAGCGGGTCGGCCACGTAGCCCCACAGCGTGAGGTACTTCTGGCTCACGTTGTGCAGCTTGGCGGCGGTGAAGATCGACAGCGGGTTCTCCTGCCCGTCGACCGCGCCGCTGGCCATGGCGGGCTGGGCGTCGGTCCAGCTCATCTGCGTCGGGTTGGCGCCGAGCGCGGTGAAGGTGTCGATGAACAGCGGCGAGCCCACGATGCGCAGCTTCAGGCCCTTCAGGTCCTCGGGCGTGCGGATGGCGTGCTTCGAGTTGCTGATCTCGCGGAAGCCGTTCTCGCCCCAGGCGAGCGGCACCACGTCGCCGCGCTCGAGGAGCTTGAAGAGCTCCTTGCCGACGTCGCCCTGCGTGAGGGCGTCGATGGCGGCGTAGTCGGGCATCAGGAAGGGCAGCGAGAACAGGTTCAGCTGCTTGACCTGCGGCGACCAGTTGATGGTGCTGCCGATGGCCATGTCGATCACGCCCTGGCGCAGCGCCGTCAGCTCGCGCGTCTGGTCGCCCTGCACCAGCGAGACGCCGGGATACAGCTTGATGTTGATGCGCCCGTCGGTGCGCTGCTTCACCAGGTCGGCCCAGATCTCGCCGCCCTTGCCCCAGGGGAAGGCCGGGCCGAGCACCAGCGACATCTTGTACTCGGACTTGTAGCTGCCCTGCGCCTGCGCGAGGGCCGGCATGGCGAGGGCGGCCGCGGCGGCGAGCGTCGCGGCGGCGGTGGACAGGAGGTTGCGGCGTTTCATGGGGTTGTCTCCAGGGGTTAGAGGTAGCCGAGCACTCCGGGCAACCAGAGCGCCAGCGGGGGGAACACGATGACGAACAGCAGCGCGACCATCATGGCCAGCAGCATCCAGACGATCCAGGGCAGCGTCTGCTCCATGCGTACGCCGGCGATGCGGCACGACACCATCAGGTTCACCGCCAGCGGCGGCGTGAACTGGCCCACCGCCACCATCAGCGTGATGATGACGCCGAACCACACCAGGTCCCACTGGAAGGCCTGCGCGATCGGCAGCAGCAGCGGCACGAAGATGAGGAAGATCGAGATGCCGTCGAGCACCATGCCCACGATCATCAGCAGCAGGACGAGCACCGCCATCACGCCCCATTCGCCCAGGCCCGAATGGATGAGCGCGTTGGCGATCGGGTCGATCAGGCTGAGCGTGGACAGCGAGTAGGCGAACACGCCCGCGAGCGCGACCACCATCATGATGACGGCCGAGATCTCCGCCCCCTCGGCGAAGATCGGGAACAGGTCGCGCAGCCTGATGGTGCGGTAGATGACCATGCCCACGAACAGGCCGTAGAACACCGCCACCACGGCCGCCTCGGTGGGCGTGAACCAGCCGGCGCGCATGCCGCCGAGGATGAGCACCGGCGCGGCCAGCCCCCACGAGGCCTCACGCAGGCTGCGCCAGAACGGCGGGCGCGGCTGCTCGGCCTCGAGCGCCCCCATCTTGTGGCGCCGCGCCAGCCACACCGCCGGCACGATGAGCGCCAGCCCCGCCAGCACGCCCGGCACCATGCCCGCGGCGAACAGCGCCGGCACCGAGGCGCCGGGCACCATCACCGAGTAGATGATCATCGCCACCGAGGGCGGGATCAGGATGTCGGTGGCCGCCGCGGCGCCCACCACCCCGGCCGAGTAGGCGCGCGGATAGCCGGCGCGCGACATGGCCGCGATCATCACCGCGCCCACCGCCGCGGCGTTGGCCGGGCCGGAGCCGGAGATGCCGCCGAGGAACATCGCCACCGCGATCGCCACCAGCGGCAGCATGCCCGGGCCGCGGCCGACGATGGCCACCGCCAGGTTGACCAGCCGCTGCGCCACACCGGAGCGGTCGAAGATCGAGCCGACCAGCACGAACATCGGGATCGCCAGCAGCGGGTACTTCGCCACGCCGGCGAAGAAGTTCTGCGGCACGGCCAGCAGGCCGAAGAACTGCGCCTCGGGGTTGGCCACGGCGATGGCGATCGTGCCGCCCACGGCCAGCGCCACGCCGATCGGCACGCCGACCAGCATCAGCGCGATGAAGACGGCGAACAGCAGCAGCCCGGTCACCGGCGCCCCCGATAGCGCAGGAACAGCCCGAAGGCGCGCGCCGAGATCGCGAGCGACAGCAGCGGCAGCCAGATCGAGTACCACCACTTCGGCAGGCCGATGCCGGGCGTCGTCTCCTCGTAGCGGTACTCGTCCCACACCATGCGCACGCTCAGGCCCGCCAGCACCATGAAGAAGGCCGCGCTGCACAGCGCGGCGAACTGCAGCATGCGCCGCCGCCGCGCATGAGGCGCGGCGTCGACGAAGAACTCGATCTTGATGTGCCGGTCGCGCGCCATGGCGGCGCTGCCGCCCACCAGCGTGAGCACCACCAGCAGGAAGACGGAGATCTCCTCGGTGAAGCCGAAGGACGCGTCGGTGAAGTAGCGCACCAGCACATTGGCGAAGGTGATGACCGCGATGGCGGCCATCGCGATGACGGCCAGCCATTCCTCGATCTTCACCGGCACGGCCGGTGGGGGCTCGCTGCCGGCCGCTTCGGGCTGGTCGGGGGGGAGGTTGGAATCGCCCACGGCTGCTGGCGGTGCAAAAAGGACGCGCGATGATAAACGCCGCCCTGCGCCGGCCTTCCCTTTGCCGCCGCGCCGTTCCAGAATCGCCGGCGCAGTCAGGAGGGGAGCAGCCGTTGGGCTTCCCGTGTTCGAGCCAACCACGGCGCAGCGCGCCCTACCCGACAGAAAGAACCCCATGGCAACGTCGATCGACAGCAAGACGGTGGTCTACGAGATCAAGGCCACGAACCCCAACGCCATCGCCAACTTCGACAGCGGCAAGCTGGTCAAGGCGATCGGCGACGACCTCGCCAGGTTCGTGGGCAAGCCGATGCAGGGCCTCGTGGTCAAGGCGAACGACGCCAAGTCGCTGGTCGACAAGGTCAAGAAGGACCTGGTCGCCAAGAAGTGCGAGCAGCCGTGGCTGCGCGCGGGCATGTCGGGCGCGGACATGATCTTCCTGGTCACCGACCTGAAGAACGGCAAGTACGAGCAGAGCTGCAAGCTCGTCGCCGGCTACAAGGCCATCCGCGAGAAGCTGAAGGCGCAGGCGGCGATGGTGGTCAACCTCGACAAGGGCGACAAGGTCATCGACCGCGCGGCCAAGGACATGGCCAAGGCCACCGGCACCCGGGCCGTGACCGGCGACAAGGCCAAGTTCGGCGGCATCGGCGGCACCACGCCCATCATCCTGCTGGCCCATGGCGACGAGGACAAGACGGCCTCGGGCCAGATCTACGGCAAGGACTTCGCCGGCAAGTCGCCCAAGGAGCTGGTGGCGCTGCTGCTGGACAACAAGAACGAGAAGAAGCGCCTGAGCCCGGACTACGCCGGCACCATCTACCTCGACGGCTGCTTCACCGCGCAGGGCGGCGCCATGGCCAACTACACCAAGCAGGTGTGGGACCTGCTCAAGGCGCGCGGGCTCAAGAACGTGAAGGTCAAGGGCAACCTCGGCGCCGCGGCCACGCTGAAGTCCGGCGACGAGTTGGTGACGACCACCGAGGCCGAGAAGGCCGCCGAGAAGCTCGTCAAGAAGGCGCAGAAGGACCTCGAGAAGAAGATCGAGCCCTTCGAGAAGAAGCTCGGCGAGATCCTCGCCAAGAAGTACGGCGGCAAGGAAGGGCCGGCGTTCGAGAAGGACGACGGGGTCAAGAAGCTGAACGCCGCCATCGAGAAGCTCCACAAGGACGCGCAGAAGGCGCTGCACGCCGAGGTCAAGAAGATCCCCGGCTACGAGGTCAAGAACCTGGTGGGCCAGTTCGGCCTGACGCGGCTGAACTGACCGCGGGCGAAGGGAACGCGGCGGGCGCGGCGCGACTCCCTCAGGGCCTTCCCCGCGACTTCCCGCCCCCGCCATGCTGCGCACCCTCAAGGACCTCTTCGATTCGATCGTCCCGCCGCCCGCGGCCGCCTGCGCCGCCGCGGACGAGCACGGCCTGCAGCTCGCCGCCGCCGTGCTGCTGGTCGAGGTGATGCGCGCCGACGCCGGCATGAGCGACGCCGAGCGGCGCGCGGCCTTGCAGGTCCTGCAGGCCAGGTTCGCGCTCGCCGCGGACGAGGCGGCCCGGCTGGTGGAGCTGGCCGAGGCCACCGCCCGCGGCGCGCACGACCTGCACAGCTTCACCTCGCGCATCAACGACGCCTTCGACATGGCGCAGAAGGTGCGCATGGTCGAGGCGATGTGGCAGGTGGCCTATGCCGACGGCCGCCTCGGCGCGCACGAGAACCACACCCTGTGGCGCGTGGCCGACCTGCTGCACGTGCCGCACGGGGCCTACGTGCACGCCAAGATGCGGGCCAAGGCGGCGGCGGGCCTCGGGTAGGCAGCGGCTGGCGTACAGTCGCCGCCCTTCCGCCCAGCCCCGCCCGCATGCACCTGCCCCGCCGCCAGGCCGCCATCGTCTTCATCCTCGTCACCGCGATGCTCGACATCGTGGCGATGGGCATCGTCATCCCCGTCCTGCCGGCGCTGATCGAGCAGTTCGCGGGATCGAACGCGCGCGCCGGCGCCATCAACGGCGTCTTCGTCGCGCTGTGGGCGGCGATGCAGTTCGTCGCCTCGCCGGTGATCGGCTCGCTGTCCGACCGGTACGGGCGGCGCCCGGTGCTGCTGGTGTCGGCGCTCGGCCTCGCGGCCGACTACGTGCTGATGGCGGTGGCGCCCAACCTGTGGTGGCTGGCGCTCGGGCGCATCGTCACCGGCATCACCTCGGCGAGCTTCACCACCGTCTACGCCTACATGGCCGACATCACCCCGCCGGCCGGGCGCGCCCGCGCCTACGGGCTCATCGGCGCGGCCTTCAGCGCCGGCTTCGTGGCCGGGCCGCTGCTCGGCGGCGTGCTGGGCGAGGTGTCGCCGCGCGCGCCGTTCTGGGTGGCGGCGGCGCTGAGCGGGCTGACCTTCCTCTATGGCCTGTTCATCCTGCCGGAGTCGCTGCCGCCCGAAAGCCGCATGCCCTTCGCCTGGAAGCGCGCCAATCCGCTGGGCGCGCTGGCGCTGCTGCGCTCGCACCGCGAGCTGACGGGGCTGTCCGTCGTCAACTTCCTGCTGTACTTCGCGCACCACGTGTTCTCGGCCGTGTTCGTGCTCTACGCCGGCTACCGCTACGGCTGGGGCGCGTTCGAGGTCGGGCTGCTGCTGGCGCTGGTGGGCGTGCTCGACATGCTGATGCAGGGGGTGTTCGTCGGCCCGATGGTGCGGCGCTTCGGCGACCGGCGCACCATGGTGTTCGGCCTGTTCGGCGGCGCGGTGGGCATCGCCTGCATGGGCTGGGCGCCCACCGGGCTGCTGTTCACGCTGGCGATGCTGCCCAACGCGCTGTGGGGCCTGGCGATGCCGACGCTGCAGTCGCTGATGACGCAGCGCGTGTCGGAGTCCGAGCAGGGCCAGCTGCAGGGCGCCAACATGAGCGTGGCGAGCATCGCGGGCGTCGCCTCGCCGCTGTTCTTCGGCGCCGTGTACGCGATGTCGGTGGGCGAGGCGCCGGTATTCCCGCACCCGGGGACGGCGCTGTTCATCGCCGCGCTGGTGCTGCTGGCCGCGGCGCTGGTCGGCCGGGCGGTGGCGCGTCAGTCGCGCGCGGCGGCGCCCGGCTGAGCCGGCCGCACCGGCTTCTCGCCTTCGCCGGGGCGCGGGCAGTCGACCAGCTCGCCCGCGGGCGAGCGCGCGAGCAGCGCGCTGCCGTCGGCGCAGGCCTCGGGCAGGCGCGGCGCCGAGGCCGCCGCTTCGGCCGCGGCCTGCTGCCGCGCGCGGCGGTGCGCCGGGTTGCGGTCGACGGCGCCGTTGGTGGCCGGCGCGCCGACGGTGCCGTTGGCGCCCGAGCCGCCGCCGAGGCCGGTGCTGTTGATGCCCGCACCGCCCGGAGCGGGCGGCTGCGGCTGCGCGGCGCACACGCCGGCGGCCAGCGCCAGCGCGGTGAGACTCATCCAGCGTCGCAGGGTGGATTCCATGAGCGTTCCTCGGCGCGAGACCTCCTCGCCTGCGGGCCGCGGGCGCGGCCTTGCCACCGAGCGGCAATCGCCGTGCCGGGCGGCCGGCCGGCACGCATGAAACTTGCCGGCGTGTCTGCGCCACGACCCTCGAATCCGCGGCCGCTCCCGTGCGGCCGCAGCCCCGCCCCGTGTACGATTCCCGACACCTCCCGCCGCCCGCGCGGCCCCGCCATCACCGGCCCATGATCACCTGGCTCCACGCCGAAGAAGACCGGCTGCCCGACACGAGCCTGGCCATGCCGCGCGATGCCGAGGCGCCCGGCCTGCTGGCCGCCGGCGGCGAGCTCAGCCCGGCGCGGCTGACCGAGGCGTACGCCAAGGGCGTGTTCCCGTGGTACGGCCGCGGCCAGCCGGTGCTGTGGTGGTCGCCCGACCCGCGCATGGTGCTGTTCCCCCACGAGTTCCGGCTGTCGCGCTCGCTGCGCAAGACGCTCGTGAAGTTCGTTCGCACGCCGGGCTGCGAAGTGCGCATCGACGGCAATTTCCGCCGCGTCATCACCGCCTGCGCCGAGACGCCGCGCGACGGCCAGGACGGCACCTGGATCGTGCCCGAGATGGTGGAGGCCTACTGCCGCTGGCACGACGCCGGCGTGCCGCACAGCGTCGAGACCTGGATCGGCGGCGAGCTGGCCGGCGGCCTGTACGGGGTGAGCCTGGGCCGCATGTTCTTCGGCGAGTCGATGTTCGCGCACCGCACCGACGCCTCCAAGATCGCGCTGGCCGCGCTGGTGTGCTTCTGCCTGGAGCACCGCATCCCGATGATCGACTGCCAGCAACGCACCACGCACCTCGCCTCGGTGGGCGCGCGCGAGCTGCCGCGCGCCGAGTTCGAGCGGCGCCTGGCGCTCCAGCTGGCCGGGCCGCCGGTCACCGACTGGACCTATGATCCGCGGCTCTGGGGGCACCTGCTCGCGCCCCCGCCCGCGCCGAAGGACGTGCGCCCGTGACGCATCCCAAAGAGCTTCCGCTGTCGTCGCTGCAGTTCTACGCGACGGCGCCCTACCCCTGCAGCTACCTGAGCGACCGCATGGCGCGCTCGCAGGTGGCCACGCCCAGCCACCTGATCCACGCCGACGCCTACTCGGGGCTGGTGGCCAACGGCTTCCGGCGCAGCGGCATGTTCACCTACCGGCCCTATTGCGACGGCTGCCGCGCCTGCGTGCCGCTGCGCGTGCCGGTGGCCACCTTCGCGCCCACGCGCAGCCAGCGCCGCGCCTGGAAGCGCCACCAGGGCCTGCAGTCGCGGGTGCTGCGGCTGTGCTTCGTGCCCGAGCACTACCAGCTCTACCTGCGCTACCAGGCCGGGCGCCACAGCGGCGGCGGCATGGACCACGACAGCATCGACCAGTACACCCAGTTCCTGCTGCAAAGCCGCGTCAACTCGCGCCTGGTCGAGTTCCGCGAGCGCAACGCCGACGGCACGGCGGGCGCGCTCAAGATGGTGTCCATCCTGGACGTGCTCAACGACGGGCTCTCGGCCGTCTACACCTTCTACGAGCCCGAGCCGCACACGAGCTACGGCACCTACAACGTGCTGTGGCAGATCGAGCAGACGAAACTTCTGAACCTGCCGCACCTCTATCTCGGCTACTGGATCGGGCAGAGCGAGAAGATGGCCTACAAGGCGCAGTTCCGCCCGCACGAGCGGCTGGTGGACGGCCGCTGGACCCTGGCCGAAGGCTGACCCCCATGCTGCACCCCTCGCGCACCGTCTCCATCGCCATCGCGTGCGCCTGGCAGGACGCCTACGAGTTCGTGCGCCTGCCGCAGAACCTGCCGCAGTGGGCGGCGGGCCTGGCCGCCGGCATCGAGTGCCGCGGCGGGGAGTGGATCGCCGATTCGCCCATGGGCGCGGTCAAGGTGGCGATGACCGGCGCCAACCCCTTCGGCGTGCTCGACCACGAGGTCACCCTGCCCTCGGGCGAACTGGTGCACAACCCGATGCGCGTGATGCCCAACGGCAGCGGCTGCGAGCTGAGCTTCACGCTCTTTCGCCGCGACGGCATGGACGACGACGCCTTCGAGCGCGATGCCGTGGCGGTGGCCGCCGACCTGCGCACGCTGAAGGCGTTGCTCGAGCGCGCAGCCTAGGGAAGGCGCTGCAGGCGCGCCACCACCTCGTCGGCGATGGCCAGGCACGAGGTGAGGCCCGGCGACTCGATGCCGAACAGGTTGACGAGCCCGGGCACGCCGTGCGCCGCCGGGCCCTCGATCGCGAAGTCGGGCGCCGGCTCGTGCCGCGCATGGATCTTCGGGCGGCAGCCGCTGTAGGCCGGCTGCAGCGAGCCCTCGGGCAGCCCCGGCCAGTAGCGGCGCACGTCGGCATAGAAGGCGTCGGCGCGCGCCGGGTCGACGCCGTAGTCGAGCGGCTCCTCCAGCCCGTCGGGCAGCCATTGCACGTCGGGGCCGAAGCGCGCCTGGCCGGCGAGGTCCAGCGTCAGGTGCACGCCGAGCCAGAACTCCTGCGGCACCGGGTAGACCAGCCGCGTGAACGGCGAGCGCCCGGCACAGGCGTAGTAGCTGCCCTTGCAGAAGTGCGCCCGCGGCACGTGCGCGGCCGGCAGCCCGCTCGTGCGCGCGGCGAGCGCGGGCGCCCACAGGCCGGCGGCGTTGACCACCACGGCGGCGGAAAGCTCGAGCGGCTCGTCGCCGCCCACCCGCACCACGTGCCGGGCGCCGCAGGCGACGGCCTCGACCGGCGAGCGCAGCGCCACCGCGCCGCCGGCGCGTTCCAGGTCGCCCTGCAGCGCGAGCATCAGCCCGTGGCTGTCGACGATGCCGGTGGACGGCGACAGCAGCGCCGCCACGCAGGCGACCTCCGGCTCCAGCGCCTGCGCCTGCGCGGCCGTGAGGCGCTGCAGGTCATGCACGCCGTTGGCCTGCGCCTTGCCGAGCAGCGCGTCGAGCGCCGGCAGCTGCGACGCGTCGGTCGCCACCACCAGCTTGCCGCAGCGCCGGTGCGGCACGCCGTGCGACTCGCAGAAGTCGTACAGCGCCCGGCGGCCCTGCACGCACAGGCGCGCCTTGAGCGAGCCGGCCGGGTAGTACAGCCCCGCGTGGATCACCTCGCTGTTGCGCGAGCTGACGCCGGCGCCGATGCGGCCCTCGCCCTCCAGCACGACGACCTCTCGCCCCTGCCGCGCCAGCGCCCGCGCCACCGCCAGGCCCACGACGCCCGCGCCCACCACCACCGCATCGACGTGCTCCATGCCTCACTCCGCCCGCGAACTCACGAAGATGTGCCACACCGCGATGAACATGGCCGCGATCGTCGGCCCGAGCACGAAGCCGTTGATGCCGAACACCGCCATGCCGCCGAGCGTGGTGATCAGCACCACGTAGTCGGGCATGCGCGTGTCCTTGCCCACCAGCACCGGGCGCAGCACGTTGTCCACCAGGCCGATCACCAGCACGCCGTAGGCGATGAGCGCCACGCCCTGCCAGACGTCGCCGCTGACGACGAGGTAGACCGCCACCGGCGCCCACACCAGGGCCGCGCCCACCGCCGGCAGCAGCGACAGGAAGGCCATCAGCACCGCCCACAGCACCGCGGCGTTGATGCCGAGGACCCAGAACGCGACGCCGCCGAGCGCCCCCTGCACGGCGGCCACCAGCAGGTTGCCCTTGACCGTGGCGCGGATGACGGTGGCGAACTTGCCCAGCAGCTCGTGCGTGTGCTCGGGCGCCAGCGGGATGGCGCGGCGCAGCGTGCGCGCCAGGCCCTCGCCGTCGCGGATCAGGAAGAAGGCGAGGTACAGCGCGATGAACAGCTTGGCGATGAAGTCGAAGGCGTTCTGGCCGATGCTCAGCGCCTGGGTGGCGATGAACTGGCTGCCCTGCGCCAGCGCCGCGGCGATGCGCTGCTGCAGCGCGGCGAAGTCGTCGAGCCCCACGCGGTCCAGCAGCGCGTTCACCCACGCCGGCATGGCGTTGAACACCTGCTGGAAGTACAGCGCCGGGCGGATCTCGCCCGACTGCAGCCGCTGGTAGAGCAGCCCCGCCTCGCGCGCCAGCGAAGCGGTGATCAGCGTCAGCGGCAGCACCACGATGACCAGCACCACCAGCAGCGTCAGCAGCGCGGCGGGCGTGCGCCGCCGCTTCATGCGCGGCAGCAGCCGGCGGTACAGCGGCGTGAACAGCAGCGCGATGATCGCGCCCCACATGATGGTTCCGTAGAAGGGCAGCAGGATCCAGCCCATCGCCACCGTGATGGCCGCGAGCAGCAGCAGCAGCGCGCGGTTGTCGAGGTGGTCGTAGCCGTCGGACGATTTCATGGTCGGGTCGGAGGAATGCGCCCGGTGCGGGCGGACGCCATCGTATCGGGCGCGCGGCCCGCGGGGGCGCCCGCCGTCCGGGCGAGGCGCTGCGGCGCCTTCGGGCCGGCGGCCGATCCCGTACGTCAGCCCCGGCGCTTGGCCCGGCCGCCGGCCAGGCCGTCCCACCACTCGCGCGCGGTGGCGGTCACCACCTCGATGGCCTGCGGGTCGCCGGCCAGCAGCGCCCGCGCATAGGCGCGCGCCTGCTTCGCGTCGACGTGCGGCGGCAGCGGCGGCACGTTGGGATCGGTCACCATCTCCAGCACCACCGGCCGGTCGGCGGCGAGCGCTTCGTCCCAGGCGGCGGCGATGCCGTCGGGCCGGTCGACGCGGATGCCGTGCAGGCCCAGCATGCGCGCGTAGTCCGCGTAGGGGAACGGCGGCAGGTCCTGCGAATCCTCGAACTTCGGGTCGCCCGCGGCACGCTCCTCCCAGGTCACCATGTTGAGGTCGCCGTTGTGCAGCACCATCACGACGAGCGAAGGGTTCCGCCAGCGCCGCCAGTCGCGGGCGATGGTGACGAGGCCGTTGATGCCGTTCATCTGCATCGCGCCGTCGCCCGCGAGGGCGACCACCGGCCGCCCGGGATGCGCGTACTTCGCCGCGATGGCATAGGGCACGGCCGGCCCCATGGTGGCCAGGCCGCCCGAGAGCGAGCCCATCATGCCGTCGCGCAGCTTCAGGTCGCGCGCGTACCACGCGGCCGAGGTGCCGGAGTCGCAGGTGAGGATGCAGCCGTCCGGCAGCCGCGGCGACAGCTCCCAGAACACGCGCTGCGGGTTGATGGGCTTCGCCTCGTTCATCGCGCGCGCCTCGAGCACCTGCCACCAGCGCGCCACGTTGGCCTCGATCTCCTCGCGCCAGCCGCGGTCCGTCTTCTGCTCCAGCAGCGGCAGCAGCGCCTGCAGGGTGGCGCGGCTGTCGCCGACGAGGTTCACTTCCATCGGGTAGCGGATCGACAGCCGCCGCCCGTCCAGGTCGACCTGCACGCCGCGCGCCTGGCCTTCCTTCGGCAGGAACTCGGCGTACGGAAAGCTCGACCCCACCATCAGCAGCGTGTCGCAGCCGTTCATCATCTGCCAGCTCGGCTGCGTGCCCAGCAGGCCGATGGCGCCGGTGACGAAGGGCAGCGCGTCGGGCACCGCGGCCTTGCCGAGCAGCGCCTTGGCGATGCCAGCGCCGAGGCGCTCGGCCGTCTGCACCAGCTCGCCGCCCGCATGCAGCGCGCCGGCGCCGGCGAGGATGGCCACGCACCGGCCGGCGTTGAGCACCTCGGCGGCGGCGCGCAGGTCGGCCTCGGCCGGGCGGACGGCGGCGCCGGTCGCACCGATGCCGCTGTGCACGGTGCCGTGCGCGCGCGGCGGCGTCTGCACCGCATCCAGCGTCTGCAGGTCGTTCGGCACGATGAGGCAGGTCACCGTGCGCTGGTCGCGCGCGATGCGCATGGCGCGGTCGACGAGGTGGCGCGCCTGCGCCGGCACCGTCGCCATGTGCACGTACTCGTGCGCCACGTCCTTGAACAGGCTGAGCAGGTCGACCTCCTGCTGGTAGTCGCCGCCGAGCGCGCTGCGCGCCTGCTGGCCGACGATGGCCAGCACCGGCTGGTGGTCGGCCTTCGCGTCGTACAGGCCGTTGAGCAGGTGGATGGCGCCCGGCCCCGAGGTCGCCAGGCACACGCCCACCTCGCCGGTGAACCTGGCGTGCGCCGTCGCCATGAAGGCGGCCAGCTCCTCGTGGCGCGCCTGCACGAAGTCGATGCGCTCGCTCGCCCGGTCGAGCGCGGCCATCAGCCCGTTGATGCCGTCGCCCGGGTAGCCGTAGATGCGGCGCACGCCCCAGTCGTGCAGGCGTTGCAGCATCTGGTCGCTGACGGTCGTCGTGCCCATGGTCGGCCTCCGTTCGATGAAGCACGGGCGCGGCAAGCGCCGTGCCTTCGCGCGGCGGGCGTGTATGGTGGCCGCATGTCCGACGGCTCCCAGATCCTCGTCCCCGATTCCTTCGTCGCCGTGTACAGCGACGCGCGCCGCCGCCTGACCGCGACGCGCGACGTGGTCGCCGCGCGCTACGAGCTGTGCGAGGACCTGGCGACGATGCTCGTCGACCATGGCCGCGCGGTGCACTTGCGCGACGGCGTCGACGAGGGCGAGATCCTCGACCGCTGCCTGCGGGGCCTGCTCGCGCCGCCGGCCGAGGTGTCGCCGGCCGAGGCCGAATGGGTGGTCCGGCGCACGGCGGAGCTGCTCGGCTGGGCGTGGGCGCCGCCGCCGTCTCAAGATCCCGGCTGAGCGGCCGATGAAGAGAAGTTCACTTCCTGACCCGTCGTGCTAAAGAAAATCCCGGTTGGACAGCTTCGTGTCGGGGTGCACGTCCACGAGTTCTGCGGCTCCTGGATGGACCACCCGTTCTGGCGCACGAAATTCACCGTTCGCAGCGCCGAGGAGCTCGAGCGCATCCGCGCGAGCGGCGTCGAGGAGGTGGTGATCGACACCGCCAAGGGCCTGGACGTCCTGCCGCCGGCGAGCCCGCCGACGCCCGCGGCCAAGCCCGAACCCGACCCCGTGCCCGCGCCCGCCTCGGCCCCGCGCAAGGGGCCGCCGGCGCGCGGCGCGCAGGCGCTGGCCGAAGCCGCCGCGCTCTACCGGACCTCGGTGCCGCAGATCCGCAACCTGTTCGGCGAGGCCCGGCTGGGCCGCGCCGTCGGCACCGAGGACTTCCTGCCGCTGGTCGACGGCGTGACCGATTCGGTGCTGCGCGACCCGGCGGCGCTGATCAGCGTGGCGCGCCTCAAGCAGCGCGACGACTACACCTACATGCACTCGATGGCGGTGTGCGCGCTGATGGTGGCGCTGGCGCGCCAGCTCGGCCTGCCCGAGGACCAGGTGCGCACGGCCGGCATGGCGGGCATGATGCACGACCTCGGCAAGGCGGTGATGCCGCTCGACGTGCTCAACAAGCCCGGCAAGCTGACCGACGAGGAATACGCCGTCATGAAGGCCCACCCCGAGCGCGGGCACGAGATGCTGCGCGACAGCGGCAGCGCCGGCCCGATGGTGCTCGACGTCTGCCTGCACCACCACGAGAAGGTGGACGGCACCGGCTACCCGCACCGCCTCGCGGGCAACGCCATCAGCCTGTTCGCCAAGATGGGCGCGGTGTGCGACGTGTACGACGCGGTCACCTCGGTGCGCCCCTACAAGGACGGCTGGGACCCGGCCGAGGCCTTGCGCCGCATGGCGCAGTGGAGCGGCCACTTCGAGCCCGTCGTGTTCCAGGCCTTCATCAAGACCGTGGGCATCTACCCCATCGGCTCGCTGGTGCGGCTGCAGTCGGGCCGGCTGGCGGTGGTGACGGGGCAGCACCCCGGATCGCTGCTCACGCCGAAGGTGAAGGCGTTCTTCAGCACGCGCGCCAACCTGCGCATGGAGCCCGAGGAGCTCGACCTCGGCCACCCGCGCTGCCAGGACAAGATCGTCGGCTGCGAGCCGCCGGAGAAGTGGGGCTTCAAGGGGCTCGACCTGCTGTGGCAGGCGCCGGCGTAGGCGCCGGCACCACTGCGCCTGGCGCGGCGCCTGCCTGGCGTGCCGGGCCCGGCCCCCGGAGAAACGAGGCCTTGCGCGGAATACTGATGTTTCATACAGTATTCCTTCCGCACCCCCAGGAGACCGGCCATGCATCACCAGCCCCGCTACCTCTTCCGCCCCGCCCGGCCGGCGCCCGCCTGGCTGCGGCGCCTCTGGTCCTGGCTCTGAGCCTTCCCGCGATGCCGAAAGGCGGAGCCGCGGCAGGGCAGCGCCCGCCTCGGCCGCCCGGTCGCCTCAGGAATCCTGCAACGCCGGCCGCGGGCCCTGGCCGGCCTGCGCCGCTTCGGCGGCCGCCGAGGCAGCCTCCCGCAACTGCTGCTTGAAGCGCGCGGCCACGGCCGATTCCTCGTCATCGAGCCGCCACAGCATGCCGACCGGCTGCAGCGCGGCCGCATCGACGACGGGCCGCGCGCACAGCCGCCTGGCCGCGCATTCGACGGCCACGAGGTCCGGCGCCATCAGCGTGACGCAGTCGCCCGCCATCACCATGGCCTTGATGGCCGGCACCGAGTTGCTGCTCACGCCCCCCTCGGGCCACGCCAGCCCGGCGGCCTCGAACACGATCTCCATCTGCCGCCGGAACGCGCTGCCGCCGGCGGGCAGCGCCCAGCGCTGGCCGGCGAGGTCGGCCATGCGCACGCTGCGGCGCTGCGCCAGCGGGTGATCGGGGTGCGCGATCAACACCCATTCGGCGTCGCCCAGCACCTCGTGCGCCACGTCGGCGGGCAGGCCGGCGGGCACGCGTGACACCACCAGGTCGAGCTCGCGTGCGCGCAGCTGCGCCAGCAGCTCGTCGTCCAGCCCTTCGACGAGCGAGACGTCCAGCCCGGGCGCCTGCCGCAGCAGGGCGGCCACCGCCTGCGGGGCCAGCGACGCGCCGGTGACGGGCGTGATCCCCACGCGCAGCGACCCGGCGAGCCCGGCCGTGTGCAGCCGCGCTTCTTCCTTGCTGCGCGCGAGCACGGCCTCCAGCGCGCGCGCCTGGAACGCGAGGGTTTCCCCGAGCGGCGTGAGGCGCGCGCCGTGGCGGTCACGCTCCATCAGGCGCACGCCGCCCAGCCCGTGCTCGAGCTGCGCGATGCTTTGCGACAGGCCGGGCTGCGACACGTTCAGCGCCTCGGCCGCCGCGCTGAACGAGCCGTGGCGGGCCACGGCAAGCAGATCGAGCAGGCGGCGTGGGTCGATGCGCATGGTGGCGGAATTCTAGGGACCGCCCCGGCGGCGCCGGCCCGCGGCCGCCTTCCATAAGCGCAGGCGATCGCGCATGCAAGAACGCGTATTGGACTGCGCCCCGGCGCCTCCACAGAATGCGCCGCACCTGCAGTTCCCGCCAACCACGACAACGCGCCGGTGCCGGTCGGCGCGCGGAGACACCCTCATGAAACTCGCGACGTTCACCAAGGACGGGCAGACCCGGGTCGGCATCGTCGAAGACGACACCGTCGCCGTCGTCGACATCGCCGACATGCGCGCCCTGTTCGAGCTTGGTGGCAAGGTCGCCGACCAGGCGGACCAGCGCCGCACGGGGCAGCGCCATGCGCTGTCGTCGGTCCGGCTCAACGCGCCCATCATCCCGAAGAAGATCTACCACACGGCCGGCAACTACGCCGAGCACGGCGAGGAGGGCAAGCGCGCCAACTGGGTGGCGGAGATCCACCCCTGGATCATGTTCTTCCAGAACCCGGACGCGATCATCGGGCCCGACGATCCCGTCATCTACCCCGAGCACCTCACCAGGGAGCTGGACTACGAGCTGGAGTTCTGCGCCGTCATCGGCAAGCCGGGCAAGCACCTGACGGTGGAAGAGGCCGGCGACCACATCGCCGGCTACGTGATCTTCAACGACATCACGGCGCGCGACATCCAGCGCCGCGAGATGAAGTCCAAGAACTTCGTGTTCAGCAAGTCGATCGACAGCTTCTGCCCCTTCGGCCCGTGGATCGTCACCGCCGACGAGATCCCCGACCCGTACGACCTGGACCTGCTGCTCACCGTCAACGGGGAGAAGCGCCAGGTCTCGAACACGCGCAACCTGCTCGTCACGCTGCCGCAGCTGATCGCCAAGTTCTCGCCCACGGGCTATTCGGCCGGCGACATCCTCACCACCGGCACGGTCTCGGGCGTGGCCGCCTTCAGCGCCGACCCGGCGGCCTGGTACCTCAAGCCCGGCGACGTGATCGAGGCGCACATCGAGAAGATCGGCACGCTGCGCAACCGCGTGGTCGGCTGGCAGGAGGCCTACGGCAAGCCCGCTCGCGCGTGGGAGGGCTTCTGACCATGGCGCGCTTCGAGGGGCAGACCGTGATGGTCACCGGCGCCGGCCGCGGCTTCGGCGCCGTGCTGGCGCTGGCGTTCGCGCGCGAAGGCGCCGACGTCGTCGTGCACTACAACAGCTCGGCGGCCGGCGCCGAGGAAACCGCCGCCGCGGTGCGCGCGCTGGGCCGGCGCGCGCTGCTGGTGCGCGGCGACATCGCGAGCCTGGCCGACGTGCAGCGCCTGACGCGCGAAGCCTGGGACGGCATGGGCCGCGTGGACGTGCTGGTCAACAACGTCGGCGACATGGCGAGCGACCAGCGGTCCTGGCGCGAGCTCGACGAGAAGGTCGTGGACCACACGCTGGCCGTGGACATCAAGGGCACGATGTTCATGATCCACGAGGTGGGCCTGCGCATGATCGACGGCGCGGGCGGCGCGATCGTCAACATCGGCTCGCAGGTGGTCATCGCCGGCAGCCCGCGCGCGCCGCAGTACGCGGCGGCGAAGTACGGCGTCATCGGCCTGACCAAGTCGTACGCGCGGGCGCTGGCGCCCAAGGTGCGCGTGAACACGCTGGGCGCGGCCTTCATGGAGACCGAGGCGCTGATGAACCGCCACGACTGGAAGAACGGCCGGCGCGAGGAAGTGCTCCGGCAGACCCCGCTGGCGCGCATCGCCAAGCCGGAGGACATGGTCGGGCCGACCCTGTTCCTGGCCGCCGCAGATTCCAGCCACATGACCGGCCAGTTCCTGCTGTGCAACGGCGGGCTGGCGATGGTCGGGGCCTGAGCGCGCCATGCGGTTCGTCTGCTACCTGCGCGGCGGAACGCCGCGGCTGGCCGTCGTGGGCGGCGAGTCGGCCGTCGACCTGGCCGCCGATCTGCGCGCCGAACTCGCCGCCGGGCGCGACCCCGTCGCCGCCGGCCGCGCGGCCCTCGCCTCGGGCGCGGCGCGCCTCCCGCTCGCCTCGCTGACCCTGGCCCCGCCGGTGCCCGAGCCCGGCAAGGTCGTCTGCCTGGGCCTGAACTACTTCGACCACGCCAAGGAGAGCGGGCGCGACAAGCCCGACTACCCCTGGTTCTTCCTGCGCGGCAAGAGCTCCCTGATGGGGCACGGCCAGCCGGCGCTGCGCCCCAGGGTGTCGGACAAGCTCGACTACGAAGCCGAGCTCGCGCTCGTGATCGGGCGCACCGTGCCGCGGCACGTGAAGCGCGAGGACGCGCTGCCCTATGTCTTCGGCTACAGCTGCTTCAACGACATCTCGGTGCGTGACTACCAGAAGCGCACCTCGCAGTGGACCATCGGCAAGAACTTCGACGCCACCGGCGGCTTCGGCCCGGTACTCGTCACGGCCGACGAGCTGCCGCCCGGCGCGGCCGGCCTGCGCATCAGCGCCCGGCTCAACGGCCGGGTCATGCAGGACGCGAACACCCGCGACATGATCTTCCCGGTGGACGAGACGATCGCGCTGCTGGCCGAATGCATGACGCTCGAACCCGGCGACGTGGTGGTGATGGGCACGCCCGCGGGCGTGGGCCAGTCGCGCACGCCGCCGGTGTGGATGAAGCCGGACGACGTGGTCGAGGTCGAGATCGAGGGGATCGGGACCCTCGGCCACCGCATCGCCGACGAGGCATCCGGAACATAGATCGCAAAGCGACCCACGACGAAGGAGACAACGACATGCAACGACGCGAGATCCTGGCCGCCATCGGCGCCACGCTGCTGCCGCACGCCGCCCTGCACGCGCAGGGCTGGCCCGAGCGGCACGTGACCTGGGTGCTGTCGCAGCCGCCGGGCTCGGGCCCGGACAACGTGGCCCGCATCCTCAGCGAGCGCCTGGCCAAGTCCTGGGGCCAGGCGGTGGTGATCGAGAACAAGCCGGGCGGGCAGAACACCATCGGCGCGCAGGCCGCGGCGCGCTCGCCGGCCGACGGGCACGCCTTCTACTTCGCGACCACCGCGGCGCTGGTGACCAACCCGCTGCTGTTCAAGACCCTGCCCTACGACCCGCAGAAGGACTTCGTCCCGGTGGCCTTCATCGCGCGCAGCCCCTTCGGCCTGCTGGTGGAAGCCGGATCGCCCGTCAAGACGGTGGACGACCTGGTCGCGCGCTGCAAGGCGGCGCAGGGCCGGTTCACCATCGGCAACGAGGGGCCGCGCGCGTTCAGCGGCATGATCGCGCGCCTGTTCAACGCGCGCAGCCAGGCCGGCGCGAACCTGGTGCCCTACGCCTCGGTCGGCGTGGGCACGCAGGACCTGATGGGCGGGCACGTCGACGCGATGGTGGCCGACCTGGCCTCCACGGCCGCGCTGGTCAGGCAAGGCCGACTGCGCCTGCTGGCGACGACCTCGGCCAGGCGCGTGGGCGGCTGGGACGACGTGCCGGCCCTGTCCGAGAAGTACCCGGGCTTCGACATGGTGGGCTGGTTCGCCATCGTCGCGCCCACCGGCACGCCGGCCGCGGTGATCGACCGCGTCAACCGCGACGTCAACGCGCTGCTTGCCGACAAGGCGGTGGCCGATCGCATCGGCCTGATCGGCCCGATCGCCGACGGCAGCATGGGCGTCGACGCCGTCGGCGCCTTCCTGCGCGGCGAGAGCACGCGCTGGGCCGCCATCGCCAAGGAAATCGGCGTCCTGCCGGAGTGAGGCCCGCCATGCCGTTGCAGCATGCCGTCGTCGTCGGCTGCGGAACCATGGGCAGCGACGTGGCCGTCGTGCTCGCCCGCGGCGGCGGCTGCGTCACGCTGGTGGACAGCGACGCGCAGCGCGCACAGGCGGCGGTGGCGCGGGTGCGCGGCCTGCTGCCCGCGGAACGCGCCGCCGCCGTGCGGCTGCAGACCGCGGCCTCGCTGGACGACGTGGCCTGGGACGGCGTCGACCTGGTGGTCGAGAACGTTCCCGAGCGCCTGGAGGCCAAGCAGCCCGTGTTCGCCGCGCTGGACCGGCTCGCGCCGCCGCACGCCCTGCTGACCAGCAACAGCTCGGGCATCCCGATCCGCGACATCGGGCGCGGCCTGGCGGGCACGCGGCGCATGTTCGGGCTCCACTTCTTCATGCCGGCGCACCTGGTGCCGCTGGTGGAAGTCGTGATGGGTCCCGGCAGCGACCCGCAGGCCGCCGAGCGGCTGACGGGCTGGATGCGCGACTGCGGCAGCGTGCCGGTACTGGTGCGCAAGGACCTGCCGGGGTTCCTGGCCAACCGGCTCCAGCATGCGCTGGCCCGCGAAGCCTTCGCGCTCATCGACGACGGCGTGGCCTCGCCGGAGGACGTGGACGCGGCGGTCCGCTACGGCTTCGGCTTCCGCTTCCTCGCGGCCGGCCCCGTGCTGCAGCGCGACCATGGCGGCATGGACGTCCACTGCGCCGCCGCCGCGACGATCTACCCGTCGCTGTCCAACGCCACCGAGCCGTCGCGGACCTTGCGCGAGCACGTGGCCGCCGGGCGGCTGGGCCTCAAGGCGGGCCGCGGCTTCTACGACTGGCCCGAGCCGCAGCGGCGCGCCGAGAGCGAGCGCTACGCCCGCATGCTGCGCCTCGGGCTCGAGCTGCTGAACCGCGAGTCCGGGCTGCCGACGTCTCCCCAGCCGCCGGCCGGGACGTGACCGCGCATGCGCCGCCGGAAGACGGGCGGCGCTCGTTCTCGTACGCGTCGCGGATCGCGGCGTCGAGTCGTCGCAGCAGGTCTTCGAGCGACTCGCCCTTGCGGCGCACGAGCATGCCCAAGCACTGGGCCTCGTCGCTGGCAGTTGCGACCCATCGGTTGATCGCGTCGAGGTGGCCGAGCGTGATGTCGCCGCCGGCCTCGATCAACGCAGCGATATGGCTCAGCTCGTTGAACACGGCGCTTGCCAGCAATGCGGCAGCAGCTCGCCGATGCGGCTGGCCGGCTGCGTCGGCAACCGCTCGAGCACGTCGCGCAAGTAGGCGCACGGGTCGTGCCTGTTGATCCGCGCAGAGTGCACCAGGCTCATGATCGCCGCGGCGCGCTGCCGGGCAAGCCTGCGCGGGTGCAGGCAACGCAACCGGAACGGACGCCGGCATCACCGGCGTGGACGCTGCGCCCGCTTCGCGCGCCAGCTGCCGCCAACGGTGCACGACGTTGGCGTTGATGCCGTGCGACATCGCCACCTTGGCTACCGAGGCCCCGGGCGCATCGCACTCGGCCAGGATCTACGCCTTGAGGCCTGCGTCGTAGCGACGCCGCGTCTTCCTCTTCTCGCTTGTCATCGTGTCACCTATCGTTACATGGACACCATCCTTCATGGACCCAGGGTCCCGTTCAAGACGGGTTGGCCGGACGCATACGTCTAGACGTCCGCCCAGTCGGGAGCGACAGCACCGGCAGCCCAGGTGCAGACACCTGCACGGTCATTTGCTGCTGTGCAACATTTGACGCCGATTAGGGTCAACACCTCGTTGATCGACTAGGTAACGACCCTACACTTGCACATGAAACGGCGACTAGCAGAGATGCACCTCCCCTGGCCGCCGAGTGAACGACTGGTTCTGCTGGCTCGCGCTACTTAGCGGTCAGGCACGATCAGCGGGAATGCCCGCTTACCGACCTGCGCCGCAAAGAGTTTCTTGCCGTTCTTGAGGGTGATCCACGGGCGGAACACCAGCTTGAATCCCTTAGGGATCGGCAGCGGCAGCTTCAGTTGCTTCACGCATATGTCTCCTTTCTGCCGGCCTACCGGCGGTCGGGTTGACTAGGGACCAGTCGTTCGATTGGTGCCCGCCTGGGCCCTGATGACGTCGTTTCTTCGCGGGAGCAAACGTCATCGGGGCCTTCCTCTTTGCCCCCCGGTAGCAGCGGGCTACGACTACCGGGTTCGGCTCATCTCCTCATGCTGCACCTCCGGGTTTGAAGCCCTTCCAGCGCTTGATGTAGACGGTGATCATCGACTGAAGCATTTCCCAGTCGTCAGCGTCCAAGTCCTTCGGCACGATCACACGGACGCTGGCCTTGCCCGGAATCGGGATCTCGAAGCGCTCCACGTCTTCATCCACCGGCTCTTCGTAAACCTGCTCTTCGGCTTCGGGCTCGGCGTCGCGTTTCGGCGCGGCCTTCGATGCCTTCTTGCCGTTCGGTCGCGGTGCGGGCGGTGCCTTGAGGTGCGGCGACACCTTTACGTCGGCCATCTTGGCGAGCGTCAGGAAGAACGCAATGCCCTTGGTCACGGTGCTGCCGCTCATGCCCTGTTCCCGGAACTTCTGCGAAAGCTGAGCGGTCGTTGCCGCGGCGAGGTGGAATTCTTGGTCGTCGTGAACGAACGAGTACGCCTGCTCGAACAGTTCCTTGTAGATCGGCTGCCGCGCCTCGTCCGCTGCGGCGACCAGACGCTTCATCGTTTCGGTCGGCCGCTGGCTCTCGTCGATGAGGTTCAGCGCCTTGAGCCCGGCGATCAGCGCCGAAATCAGCGAGCCCGACTGGCTGCCCATGAGGCTGCGATCAATACGCTGCGGAACGCCCGTGTCGCGCAAACGGTTGATGAAGTTGAGGAAAGCCCCCCAGGACACATAGACTGGCGGTGCGGTTTTCGCTGCAGAATCGCTCACGGCATGCTCCTTTTGGATTTGCGCAAACTGAGTGTATCCACCCCGCGAACGTTTCGTCTAGCCCATTCGCGCAGAACGCACAGATAAAGCACATAGCGTCGTTGCGGCAGATTTTGTGCGAGTGCAGCAAACCGCCTGGTGACGCTCAGCGGCTGTCACCACTGAAGTCGGCGACGGCTCGCGCCATGCGCAGCACCTGGGCGCTGCTGGGTCGGGCGATGTTGAACAGGTCTTCCAGCGTGGACCGTGCGACAACCGGGTTGTCGGCCAGCGCGGCGTCTATCGCCGCCTGCCTGGGCTGCGTGCGTTCTAGCATCAGCACCCGGACTACGAGTCGCACCTTCGCCCGAAACTTGTCATCCCGCGGGCCTATCAGGTACGACTCCAGAACGTCTACGTCCTCGGCGTCACCGGGCGGCCCGCACTAAGCTCCTTCAGGATGCGGCGGACGGCTGCGTTCATTCCTGCGACCCCGCGATGCGCTCGACTGCGGCTGCCTTGTGCTCTTGCGACAGGTGGGCCAGCGGAAGTCCTCGATCTCCGCATTAGCCAGGACTCCGGCCCATGCCTTCTTGACGTTGTCCAACGGCTTGCTCCTTGCCCGGAAAGACCAGGCCCTTGGCAGTCCCGAAGTGAGGAACTTCACCGGCAGCCTGAAGGTCACGGCGTGCAGAAGGCGCGTGCTCATCACCACGTCGAAGTTCACCAAGGACCCTATCGAGTTCGCCAAGCGCCTTCAGCAGAAGAAGCTCGTATTGATCGACGGCGAAAAGCTGACGGAGTTGATGATGGACTTTGGCGTAGGCGTCAGCCGTGTCGCAACCTACACCGTGCAGAAGATTGACCCCGACTACTTCGGCGAAGAGTAGTGGGCGCTACTGCCACCCCAAAAAGCACAAAGCCCGCGCTTGGCGGGCCTTGGCACTTGGTCTGCACTTGCGACCCCTGGGGATAGATGCCAGGGTCTGCGTAAGTTGTTGTTTTTATTGGTGGGCGGTGCAGGGTTCGAACCTGCGACCCCTGCCGTGTGAAGGCAGTGCTCTACCACTGAGCTAACCGCCCGGAATCTCTCCGGGTTTCCGCGCCGGGCCGGCTGCGGAAAGCCTGAGATTATGCCACAAGCGCGCGCCAGACCGTCTTGCCGCCGCTCGCCTTGTCGAGCTCGGCGAGCAGGCGCTCGTGCGCGGCCGACTCGTCGTCGCTGGCGGCGATCACCGGCAGGTCGAAGGCGGAGAAGTCCACCGCCTCGATGGTGATCTGCCGCGACTCGTCCTCGCCGGCGTCCATCACCAGCGCGTTCTGCCCGCGCGTCATGTTGATGAAGACCTCGGCCAGCAGCCCCGCGTCGAGCAGCGCGCCGTGCAGCGTGCGGTTGGAGTTGTCGACCTCCAGCCGCTTGCACAGCGCGTCCAGCGAGTTGGACTTGCCGGGGAACATCTCGCGCGCCATCGTCAGGCTGTCGACGACGCCGCTGACGAAGGTCTCGAACTTCGGCTGGTTCAGGCGCGCCAGTTCGGCGTCGAGGAAGCCCACGTCGAAGCCGGCGTTGTGGATCACGATCTCGGCGCCGCCGAGGAACTCCATCAGCTGCGTGGCCACGGCGGCGAACACCGGCTTGTCGGCGAGGAACTCGTCGGTCAGGCCGTGGATCCTCACGGCGTCCTCGTGGTTCGCCCGCTCGGGGTTCAGGTAGAAGTGCAGGTTGTTGCCGGTCAGCCGCCGGTTGACCATCTCCACGCAGCCGATCTCGACGATGCGGTCGCCGGATTCGGGGCTCAGGCCCGTGGTTTCGGTGTCGAGGAAGATCTGTCTCATCGGATGAACGTTCAGGGATTGCGCCCGCGCCCCCAGGCCCACAGGGCGGCGCCGGCGGCCATCATCGGCAGGCACAGCCACTGGCCCATGCTCAGGCCGAGCGCCAGCACGCCGAGGAAGCTGTCGGGCTCGCGGAAGTATTCGGCGACGAAGCGCAGCAGCCCGTAGCCCACGAGGAACAGGCCCGACACCTGCCCGAGCCCGCGCGGCTTGCGCGCATACAGCCACAGCAGGGCGAACAGCAGCAGCCCCTCGAGCGCGAACTGGTAGAGCTGCGACGGATGCCGCGGCAGGTCGCTGCCCGACTGCGGGAACACCATCGCCCAGGGCAGCGACGGGTCGGCCGCGCGGCCCCACAGCTCGCCGTTGATGAAGTTGCCGATGCGCCCCGAGGCGAGGCCCGTCGGCACGCAGGGCGCGATCAGGTCGGTGATGTCGAGGAAGTGCCGCCCGCGGCTGCGCGCGAACAGCGCCATCGCCACGAGCACGCCCAGCAGCCCGCCGTGGAAGGACATGCCGCCCTTCCACACCATCAGCACCTCCAGCGGATGCGCGGCGTAGTAGCCGGGCTTGTAGAACAGCGCATAGCCGATGCGCCCGCCGATCACCACGCCCAGCACGCCGTAGAAGAGCATGTCTTCCACGTCGCGGCGCGTCCAGCCGCGGTCCGCGAAATGCGGCTGCCTCACGCGCAGCGACGCGAGCCACAGGAAGAGCCCGAAGGCGACGAGATAGGTCAGGCCGTACCAGTGGATGGCGACCGGCCCGAGTTGCACGGCGATCGGGTCGAACTGGGGGTGGACGAGCATGGGGAGGAGGTTCGGCGCGAAGCGGGCGGCAGGGTGCGAACGATAACCCAGCGCTCAGCGCCGGCCCGGGGCCGTGCGCCGGCGTGGCGCCGCCGGCAGCGCGCCGCGCACGTGCGCCACGAAGCGCTCGACCACCGGCCCGGCGTCGGCCGGCCACACCAGGCTGGTCTCGCAGCGCGGCGCATCGGCGGACGCGGGCAGCGCGCGGTACGCCACGCCGGCGCGCTGCAGCACCGTCATCGGCCGCGGCACCCAGGCGAGGCCGAGGCCGGCGGAGACGAGGTTGACGATGGTCTGCATCTGGATCGCCTCCTGCGCGATGGCGGGCGACGCGCCATGGCGGTGATAGAAGGCGAGGATGGCGTCGTAGAGCGAGGGCGCGATGGCCCGCGGGAAGATCACCAGCGGCTGCGCCAGCACCTGCGCGAGCGGCAGCCGCGGCGCGCGCGCGGCGGCGAGCGTCTCGGGCAGCGCGAGCAGCAGCTCGTCGATGCCGATGGAGAGCCGGGGCATGGCCGCGGCCGGCGCCATGCCCGGCGCATGCAGCACGAAGCCGGCGTCGAGCTCGGCGCGCTCGAACGCCTGGAGCTGCACGTCGGTCGTGGCCTCGCGCAGCACCACGTCCACGCCCGGCGCCGCCTCGCGGAACCCGCGCAGCCACCGCGGCAGCGCATCGAAGGCGATGGTCGACACGAAGCCGAGGCGCAGGCGGCCCACCGCGCCGTGGCCCGCCGCCTGCGCGAGCGCGGGCAGCGCCGCGGCCTGCTGCAGCAGTTGCCGCACGGGCTCCACCAGCGCCGCGCCGGCCGGGGTGAGCGCCACGCTGCGGCGCGTGCGCTGGAACAGCGCCACGCCCAGCCGCGACTCGAGCTGCTGGATGGCGAGGGTGAGCGGCGGCTGCGTCATGGCGAGCCGCCCGGCGGCGCGGCCGAAGTGCAGCGTCTCGGCCAGCACCAGGAACTGGCGCCAGGTGCGCAGGCCGATGGCCGGGGCGGGATCGTTCATTCACCCAGCATATCAATGCGGCACTCAACATATATTGGACGAGCGGGCAAGGCGGGCAGGATACTTTCGCCTTCGCACAGGAGACACTGCCATGAGCATCAACCGCCGCTCGAAGAACATCACCGAAGGCCCGGCGCGCGCGCCCAACCGCTCGATGTACTACGCCCTAGGCTACGAGGAAGGCGACTTCAAGAAGCCGATGATCGGCGTGGCCAACGGCCACTCCACCATCACGCCCTGCAACTCCGGCCTGCAGAAGCTCGCCGACGCGGCCGTGGCCGGCATCGAGGAAGCCGGCGGCAACGCCCAGATCTTCGGCACGCCCACCATCAGCGACGGCATGGCCATGGGCACCGAGGGCATGAAGTACAGCCTGGTGTCGCGCGAGGTCATCTCCGACTGCATCGAGACCTGCGTGCAGGGCCAGTGGATGGACGGCGTGCTCGTCGTCGGCGGCTGCGACAAGAACATGCCCGGCGGCATGATGGGCATGCTGCGCGC
>JBIQHD010000049.1:0-22612 GCA_044508835.1 Rubrivivax sp.
CGGCGGCAGCATGATCGACTACAACGTGCGCGCCGAGCGCATGGGCTGGCTGCCCTCGGCCCCGCAGCTCAAGACCAACCCGATGCAACTGGTGCGCGACGCGCAGGCCGCAGGCCTCGACCCCAAGGACTACCTCGTCAAGGGCCTGAAGGACGGCTCGCAGCAGCTGAGCTGCGAGGACCCCGACCACCCCGACAACTGGCCGCGCAACATGTTCGTGTGGCGCTCGAACATCATCGGCTCCTCGGGCAAGGGGCACGAGTACTTCCTCAAGCACCTGCTGGGCACGAGCAACGGCGTGCAGGGCAAGGACCTCGGCCCCGAGGAGGGCAAGCCCAAGGAGGTGGCCTGGCACGCCAAGGCGCCCGAGGGCAAGCTCGACCTGCTGGTCACGCTCGACTTCCGCATGAGCACGACCTGCCTGTACTCCGACATCGTGCTGCCCACCGCCACCTGGTACGAGAAGAACGATCTCAACACCAGCGACATGCACCCCTTCATCCACCCGCTGTCCACGGCCGTGGACCCGGCGTGGCAGTCGCGCAGCGACTGGGAGATCTACAAGGGCTTCGCGAAGAAGTTCAGCGAGCTGTGCGCCGGCCACCTCGGCGTGGAGCGCGAGATGGTGCTCACGCCGCTGATGCACGACTCGCCGGCCGAGCTGGCCCAGCCCTTCGAGGTGCGCGACTGGAAGCGCGGCGAGTGCGACCTGATTCCGGGCAAGACCGCGCCGCAGATGGCGGTGGTCGAGCGCGACTACCCCAACGTCTACAAGCGCTTCACCGCCCTCGGCCCGCTGATGAACAAGGTGGGCAACGGCGGCAAGGGCATCGCCTGGAACACGCAGACGGAGGTGACGCAGCTCGGCCAGCTCAACGGCTTCGTGACGGAGGAAGGCGCGACGCAGGGCATGCCGCGCATCGACACCGACATCGACGCCTGCGAGGTGGTGATGCAGCTCGCGCCCGAGACCAACGGCCACGTGGCGGTGAAGGCCTGGGAGGCGCTGGGCAAGCAGACCGGGCGCGACCACGTGCACCTGGCGCTGCACCGCGAGGACGAGAAGATCCGCTTCCGCGACATCCAGGCGCAGCCGCGCAAGATCATCAGCTCGCCCACCTGGAGCGGCATCGAGAGCGAGACCGTCTCGTACAACGCCGGCTACACCAACGTGCACGAGCTGATCCCATGGCGCACGCTCACCGGGCGCCAGCAGTTCTACCAGGACCACCCGTGGATGCTGGCCTTCGGCGAGGGCTTCGCGAGCTACCGCCCGCCGGTGAGCCTGAAGGCCACCGCCGGCGTGCACGGCCTGCGCGGCAACGGCAACCCGGAGATCCAGCTCAACTTCATCACGCCGCACCAGAAGTGGGGCATCCACTCCACCTACACCGACAACCTGCTGATGCTCACGCTCAGCCGCGGCGGGCCGATCATCTGGATCAGCGAGGACGATGCGCGCGCCATCGGCGTCGAGGACAACGACTGGGTGGAGCTCTACAACGTCAACGGCGCCATCGCGGCGCGCGCCGTGGTGAGCCAGCGCGTCAAGCCCGGCATGGTGCTCATGTACCACGCGCAGGAGAAGATCGTGAACACGCCGGGGTCCGAGGTCACCGGCGTGCGCGGCGGCATCCACAACTCGGTCACCCGCGTGGTGCTCAAGCCCACGCACATGATCGGCGGCTACGCGCAGCTCTCGTACGGCTTCAACTACTACGGGACCATCGGCACCAACCGCGACGAGTTCGTGGTGGTGAGAAAGATGAACAAGGTCGACTGGCTCGACACGCCGCGCGGGGACGAGGTTGCCCGCGAAGTGCAGAAGCATGGAGAAGCAGCATGAGAATTCGCGCGCAGATCGGCATGGTGCTGAACCTCGACAAGTGCATCGGCTGCCACACCTGCTCGGTCACCTGCAAGAACGTGTGGACCAGCCGGCCGGGCGCCGAGTACGCCTGGTTCAACAACGTGGAGACCAAGCCCGGCATCGGCTACCCCAAGGAATGGGAGAACCAGGACCGCTGGAACGGCGGCTGGGTGCGCCGCGCCAACGGGAAGATCGAGCCGCGCCAGGGGGCGAAGTGGAAGCTTCTGATGAAGATCTTCGCCAACCCCAACATGCCGCAGATCGACGACTACTACGAGCCCTTCACCTTCGACTACGGGCACCTGCAGGCGGCGCCCGAGATGAACGCCTCGCCCACGGCGCGCCCGCGCAGCCTCATCACCGGCCAGCGCATGGAGAACATCGAGTGGGGGCCGAACTGGGAGGAGATCCTCGGCGGCGAGTTCGCCAAGCGGTCGAAGGACAAGAACTTCGACGACATCCAGAAGGACATCTACGGCGAGTTCGAGAACACCTTCATGATGTACCTGCCCCGGCTGTGCGAGCACTGCCTGAACCCCGCGTGCGTGGCGAGCTGCCCTTCGGGCTCGATCTACAAGCGCGAGGAAGACGGCATCGTGCTCATCGACCAGGACAAGTGCCGCGGCTGGCGCATGTGCGTCTCGGGCTGCCCCTACAAGAAGATCTACTACAACTGGAAGAGCGGCAAGGCCGAGAAGTGCACCTTCTGCTACCCGCGCATCGAGGGCGGCCAGCCCACCGTGTGCAGCGAGACCTGCGTCGGGCGCATCCGCTACCTCGGCGTGCTGCTCTATGACGCCGACGGCATCCAGCAGGCCGCGAGCGTCGAGCACGACCGCGACCTCTACCAGGCGCAGCTCGACCTCTTCCTCGACCCGAACGACCCGCAGGTGATCGCGCAGGCGCGGCTCGACGGCATTCCCGACGCCTGGATGGAAGCGGCGCGCAGGAGCCCCGTCTACAAGATGGCGGTGGAGTGGAAGGTGGCGCTGCCGCTGCACCCCGAGTACCGCACGCTGCCGATGGTGTGGTACGTGCCGCCGCTGTCGCCCATCACCGCCGCGGCCAACGCCGGCCACGTGGGCAGCAACGGCGAGATCCCGGACGTCAACCAGCTGCGCATCCCGGTCAAGTACCTCGCCAACCTGCTGACGGCCGGCGACACCGTGCCGGTGGTGCGCGCGCTCGAACGCATGCTGGCGCTGCGCGCCTACCAGCGCGAGAAGCACGTCGACGGCCGCATCAACCTCGCCACGCTGAAGCAGGTGGGCCTCACCCAGGCCGAGGTCGAGGACATGTACGACGTGATGGCGATTGCCAACTACGAGGACCGCTTCGTCATCCCGACCACCCACCGCGAGTACGCCGAGAACGCCTTCGACGTGCGCGGCGGCTGCGGCTTCACCTTCGGCAACGGCTGCTCCGACGGCTCGACGGACGTGAGCCTGTTCGGCAGCGGCCGCCGGCGCACCATTCCCATCAAGGCGGAGGTCTGAGCATGGCCCTGTTCAACACCCCGCCCCACGCCGCGAGGACGCTGCGCGCGCTGGCGCGGCTGCTCGGCTACCCCGACGCCGCGCTGCGCGCGCACCTGGGCGATCTGCGCGAGGCCCTGCATGCCGAGCACGCGCTGTCCGCGCCGCGCCTGGCCGAGCTCGACGCGCTCGTCGCCGCGCTGCAGCGCGGCACGCCGCTGGACGTGGAGAGCACCTACGTCGACCTGTTCGACCGCGGGCGCGCCACCTCGCTGCACCTGTTCGAGCACGTGCACGGCGACTCGCGCGAGCGCGGCCCGGCCATGATCGACCTGGCGCAGACCTACGAGCGCGCGGGCCTGTACCTGGCCGAGGGCGAGCTGCCCGACCACCTGCCGGTGGTGCTGGAGTTCGCCTCCACCCAGCCGCCGCGCGAGGCGCGCGAGTTCCTCGGCGAGATGGCGCACATCCTCAACGCCCTCTTCAATGCGCTGCAGGAGCGCGGCAGCGCCTATGCCGCGGTGCCGGGCGCGCTGCTCGAGCTGGCCGGCGAGAAGGCGCAGGCCGTGGCCGTCGCGCCCGATGCGCCGCTCGACGCCGACTGGGAAGAACCCGCCGCCTTCGACGGCTGCTCCGTCCAGGGCCAGGCCCGCCCGGGCCAGCCGCAACCGATCCACGTCGTCCGCAAGGGCGCACCCTCCACCGGAGCCAGCGCATGAACACCGTCTACGGCTTTCTCTTCGGCGTGTATCCGTACATCTGCCTCACCGTCTTCCTCGTCGGCAGCCTGATCCGCTTCGACCGCGACCAGTACACCTGGAAGAGCGATTCCTCGCAGCTGCTGCGCACCGGCCTGCTGCGCTGGGGCAGCAACCTGTTCCACATCGGCATCCTGTTCCTGTTCTTCGGCCACCTGCTGGGGCTGCTCACGCCGCACGCGTTCTACGCTCACTTCATGGAGGCCTCGTTCAAGCAGCAGGTCGCCATCTGGTCGGGCGGCACGGCCGGCGTGCTGTGCTTCATCGGCCTGTCGATGCTGATCTGGCGGCGCGTGTTCGACCCGCGCATCCGTTACACCAGCCACCGCACCGACCTCGCCATCCTGATCATCCTGTGGGTGCAGCTGGTGGTCGGGCTGATCACGCTGCCCTTCTCCTGGGCGCACTCCGACGGCAGCGTGATGATCATCCTGGCCGACTGGGCGCAGCGCGTGCTCACGCTGCGCCACGTCGATGCCGAGCTCATCGGCACCCTGCCCTGGCCCTACCTGTTCCACATCGTGCTGGGCATGACGATCTTCCTGCTCTTCCCCTTCAGCCGGCTGGTGCACGTGTGGAGCGGCTTCGCCTCCGTCGGCTACCTGCTGCGGCCCTACCAGGTGGTGCGCAGCCGCCGCCTGAACGTGCCCGCCGGGCAGAACCAGCCTGGCCCGCGCCACGGCGCCACCCGCTAGGAGCACGGCATGCGAGTCGAGAGCGTGTCCTTCGCCCCGCCCGCGCGCACTGCCGGCACCGCGCGCGTCAACGGCATCGCCCTGCACGCGGCGCACGAGGCGCCCGCGCCGGAAGACCTGCGCCAGCGCGCCTGCACCGAGCTGCTGCGCCAGGCCGCGCAGCGCGCCGGCCTGCTCGACGCGGCCGACGCCTGCCAGGCCGACGGCAGCACCAGCGAGGCGGCCACCGCCGCCATCGAGGCGCTGCTCGAGCAGTCGCTGGCCGTGCCCGAGCCGTCCGACGACGCCTGCCGCCGCTACTTCGAGGCCCACGAGGCCAGCTACCGCACGGGCGAGCGCGTCCGGCTGCGGCACATCCTCTTCGCCGTCACGCCGGGCGTGGACGTGGTCGCCCTGCGCCAGCGCGCCGAGATGGCCATGCTCGACGTGCGCTGCTTCGACGGCAGCGCCTCGCCCACCTTCGCCGACACCGCGGCGCGGCTGTCCAACTGCCCGAGCGGCGCGCAGGGCGGCGAGCTCGGATGGCTCACCGCCGCCGAGTGCGCGCCCGAGTTCGCGCGCGAGGTCTTCGGCCATGCCGAGGTCGGCGTGCTGCCGCGCCTCGTGCACAGCCGCTTCGGCCTGCACGTGGTGGAGGTGCTCGAGCGCGAGCCGGGCATGCCCCAGCCCTTCGAGGCGGTGCACGGCGCGGTGCGCATGGCGCTGCGCCAGCAGTCCTACGTGGCGGCAATGCGGCAGTACCTGCAGGTGCTGGCCGGCGAGGCCTCGATCGAGGGCGTGGACCTCGACGCCGCCGACACGCCGCTGGTGCAGTAGCGAGCTTCAGCGCAGGCGCCGCCCCGATGCCCGACGAGCTGCTGCAGCGCCTGCGCCGCTTCCACGACGACGCCTTTCCGCAGTACCGCGAGCAGTTCCGCGAGCTGGTCGACGACGGCCAGCACCCGACCACGCTGTTCATCGGCTGCTCCGACTCGCGCCTCGTGCCCTACCTGCTCACCGGCGCGGGCCCGGGCGAGCTCTTCATGGTGCGCAACGTCGGCGCGCTCGTGCCGCCGTGCTGCGGCACGGCCGACGGCGGCCACCACGGCACCGCGGCCGCCATCGAGTTCGCGGTGCTCAACCTCTCGGTGCAGCGCATCATCGTCTGCGGCCACAGCCACTGCGGCGCGATCCGCGCGCTGTACGGCGACGTCTCGCCCGAGGCGCGCAACCTCGCCACCTGGCTCGACCTCGCCCGCGACGCGGTGCTGCCCGTGCAGCCGAGCGAGGAGGCGCTGCGCCGCACCGAGCAGCGCGCCGTGGTGCTGCAGCTGGCGCGGCTGATGGACTACCCCATGGTCCGCCGCCGCGTCGAGGCGGGCACGCTCACCCTGCACGGCTGGCACTACGTCATCGAGGACGGCGAGGTGCATGTGTTCGACCTGCGCAGCGGCCGCTTCGTGCCGGCCTCGCACGCGCAGCACAGCGGGCACTACGGCGACGAGCCGATCTTCAACGAGATCGACGGCGCCCACGGCCGGCACGCCCCGGCGTAGCGCGGCGGCCGGGCGCGCCGTTCTTTCGCCCACCCGCTTGACCTGCATCAGTCCCGCCCGCGCGGGCCCTGCCTACAGTGCATGCCGCAACAGGAGGTCCGCGCATGTACAAGAAACTGCTGGTCCCGATCGACGGCAGCGCGTTCTCCGAGCGCGCGGTGCGCGAGAGCATCGCGTTCGCGCGGCAGCTCGGCGCCGAGATCACCGCCTTCGTCGCCGAGCCCGAGCCGCCCCTGCCCGCCGTGCCCCGCACCGTGCCGGAAATGAAGCACGAGTCCGAGCAGCACGATGCCCGCGTCGAGCGCCATGCCGCGCAGGTGCTGCGCGGCTTCGAGGCGCAGGCGCGCGATGCCGGCGTGGGCTTCCGCGGCTGCTACACCCAGTCGCAGCGCATTCCCGAGGCCATCGCCGCCGCGGCCCGCGAGCACGGCTGCGACCTCATCGTCATGGCCACGCACGACCGCGGTCCCCTGGGCGAGCTGCTGTTCGGCTCGCACACCAAGCGCGTGATGGCGAAAACCAAGATTCCCCTGCTGGTGCTGCATTGATCTCCGACACTTTGAAGCCGCTGCTCGAGCGCAGCGGACTGAAGCCGCTGCTGCTGCGCGGGCGCCGCCTGCTGCCCATCGTCCAGGGCGGCATGGGCATCGGCGTCTCGGCGCACCGCCTGGCCGGCCACGTGGCCGCCGAAGGCGGCGTGGGCACGCTCAGCGCCGTCGACCTGCGCCGCCACCATCCCGACCTGATGGAGAAGACGCGCGGCATCGGCTTCGGCCCCGAGGCCAAGGCGGCCATCGACGCGGCCAATCTGGTGGCGCTGGAGCGCGAGGTGCACGCCGCCCGCGAGATCGCCGGCGGCCGCGGCCTGATCGCCATGAACGTGATGCGCGCGGTGAGCGAATACGCGCCCTACGTGAAGCGCTCGATGGAATGCGGCATCGACGCCGTGGTGGTGGGCGCCGGCCTGCCGCTGGACCTGCCCGAGCTCGCCGCCGAACACCCCGACGTGGCGCTGGTGCCCATCCTGTCGGACGCGCGCGGCGTGCAGCTCGTGCTGCGCAAGTGGGAGCGCAGGAAGCGCATGCCCGACGCCATCGTCATCGAGCACCCGGGCCTGGCCGGGGGCCACCTCGGCGCCGCGAAGATCGAGGACCTGAGCGACCCGCGCTACGACTTCGAGCAGGTCATTCCGGCCACGCGCGACGTGCTGCGCAAGGCTGGCATCGACGACACGCCGGTCATCGCCGCCGGCGGCATCCGCAGCTGGGGCGACATCCGCCGCGTGCAGGGCCTGGGGGCCGACGCGGTGCAGCTGGGCACGCCCTTCGCCGTGACGATCGAGGGCGACGCGCACATCAACTTCAAGCGCGTGCTCGCCGAGGCGAAGGACGAGGACATGGTCGAGTTCACCAGCGTCGCCGGCCTGCCCGCGCGCGCCGTGGCCTCGCCCTGGCTGACCAACTACCTGCGCATCGAGGAGAAGCTGCAGGCCGTGGCGCGCGTCAAGTCGCGCTGCACCAAGGCCTTCGACTGCCTGGCGCAGTGCGGCCTGCGCGACGGCAAGGTCGGCTGGGGCCAGTTCTGCATCGACGAGCAGCTCGCCGCCGCGCTGCGCGGCGACATCAAGACCGGCCTGTTCTTCCGCGGCAAGGGCGCCCTGCCCTTCGGCGACCAGATCCGCAGCGTGCGCGAATTGATGGTGCGCCTGCTCGGCGGGGATGCGCCGGTTCCCGCTTGACGGACCTCAAGACCGCACCATCGCCATGCGCCCAGCATCGGGGCGCATGAAGACGATCCCGATCCGCGCCGCGGCGCCGCCGCCGCCCGCGCCCACGCCGCCGGCGGACACCCGCTGGCGCTGGCGCCGGCTGCTCGACGCGCCGCACCGGCTCGCGTTCTTCGCCGGCGCCCTGGTGCTCGCGGCAGCCAGCCTGTGGTGGCTCGGCGTGATGCTGGCCCGCAGCGCCGGGCTGGCGCTGCCATGGCAGGTGCCGCCCGGCACGGCCCATGCGCTGCTGATGGGCTACGGCTTCATGCCGCTGTTCTTCGCCGGCTTCCTGTTCACCGCCGGCCCGAAGTGGCTGATGCAGCCGCCGGTGGCCGCGGCGGCGCTGCGCGCGCCGCTGGTCGCGAGCCTGGCCGGCTGGGCGCTGTTCATCGCCGGCACGCATGCGAGCGCCGCACTCGCGGCCCTGGGGCTCGCCGCGGCCGCCGGCGGCTTCGCCGCGCTGGCGCTGCGCTTCGCCCGCCTGGTGCGCACGAGCCGCGCGCCCGACCGCGTGCATGCCCGCCTGGTGCTCGCCGGCTGCGGCCTCGGCGTGCTGCTGTGGCTCGCGGCGGCCGGCGCGCTCGCCACCGGCCACCACCCGGTGGTGCGGGCGACGTCTCTCGCGGGCCTGTGGGGCTTCATCGCGCTCGTCTTCGTGACCGTGAGCCACCGCATGGTGCCCTTCTTCAGCGGCTCGCCCCTGCCCCGGCTCGATGCGTGGCTGCTGTGGCTGCTGGCCGGCGCCGTGCTGGCCGAGGCGCCGCTGGCCGCGGCCGAGGCGCTGTGGTGGCCGCTGCCGCGCCCGGCGCTCGCGGCCGCCGCGATCGGCGAGGCGGCGATCGGCACGCTGCTGCTCGCGCAGGCCGTCTACTGGCGCCGCGTGCAGAACCTGAAGCCGCGCCTGCTCACCATGCTGCATCTGGGCTTCGTGTGGCTGGGCATCGCCTTCGCCCTGTATGCCGTCTCGCACGCCTGGATGGCCGTGGCGCCCGGCAGCGCCGGCCTGGGCCTCGCGCCGATCCACGCCCTGGGCGCCGGCTTCTTCGGCAGCACGCTGCTGGCCACTGTGAGCCGTGTGTCGGCCGGCCACAGCGGCCGGCCCGTGGCCGCCGACGACCTCGCCTGGCGGATGTTCTGGCTGCTGCAGGCCGCGGCCGTGGTGCGGGTGACGGCGGGCGTGTGGGACGCCGGCGCCCGCGTGCTGCTCCCCGTGGCCGCCGGCGCATGGGCCCTGGCCATGGCGGCCTGGGCCTGGCGCAACGGCCGCTGGTACGGCACGGCCCGGGCGGACGGACGGGCGGGCTGAGGCGGGCGCCCGTTCCCTCGATTCCGGCTGCCGGCCGGCCTCAGGCGAACGCCTGCGTGAGCCGCTGCGACACCAGCGCCCGGGCCTGCGCCATCATGCGGTCCATCAGTTCCTGCACCGACGGGATGTCGTCGATGAGCCCCGCCACCATGCCGCAGGACCAGGCGCCGGCGTCGACCTCGCCGTTCACCATCACCTTCGGGTAGATGCCGCCGACCTCGTCGACGATGTCCTCGAACGTGATGGCGCTGCCCAGGCGCCGCTCCTTCTCCAGCAGGCGCTCCACGCCCGCGTTGGCGTAGACGCGCTCGGTGTTGCGCAGGGGCTTCATCACCAGCCGCGTGTCGCGCTCGGTGGCGGCGAGGATGGCCTGCTTCACCTTCTCGTGGACCGGCGCCTCGCGCGTGGCCATGAAGCGCGTGCCCATGTTGATGCCATCGGCGCCCAGCGCCATCGCGGCGACCAGCGAGCGGCCGTCGGCCATGCCGCCGGAGGCGATGAAGGGCACGTCCAGCGCCTGGGCGGCCAGCGGCAGCAGGATGAAGTTGGGCACGTCGTCCTCGCCGGGATGGCCGCCGCACTCGAAGCCGTCGACGCTGATGACGTCGCACCCGATGGCCTGCGCCTTCAGCGCATGCCGGATCGAGGTGCACTTGTGGATGACCTTGACGCCCGCCTCCTTCAGGAGCGGCATCCATTGCTGCGGGTTGTTCCCGGCGGTCTCCACCACCCGGATGCCGCCGTCGACGATCGCCCGGATGTAGCCCGGGTAGTCCGGCGGCGTGCGCGCGGGCAGGAAGGTCAGGTTGACCCCGAAGGGCTTGGACGTCATCGTGCGGCAGCGCGCGATCTCGTCCGCGAGCGCACCCGGCGACGGCTGGGTAAGCGCCGTGAGCAGGCCCAGCCCGCCCGCGTTGGAGACCGCCGCCGAGAGCTCGGCGCGCCCGACGTAGTGCATGCCGCCCTGGACGACCGGGTACTGGATGCCGAAGAGTTCCGTGATTCGCGTGCGCATGAAGCTTCCCGTCAGCCCTGTTGCTCGCCGCTCAGCACCGCCTTGTGCGCCGCCAGCTTCTCGCCCATCTGCTGGGCCAATGCGTTGAGGCCGGACATCGGGCGCACCATCACCTCGAACTCCTCGATCTTTCCGTCGGCATCGAACTTGAGCATGTCGATGCCCTTGAGCTGCTTGCCGCCGATGTGCGCGCTGAACTCGAGCACGACGCCCAGGCCGTCGTCGGTGAAGAAGGTGCGGTGGTACTCGAAGTCCTGGAACACGGTGTTCACCGTCTTGAGCACCAGCTTGATCGCCGCCCGGCCCGGATAGGGCGTGAACGCCACGGGCGAGCGGAACACGATCTTGTCGGACAGGATCGGGTCGAGCTCCTCCATCGCGTTGCGCTCGAGGATGTGGTGCCAGATGGCGAGGGTCTTCTCTAGGTTGTGCCGGGCGGACATGGGGTTTCTCCTTCGCTTGATGACTTACTCGTCTGCCTTGGGAATCGATGCCGACAGCCGCAGGAAGCTGTCGCACCACTCGACATAGGTGCGCTCGCGCCGGATGCCGGCGTCCAGCACCATCTTCTTGATGAACTGCTCGCGGGTCGTGACGCGCGCGAAGCTCTTGCGGTCGAGCTGCTCGTACGTCTGCAGCTTCTCGAGGTGGCCCTGCCGCTTCTCGCGGATGAATGTCTCGGCGTCGAGGTGCGGGAAGCTCGCCAGGGCGCGCAGCTTCACCATGGCGGGGTCGCGCGTGGGCGACTCGTGGCTGTCCGCCAGGATCCAGTCGACCAGCGCCTGCTCGCCCTTGGGCTGGATGAAGTAGCAGTTGCTGCCGGGCTTGGCCTCGGAAGGCTCGGCAAGCACCAGGCCCTGCGCCTCCAGCTGCTTGAGGTCGCGGTAGATCTGCTGGTGGGTGCAGTTCCAGAAGTGCCCGATCGACCGGTCGAAGCGGCGCACCAGGTCGGCGCCGGTGCTGGGCGCTTCCACGAGCGACGTCAGGATGGCAAAGGTCAGCGACATCTGAGGGCGGGGATCTCGGCGGGTGAACGCAACTTGTTGCTGCAACTCGTTGCATCGGATTCTGGGATTTGCCGCAACAAGTTGCATGCGTGTTTACCCGGGGTGCGGCGAATGCCGGCATCACCGCCCTCCCGCCGCCGCGGGCATCGCCCAGGCCTATGCTGGCCGCTCCTGCGTTCGCCCCCGCGTCCTGCCGCCAAGGAGACCCGCATGACCCGCCATGTCTACAAGCACATCGAGCTCACCGGCTCGTCGCCCGACAGCATCGAGGACGCGGTGCAGTCCGCCATCGCCAAGGCCAGCGAGACGGTGCACAACATCCAGTGGTTCAAGATCGTCGAGACGCGCGGCCACGTGGTGGACGGCCAGGTGGCGCACTGGCAGGTGACGCTGCAGCTCGGCTTCACGCTCGACTGACCGCGCCCGCGCGCGGCGGGAGGCGCGGCGCGTCAGCTCAACGAGCTGACGGCCAGGATCGCCAGCCCCACGAGCACGGCGATGAAGATCGCCGCGAGCAGCAGCCCCACGGCGATGAGGCCGAGCGGGTTGCCGCTGCCCACCACCTTCGCCATGTCCTGGCGGCGGCCGAGGCCGGTGAAACCCCACAGCACGGCCTGCACGTAACGAAGGAAATTCATCATGGTCATCGCTTCCGGGAAACGGCGCGCCGGCCCGTCGCGGCCGGCATCGGACGCACCTTAACAGCCCTAGGATGGGCCCTCCGGCCCACGGGAGACCCATGCCGAACGACGCCCCCACCCCGCCGCTCACCGGCGGCTGCACCTGCGCGCAGGTGCGCTACCGGCTCGAGAGCACGCCGCTGTTCGTCCACTGCTGCCACTGCCGCTGGTGCCAGCGCGAGACGGGCGCGTCGTTCGCGCTCAACGCCATGATCGAGGCCGACCGCGTCACGTTGCTCGGCGCCGCGCCCGAGCTGCTGCACACGCCGTCGCTGAGCGGCCGCGGCCAGCAGATCGCACGCTGCCCGAGCTGCCGCGTCGCGGTGTGGAGCCACTACGCCGGGTCCGGCCCGTCGGTGAGCTTCGTGCGCGTGGGCACGCTCGACGAGCCCGACCGGCTGCCGCCGGACATCCACATCTTCACCGCGTCCAAGCAGCCCTGGGTGCTGCTGCCGCCCGGCGCCGTGGCCGTGCCCGAGTTCTACGACGCCCGCGAGCACTGGCCCGCGCAGAGCCTCGCCCGCTGGGCGGCGCTGCGCCGTTCCAGCTAGAGACCCACGCAGGAGCACGACATGCCCCGATCGACCCCCACGCCCGAGGCGGAGCCCGCCGGCCTCACCATCCTCGGCGCGCTCGCGCAGCTCAAGCAGGAGATCCAGCAGCTGCAGGACGAGGCCATCGGCAGGCGCGAGCTGCCGATGTTCCTCATCGAAGGCGGCGAGCTCGAACTCAAGCTCGTCGCGCGGCGCGAGCGCAAGGCCGACGGCAAGCTGGGCGCGAAGTTCCGGCTCTTCGTGGCCGACGCCGAGACGGCGCTCGCCGCCTCGCAGGCCAACACGCAGGAGACCGTGCAGACGCTCAAGCTGCGTTTCGGCGCGCTGCGCCGCCCGGACGGCGCCGCCGCGGCCCCGCCGCCAAGCGACGCGGCGCGCGGCCTGCACCTGCAGCCGGGGCCGACGCAGGCCGGGCTGCCCACCGTCGAAGCGGGCCAGACGCCGAGCGGGATCGCGATAGACCCGTCCTCGGGCGGCGGCTCGAGCAACTTCGGCTGGTAGCCCGGCCGACCGTGGCGCCGAGCGTTGACCCATCGCAACGCGCCGCCCGCTGCGGTGAACAGAATGCCGGCGGATGCATGACGCCACCGCCGCCACCGGCCCCGCGCCGGAACTGGTCTGTCCCGCGGGCTCGCTGCGTGCGCTGAAGCTCGCCATCGACGCGGGCGCCGACGCGGTCTACCTCGGCCTGCGCAACGCCACGAACGCACGCAACTTCGCCGGCCTGAACTTCGACGACGCCCAGGTGCGCGAAGGCGTGGCCTACGCCCATGGCCGGGGCCGCCAGGTATTGATGGCGCTCAACACCTACGCCCGCGCCGACGACCCGGGGCCGTGGCTGCAGGCCGTGGACGCCGCGGCGGACTTCGGCGCCGACGCGCTCATCTGCGCCGACACGGCCGTGATGGCGTATGCGCGCACCCATCACCCCGGCCTGCGGCTGCACCTGTCGGTGCAGGCGTCGGCCACCACGCACGAGGCCATCGCCTTCTACCGGCGCGAGTACGGCGTGCAGCGCGCGGTGCTGCCGCGCGTGCTCACGCTCTCCCAGGTGCGCCACGTGCTGAACAACACCGACGCGCAGATCGAGGTCTTCGGCTTCGGCAGCCTGTGCGTGATGGTCGAGGGGCGCTGCGCGCTGTCGTCCTACGCCACCGGCCAGTCGCCCAACAACGCCGGCGTGTGCTCGCCGCCCTCGGCCGTGCGCTGGAGCGAGAGCGCCGAGGGCGTGGACGCGCGGCTGAACGGCCTGCTCATCGACCGCTACGGCCGCGACGAGCCGCGCGGCTACCCGACGCTGTGCAAGGGCCGCTTCGAGGTCAACGGCACGCGCGACTACGCGCTGGAAGAGCCGACCAGCCTGAACACGCTGGCGATCCTGCCCGACCTGATCGCCGCCGGCGTGCGGGCCATCAAGATCGAAGGCCGCCAGCGCAGCCCCGCCTACGTGGAGCAGGTGACGCGCGTGTGGCGCGCCGCCATCGATGCCGCCGCCGCGGCGCCCGGCCGCTACCGCGTGCAGCCGGAATGGACGGCCACGCTGGGCCACCTGGCCGAGGGGCAGCAGCACACCCTCGGCGCGTACGACCGCCCCTGGCGCTGACCGCATGAACGACGACACGCGAATGGCCCTGACCGTCGGGCCGCTGCTCTACTACTGGCCGCGCGACACGCTGATGAACTTCTATGCCGAAGTCGCCGAGTCGCCGGCCGACGCGGTGGTGCTCGGCGAGGTGACCTGCTCGCGCCGCCACGAGATGAAGCCGGCCGACTGGCTCGCGCTCGCGCACGACCTCGCCGCGGCCGGCAAGCAGGTGGTGCTCGGCACGCAGATCCTCGTCGAGTCGGAGTCCGACCTGCGCACGCTGCGCCGCATCGCCGAGCAGCGCCAGTTCCTGGTCGAGGCCGGCGACGCCTCGGCCCTCAACGTGCTCACGCAGACCGGCGCCCCCTTCGTGATCGGGCCGCACCTCAACATCTACAGCCGCCCGGCGCTCGACGAGCACGTGCGCCTGGGCGGCATGCGCTGGGTCGCGCCGGTGGAGCTGTCGTTCGAGACCATCGGCCGGATCAACACGCCGTCGCCCGCCGTGGAGACCGAGGTCTTCGCCTGGGGCCGCGTGCCCCTCGCCTTCTCGGCACGCTGCTTCACGGCGCGCCACCACCGCCTGAGCAAGGACCAGTGCGAGTTCCGCTGCCGCGACGATGCCGACGGCCTGCTGCTGTCCACCAGCGACGGCGAGCCCTTCCTCGTGCTCAACGGCGTGCAGACGCAGTCGGCCGCGGCGCAATGCCTGATCGGCGAGCGGGCCGCGCTGCGCGCGGCGGGCGTCACGCGGCTGCGCCTGTCGCCGCAATCGCGGCGCTTCATCGACGTGATCAAGACCTTCGACCAGGTGATGAACCACGGCGCGAACGTCGACGCCGCGCTGATCGCCCTGGACGCACTGAGCCCGGCGGGCGGGCTCGTCAACGGCTTCGCCCACGACCGCGCGGGCCTCGACTGGACACCGGCATGACGCACGCATCCGCCACCCGCTTTCCCGACCCCCAGGCCGTGGCCGCGCGCCTGGCGCCGCTGCTCAGGCGCCTGCCGATGCAGCCACCGGCGCTCGCGCTCGCGCTGGCGATGAACCGCCTGCTGCTGCCGCGCCTGCCCGACGACGCGCGCGAGGCGCTGTCGAACCGGCCGGTGCGCATCGGCGTGACCGACCTCGGGCTGGAGCTGCCGCTGCAGCTCGGCCCGCGCGGCTTCGCGGTCGCCCCGTCCGGGGCCGCGCCGGTGCTGCGCATCGCCGCCGCCAGCACCGCCTACTGGCGCCTGCTGCGCGGGCAGGACGACGCCGACCGGCTGTTCTTCGAACGCGCGCTGGTGATGGAAGGCGACACCGAGATGGGGCTGGTGCTGAAGAACACGCTCGATGCGATCGGGCCGCTGTGGGGCGCGGCGAGATAGCCGCACCCTTCCCCGTTCGGGCCGAGGGATCGAAGCCCGAACCGTCCGCTCATCCTGAGGTATCGAAGGATCACCCTGAGCTCGTCGAAGGGTCGGGCGAACGGGGAGATTCGGGAGGCTCCGCCTCGCTCTCCGCTCTTCGCAAGCTCCTCGCCAATTCCTCGAAGACCGCATCCGCCTGCCCGCGGTCGAAATCCGCGTGGTACTGCTTGCGCACGCCCGATTCGGCCAGCTGCACGTGCCGCGTCGGCACGATGCCGCGCTGCGCCAGGCTGGCCTTGGCGCACGAGAGCACGCAGCCGTCGATGGCAACGATGTCGCGGCCGGCCTCGGCCGCGTCGCTCGCCTTGCGCACCAGGCTGCGCACGTTGCCGCCCACGCCGGCGATGCACGACATCTCGGCGACGCCTTCGCGGTCGAGCCGCACCGCCACGTGGTTGGCCATCTGCGCGGCGCTGGAGCAGCCGGAGCACGAGTACACCAGCGGCAGGTGGTCGCGGTCGCGGGCCATGGCGTGGCCGGGGCCTGGTCAGGCGGCGAAGGGGCTGGTGCCGATGGCCGGCAGGCCCTGGCCCGCGCGCGCCGCATCCGGCGGCCGGGGCGCCGACCGCGCGCCCGGGGCGACGGCCACGGGGCGGATGACGAACACGCCGTCGTCGTAGGCCAGGTCGAGCAGCAGGTGCTCCACCCGGCGCTGCCACAGCTCGCCCAGCCGCGCGAGCGACGCGGGGTCGCAGCGGCGGTGGGCGCAGCGTTCGAGCAGGGCGCCCAGCTCGGCGTCCTGCGGCAGCAGGGCGAGGTCGGCTTCGGCGTCCACCGCCGCGCCGGTGTCCACGCGGGTGAAGCGCAGCGCCATGGGCAGGTCGGGGGCGAAGCCTTGCAGGCCGAAGCGCGCGTGCCGGCCGAACAGGCCCTTGAAGCCCGACTCGTCGGCCGCGCCGGTGAGCAGCTGCACCACGCAGGCCACCACGCCGTTGCTGCCCTGGCGCACGTCGCCGCGGAACGCCACCCGCACGCCGCCGCGCTCGGGCAGGCCGTCCGGGTAGAGGGCGCGCAGCGCGCGCACGGTGAGCCAGTAGGCACCGGCCACCGTGGGGCACGAATGCCCGGCCAGGCGCACCGCGTCGGCATAGCCGTATTCGATGATGCCGCCCTCGGCCGCGCCCAGCGCCTCGGCCAGGGGGTCGTGCACCGTGAGCCGGGGCACGCGCTCGAAGAACGGCGGCAGCCGCATCGCGAGGGTGGTCATCCCTAGCCCCGCTTGATGAAGTCGATCACCACGCCCGCGGCGCCCCGCTCGCGGTACTGCACCTCGACGCGCGGGCCGAAATGGGCCTCCATCTGGCGCAGCAGCGGCAGCGGGTCGTGGTCGTTGACGAAGCGCATGGTCTCGCCGGGCGTGAGCGCGTCCAGCGCGCCGAAGATCGCCGCATGGCGGAAACGCTTGGCGATGCCGCGAGCGTCGAAGGGGTAGATGGCCTCGGGCAGCAGATGCAGGTGCGGCTGGGGGACGGGTTTGGCGGGGGAATCGCTCATCGTTTCTCCTGGGTCGATGGCGTATTCAGACAGCCCTTCCACAGTGCGGATTTGATGTGACGCAAGATCGCCGGCGTCACCCGCCACCAAGCTGCACGCATGAACGAGATTTCACATTTCCAGCAACTCCTCCAGGCTGCCGCCGCGCAGCCCGACCCGCAGCGCCTGCTGTTCGTCTTCGCCGCGGCCGAACTGCCCGACGACGCCACGCCCGCGCAGCGCGCGCGCTTCGCCGCCGGCGAAGGCGGCGCGCTCGCGCCGCTGATGTGCGTGGACAAGGCGCCGGCCGAGCTGTCCGGCTTCGACGCGCTGCTGGCCGAATCGCGCCGGGCCGGGCCGCCGTGGCAGGTGGTGTTCGCCGCGGGCCTGGGCGGGCGAAACGGGCAGCCGCCGTCCGCCGCGCAGGTCGACACCGCGCTCGAGGCCATGGTCGAGGCCGTGCGCAGCGGCGACATCGGCCGCTTCGCCGCCTACGGCCCCGACGGCGACCCGCTCGAGTTCGGGTGATCCTGCGGCGTGACCAAGGTCAAAACCACGCCCTGCGCCTGCCGATAGCGTGCGCGGCATGCTCACCGAGGAGGAAAAACGCATGACGCTCGCGACCCCGGCATCACGGTCCGCCGCCGCCACCCTGCCCGCCCAGGCCATCAGCGAAGAGGTGCTGATCGAGAAGTACGCCAAGGGCGACGAGCGCCACGTGGCCGACGTGCGCCGCCGCGTCGCGCGGGCGCTGGCCGAGGTGGAGGCGCCCGAGGCGCGCGCGATGTGGGAAGCCCGCTTCATGCAGGCGCTGGAGAACGGCTTCGTGCCGGCCGGGCGCATCAACTCCGCCGCGGGCACCGAGCTCACCGCCACGCTCATCAACTGCTTCGTGCAGCCCGTGGGCGACTCCATCGCGCAGGACGACGACGGCCACCCCGGCATCTACACCGCCCTCACCGAGGCCGCCGAGACCATGCGCCGCGGCGGCGGCGTGGGCTACGACTTCTCGCGCATCCGCCCGCGCGGCGCGTGGGTGGGCAGCACGCGCTCCAACGCCTCGGGCCCGGTGAGCTACATGCGCGTGTTCGACCGCTCCTGCGAGACGGTCGAGTCCGCCGGCTCGCGCCGCGGCGCGCAGATGGGCGTGCTGCGCTGCGATCACCCCGACGTGGAGGAATTCATCCACGCCAAGGACAGCGGCGACCTGAGCAACTTCAACATCTCGGTCGGCCTGACCGATGCCTTCATGCAGGCCGTGGAAGCCGGCGGCACCGTGGACCTGGTGCACCGCGCCGAGCCCGGCGCCCAGCAGAAGGCCGACGGCGCCCACCAGCGCGCCGACGGCCTGTGGGCCTACCGCACCCTGCCCGCGCGCGAGCTGTGGGACCAGATCATGCGGTCCACCTACGACCACGCCGAGCCGGGCGTGCTCTTCCTCGACCGCATCAACGCCGACAACAACCTCTCGTACTGCGAGAGCATCGCCGCCACCAACCCCTGCGTCACCGCCGACACCTGGGTCCACACCAGCGAAGGCCCGCGCACCGTGGCCTCGCTCATCGGCCGGCCGTTCGCCGCCCTCGTCGACGGCAAGCCGTACGCGAGCGAATCGCAAGGCTTCTTCGCCACCGGCACCAAGCCCGTGCTGCGACTGCGCACGCGCGAGGGCCACAGCCTGCGCCTGACGGCAGACCACCCCGTGCGCCGCGTGACGCGCAAGACGCGCTACCTCGTCGAAAGCGAGTGGGCAGCGGCCGGCAGCCTGCAGCCGGGCGACGAACTGGTGCTGAACAACCACCGCGCCCTCGCCGGCTGGGACGGCGCCCACAGCGAGGCCGAGGGCTACCTCATGGGCCTGCTGATCGGCGACGGAAAGTTGTCGGCAGACAAGGCGGTGCTCTCGGTCTGGGCGCCCGAGCTGCGCGCCGTCGGCGCCGAAGGCGGCCTCGTGCCGCACAGCGCGACGGGCATCATGCAGGCCGTCGAACGCGCGGTGGCGACGCTGCCGCACCGCAGCGACTTCAAGGGCTGGCAGCGGCCCGTGCGCGGCGGCATGGAAATGCGCCTGGCCTCCGGCGCGCTGCGCCGCCTCGCGCTCGGGCTGGGTGCCGCACCCGGGCACAAGACGATCACGCCGGCCATGGAGTCGGCATCGTCCGATTTCTGCGGCGGCCTGCTGCGCGGCCTGTTCGATGCCGACGGTTCGGTGCAGAGCAGCCAGGACAAGGGCGTGAGCGTGCGGCTGGCGCAGTCGGACCTGCCCCTGCTCGAAACCGCGCAGCGCATGCTGCTGCGCCTGGGCATCGCCTCCACGATCTACCGCGAGCGGCGCCCCGCCGGCCTGCGCCCCATGCCCGACGGCCGCGGCGGCCTGCGCGACTACCCCACCGAGGCGAACCACGAACTCGTGATCGCCGGAGACAACCTGCGCGTGTACGCCGAGCGCATCGGCTTCGAGGACACCGCCAAGCGCGAACGGCTCGACGCGGCGCTCGCCGCCTACCGGCGCGAGAGCAACCGCGAGCGCTTCACCGCCTGCGTCGAGGCCATCGAGCCCGACGGCATCGAAGCCGTATACGACGCCACCATCGAAAGCGTGCACGCTTTCGACGCCAACGGCCTGCTGGTGCACAACTGCGGCGAGCAGCCCCTGCCCGCCTACGGCTGCTGCTGCCTCGGCTCCATCGACCTCACGCGCTTCGTGCGCGATCCCTTCGAGCCGGGCGCCCGCTTCGACGAAGCCGCCTTCGCCGAAGAGGCCAAGGTGGCCGTGCGCATGCTCGACAACGTGCTCGACGTGACCTTCTGGCCGCTGGAACGCCAGCACGAGGAAGCGCGCAACAAGCGCCGCGTGGGCCTCGGGTTCACCGGCCTCGGCGACGCGCTGGTGATGCTGGGCCTGCGCTACGACACCTCGCCCGCGCGCGACGCGGCACGCCGCATCGCCGAGGTGATGCGCGACGCGGCCTACGAGGCCTCGTCCGAGCTGGCGGCCGAGCGCGGCGCGTTCCCGCTCTTCAACGCCGACCTGTACCTGCAGCGCGGCACCTTCGCCTCGCGCCTGCCGGCCAGGCTGAAGGAGCGCATCCGCGCCACCGGCATGCGCAACTCGCACCTGCTGTCCATCGCGCCCACCGGCACCATCAGCCTCGCCTTCGCCGACAACGCGAGCAACGGCATCGAGCCGCCCTTCAGCTGGACCTACACCCGCAAGAAGCGCATGCCCGACGGCACCTTCAAGGAATACGCCGTCGAGGACCACGCCTGGCGCCTGTACCGCCACCTCAAGGGCGAGGACGCGCCGCTCACGCCTGCCTTCGTGACCGCGCTGCAGATGAGCGCGCAGGCGCACCAGGAGATGGTGGCCGCCGTGGCGCCCTGCATCGACACCGCCATCTCCAAGACGGTGAACGTGCCTGCCGACTACCCCTACGCCGACTTCCAGGACCTGTACATGCAGGCGTGGAAGTCGGGGCTGAAAGGCCTGGCCACCTACCGGCCCAACAGCGTGCTCGGCTCGGTGCTCAGCGTCGAGCCGCAGGCGCGCGCCGCCGAATCGCCGGCCCGCCCCGCCGCGCTGGACGCCAACCAGCGCCTGGCCATCGAGCGCACGCCGCAGGCCGTGCTCGCCTCGCTGCGCTGGCCCGGCCGCCCCGAGCTGCCGGCCGGCAATGCGGCGTGGACCTACATGGTCCAGCACCCGCACGGCAGCTTCGCCCTGTTCATCGGCGAGCTGCCAACGGAGGACGGCACCGGCCGCGCCGCGCCCTTCGAGGTGTGGGTCAACGGCGCCGAGCAGCCGCGCGGGCTGGGCGCGCTGGCCAAGACGCTCTCCATGGATCTGCGCGCCAAGGACGCCGCCTGGGCGCGGCTCAAGCTCGACGCGCTGGCCACCGTGCAGGAAGAGCGCTCCTTCGAGATGCCCTTCCCGCCCCACGGCGAGATGCGCCAGTTCCCCGGCGTGGTGGCCGCCACCGCCGCGGTGATCCGCTGGCGCTGCGAGCAGCTCGGCCTGTGGCGCGAGGACGGCCCCGCCGCCACGCCCGTGCTCGACGCCATGTTCAGCCGCGACGAGCCGCACACCGGCCCCAACGGCACGCTCGCCTGGTCGGTCGACATCCACAACCCGGCCAGCGACGAGGCGTTCACCCTCACGCTGAAGGAAGTGCTGCTGCCCGACGGCCTGGGCGGCAGCATCACCCGGCCCTGCGCGCTCGGCTTCTCGGGCAACTACCCGCGGGCGATGGACGGCCTGGCGCGCATCCTCTCGCTCGACATGCGCGTGCTCGACCCGGCGTGGATCGGCATGAAGCTGCGCAAGCTGCTGAGCTACGCCGAGCCGCTGGGCCACTTCATGGCCTTCATCCCCGGGCTGCCGCACGGGCAGCAGCGGCAGAAGACCTGGCCCTCGACCGTGGCCTACATCGCGCGGCTCATCATCCACCGCTACGCCATGCTGGGCGTGCTGGACGAAGACGGGTACCCGGTGCAGGAGATGGGCATCCTGCAGACCCCCGCCGGCGACGCCTCGGCCCCCGGCCCGATTGCCGGCGGACGCTGCCCGGAGTGCGGCAACGCGACGATGATCCACAAGGACGGGTGCGATTTCTGCACGGCTTGCGGGCATATCGGGATGTGTGGGTGAGCGGGGGCGGAGTGTTGCGATAGCCGGCGCCCCATAGGCACCTCGCCTGGCGCATAGCGCGAGTGGCGCCTTTCGAACGCCGGCAAGCGCAGGCCTTGCACTTGCTTCGCGGCACACGCTGACGTCAACCTCGACACCGGCCGAACCCGGCGCAGGCGTGCGTCTCCACGCCCGTTTGCGTTGACGCATAACGCCGCGCATTCAACTGAATGCGTATCCGGCGGTCTTGTCGATCTCCCTCGGGAAATCAAGCACTTGCAACGGGCGACCCGTCCGTATGATCTGGTTACGCGGCAGATGTGCTGCATAACCAGTTCGTATACATGGCAGCTTGGCTGTCTAAATCACGTTAGGCGTCATGAACACAGAAGCCTTCTCGTCTATCACCGAAGCCCTCTACGACAAAGATGTCGACACTTGTGTCGAAGCTGCGGGGCGGCTGCACAAAGAGGCAGAAGTAGAAGACATTCCGAAGTTGCTGGAACTGCTGCAGAGCAGTGACTTCTTTGTTCGTGAGGCGGCAGCATGGCCACTCGCAGAACTTGCGGGCACAAAAGTTCTCACCGAGCTCTTTATTGCCTATCAAATGGGCTTCGATGAGGGGCACGACAACGATGGCTTCACGGCGGCGCTGCTTGAAATACCCGCGATCTACCCAGGCGAAACTAGGCAGGCCCTGGAGCGCATCGTCACTACAGCAGATGAGCCGATGCGAGGCCATGCAAGCTGGCTTCTTGAGTTTTGTTCCACCTAGTCGTCTGCGAGCGCTCGTGACGCCTAACCCTTTACAGGGACTTCCGAAGTAGTCAACTCATTCAAGACTGAATTGG
>JBIQHD010000050.1:0-22430 GCA_044508835.1 Rubrivivax sp.
CTGTCTTGCATAGCCGCCTGCGCACGCTTTACGCCCAGTAATTCCGATTAACGCTTGCACCCTACGTATTACCGCGGCTGCTGGCACGTAGTTAGCCGGTGCTTATTCTTCCGGTACCGTCATCCCATCCGGGTATTAGCCAGACGGATTTCTTTCCGGACAAAAGTGCTTTACAACCCGAAGGCCTTCTTCGCACACGCGGCATTGCTGGATCAGGCTTTCGCCCATTGTCCAAAATTCCCCACTGCTGCCTCCCGTAGGAGTCTGGGCCGTGTCTCAGTCCCAGTGTGGCTGGTCGTCCTCTCAGACCAGCTACAGATCGTCGGCTTGGTGAGCCTTTACCCCACCAACTACCTAATCTGACATCAGCCGCTCCAATAGCGCGAGGTCTTGCGATCCCCCGCTTTCACCCGTAGGTCGTATGCGGTATTAATCCGGCTTTCGCCGGGCTATCCCCCACTACTAGGCACGTTCCGATGTATTACTCACCCGTTCGCCACTCGCCACCAGGATTGCTCCCGTGCTGCCGTTCGACTTGCATGTGTAAGGCATGCCGCCAGCGTTCAATCTGAGCCAGGATCAAACTCTTCAGTTCGATCTTGAATGTTTGCTCAAAGAATTGAAGTGAACTTCACTTCAGTGAGCGTTTAAGGTCCAGTAGACCTCGAGCCTTGCGATTGCTCGCAAGCCTCTTGGCATCCGCCTTCAAACGCCCACACTTATCGGCTGTTAGTTTTTAAAGAGCTTTGCCTTGCGGCGCTGCTGATAACTTGTCGTTTTCAGCAGAGAGAGCGATTATGACTTGTTTTTCAAAACCCTGTCAAGCGCTCTGCTTTTATTCTTTCTTCGCTGCCTGCTGCTTCTGGCCGTTTCCGGTGCGAGGCGTTGTTTGCAGCGAAGACAGCGACTGTAGCACGCAATTCGCGGCGTGTGCAAGCAGTGCGAAAAATCTTGGGCGAGCGGTCCGCGGACCGGCGACGGCCTAGTGCGGCTCGCGCCCCTCGCCGAACCGCGCCCACACGGCCTGCGGGTCTTCCGCATCGAGCGCGTCGCGCAGGCGGGGCACCCACTGCCGCGTGTCGGTGCGCAGCACGCGCTGCTTCACGGCGGCGATCTGCGCCGGGTGCATGGAGAAGCTGCGCAGCCCCATGGCGAGAAGCAGTTCGGTGAAGCCGGGGTCTCCCGCCATCTCGCCGCAGACGCTCACGTCCTTGCCGGCGGCGCGCGCCTGGGCGATGGTGCCGGCGACGAGGGACAACACCGCGGGATGCCACGGGTCGTAGAGGTGCGCGACGGCCTCGTCCGCGCGGTCGATGGCGAGGGTGTACTGGATGAGGTCGTTGGTGCCGAGGGAGACGAAGTCGAAGCACCGGAGAAAGCTCGCGATGCACAGCGCGGCCGCGGGGATCTCGATCATCGCGCCGACGTCCACGTCGGTGAACGGCCGGTGGGCCTCTTCCAGCTGCTGCTTGGCGTGCGCGATCGACTCCAGCGTCTGCCGCGCCTCGCCGAGGTGGGCAATCATCGGGATGAGGATGCGCACCTTGCCGTAGGCGCTTGCCCGAAGAATGGCGCGCAGCTGCTGGCGGAACATCGCCGGCTCGGACAGGCTCCAGCGGATGGCCCGCAGCCCGAGCGCGGGGTTGAGCGCGTGCTCGTGCCGCAGCTCGCTCAGCGACATGCGGTCGAGCGGCTTGTCGGCGCCGATGTCGATGGTGCGGATGGTGACAGGCATGCCCTTCATCGCCTCGACGGCGGCGCGATAGACCTCGAACTGCTCGTCCTCGCCGGGCAGTTCGCCGCCGCGGTTCATGAAGAGGAATTCGCTGCGGAACAGCCCCACGCCGACGGCACCGGCCTCGAGGGCGGCGCCCGCGTCGCCGGGCATCTCGATGTTGGCGAGCAGGTCGACGCGCTCGCCGTCGAGCGTGACCGCCGGCGTGTGGCGCAGGCGCGAGAGCCTGGCCCGCTCGAGTTCGCTCTGGCGCTGGCGGAAGCGGTATTCCTCGAGCACGATGGGCGAGGGGTCGACGATGACGATGCCGGCATCGCCGTCGATCACGATCCAGTCGTCCTGGCGGATCAGGCGGCTCGCCTCGCGCGCGCCGACCACGGCGGCGATGTCGAAGCTGCGCGCGACGATCGCGGTATGCGAGGTCTTGCCGCCGACGTCGGTCACGAAGCCGGTGAAGACGCTGCGCTTGAACTGGATGAGGTCGGCCGGGGCGATGTCGTTGGCCACGAGCACCAGCGGGTCCTCGCCCGCGAAGTCGCGCGCGCTCGCGGCCACTGCCGGCGTGAGCGCCGCCCCGGCGCCGCGGGCCATGACGCGCAGCAGCCGCTCGACGACCTGCTCGAGGTCGGCCTTGCGCTCGCGCAGGTAGTCGTCGTCCATTTCGTCGAACTGTCGCGCCAGCACCTCGAGCTGTGCCGACAGCGCCCATTCGGCGTTGTAGCGCCGCTCCCTGACCCAGCGCTTGGTCGCTTCGATCAGCGCCTCGTCGTGCAGCAGCATCAGGTGCACTTCGAGCAGCGCCGGCAGCTCCGCGGGCGCATCGGCGGGCAGGTCGCGCTTGAGGGCGCCGAGTTCGGCGGCGACGGTGTCGCGCGCATCGCGCAGGCGCTGGATCTCGCGCTCGACGTTGGGGTCGTCGATGAAGTAGTGGGCCACGTCGACCCGGCCGGAGGCCACGAGCACCGCACGCCCGATCGCGACCCCGCGCGACACCGGCAGACCGAAGACCTGGAAGCTCATCGGTCGATGCTAGCAGCGGCCTCCGGGGGGCCGCAGCGGTGTTTGCGCGCAGCCGGCGCCGGCCGTCAGCGCCTGCGCGGCCGCGGGCTCACTGCCCTTCGCCGAACTTGTCGTCGATCAGTGCGACGAGGGCGTCCATGGCCGGCTGCTCGTCGGGGCCGTCGGTCTCGATCTCGACCTCGGCGCCGAGGCCCGCGGCGAGCATCATCACGCCCATGATGCTCTTGGCGTTGACGCGCCGGTCGTTGCGGGTCATCGAGACCTCGCAGCGGAAGCTGCCCGCGAGCTTGGTGAGCTTGGCCGAGGCCCGCGCATGCAGGCCGAGCTTATTGCTGATGGTGATGGTCTTCTGGAGCATGGACGCCTGGCTTGACCGCCTGGTTCTGGGGCCGGGAGATGGCGACCGGCATCACGCCCTGGGTGGCGCCCGCCACGGCGCGCGCCGCGAGCGCGTCGAGCGACTCGCTGGCATAGGCCAGCGCGCGCCACAGCATCGGCACGTTGACGCCGGCGATCACCTTCACCTTGGACGCCTCCTCGGCGCCCGCCAGGCGCTGCGCCACGTTGCAGGGCGTGGCGCCGAAGACGTCGGTGAGCACGAGCGCCTCGGGCCGGCGGGCGCGGGCGAGCGCCTCGCGGGCACGCGCCTCGATCTGCTCGACCGGCATGTCGGGCTCGACGTCGAGCACCTCGATCGCCGCGGCGGCTTCCGGGAACGCATGCGCCGCCACCGACTTCAGCGACGACGCGAGCGGGGCGTGGGCAATGATGAAGAGGCCGGCCATGGGGCGGGATTATCGGCAGATCGCCGCGGCGGGCGGCCTTCGGGCCCTGCCGCGGCGTGTGAAAACGACAGAGGCGCGTGCCGGCGCCGCCGTTCACTCCAGCGCCAACGCCGAAAAGAAGGCGTCGACGGCCGCGGCGTCCGGCTGCGGGCCGACCACGGTGGCCTGGAAGACGCGCAGGCCCTTGGCGAAGAAGCCGGCGTGCTCGCGCACGGCCTCGCCGCGCACGCCGAGGCCGTCGATCTCGACCCGCTCGGCGTGGGGATTCGGCGTCATGCCCGCGACCGCCATCGGCGCCACGGTGCGCGGCGTGCCGCCGACGTTGGCCGCCGCGGCCGCGCGCAGCTGCTGCAGCGCCGGCGCCACCTGCGCCGGGTCGTCGACGCGTGCGTGCATCAGCGCATACGTCGCCCCGCCGGTGGTGCAGGCCGCCAGCGCCGTCGCCGCCGGCGCGCCGGCGAGCACGATCTCGCGCCGCATGTGCTCGGGCTTGCAGGGGAACAGCGCCCGCACCCCGCTGTCGGGCGGGCGCACCTCGCGCCAGTCCAGCGCCGGCGAGCAGGCGCAGAGGGCCAGTGCCGCCACGGCACAACGGCTCAGCTTTTCGGCGATCATCGACCGATTATCTTGACTGGCAGAAGACACCGATGGGAACCGCGAACGATCCGCAACCGGCGCAATCGCTTGCCGGCGTGAGGGTGCTGGACCTGTCCCGCGTGCTCGCGGGACCGTGGTGCACGCAGACGCTGGCCGACCTCGGCGCCGAGGTGATCAAGGTGGAGCGCCCCGGCAGCGGCGACGACACCCGCGGCTGGGGCCCGCCCTTCCTGAAGGACCGCGACGGCGCCGACACGCAGGAGGCGGCCTACTACCTCGCCACCAACCGCAACAAGCGCTCGATCACCATCGACATCGCCTCGGCCGACGGGCAGGCGCTGATCCGCCAGATGGTGCTGCAGTGCGACGTCTTCATCGAGAACTTCAAGGTCGGCGACATGGCGCGCTACGGCCTGGACGCCGCCGCGCTGTGCGCGCTGAACCCGCGGCTCGTGTACTGCTCGGTCACCGGCTTCGGCCAGACCGGCCCCTACCGCGACCGCGCCGGCTACGACTACGCCATCCAGGGCGTGGGCGGCCTGATGAGCGTGACCGGCGAGCGCGACGACCTGCCCGGCGGCGGCCCGCAGAAGGTGGGCGTGGCCGTGGCCGACCTCTTCACCGGCATGTATGCCACGGTGGCCATCCTCGCCGCGCTGCGCCACCGCGACCTGACGGGCCAGGGCCAGCACGTCGACATGGCGCTGCTCGACACGCAGGTGGCGATGCTCGCCAACCTCGGCGCCAACTACCTCACCAGCGGCGTGGCCCCGCGGCGCATGGGCAACGCGCACCAGAACGTGGTGCCCTACCAGGTGTTCGAGGTGGCCGACGGGCACATGATCCTGGCGGTCGGCAACGACGGCCAGTTCGCCAAGTTCTGCGCCGTGGCGGGCGTGGCTGAACTGGCGCAGGACGAGCGCTTCGCGCGCAACGCCGACCGGGTGCGCAACCGCGGCGAGCTGATCCCGCGGCTCGCCGCGATCATGAAGACGCGCGCCAAGGCCGACTGGCTCGGCGCGCTGGAGGCGGCCCGGGTGCCCTGCGGGCCGATCAACGACCTGAAGGAAGTGTTCGCCGACCCGCAGGTCGTCGAGCGCGGCATGACGGTGCACCTGCACCACGCGCTGGCCGACGACGTGCGCCTGGTCGCCAGCCCGATGAAGCTCTCCGGCACGCCGGTGCAGTACCGGCGCCCGCCGCCGCTGCTCGGCGAGCACACGGACGAGGTGCTGGGCGAGTTCGGCATCGGCGAGGCGGCCCGCGCGGCCCTGCGGGCGAAGCACGTCATCTGACGGCGCGGCGGCGCCCGGTGCGCACCGCCCCCTCGACTCGGGGGAAATCGGCGATCATCCCTGGCGTTCGATGACGGCCGCGTGAACACTACGCATAGGATCCGCGGCGAATGCCGCATCCGCGCCGCGCGATCCGACCGCCTGAACGATCACGTCGAGTCAGCCCCGCGGCCCGCCAGCTCTCCCCTGGCCCGCCTGCCACAACAACAAGGCGCGACATGAACATGTCCGACATCAACCGCAGTTCCGTTCCCGGGCGGAACGCCGCGCCGGCACGCCCCGTCGATCCGGTCGACGCCGTCGACGAAGCCGGCCAGTGGCGCGACCTCGTGGGTGCCGTCGGCACCGAGGTCGCGCAGCCGCTGACGGCGGCGCTGGAGCGCATCAACACCCTCATCGCCACCGGCCGCATCGACCGCGCCAGCCTGCGCGCGCTGCGCGACGAGGTGGCGCAGGCGCGCCAGGCCGGCATGGTGGCGCAGCAGCTCACGCGCTTCGCCTCCGGCCGGCTGCGCCAGACGCACGAGCGCATCTCGCTGGCCGACACGGTGAACACCGTGCTCACGCACCGCCACCACGAACTGCAGACGCGCGCCATCACGCTGAAGCCGCTGGCCCGGCCGGCCGAGGTGCTGGTCGATGCCTCGCTCGCGTTCAGCCTCGTGAACGCGCTGATGGACTGGGCGGTGCTGCATGCGCGCTCCAGCATCGAGTTCGCCATCGACATGGCGTCGTGGCCGGCGCAGGCGCGGCTGAGCTGCCGCTTCGCCGTCCGGCCGGCCGATGCGCCGGCCGACACGCCGGCGGGCGAGGTTCAGCGCACGCTCGATTCGCTCGCCTGGCGCATGGTCGAGCAGACGGCGCGCACGATGGCGCTGCCGCTCGCCCGCAGCGTGACGAACGGCCAGGTGACGGCCACCCTCGAGTTCCCGCGCACCGTCAACGACCAGCTGCTGGGCGAGAACGCGCTCGAGGGTCTGAGCAGCATCGAGCTCGACAGCGGCTTCTCCTCGACGCTGAGCACCCGGCCCCTCGCCGGCAGCCACGTGCTGGTCGTCGCCTCGCGGCGCGAGATGCGGGTGCGGGTGCGCGACGCCATCCGCCACATGGGGCTGCTCGTCGACCTCGTGTCCTCGCTCGACGACGCGATGGACTTCTGCCGCGAAGGACTGCCCGACGCGATCATCGTCGAGGGCATCCTTGCCGGCGAGCGGCTGCGGCGGCTGCGCCAGCAGGTGAGCGCCGACGCGCCGGACCTGCCGTTCATCAACATCATCGAGGAAGGCAACGCCTTCCAGATGTCGGGCTTCGACGGCGCCTCCATGGGCCACGTCGGCCGCGACGCGATCGAGAGCGCCCTGCCCTCGGTGCTGCTGTTCGAGCTGTCGCGCACGCTGTAGCGCGCGGCGCCAGTTCAGTGCGGCTTGCGCGGGCGGCGGAAATCGCGCGGCCGATAGACGTTGCCCTCGCGGTCGACGCCGCCGCGCGCGCGCCGGATCGCTTCGTCGGCCGCACGCGCCGCCGCCTTCGACGACGCGCGCCAGCGCAGCAGCCGCTTCGCGTGCCGGCCCGCGGCCAGCGCCGCCCGGCGCACGGCCTGGTCGAAGCGCCGGCGCCGCGCCGGGCCGACGCACAGCCGGGCCAGCAGCACCATGCACACGGCGAGCGCCAGCCCCGCGAAGAACGCCTCGGCCGCGCCCATCGTCAGCGCACCGACCCGAAGACCTTGCGCAGCAGCGCGCTGCCGGTGCCCACCGGGTCCTGCCGGATGCGCCGCTCCTCCTCGCCGATGACGAGGAACAGGCCGTCGAGCGCCTTGCCCGTGACGTACTGCTCGACGCTCGCCTGCTCGCCGCGCACGAGGCCGAAGCTCGAGGCCTTGGCGGCCACCGCGTTGTACTTCTCGGCCAGCTGCACCTTCTGGGTGGTGCGCGTCACGATGGGCAGGAAGCGCTGGGTGAGCGGCTCGCGCGTCTTGGCCGAGAAGAAGCGAGTGGCCGAATCGTCGCCGCCGCGGACGATCTCGACCGCGTCCTCGACGCTCATCGACTTCACGGCGTTGACGAGCAGCGTGCGCGCCTGCGGCACCGCCGCCTCGGCCGCCCGGTTCATGGCCGTCACCAGGTCGTCGAGGCGGCGCTGCTGGCCGGCCACCTTGAACAGGCTCTGCGCGCTGTCGAGGAAGCCCGGCAGCGGAATGCGAACTTTCGGGTTGCCGAGGAATCCATCGGTGCGCCCGAGCAGGCCGACCGCCGCCACGGCGCCGCGCTCCAGCGCGGCGCGCACGCCGGACACCGCGTCGCGCTCGCTCAGGGCCGCCGAGGCCGGAAGGGCAAGCCATCCGCCGCACGCGGCCAATGGCACTGACATAAACTTTCGCCGTTGCATCGCAGCACTCCCATGAAACACAGCCGTCTTCTCATCGCCACCGTGGCCGCTGCCGCCATCGGCCTCACAGCGTACCTGAGCCTGGGGTCGATGGGCCGCCCGCAGGCGCCGACGGTGGCCTACACCCTGCTCGACGGCACCGCCTCCACCACCGACCAGCTGCGCGGCAAGGTGGTGCTGGTCAACTTCTGGGCGACGAGCTGCACCACCTGCGTGAAGGAGATGCCGGAGATCGTCGCCACCCACGAGAAGTTCAAGGCGCGCGGCTACGACACGCTCGCCGTGGCGATGAGCTACGACCCGCCGGCCTACGTGGCCAACTTCGCCGAGTCGCGCAAGCTGCCCTTCGGCGTGGCGATCGACAACACCGGCGCCATCGCCAAGAGCTTCGGCGACGTGCAGCTCACGCCCACCAGCGTGCTGATCAACAAGCGCGGCGAGATCGTCAAGCGCTACGTGGGCGAGCCCGACTTCGCGGCACTGCACAAGCTGGTGGAAGAGCTGCTGGCCGAGACCTGAGCCGCCGGCACGCATCGGCGCGCCTCAGCGCCAGAACACGAACCACACGAAGAGCAGCAGCGCGACGGCCGCCGCCGTCTGCAGCGGACGCTCGCGCAGGTCCTCCAGGAAGCTGCCGCCTTCCTCGCCTTCGTCGAGGCCCGCGGCCCGGGCCTCGGCCTCCATCTGGTGCGCCCATTCGCGCCGGCGCGACAGGTCGCCCTCCAAGGCCGCCAGCCGGCGCTCGCGCACGTGCGGCGCCGGCGAGCGCTCGTGGGCGCGCAGGGCCTCGGCCAGCACGGCGACGCCGCGCTGCGCCTCCTTCAGGCTGCCGGCGGCCAGCGTGGCGCCGCAGTGGCCGCACTGCAGCGCCTGGCCGTCGGGCAGCGGCGCGCCGCAGGCGATGCAGTGCAGCGAGGCGTGCCGCGCCGCCGTGCGGTGCACCGCGTGCTGCTCGGTCGCGCCGTCGGGGTCGAGCGCGGCGGCCAGCCGGGCCACGTCGACCATGCCGGGCATGCTGTCGCAATGGCTGCAGCGCTCGTCCGCGCTGCCCAGCGGGGCGCCGCAGTTCAGGCAGGTGAGGCCGTCGGGCCGGCGCGCGAGCGCGGCGCGGTCGGCCGCGCTCAGCGGGCGGATCAGCCCCTTCTCGGAGAGGAACTGCGCGAAGGTCTGGTAGGCCCCGTGGCGGCGCCGGCATTCGAGCTGCAGCGTGCGGCCCCAGCGCGAGACGTTGTGCACCGGCTTGAGGCCGCCGGCGCAGCGCGGGCAGCGCGCATCGGCCGCCAGGACGTGGTGCGGCTCGGCATGGGCGGCCGCCATCGCCGTGACCAGCGCCAGCGCGCCGCTGCCGGCCAGGCGCACCGATTCCGTCGAATCGAACCACACCAGGTGGCAGGGCCCGCACAGGTCGATCTCGACCGTGCGCCCGTAGTGGCCGGCGAAGGTGACGGCCTGCATCGGCTGGCGGCAGTTGCCGCAGTGCAGGGCGGGCGGGGACGGCTCGGCGGCGTTCACGCCGCGAAGTATCCGCGCCGCACGCCACCGCGCGGCGTGAGCGATGCCGCGAAAACGGCCGCTGTGCGACTAGACGCCGGCCACGCCCGCGGCGTGCGCCTGCTCGTCGGCGTGGTAGCTGGAGCGCACCATGGCGCCGACCGCGGCATGGGTGAAGCCCATGGCGGCGGCCTCGCGCTCGAACATGCGGAAGGTGTCGGGGTGCACGTAGCGGCGCACCGGCAGGTGGTGGCCGCTGGGCGCGAGGTACTGGCCGATGGTGAGCATGTCGATGCCGTGCGCGCGCATGTCGCGCATCACGGCGAGGATCTCGTCGTCGGTCTCGCCGAGGCCCACCATCAGCCCGCTCTTGGTGGGCACCTCGGGCGCGAATTCCTTGAAGCGCCTGAGCAGGTTCAGCGAGAAGGCGTAGTCCGAGCCCGGCCGCGCTTCCTTGTACAGGCGCGGCACGGTCTCGAGGTTGTGGTTCATCACGTCGGGCGGCGCGGCCTTGAGGATGTCGAGCGCCCGGTCCATGCGGCCGCGGAAGTCGGGCGTGAGGATCTCGATGCGCGTGCGCGGCGACATCTCGCGCACCGCGCGGATGCAGTCGACGAAGTGCCCGGCGCCGCCGTCGCGCAGGTCGTCGCGGTCGACGCTGGTGATGACCACGTAGCTCAGCTTCAGCGCCGCGATGGTCTTGGCGAGGTTGGCGGGCTCGTCCTTGTCCAGCGGGTCGGGCCGGCCGTGGCCCACGTCGCAGAACGGGCAGCGGCGGGTGCACTTGTCGCCCATGATCATGAAGGTGGCCGTGCCCTTGCCGAAGCACTCGCCGATGTTGGGGCAGGAGGCTTCCTCGCACACGGTGTGCAGCTTGTGCTCGCGCAGGATCTGCTTGATCTCGTAGAAGCGCGTGGTGGGCGAGCCGGCCTTGACGCGGATCCACTCGGGCTTCTTCAGCACCTCGGCCGGCACGATCTTGATCGGGATGCGCGCCGTCTTGGCCTGCGCCTTCTGCTTGGCGCTCGGGTCGTAGGCGGGCGCGGGCGTGTCGGTGGGGGTCTGCATGGATCGGGTTCCTTGGGGCCCCGGCGTCACGCGCGGGGCGCGAGGTGGGCGGCGAGCCGGCTGCCCAGGCGCCGGGCGGCATCGGCCCAGTCGGCAGCGACATTCAGTGTAGCGAGGTCGATCGTGGCGAGCCCTGCGTAGCCGCAAGGGTTGATGCCCGAGAACGGCGCGAGGTCCATGGCCACGTTCAGCGCCACGCCGTGGTAGCTGCAGTGGCGCGAGATCTTCACGCCCAGCGCGGCGATCTTGCCCAGGCCCGCGAAGGCGAGGTCCGCGCCGGCGGCCACGCCCTCGCGCTCGCGCGGCGGGCGGGCATCGAGCGGCGCGTGGCCGAAGGGGTCGGCCAGGCGCACGTAGATGCCCGGCGCGCCCGGCACGCGGTGGCCGGTGACGCCGTAGCTCTCCAGCGTCTTGAGCACGCAGTGCTCCAGCCGGTAGACGTATTCCTTGGCGTAGATGCCCAGGCGGCGCAGGTCGACGAGCGGATAGGCCACCACCTGCCCCGGCCCGTGGTAGGTGACCTGGCCGCCGCGGTTGGTCTTGACGATCGGGATGCCGCGCGGGTTCAGCACGTGCTCGGCGCGGCCGGCGATGCCCTGGGTGTAGACGGGCGGGTGCTCGCACAGCCAGATCTCGTCGGGCGTGCCGTCGGTGCGCGCCTCGGTGAAGGCTCGCATGCGGTCGAAGGTCTCGGCGTAGTCGACGCGGCCGAGCGTGCGCAGCAGGGGCGGGTTCATGCGGCGAGCGTAGCGCGGCAGGGCACGGCGCTTGCCGGGATGCCGGGCCATCCGCCCCGACGCCCATGCCCGCCGAACCCAAGGTCTCGCTCGCCGACGAACACGCCGCCGGCGGCACCGTGCTGCTCGTCATCGACATGATCAGCGACTGGCGGTTCCCCGATGCGGACAAGCTGCTGCCGGCCGCGCTGGCCGTGGCCCCGCCCATCGCCGCGCTGAAGGCGCGCTGCCGCGCGGCGGGCGTGCCGGCCGTCTACGCCAACGACAACCGCGGCCTGTGGCGCTCCGACCTGCGCGACGTGGTGGCGCACTCGCTCGCGGCCGGCGGCGACGGCGCGCGCATCACGCGGGCGCTGGCGCCGGACCGCGACGACTACTTCGTGCTCAAGCCCAAGCACTCGGCCTTCTTCCTCACGCCGCTGGAGCTGCTGCTGCAGCACCTGAAGGCCGACCGGCTGATCCTGACCGGCGTGGCCTCGGACCAGTGCATCGCCACCACCGCCGTCGACGCGCGCATGCGCGACTACGAGGTGATCGCGCCGCGCGACTGCATCGGCACCCAGACGCCCGGGCGCGAGGCGCGCATGCTGGCGCATTTCGAGGAGGCGCTGCGCGTGCCCACGCCCGCCTCGGCCGAGGTCGAACTGCCGCACGCGCGGGCTCAGTAGAGCACGCGGCAGCGGATGGTGCCGGGCACGCTGCACATCTCCTCGAGCTGCTCGCGCGGCGCGCTGCCTTCCACGTCGATCACCACGTAGCCGACTTCCTCGTTGGTGCGAAGGTACTGGCCATCGATGTTGATGCCGGCCGCGGAGAAGCGCTCGTTCACCTTGGCCATCACGCCCGGCACGTTGCGGTGGATGTGCAGCAGCCGCGTGCGCCCGGTGTGCTCGGGCAGCGCCACCTCGGGGAAGTTCACCGCCGAGACGGTGGAGCCGTTGTTGCTGTAGCGCAGCAGCTTGGCCGACACCTCGCGGCCGATGTTGGCCTGGGCCTCGCCGGTGGAGCCGCCGATGTGCGGCGTGAGGATGACGTTGTCGAAGCGCACGAGCGGCGACTCGAAGGCGCTGTCGTTGCCCTGCGGCTCGACGGGGAAGACGTCGATCGCCGCGCCGAGCAGGTGGCCGCTGTCGAGCACCGCCGTGAGCGCATCGATGTCGACCACCGTGCCGCGCGAGGCGTTGATGAAGTGGCTGCCCGGCTTCATCTTCGCGAACTGCGCGGCGCCGATCATGTTCACCGTCTGCGGGGTCTCGGGCACGTGCAGGCTGACCACATCGCTCATCGCCAGCAGGTCGTCCAGCGTGGGCACCTGGCGCGCGTTGCCCAGCGGCAGCTTCACCTCCACGTCGTAGAACGCCACCGTCATGCCCAGCTGCTCGGCCAGCACGCCGATCTGCGTGCCGATGTGGCCGTAGCCGACGATGCCCAGCGTCTTGCCGCGCACCTCGTAGGAGTTGGCCGCGCTCTTGACCCAGCCGCCGCGGTGCTGCTCGGCGTTCTTCAGCGGGATGCCGCGCATCAGCATGATGATCTCGGCCAGCACCAGCTCGGCCACGCTGCGCGTGTTGGAGAACGGCGCGTTGAACACCGGGATGCCGCGGCGCATGGCGGCCGCGAGGTCGATCTGGTTGGTGCCGATGCAGAAGGCGCCGATGGCCACCAGCTTGGGCGCCCGCTCCAGCATCGCCTCGGTGAGCAGCGTGCGCGAGCGCAGGCCGATGAAGTGCGCGTCGGCGATCGCCTCGGCCAGCTCGTCGCCCGTGAGCGCCTTCGGGTAGGTGACCAGGTTGGTGTAGCCGTCGCCGCGGATCGCGTCGACCGCGGTCGGGTGGATGCCCTCGAACAGCACGAACTTGAGCTTGTCCTTGGCGAGCGACAGACGGGTAGGCATGGATGGGGACTCCGCAGGCGGTGTTTTGAAGGTGCCTCAATGGTGCATCATTACAGGAAAACCCCTAGCGCAGCCCCGTCTCCGCCCCCACCTGCGCCCTGTCCTGCGCTCCCTCCTGCGCCTTCAGCCAGGCCCGAGGCGAGATGCCCACCGCCTGCGTGAAGGCACGCGACAGCGACGAGGCGCTGGCGTAGCCGAGCCGGTCGGCGGCCGTCTTGAGCGAGCGCCCGTCGCGCAGCAGGCCCTGCACGAGCGAGACGCGCCAGCGCAGCAGGTGCTCGGCCGGCGTCTCGCCCACCCGTTCCCGGAAGGCCGCGGCGAAGGCGCTGCGCGACATGCCGGCGCACTGCGCCATCGACGCCAGCGACCAGGGCGCCTCGGGCCGCTCGTGCATCGCCACCAGCGCCCGCGCCAGCTTGGGGTGCGCGAGCCCGGTCAGCAGGCCGGCCGGCACGCCGGCCTCGGCCGGGTGGTCCAGCAGCCAGCGCAGCAGCTGCAGCAGCAGCACCTCGAACAGGCGGTCCGCCAGCAGCCGCTGGCCGCAGCGCACGCGCTCCGTCTCGGCGAACAGCAGGGCCAGCGTGTGGTCCAGGCCGTCCACCGCCCGCAGCGGCAGCGCCACGACGGGCGGCAGGGCACGCGCGACCGGGTGCAGGTCGCCGCCGTCGAAATCGAGCGTGGCGCAGACGAAGTCCGCGCCGTCCCGCGGCGCGTTGTGGAAGTCGTGCGCCAGCGGGCGCGGATAGAACAGCAGCGTCGGCTCGCGCACCTCGATGCGCCGCGGCGCGCCGCCCTTCGGCCGGTGGGTCACCGTCATGCGGCCGCGGCGCAGCACGTGCAGGAAGCCGCGGCCGGGCTCGGCGGCGTAGCGCGTCACGCCGCACAGCGGCCCGCTGTGGAACAGGTGCGCCCGCACGCGAAAGCGCTCCAGCAGCGACGACAGGCGATCGACGACCTCGGCCATGGGCAGCCCATCCTGGACGAATTGGCTCGTTGTTCGGATCAAACGTAGCGAATCATATCGATTCGCGCCCCACACTGGCGGGACGCCGGCGCGCATCCCGCGGCCCGGCGCCTTCCCTTCCCTTCGACGTGACAGGAGCCACCCCATGACCCGCATCCCGCTGATCGACCCCGCCACCGCCTCGGGGCCGCGCAAGACGCTGCTCGACCAGATCCAGGCCGCGTTCGGCGCCACGCCCAACATGTTCCGCGCGGTGGCCCATTCGCCCGCCGCGCTCGCCAGCATGTGGGGCGCGTTCGGCGCCCTGGGCCGGGGCACGCTCGGCGCCAGGCTCGGCGAGCAGATCGCCGTGGCCGTGGCGGACCGCAACGCCTGCAGCTACTGCCTGAGCGCACACACCGCCCTCGGCCGCAAGGCCGGCGCCAGCGCCGAGGAGATGCGCGCCGCGCAGGCCGGCGAATCGGCCGACCCGAGGACCGCCGCCGCCCTCGCGTTCGCGCTGCGGCTCGTCGACGCCCGCGGCCAGGTCGACGCGGCCGACCTGCAGGCGCTGCGGGCGGCCGGCTTCGACGACGAGGCGGTGGTGGAGATCGTCGCCCACGTGGCGCTGAACCTGTTCACCAACTACGTGAACGTGGCCTTCGCGGTGCCGGTGGACTTTCCCGCCGTCACACTGCGCGGGGCGGCCTGACGCCCGGCCGCCGGAGCCCCGCATGGACCCCTCGCCCGACACCGCCCCGGAACTGCAGGTCAGCCAGTGGCTGAACACCGGGGCCCCGCTCACCCTGGCCGCGCTGCGCGGGCGGGTGGTCGTGCTGCATGCCTTCCAGATGCTGTGCCCGGCCTGCGTCTCGCACGGCCTGCCGCAGGCCGTGCGCATCCGCGCGGCCTTCGGCGAGGACGACGTGGCGGTGATCGGCCTGCACACGGTCTTCGAGCACCATGCGGTGATGACGGCCGCGGCGCTGCGCGCCTTCGTGCACGAGAACCGCCTGGCGTTCCCCATCGGCATCGACCAGCCGGCGGCGCACGGCGATCTCCCGCTCACGATGCAGGCCTACGCGCTGCGCGGCACGCCCAGCCTCGTGCTGATCGACCGGCGCGGGCGGCTGCGGCTGTCGCACTTCGGGCACCTGGACGACCTGCGCGTCGGCGCGCTGCTGGGCCGGCTGGCGGGCGAGGCCGCCTGACCGCTCAGCGCTCGGCGATGTAGTGCTGCACCACGATCGGCTCCGGGCCGGTGTGGAAGGCGCGCACCTGCGCCTCGAGGTCGCGGTCGGCCAGCGTCGCGCGGGCGCGCTGGCGCAGGTAGTCGACCCAGGAGTCGACGATGAAGCGCTCGACGTAGCGCGCCGGGTTGGAGAGGTCGCGGTACACGCGCCAGAAGGTGGCGCCGTCGCGCCGCCGCGGGGCGCGCAGCAGCTCCAGCGCCGCTAGGAAGCGCGGCGCGTGCGCGGCCTCGATGCGGTAGACGATCTCCACCGCCACCGGCCCCGAGCCGGGCGCGGGCTCCTCGACGACGAACAGGTCCTCCCAGGGCGTGGCCTGCAGCACGTCCTTGTCCTCGCCCATGCGCAGGGTGAAGTGGCGCGACAGCGCCATGCTCGCGAGCATCGCGGCCGCGGCGAGGCTGAGCGTGGCGGTGAGGCCGAACACCGCCGACAGCGCGCCCCAGAACGCCGCGCCCAGCGCGAAGGAGCCGAGCGCCGAGAGCGTGTGCAGCGAGGCCGCCCGCGCCCGCACCCACTGCGGCGCGCTCGTCTGCGTGGCGGCGTTGAGCGTGGACATCACCGCCATCCAGGCCGCGCCGCCGCACACCAGCGTGAGGTACACGGGCAGGTTCCACGGCGACCAGCCGGACACCAGCATCGCCACGCCGAAGACGGCGCAGCTCGCGGCGACCATCGCCTCCAGCCCGAAGCGGCCGCGCACGCGGGCGATGAAGAAGCCCGCCGCCACCGCGCCCACGCCCAGGCAGCCGAGCAGGAAGCCGTAGCCCGCCGCGCCCAGGCCCAGCTGCAGCGCGATGGCCGGCAGCAGCGACCACAGCGCCGAGCCGATGCCGCTGAAGGCCACGGTGCGGATCAGCTGCGCGAGGATGGCCTGCGAATGCCGCGCGAAGCGCAGCGCGCTCAGGATGCCGCCCCACATGCGCTCCGGCGGCAGCTTGGCCGTGGGGTGCGGCGCCGGCGGCGCGAGGCGGATGCTCTGCAGCATCGCCAGGCCCGTGGCGATGGCCAGCGCGAACACCAGCGGGCTGCCGATCCAGGCGAACAGCACCCCGGCGAGCGCCGGCCCGACCGCGCGCGCCGCGTTGTACGACATGGCGGTCAGGGTGATGGCCTGCGGCAGGTCGCCGCGGTCCACCGTGTCGACCACGGCCGAGTTCCAGGCCGGCGACTGCAGCGCGGTGCAGCAGCCCATGACGAAGGTGAGCGTGAGCAGCGTGCCGGCGCCGGCCAGCCCCGCCAGGCTCATCGCCGCCAGCAGCAGCGCGGTGGCCGAATAGACGCTCAGCGAGCGCAGGATGATGCGGCGGCGGTCGGCGGTGTCGGCCATCACGCCGGCCGGCAGCGACAGCAGGAACATCGGCAGGAACGAGGCCGTCTGCACCAGCGCCGCGAGGAAGGACGAGCCCGTCAGCTCGATCATCAGCCACGAGGCCGCCATGCTCAGCATGGCGTTGCCGAGGAAGTAGGCGCTGCCGCCCAGCCACAGCAGGCGGTAGGGCCGCGCGTGCAGCGGCTTCCAGGGCGACGGGGCGGCGGGATCCATGCGCGGCGATTATTCAGAAAGGCCGCGCGGCGGCGGCCCGCGGCGGCGCCGCGCTGCGCAGTCGGTCACGCCCGGCGCGGTCACGCTTTGGTGAGCTTCAGCCCCGCGTCCACGAGCAGCAGCTCGCCGGTGGTCTTGGCCGCGCGCGCGCCGAGGTACCAGGCGGTCTCGGCGATGTCCTCGGGCGAGATCACCTCCTCCAGCACGGCGCGCGACTTGTAGCCCGCCACGCTCGCCTCGTAGCGCTCGCCCAGGCCCGTCTGCAGCCACGGCGTCTCCACCAGGCCCGGCGCGATGGCGTTGACGCGGATGTCCGGGCCGAGCGCGCGCGCCAGGCCCACGGTCATCGCGTTGAGCGCGCCCTTGGACGCCATGTAGGCGATGGACGAGCCCACGCCCATGAACGAGGCCACCGAGGAGATGTTGACCACGCCCGCCACCGGATGCCGGCGCAGCAGCGGCACGAGCGCGCGCGTCATCTGCCAGGCGCCGACCACGTTGACAGCGTAGATCTTCTGGAAATCCTCGGCCTCCAGCCCGTCGAGGTCCTTCAGCGCCACGAACTTCGTGGTGCCGGCGTTGTTGACCAGCGCGTCGGCGCGGCCCCAGCGGGCCTCGACCTCGGCCGCGAGGCGGCGGCAGTCGGCGTCGGACGACACGTCGCACCGGACCACCAGCACCTCGGCGCCGAGGGCGCGGCAGTCGTCGGCCACCCGCTGCGCCGGCGCCGGGTCGCGCGAGTAGTTGACGACGACGTTCCAGCCGTTCTTCGCATACAGCCGGGCGGTGGCGGCGCCGATGCCGGAGGACGAGCCGGTGACGATGCAGACGGGGCGGGACATGCGTGCCTTTCGCAGTGGGATCGCGCGCCAGCATAGCGGCGCGCGGACCGACGCGTCAGGCGGCCGTGATCTTCGCCAGCGCGTCGCGGATCGGCGTCGCGTCGGCCGGCCGCACCACGCGCGCCACCTCGCGGCCGTGGTCGAGGAAGACCAGCGTCGGCCACAGCTTCACGCCGAAGGAGCGGCCGAGCGGGCGCCCGCGCCCGTCGGCGACCTGCAGGTGGCGCACCTGCGGATGGGCGGAGAACGCCGCGTCCACGTGCGGCTGCGCGCCGAGGCACCAGCCGCACCAGTCGGCGCCGAACTCGATCACCGCCGGACCCGGCCAGGCATCGACCTCGGCGCGGGACGGCTCGGGGTCGGCGTAGAGCGCTTTCTTGGGCATGGCGCGGCCACCTTAGCCGATGCGCCGAGCCCGCACCGCCGCCGGGGCCACCTGCCGCAGGCAGCCGATGAGCTGCTCGCTCGCCGGCGTGCGCCGGCGCCCGCGCATGGTGATGATGCCCACCGGCGGCAGCTCGAACGGCACGTCGACCGGCAGCACCTTGAACAGCCCCTCGCGCTCGAAGTGCTGCGCCACGCCGCGCGCCAGGAAGCCGATGGCGCCGCGCCGCCGCACGAAGGTGAGGATGTCCAGGAACGAGGCGGTCTCGACCAGGTCGACCGGCGGGTTCAGGCCGTGCTTGTAGAACATCTGGTCGAGCTTGATGCGCGACGAGGCCCACGGCGGCGGCACCACCCAGGGCTCGACGGCCAGGTCGGCCCAGGTCGGGCGCCGCTTCTTCGCCAGGGCATGGTCCGGGCGGGCGACGATGCGCATCGGCTCGTCGTACAGCGCCTCGGTCTCCAGGTCGGGCGCGGCGTAGCCGGGCTCCAGGCGGCCGACGAACAGGTCGAGCTCGCCTACGCGCAGGCGCGGCAGCAGGCGCGTGAGGTCGCCCTCCTCGACCAGCACCGCGGTCTGCGACGACTGCGCCTTCAGCCGCTCGACGGCGCCCGCCAGCAGCACCGGCGTGGCCACGACCATCGCCCCGACGCGCACGCGGCCCGTGGCGCCGCTCGTGACGGCGGCGATCTCGTCGCGCGTGCGGTCGAAGTCGGCCAGCACCGAGCGTGCGAAGCGCACGACGGTGGCGCCGTAGGGCGTGGGCTCGGTGCCGCGCGTGGAGCGGTCGAACAGGCTCAGCCCGAACATGCGCTCGATCTCGGCCAGCGTCTTCGACACCGCCGGCTGCGTGACCGACAGGAACTCCGCGGCGCGCCCCAGGTGGCGGAACTGGTCGAGCGCGACCAGCAGCTGCAGGTGGCGCAGCTTGAGGTTGGAACGCAGGACCCGGTCGATGTCGCTCATCGCGCCATGATATTCAAACGGTTATGAAGCGAGTCCATAACTTCATTGGAATGGAATGGCGCGCGCCGCAAGAATCGCCCTCCGGCATTCATCGAACAAAGGAGACAGCATGACATCGAGCCGCCGCCAGATCGTTCTCGGAGGCCTCGGCGCCGCCGCCCTGCTCGCGACCTCGTCGCGCAGCCTCGCGGCGGGCTACCCCGAGCGGCCCATCACCTTCATCTGCCCGTGGCCCGCGGGCGGCACGGCCGACATGACGATGCGCGCGCTGTGCGCCGCCGCCGCGCGACAGCTGGGCCAGACCCTCGTGGTCGAGAACAAGGCCGGCGCGTCCGGGATGATCGGCCTGAAGGCCCTCGCCGGCGCCAGCCCGGACGGCTACACCATCGGCCAGATCCCGATCTCGGTGACGCGCTTCGCGCAGCTGGGCAGCGTGCAGATCGATCCGCTCAAGGACCTGCACTACATCGCCCGCACCTCGGGCCAGACCTTCGGCATCGCGGTGCAGGCGTCGTCGCCGCTGAAGACGCTGGCCGACCTGGTGGCGCGCGCCAAGGCCCAGCCGGGCATGCTCACCTACGGCAGCTCCGGCGTCGGCGGCGCCACGCACGTCGGCATGGAGGAGTTCGCGATGGCCGCCGGCATCCGCCTCAACCACATCCCGTACAAGGGCGGCGCACCGGCGCTCAAGGACCTGCTGGGCGGCCAGCTCGACGCCCTGGCCGACTCCAGCTCGTGGGCGCCGCACGTGCGCTCGGGCGCGCTGCGCCTGCTGGCCACCTGGGGCGAGCAGCGCACGCGCGAGTTCGCCGACGTGCCCACCCTGCGCGACGCCGGCTACGACGTGGTGGTCGACGCGCCCAACGGCGTCGGCGCGCCGCGGGGGCTCGACGCAGCCGTGCAGGCCCGCCTGGACGCCGCGTTCAAGGCCGCCGTCGCCAGCCCCGAGTTCACCGACGCCTGCGCCAAGATCGACGCGCCGGTGATGTACCTCGACGGGCCGGCCTACGAGAAGTACGTGGCCGCGGTCTACCGCAAGGAGACGCAGCTCATCGAGCGGCTCAAGCTCAAAGAGCTGATGAAGAGCTGACGAGAAGGCGCCGACCGCAACATGCCCCCTCCCTCCGTGTCACCCGTCATCCGGCTGCATCCGGCCGACAACATCCTGGTCGCGCGCGAGCCCATCGCGCTCGGCCGGCAGATCGGCGACCCGCCGCTGCGCGCGCGGGCGCAGGTGGCGGCGGGCCACAAGCTCGCCGCGGTGCCGATCGCCGCCGGGCAGCCGGTGCGCAAGTACGACACGGTGATCGGCTTCGCCGCGCGCGACATCCAGGCCGGCGAGCACGTGCACACGCACAACCTGCGCTTCGAGGAGTTCGACCGCGACCCCGCGTTCTGTGCCGACGTGCGGCCGGTCGACTTCGTGCCCGTGGCGCAGCAGGCCACCTTCCAGGGCATCGTGCGGCCCGACGGCCGCGTGGCCACGCGCAACTACATCGGCGTGCTGTCGTCGGTGAACTGCTCGGCCACGGTGTGCCGCCGCATCGCCGGCTGGTTCACCGAGGAGCGCCTGGCCGCCTGGCCGAACGTCGACGGCGTGGTGGCCTTCACGCACAACAGCGGCTGCGGCATGTCCACGCCCAGCCTGAACTTCGACGTGCTGCGCCGCACGCTGGCGGGCTACGCGCGGCATGCGAACCTGGCCGCGGTGCTGATCGTGGGCCTGGGCTGCGAGCGCAACCAGATCGGCGACCTGCTCGACAGCCAGGGGCTCGCGCGCGGCCCGAAGCTCGTGGCCTTCAACATGCAGGACACCGGCGGCACGCGCGAGACCATTGCCGCCGGCATCGCGGCCGTCGAGGCCCTGCTGCCCGACGCGAACGCGGTGGCGCGCGAGCCGGTGAGCGCGCGCCACCTCGTGATCGGCCTGCAGTGCGGCGGCTCGGACGGCTTCTCGGGCATCAGCGCCAACCCCGCCCTGGGCGCGGCGATGGACCTGCTGGTGCGCCACGGCGGCACCGCCGTGCTGTCGGAAACGCCCGAGATCTACGGCGTCGAGCACCTGCTCACGCGCCGCGCGGCCACGCCCGAGGTCGGCCGCCGGCTGCTCGCGCGCCTGGCGTGGTGGAAGGAGTACTCGCGCGGCCAGAGCGGCCAGATGAACGGCGTGGTGGTGGCGGGCAACCAGGCCGGCGGGCTGGCCAACATCTTCGAGAAGAGCCTGGGCTCGGCGATGAAGGGCGGCAGCACGCCGCTCAACGCGGTGTACGAGTACGCCGAGCCGATCGACCGCACCGGCTTCGTGTTCATGGATTCGCCCGGCTTCGACCCCTGCTCGGCGACGGGCCAGATCGCCAGCGGCGCGAACCTGATCTGCTTCACCACCGGGCGCGGCTCGATGTTCGGCGCCAAGCCCGTGCCCTCCATCAAGCTGGCGAGCAACACGCCGATGTTCCGGCGGCTCGCGGACGACATGGACATCAACTGCGGCGTGGTCGTCGACGGCGAGGCGACGGTGGCGCAGCTCGGCGAGACCATCTTCCGGGAGATCCTGCGCGTGGCCTCGGGCCACCGCACCCGCAGCGAGGCGCTGGGCCTGGGCGACAACGAGTTCGTGCCGTGGCAGCTGGGCATCGTCACATGAGCCGGCCGCCGCCTTTGGACCTGGCCCGCGACGACCTGATCCGCTCCCGCAACTTCCTCGGCGGCGCCTGGCGACCGGCGGCCGGGCAGGCCGTGTTCGACGTGCGCGACCCCGCCGACGACCGCCGCATCGCCGCCGTGCCCGACAGCGGCGCGGCCGACGCGCGCGCCGCCGCCGACGCCGCCCATGCCGCCTTCCCCGCGTGGCGCGCCACGCCGGCCGGCGAGCGGGCGCAGGCGCTGCGGCGCTGGCACGCGCTCATCCTCGCCCACCAGGACGACCTCGGCCGCCTCGTCTCGCGCGAGCAGGGCAAGCCGCTGGCCGAGGGGCGCGGCGAGGTGCTCTACGCCGCGAGCTACGTGGCGTGGTTCGCCGAGGAGGCGACGCGCGCCTACGGCGACGTGATCCCCGCGCCGCGGCGCGGGCGCCGCATGCTGGTGCTGAAGGAACCGGTGGGCGTGGTGGCCGCCATCACACCCTGGAACTTCCCGGCGGCGATGATCGCGCGCAAGATCGCGCCGGCGCTGGCCGCCGGCTGCACCGTGGTGTGCAAGCCGGCCGAGGACACGCCGCTGACCTCGCTGGCGCTGGCACGCCTGGCCGAGGAGGCCGGCCTTCCCGCCGGCGTGCTGAATGTCGTGACCGCCTCGCGCGAGCGCACGCCGGAGGTGGTGGACGCATGGCTCGCCGACGCCCGCGTGCGCAAGCTCACCTTCACCGGCTCGACACCCGTGGGCAAGCACCTGGCGCGCGAATCCGCGGCGACGCTGAAGAAGGTGTCGCTCGAGCTCGGCGGCAACGCGCCCTTCATCGTGTTCGACGACGCCGACCTCGACGCCGCCGT
>JBIQHD010000051.1:0-22048 GCA_044508835.1 Rubrivivax sp.
CGGCGCGCAGCGCCTTCGTCTTCTGACTTCGCGCGACTGTCTGAGCGCAGCGCCCACAGGGCGCGCAGCGAGTTTCGCGCGAGCGCCACACTCCGAGCACCGCAGAGCAGTCCGCGCAGCGGACCGCCTCCGTCGGGGTGCCCTTCTTTGGGTCACCTTTCTTGGGCAAGCAAGAAAGGTGACTCGCCCGCCGGGGCGAGTCCCGGCTCCTCTCAGCTTCGGCCGCAGCCCCAACCAAGCAAACCGGACTGCGCGCACGCTTCGACAAGCTCAGCGCGAACGGGGTGAGTGGGGCGAGCGCTTCGATACCTCAGCGCGAACGGGTCGACATGGACGAGCGGGTCAACGCGGCGCGCCGCGCGCGGCGCGAGCGGCCCGGAACCGGCGTGCGCTCAGTACACCCCTTGCGCCAGCATCGCGTCCGCCACCTTCACGAAGCCGCCGATGTTCGCGCCGTCCACGTAGTTGATCGACCCGTCGGCCCGCTTGCCGTGGCGCACGCAGTTCTCGTGGATGTCCTTCATGATGACGTGCAGCCGCTCGTCCACCTCGGCGTGCGTCCAGCCCAGGCGCAGCGCGTTCTGCGACATCTCCAGGCCCGAGGTCGCCACGCCGCCGGCGTTGCTGGCCTTGCCCGGCGCGTACAGCGTGCCGGCGGCGAGGAACACGTCCACCGCCTCCAGCGTGCTGGGCATGTTGGCCCCCTCGGCCACGCACTGCACGCCGTTGGCCACCAGCGTCCTCGCGTCGTCGGCGTCGAGCTCGTTCTGCGTGGCGCAGGGCAGCGCGATGTCCACCGGCACGTGCCAGGGGCGCTTGCCGGCCTCGAAGCTGAGCTTGTGCTGCGCCGCGAAGTCCGACAGCCGACCGCGCTGCACGTTCTTCCATTCCAGCACCGCGGCCAGCAGGTCCTCGCCGAAGCCGTCGGGCACGACCATGGTGCCGCCCGAGTCGGACAGCGTGACCACGCGCGCGCCCAGGTCCATCGCCTTCTCGGCGGCGTACTGCGCCACGTTGCCCGAGCCGGAGATCGACACGCGCATGCCGTCGAAGGACTTGTGCTGGCGGTGCAGCATCTGGTCGGCGAAGTACACCGTGCCGAAGCCCGTGGCCTCGGGGCGCATCAGGCTGCCGCCGTAGGCCAGGCCCTTGCCGGTGAAGACCGACGAGGCGCTGTTCGACAGCTTCTTCATCATGCCGGCCATGAAGCCGACCTCGCGCGCGCCCACGCCGATGTCGCCGGCCGGCACGTCGGTGTCGGGGCCGAGGTGGCGGTACAGCTCGATCATCAGCGCCTGGCAGAAGCGCATCACCTCGGCGTCGCTCTTGCCCTTGGGGTCGAAGTCGGAGCCGCCCTTGCCGCCGCCCATGGGCAGGGTGGTGAGCGAGTTCTTCAGCGTCTGCTCGAAGGCGAGGAACTTGAGGATGGACAGGTTCACCGACGGGTGGAAGCGCATGCCGCCCTTGAACGGCCCGATGGCCGAGCTGTGCTGCACGCGCCAGGCGCGGTTGACCTGCGTCTGCCCCCGGTCGTCGACCCAGGTCACGCGGAACTGGATGACCCGCTCGGGCTCGACCAGGCGCTCGAGCAGCGCGTAGTCGCGGTACTTCGGCTGCTTCTCGATGAACGGCCACAGGCTCGTCATCACCTCCTTGACGGCCTGCTGGAATTCACTCTGGTTCGGGTCGCGCCGCGCGACGCACGACAGGAACTGCTCGACGGTAGTGGGCTGCAACGGGGGTGCCTCGCGAAGTGCGTTGGAAGAATGGGGGCGCTCATTCTAGAGACCGCCGGGCGGCCTGCCCCTAGACTCGAAACCCGCCCGCCCCCTCCACCGACCCCGGCCGCGAACCATGCCGCATTCGCTCTCGCTGATCACGACCCTGGCCGTCGGCTTCGGGCTGGCCCTGGTGCTGGGCTTCGTGGCGCTGCGGCTGCGAATGCCGGCGCTGGTCGGCTACCTGATGGCCGGCGTGATGATCGGCCCGGCCACGCCCGGCTTCGTGGCCGACGGCGAAATCGCCGGCCAGCTCGCCGAGATCGGCGTCATGCTGCTGATGTTCGGCGTGGGGCTGCACTTCTCGCTCGGCGACCTGCTGTCGGTGCGCAAGGTGGCGCTGCCCGGCGCGGTGGTGCAGATCATCGCCGCCACCGCGCTCGGCGCCGGGGTGGCGCTGGCCTGGGGCTGGTCGCTGGGCGGCGCCATCGTCTTCGGCCTGACGCTGTCGTGCGCCAGCACGGTCGTGCTGCTCAAGGCGCTGGAGACGCTGGGCATCGTCGACTCGATGAACGGGCGCATCGCCGTGGGCTGGCTGGTGGTGGAGGACCTGGCGATGGTGCTGGTGCTGGTGCTGCTGCCGGCCCTGGCCGGGCTGATGGGCGGCGCGGGACAGGCCGATGCCGTCTCGCCGGGCCTGTGGCGCACGCTCGGCCGCACGCTGGCGGAGGTGGCGGCGTTCATCGCCTTCATGCTCGTCGTCGGGCGGCGCGCCTTCCCGTGGCTGCTGTGGCAGGTCACGCGCACCGGCTCGCGCGAGCTGTTCACGCTGTGCGTGGTGGCGGCGGCGGTGAGCATCGCCTACACCGCGTCGATGCTGTTCGGCGTGTCGTTCGCGCTGGGCGCCTTCTTCGCCGGCATGGTGCTGCGCGAGTCGGAGTTCAGCCACCGCGCCGCCGACGAGACGCTGCCGCTGCGCGACGCCTTCTCGGTGCTGTTCTTCGTCTCGGTGGGCATGCTGTTCGACCCGCAGGTGCTGGTCGAGCACCCGCTGCAGCTGGTGGCGGTGCTGGCCATCATCCTGGTGGGCAAGTCGGTGGCGGCGGCGGTGCTGGTGCTGCTGCTGCGCTACCCGCTGAACACCGCGCTCACGGTGAGCGCGAGCCTGGCGCAGATCGGCGAGTTCTCGTTCATCCTCGCGGCGCTCGGCGTGTCGCTGAAGATCATGCCGCCGGCCGGCCAGAGCCTGGTGCTGGCCGGGGCGCTGATCACCATCGCGCTCAACCCGCTGATGTTCTCCGTCATCGGGCCGGTGCAGCGCTGGTTCCGCGAAAACCCGGCGCTGCTGCGCAAGATCGAGCATGTGCACGACCCGCTGGCCGAGCTGCCTGAGGCGACCGACCGCAAGTTCCTGTCGAAGCAGGTGGTGATCGTGGGCTACGGGCGCGTGGGCCGCGGCATCGCCAAGGCGCTGGCCGAACGCGGCATCCCCTACGTGGTGGCCGAGCAGAACCGCGAGATGGTCGAGCGCCTGCGCGAGGCCGGCACGCCGGCCGTGGCCGGCAACGCCGTCGAGCCGGCGACGCTGATCCAGGCGCACATCGCCCACGCCCGCATGCTCGTCATCGCCACGCCCGAGACGGTGGAGGTGCGCCAGATGGCCGAGACGGCGCGCACGCTCAACCCCGACATCGAGGTCATCGTGCGCACCCACAACGAGGAAGAGGCCGCGCTGCTGGAGCGCGAGCACGCCGGCAAGGCCTTCGTCGGCGAGCGCGAGCTGGCGCTGGCGATGACCGACTACGTGGTCGCGCGGGTGACGCAGCGCGCCGGCAACAAGCACAACGGACGCAACGGCGCGCACTGACGCCGCCCGGCGGGCACATGGGTTGCCGGCCTGTGGCACAGGCATCGCGAAGGAGCACTCCATGGGCGGCACGCACCCCACGCCGGACGACATCGAGACCATCTACCGCCAGCTGACCCGCGGGCTCGGCCACGAGGCCGTGACCGACGACAACGTGTTCGAGCTCATCCGCCGCGCCGAGATGGACGGCCGCAGCGTGCTGGCGAAAGAGCTGCGCGAGTGGCAGGCGCCGTGCAGCGACGGCAGCGACGGCGTGCCCAAGACGATCGCGCCGACGAAGGGCTTCAACCGCGAGAACGTGAAGCACTGAGCCCTGCCGGCCGGGCGCGCGCCGGCAAGGCCTATGCTTGGCCGATGCTGCGCCAGGCCCGCACGACACCCCCTTCCGGCACGGCCGGACGCCGGCCCGCGGCGCCCGGCGGGACGCGCCGCAGCGGCTGAGCATGGCCTTCCACCCCGCCGTCTCCGGCTGGCTCGAACACCGCTTCGGCCGGCCCACCGAGGTGCAGGCCCGCGCCTGGGCCGTCACCGCGCAGCGACGGCACGCGCTGATCGCCGCGCCCACGGGCTCGGGCAAGACGCTGGCCGCCTTTCTCTCGGCCATCGACGACCTGGTCGTCGAAGGGCTGGCGCGCGGCCTGCCCGACGCGGTGCAGGTGCTGTACGTCTCGCCGCTGAAGGCACTGTCCAACGACATCCGCAAGAACCTGCAGGAGCCGCTGGCCGGCATCCGCGAGCGGCTGGCGGCGGCGGGGCTGCCCGACGTGCCGGTCCGCGACGCGGTGCGCACCGGCGACACGCCCGCGGCCGAGCGCGAGCGCATGCGCCGCACGCCGCCGCACATCCTGGTGACGACGCCGGAATCGCTCTACATCCTGCTCACCTCGGCCGGGGGCCGGGCGATGCTGCCCTCGGTGAAGACGGTCATCGTCGACGAGCTGCACGCGGTGGCCGGCGCCAAGCGCGGGGCGCACCTCATGCTGACCCTGGAGCGGCTGGAGGCGCTGTGCGAGCGGCCGCCGGTGCGCATCGGGCTGTCGGCCACGGTGAAGCCGCTGGACGCGATGGCGCGCTTCCTGGTCGGCAACCGCGCCGAGCCGGTGGAGGTCATCGACGCCGGCCACGTGCGCGAGCGCGACCTCGCGATCGAGGTGCCGCGCTCGCCGCTCACGGCGGTGATGGCCACCGAGGTGTGGAGCGAGCTGTACGACCGCCTGGCCGAGCTGGTCGCCCAGCACCGCACGACCCTCGTCTTCGTCAACCAGCGGCGCGTGGCCGAGCGCGCGGCGCGCCACCTGGCCGAGCGGCTGGGCGAGGCGCACGTGGCGGCGCACCACGGCAGCCTGGCGCGCGAGCACCGGCTCGACGCCGAGCAGCGGCTCAAGGCCGGCGCGCTGAAGGTGCTGGTGGCGACGAGCTCGCTGGAGCTGGGCATCGACATCGGCGACGTCGACCTGGTGTGCCAGCTCGGCTCGCCGCACGCGGTGAACGCCTTCCTGCAGCGCGTGGGCCGCGCGGGCCACGCCATCGGCGCCATCCCCAAGGGCCGGCTGTTCCCGCTGGCGCTGGACGACCTGCTGGAATGCGCCGCGCTGCTCGACGCGGTGCGCCGCGGCGAGCTCGACCGCATCCACGTGCCCGAGCGGCCGCTGGACGCGCTGGCGCAGCAGGTGATCGCCGAGGTGGCGTGCCGCGACTGGCCGCTGGACGCGCTGTACGAGCGCCTGCGCCTGGCCGCGCCCTACCGCGGCCTCACGCTGCCGGTGTTCGAGCAGGTGGTGCACATGCTGGCCGACGGCTACGCCACGCGGCGCGGGCGGCGCGGCGCCTACCTGCACTACGACGCCGTCCACCGCGTGCTGCGCGCGCGCCGCGGGGCGCGGCTGGCGGCGGTGACGAACGCCGGCGTCATCCCCGACCAGTTCGACTACGACGTGGTGCTGCAGCCCGAGGGCCACCGCATCGGCACCCTCAACGAGGACTTCGCCTTCGAGAGCCTGCCGGGCGACGTGTTCCAGCTCGGCAACGCCTCCTACCGCATCGCCAAGGTGGAGACGGGCAAGGTGATGGTGGAGGACGCGAAGGGCCAGCCGCCGACCATGCCGTTCTGGCTCGGCGAGCGCCTGGGCCGCACCGAGGAGCTGAGCCATGCGGTGTCGCGCCTGGCGGCGCAGGCCGACGAGCGGCTGGGGGATGGCCTGGAAGATGGCCTGCAAGCCTGCGAGCGCTGGCTGCAGGACGATCTCGCGCTGCCGCGGCCCGCGGCGCAGCAGCTCGCGCAGTACCTCGGCGCCTCGAAGGCGGCGCTGGGCGCGCTGCCCACCGAGCGCCGCATCGTGTTCGAGCGCTTCTTCGACGAGGTGGGCGACACGCACCTCGTCATCCACTCGCCCTACGGCTCGCGCATCAACAAGGCCTGGGGCCTGGCGCTGCGCAAGCGCATGTGCCGCAAGTTCAACTTCGAGCTGCAGGCGAGCGCGCTGGAAGACAGCATCGTGCTCTCGCTCGGGCCGACGCACAGCTTCCCGCTGGACGAGGTGCGCCACTACCTGAAGGCGGCCACGGCGCGCGAGCTGCTGGTGCAGGCGCTGCTGGACGCGCCGATGTTCGGCACGCGCTGGCGCTGGAACGCGACCGCCTCGCTCGCGGTGCGGCGCATGAGCGGCGGGCGCCGCACGCCGCCGCAGTTCCAGCGCTCGGACGCGGACGACCTGCTCACCGTGGTGTTCCCCGACCAGGTCGCCTGCGCCGAGAACCTGGCCGGCCCGCGCGAGATCCCCGACCACCCGCTGGTCGCGCAGACGCTGCACGACTGCCTGCACGAGACGATGGACGCCGACGGCTTCGTGCGGCTGCTCGCGCGCATCGAGGCGGGCGAGGTGGAGATCGTCACGCGCGAGTTGGCCTCGCCCTCGCCGCTGGCGCACGCCATCCTCAACGCGCGGCCCTTCGCCTTCCTCGACGACGGCGCGGCGGAGGAGCGGCGCACGAAGATGGTGGCCACCCAGGCGCTGATGGACCTGCAGACCGCGCACGACATCGGCCGGCTCGACCCGCAGGCCATCGCCCAGGTGCGCGAGGACGCGCGGCCCGAGATCGGCAGCGCCGACGAGCTGCACGACGCGCTGTGCGTGCACGGCTTCCTCGCGGCCGGCGAGGTCGACGCGCCGGACTTCGAGGCCGCGCTCGGTCAGCAGCGGCGGGCCACGCGGCTGACGCTGCCGGGCGGCCGCACGCTGCTCGCGGCCGCCGAACGCCTGCAGGACCTGCAGGCGGTGCGGCCCGACGCGGCGATGTCGCCCCCGATCGACGCGGTGCGCACGGCGCCGCAGCCGCCCGAACGCGACGCGGCCCTGCGCGAGCTGCTGCGCGGCCGCCTCGAACTGCTCGGCCCGGTGACGGCCGAGGCGCTGGCCGCGCCGCTCGGGCTGGGCGCCGGCGACGTGGCCGCCGCCCTGGCGCAGCTCGAGGCCGAGGGCACGGCGATGCGCGGCGCCTTCACCGCGCCGGAGGCGGCCGAGTGGTGCGACCGCCGGCTGCTCGCGCGCATGCACCGCCTCACCCGCGACACGCTGCGCGCCGACGTGCGGCCGGTGCCGCCGGCGCAGTTCATGCGCTTCCTGTTCCGCTGGCACCGGCTCGCCAGCGACGCGGACGACGAGCGGCGCGAAGGCGAGGGCGGCCTCGCCGACGCGCTGCGCCAGCTCGAAGGCTTGGCCGCGCCCGCCGCGGCGTGGGAGGACGACCTGCTCGCCGCCCGCGTGCGCGGCTACGAGCCGGCGATGCTCGACCGGCTGTGCGCCGCGGGGCGCATCGTGTGGTGGCGCCCGGCCGACGGCACGACGGCCCACAAGAGCGGGCCGATCCGCGGCACGCCCATCGTGCTGTGCGAGCGCGAGTCGCTGGCGCACTGGCAGCAGGCCGCCGGCACGCCGGACGCCGACCCGCCGCTGTCCGGCAGGGCGCTCGCCGTGCGCGAGGCGCTGCGCGCGCATGGCGCCAGCTTCTTCCGCGACCTGCAGCGCGACGTGCGCCTGCTCGGCGAGGAGACCGAGCAGGCCCTGGCCGAGCTGGTGGCGCAGGGCCTCGCCACCTGCGACACCTTCGCCGGCCTGCGCGCGCTGGTGATGACCGCCGAGCGGCGCAACAAGCTGCGCCGCCGCCGCCCCGGCCACGACCCCATCGACGAGGCGGGGCGCTGGTCGCTCACCCGCCGCTCGCGCCCGCCGCCGGAATCGCCCGGCGCGCTGGCCGAGCCGCACGTCGACCACATCGCGCGCGTGCTGCTGCGCCGCTACGGCGTGGTCTTCCGCAAGCTGCTCGAACGCGAGGACGGCCTGCCGCCGTGGCGCGACCTGCACTACGTCTACCGCCGCCTCGAAGCCCGCGGCGAGGTGCGCGGCGGCCGCTTCGTGAGCGGCTTCTCGGGCGAGCAGTTCGCCCTGCCCGAGGCCGCCGCCGCGCTGCGCGGCACGGCGAAGGACGAGGGGCGCGAGCGCGTGGCCATCTCCGCCGTCGACCCGCTCAACCTGGCCGGCATCCTCACGCCCGGCGAGAAGATCCCGCGCCTGCCGGGCAACCGCCTGCTGTTCGAGGGCGGCGTGCCGATCGCGGTGCACAGCGGCGGCGAGCTGCGCTATGCCGCGGCGCTCGACGACGCGGCGCAGTGGGCGGCAAGGCAGCAGCTGGTGCGGCGCGAGGCCCCCGGCCGCCGGGCGGAGCCGTCGCCGCAGGCGCAGTGAGGGCCGGGCGGCAGCTCAGGCGGGCTGCACCGGCCGGCTCGCCGCCAGCCATGCCAGGCCCGCGGCGATCAGCAGCAGCGGCAGCAGCGAGCCGAGGTTCAGGATGGTCCAGCCCTGGGTCGTGACCAGCACGCCGGACGAGAGCGAGCTGAGCGCCATCACGGCGAACAGCAGGAAGTTGAGGATGGCCTGCGCCCGGTCCTTCTCCTCGGGCGCGTAGGCGGACAGCGACAGCGTCGTGCTGCCGGTGAACAGGAAGTTCCAGCCGACGCCGAGCAGGAACAGCGCCACGGCGAAATGGTGCAGCTCGACGCCGGACAGCGCGATCGCCACGCACACCAGGTTCAGGGCCACGCCGGCCCCCATGACGGGCAGCGCGCCGACGCGCCTGATCAGGTGCCCGGTGAAGAAGCCGGGGGCGAACATGCCGATCACGTGCCATTCCAGCACCAGGGCCGCGTCGTCGAACGGCAGCCCGCACTGCTGCATCGCGAGCGGGGTAGCCGCCATGAGCAGGTTCATCACGCCGTAGCCGAGCGCCCCGGCGCCGGCGGCGACGATGAAGACCGGCTGGCGCACGATCGCCGCCGTCGGGCGCCCGGCCGACAGGCGGGCGGGCCCCTGCGGCGCCGGCGGCAGCTGCACGGCGCGCAGCAGCGCCATCCCGAGCAGCGCCACCACGGCCAGCGCCAGGTAGGCGCCGGCGAAGGGCGCGGCCGCCAGGTCCTTGGTGCGCGCCGCCAGGTTGGGGCCGAGCACCGCGCCGATCAGCCCGCCCGCCATGACCAGGGACACCGCCTTCTCGCGGGCGGGCAGCGGCACGATCTCCGCCGCCGCGAAGCGGTAGAGCTGGCCGTTCGCGGAGTAGTAGCCCGCCAGCACCGTGGCCGCGCACAGCAGCCAGAAGTCGCGTATGTAAGCGGCGAAGGCGCACAGCAGGACGGAGGCGAGCCCCACCGCCAGCCCCAGCGCGAACCCCGTCTTGCGCCCGAAGCGCGACTGCGCCCACGCGACCGGCCCGGTGAACAGCGCGCCGCCCACCACGTAGCCCATCACCGGCAGGGTCGCCATCCAGCCGTAGGGCGCCAGCGCGAGCCCGACCAGGCCGTTGATGGCGATGAAGGTGACGTTGTTGGTGAGGAACAGGCCCTGCAGCACGGCCAGCAGCCAGAGGTTGCGGTTCACGGGTTCTCCATCGTCGGCCCCCTCCGGAACCTGGCTTCGCCGGAGCACGTCCTGCGGCTGGCTTCCCGGACGCGTGCTTCGAGGGTCTTCCCGGGCTCGAAGGGCGATCCGGCGGTCGCGGCCGGGCGCGGCGGGGGCGGGGACGAGGCGTCGGGTTCGGCCGGCATGAGCGGCGATTGTTGGAGCGGCGGCACCGCACGGCAACCCGGAAGCGCCCGCCCCGCCGCCGAGGGGCACCCGCCTCACGCCGATGCGCGAGGCGGACGGCCCTAGCGGGCCACGTCCCAGCCGATGAAGGCCCAGCGCATCGGCGCGCCGCCGCGGCGGGCGCGGCCGGCGTCGGCCTCGTACCAGCGGCGCAGGCGCTCGCGCGCCTCGGGGCCGAAGGGGCCGGTGGTCCAGGCGACGCGCTCGGCGAACTCGTCGAAGCCGCGGCAGCCGGCCAGGCGGCTCGGCGTCTCGATGAAGTCCAGCCGGGGCCGCACGCCCATCTGGCGCAGCATGCCCATCACCACCGGGTGGTCGGGCGCGCGCGCCTCGCGGGCGCCGACGAGCTCGACGATGCGCGGGTCGATGAAGTGCCCGCCCGACAGGTAGCTCACGTAGGCGCGCAGCCGCGCGTGGGCGTGCAGCTTGGCCAGCGCGGCGCCGAGGTCGGCCACCGCCGTGGAGCGCGAGGCGATGGCGATGTCGCACACCGGCACGCCGGCCCAGTCGTCCTCCCAGGCGCGCTGCAGCGGCGCCACGTTGGCCACGCCTTCGGCGCCGGCGCGCAGGCGCAGCTGCTCGAGCATGCCGGCGCTGTAGTCGAGCGCCGTCACGTGGTCGAGCCGGCGCGCCAGCGGCAGCGCCAGCGTGCCGGGCCCGCAGCCCACGTCGAGCAGCGTGCGCGCGCCGGTGAGGTCCATGCGCGCGATGAAGGCGGGCACGTACGCGCCGTGGCCCGCCTTGGCGGCATAGCCGGCGGCCCGCTCGTCCCAGGCGCCGGCGGCCTTGGGCACGCGGCGCGCGCGCTGCATCTGCGCGCGGTAGAGGGCGGCGTAGTCGATGCCCGGATCGAAGGCGGTGGGGCTCATGGCGGAGCAACGGCAGTGGCGAGGTGTCCGAGGCCGCCCAGGCCCTGCACGACGTCGGCCTCGTCCACGTCGTACAGCGCGGCGAGGGCCGCTGCCGTCATCACCTCGGCCGGCGGGCCGACGGCGACCAGCCGCCCGTGGCGCATCAGCGCCACGCGGTCGGCCACGCGCCAGGCGTGCTCGGGCTGGTGCGTGGACAGGCACACCGCCATGCCCTGGGCGCGCAGCCGGCCGACGTGGCCGAGCACGCGCACCTGGTTGCCGAAGTCGAGGCTGGCGGTGGGCTCGTCCATCACCAGCAGCGGCGCCTGCTGGGCCAGCGCCCGGGCGATGAGCGCGAGCTGGCGCTCGCCGCCGCTCACCTCGGTGATGCGGCGCGCGGCCAGGTGGCCGATGCCCAGGCGCTGCAGCGCCTCGGCCGCGAGCCGCCGGTCCTCGGCCGAGGGCGCGGCGAAGCGGCCGATGCGCGCCGCGCGGCCCATGAGCACGACGTCGTCCACGCGGTAGGCGAAGGCGCCGGCATGGGCCTGCGGCACGTAGGCGATGCGCCGCGCGCGTTCGGTGCGCGGAAAGCGGGCGAGCGGCTCGCCGTCGAGCCGCACCTCGCCCGCCAGCGCCGGCAGCAGCCCGAGCAGGGTGCGGAACAGCGTGGTCTTGCCGCAGCCGTTGGGGCCGAGCAGGCACAGCACCTCGCCGGCGCGCAGCGCGAGATCCACGCCCTCGCCCACGCGCCGCGCCGCATAGCCGAAGGCCAGGTTCCGGGCCTGCAGCACCACGCTCACTGGTGCACCCTCCGCTTCGCGGGTCCCTCCAGGAGGGACGCGAGCGCCCCCTTCGGGCGGCCGGGCGGGGGCGCTCACTGGTGCACCCTCCGCTTCGCGGGTCCCTCCAGGAGGGACGCGAGCGCCCCCTTCGGGCGGCCGGGCGGGGGCGCTCATGGCCGCCCCGCCCCGCGCGCCAGCAGCCACAGGAAGAACGGCGCCCCCACCGCCGCGGTCAGCACCGACAGCGGCAGCTCGATGGCCGCGGCGGTGCGCGCCAGCGTGTCGGCCAGCACCACGAAGGCGGCGCCGAGCAGTGCCGACATCGGCATCAGGCGCGTGAACTCCGGCCCCACCAGCAGCCGCGCCACGTGCGGCACCACCAGCCCGACCCAGCCGATGATGCCGGCCATGGCCACCGCCGAGGCGGTGACGAGCGTGGCCGCGGCCACCACCGCGAGGCGCAGCCGCGGCACGTTCACGCCCAGGGCGGCGGCCTCGTCGTCGGGCAGGCTGAGCAGGTTGATGCGCCAACGCCAGAGCAGCAGCGGCGCGAGGCCCAGCAGCAGCGTCGGCGCCGCGAGCCGCAGGTCGTCGGTGGTGACGGCGTTCAGCCCGCCGAGCAGCCAGAAGGTGATGGACGGCAGCTGCACGCTCGGGTCGGCCAGCAGCTTGACCAGCGAGATGCCCGCGCCCAGCAGCGCGCCCACCGCCACGCCGGCCAGCACCAGCACGAGCGTCGGGTCGGGGGCGTCGATGCGGCCGGCGACGAACATCACCACCGCCACCGCCAGCAGCCCGCTGGCAAAGGCCAGCCCCGACACCGCGCCCAGCGGCCAGCCGAGCAGGATGGCGAGCGAGGCGCCCAGCCCGCAGCCGGCGGACACGCCGAGGATGTCGGGCGAGACCAGCGGGTTGCGGAACATGCCCTGGAAGGCCGCCCCGGCCGCGCCCAGCGCCGCGCCCACCAGCATCCCCGCGCCGATGCGCGGCAGGCGGATGCGCCAGATCACCACCTCCGCGTCGGCCGGCAGCGGCGAGGGCGAGGCCGTCGCCCAGGCCCACAGCGACTGCAGCAGCTCCTGCGGACGCACCGGGAACCGGCCCGCGGCGAACGCCGCCAGCACGGCCAGCGCGAGCGCCAGCAGCACGCCGGCCAGCGCGCCCAGGGGCGGGCGCCGCGCAGGGGAAGGCACGCCCGCGGCGCGGGCGGCATCCGGCAGGTCAGGCGCGGCCATCGAACTGCGCCTGCAGCGCCTCGCGCGTCAGCTCGACGCCGTAGAACAGCCGGTAGAAGGCCTGCGCCTCGGCCAGGGTGCGCGACATCGGCACCTCGGCCCCGTCCAGGCGGGCCGCCAGCCACTGCACGCCGGCCAGGCGGTTGATGCCCGGCGGCCCGTCGATCCAGCCGAAGGGCAGGGCCGGCAGCAGCGCCAGGCGGCCTTCGCGCACGGCGGCCAGGCTGCGCCACAGGTCGTCGCCGCGCGCGTGGCGGAAGAAGGCCGGGTCCTGGGTCACGATCCAGTCGGGCGCCCAGGCCAGCAGCTCCTCCATCGACACCCGCGCCACGCCGCCGCGCGCCCCGGCGGCCACGTTGCGCCCGCCGGCGGCCTCGATCACCTCGGCGTTGATGGCGCCGGCCAGCGCCGTCTCCAGGCCGTCGCTGCCGCGCGCGAGGTAGACGCCGGGCTGCCGCGCGCCGCGCACGAGCGCCGTGCGCGCGAGGATGGCCTCGGCCGCCGCCGCCAGCGCCTCGGCGCGCGCGGGCACGCCGAGCAGCGCACCGGTCTCGCGCAGCTGGCGCGGGCTGTCGGCCAGGCGGCCGTCGAGCAGGGCGTAGGGCAGGCCGGTCTGCGCCGCGACGCGCCGGGCGGTGGAGGCGTAGGTGCCGTCCACGCTGCCGGCGTCGAGCACCAGGTCGGGCTTCAGCGCCAGCAGGGCTTCCATCGGCAGGGTGCTGCCGCGCCCGGACAGCCGCCCGAGCAGCGGGCGCTCGCTCGCGGGCGCGGCCAGCAGCGCGCGCGCCGCGTCGCCCAGGCGCATGGGCCAGCCCAGCAGGCGCTCGGGCGCCAGCGCGTAGAGCAGCACCGCCGCCGGCGGGCCGGCGGCGAACACCCGCTCGACGCGCGCCGGCGCCGTGCCGAACACCTGCAGCAGCGGCGCCGCGGCGCCTTGGCCGGCGCGCAGGGCCAGGCCGGCGGCCGCCGCGGCCTTCAGCCACTCACGCCGGCGCATCGCCGCGATGGCGGGCCCCGGGCCGCGGGCTCGCCCGCACGCCGGCCAGCCACGCCGCCCAGGCCGCGGGATCGTCCGGCAGCACCGGCGCGTCGCCGCTGAAGCGGCGCCAGGCGTCGAGGTGGCGCTGCGCCACGATGGTCAGCACCGGCGTGCCCTCGGTCATCAGCTCCAGCAGTTCCTGGGCGAAGCCGCTGCCCGCGGCCTCCAGGCCGCCGAAGCGGTTGACGACCACCAGCTCGGCGCCCCGTGCGCGGGCCTCGCGCAGCACGCGGCTGGCGGCGGCCACGCCGCGCGGGTCGAGGCGGCAGGCGGTGGAGCCGGCGCCCAGGTCCTGAGAAATGGTGAAGGCCTCGCCGCCGCGCACGTCGACGAGCACCATCGCGCCCTTGCAGTGGGTGCGGCCCTCGGGGAAGGTCATCACCACGCCTTCGACGACGAGGCCCGCCTCGCGCTGGCGCTCGACGAACGCGGCGAAGCGCGCGTCGATGCCGGCCTCGCCGGACTCGAGGATGGCGGCCGCCGCGGCGGCCCCGGAAGTCGGTGCATCAGAAGGCATGGCGCAGGGTCGCGAACCAGCTTCGCCCCGCAGCGGGAAAGCCGGCATCGAGCTGGTAGTTGCGGTCCAGCAGATTGTCCACCCCGGCTTCGACGCTGACACGCGGCGCGGGGCGCCACACGGCCTTCAGCCCCAGCACCTCGAAGCCGCCGATCGAGGCGGTGTCGGAGATCCAGCGCCGGTCGTTGTGCTCCAGGGTCGCCATCAGGTCCACCGCCGCGCCCGCGTGCGCCACGGCATAGGCCAGCAGCTTGCGGTCGGGCACGCCCACCAGCCGCACGTCGGGATCGGACAGGTTCTTCTGGTCGAGCAGCGTCAGGTTGCCGCCCAGCTCGAGCCAGGGCGCGACCCTGGCGTTCACGCCGAGCTCCACGCCCCACACCCGCGCCTCGCCGACGTTGCGCATCTGGCACGGCGTGGCCGGGCCGCAGCTCGTGCCGCCGGCGACGAAGACCGACTGGATCTTGTCGTCCACCCGGCTGTAGAACAGCGCGGCCTCGAGCGCCACGCCCGGCAGCGGCTTGCCCTGGTAGCCGAGCTCCAGGTTGAGCGAGCGCTCGGCGCCGAGGTCGGGGTTCTCCACGTAGTTGCCCAGGCGCTGCGAGTAGCGGTCCTTCAGCGTGGGCAGCCGCGTCTTGCGCGCCAGCGTGGCGTACAGCCGGCCCTCGCCGGCCAGGGCGTGGAACAGGCCGGCCTGCAGGTTGGTCGCGCGCGTCTTCGCCGGCAGGGCGTAGGCGCTGCCGATGCTGAACACCGATTCCGGGCGCAGCTCGTGCGCCGCGAGGCCGAGCGACAGCTGCCAGCGTTCGCCCAGCGCGATCAGGTCTTCCGCGCCGATGGAGCGCAGCGTGTCCTCGTAGCGGGTGTTGACCGTGGCGTTGGCGTCGGTCTCCACGTGCCGGTCGTTGCGCTGCTGCAGCACGGCGCGCAGCGTGTGGCGCTGCCAGCGGGTGGAGACGAGCTCGACCGAGCCGCCGACGGTGCGGTCGTCGTAGATGCTGCGCCCGGTGCCCACGCTGCCGCGCCCGCTGGTCTTGAGCGCGCTGTAGGTCTCGTCGGTGTAGCTCGTCACCTCGTTGTCGAAGCTGTCGTGGTACAGGCGCAGCTTCACCGTCTCGGCCTCGCCCAGCGCCGTGCTGGAGACGAAGTACAGGCTCTCCTTGTCCCAGAACGGCCAGCGCCAGTAGCGCGCCGAGGCCGGGTCGGTGGAGGGCGGCTGGCCCTTGCGGCCGTCCTGGCGGTAGTAGCCGAGCGCGTACTCGTCGCTCGCGTCGGGCGTGAAGCCCAGCTTGAACGAGACCTTGCCGTCGCGGCGCGCGCTGTTCTCGCGCCGCCCGCCGTCCTCGGTGGCGGTGGGCACGAAGTCCGACGACAGGCGGAAGCCGTCCGCCTCGCGGTAGGACAGGCCGGCCTGCGCGTACCAGTTCCCCTGCCGCGTGCCGAGGTTGACGCCGGCATGGCGGTCGTTGCCGCTGCGCAGGCCGGCGAAGGCGTCGCCCTCCAGTGCGCGCACGGGCTTGCGCGTCACCAGGTTGATGGCGCCGCCCAGCGCGTTCGGCCCGTAGGCGATGGAGCTGAAGCCCTTGGCGACCTGGATCGCCGCCAGGTCGTAGGTGCCGAAGCGGTTGAAGTCGACATAGCCGTCATAGGGCACGTACACGGGGATGCCGTCGATGAACAGCGGCACCTGGCGCGCGTCGAAGCCGCGCACGTAGACGAGCTGCTCGTTGCGCGAGTTGTCCGCGAGCGTCACGCCGGGCAGCAGGTTCACCGCCTCGCCCACCGTGCGGCGGTCGTGGCGCGCCATGTCGCGCCGGGTGATGACCGAGCCGGCCTGGTCCTGCGGCATCTCGCCCACGGCCGGGCGGGTGCCGGTCACGCTGACGGTGCCCAGGTCGAAGGCGGATTGCGCGCCCGCCGCCGCCGGCAGCAGGCCGGCCAGGCCCAGCAGCGCCGGCGCCAGGATCGTGGGAAGGGGGGATCGGAATGTATGAGTTCGCATATCGAAGGAGGCGACTGTATCGGCAGGTGGCGTGAAGATCGAAAAGAGGGGCCGGGCGGCGGATGCCGGCGGCGGGCGCCGGCGCGCCGTCCCGTGGCGCCTGCCGGCCATTCCGAGGTTTTTCCTCGTGCGGCGCGATCTTAAGAGCGGTGCCGCCTGCCGCTGACGACGCGAAGGGCCGGCCTTGGGCTGCATCAGATACGCGACGGAAATCCGGCCGGCCGGCCGCGGCGATGCCCCATTGTGCGGAGCCGGGATATAGACTCATGCACATTGACACTTCTCCTGCGGGAGCACCGATGACCGTATCCCTGCGCCGCCTGTCCGCTCTCGTCCTGGCCTGCGGGTTCAGCCTCGGCGCCGCGGCGGCCGACCTCACCGTCTCGGCCGCGGCCAGCCTCACCAATGCCATGCGCGAGGTCGCGCCGCTGTTCGAGGCCGCCAACCCCGGCACCAAGGTACAGCTGAACTTCGGCGCCTCGGGGGCGCTGCTGCAGCAGATCGACAAGGGCGCGCCGGTGGACGTCTTCGCCAGCGCCGACCAGGAGACCATGAACCAGGCGCAGGCCAAGGGCCTGGTCAAGGCCGAGGCGCGGCGCGACTTCGTCGCCAACGCGCTCGTGGTCATCGTGCCCGCGGGCAGCGCGCACGCGCCGGCGGCGGTGGGCGACCTCGCCCAGGCGGCCTACCACCGCGTGGCCATCGGCCTGCCCGCCAGCGTGCCGGTGGGGCGCTACACCAAGGGCGTGCTGGAGCAGGCGGGCCTGTGGGCCGCGGTGGAGCCGAAGATGATCGGCGCGCAGAACGTGCGCCAGGCGCTGGACTACGTGGCCCGCGGCGAGGTCGACGCCGGCTTCGTCTACGCCACCGACGCCGCGCTGATGCCCGACAAGGTGAAGGTCGCGCTGACGGTGCCCACCCCCACGCCCATCCTGTACCCCGTCGCGCCGCTGGCGGCGAGCCCGAACGCCGCGCTGGCCGCCCGCTTCGTCGATTTCCTGACGGCGCCGCAGGCGCAGGCCGTGCTGGCGAAGTACGGCTTCCGCAAGCCCTGATCGCGCGTGGGCGAGGCATGGATCGCGCTGGCGCTCACGCTCAAGGTCGCCGGCTGGGCGACGGCGCTCAACCTGGTGCTCGGCGTCGGCGTGGGGTATGCGCTGGCGCGCCTGCGCTTTCCCGGGCGCGAGCTGCTCGACGCCGCGCTCACCCTGCCGATGGTGATGCCGCCCACGGTGCTCGGCTACTACCTGCTGGTGCTGCTGGGCTCGCAGGGGCCGCTCGGGGCATGGCTCGACCAGCAGTTCGGCGTGCGCCTCATCTTCACCTGGCAGGCGGCGGTGATCGCCGCCACGGTGGTGGCCTTTCCGCTGGTGTTCAAGGCGGCGCGCGCCGCGTTCGAGACGGTCGACCCGCAGCTCGAGGAGGCCGCGCGCCTGCTCGGCGTGCGCGAGGTGTCGATCTTCTTCCGCGTCTCGCTGCCGCTCGCCTGGCGCGGCATCCTGGCCGGGCTGCTGCTGTCCTTCGCCCGCGCGACGGGCGAGTTCGGGGCCACGCTGATGGTGGCCGGCAGCATCGCTGGCAAGACGCAGACGCTGTCCATCGCCGTGTACGAGGCGGTGCAGGCCGGCCGGGACGACACGGCCAACTTCCTCGTGGCGGTGACCTCCGTCACCTGCATCGCGGTGCTGCTCGCGGCCGGCCGGCTGGTGCCCGGGCGCGTGCCGCAGCGGCGATGAACGGGCGATGCCGATGACCTGGGACCTGCAACTCGCCAAGCGGCTGCAGCACGGCACCTCGCGCTTCGACCTGCAGGTGTCGCTGCACAGCCGGGCGCGGCGGCTGGTGCTGTTCGGTCCTTCCGGCGCGGGCAAGAGCCAGACGCTGAAGATGATCGCCGGGCTGGTGCGCCCCGACAGCGGCCACGTGCGCATCGGCACGCGCACGCTGTTCGACGCCTCCTGCGGCGTGGACCTCTCGCCGCAGTCCCGGCGCCTGGCCTTCGTGTTCCAGGATTACGCGCTGTTCCCGCACCTCACCGTGCGCCAGAACATCGCCTTCGCCCTGCGCGGCGGCTGGCGCAACCCGCGGCAGCGCGTGCGCGACCCGCGCGTGGAGCGCTGGCTCGAAACCTTCCAGCTGCCCGCCGTGGCCGACCACTTCCCCGAGCAGATCTCCGGCGGCCAGCGCCAGCGCACGGCGCTGGCGCGCGCGCTCGTCACCGAGCCGACGGCCCTGCTGCTCGACGAGCCCTTCGCCGCCCTCGACGGCCGCCTGCGCCAGCGCCTGCGCGAGGAGCTGGCGCAGGTGCAGGCGATGCTGGACGTCCCGATGCTGCTCATCACCCACGACGAGGCCGACGTCCGGGCCCTGGCCGACGAGGTGGTCCACCTGCGCGCCGGCCGCGTCGTCGAGGCGGCGCAGGCGCTGGAGCCCGCCCTGGCCTGACCGCCGCCGCCGCGGCGGCGAGGTGCACTCGCTATGCTTCCCGGACGCGGCGATCGCGCCGCAGACCAGGAGAACGCATGCCGTCTCGGCGACCGAAGAGCGACCGGCTCGAACTGAAGGGCGCGGTGTGGATCACCGTCGGCGGCGAGAGCCTGGGCGGGCGCGGGCGCATCGGCCTGCTGCGCGCCATCGCCGCGCACGGCTCCATCACCCATGCGGCAAAGGCCGTCGGCCTGAGCTACCGCGCGGCCTGGGACGCGGTGGAAACCATGAACCAGCGCGCCGGCGAGCCGCTGGTGGAGCGCTCCATCGGCGGGCGCGGCGGCGGCTCCACGCGGCTCACGCCGCGCGGCGAGCGGCTGATCGAGCGCTTCGATACGATCCACGCGATCCACGAGCGTTTCGTCCGGCTGCTCGACGACGAGGCCATCGACGCCGAACAGGACATCTCACCCCTGAGGCTGCTGAACATGAAGACCAGTGCCCGAAACCAGTTCCTCGGCACCGTGACGGCGGTGCGCTCCGGCGCCGTGAACGACGAGGTCGAGCTGACCCTGCCGGGCGGCGCGCGCCTCGTCGCCATCGTCACGCGCGAGAGCGCGGCCAACCTCGGCCTGCGCACCCACATGGAGGCCATCGCGCTCGTCAAGTCGTCGTCGGTCGTCGTCGCCACCGACCTGGGCGACGCCAAGGTGTCCACCCGCAACCGGCTGCCCGGCACGGTGAGCGCCGTCGTCCCCGGCGCGGTGAACGCCGAGGTGATCATCGACATGGACGGCGGCGGCACCATCGCCGCCATCGTCACGCAGGGCAGCGTCGCCACCCTCGGGCTGGCCCCGGGCGTGCGCGCCACGGCGCTGTTCAAGGCGTCGAGCGTGATCCTGGCGGTGATCGCGTAGCGGATCGAGCCTCTACAGCTTGGGCGCCTTTCCCTGGCCCTGCCGTTTGCGAACGGCCTCCGCCTTCAACTGCTCCACCCATCGGGCCGACTGGCGATCCGCGGCAATCATGCCGCCCTGGTCCACCAGCCAGGCTTCGAAACTGCGGACCGGCTCGCTCCCCCATTCGTAGCGCAGGACGGTGCCGCACTTCGACACGTCCGGGGAGGCGCCCAGGGCCTCGCGCAGGTGAGGCACGCCCTGGCGGGCGTTCTGCTCGAGAACCTTGACCGCATTGGGCGGGATCAGGGTTCCCATGGCATTCGACCACGGCACCCTCTGGCCGTTGCGCTCTTTCGCCACCGTGCACTGCGCTTTGCCGGCCTCGTCCCATTGCACGATGGCGGCGCCGCCGGGGCGGGGAACCGACCGAACGTTGAAGGGGCCGTGCTTGGCGGTCAGCGCAGACAGCATCTGCTCACCGCTCGGGGGCTGCGCCGGGCCGCTGCGGCGGACGACGGCGAACACACGCGGCTCGGCAGGTAATCCGGTGAACCACACGCCGATGGTCGTGTCGGCCGTGCGAAAACCCATGTTGTCCAGGAACTCCGGCGTTTGCAGGTGATTGACGCCGTCGAAGTACGGGAAATAGGCCACGGACCGGCTCGTGCGCGTCGCACCGGCATCGAAGGCCTGGATGGCCTTGACGACCTCGGCCTCGGTCATGCCGATGCGCACGCCGGCGATGTCCATCCTGTCCAGGGGCGTGGTGGCCTGCGCCAGGGCCGGCGCCACCCCGGCGAGCGCCGCGACCCAAAGGATGCAGCGGCCGAACGTGCTCATCTTCATGCGTCTCTCCCATTCGAAAGTGCCTTTCCGAATGGTGATGCGCCGCGAACGGGAATTCGTCTCCCAAACAGGATAGAAATCGGCCATGGAGTCCTCCGCGTTCCATGAACCCCGCCTGTCGGCGCTCATCGCGCATCTTTACGATGCGGCGGTGGACGCCGCCTTGTGGCCCGGCACCGCATCGCGGATCGCGCAGGCCCTCGGCTCGACCAGCACCGTGGTCAAGCTGCACGGCGACGGCGGCCAGGTGAGCCTGCTGGAATGCACCGGCAACCTGATGGTGTCCGCGCGGGACCAGGCATGGGCCGACGACTGGCACCGCCGCGACCTGTGGGTGGAGCGCTCCGTGGCCTGCGGCATGTCGCGCATCATCACCGACGAGGACCTGGTGACGCGTGAGGAGCAGGCGCGCAGCGGCTTCTATCAGGAGTGGCTGCCTCACCTGGGCATCCACCACATGCTGGGCGCGGTGTTCCCCACGTCGCAGGGCGCGGTGGGCGTGCTGGGCATCCACCGCCCGCGCGATGCCGGGGCTTATGCCGGCCAGGAGCGCCGGCAGGCGGCGCTGGTCCTGCCGCACCTGCAGCGCGCGCTCCGGCTCGGGCAACGCTTCGCCGCGGCCATCCACCAGCAGGCGGTGGCGCTGCAGGCGCTCGACCGGCTCGACACCGGCGTCTTGGTGATGGACGGCACCTGCCGCATCCTCCATGCGAGCGCGATGGCGGACACCCTGCTGCGTGGAAATCCGGCGCTTGCAGTCGTTCGCGGGCGCTTGTCACTTCACCCGCCCGCGCTGCGCGACAGGCTGCTGGCGTCGGTGCATGCCGCGATGGAGACGGCGCGCGGCAGGGTGGGCACGCCCGGATCGGCCCTCTCGATTCCACGCCGGCAGCGGATGCCGTTGACCCTGGAAGTCGCCCCCTTGCGCCCGGCCGCCCTGGCCTTCGGCGAGGAACGCCCCGCCGTGCTGGTCTTCATCCGCGATCCCGAAGCGCCGCTCGCGGTGGCGAAACTGCGGGAGCTGTTCGGGTTGACGCGCACGGAAGCGGTCGTCGCTGCTGCCCTGGGACGGGGACAGTCACTCGACGACATCGCGACGGAGATGGGCATCGGCCTCGGCACGGTGCGCACGCACCTCAAGCGCATCCTCTTCAAGACAGGCACGCATCGGCAGGCGCAGGCTGTGGCGTTGTTGGCGCGGAGCGTTGCGACGGTTGCGGCTCACTGAGGCTGGTCCGTTGAGTGCGCACCTCGCGTCCTGTCTCGCTCTGGTAGGGCGTCGAGTTTGTTGCTCTCGCGCCAAGGCAAATCAACGACTTAGCGGGTTCAATGCCACGGCCCTTTCCAGGGTGGCGCGCTAGTTCGTGCAACTGGCCTACTTTCGCGCCCGAGTTGTTCCACGCGGGTTTGCGCTATTCGGTCCTAGCAGAGCAATAGTCCCGGACCGTATGGTCTATGCCGCCAGGTGAATGTCGGTTCTAGACTGGGTGCTGCCGGTCAGGTCCGGCACTTGAATGGCGGCCAAGACCAGAAGCGGTCACACGCAAGCCAAGAAGGCCGATGACCGCTGCTCACTTCTGACCGGTCACTCACACGACGCGGCCGACGTGGCGCTCCTCGAACGACTGCTTCTGCCCGGGCCCGGCCGGCCGAACTCGACCCACTGTTGCCGTTCAGTAAGCAGCTAGCGAACACATGTTGATCTGAAGACGCCCGGGTAGTGAACATCTA
>JBIQHD010000013.1:0-111151 GCA_044508835.1 Rubrivivax sp.
ACCCGCCTGGCGATTGACCAAGTCGGCGTCAAGGTGGGGAGGCTGGACGCTCACCTACTAGGCAACAGGAAGGCAACTCGAGAGTTTGGCAACGCCCGGTGCGCTTTGTTGCCTTACTGGTGCGTTTTGTTGTCCAGGAAGACAACTCGGCGCTCTCACTGACGGAATTCAAGAAAGCCGTGATGCGATCCCGGGGTCTCGTCACGCATTCCTTGAATTCGAACCAGATCCGGCGAGACCACGGGAAATCCAACTCGTCCACTTTTTCCCGCGGCGATTCAAAGTTGTCCACTTTTTACCGGCGCGATCTGAACTCGTCCACTTTTTCCCGCGGCGATTTGAAGTCGTCAAGTCGTCAAGTCGTTGGGCCGCGCCTCAGCGTCAACTGGCTAAGCAGTGGGAGGTACGCGAGTGAATGACGCGGTTGAAAAAGTGCGTCAACGAGTTGCAGATCGAGAATGCGTCGCTAAGGCGTGAGCGTGATGCGCAGAATTTTCGCGAGCGCCAGCGAGCAGCCACTGATCGATTGAAGCTCTCGCCGAAGCCTTGACGCATTGCGAGGGCGGTTCGTCCGGTCGTGAGAACACGAGCCGGTATGGCCGCCGGCGTACCGCGGCCTGGCGTGCGGCGCGGTAGCGGCGTGAAGCAAGGCCATTGTCGGCCGCTGGTAGGGTCGACGTGAGCTGCGCGATGCCACATTCCGTGGCGGCCAGCGACGACCGCGGGAACTCGCACGCCCCGCCTGAGGAGCAGCGAGCGCGGGAGATGCACGGCGCCCGTATCGCCGGTGGCCCTGCTTCCCAGGACGTGGCCACCGAACGGTTCTCGTCGACGGTCGCAGATCCGGAAGTTGCCCGAACTCGAACTACTCGCGACCGCCGCCCTACCTGAAGGGAGCGGCCATCACCGTTGGCACACTAGTGGCACAGTTGCACCGGTAAAAGTGAGGAAAATGCGGGAGCCCGGAGGAAAAAAGAAGCCGCCCAGTAGGGCGGCTTCTAGAGGGAGGGTCTGGTGCCGGAGACCGGATTCGAACTGGTGACCTTCGCATTACGAATGCGCTGCTCTACCAACTGAGCTACACCGGCGTGAAGCCCGCGATTATAGCCAAGCGGCGCCGCGGTTCAGTGGCGGCTCAGGCGTAGGTGATCCACTTCGCGTCATCGGGTGCGTCGAGGTGGGGCAGGGTGTTGTAGGTCAGCAGCATGTGCCGCTTGGGCGTGAAGGTGAACTCGGTCACCGAGCTGTTGCGGATGCGCAGGTTCAGCTCGATCGTCGCCTCGGGCGACATGCCCAGCACCTGGCCCACCGCGGTGGAGATGGGCCCGCCGCTGGAGACCACCAGCACGTTCTGCTCGAAGTGGTGCTCGCGCACGTGGTCGAGCACGCCGTTCACGCCGGCGACGAACTCGGCGTAGCTCGGCATGCCCTGCGGCGCGCTGCGCCCGTCCATCCAGCGGCCGAGGCCGTCGCGCAGCAGGCGGAAGTGGTGGCGCACCATCTCGGCCGAGGTGGGCTTGGCGAGCGGCTCGGTGTGGAAGGCGCTGATGACGGCGTGGCTGTCGTATTCGTTCAGCCCCGGCCGGGCGAGGGGCTTCGGGTCCCAGCCCAAGCCCTCGGCGATGCCGGCGAGCGATTCTTCCTGCCGGCGCAGGGTGCCGACGATGGCCGCGTCGAAGCGCACGCCCTTGCCGCGGAAGTATTCGCCCAGGCGCACGCACTGGCGCCGGCCGAGGTCGCTGAGCTTGTCGTAGTCGTCGGCGCCGAACGAGGCCTGGCCGTGGCGCACGAGGTAGAGGGTTCCCATGGGAGTCGTCCGCTGCTGTGCGCCGTCACTCGGCGGGCTCGAGGTGGTAGCGCGTCACGCGCTCGACCTCGTTCTTCGAGCCGAGGACCACGCTCACGCGCTGGTGCAGCTTGCCCGGCACGATGTCGAGGATGCGCTCGCGGCCGTTGGTGGCCGCGCCGCCGGCCTGCTCGACGAGGAAGCCCATCGGGTTGGCCTCGTACATCAGGCGCAGCTTGCCGGGCTTCTCGGGCTCGCGCTTGTCCCAGGGGTACATGAAGATGCCGCCGCGCGTGAGGATGCGGTGCACGTCGGCCACCATGCTGGCGATCCAGCGCATGTTGAAGTCCTTGCCGCGCGGGCCGTCCTTGCCGGCCAGGCATTCGTCGATGTAGCGCTTCACCGGTTCGTCCCAGTGCCGCATGTTGCTCATGTTGATGGCGAATTCCTTCGTGTCCTCGGGAATGCGCACGTTCTCTTCGGTCAGCGTCCACGAGCCCTGCTCGCGGTCGAGGGTGAACATGGCCACCCCGTCGCCCACCGTCAGCACCAGCACGGTCTGCGGGCCGTAGACGCAGTAGCCGGCGGCCACCTGCTGGGCGCCGGGCTGCAGGAAGTCGCGCTCGCTCACGCCTTCGTGATCGGCGGGCTTCTTGAGCACCGAGAAGATGGTGCCGATGCTCACGTTGACGTCGATGTTGGACGAGCCGTCCAGCGGGTCGTACATCAGCAGGTACTCGCCCTGCGGATAGCGGTTGGGCACGATGTGGATGCTGTCCATCTCCTCGCTGGCCAGCGCGGCCAGGTGGCCGCCCCATTCGTTGGCCTCGATCAGCACCTCGTTGGAGATGATGTCGAGCTTCTTCTGCACCTCGCCCTGCACGTTCTCGGTCTGGGCGCTGCCCAGCACGCCGCCGAGCGCGCCCTTGTTGACGCTGATGCTGATGCGCTTGCAGGCGCGGGCCACCACCTCGATCAGCAGCCGCAGCTGGCCGGGGATGTGGCCGTGCTGGCGCTGCTGCTCGACGAGGTACTGCGTGAGGCTGACCATCTTCTTCATGAGTGCCCCCCGTCCGTCGAGTACGCCGGCCGCCCCCCCGAGGGGGTGCGGGCCGGCTTGGGGCGGCCCGGCGCTCGGCCCGCCGTTGAAGTGATCGAAATCGACAAGGTATTCATTGACCGGACTCCAGGGCGCGGGTGACGATCTCGCGCACGTCGTTGGACAGATCGAACTTCGCCGACACGCGGGTCAGGGCCTCGCGCGCGGCGCTGCGGTAGGGCTCGGCCAGGCGCGCCCAGCGGTCCATCACGCGGGCGAGGCGGGCGGCGAGCTGCGGGTTGATGGCGTCGAGCTCGAGCACGCGGTCGGCCCAGAACACGTAGCCCGCGGCGTCGGCGCGGTGGAAGGCCGCCGGGTTGCCCATGCACAGCGCGGCCACGAGGCTGCGCGCGCGGTTGGGGTTCTTCATGCTGAAGTCGGGGTGCGACATCAGCGCCTTCACGCGGGCGAACACGCGGCCCTCGTGCTCCGGCGCGGTGGCCTGGAAGCTGAACCACTTGTCGACCACCAGCGCCTCGCCGCGGAACATGGCGTGGAAGCGCGCCAGCGCCTCGTCGGCCAGCGGCGAATGGCAGCCGATGAGCGCGAGCAGCGCGCCCTGGCGGTCGGTCATGTTGCCGGCGTCCTTGAAGCGCTGGTAGGCGCGGCCGGGCCACACGGCGTCGCCGCGCGCCGCCGCATCCAGGCACAGCATGGCGAGCGCCAGGTTGGCGAGCGCCCGGCGCCCGGCCGAGACCGGGTCGGGCGAGTAGCTGCCGGTGGCCTGGTGGGCCTCGAAGGCGGCTTCCCACTCGGGGCGCAGCGCCTGCGCGAGCTGGCGCTTCATCGCCTCGCGCGCGGCGTGGATGCGCTGCGGGTCGACCACGTCCATCTGCTCGGCGATGTAGACCTCGCTCGGCAGCGTGAGCGCGAGCTCCTTGAACGCGGCGTCGAGCCCGGGATGGGTGAGCACGCTGCGCATGGCGTCGACGAAGGGCGCGTCCAGCAGCAGCTCGCCGCCGTCGCGCAGGCTGGCGAGCAGGCGCTCGAGCGCGAGGCGCTGGCCGGCCTCCCAGCGGTTGAAGGCGTCGGCGTCGTGCTGCAGCAGCGTGAGCAGCTGCGCGTCGCCCAGGCCGTCGGCCAGCGTCACCGGCGCCGAGAAGCCGCGCAGCAGCGAGGGCACCGGCTCGGCGTCGACGTTGACGAAGGTGTAGAAGTTGCGCGCCTCCGACAGCACCAGCACGCGCTCGGTGCCCACGGCCGCGCTCTCGCCTTCGAGCTGCAGCGGCAGGGCGCGGCCGTCGGCGCCGACGAGGCCCATGGCCACCGGGATGACGCAGGGCTGCTTGCCGGGCTGCGTGGGCGAGGGCGCCGAGCTCTGCTCCAGCGACAGCGTGTAGCTGCGCGTCGGCGCGTCGTAGCGACCGCGCGCGGTGACGCGCGGCGTGCCGGCCTGGCCGTACCAGCGCTTGAACTCGGCCAGGTGGCGGGCGAGGGCGCTGTCGGGGTTGGCGTCCGCGATCGCCTGCGCGAAGTCGTCGCAGGTGACGGCCTGGCCGTCGTGGCGCTGGAAGTACAGCGTGATGCCGCGGGCGAAGCCCTCGCGGCCGACCAGCGTCTGCATCATGCGCACGACTTCGGCGCCCTTGTCGTAGACGGTGGCGGTGTAGAAGTTGTTGATCTCGACGTAGCTGTCGGGGCGCACCGGGTGCGCCATCGGCCCGGCGTCCTCCGGGAACTGGTTCTGGCGCAGCACGCGCACGTCGTCGATGCGCTTGGCCGCGCGCGCCGAGGGCGTGCCGGCCATGTCCATGCTGAACTCCTGGTCGCGGAAGACGGTGAGGCCTTCCTTCAGGCTCAGCTGGAACCAGTCGCGGCAGGTGATGCGGTTGCCCGTCCAGTTGTGGAAGTACTCGTGGCCGACCACGCTCTCGATGCCGGCGTAGTCGGCGTCGGTGGCGGTGGCGGGGTTGGCCAGGACGTACTTCGTGTTGAAGATGTTCAGGCCCTTGTTCTCCATCGCGCCCATGTTGAAGTCGCCCACGGCGACGATCATGAAGCGCTCCAGGTCGAGCGCGAGGCCGAAGCGGGCCTCGTCCCACACCACGCTCGCCACGAGCGAGTTCATCGCGTGCTCGGTCTTGTCGAGGTCGCCGCGGCGCACGTAGACCTGCAGCAGGTGGTCGCGGCCCGAGCGCGTGCGCACCCGCTGCTCGCGCGCCACCAGGTCGGCCGCCACCAGCGCGAACAGGTAGCTGGGCTTGGGGAAGGGGTCGTGCCACTTGGCGTAGTGGCGGTGGTTGTCGAGCTCGCCCTGCTCGAGCAGGTTGCCGTTGGACAGCAGCACCGGGTACTTCGCCCTGTCGGCGCGCATCGTCACGGTGTAGACGGCCATCACGTCGGGCCGGTCGAGGAAGAAGGTGATGCGCCGGAAGCCCTCGGCCTCGCACTGGGTGAAGAAGCCGCCGCTGGAGGTGTACAGGCCCGAGAGCTGGGTGTTCTTCTCGGGCGCGCAGGTGTTGCGGATCTCCAGCGTGAAGCTGCCCTCGGGCAGGTTGTCGATGACCAGCAGCCCGTCCTCGTGGCGGAACGACACCGGCTCGCCGTTGGCCTGCACTCGCAGCAGGGTCAGGTCCTCGCCGTGCAGCTTGAGCGACTCGGCGGCGACGCCGTCGTTGCGCTCGATCCGCATGCGGCTCGTCACCAGCGTCTTGGCCGGGTCGAGGTCGAACGTGAGGTCGACGCTGCGGATCCAGAACGGCGGCGCGGCGTAGTCCTCGCGGCGGGTCAGGGGGGCGGTGCCTTCACGCATCGGGGTTCTCCATGTCGTTCCTGGACGGGCGCGCGGTGGCGGACGTCATCTACACGCCCTGCTTGAGGCTGGCCTCGATGAAGGGATCGAGGTCGCCGTCCAGCACCTTCTGGGTGTTGCTGATCTCGACGTTGGTGCGCAGGTCCTTGATGCGGCTCTGGTCCAGCACGTAGGAGCGGATCTGGTGGCCCCAGCCGACGTCGGTCTTGCTGTCCTCGAGCTTCTGCTGCTGCTCCATCTGCTTGCGCATCTCGTGCTCGTACAGGCGCGAGCGCAGCATCTGCCAGGCCTCGTCGCGGTTGCGGTGCTGCGAGCGGTCGTTCTGGCACTGCACGACGATGCCGGTCGGGATGTGCGTGAGCCGCACCGCCGAGTCGGTCTTGTTGATGTGCTGGCCGCCCGCGCCGCTGGCGCGGAAGGTGTCGGTGCGCACGTCGGCCGGGTTGATGTCGATCTCGATCGAGTCGTCGACCTCGGGGTAGACGAAGAGGCTGGCGAAGCTGGTGTGCCGCCCGCCCGACGAATCGAACGGGCTCTTGCGCACCAGGCGGTGCACGCCGGTCTCGGTGCGCAGCAGGCCGAAGGCGTACTCGCCCTCGACCTTGAGCGTGGCGCTGCGGATGCCGGCCACGTCGCCCTCGGTCTCTTCCAGCACCTCGGCCTTGAAGCCCTTGCGCTCGCAGTACTTGAGGTACTGGCGCAGCAGCATCTGCGCCCAGTCGCAGGCCTCGGTGCCGCCGGCGCCGGCCTGGATGTCGATGAAGCAGTTGGAGGGATCGGCCGGGTTGTTGAACATCCGGCGGAACTCGAGCTGGGCGACGATCTCCTCGAGCTTGGCCGCCTCGGCCTCGATGGCCACCAGCGACTCGACGTCGCCCTCTTCCTTGGCCATGTCGTAGAGCTCGGCGTTGTCGGCCAGGTTGCTCGTCAGGTGGTCGATGGTCTCGACCACGGTGTCCAGGCTGCGCTTCTCGCGCCCGAGCTCCTGGGCGCGCTTGGGCTCGTTCCAGACGTTGGGGTTCTCGAGGGCGGCGTTGACCTCGTTCAGCCGCAGTGCTTTGCGGTCGTAGTCAAAGATACCCCCGTAGCGCCGCGGTGCGGGCGCTCAGGTCGGCGATGCCGTTGCCGATGGCGTTGATGCGTTCGATGTCCATGGTGTCTTCGGGAGCGGCGGGGGAAACAGGCATTTTCGCATGCACCCCCGCGGCCTGCAGGGCATCGGGCCGCGCCGCCGCTACCGGCTGCGGGGAATGAGCAGCCAGCCGCCGGCCTGGCGCACGAAGCGCGCCTGCGTCATCTCGCCGTTGCGCGTCAGCGCCGCCAGGGCGGGCGGCATGTTGACGTTGCCCGACATGCCGGCGACGTAGTCGCACCGGTAGCCGGGTTCGCCCTGGGCCTTCTCGCAGGCGATCTTCTGGAAGCGGCTGACCTTGAACTGCGGCGCGCCGACGTTCTGGCCGTCCCGGGTCACGCCGACGGCGATGCCGAACTGCAGGCACTGCATCGCCAGCACCGGGTCGCCGGCGCCGTCGCGGTAGGCGCGGTTGTTGCAGCGCTTCGCCACGTCCTGCATTTCCTCGTTGATGGCCTGCAGCCGGGCGTTGAAGGCGTCGTACATGTCGGACTCGCTGGGCTCGCCGGGCGCCGTGGGGGCCGGGGCGGCCGCCGAGCCGCCACCGCCACCGCCGCCGAGGATGCCGCGCTTGTGCAGCGCGTCGCGCTGCTCGGCCACGCGGGCCGTCAGGGCGGCGTGGCGCCGGTCGCTCTCGAGCGGCACGTAGCGGTCGAGCAGCGCCTGCAGCTGCGCCTCGCTGCGCGTGGCCTGGATCTGGCGCGACAGCTCGGGCATCGCCGCGTCGAGCACTGGCGCCCGGCGCTGCTCGAAGTGCGCGAGGATGGCGCGCAGCTCGGGCGCCGCGCCGGTGAGGCGGGCGTCGTAGCGGCGCAGGTGCTCGGCGTGCCATTGCACGCCGCGCTCCAGGCCGGCCGGGCCGGCGCCGAGCGCGTCGATGCGGGCCTGCTCCTCGGCCACGAGCGCCTGGGCGAGTGCCGTCCGGCGCGCCTTCACTTCGGGCGGCACGGCGGCGTGGGCGCTGGCGCCGGCGGCGTAGGCGTCGCGCTGCATCTCGGTCTGCAGCGCGGCCAGCGTCGCCAGCCCCTCGTAGCCCTGGGCGCCGGCGGCCGCCTGGCGCAGGCGCCGGTCGTACAGCGGCTGCAGCGCGCGCCGGTAGGTGCCCTCGAAGGCCTGGCGGTAGGCCGCGCGGGCGTCGGCGTCGAGGAAGCCTTCGAGCTCGGCGCGGTCGGCGGCCAGCTCGCGCAGGCGCCGGGCGCCCGCGTCGTCGGCGCCCAGGCCCTGCAAGGCCTTCAGCGCCGCGTCGACGCGCGCGTGCGCCGCCCGGATCGCCACCACGCCCTGCACGTAGCGCGGGTGGTAGCGCGCGTCGAAGGCGCGGAAGAACAGCATGTTGTCGGCGATGGCCTGCCCGCGCGCGTTGCGCGGCGAGGGGCAGTTGTTGCCGGCGCGCTGCAGGCCTTGCCGATCGCCCGCCGGGACCTCGTCGAAGCGGGCGCCGAAGGCCGGCGCGAAGCGTGCATCCTGCAGCAGCCAGGATTCGTAGGGCACCTGCAGCGCGGCCGACGCGGCGCCCGCGGCGCGCCCGCCTTCGAAGCGGCGCGCCAGCACGGCGGGCGGGATGCCGCGCGTCTGGGTCTCGGAGAGCCAGGCGGCGATGCGCTCGCAGCCCTGCGTGCGGGCGGCGCGGTCGGCCTGCGCGGCGCCGCGCGGGTCGGGCCGTGCCGCCCGGTCGGCCTCGCGCTGCGCCCGCTGCTCGGCCCGGCGCAACTCGGCCGCGAGGCGCCGGGCCTCGCTGGCCGCGCGCCGTTCCTCGGCCGTGGCCGCCCGGGCGGGCGCCATCGCCGAGAACGCCATCGAGAGCGCCAGCACGCCAAGGACGCCCATCCAGGCGCGCGATCGTCGGCCTTCTGCCTTCATGTCGATGTCTCCCTCGGTGTTCGCGGGCTGTCGCCCTGGTGGAAGCCCGGTGCGGCGGGCGGCCGGCCGACTGTACGTCGGTAGCGCGCCGGACGTATCGAGACGTATCCGGCGCGAGCCCCGGGCCGCAGACGTCGCGCCGCCCGGGGCTCGCGCCGGGGTCAGCGTTTACTCAGGCTTGACAGTTGCGTCGTAGTGCGCAAAAAGCGCCGGCGTGTGTCAGGCCAGGGGCCCACAGCCGCGGATGGATCGCCCATAGTGGCCTGCCGCGAGACGGAGCATGCGATGACGACCTTCGCGAAGACTGAAGCAGGACAGCAGGAGATCCGCCAGAAGACGCTGGAGCTGTCGCGTCCGGCGCGCACCCTGCTGCTGCTGTGCGACGGGTCGCGCGACAGCGACGAGCTGCTGGCCATGGTGCACGGCTCCAGCCCGGCGGACGTCGCGGCGCTGGTCGAGGCCGGGCTGATCGCCCCCGCCGGCGCCGAGCCGCCGGCGCCTGCGCCGCACCGCGGGTCCGGGGCGGGCGCCGGCGCTGCCGCCGACGGCAAGCCGGGCTACGCCGAGCTCTACGACAGCCTCACCCTGCTCGCCAAGGAGCAGCTCGGCCTGTTCAAGGGCTACCGGTTCGCGCTCGACATCGAGAAGGCCGTCGACCTGCCCCAGCTGCAGCAAGTGGCCGTGCGCTTCGTCGCCGAAGTGCAGAAGGCCAACGGCGACGCCGCCGCGCAGACCGTGCGGCGCGCGCTCGGCCTGACGCGCTGACCCGGCCCTTCCCGACAGGCCTTCCCGAAAGAAAAAAGGCCCCGGCGCCTGGCGGGCCGGGGCCGGGGCCGGTGCGCCGGGCGTGCGCGCTGCGCAGGCCCGGCCGCCGCGGGGCGTGCTCAGTCCGAGGCGTAGATGTCCACGTCCTTGGTCTCGCGCACGAACAGCATGCCGACGATGAAGGTCATCGAGGCGATGATGATCGGATACCACAGGCCGTTGTACATGTTGCCGGTGGACGCCACGATGGCGAACGCGGTGGTCGGCAGCAAGCCGCCGAACCAGCCGTTGCCGATGTGGTACGGCAGGCTCATGGAGGTGTAGCGGATGCGCGTGGGGAACAGCTCCACCAGCGCCGCGGCGATCGGGCCGTAGACCATCGTCACGTAGAGCACGAGGATCACGAGGATGCCGACGATGGCCCACCACTGCCCGCTCATGAAGCCGATCGGCTTGGCCTTGCTCGGGTAGCCGGCGGCGCTGAGCGCCTCGGCCACTTCCTTCTTGAAGGCCGCGACCTTGGCCACGCTGTCGGCGTCGAACTTCTGGTTCACCACGGTGGCCGACGGCGGCGTGATGACCTTGTCGCCGATGGCGATGGTGGCGGGCGAGCCCGCCGGGCCGGCCACGTTGTCGTAGCTCACCGAGCTCTGCGCCAGGAAGCGCTTGGCGATGTCGCACGACGTGCGGAAGTCGATCTCGCGCGCGATCGGGCTGCCCTGGAAGGAGCACTGCGACGGGTCGGCCGTGACCACCACGTGGCTCTTGTCCTGCGCCATGGCCAGCTCGGGGTTGGCGGCCTTGGTGAGCGCGCCGAACAGCGGGAAGAAGGTCAGCGCGGCGAGCAGGCAGCCGGCCATGATGATCGGCTTGCGCCCGATGCGGTCGGACAGCGTGCCGAACACGATGAAGAACGGCGTGCCGATGAGCAGCGAGGCGCCGATCATGAGCTGCGCGGCCGTCGGCTCCACCTTCAGCTGCGCGGTCAGGAAGAACAGCGCGTAGAACTGGCCGGTGTACCAGACCACGCCCTGGCCGGCGGTCAGGCCCAGCAGCGCGATGAGCACGATCTTGGCGTTCTTCCACTGGCCGAAGGACTCGGACAGCGGCGCCTTGGAGGTGCGGCCCTCTTCCTTCATCTTCTTGAACGCGGGCGATTCGTTCAGGCTCAGCCGGATCCACACCGAGATGCCGAGCAGGAACAGCGACAGCCAGAACGGCACGCGCCAGCCCCAGTCGTTGAAGGCGGCGTCGCCGAGGGCCTCCTTGGTGCCGATGATGACGATCAGCGACAGGAACAGGCCCATCGTGGCCGTGGTCTGGATCCACGAGGTGTACGCCCCCCGCTTGCCGTGCGGCGCATGCTCGGCCACGTAGGTGGCCGCGCCGCCGTACTCGCCCCCGAGCGCCAGCCCCTGCAGCAGGCGCAGGGCGACGAGGATGATCGGCGCCGCCACGCCGATCGAGGCGTAGCTCGGCAGGATGCCGACGATGAAGGTCGACAGGCCCATGATCAGGATCGTCACCAGGAAGGTGTACTTGCGTCCGATCATGTCGCCCAGGCGGCCGAACACCAGGGCGCCGAACGGGCGCACCAGGAAGCCGGCCGCGAACGCCATCAGCGAGGCGATGAACGCGGCGGTCGGATCCAGGGCGGCGAAGAACTGTTTGCCGATGACGGCCGCGAGCGAGCCGTACAGGTAGAAGTCGTACCACTCGAACACGGTGCCCAGGCTCGAAGCGAAGATGACCTTCCGCTCCTCCCGGGTCATCGGCTGTCGGGCCGAAGCAGGGACTGCAGTGCCGGCGATTGCCATTGACATGTCTCCTCATGTTGAGCGTCCGCCGTGTGGCGGTGTCGCTCACGATTATGAGAATCCGGTTCTGGCCTGTCGCGTGGCGTTCGTCGACAAAACGCTCAGGAGAAATACCAAGTGTTGCGTCCCGGACGACGACCGGGCGCGCGCCGCTCAGGGGCGGTCGAGAAAGGCTTCCAGGCGTGCCGCCAGCGCCTCGGGCTGGTCGTGGTGCAGCATGTGGCCGGCCGGTGCGAGCACATGCTTCTCGACCCGGCCCAGCACCGCCAGCCGGGCGTTGAAATCGGCCGGCGTGTAGTTGTCGCCCCAGCGCTTGTGCTGGTCGGTCCGGTCGCCCTCGACCCACAGCACCGGCGCGGTGATGCGCCGCCAGCAGGCCAGCACTTCCTCCACCTGGTACTGCACCGGGTTGCGCCGCTTGTGCGCCGGGTCGCCGAGGATTTCCCACTGGCCGTCCGCGCGCTGGCGCGACCAGTGCCCCGCCAGCCAGGCGGCGCGGTCGGCGGGCAGCAGCGGGTTGGTCTGCCGCAGGCGCTGCGCGACCTGGTCGAGGCTGTCGTAGGTGCGCAGGCGCGCCGGCTGCTTCAGTTCGTCGAGCCAGTGCGCATAGGTGGCGGGCGCGTTTTCCGGCCTGGAGGCCGGCAGGCCGAAGCCTTCGAGGTTGACCAGCCGGCGGATGCGCTCGGGCCGGACGCCGGCGTACATCGTCACCACGTTGCCGCCCATGCTGTGGCCGAGCAGGTCGATCGGGCCGCCGGCGTCCAGCCGGTCGAGCAGCGCGTCGAGGTCGCCCAGGTAGTCGGCGAACCAGTAGCTGTCGGCCTGCGGCCGGTCGGTGAGGCCGAAGCCGCGCCAGTCGAGGGCGACGATGTGCCGCTCCGCAGCCAGGGCGTCGATGACGAACTGGAACGAGGCGCCGACGTCCATCCAGCCGTGCGCCATCACCAGCGTCGGGCGCTCGGGCGTGGCGAGGGCGGGGTCGCCCCATTCGAGGAGGTGGTAGCGCAGGCCGCGCACGTCGACGAACCGGCTGCGGCTCGCTCGCCGCACCGCATAGGCAGGAGAAGTCATGGCGGGCGACTATAGGAGAGCGCCCGCGTCGGCGCTGTCCTCGCCGCGACGGCGCGGCCCTGCCGGCGGCGTCAGCGCGGTGCGGGCGACCGGCCGCCGTCCGCCGGATCTTGCGGCGCCGCCCCCGGCGTCTCGGGCACGTAGACCATCGAGCCGTCCTTCATGCGGTAGGCGACGCCCGCCTTCTCGCCCTCGCCGGCGCCGATGCCGCCGCTGGCCTTGTAGCGGTCGATCTTGCGGCCCTCCTTGACGACCACCTCCATGTCCGGCCGCCCGGCGTTCTTGATCACCGTGACGTTGTCGGCGCTGAACGGGTTGACGCTGCTGTTGGCCACCGCCAGCAGCAGCGCGGCGATGACGACGAGGAAGACGTCGATCAGGTTCACGACCGACAGGATCGGGTCGTCGCCCTCGTCGTCGCTCGCCAGGCTCAGCCTCATCGCGCGGCCTCCGCTTCGAGCGCCTCGATGGCGTGCACGGCGCCGCCGGGCGCGGGCGCCTGGCCCTGCTCGATCTGCGCCAGTTCCGTCGCGTACCAGCGCCGCCGCACGGCGACCACCCAGTAGCTCAGCGCCGAGGCGATCAGCGCGAGGATCACCGCCGAGAACGCGACCATCAGGTTGCGCGAGACGTCGGCCAGCTCGCCCTCGGCCAGCGACTTGAGCGCCGGGCCCATCGGGATCATGGTCGCCACGAGGCCGAGCATCGGCGCGACGCGCGTGGCGATGCGGGCGAACTCGAGCCGCCGCACCGCCAGCGCCTCGAGCTGCGCGAGCGACAGCGACGGGTCGGCGCGGCGCGCGGCGTGCAGCTCGAAGCCGCCGGGCGAGCCGCCGCGGCGCTGCAGCGCCTGCCAGCCGAACGCGCCGAGGGCGTAGAACGCGTGCACGAACAGCACGGCGATCGCCAGCAGCACCGGCGTCAGGAACAGCTGGCTCGCGCCGTACATCAGGGATTCGATGGGATGACCCATGGTCTTCAGGCTCCTTGGTGGATGGGGGTTCGCAGGCCCGCCGCGGCGGGCGGCGCCGCCCGCGCGCCGCGGGCCCGGCCGGCGGCACCCGCGGCCGCGACCGCGGCCAGCGCGAGCGCCAGCCAGGCGGCGGGCCAGGGCGGCACCGGCGCGGGCGCCGGCTCGACGCGTTCGAGCCGCAGCCCGCTGACGGGCGGGGGAACGGGCGGCTGCGGGGCGGGCGGCGGGGGCTCCTGCGCCGGGGGTGCCGCCGCTGCCGGCGCCGCGGCCCGCGGCTGGGCGGCGGGCGCGGCCGGGGCGTCCAGGCCGTAGCCGACGAAGGCCGCGAAGCGCGCGTTGTCGCTGCGCACGTCGAAGCGCCGGGCCAGGTCGCGCCAGCGCGTCTTCAGCTCGTCCACCGTCGCCGCGTCGGCCTGCCAGTAGCCCTGGCGCGCCGCTTCGAGCATGCGTTCGATGGTCTGCGCCAGGGCGTGCGGGTTGTGGCGCTCGAACCAGCGGTCGAGGCCGAGCCGGTGCTTGTCGCGCACGTAGACGTCGACCATCTCCTGCCACTGGTCGTCGCGCACGATCTCGCGCGCCACCGCGGTCCAGCCCCAGAAGTTGTTGGTCGCGTCCAGCACCTGCAGGGTGCCGGCGTAGCCCTCGGCCATCAGCCCCTTGATGTAGCCGGGGTGGAACTGGCGCGTGGCCAGCTCCTTGGCGAGGAACTGCGCGGCGCCTTCGACGCGGCCGCTGCCGGCGCCGCGCAGGTTGCTGATGTACAGCGCCGGGGCCTTGCCGTCGAGGTGGCGCACCGCCAGCGCGATGCCGCCCAGGTACTGGAACGGGTCGTCGGTGGTCAGCATGCCGTAGAGGTTGGAGGTGCGCGACAGCACCGCGCCCTCGGTGCCGCGCAGGTGCTCGGCGTACAGGTTCACGGCCTGCGCGGCATCGCCGCCGCCCGGCGCGCCGGCGCCGGCCCGGCCCCAGCCGGCCTCGTCGGGGCCGTAGGCGAACTGCATGCGCGCGAGGTAGAGCTGCGCGAGCTTGCGGTCGCCCTCGGCCTTTCCCTGCCAGGTGTCGGTGGCCAGCGTGGCGTCGTCCAGCCCGGTGCCGTAGCGGCCCGACTCGGACGAGAAGATGCGCGTCTCGCCGGCCAGCCGCGCCGCGGCCTCGGGCACGCCGCGCGCGCGCAGCCCGGCGGCGATGCGCCGGGCGTTGGCCGCGACCGGGTTGTCGGCCTCGTCGGCCTGCGCGGCGAGCTGCACCGCGCGGGCGAGCTGCTTCATCGCGTTCGGGAAGTGGTCGCGGTACAGGCCGGTGGCCGACAGCACCACGTCCACGCGCGGGCGGCCGAGCTGCTCGCGCGGCACCCGCTTCACGCCGGTGACGCGCCCGCCGGCGTCCCACTGCGGCTCCACGCCCAGCAGCCACAGCGCCTGCGCCTCCAGCAGCCCCTGGTGGCGCATCGTCTCGACCGACCACAGCGAGAAGGTCAGCTTCTTCGGCAGCCGCCCGTGCTGGCGGCGGTGCTCGGCCAGCAGCTTGTCGGCCGCCTCGCGCCCGGCGGCCCAGGCCTGCGGCGTGGGGATGCGCGACGGGTCGAAGCCGTAGAGGTTGCGCCCGGTCGGGTAGGCGTCGGGGTTCTTGACCGGGTCGCCGCCGTAGGACGTCGGCAGGTGACGGCCGGCCAGCGCCGCCAGCAGCGCCGGCAGCTCCTGCGCGGCGCCGAGGTCGGCATGCCAGCGGTGCGCCTGCTCGATCCAGGCCTGCAGCGGCGCGGGCAGCGCGCCGGCCGGCTCGCCGTGCAGCACGTGGCGCACGAGCAGCCGGTACGGCGCGGTCGCGGCGAGCTGGTCGTACTCGCCGACCAGCGCCTCGTCGAGCTCGCCTTCCGGCGTGCCGGCATGGCGCGCGGCCGCCTCCCAGAACGGCCGCCCGAGCATCAGCAGCACGGTGGCGAGGCGGTGGCCGTCCTGCGGCGCGCGGCCGAAGGTGTGCAGGCCCAGCGGCTGCACGGTCTCGGCCAGCTCGTGCAGCTGGGCGTGCAACGCGTCGACGAAGCGCGGGAAGTCGCCGGCGGCCTCGCCGGCCGTCCAGCCCATGTCGCGGTCGATCCGCTGCGCCGCGGCGGCGGCGAGCAGCTCGGCGCGCAGCCGCTCCTTCACCGCGCCCTCGTCCTGCGCGATCCAGGCGTGCAGCAGGTCGTGCAGCCGCGTCAGCTCGGCGTGCAGCCCGGCGGGCTTGAAGGTGGGCGTCTGGTGGCTGACGATCACCGCGCGCCCGCGCCGCTTGGCCTGCTGCGCCTCGCCGATGTTGTCGGCGATGTACGGGTAGACCACCGGCACGTCGCCGACCGCGAGCATCGGGTAGTCGGTGACGGCCAGCCCGCGCTCCTTGCCGGGCAGCCACTCCTGCGTGCCGTGGGTGCCGAAGTGCACCAGCGCGTCGCTGCGCTGCGCCTGGCGCGCCCACAGGTAGGCGGCCAGGTAGAAGTGCGAGGGGGCCGCCTTCACCGAGTGGTACAGCGCCTTCTCCTTCGATTCGCTGCGCTCGCCGCGCGGCGGCTGCGGCATCAGCACCACGTGGCCCAGCGCCAGCCGCGGGATGGCGAAGAAGGCCTGCCCGCCGCGGCGCAGCACCATGGCCGAGCGTTCCGGCGCGCCCCAGCGTTCGTTCACCTCGCGCTGCACCGCGGCCGGCAGCGTCGCGAGCCAGGCCTCGTAGTCGCTCACCGGCAGCAGCGCCGCGAGGCCGTCGCGCGCGAGCGCGTCGAGGTCGGCGTCGTCGCGGTAGTGCGGCGCGAGCAGCCGCTGCAGCAGCGGCAGCAGCACGGTCTCGTCGCCGGGCGCGGCGGTGCGGTAGCCGGCGGCCTGCAGCGCATCCAGCGTCGCGAGCAGGCTGCGCGGCGCGTTCAGGAACGAGGCCGAGAGGTTCTTCTCGCCCGGCGGGTAGTTCCAGAACATCACCGTCACGCGCTTGTCGGCGTTCGGCTTGCGCTGCAGTGCCGCCAGCCTCAGGGCCTTGCCGACCACCGCGGCCGCCTGCGCCGGGATCGGCACCATCTGCTCGTCGCCGCGGCGCGTGGCGGCGGCGACCTGGATGTCCACCACCCCGGCGTACTCGGCCTGCGCGAGGTAGAAGGGCACGTCCATGAGCCGCACGCCGTGCGGGTCGGCGGCCCAGTCGGCGGCGTCGCCGCGGCGGTAGGGCATGGCCTGCACCACCGGGATGCCCAGCGCCTCGAAGTCGCGCCGCCGGCCCTCGGCGTTGAGCATGATCTGCGTGTTGATCAGCACGTCGGCCAGCGGCACGCCGTCGGGCATCAGCATGCGCCCGATCACCTCGTCGTCGAGCATCGGGCCGTAGAAGGGCAGGGCGACCGCGCCGCCGGCCTCGATGCGCTCGATCAGGTCGTCGACGAAGTCCGTCTGCATCGACGACAGGTACTGCTGGTGCAGCGCGATGGCGATCACCGGCGGGCGGTGCCCGGGCGCGCCGGCCGCGCCCTGCGAGGCGAGCCATTCGCGCGGGTCGGCCACCACGCTGCCCGGCGCCCGCGGGTGGTAGACGGCGGCCTTGGGGAACACCACCGGCGCGGCGATGCCGTCGGCCGGGCGCCCGGCCAGGTGCGCGGCGAGGCTGGCGAAGAAGCCCTCGAAGTTCGCGCGCCCGCCGCTCGCGTAGTAGGCCACCAGCCGCTTCGCCAGCGCGTCGGGCAGGCCCGACCAGTGCGGCTTGGCGTCGTAGAGCCACAGCTGCGGCGCGGCGAGGCCCGGCAGCGCCCGCGCGAGCCGCGCGCGTACCTGGTCGTGCAGGTAGCTGTCGACGAACACCACGTCGTGCCCGCGGAACAGGCCGTGGTCGACGTCGGCCGGCAGGCGGTCGAGGTAGCGCACCTCCAGCGCGATGCCGTGCGGCCGCGCGATCTCCGCGAGCTGGCGGAACTTGCCCGCCGGCACGTTGGAGGTGGCGATGAACAGCACCGAGGCCGCGAAGGCCGGCAGCGCGGCGAGCCACAGCGCCAGCAGCGCCCCGAGCCGAAGCAGCAGGCCGGCCGGCGGCATCAGAACTCCGCGGCGACGCTGGCGTACAGCGTGCGGCCGCGCAGCGCGTAGCCGAACGTGGGCGATTCCTCGGCCAGCCGCAGGTCGCCGAGGTTGTCCACCCCGGCGCGCAGCGTCAGCGCCTTGCCGATGCGCTTGCCCACGCTCGCCTTCCACAGCGTGTACGACGGCAGCGGAAGGCCGGCCGTGGTCTGCGAGCCGGTGTGGTCGGCGCCGAGGCGCGCGCTCCAGCCGTCGCCGCCCTGCCAGTCGAGCTGCGAGGCGAGCAGCACGCGCGGGCGGTCGTCCAAGCGGGTGCCGGTGCTGGCGTTCTTGGCGTGGAGCAGCGTCAGGTCGGCGTTCCAGCGCCAGGCGGGGGCGAACTGCCAGGTGAAGCCCGTCTCCAGCCCGCTGAGGCGGGCGCGCTCGACGTTGTCGTAGAGGTAGGTGCGGCGCGTGCCGTTGACGCTGAGCAGCCGGTAGGTGATGAGATCGTCGACGCGGGTGTGGAACAGCGTCGCGCGCAGGCCCAGCGCCCCGCGCTGCCAGTCGGCCGAGAGCTCGAAGGCATCGGCCGTCTCGGGCTTGACCGCCGCGTTGCCGAGGAAGGTGTGCGGGCCCTCGGCGCCGACGTAGTTCGGCGAGATCTGCTTGAGCGTCGGCGCCTTGAACGCATGGCCGTAGCCGCCCTTGACGACCAGCGCCGGGCTCGCCTCCCACACCAGGTAGGCGCGCGGGCTGGCCTCGGTGCCGAAGAGCTCGTGGTGGTCGGCGCGCACGCCCCAGGTCAGGGTGAGCGTGCGCGCGAGGCTGAACTCGTCCTGCGCGAACAGCGCCTTGTGCGAGGCGCTGTCGGCGCCGCCGGCGAGGCCCGCGTTGACCAGCGACTCGCGCCGCAGCTCGGTGCCCACCGTCCAGCGGTGGCTGCCCCAGCGCCGGGTGGCGAAGGCGTCGATCACCTCGTCCTCGAGGTTCTGCGGCCGCGTCGACGCGACGCCGCTGGTGCGCCGGTTGCCGATGTCGATGGTGCTGCGGTAGGCGCGCGTCTGCGCGGTCCAGCCGTCGAACTCGCCGCGCCAGCTCAGGTGCGCCTGCGAGCGGTCCACGTCGTAGTGGTTGCGGTACTCGGTGGCGCCGGACAGCGCGTCGTACTCGCGGTCCTCGCGCACGCCCGACCATCCCGCCTCGAGCGTGTGACCGGCGCTCGGGGTGAAGCTGACGGCGCCGCCGAAGGAGCGGGTGCGCCGCGCCTCGAGCTCGGATTCGCGCGGGTCCTCGGCCAGCGGCACCGCCGCGCTGCGCCGGTCCTCGGCGTGCAGGCGCAGCGACACGCGCTCGGCCACCGGCCCGGCGGCGAACAGCCCGAGGCGGTGGCCGTCGCCGCCGCCGCCGGAGAGCGTGTGGCCGCCCACGGTGGCCGCGCCGATCCAGCGGTCGGTCGGGCGGCGCGGGATCAGGTTGATGACGCCGCCCAGCGCCTCCGAGCCGTAGAGCGTGGACATCGGCCCGCGGATGATCTCCACGCGCTCCACCGCCGACATCGGCAGCCAGCCGTACTGGTAGTCGGAGTGCCCGACCACGTCGTCGGTGGGCGAGATGCGCCGGCCGTCGATCAGCGTCAGCGTGTGCCGCCCTTCGAGCCCGCGCAGGGCCAGCGTGCGGCGCCCGCCGACCTGGCGCGGGCTCATGCCGATGCCGGGGGTGGAGGAGACCGCGTCGAGCAGGTCCTCGGCGTTGCGGCGCGCGAGCTCGTCGCGGCCGACGATGCTGACCGACGCCGGGGCGGTGACGGTGTCGTGCGCCGTCATGGTGGCGGTGACGGTGATCGGCGGCAGCACGACGCCGCCTTCTTCGGCGGCGACGGCCGGCGACAGGGCCGGCAGCGCCAGGCTGCACGCCGCGGCGACGCGGCGCATGCGCAGGATCGAGATGGAGCCGGCCGAAGCGGCCGGACGCGATAGCGAAGCCATGGAACCCCCCAGGCAGTGAATGGTTGTGGTCGTCGGGAACCGGGGCTGGCGGGAGGCTGGCTGGGCGGGAGCAATGTATCTTGAATGAGAACAATTCTTATTCTTGTTTGTTGATCCAGCGCAAGCGTGGTGCAGAGACGGCGGCGCGGCGGGGCGTCCTGCAGGCGGCGGGCCGCCCGGCGACAATCCGCGGATGCCCACCCCCGATTCCCCTGCGCCGGCCTTCGTGCTGCGCAATGCCGAACTGCGCGACGTCGCGCCCATCGTCGCGCTGATCCGCGAACTCGCCGAATTCGAGAAGCTCACCCACCTGCTGCAGGTGACGCCCGAGAAGCTGCGGCCTCAGCTCTTCGGCGAGAAGCCGGTGGCCGAGGCGATCGTGGCCGAGGTGCCCGCCGCGAGCGTGGCCGCCGGCGAGAGCCCGGTGGTCGCGTTCGCGCTGTTCTTCACCAACTTCTCCACCTTCCTCGCCCAGCCCGGCCTCTACCTGGAGGACCTGTACGTGAAGCCCGCGCACCGCGGCCAGGGCATCGGCCGCGCCGTGCTCACGCGGCTCGGGCGGCTGGCGGCCGAGCGCGGCTACGGCCGCTTCGAGTGGAGCGTGCTCGACTGGAACGAGAACGCCATCCGCTTCTACGAGAAGATGGGCGCGACGGTGATGCCCGACTGGCGCATCTGCCGCATCGCCGGCGAGGGGCTGCAGGCCTTCAAGGGCGCCTGAGCGGGCCCGTGCGGGTTCGCGCGGTTCTTGCCGCCCGATCGCGAATCGGTGCTCAGGTGCCGCCCGCCACCGTCAGCAGCTTCTCCTGCGAGACGCGCACGCGCACGCTCTTCTCGCTCACCACGCCCACGATGCCGTGGTCGGCCTGCGCCGTGTCGCGGCGCAGCGGCTCGATCATCGGCTCGCCGGTGCGGCTGACCATCGAGGCGACGATCGGCTTGGCGAGGTTCTGGCCGCGCTTGACGACGATGCCCAGCTCGCCGCAGGCGAGCATCACGTAGCAGCCCGGCGGGTAGACGCCGAACTCCTTGGCCAGCGCGGCCGTCATCGGGTGGCCGGCGTCGCGCTGGAACATGTCGCGCACCGCGTCGTCGGCCGGCACTGCGCCGCGGTTGGCGCGCGTGCTCAGCTTGGCCGTGTAGATGTCGGCGCGGCGCACCAGCTCGGCGAACTCGCAGACCTGCCGCAGCTGCTGCGGGTAGCCGGTGCCGTCGGGGTGCTCGTGGTGCTGCGCCACGGCGTCCAGCCAGCGGCGGTCGGCGATGCCCGCGGCCTCGAGCATCTGCACGCTGCGCAGCGGATGCGCGGCGATGGCCTCGCGCTGGGCGCTCGTGAGCGGCGTGAGCTGCGCGGCCAGGCGCTCCTGCAGCTCCAGCATCGACAGGTTCATCGTCAGCGCCGCCTTGAACACGCGCAGCGTGTCGTCGGCGCTCCAGCCGAGCCGCGTGGCGACGAGGTGGCTGGTGATCGCGGTGTGCATCGAGTGGGCCACGCCGTAGTGGGCCGGCGCGAGCGCGCCCTGGCGCAGCACCTGGAAGATCGCCAGGTCGGGGTCGCGCTCGATCAGGTGCAGCACGGGCCTGGCCGCCTCGTCCAGCGCCGCGGTGAAGTCGGCGCCGGCATGCTGGCGCAGCATGCGGCCGACGCGGTCCATGCACGCGCTCCACATCGCCGGCAGCGCCTCGGGCGGCGCTTCGGCGGCCGGCTCGGCGCGGGCGCCGGCCTCGACCATGTCCACCACGGCGCCGCGCTCGAACAGCGCTTCCATCTGCTCCAGCGTCTCGATGACCTGTCCGCGCGCGAGCAGCAGCGTCCGGTTGGCATGGCGGATGTTGAACGGCAGGGGCACGCCCAGCTCGATCCGGTGCTTGAAGGCGGACAGCGGTGAATAGGAGGTCATGGCGGTGCTTCCCATCGGAGGCGGCGGCGTGCTGGTTGCCCGGCAGCACGCCTGTCCAGTTTTATCGTCCCGCGCCGGCGCGGGCTTGACCCGCGGCCCTCGGGGTTTACGCGGGCGTCGGGCCGGAGGGCGCGACTTCCTGCACACAATCGGCGGCGCATTCCGCGCAGGACCCGGGCTGACAGGAGAGAGACGACGCGATGACTGCCAGGCGCACGAAGAACCCCCAGGCCGCGGCGGCCGCCGCCGCCGACCGCTACGCGGCGCTGCACGCCGGCTTCCGCTGGCAGGTGCCGCCGCGGTTCAACATCGCGCAGGTCTGCTGCGCCCGCTGGGCGCGCGAGACGCCGCAGGCCGTGGCCGTGGTCCACGACGACGCCGGGCGCCTCACCCACCTGCGCTACGGCGAACTGCAGGCCCAGGCCAACCGCCTGTCGCACGTGCTGCGGGGGCTGGGCGTGCAGCGCGGCGACCGGGTGGCGATCGTCATGCCGCAGCGCTTCGAGACCGCCATCGCCCACATGGCCGTCTACCAGCTCGGCGCCGTGGCGATGCCGCTGTCGATGCTGTTCGGGCCGGAGGCGCTGGAGTACCGCATCAACCACAGCGAGGCGCGCGTGGCCATCGTCGACGAGAGCGGCATCGACAACGTGCGCGCCGCACGCCCGGCCTGCCCGGGCCTCGCGAGCGTGGTGGCGGTCGGCCGCGCCGAAGGGCGGGGCGACGTCGACTGGCAGGCGGCGCTGCAGCGCGAGTCGTCGGCCTTCGAGGCGGTGCGCACCAAGGCCGACGAGGCCGCCGTGCTCGTCTACACCAGCGGCACCACCGGCCCGCCCAAGGGCGCGCTGATCCCGCACCGCGCGCTCATCGGCAACCTGCCGGGCTTCGTGGCGAGCCAGAACTGGTTCGGCTTCGAGGCGGACGGCACGACGCAGGCCGTCTTCTGGTCGCCCGCCGACTGGGCGTGGACCGGCGGGCTGATGGACGCCCTGCTGCCCACGCTGTACTTCGGCCGCCCCATCGTCGCCGGCGCGGGCCGCTTCTCGCCCGAGCGCGCCTTCGAGCTGATGGCGCGCCACGGCGTGACGCACACCTTCCTGTTCCCCACCGCGCTCAAGGCGATGATGAAGGCCGTGCCGCATCCGCGGCACGAGCACGTGCTGACGCTGCAGGCCATCATGAGCGCCGGCGAGGCGGTGGGCGACGCGGTGTTCGCCTGGTGCCGCGACGAGCTCGGCGTCATCGTCAACGAGATGTTCGGCCAGACCGAGGTGAACTACATCGTCGGCAACTGCGGCCGCAGCCTCGACGCGCAGGGCCGCGCCGCGGCCGGCTGGCCCGCACGGCCCGGCAGCATGGGCCGGCCCTATCCCGGCCACCGCGTCGCGGTGATCGACGACGAGGGCCGCGAATGCCCGCGCGGCACGCCCGGCGACGTGGCCCTGCACCGGCGCGACGTGCACGGCGACCCGGACCCCATCTTCTTCCTCGGCTACTGGAAGAACGACGGCGCCACGCGCGCCAAGTTCACCGGCGACCCGGACGACGCATGGTGCCGCACCGGCGACACCGCCGTGATGGACGAGGACGGCTACCTCTGGTACCAGGGCCGCAGCGACGACATGTTCAAGGTGGCCGGCTACCGCGTCGGCCCGAGCGAGATCGAGAACTGCCTCGTCAAGCATGCGGCCGTGGCCAACGCCGCGGTGATTCCCAAGCCCGACCGCGAGCGCGGCGCGCTGGTCAAGGCCTTCGTCGTGCTGGCGCCGGGCTTCGAGGCGAGCCAGGCGCTCGTCGTGCAGCTGCAGGAGCACGTGCGCGGCAAGCTCGCGCCCTACGAGTACCCCAAGGAGATCGAGTTCATCGACACCCTGCCGATGACGACCACCGGCAAGGTGCAGCGGCGGGTGCTGCGGCTGCAGGAAGAGGAGCGGGCCCGGCAGCAGGGGTGACCTGCCTGCGGCAAACTCGCCGCATGCAGACCATCACCCTCGGGCGCAGCGACCTGCGCGTCACCGCCGTGTGCCTCGGCACCATGACCTTCGGCCAGCAGGTCGACGAAGCCACCTCCCACGCCATCCTCGACCATGCCGTCGAGCGCGGCATCGACTTCCTCGACGCCGCCGAGATGTACCCCGTGCCCGCGCGCGCCGAGACCAGCGGCGCCACCGAAACCATCCTCGGGCGCTGGTTCGCCAGCCGCCCCGGCATGCGCCGGCGCGTGGTGCTCGCCAGCAAGGTGGCCGGCCCCTCGCGCGGCATGCCGTGGATCCGCGAGGGCCGGCGCGACGTCACGCCCGCCGACATCGCCGCCGCCTGCGACGCGAGCCTCGCGCGCCTGCAGACCGACTGCATCGACCTCTACCAGATCCACTGGCCGATCCGCAACGCGCCGGCCTTCGGCTCGATGTACTTCGACCCGTCGAGGACCGAGGCCTTCACCTCCATCCACGACCAGCTGGAAGCGATGGCCGGCCTCGTCAAGGCGGGCAAGGTGCGCGCCATCGGCCTGTCGAACGAGACGCCCCACGGCGTGGCCGAGTTCGTGCGCCTGGCCGAGCAGCACGGCCTGCCGCGCGTGGCGACGGTGCAGAACCCGTACTGCCTCGTCAACCGCGCGCTCGACAACGGGCTGGACGAGACGATGCACCACCACGGCGTGTCGCTGCTGGCGTACTCGCCGCTCGGCTTCGGGCTGCTCACCGGCAAGTACGACGCCGCCGGCCTGCAAGGCGCGCCGGGGCGGCTGGCGATCTTCGAGAGCATGCGCCGCCAGCGCTGGGGCCGCCCCGAGGCGCTGGACGCGGCGCGGCGCTACAACGCGCTGGCGCGCGAGCACGGGCTCACGCCGACGCAGCTCGCGCTCGCCTTCTGCCGCGACAACTGGCGCGTGGCGAGCACCATCATCGGCGTGACCACGCAGGCCCAGCTCGACGAGGACCTCGACGCCTGGAACGTGCCGCCGCTGTCGGCCGAGCTGCTGGCGGCCATCGACGCCATCCGCTGGACCCAGCGCGACCCCGCGCAATGAGGCTGCGATGGCGAAGAAGCCGCCGCACGTGAGCGAGACCCCGGCCACGGCCTTCCTGCGCCGCCACGGCGTGGCCTTCAGCGAGCATGTGTACGAGTACGTGGAGCACGGCGGCACCGACGAGTCCTCGCGCCAGCTCGGCGTGCCCGAGCACCAGGTGATCAAGACGCTGGTGATGCAGGACGAGCGCGCCCAGCCGCTCATCGTGCTGATGCACGGCGACCGGCAGGTGAGCACCAAGAACCTCGCGCGGCAGATCGGCGCGAAGTCGGTCGAGCCCTGCAAGCCGGAGGTGGCGCAGCGCCACAGCGGCTACCAGGTCGGCGGCACCTCGCCCTTCGGCACCAGGCGCGCGATGCCGGTGTACGTGGAAGAGAGCGTGCTCACGCTGCCGTCGATCTGCATCAACGGCGGGCGGCGCGGCTTCCTCGTCGGCATCGAGCCGGGGCGGCTGGTCGAGCTGCTGGGCGCGAAGCCGGTGCACTGCGCGCTGGCATAGATCGCTTCAGCGCGCGCCGAGCATCAGGTCGAGGTTCTGCACCGCCGCGCCCGAGGCGCCCTTGCCGAGGTTGTCGAACACCGCCGCGAGCAGCACCTGGCCGCGCGCGTCGTTGTCGAAGACGTGAAGGTGCAGGTCGTTGCTGCCGTTGAGCGCCTGCGGGTCGAGGTGCGCGAGCGCGCGTGACGCCTCGGCCGCCATCACCTGCACGTGCCGCGCGCCGGCGTAGTGCGCCTGCAGGCAGGCGCGCAGCCGGGCGCCGTCCACGCCGCGCGGCAGCAGGCGCAGGTGCAGCGCGATGGTGAGCACGATGCCCTGGCGGAAGGCGCCGTAGGCCGGCACGAAGAACGGCCGCGCGGCCAGGCCCGCGTGCCGCTCGATCTCCGGCACGTGCTTGTGCTCCAGGCCGAGCGCATAGACCTGCAGCGGCGGGCCGCCGCCCGGGCCCTCGTGCTCGTCCAGGCCCGCGCGGCCGCGGCCGGAGTAGCCCGACACCGCATGCACCGTCACCGGATGGTCGCGCGGCAGCAGCCCGGCGTCGGCCAGCGGGCGCAGCAGCGCCACGGCGCCCGTCGGGTAGCAGCCCGGGTTGGACACCCGCTTCGCCTGCGCGATGCGCGCCGCCTGGCCGGCGGCCATCTCGGGGAAGCCGTAGCTCCAGGCCGGGTCGGTGCGGTGCGCCGAGCTGGCGTCGACGAGGCGCACGGCCGGGTTGGTCACGCTGGCCGCCGCCTCGCGCGCGGCCGCGTCGGGCAGGCACAGCACGGCGACGTCGCAGCCGTTGATGGCCTCGGCGCGCCGGCGCGCGTCCTTGCGCTCGGCGGGCGGCAGCGTGAGCAGCGAAAGGTCGCCGCGCGACTGCAGGCGCGACATCAGCTGCAGGCCGGTGGTTCCCTGGTCGCCGTCGACGAACACGGTGGGCTTCATGGGCGTTCTCCTTGCGAGGCGTGCATCCTCGATCCCGGTCGCCGTTCCGGCAAGTTGCATTTGCGGACGCTGATCTTCAGAATTCCTGAACTGCCACCGTTTCGACACGCCATGCGCGAACTGAGCCTCGACCGCCTGCGAACGCTCGTCGCCATCGCCGACCTCGGCTCCTTCGCGGCGGCGTCGAAGGCGCTGCACCTCGCGCCCCCCACCATCAGCCTGCACGTCGCCGAGCTGGAGGCCCGCTTCGGCGCGCCGCTGCTGCTGCGCGGCAAGCCGCGCGTGGCGCCCACCGGCGCCGGCGCCACGCTCGTCGAGCGCGCCCGGCGCCTGCTGGCCGATGCGGACGACGCGCTCGACGCGGTGCGGCGGCAGGTCGCGGGCGATGCCGGGCGCGTGCGCGTGGGCGCGTCGACGGGCGTGATCGCGTACCTGCTGCCGCGCGCGCTCGAGGCGCTGAACGCGCGGCACCCGGGCATCGACGTGCAGGTGAGCGTGCTCACTTCGGAGACCACGCTCGCGCGGCTCGCGGCCGGCACGCTGGACGTCGGCCTGGTCGCGCTGCCGCAGCCGCCCGGCGCGCGGGGGCTGCGCATCGTGCCGTGGCGGCGGGACCCGGTGATGGCCTTCGTGCCGGCGGCGTGGGCCGGCATCCCGAAGCGCGCCACGCCGGCCTGGCTGGCGGCGCGCCCGCTCATCCTCAACGACAGCGCCACCCGCCTGTGGCGGCAGACGGCCGAGTGGTTCGCGGCGGCCGGCGAGCAGCCGCGCCCGCGCATCGAGCTCAACTACAACGACGCGATCAAGAGCCTCGTCGCCGCCGGCTACGGCGCGGCCGTGCTGCCGCACGAGGCCAGCGCCGGCGCGCCCGACGCGCGCATCGCCATGCGGCCGCTGCGCCCGGCGCTGTGGCGCGCGCTCGGCATCGCGCACCGCGTGGGCGAGGCCGACGGCGCCACGCAGCGCGTGCTGGCCACGCTTCGCGAGACCTGAGGCCATCGCGCGCGCCGCGATGCAAAATCGTCCGGCACCGCTTCTCCACGCACCATGCCCACCACCCTGTCCATCGCCCTCGCCGCGCTCGCGGCCTACCTGATCGGCTCGCTCTCCTTCGCCGTGATCATCAGCCGCGTGATGGGCCTGAGCGACCCGCGCAGCTACGGCTCGGGCAACCCCGGCGCGACCAACGTGCTGCGCTCGGGCAACAAGACCGCGGCCATCCTCACGCTGGCATTCGACGCGCTCAAGGGTTTCGTGCCGGTGCTGCTGGTGCTGCTGTTCGGCCGCCCCTACGGGCTGGGCATGGGCGCGGCGGCCGTCGTCGGCGTGGCGGCCTTCCTCGGCCACCTCTGGCCGGTGTTCTTCGGCTTCAAGGGCGGCAAGGGCGTGGCCACCGCCGCCGGCGTGCTGTTCGCGCTCAACCCGTGGCTGGGGCTGGCCACGCTGGCGAGCTGGGTCGTCATCGCGGCGTTCTTCCGCTACTCGTCGCTCGCCTCGCTGGTGGCGGCGGTGTTCGCGCCGTTCTACCAGCTGCTGATCTGGGGCGGCGGCCCCATTGCGATGGCCGCCGGCGTGATGGGCCTGCTGCTCATCGTGCGCCACCGCGCCAACATCGCGAAGCTGCTGGCCGGCACCGAGAGCAAGCTCGGCCGCAAGGCGCCGGCCGCGGCCGCCGCGCCGCGCGCGGCAAAGGGCCACAGGCGATGAGGGCCGAGGCCCGCCGGATGCTGGCGCTGTGCGTGGTCGCCGGCGCCGCATGGGGCGCGGGCCAGGGCCTGAAGGCGTGGCAGGGCCACCGCCTCGGCGAGCGCGTGGCCGCCAGCGCCGTGGCGGGCGACATCCTGATGATCTCCTCCGTGACCTGCGTGCATTGCCGTGAGGCGAGGCAGTGGCTCACCCGGCACGAGGTGCCGTTCAGCGAGTGCTTCATCGAGCAGGAGGCGGCCTGCGCCGAGGCCTATCGCCGGCTGATGGCGCAGGGCACGCCGACCCTGCTGGTGCGCGGCGAGCGGCAGCTGGGCTTCAGCGCGCGGCGGATCGCCGAGGCGCTCGAAGGAAGCTGATCTGGCAGGGGCCCGGGCGCCGCCCGCGACGCCGCGCCGGTTTGCCGGATCGCACGGACAGCGGCCGGGGAATGGGCTAGATTGCCCGAAGCCCCGCCGGTCCGGGCGGCGAACGCTCCGGCCGCGCGGCTGTCCGCAGCATGCGTCGGCGACGACGCGACAGGAGGAAGTCCCATGAGCGATTCGAACCAGACCCTCGCCGGCTCCACCACCGCCGCCGGCGCGCCCGCGGCCAGCGACCGGAACTCGCTGACGATCGGCCCCGACGGGCCGGTGCTGCTGCACGACGTGCACTTCCTGGAGCAGATGGCGCACTTCAACCGCGAGAAGGTGCCCGAGCGCCAGCCGCACGCCAAGGGCGCGGGCGCCTTCGGCGTGTTCGAGGCCACCGAGGACGTGTCCAGGTACACCAAGGCGGCGCTGTTCCGCCGGGGCGCCTGCACCGAGATGCTGGCGCGCTTCTCCACCGTGGCAGGCGAGGCCGGCAGCCCCGACACCTGGCGCGACGTGCGCGGCTTCTCGCTGAAGTTCTACACGTCCGAGGGCAACTACGACCTCGTGGGCAACAACACGCCGGTGTTCTTCGTGCGCGACCCGATGAAGTTCCCGCACTTCATCCGCAGCCAGAAGCGCCTGCCCGACTCGGGCCTGCGCGACAACCACATGCAGTGGGACTTCTGGACGGGCAACCCCGAGACCGCGCACCAGGTGACCTACCTGATGGGCGACCGCGGCCTGCCGCGCACCTGGCGCCACATGAACGGCTACGGCTCGCACACCTACCTGTGGGTCAACGCGGCGGGCGAGAAGTTCTGGGTCAAGTACCACTTCCACACGAAGCAGGGCATGGCCTTCTTCGGCAATGCCGAGGCCGCGGCCATGGCCGGCAGCGACGCCGACTTCCACCGCCGCGACCTGTTCGAGGCCATCGCCCGCGGCGAGCATCCGGGCTGGACGCTGTCGGTGCAGGTCATGCCGTACGCCGAGGCGAAGGGCTACCGCTTCAACCCCTTCGACCTCACCAAGACCTGGTCGCACAAGGACTACCCGCTGATCAAGGTCGGCACGATGACGCTGAACCGCAACCCGGAGAACTTCTTCGCCCAGATCGAGCAGGCGGCGTTCTCGCCGGGCAACACGGTGCCGGGCATCGGCCTGTCGCCGGACAAGATGCTGCTCGGCCGCGCCTTCGCCTACAACGACGCGCAGCGCAACCGCATCGGCACCAACTTCCACCAGCTGCCGGTCAACCGGCCCAGGGTGCCGGTGAACACCTACCTGTTCGACGGCCAGATGGCCTACGAGCACAGCGGCAGCGCGCCCGTGTACGCGCCCAACAGCGGCGGGCGGCCCTGGGCCGACGCCACCGGCGCCGTGGACGACGGCTGGGAGGCCGACGGCGCGATGGTGCGCAGCGCCTACACCCTGCACGAGCAGGACGACGACTTCGGCCAGCCCGGCACGCTGGTGCGCGAGGTGTTCGACGACGCGCAGCGCACCCGGCTGGTCGACCAGGTGGCGGGCAGCCTGCTCGGCGGCGTGCGCAGCCCGGTGCTGGAGCGCGCCTTCGACTACTGGAAGCGCATCGACGCCGACGTGGGCCGGCGCATCGAGGAGAAAGTGCGCGCCGGGGCGGCACCCCAGCCGGTCGAGGGCATGGGCGAACGCTAGGGCGCCGGCGGCGCGCGGGCGGCTCAGGCCTCGCCCGTGCCGCCGGTGCGCCCGCGGATCGACTCGGTCCCGTGCGCGTCGCGCGCGCGGCCGAGGGCCGAGTCGACCGAGCGCAGCAGCTTCTCGCCCGCGCCGCGCAGGGCCTCGGCCACGCTGCCGGCGTCGTGGGTCACGGCGATCGGCGGGCGTCCGGCCACGCGGGCTTCGAGCTTGCAGCGCTTGTCGTTGTCGCCGGCGCGGGCGGCGTTGACGTCGCTCAAGTGCACCTCGATGCGGGTGATGTGGTCGCGAAAGCGCGCCAGCTTGTCCTTCAGCTCGCCCTCCGCCCATTGCACGAGCGAATCGCGGTTCTGGATGTTGTCGTCGGTGTTCAGGTGGACCTGCATGCGAATCCTCGGTGAATGATCGATATGGAGTCCGAGTGCCGCGGCGCGCGAAGGTTCAGCCCTCGAACGTGAGGCCCAGCTGCGCCGGGTCGCCGCGCCCGCGGCGCACCAGCACCGGCTCGTCGCCGCTCAGGTCGACCACCGTGGTCGACTCCATCGCGCAGGCGCCGGCGTCGACCACGCCGTGGAGCAGCTTGTCGTAGCGCGCGACGATCTCGTCGGCGTCGTTCAGCGGCTCGGTCTCGCCGGGCGGGATCAGCGTGGTGGCGAGCAGCGGCTGGCCGAGCACGGTGAGCAGATCCTGCGCCACGCGGTGCGTGGGCACGCGCAGGCCGATGGTGCGGCGCGAGGGGTGCGACACGCGCCGCGGCACTTCCTTCGTGGCTTCGAGGATGAAGGTGAAGGGGCCGGGCGTGCCCAGCTTGAGCAGGCGGTACTGGCGGTTGTCCACGCGCGCGTAGTTGGCGAGCTCGCTCAGGTCGCGGCACAGCAGCGTGAGCAGGTGCTTGTCGTCCACGCCGCGGATGCGCCGCAGGCTCTCGGCCGCGGCCTTGTCGTCGAGGTGGCACACGAGCGCATAGCTCGAATCGGTGGGGATGGCGATCACGCCGCCGCCGTGCAGCAGCTGCGCGGCCTGCTTCAGCAGGCGCGGCTGCGGGTTCTCGGGGTGGACTTCGAAGTGCAGCGACATGGGCGTCACGCGGGGTGGTGCACGCGCGCGGCGAGTGCTTCCCACACCGGCGTGAGCTGCGGGGGCAGCGGCGGCAGGGCGCCCAGGTCGACGTGGCTCTCGTCGGGGCTGTGGAAGTCCGAGCCGCGCGAGGCGAGCAGGTCGAACTCCAGCGCCGTCTCTGTGTACCTGGCGAAGTCGGCGGGGCTGTGGCTGCCGGTCACCACCTCCACGCCGCGCCCGCCGTGCGTCTTGAACTCGGTGAAGAGCGCGTACTCCTCGGTCGGCGTGAACTTGTAGCGGCCCGGGTGCGCGATCACCGCCATGCCGCCGGCCTCGGTGATCCAGCGCACGGCGTTGGCCAGCGTCGCCCAGCGGTGCGGCACGAAGCCGGGCCGGCCTTCGACGAGGAAGCGGCGGAACACCTCGGAGGTGTCGGCGCACACGCCGGTCTCGACCAGGAAGCGGGCGAAGTGCGTGCGCGAGATCAGCTCGGGGTTGCCGACGTAGCGCAGCGCGCCCTCGTAGGCGCCTTCGATGCCCACGGCCGCGAGGCCCGCCGCCATCTCGAGCGCGCGTTCGCGCCGGCCGCCGCGCGTGGCGCGCAGGCCGGCGACGAGCGCGGCGTCGTCGGCGTCGAAGCCGAGGCCGACGATGTGCACCGTCTGGCCGGCGAAGGTGATGGAGACCTCGGTGCCGGTGAGGTAGGGCAGGCCGAGCGCCAGTGCGGCCGTGCGGGCGCGGTGCTGGCCGGCCACCTCGTCGTGGTCGGTCAGCGCCCACAGCGCCACGCCGTTGGCCTTGGCGCGCGCGGCCAGGGCTTCCGGCTCGAGCGTGCCGTCCGACACGGTGGAATGGCAGTGCAGGTCGGCGTTCATCCGCGAATTGTAGGAAGCGGGGCGTCGGCGAGGCGCCGGCAAGGGGATGGCGGCGCCTTCAGCGCGCCACGCGCAGCACCTGCCCGCGGGGGCTGTCGGTGAGCAGGAGCAGCGCGCCGTCCGGGGCCTGGCGCACGTCGCGGATGCGCTCGCCGAGCGAGGCATACATCTCTTCGCGGCTGGTGGCCGCCGCGCCGTCGAGCGCCACGCGCCACAGCGCCTGGCCGCGCAGCGCGCCGACGAAGGCATGGCCGCGCCACTCGGGAAACATCGTGCCGTCGTGGATGCACAGCCCGCTCGGGGCGATGGAGGTCGGCACCCAGTGGGTGACCGGCTGCTCCAGCCCCTCGGCGGCCGAGGCGCCGCCCACCGGCTCGCAGCGGCCCACCGGCGCGCCGTACTCGCAGCCGTAGGAGATGCGCGGCCAGCCGTAGTTGCGGCCCTTGCGCACGAGGTTCAGCTCGTCGCCGCCCTGCGGGCCGTGCTCGGCCACCCACAGCTCGCCCGTCGCGGGATGCAGCGCCGCGCCCTGCGGGTTGCGGTGGCCGAAGCTCCAGATCTCGGGCCGCGCGCCGGGTCTGCCCACGAACGGGTTGTCGGCGGGCACGCTGCCGTCGGGGCGGATGCGCACCACCTTGCCGTGGTGGGTGGCGAGGTCCTGCGCCTTCACGCGCTCGCCGGCGCTCTGCCGGTCGCCGAGGGTGACGAACAGCAGGCCGTCGCGGTCGAACACCAGGCGCGAGCCGAAGTGGGCGTTGGTCGAGGCCTTGGGCGTCTGGCGGAAGATCACCTGCACGTCGCGCAGCGCCTCGCCCGCCAGCCGGCCGCGCGCCACGGCCGTGCCGTTGCGCCCCGACTCGCCGCCGCGGCCGGCTTCGGCGTAGCTGAGGTAGACCATGAGGTCGCCCCCTTCGGCGCGCGCGGCCACGTCGAGCAGGCCGCCCTGGCCGCGGGCGTGCACCTCGGGCACGCCGCCCAGGCGCGCCACCGGCCGGCCGTCCAGCGCCAGCAGCGCCAGCCGCCCGGCCTTCTCGGTGACGAGCATCCGGCCGTCGGCGAGCACGGCCAGGCCCCACGGGTGTTCGAGGCCGGACGCCAGCGTGCGCGGCACCGGCGGCGCCGCGGCGCGCACGAGGCGCGGGCCGGCCGCCAGCAGCGCCGGCGCACCGGCGGCGAGCCGGCGCAGCACCCGGCGGCGCGACCAGCGGGGAAGCTCGGATGCAGGCGACGTGTCGGGCGTCATGGCGCGGCTCCGCAGTGGGGATGGCCCGATGCTACGCAGCACGCGCCGACCCTTGCCGGCGAGCCGGAAGCCCCCGCTGGAAGAGGGCCGCCCGCGTCACGCGGCCGTCGCCGCGTCCTTCAGCCGGAACACGCTCATCGCCCGCACCAGCTGCGCCGCCTGCTGGCTCAGGCTCTCGGTGGCGGCCACGCTCTCCTCGACGAGCGCCGCGTTCTGCTGCGTCACCTGGTCGAGCTGGGTCACCGCACCGGTGATCTGCGTGATGCCGGCGCTCTGCTCCTGCGTGGCCGCGCTGATGCCGTTGACCAGGTCGGCCACGCGCCGCACCTGCAGCACCATGTCCTGCATGGTGCGGCCCGTGTCGCCGACGAGCAGGCTGCCGGCCTCCACCTTCTCGACGCTGTCGCTGATCAGCGCCTTGATCTCGCGCGCCGCCTGGGCGCTGCGCTGCGCGAGGCTGCGCACCTCGCCGGCCACCACCGCGAAGCCGCGGCCCTGCTCGCCGGCGCGGGCGGCCTCCACCGCGGCGTTGAGCGCGAGGATGTTGGTCTGGAAGGCGATGCCGTCGATCACGCCGATGATGTCGGCGATCTTCTTGCTCGACGTGTTGATGTCGTCCATCGTCCGCACGATGCGGCCCACCGCGTCGCCGCCCTGCGCGGCCACCTCGCTGGCCGCGCGGGCGAGCTGCGAGGCCTCGTGCGCGACGTCGGAGTTGCTGTGCACCGTGCCGGACAGCTGCTCGATCGACGCCGCGGTCTGCTGCAGGTTGCCCGCCTGCTCCTCGGTGCGCTGCCCGAGGTCGCTGGTGCCGGCGGCGATCTGGCTCGACGCGGTGGCGATCGAGTCGCTGCTCTGGCGCACGAGGCCCACGGTGCCGGCCAGGCTGTGGGTCATCGCCTTCAGCGCCGCCAGGAGCTGGCCGGTCTCGTCGCTGCTCCTCACCTCGATGTGCGGGCTCAGGTCGCCGGCGGCCACGGTCTTCGCGATGCCCACGGCCTTGCGCAGCGGCGCGGCGACCGAGCGGGTGAGCCACCAGGCGAAGCCCACGCCGAACGCCAGCGCGAGCGACCCGACGCCCAGCATGAGCCGGTCGACCGAGGTGATCTGCCGCCGGGTCTGCGCGCCCGCGGCGCGGGCCTGCGACCGCTGCAGCTCGCTCAGCGCGTCCACGTGGCCCTGCAGCACGTCGATGGCCGGCAGCGTCTCGCGGGTCAGCAGCTGCGCCGCCTCGTCGCGCCGGTCCTCGGCGAGCAGGCCGGCGACCCGCGTGAACGACTCGACGTAGGCGGCGCGCGCCGCGCGGGCCTTGGCCAGCAGCGCGGCGTCGGCGTCCGAGTCGACGCGCGCGTCGAGCGTGTCGATCGCCTGCGTGATCGCCGTCTTGTTGGCCTCGATCGCCTGCCGCACCTGCTCCGCCTGCGCCGCGTCGGCCACGAAGAACAGCTCCATCGTGCGGCGGGCGTTGGCGCGGGTGAGGCCGTTGATCGTGGCCGCGGCGTCGGCCTTGGCCCAGTCGTGCTCGATGAGCCGCGCGTTGGCCGCGCCGACGCGGTCGAAGCCGCCGGAGGCCAGCAGCACGATGATGGCCATCATCGCCAGGACGAGGCCGAATCCGAGGCCCAGGCGGGCGCCGAGTCTGAGGTTTCGCAGCAGGAGCATGGTGTTCGAATGGGCAGTTCCAGCCCGGCTATCGACGCGCCGGCGGCCGCCTGAAGGCCGGCGGCGCGCGGGCTTGACCTTCGTCAGCCGCGTGGCCGGCGCTGCCGATTTCGCTTGACAGGCGCCGCGTTCGTTCAGCGCGGCAGCGCCGCTTCCACCACCATCTGCAGCCGCTGGCGGCCGTTGTATTCGTCCACGGCGAGCCGGTAGGCGAGCAGCACCTGCTCGGGCAGCGGCTCGCTGCGGCCGAACCAGATGGCGTCGCGCACCGTGCCGCCGTGCTTCACGGCGAGCTTGAGGTGCCGCTCGCCGACGAGGCGCTGCGACACGACGGTCACCTCGTCGCTGAACACCGGCGCCTCGAAGGCCTGGCCCCAGACCTGCGCGTCCAGCGACTGCACGGTCTCGACGTTGAAGTACTCCAGCGCCAGCGGCCCGTCGCACATCAGCGTGCGTGCGAGCGTGGCGCGGTCGAGCCATTCGCCGGCCACGCGCTGCAGCGCCTGCGCGAAGGTGGCGAACGAGGCCTCGTCGAGCGTCGCGCCGGCGGCCATCGCATGGCCGCCGAACTTCTTCAGGAGGCCCGGGTGGCGCTTGCTCACCAGGTCGAGCGCGTCGCGCAGGTGGAAGCCGGCGATGGAGCGGCCCGAGCCCTTGAGCAGCCCGTCCTGCCCGCGCGCGAACACGAAGGCAGGGCGGTGCACGCGGTCCTTCAGGCGCGAGGCGACGATGCCGACCACGCCCTCGTGGAAGCCCGGGTCGTACAGGGCCAGCGCGGCCGGCGGCTCGCCGCGGGGCATCAGCGCGTCGAGCATGGCCTCGGCCTGCTCGCGCATGCCGGCCTCCACGTCGCGGCGCTCGCGGTTGATGGTGTCGAGCAGCGTCGCGAGCTCGCCCGCGCGCTTCGCATCGTCGGTGAGCAGGCATTCGATGCCGAGCGTCATGTCCGACAGCCGCCCCGCGGCGTTGATGCGCGGCCCGAGCGCGAAGCCGAAGTCGAAGCCGCTGGCGCGCCGTGCGTCGCGCCCGGCGGCCGAGAACAGCGCCGCCACGCCCGGCTGCATGCGCCCGGCGCGGATGCGGCGCAGGCCCTGCGCGACGAGGCGGCGGTTGTTGGCGTCGAGCTTGACCACGTCGGCCACGGTGCCGAGCGCCACCAGGTCGAGCAGCACGTCCAGCCGCGGCTGCGTCTGCGCGTCGAACACGCCGCGCGCGCGCAGCTCGCCGCGCAGCGCGAGCAGCACGTAGAACATCACGCCCACGCCGGCGAGGTGCTTGCTGGCGAAGCCGCAGCCCGGCTGGTTGGGGTTCACGATGACGTGCGCGTCGGGCAGCTGCACGCGGTCGTCGATGAGTGCCGGCAGGTGGTGGTCGGTCACCACCACGGCCATGCCGGCGGCGCGCGCGTGCGCCACGCCGGCGAGGCTGGCGATGCCGTTGTCCACCGTCAGCAGCACGTCGGGGCGGTGCGCGGCGGCGAGGTCGACGATGGCCGGCGTGAGGCCGTAGCCGTGCACCGCGCGGTCGGGCACGACGTAGGCCAGCGTCTCGCGCGGCGCGCCGAGCATGGCCAGCCCGCGCAGGGCGACGGCGCAGGCGGTGGCGCCGTCGCAGTCGTAGTCGGCGACGACGCAGACGCGCCGCTTCGCGGCGATGGCGTCGGCCAGCAGCACGGCGGCCTCGCGCGTGCCGTGCAGGCCGTCGGGCGGCAGCAGCCTGCCCAGGCCGTCGTCGAGCTCGTCGGGCGAGACCACGCCGCGCCCCGCGTACAGCCGCGCGAGCAGCGGGTGGATGCCGGCCTGCTCCAGCGCCCAGGCGGCGCGCGGCGGCACGTCGCGCCGCAGGATCGTCGGCATGCTGGTCACAGCGACTCCAGCACGGCTTGCGGCGGCTCGCCGCGGCCGGCGCCGGTGAGGCGCTGCCACAGCGTGCGCGGCGCCGGCTCGAAGCGCTGGGCCTGGCGCTCGCCGCACAGCGTGAGCGCCACGGCCTCGCCGCGCCGCGCCTGCTCGAGCAGCGGCGCGATGCGTTCGGCATCGAGCGCGCGCCAGGCCTCGGCCCAGGCGGCCCAGTCGCCGGCGAGCAGCGGGGCGCGCAGGCGATCGTCGACGACGGGCGGCTCGCCCGCGGGCGCCTCGGCCTGCGCGCGGCCGCAGCCGCTGAGCCAGAACGAGTTCACCGGCAGCTCGCCGCGCGCCGTGCGGGCGTCGTGCGCGGGGTGCTGGTAGAGCAGCATCTGCACCTCGTTCTGCAGCCGGCGCACGAGGCGCGATTCGGTGCGCGCGGCCAGCCACAGGTCGACGTTGCGGCCGATCACGCGGTCGAGCGAGGCGGTGGGCAGGGCGGCCAGCGACTCGTGCGCGGCATACCAGCGCGTGGGCGCGCCGTAGGCGAGCGTGAAGCCCTCGCTCTCGAACAGCGGGCGGATGGCGTCGAGGTGCTCGCGCGATTGCGCCTCCGTCAGCGCGAGCGTGTCCGGGTCGACGAGCGTGACCTGCTCGCTGCCCACCGCCCAGTGCCCCGGCGTCATGAGCGCCCAGGCCCGGTCGCCCACCGCGATGCCGTCCAGCCGCGCCTGGCGCGCGCCCCAGGGCAGGCGGCCGTCCTCGCCGCGCAGGCCCAGCGCTTCGGCGAGCGCGCGCTCGTGCGGCGGGGTGAGGGTGTATTCGTCGCCGCCGCAGCGCGCCGCGGGGGCGAGCCGCGCGAGCAGGGCCTGGAGCCGGGGCAGCGGGAGGTCGCGCAGCGTGTGGACCGCCGCTTCCGAGAGCGCTGATGCGAAGGGGATCAGCAGGTGCATGGGGCGCGATTATCCGCGCCGCACTTTCATGCCAATTCGCGTTCGAGAGGGAAGTCCGTGCCGGAACGCCGTTCGCGCTGAGGTATCGAAGCGCTCGCCCCACCAACCCGTTCGCGCTGAGCTTGTCGAAGCGTGTTGCGCTCGGTCCGGGTTGACTGGTTGGGGCTGCGGTCGTAGTTGTGAGAAGCCGGGTCTCGCCCCGGCGGGCGACCTACTTTCTTTTGCTTCGCCAAAAGAAAGTAGGCAAAGAAAAGGCGACCCCGACGGAGGCGGTCCGCTGCGCGGACTGCTCTGCGGTGCTCGGAATTTGGCGCTCGCGCGAAACTCGCTGCGCGCCCTGCGGGCGCTACGCTCAAACAGTCGCGCGAAGTCAGAAGACGAAGGCGCTGCGCGCCGCGCCAAACTCCTGCGCTCCTCGACGCCTCCCACGGGGACCCCGCAACACCAGCCACGCCTCGCTGCGCCTCGGCTGGATGTGCGGTGCGTCGCGCAGCGACGCCCGCCCGGGTGGCGATGCGCAGCGAGCCGAATCGCCTCCCGTAGGCGTCGGCGAGAAGCGCAGGGCTTTGCAGCCGGGCGCGACAGCGCCCCTCGTGGTCTGACTTCGCGCGACTGTTTGAGCGCAGCGCCCGTAGGGCGCGTAGCGAGTTTCGCGCGAGGCTGCGAAGCCCGAGCATCGCAGCGCACCCCTCGCGCAGCGAGGGGCGACGCCTCCGGGTCGCCTTTTCTTGGTTACTTCTCTTGGCGAGACAAGAGAAGTAACTCGCCCGCCGGGGCGAGACCCGGCTTCTCACAGCTTCGGCCGCACTTCAATCAGCCAAACCGGACTGCGCGCACGCTTCGACGGGCTCAGCGCGAACGGGGCTTCAGGCGACGAGCGCTTCGACAAGCTCAGCGCGAACGGGTGGGTGGGGCGAAGCGCTTCGATACCTCAGCGCGAACGGGTTTTGTACGAATGGGCTTCGTGTGAACGGGCTTTGTGCGAACGGTGCCCGTGGAGAACGGCACCGAGGGGCGATTGGATCGGCCCGCGATGCGCGCTTCGATGCCTCGGCGCGAGCGCGGCGGTGCAGTGAACCGGTGGTGTGCCCCTCGGCGTTTCGACCGGTCGAACGGTGCTTGTCGACCGACCACGGATCGGCATCAGAGGAATCGGTCGAGCAGCTTGCGCGAGCCGCGGTCGAGCGCGCCGCGGTCGGCGATGCGGAAGTGCATGCCCTGGGCGCTGGCGATGAGCAGCGCGCCGCCGGGCAGGCGGCGGATGTCCTCCTCGGCCTTGAGCACGAAGCGGGTGGCGCCGCGGTCGGTCTCCACCTCCCAGGTGCTGGGCGTGACCACGCTGGACACGCGCACCAGCCGCAGGATCTCGGGCGTGAGCTCGCGCGGCGCGAGCGCCTCTTCCACCAGTGCGCGGGCGGCGGGCGAGAGCGCGTCGATGCGCGGCACCCAGGCGAGCTCGCGGCCCTCGGCGCTGACGATGGCCAGCGCCTCGTGCGGCGCGGCGAGCGGGAAGGCGCGCACCGGCAGCACGCCGGCGTGCTCGCTGCCGTCGGCGTCGGTGAGCACCAGGCGACCGGCCGCGTCGCGGTGCAGGGTGAAGGTGGGCGTGTCCATCGCGTCCGTCATCGTGCTCACCGCGACCCCGTCGCCGCCGCGTCGTCGTTCGCCGCCTCGCGCACGACCGCCGGCAGCGCGGGCGCCTCCTGCTCCTCGGTGCGCGCCTGCGCCTGGTACAGCCGCCAGTAGGCGCCGCGCCGGGCCATCAGCGCGTCGTGCGGGCCGACCTCGACCACGGCGCCGCGGTCCATCACCACCAGCCGGTCGGCGCGGCGCAGGGTGGACAGGCGGTGCGCGATGGCGATCGTCGTGCGGCCCTGCACCAGGTTGTCGAGCGCGCGCTGGATCTCGCGCTCGGTCTCGGTGTCCACGCTCGACGTGGCCTCGTCGAGGATGAGGATGCGCGGGTCGATGAGCAGCGCGCGCGCGATGGAGATGCGCTGGCGCTCGCCGCCCGACAGGCCCTGGCCGCGTTCGCCCACCAGCGAGTCGTAGCCCTGCGGCAGGCGCAGGATGAACTCGTGCGCGTTGGCGGCGCGCGCGGCGGCGACGATCTCCTCGCGCGTGGCCTCGGGCCGGCCGTAGGCGATGTTCTCGGCGATGCTGCCGAAGAACAGGAAGGGCTCCTGCAGCACCAGGCCGATGTGCCGCCGGAAGTCGGCCACCGCGAAGCGGCGGATGTCGGTGCCGTCCACCGCGATGCTGCCCTCGCTCACGTCGTGGAAGCGGCAGATCAGGTTCACCAGCGTGCTCTTGCCCGAGCCGCTGTGGCCGACGAGCCCGATCATCTCGCCCGGGCGGATGTCCAGGTCGAGGCCGCGCAGGATCGGCCGGCTGCCGTAGCGGAAGTGCACGCCGCGCAGCGCGATGCCGCCCTGCATCTGCGTGATCGGCTCCGGCCGCACCGGCTCCGGCACGTTCGACTGGTGGTCGAGGATGTCGAAGATGCGCTTGGCGCCGGCCGCCGCCTTCTGCGTGACCGAGACGATGCGGCTCATCGAATCGAGCCGGCCGTAGAAGCGCCCGATGTAGGCGATGAAGGCGGTGAGCACGCCCACGGTGATCTGGTGGCGCGACACCAGCCACACGCCGAAGGCCCACACCACCAGCAGGCCCAGCTCAGTCATCAGCGCCACCGTGGGCGTGAACAGCGACCAGGTGCGGTTGAGCCGGTCGTTGACCGCCAGGTTGTGGACGTTCGCCGCCTTGAAGCGCGCCGACTCGCGCGCCTCCTGCGCGAAGGCCTTGACCACGCGGATGCCCGGAATCGTGTCGGCCAGCACGTTGGTCACCTCGCCCCACACCCGGTCGATGCGCTCGAAGCCCGTGCGCAGCTTCTCGCGCACGAGGTGGATCAGCCAGGCGATGAAGGGCAGCGGCAGCAGCGTGACCAGCGCCAGCCAGGGGTTGATGGAGAACAGGATGGCGGCCGTCATGCCGATCATCAGCACGTCTGTTGCGAAGTCGAGCGCGTGCAGCGACAGGAAGACGTTGATGCGGTCGGTCTCGGAGCCGATGCGCGCCATCAGGTCGCCGGTGCGCTTGCCGCCGAAGTAGTCGAGCGGCAGCTTGAGCAGGTGGTCGTAGGTGGCGGTGCGCAGGTCGGCGCCGATGCGCTCGGACACCAGCGCCAGCAGCCAGGTGCGCGCCCACCCCAGCCCCCAGGCCAGCAGCGCCGCGGCGAACAGGCCGCCCATGTACAGCGCCACCAGCGCCGGGTCGATGGCCTGGCCGTTCTGGAACGGGATCAGCACCTCGTCCATCAGCGGCATGGTGAGGTAGGGCGGCACCAGCGTGGCGGCGGTGGCGGCCAGCGTGAGCAGGAAGCCGGCGGCGAGCTGGCCGCGGTAGGGCCGCGCGAAGCGGCCCAGGCGCAGCAGCACCCAGGTCGAGGCGGGTGTCGCCGCCTCGGGCGTGCAGGCGGGGCAGTTGTCGTCGTCCGGCGACAACGGGCCGTCGCAGGTGGGGCAGGTGCCGGCGAGCTCCGCCACCGGGCGGCCGGCGGCCTGCGCCTGGGCCCGTTCGAAGCGCCGAACGAAGCGCATGGCGTCGCCATCGGCGCGCAACGTGAATCGCCAGGACGCGATCGCGCGGCCGCCGTCGTGCAGCGCCAGCTGGCTGACGCCGGCGTGGTCGGACAGCGTGAGCGCCGTGGCCTCGGTGATCGGCCAGGCGGCCTTGTCGCCGCCCGGCGACAGAACCAGCAGCCGGCGCTCGGTCAGGCCGAGCACCGTGGGGGCGAAATGCAGCCGCTCGTCGAGGTCCGCCACGAGGCGGGCGAGCAGGTTCTCGCCGGGCGCGAGCAGGGCGTCGAGGGCGCTGTCCGTCGGCGTCGACGCGGCGGATTCGAGGTGGCGCGCGGATTGCATGAGCGGGTCGGAAGGCGGCCCCTCGCGGGGCCGTTTGTCTGGGGGTTGGAAGCCCTCGCCGGAATTGTGCGCCGCAGCGTGAGCGGCGCCGCCGGCGATCGGCAAGCCGCCCACCGAATGCAAGGAACGAACCCGGCGGCGCCGCCGGCGGAAGCAGCCAACCAGGACCGCACGAATGCCTCACGCGACGGCCATCGACCCCCCGCACAGCACGGCGCAGGCGCACGCCGACATCCGCATCCTGCGCGTTGCGCAGCTGCGCGGCCCCAACCTCTGGACCTTCCGCCCGGCGCTGGAGGTGTGGCTGGACCTGGGCACGCTGGAGCAGCACCCGTCCAACCGCCTGCCCGGCTTCAACGCGCGGCTCACGGCGATGCTGCCGGGGCTGGTCGAGCACCACTGCGGCGTGGGCGAGCGCGGCGGCTTCATCCAGCGCCTGGACGAAGGCACCTGGGCCGGCCACGTGCTGGAACACGTGGTGATCGAGCTGCTCAACCTCGCCGGCCTGCCCACCGGCTTCGGCCAGACGCGCGAGACGTCCAGGCGCGGCGTCTACCGCATGGTCATCCGCTCGCGCGACGAATCCGTCACCCGCGCCGCGCTGGAATGCGGCCACCGGCTGCTGATGTCGGCCATCAACGACAGGCCGCACGACGTGGCCGCCTCGGTGGCGTGCATCCGCGAGGTGCTCGACCGCTGCTGGCTCGGCCCCAGCACGCAGGCCATCGTGGCCGCGGCCACCGAGCGCGGCATCCCGCACCTGCGGCTGAACGACGGCAACCTCGTGCAGCTCGGCCAGGGCGTGCACCAGCGCCGCATCTGGACGGCCGAGACCGACCTCACCAGCGCCATCGCCGAAAGCATCTCGCGCGACAAGGGCCTGACCAAGCAGCTGCTCTCGGCCTGCGGCGTGCCCGTGCCCGAGGGCCGGCGCGTGGACGGCGCCGACGAGGCCTGGGAGGCCGCGCAGTCCATCGGCCTGCCGGTGGTGGTCAAGCCGCGCGACGGCAACCACGCCCGCGGCGTGACGCTGGAGCTGCGCACCCGCGAGGACATCGCCGCCGCCTACGCGCTGGCCGACGCGCACGGCAGCGCCGTCATGGTCGAGCGCTACGTGCGCGGCGACGAGCACCGGCTGCTCGTCGTCGGCGGCAAGGTGGCGGCCGCCACGCGCGGCGAATCGGTGTGGATCACCGGAGATGGCTTCTCCACCGTGGCCGAGCTCATCGCCCTGCAGGTCAACAGCGACCCGCGGCGCGGCGACGCCGAGGGCTGCCCGCTGAGCCCGGTGCGGCTGGACGACCCGGAGATCCCCGTCGCGCTGGAGCTGAAGCGCCAGGGTCTGGACGGCGCCGCCGTGCCCGCCGCCGGCCGGCGCGTGCTGGTGCTGCGCACCGGCAACCTGGCCATCGACTGCACCGACGAGGTCCACCCCGAGGTGGCGCATGCGGCGGCGCTGGCCGCGCGCGTGGTCGGGCTCGACATCGCCGGCGTCGACGTGGTGTGCGAGCACATCAGCCGCCCGCTGGAAGCGCAGGGCGGCGCCATCGTCGAGGTCAACGCCGGCCCCGGCCTGCTGATGCACCTGAAGCCGGCCGTCGGCCAGCCGCGGCCCGTGGGCCAGGCCATCGTCGACCAGCTCTTCCCCGCCGGCGACAGCGGCCGCATCCCGGTGGTGGGCGTGGCCGGCTCGCGCGACACCGCCACCGTGGCGCGGCTGGTGGCCTGGCTGCTGCACCTGGCCGGGCGCAAGGTCGGCCTGGCCTGCGGCGAGGGCCTGTTCGTCGGCGCGCGCCGCGTCGACCGCCGCCCGAGCGCCGAGTTCGAGGCCGCGCAGCGCCTGCTCATCAACCGCGAGGTGCAGGCGGCGGTGGTCGAGACCGGCGCGCGCGCCATCCTGCGCGACGGCCTGCCCTACGACCGCTGCGCCGTCGGCGTGGTGACCGACCTCGGCGGCGCCGAGCAGCTGGCCGACTTCGACGTGCAGGACGCCCGCGGCGTGGCGCGCGCGCTGCGCACCCAGGTCGACGTGGTGCTGCCCGACGGCGTGGCCGTGCTCGACGCGGCCGACGAGCGCATCGCCGCCATGGCCGAGCTGTGCGACGGCGAGGTCATCCTCTACGGGCTGGACCCGGCCCTGCCGGCGCTGGCCGCGCACCGCGCCGCCGGCGGGCGCGCCGCCTTCGTGCGCGAGGGCCGGCTGGTGCTTGCCTCCGGCAGCCACGAGAACGAGATCGGCCCGCTGCTCGCGCCGGGCCCGACGCAGGCGTCCATGCAGGCGCCCACGCAGACGCCGGCGCCGGTCGCCGTGCTGGCCGGCGCCTGCGCCGCCTGGGCGCTGGGCCTGCCGCCGCAGCTCATCGCCACCGGCCTGCACACCTTCGCACCGCTGGCGGCCGATGCCGCCGCCGCCCTCCCGACCCCGCTGAAGAACTGAGCGCCCGACCGTGCGCGCCGAAGAGAACCCCACCATGAACGTCCAACGCATCCGCGCGCTGCGCGGCCCCAACCTCTGGAGCCGCCACACGGCCGTCGAGGCCATCGTGCAGTGCGAGGCCGCGGAGCATCCGCCGCAGGCCATGCCGGCGCTCGTCGACCGGCTGCGCCTGCTGTTCCCGGCGCTCGGGCCGCTGCGCGTGCGCGGCCCGCGCCTGGGCATGCCGCACCTGCTGGAAGCCGCGGCGCTGGCGCTGCAGGCGCAGGCCGGCTGCCCGGTGAGCTTCAGCCGCACCGCGGCCACGGCCGAGCCCGATGTGTGGCAGGTGGTGGTGCAGTACAGCGAAGAGGCCGTGGGCCGCCTCGCCTTCGAGCTGGCCGGGCAGCTGATCGCCGCCGTCGCCGCCGGGGCGGCCTTCGACGTGGCCGCCGCCGTCGAGCGCCTCCGCGAGCTCGACGAGGACGAGCGCCTCGGCCCGAGCACCGGCTGCATCGTGCACGCCGCCGCCGCGCGCGGCATCCCGGCGCAGCGCCTGACCAGCGGCAGCCTGGTGCGCCTGGGCTGGGGCGCGCGCCAGCGCAGGATCTGGGCCGCCGAGGTCGACTCGACCAGCGCCGTGGCCGAATCCATCGCCCAGGACAAGGACCTGAGCAAGCGCCTGCTCGAAGCCGCCGGCGTGCCCGTGCCCGGCGGCCGTCCGGTGAGCGACGTGGCCGACGGCTGGGCCGCGGCGCAGCGCATCGGCCTGCCGGTGGTGGTCAAGCCGCGCGACGGCAACCAGGGCAAGGGCGTGACGGTGAACATCACCGGCGAGGCCGCCTTCGCCGCCGCCTTCCGCGCCGCCGCCGAACACGGCGAGGTGATGGTCGAGAAGTACCTGCCGGGCGACGACTTCCGCCTGCTCGTCGTCGGCGACAAGCTGGTGGCCGCCGCGCGGCGCGACCCGCCCTGCGTCACCGGCGACGGCCGCCACACGGTGCGCGAGCTGGTCGAGCAGGTGAACGCCGACCCGCGCCGCGGCAGCGGCCACGCCACGGCGCTCACGAAGATCCGCTTCGACGACATCGCCGTGGCGCGCCTCGCGCTGCAGGACCTGCGGCCCGAGTCGGTGCCCGAGCAGGGCCGCCGCGTGGTGCTGCGCAACAACGCCAACCTGAGCACCGGCGGCACCGCCACCGACGTGACGGACGACGTGCACCCCGAGGTGGCGGCGCGCGCCGTGGCGGCGGCGCAGATGATCGGCCTGGACATCTGCGGCGTCGACCTGGTGTGCGAGACCGTGAGCCGCCCGCTGGAAGACCAGCACGGCGGCATCGTCGAGGTCAACGCCGCGCCGGGGCTGCGCATGCACCTCACGCCCTCCTACGGCCGCGGCCGCGCCGTGGGCGAGGCCATCGTCGACCACCTGTTCGGCCGCGCCGACGACGGCCGCGTGCCGGTGGTGGCCGTCACCGGCACCAACGGCAAGACGACCACGGTGCGGCTCGCGGCGCACCTGTTCGCCACCGCCGGCCTGTGCGTGGGCATGACCAACACCGATGGCGTGTACGTCGGCGGGCGGCAGATCGACAGCGGCGACTGCAGCGGCCCGAAGAGCGCGCGCAACGTGCTCGCCCACCCGGACGTGGAAGCGGCGGTGCTGGAGACGGCGCGCGGCGGCCTGCTGCGCGAGGGCCTGGGCTTCGACCAGTGCCGGGTGGCCGTGGTCACCAACGTCGGCCAGGGCGACCACCTCGGCCTGAACCACATCCACACCGTGGAGGACGTGGCCGCGCTCAAGCAGGTGATCGTGCAGAACGTGGCGAGCGACGGCTGGGCCGTGCTCAACGCCGCCGACCCGCACGTGGCCGCGATGGCCGGCAACTGCCCGGGCCGCGTGATCTTCTTCGCCGCCGATCCGCGCCTGCCGCTGATGGCCGCGCAGCTCGCGCGCGGCCAGCGCTGCGTGCACGTCGAGGGCGACGCCATCGTGGCCGTGGAAGGCGCGATGCGCGAGCGGCTGCCGCTGGCCGACATCCCGCTCACGCGGCGCGGCAGCATCGGCTTCCAGGTGCAGAACGCCATGGCGGCGATTGCCGCGGCCTGGGGCTGCGGCCTCGACTGGGACGCGATCCGCCGCGGCCTGGCCACCTTCGTGAACGACGCCGACAACGCGCCCGGCCGCTTCAACGTCATGGACTACCGCGGCGCGACCGTGATCGCCGACTACGGCCACAACCCCGACGCGATGCGCGCGCTGGTCGGCGCGATCGACGCCATGCGCCTGCCGCCGCGGGCGCGGCGCTCGGTGGTCATCAGCGGCGCCGGCGACCGGCGTGACGAGGACATCCGTGCGCAGACCGCCATCCTCGGCGAGGCCTTCGACGAGGCGGTGCTGTTCGAGGACGCCTGCCAGCGCGGCCGCGCCGACGGCGAGGTCCTGCGGCTGCTGCGCGAGGGCCTGCACGGCGCGCTGCGCACGCGGCGCGTGGACGAAGTGCGCGGCGAGTTCGCGGCCATCGACCTGGCCCTGTCGCGGCTGGCGCCGGGCGACGTGTGCCTGGTGCTGGTCGACCAGGTGGAGGAGGCGCTGGCGCACCTGGCCCGGCGCATCGCCGAGCCGGTGCCCGAGCCCCGGGCCGAGGCGCTCGCGGCCTGACGGGGGCCGCCCGGCCGGCCACGCCGCCGGTACCGGCCGGGACGCTGTGTCACCCCGGGTGCTGTCAGGTTTCTCGACGCTTGCCGCCCGCCGCCGCCCCGGCAGGACGGGCGTGCACCTGTAACTCGTTGTTTTTCAAGGGAGGTTTCTGACGGTTACCAATTGGCATGAGGCGTGCTATCGATGTGAACGCTCTCTCATCGATCCACAAAATTCGCCAAATAGGAACCATCATGAACATCCGATCGTCCCTCCAGGCCGTGGCCGCCGCAGCGGCGGCCGTCCTGATCGCCGCCCCGGCCCAGGCCGCGCCGATCACCGACTGGAACTACACCCTGACTGGCGTCTGGAGCTCCCGCACGCCGACGTCCGGCGTCAGCCTGAGCGGCAACCAGAAGACCCTGTCCTGGGGCGCGGACGGGTCGTTCTCCTCGCTGGTGATCGGCGCCGACCAGAACGGCAGCGTCCAGACGCAGATCACCGGCGACTCGCCGCAGGCCGGCACCACGGCGGCGGGCCTCACGCTCACGCACAACAACAACGTGCTGCCCAGCACCGCGCCCACGCTCGCCGGCGCCACCCTCACGGCGACGCTGATCCTGGACCCGACGAGCCCGGACTACGCGCCGTTCCCCCCGGCCAGCCTCAGCTACAACATCCTGTTCGAGGAAACCACCAACTCGACGCCGTGCGCCGCCACCAGCCCGAGCGGGAACCCCTGCAACGACATCTTCGTGCAGACCTCCGGCTTCCTGAACCAGGTGCTCACCTTCGGCGACCAGACCTACTACATCAACATCTTCCCGATCAACGGCGGCCTGCTGAACACGCTGAGCAATTCCGCCTGCCAGGCGGCCGGGGCGCCCAACGGCTGCATCGGCTTCACCACGATCGAGAACCAGTCCAACACGCTGAGCTTCGGCTTCACGATCTCCACCGAGCGCTTCGTCAACAACGTGCCGGAGCCCGGCACCCTGGCGCTGCTCGGCGCGGCCCTGCTGGGCGCGGGCGCGGCTGGCCGCCGCCGCAAGACGCGGCAGTGAGCCCCGGCGGCCCACGGGCCGCCGCACACACCCTCGGGGGCGGCAGCGCGCGGCGGTGCCGCCCCTTCTTCGTCTGCGGGGGGCGCCGGCGCACCGGCTGCCAGAATCCGGTCCCGATGGCTTCCCGACAAGACACCGCCGCCCTCCACGCCCCCGAGATCCGCCGTGCCGGCCGCGACCTGCTGTCGCTCGCGCTGATGGACGCGCGCAACCGCACGCTGCACTGGCTGTCCGTGTACGAAGACCGCCTCGGCCCCGCGCTGCGCGTGCCCTGCGCGCCGGAACTGTGGCCGCCGCTGTGGCTGGCCGGGCACCTGGCCTGGTTCCAGGAGCGCTGGATCGCGCGCAACGTGCAGCGCCAGCGCGGCGCCGGCTGCGACCCGCAGGCCGCGGGGCTGGCCTCGATCGAGCGCCGGGCCGACCGCTGGTACGACCCGGCGCAGCTCACGCACGAGGCGCGCTGGCAGCTCGGGCTGCCCGGCGCGCAGGAGACCAAGCAGTACCTCGCCGACACGATGGACGTCACGCTCGAGCTGCTCGAAGGCGCGCAGGAGAGCGACGACGGCCTCTACTTCTTCCGCCTCGCGCTGTTCCACGAAGACCTGCGCGGCGAGACCTTCGCGCACATGGCGCAGACGCTCGACCTCGACCTGCGCGCCGCCGGCGCCGCGCTGCCCGAGATCGCCTCGCAGCCGCCGCGCGAGCCGCTGCTGTTCCCGGCCATGCGCCACATGCTCGGCTCGCCGCCGCGCGGCTTCGTCTTCGACAACGAGAAGTGGGCGCACGAGGTGGCGCTGCCCGAGTTCGAGATCGACGCGCTGCCCGTCACCTGGGCGCAGTACGCCGAGTTCGTGGAGGACGGCGGCTACGACGAGGCGCGGCACTGGTCGGCCGAGGGCTGGGACTGGGTGCGCCGCGGCGAGCGCCGCGTGCCGCGCCACGTCGACCAGATGCGCCAGGGCGTGATGCAGCAGCGCTTCGGCCGGCTCGCGCGCGTGCCGCTCGCGCAGCCGGCGCTGCACCTGAGCTGGTACGAGGCCGACGCCTGGTGCCGCTGGGCCGGCCGGCGCCTGCCCACCGAGGTGGAGTGGGAGGCCGCGGCCTGCACGGGCCAGGCGCGCGGCTTCCAGCACGGCAGCGTGTGGGAGTGGGTGGCATCCAGCCTGCGGCCCTATCCCGGCTTCTCGCCCGACCCGTGGCGCGCGTACTCCGAGCCCGCCTTCGGCTCGCACAAGGTGCTGCGCGGCGGCTCCTTCGCCACCCACGGGCGGCTGCGCGACCCGAAGTTCCGCGGCTTCGCGCAACCCGCGCGCGACGACCTCTTCACCGGCTTCCGCAGCTGTTCCCTCTGACCACCGTGCGTGCTTCGGCCGCGGCCGATGACAGCGCCAGACGATCGCGCTAGGCTTTGCCGTTCGTCCCAGCCGGAGACCATGCCATGGACAGCCTCGACCTGAAGGTGCTCTCGCAGGCGCGCGACTGGTTCGCCGCGGGCCGCAAGGTGTGGCTGGTCACGGTGATCGAGACCTGGGGCTCGGCGCCGCGCCCGCCCGGCGCGCTGCTGTGCCTGCGCGACGACGGCCTGGTGGTCGGCTCGGTCTCGGGCGGCTGCGTGGAGGACGACCTCATCGACCGCGTGCGCCACGGCGAGCGCGTGGGCGGCGCCTCGCTCGTCACCTACGGCGTGACCAAGGAAGAGGCCGCGCGCTTCGGCCTGCCGTGCGGCGGCAACCTGCGGCTGGTGCAGGAGCCGCTGCGCGACATCGGCTGGGTCGACGAGGTGCTCGCGCGCACCGCGCGGCACGAACTGGTGGCGCGCCGGCTCGACCTGCAGACGCAGGAAGTGACGGTCGAGCCCGCCGTGCGCGGCGAGGCCTTCAGCTTCGACGGCCGCACCGTGCGCGCGCTGTTCGGCCCCAAGTGGCGCATGCTCATCATCGGCGCCGGCCAGCTCTCGCGCGTGCTGGCGCAGATGGCGCTGACGCTCGACTTCGAGGTCACCTGCTGCGACCCGCGCGAGGAATACCACCTCACCTGGGACGTGCCCGGCACGCATTTCAGCACCGCCATGCCCGACGACCTGGCGCTGGAGATGCAGCTCGATCCGCACTGCGCGGTGGTCGCCGTCACCCACGACCCCAAGCTCGACGACCTGGTGCTGCTGGAGGCGCTGAAGTCGCCCGCGTTCTACGTGGGCGCGCTCGGCTCGCGCGGCAACACGGCGAAGCGGCAGGAGCGGCTGGCGCTGTTCGACCTCACCGCCGCCGAGATCGGCCGGCTGCACGGCCCGATCGGCCTCGACCTCGGCAGCCGCACGCCGGCGGAGATCGCCGTGGCCATCCTGGCCGAGGTGATCGCCGTGCGCAACGGCGTGCCGCTGATGCAGAAGAAGGACGGCTCGGCGATGCCGCAGGTTGCGGCGGTGTGCGGGCAGGGGTGACGCGCGGCGCGCGGCGGCCTCGCACCGATTCGCGATCGAACGACAGGAACGCCACGAAAGCCCGTTCGCACTGAGGCATCGAAGTGCCTCCCGGCGCACATGGGGCTTCGATACCTCAGCCCGAACGGTTCCTGTCGTTCGATCGCAAGTGGGTATCAGCCGCCCGCGCCGCCGTCCGCGCGGGCGTGCCACTTGCGGTAGAGCGTGCTGCGGCCGATGCCGAGCATGCGCGCGGCGCGCGCCATGTTGCCGCCGGCCGCCGCCACGGCCGCGCCGATGGCGGCCAGTTCCTGCTCGCGCAGCGTGGCGGCGCGCGGCGCGGCGGCGGGGCCCTGGACCGGTACCTGCACAGGCACCGGCGCCCGGGCGAGCGCCGGCGCATCGAGCGAGACCTTGACGTGCAGCGGCCGCGCCGCCGGCGCGGCGGGCTCGTGCGCCGCCTCCGCGCCGCGCGACGCCGGCATCGGCACCAGCGCCATCGGCGCATCGCCCGCCCGCCGCGCATGGTCGACCATGCGCGCGAGCGGCACGCCGAAGATCATCTCCACCGATTCGCGCCGCAGCGTCAGCGCGTTGCGCCCGAGCAGGTCGAGCGCGCAGCGGTTGGCGCCGAGGATGCGGCCGTCGTCGTCGAGCGCGATCACGCCCTCCTGCACCGTGCCCAGGCCGGCGGGCTGCGCATGCAGGTGCAGCTTGAGCCGGTGGCGGAAGCGGTCGGCGAACCACTGGTTCTCGATCAGCCGCGCCGACATGCGCGCCAGCGCCAGCGTGTGCGGGTGGTAGGAGCGGTGGTCGCCGGAGACGTCGATCACGCCGATCATCGAGCCGGCGTGGTCGAAGATCGGCGCGGCCGAGCAGGTGAGGAAGTGGTTCGCGCGCAGGTAGTGCTCGGCGCCGTGCACCAGCGTCGGCCGCTCGTTCATCAGCGCCGTGCCGACCGCGTTGGTGCCCTTGGACGCTTCCGACCACACCGCGCCCGCGGCGAGCGCCACGCGCTGCGCGCGCTCGAGAAAGCCCGCGTCGCCCAGCACCTGCAGCACCGTGCCGTGCGAATCGGTGAGGCCGACGATGCTGTGCGTGGGCTCGAGCTGCTCCCACAGCAGCTCGAGCACCGGCATCGCCTGCTCGCACAGGCGGCGGTTGCGCTCCTGGGCGATGCGCAGGTCCGCGCGTTCGAGCAGCGTGAGGTCGGGCAGCTGCTCGGCGCGCAGCCCGAGGGCGCGGCAGCGTTCGTGCGAATCGGCCACGACGTGCGCATGCGCCGCGTCGATCACCGGCGGCGGCTCGGGCTGCGAAGACGGGAGGCGGCGCGTCTGCATCGGGCAAGTGTCGCGCATTCCGCCCGCATCGCAGGCCCCGGCGGGTTGTGGCGCCGGCGCGGCATCGCGCAAAATCGTGGGTTCTCGCTCTCCGGCGAAGCGGTACGCGCAGGTTGTCTCGACGCGGCTTCTACACCCCACCGTCCATCGATTCGACCGTGAACCGACCTTCCTCACTCGCCGGCGCCGACACGGCCACGCCGCTCGGCCACGAGCTCGACCTGATGGCCGCGCGCACGCTCACCGGCTTCGGCGTGGTCGTGGTGACGGTGGCCGCCGGCGCAGTGCTGCTGCTCGAAGGGCTCACGCCGCGCGAACGCGGCGCGATGCTCGCGGCGCTCGGCCTCACGCTGGCGCTCATCGGCGTGACCTGGTGGCTGACCGCCCGCGGCCGCCCGCGGCTCGCCACCTTCTGGACGATGCTGTTGTGCATGGCCGTCAACTGCGCCGTGGCCGTGCTCGCCGGCACCGGCGTGCATGCGCAGTCGTTCGGCGTGTCGGCGCTGATGATCGCGCTGGCCGGCATCCTGCTCGGGCCGCGCCAGGCCTTCGTGCTGTTCGTGCTGAACCTGGGCGCCGTGGCCGCGCTCTATCACGCCGAGATGGCCGGCTGGGTGGCCGGCCGCGCCGCCGCGGTCGCGACGCCGGCGGTCAACCGCGTGTACACGCTGGCGGTGGTGATGGCGGTGGGCTTCCTCGCGGCACTGCTGTTCGCCCGCACCCACCGCCGCGCGCTCGACCATGCGCGCGCGAGCGAGGCGAGCTTTCGCGAGCTGCTGCGCATCGGCACCGACTGGCTGTGGGAGCAGGACGCGGCGGGCCGCTTCTCGTACCTGTCGCCCGGCTTCGCCGCGCGCTCGTCGATGCCGCCCGAAGCGCTGATCGGGCGCGCCCTGTGGGAGCTCGACGGCGTGGTCGAGCCGCCCGAGGGCTGGGGGCCGCTGCGCACGCACGTCGCGCGCGGCCTCGGGCTGCACGACGAGCAGGTGATGGTGCGCCGCGGCGACGGCGCGCTGGTCGCCTTCCGCCTGAGCAGCGAGCCCGTGCGCGACGCGCGGGGCGAGCTCGTCGGCTGGCGCGGCGTGGGCCGCGACGTGAGCGCGCAGGCGCGGGCCGAGGCCCGGCGGCGCGAGTCGGAGCAGATCCTCGAGCAGCTGTTCCGCGCCAACCCCGACGGCCTGGTGCTCGGCACGCTGCCCGAGGGGCGCATCGTGCTGATGAACGCCAACCTGTCGCGCATGGTCGGCATCGACGAGCGGGACGCAATCGGCCACACCGCGTACTCGCTCGGCTTCTGGGTCGACGAGGCGGCGCGCGCCGAGCTGTGGCGGCGCATCGAGCGCGACGGCCACGCCGCCAACCTGCCCACGCGCGTGGTCCACCGCGACGGGCACGAGATCCCCGCCATGGTGTCGGCCACGCGCTTCGCGCTGAACGGGCGCGACTACATGGTCGCCACCGTGCGCGACACCAGCGAGGTCGAGCGCGTGCGGCTCGAGTCCGAGGTCATCCTGAACCATGCGGCGGTCGGCATCGCGCTGGTGCGCGACGGCACGTACCAGCGCGTCAACCCGACCTTCGAACGCCTGTTCGGCCGCGCCGTGGGCAGCCTCGAAGGGCAGCCCACGCGCGTCATGTTCGACGACGACGAGGCCTACGAGCGGACGCTCGAGGAGGCGCTGCGCATGCAGGCCACGCCGGGCGCCGAGCTCGAGCGGGGCGTCACGCGGCCCGACGGCAGCGCGGGGCTGCTGCGCCTGCGCATGCAGACCCTCGACCCCGCGCGCCCGGCCGGCGGCCGGCTGTGGATCGCCGAGGACGTCACCGAGCGGCGCCGGACCGAGGCGCAGCTCTCGCTCGCCAAGGACGAGGCCGAGGCCGCCAGCCGCGCCAAGAGCGCGTTCCTCGCCACCATGAGCCACGAGATGCGCACGCCGCTGAACGGCGTCATCGGCATGATCCGCCTCGCGCTCGACGAGCCCGGCGGCCGCCGCGACGAGTACCTGCGCCACGCCGCGCTGAGCGCGCAGACGCTCGCCGGCATCATCGCCGACGTGCTCGACCTGTCGAAGATCGAGGCCGGCCGGCTGCAGCTGGAAAGCGCCGACTTCGACCTGCACGAGCTGCTGCAGCAGCTGTGCGCGGGCAACGAGTCGGTGGCGCGCGAGAAGGGCCTGGCGCTGGCGCTGCACATCGACGACGACGTGCCGCACTACGTCAACGGCGACGCCGCGCGCGTGCGGCAGATCCTCGTCAACTACCTCGGCAACGCGCTCAAGTTCACCGAGCGCGGGGGCATCGACGTCTCGCTGGCGTGCGCCGACTCGGGCTGCCTGCGCTTCGCCGTGCGCGACACCGGCATCGGCGTGCCGGCCGAGGTGCAGGCGCGGCTGTTCCTGCCCTTCGCGCAGGGCGACGAGTCGACCACGCGCCGCTTCGGCGGCACCGGGCTCGGCCTGTCGATCTGCCGCGAGCTTGCCCACCTGATGGGCGGCGAGGTGGGCCTCGCGAGCCGGCCCGGCGAGGGCAGCACCTTCTGGGCCGAGCTGCCGCTGCCCGCCGCGCGCGCGCCGGCCCTGCCGCGGCGCGGGCCGCGCCAGGCGCCGCTGCCGCTGGCCGGCTGGCGCGTGCTGGTGGTGGAGGACCACCCCGTGAACATGCTCATCGCGGTGGAGACGCTCAAGCGCTGGGGCGCGCAGGCGGTGGAGGCGGTGGACGGCCAGGCGGCGCTGCGGGCGGTGGACGAGGCCGCGGCGGCGGGCGGGCGCTTCGACGCCGTGCTGATGGACCTGCACATGCCCGACATCAGCGGCATCGAGGTCACGCGCCGGCTGCGCCAGCGCTTCGACGCGAAGGCCCTGCCCATCGTCGCGCTGACGGCCGCGGCGCTGCTCTCGGAGCAGCAGCAGGCGCTGGAGGCCGGCATGAACGACTTCGTCACCAAGCCCATCGACAGCCGCCAGCTGCTCGAGGCCCTGCGGCGCACGCGCCGCCGCGCGTCCGTCAGCGCATGAACCGGCCGTCGCGGCCGATGATGGACAGGTCCACGTACTCCAGGCCGGTGTGATCCGCCGGCGAGAAGCCGAGGTCCATGCCGCCGAGGTCGACCTTGCCCATGGTGTTCAGCGCGGCGACGAGCCGTTCGCGCGTCGGCGCGGGGCCGGCGCGCTGCAGGCCCTCGACCAGCACCTTGGCGGCGGCGAAGCCTTCCACCATGGCGGGCGAGACGCCGTCCAGGCCCTGGGCGGCGGCCAGGTCGACGGCCTCCTTCACCAGCGGCGCGGCCAGCGAGCGCTCGTTCGGGAACACCTGCATGACGATGGTGCCGCGCGCGTGCGCGCCCATGAGCGCCGCGAAGCTGCCCGAGGCGTTGTTCGACAGCGTGACGACCTGCGCGCGCGAGCCCGCGGCGCGCAGCGCGGCGGTGCCGTCGGCCACCGCCTGGGCGGAGCCCACGAAGAGCACGGCCTGCACCTCGGCCGCGACGAGCCTGGCCACGGCCGGGCCGAAGTCCGGCCTGGCGCGATCGAAGGTCTCGGTCACCGCAGGCTCGCGCTGGATGGCGGCGAAGCCCTTGCGCGCGCCGATGGCGGCGTCCGCGCCGAAGGAGTCGTCCACCCGCAGCACGGCGATGCGCTGCAGGCCGATGGTGCCGAGGTGGACGATGGCGCGCTCGGCCTCCCGCTGGTACGGCGCGCGCACGTTGAAGACGTACGGGTTCACCGGCTCGTGGAACACCATGGCGCCGGTGGAGGGCGCGACCAGCGGGATGCGGTGCTGCGCCAGCAGCGGCACGATGGCCTGGGTGTGCGGCGTCGCCCGCGTGAGGAAGAGGGCGATCGGCTGGTGCTCGCGGATGAGCCGGGCCGCGTTGGCCGCGGCGAGCGCGGGATCGAACTTGTCGTCCATCTGCACCAGGCGGATCTTCTGGCCGTGCACGCCGCCGCGGCGGTTCACGGCGTCGAGGTAGAGCTTCGCGCCGGCCGACAGGTCGTTGACCGAGGCGGCCACCGGGCCGGTGAGGCCCGCGGTCTGGCCGACGACGAGGTCCGCCCGCGCGGGCGCGGCCTGCAGCGCCGCGGCGATCAGGAATGCGGCGAGGGCCGCCGGTCGTGCGATTCGCATGCTGTCTCCCGGGAGGCCGGCGCAGGGGCGCGGGGCGTGGGCGGCACGCCCCGCGCGGGCCCGGCGCGGGCGGTTCTGGTTCTTCTCGTGCGGCCGCCGGCCGGCGTCAGTCCAGCGTCAGGTTCTGCTCGGTGACGACCTTCTTGTAGACCTCGAACTCGGCCCGGGTCTGCGCGGTGAACTCCTCGGGCGAGTTGCCCACCACCAGCGAGCCGGTGGCGGCGATGCGCTCGCGCACGTCGGGGCGCTGCAGCGTCGTCTTCACGGCCTCCGAGACCTTGGCGACCACCTCCGGCGGCAGGCCCTTCGGGCCGTGGATGCCGTAGTAGGCCATGCGGTTGACGGGCTCCAGGCCCAGCTCCTTGAACGTCGGCACGTCGGGCAGCGCCTCCAGGCGCTGCGGCGCGGCGATGGCGATGGCGACCAGCCGCCCGCTCTTGATGAAGGGCAGGGCCGAGGGCAGGTTGTCGAAGATCATGTGCACCTGGCCGGCCACCGTGTCGTTGAGCGCCGGGCCGGCGCCCTTGTACGGGATATGCGTGATCTTCGCGCCGGTGAGCGACTTGAACAGCTCCATCTGCAGGTGGCCGATGCCGCCGGTGCCCGAGCTGGAGAAGGTGTACTTGTTCGGCGCGGCCTTCACCGCGGCGATGAAGCCCTTGTAGTCCTTCGCCGGGAAGCTCGGGTGGACGGCGATCACGTTCGGCGTCGCCGCGATGTTGATGATGGACGTGAAGTCGGTGAGCGGGTTGTAGGGCGTCTTCGGGTTGATGGCCGGCGCGGAGGCCGTGGTCGACACGGTCGCGATGCCCAGCGTGTAGCCGTCGGGCGCGGCCTTGGCGATTTCCGCGGCGCCGATCAGCCCGCCCGCGCCGCCGCGGTTGTCGACGATGAACATCTGCCCGAACGCCGGCTCGATGTGCGCCGCGAGCACGCGCGCCAGGATGTCGGTCGTGCCGCCGGCGGCGAAGGGCACGATGACGCGCACCGTCTTGTCGGGGTACGACGACTGGGACCAGGCCGAGGGAAGGGCGGCGGCGGTGGCGCCGGCGGCGATGGCGAGGCGCAGGAACTGGCTGCGTTTCATGGTGTCTCCTGTGAGTGGCTTGTCGGTGCGGCGGCCTTCGGGGGCGAAGGCGGTGCCGCGCCGGTTACCGCAACTCGCGTACCACCACGCGCCCGCCGCGCCGCACGGGCGCCGTGCCGAGGGCGGCGGGCCGCCCGGCGCGGCGCGGCGCGGCAGCGGGGATTCCGGCACGCCGGAATCGGGCCCGCCGGCCGTGCGGAAAACCGCCGCCGTCCGGGCCGGCGGCGCGGCCGGGTACGCGCTAGTGCGGATGTCGCCGGCGCGGCCCGGGGCCGAAGATGCGGCCCCGCCCCGCTGCCGCGCCGACCCCCTCTGCCCGTTCCCCGCATGTCGTACCGCATGCCTCTCGCCGAGAGCCCCCGCCTGGCGGCGGACGCGGCCCCGCCGGCGCGGCGCCGCGCGGCGCGCGCGCTGCTGCGCTTCGGCGCGGCCGCCGCCGCCTGCGTGCTGCTGGGCGCCTTCGTCTATCGCGCCACCTACGACGCGCACCTCGAGGCCGACAAGCGCGCCGCGACGCGGCGCGTCGAGTTCTTCGCGCTCAGCCTGGAGGCGCTGCTCGCGCGCAACGAGGCGCTGCCCGGGCTGATCGCGCTCGAAGGCACCGTCGGCACGCTGCTCGACGCCGACTCGGCCGCGACGCGCGAGGCGGCGAACCGCTACCTCGAGGCCGCGGCGCGCATCGCCGACGTGAGCGCGGCCTACGTGATGGACGACGCGGGCCTCACGCTCGCCGCCAGCAACTGGAACCAGGCCGTCACCTTCGTCGGCCAGCGCTATGCGTTCCGGCCGTACTTCCAGGATGCGATCGACGGCCGCTTCGGCCGCTTCTACGGCATCGGCGCGACGACGGGCGAGGCCGGCTACTTCCTCGCCTCGCGGGTGCGCACGGCCGCCGGCGCAGCGGGCGTGATCGCGGTGAAGGTGGCGCTCGAGCCCTTCGAGGAAGCGATGCGGCACAGCGGCGAGGCCGTCTTCGTGGCCGACCGCGAGGGCGTGATCCTGCTCAGCTCGGAGGCCGACTGGAAGTACCGCGTGCTCCAGCCCATGTCCGGCGCGACGCGCGAGCGCCTGAGCGCGACGCGGCAGTACGGCGCGCAGGCCCTGCACCCGCTCGTGCCGGGCGTGGCCGTCGGCGCCGACGGCGGCGACGTGAGCCTGTCGCGCGGCGGCGCGCCCGCGCGGTTCTCGATCACCGCCAAGCCGGTGGGCCGCATCGGCTGGCGCATGGTGATGCTCACCGACCGCGCCGGCGCCCGGGCCGACGCCGCGGTGGCCGGCAGCGCCGCGTCGCTCGGCGCCGCGCTCGTCGTCGGCCTGTTCATGTACCTGCGCCTGTCGCGGCGGCGGCGCGAGGAGCGGCGGGCGGCGCAGCAGGCGCTGGTCGAGGTGCACGAGAGCCTGGAAGCGCGCATCGCACGCCGCACGGCCGAGGTCACGGCCGCCAACCGGGCGCTCGAGGACAAGGTGGCGGCGCTCAAGCAGGCCGAGGAGATCCTGCGCCAGACGCGCGACGGCGCGGTGCAGGCGGGCAAGCTCGCGGTGCTCGGGCAGATGTCGGTCGGCATGAGCCACGAGCTCAACCAGCCGCTCGCCGCGCTGCACACGCTGTCCGACAACGCGATCCGGCTGCTCGACGCGTCGCGCACCGAGGAGACGAAGGAGAACCTCGCCCTCATCAGCCAGCTCGTCGCGCGCATGGGCCGCATCGTGCGCCAGCTCAAGGCCTTCGCGCGCAAGGAGCCGGCGGCGCTCGGGCCGGTGGACGTGGCCGAGGCGCTGGAGCACGCGCTGCTGCTCGTCGACTCGATGCGGCGCGAGCTGCACGCGCGCGTCGAGGTCGAGCCGCCGCCGGCCGGCCTGCGGGTGCGGGCCGACGCGGTGCGGCTCGAGCAGGTGCTGGTCAACCTCGTGCGCAACGGCCTGGAGGCGATGGCCGGGCAGGACGCGCCGGTGCTGCGGGTGCGCGCCGTGCGCGAGGGCGAAGGCGAGGGCGCGCGGGTCGCGCTGTGCATCCGCGACACCGGCCCGGGCATCCCGGCCGAGGTGCAGCCGCGGCTGTTCGAGCCCTTCTTCACCACCAAGCCGGTCGGGCAGGGCCTGGGGCTCGGGCTCGCGCTGTCGCTGGCGATCGTCGAGGGCTTCGGCGGCCGGCTGGAGGGGCGCAACGCCGACGGCGGCGGCGCGGAGTTCCGCATCATCCTGGAGGCCGCATGACCGCTCCCCCCGACGCCGCGCCCGAACCGCGGCTGTTCCTCGTGGAGGACGACCCCATCGTGCGGCGCGGCAGCGAGCAGGCGCTCGCGCTCGCGGGCCTGGCGGTGCGCGGCTTCGCCGACGCCGAGGCGGCGCTCGACGCCCTCGCGCGCGAGCTGCCCTGGGCCGTGGTGACGGACGTGCGGCTGCCCGGCATGGACGGCCTGGCGCTGCTGCGCGCGCTGCAGCGGCACGACCGCGAGCTGCCCGTCATCCTCGTCACCGGCCACGGCGACGTGGGCATGGCGGTGCAGGCGATGCGCGAGGGCGCCTACGACTTCATCGAGAAGCCCTTCGCCTCCGAGCGCCTGGTCGAGGTGGTGCGCCGCGCGCTGGAGCGGCGCTCGCTGCTGCTGGAGAACCGCGGCCTGCGCGAGCGCCTGGCGCAGGACGGCACGCTGCCCCTGGTCGGCCAGTCGCCCGCGATGCAGCAGGTGCGCCGCCGGATCGCGGCGCTGGCGCCCACCGACGTGGACATCCTCGTGCATGGCGAGACCGGCACGGGCAAGGAGGTGGTGGCACGCACCATCCACGCCGTGAGCGGGCGGCGCGGGCCCTTCGTGGCGCTGAACTGCGCCGCCCTGCCCGAGAGCATCGTCGAGAGCGAGATCTTCGGCCACGAGGCCGGCGCCTTCACCGGCGCGCTGAAGCGGCGCATCGGCAAGATCGAATACGCCAACGGCGGCACGCTGTTCCTCGACGAGATCGAGTCGATGCCGCGCGCGGTGCAGCTCAAACTGCTGCGCGTGCTGCAAGAGCGCGAGGTCGAGCGCCTGGGCAGCAACCAGCCGATCGCGGTGGACTGCCGGGTCATCGCCGCCACCAAGGACGACCTCAAGCGCCTGGCCGACGAGGGCCGCTTCCGCGCCGACCTGTACTACCGGCTCAACGTGGTGTCCGTCGACCTGCCGCCGCTGCGCGAGCGCCCGGGCGACGTGGCGCTGCTGATGGCGCACTTCCTGCGGGTGTCCGCCGCGCACCACCGCGTGCCGGTGCCGCCGTGGTCCGACCACGACATGCTGCGCTGGCAGCAGCACGACTGGCCCGGCAACGTGCGCGAGCTGCGCAACGTGGCCGAGCGCGTGTGCCTGGGCGTGGCCGACGGGCTGGCGCCGGCGGAGCCGGGGGTGTCGTCGCTCGCGGGGCGGCTCGCGAGCGTCGAGCGCTCGCTGATCGCCGATGCGCTGCGCGTGGCCGAGGGCAACGTCGCGAAGGCGGCCGAGCTGCTGCAGCTGCCGCGCAAGACGCTCTACGACAAGCTCCAGCGGCTGGGGCTGGCGGCCGGCGACTTCGCGGGGCGGGTCGGGCCGCCGCCCGGCTGAGCGCGCGGGTCAGAACTCGATGTTGTCGATCAGGCGCGTGGCGCCGAGCTTCGCGGCGCCCAGGGCGACCAGCGGCTCGCCGGCGTCGCGCTGCAGCGGCGCGCCCAGGTCGCCGCGGCGGCGGATGGCCAGGTAGTCGGTCTGCCAGCCGGCGGCGTTCAGCGCGTCCACCGCCTGCGCCTCCAGTGCCGGCAGCGGCAGCGATTCGCCCCGCCAGCGCGCCGCCAGGGCGCGCAGCGCGCGCGACAGCTCGATGGCCTGCGCACGCTCGGCCCCGCTCAGGTAGCCGTTGCGCGACGACAGCGCCAGGCCGTCGTCGGCGCGGCAGGTCTCGCCGGCCTCGATGGCGATGGGCAGCGCGAACTGCTCGGCCATGCGGCGGATGACCATGAGCTGCTGGTAGTCCTTCTTGCCGAATACCGCCACCCGCGGCTGCACGCAGCCGAAGAGCTTCATCACGACGGTGCACACGCCGGTGAAGAAGCCTGGGCGGAAGTGGCCTTCGAGGATGTCGGCCAGCGCCGGGTCGGGCACGACCTTGAAGTTCTGCGGCTGCGGGTAGAGCTCGGCCTCGTCGGGCGCGAACACCAGGTCGCAGCCGGCGCCTTCGAGCAGCTGCGCGTCGCGCGCGAGCGTGCGCGGGTAGCGGTCGAAGTCCTCGTGCGGCGCGAACTGCAGGCGGTTGACGAAGATGCTCGCGACGACGGGCAGCCCGTGGGTCTTCGCCTGCCGCACGAGGCTCAGGTGCCCCTCGTGCAGGTTGCCCATGGTGGGCACGAAGGCGCACTGGCCGGGGCCGGGCAGGGCGGCGCGCAGGTCGGCGATGGTGTGCAGGATCTTCATCGTCAGTGGCTGTGCAGGGAATCGTCGGGATAGCGGCGCGCCTTCACGTCCGCCACGTAGCGCCGGGCGGCGTCGTCGATGGACGCGGCGCCCTGCATGAAGTCGCGCACGAAGCGCGGCGGCCGGCCCGGCGCGAGGCCCAGCATGTCGTGCAGCACCAGCACCTGGCCCGAGCAGCCGCTGCCCGCGCCGATGCCGATGACGGGGATCGGCAGCGCCTCGGTCACCTCGCGCGCCAGCGCGGCGGGCACGAGCTCCAGCACGAGCATGGCGGCGCCTGCCTCGGCCAGCTCGCGCGCGTGCCGCTTCAGCGTGGCGGCGGCCTCGTCGCCGCGGCCCTGCACGCGCCAGCCGCCGAGCGCATGCACCGACTGCGGCGTGAGGCCGAGGTGCGCGCACACCGGCACGCCGCGCTCGGCGATGAAGCGCACGGTGTCGGCGGTCCAGCCGCCGCCCTCGAGCTTGACCATGTGCGCGCCGGCGGCCATCAGCGCGGCGGCGGCGTCCATCGCCTGCTCGCGCGAGCGCTGGTAGCTGCCGAAGGGCAGGTCGCCGACGACCCAGGCGCTGCGGTTGCCGCGCGCCACGCAGCGCGTGTGGTAGGCCATGTCGGCCAGCGTGACGGGCAGGGTGCTGGCCTCGCCCTGCAGCACCATGCCCAGCGAATCGCCCACCAGCAGGCAGTCGACGCCGGCGGCGTCGAGCACGCGCGCGAAGGTGGCGTCGTAGCAGGTGAGCATGGCGATCGGCTCGCCCTGCGCATGCATGTCGCGCAGCCGGTTCAGGGTGAGGGGTTTGCGTTCCGTCATGGCGTCGGCGGGTTCGTGGGGCCGGGGCGCCGATGCGGCGCCGGCCCGCGGTGGCAACTCAGGCAGGCTGGTAGGCCAGCCGCACGTAGATCGGCGCGAAGGCCTCGGCCTGGGTGACTTCGAGCAGGTGCTCCCGCGCCAGCTCGAGCAGGGCGATGAAGGTGACGACGAGCACCGGCACGCCGCGCGCCGGCTCGAACAGCTCCTCGAACTCGACGAAGCGTCGGCCCTGCAGCCGGCGCAGCACGATGCTCATGTGCTCGCGCACCGAGAGCTGCTCGCGCGAGATGGTGTGGTGCTGGTTCAGCTTGGCGCGGGCGAGGATGTCGGCCCAGGCGGCGCGCAGCTCGTCGGCGGCCACGTCGGGAAAGCGCGGCGCGAGCGACTGCTCGATCGTCACCTGCGCGCGCAGGAAGTCGCGTCCCAGCACCGGCAGCGCGTCGAGGCGCGCGGCGGCCAGCTTGATCTGCTCGTACTCGATCAGGCGGCGCACCAGCTCGGCGCGCGGGTCCTCGGCTTCCTTGCCGTCCTCGCTCTTGCGGGGCGGCAGCAGCATGCGCGACTTGATCTCGATCAGCATCGCCGCCATCAGCAGGTATTCGCTGGCCAGCTCGAGGTTGGTCTTGCGGATCTGCTCGACGTAGGCGAGGTACTGGCGCGTCACGTCGGCCAGCGGGATGTCGAGGATGTTGAAGTTCTGCTTGCGGATCAGGTAGAGCAGCAGGTCGAGCGGGCCCTCGAAGGCCTCGAGGAACACCTCCAGGGCGTCCGGCGGGATGTACAGGTCCTGCGGCAGCGTGAACAGCGGCTCGCCGTACAGCCGCGCCATGGCCACGCGGTCGACCACGTCGGGCAGGGTCTCGGCGGCCGCGGCGGGCGCGGGCATGTCGGGCAGCGCCGCGTGTGCGTCGTCGCTCAAGGCAGGGTCCCCGGGCAGGCCGGCGGGCGGGATCAGGGCTTGGGCGTGTAGTACACGTAGGGGTCCTGCGGCACCCGCGACTCGCGGTAGGCGGCCTGCGCCTCGCGGTCGATGCGGCGGTCCCACAGCAGGGCGCGGCCGGCGCGCTGCTCTTCCTCCAGCTTGGGGTTCTTGGCCTTCAGCTCGTCGATGAACTGGCTGACGTCGGACTTGTAGGGCTTCCAGAAGAGCGGCATGGTGATCGTCCTGCACGGCCGCCAGGCCGCGCGCTAAAGTGAACCGGTGGATTTTACGGGGGCTGCCATGCGCCGATCCTGGAGGTGGATGCTGATGATTTCTCTGTTCGCCCTGTTCGCCGGCTGCGACCAGCAGCGCATCGCCGAGCTGGAGGAGGGCGTGTCGACCGAGGCCGACGTGCGCGCGCGCTTCGGCGAGCCGGCCGCCGTCTACCCCGAGGACGACGGCTCGCGCACTTTCGAGTACCCGCGCCAGCCCGAAGGGCAGTCGAACTACATGATCACCATCGGGCCCGACGGCAAGATGAGCGCGCTGCGCCAGGTGCTCAAGCAGGCCGACTTCGAGACCATCCGCCCGGGCCTGGACAAGGCCGAGGTGCGCCGCCGGCTCGGGCGGCCCGCCGCGACGCAGGTGTTCGCGCTGAAGAACCAGGAAGTCTGGGACTGGCGCTACCTGGAGGACCAGCAGCCGCGCGTGTTCTCCGTCACCTTCGACATGGACGGGCGGGTGCTGTCCACCGCCTCGGCCGTCGACCCGCGCGAGCAGTACCCGGGCGGCAAGTAGGCGGCGCCTGCCTCAGGCGGGTGCGGGCGCGCCCGCCTGCGCGGCCGCCAGCGCCAGCGGCAGGTCGGGCCACAGGTTGTCCTCGCCCAGCACGGCCTCGAAGCCGGCGCGCCGCATGAGGCCCCGCGGCTGGTCGTTCACGTCGCACAGCAGCAGCCGCACGCCCTGGCGCTGCAGCGCGCGGTGCAGTTGCTCCAGCGCGTCCAGGCCGCTGGTGTCCATGGACACCAGCCGGTGCATCTCGAGCACCACCGCCCGCGTGCCCGCCGGCAGGCCGTCGGCCACGGCCTCCAGCTTGGCGACGGCGCCGAAGAACAGCGTGCCGTAGAGCCGGCGCACCTGCACGCCCGCCGGCGCCTCGGCCGCCGGCTCGACGCGGAACAGCGTGCTCATGCGGTAGATGAAGAACACGCAGGCGAGGATGAGCCCGGCCTGCACCGCCACCGTGAGGTCGAACACCACGGTGAGCGCGAAGGTGCCGAGCAGGATGGTGCGGTAGGGCAGGTTGAAGTGCCGCAGCCGGGCGAACTCGCGCCATTCGCCCATGTTCCAGGCGATGTAGAGCAGGATGCCGGCCAGCGCCGCCAGCGGCACGTGCACCGCCAGCGGCGCGGCGGCGAGCACCACGAGCAGCAGCGTGAACGCATGCACGATGCCGGCCACGGGGGTGGAGGCGCCGGCGCGCACGTTGGTCATGGTGCGCGCGATGGTGCCGGTGACCGGCAGCCCGCCGACGAGCGGCGAGGCCATGTTGGCCAGGCCCTGCGCCATCAGCTCCTGGTTGGGGTCGTGCCGCGGGGCCTCGATGGCGCCATCGGCCACGCGGGCGCACAGCAGCGACTCGATGGCGCCCAGCAGCGCGATGGTGACGGTGGGGATCAGCAGCTGCTTGGCGCTCTGCCAGCTGAAGGGCGGCAGCTCCAGGCTCGGCAGGCTTTGCGGAATGCCGCCGAAACGCGAGCCGATGGTGTCCACCGGCAGGTGCAGCAGCGCGGTGGCCAGCGTGGCGAGCGCCAGCGCCACCACGGTGCCCGGCACGCGCGTGAGCCACAGGCGCCAGCGCGGCTCGGCGGCGTCGGCCAGCAGGCGCGGCTTGGGCCAGCTCCAGACGAGGGCGAGGCAGGCCAGCCCGATGGCCACCGCCGTCGGGTTGACGGTGTGCAGGTGGCTGGCGAGCACGCCGATCTGCGTGAAGAAGTCGGCCGGCAGCGTGTCGATGCGCAGGCCCAGCAGGTCCTTCACCTGCGACAGCGCGATCAGCACCGCGATGCCGTTGGTGAAGCCGATGACGATGCTCACCGGGATGTATCGCACCAGCGCGCCGAGCTTGAGCGCGCCCAGCGCCGCCAGCAGCACGCCGGCGAAGAAGGTGGCGATCAGCAGGTTCGTCAGGCCGTAGCGCTGCACGATGCCGTAGACGATGACGATGAAGGCGCCGGCCGGCCCGCCGATCTGCACCTGCGAGCCGCCGAGCGCCGAGACGATGAAGCCGCCGACGATGGCGGTGAAGATGCCCTGCTCGGGCTTCACGCCCGAGGCGATGGCGAAGGCCATGGCCAGGGGCAGTGCGACGATGCCGACCGTCAGCCCCGCGCCGAGGTCGGCGGCGAAGCGGCGGGCGTCGTAGTCCTTCAGCGCGTCGAGCAGGCGCGGGCGGAAGGGATGGAGCTGGGGAAGGGACATGGAACCTCCGGGTCGACACGGTGCGGAAAGGCGCACGGTGCCGATGGAGGTCCGCAGTGGCGCAGGCGCGCGATGAAGCGCCGCCGCCGCGAGAGACGCCGGGGACAGAAGGCGGTGCCGGCCGTCACGGCGATGTCAGCGCACCCGCAGGCCCGGCGTGGCGCCGGGCCAGGGTTCGAGGAGGTACAGGCCCGGGTGGGCCTTCTCGTCGCCGTGCGAGGCGGCGAGCACCATGCCTTCGCTCAGGCCGAACTTCATCTTGCGCGGTGCGAGGTTGGCCACCATCACGGTGAACTTGCCGACCAGGTCCTCGGGCCGGTAGGCCGCCTTGATGCCGCTGAAGACGTTGCGCGTCCTGGCCTCGCCCACGTCGAGCGTGAGGCGCAGCAGCTTGTCGGAGCCCTCGACCGCCGCGCAGTCGACGATCCTGGCGATGCGCAGGTCGACGCGGGCGAAGTCGTCGATCCCGATCTCCGGCGCCAGCGCCTCGCCGCCCGGCGGCGGCAGCTCGATCTGCGGCGGCTCGAAGAGGGCGTCCAGCAGCTTCGGGTCGACGCGCTGCATCAGGTGCTGGTAGGCGCCGATGCGGTGGGCGCCGAGCGCGCGCTGGGCGTCGTCGAAGGCGAGCGGCTCGATCCGCAGGAAGGCCTCGACCTGCGCCGCCAGCGCCGGCAGCACCGGCTTCAGGTAGACGGTGAGCACGCGGAAGGCCTCGATGCAGACGGTGCACACGTCGTGCAGCACCGCCGCGCGGTCGGCGTGCTTGGCGAGCTCCCAGGGCTTGTGCTGGTCGACGTACTCGTTCACCCGGTCGGCCAGCAGCATGACGTCGCGCAGCGCCTTGCCGAACTCGCGCTCCTCGTAGAGCCGGCCGATGGGCTCGCCGCCGGCGCGCAGCGCGTCCAGCAGCGCGCGGCCTTCCACGCCCACGTCGGCCGAGAGCATGCCGTCGAAGCGCTTGGCGATGAAGCCGGCGGCGCGGCTGGCGATGTTGACGTACTTGCCCACGAGGTCGCTGTTGACTCGGGCGATGAAGTCGTCGGGGTTGAAGTCGATGTCCTCGTTGCGCGCGTTCAGCTTGGCGGCGATGTAGTAGCGCAGCCATTCGGCGTTCATGCCGAGCTCGAGGTACGCAAGCGGCGAGATGCCGGTGCCGCGGCTCTTGCTCATCTTCTCGCCGCTGACGGTGATGAAGCCGTGCACGTTCACCTTGTCCGGCACCTTGCGGCCGGAGAAGTGCAGCATCGCCGGCCAGAACAGCGTGTGGAAGTAGGTGATGTCCTTGCCGATGAAGTGGACCTGCTCCACCGCCGGGTCGGCCATGAAGGCGTCGAAGTCGCGGCCGGTCCTGTCGAAGTAGTTCTTCAGCGAGGCGAGGTAGCCGATGGGCGCGTCCAGCCAGACGTAGAAGTACTTGCCCGGCGCGTCGGGGATCTCAATGCCGAAGTAGGGCGCGTCGCGGCTGATGTCCCAGTCCGACAGGCCGCCGTGGCCATGCTCGTCGACCTCGAACCACTCCTTGATCTTGTTCAGCACCTCCGGCTGCAGCCGGCCGGGCTCGGTGGTCCAGGCCTTGAGGAAGTCGATGCAGCGCTGCGACGAGAGCTGGAAGAAGTAGTGCTCGCTCGACTTCATCACCGGCGTGGCGCCGGTGAGCGTGGAGAACGGGTTCTTCAGGTCGGTGGGCGCGTACACCGCGCCGCAGACCTCGCAGCTGTCGCCGTACTGGTCCTTCGCGCCGCACTTGGGGCACTCGCCCTTGATGTAGCGGTCGGGCAGGAACATGCCCTTGACCGGGTCGAAGAACTGCTCGATGGCACGCACCGTGATGAGGCCTTCGCGGCGCAGGGCGAGGTAGATCTCCCTGGCGAGCGCATGGTTCTCGGGGCCGTCGGTGGAGTGCCAGTTGTCGAAGCCGATGTGGAAGCCGTCGAGGTACTGCTTGCGGCCCGCGGCGATCTCGGCCACGAACTGCTGCGGCGTCTTGCCCGCCTTCTCGGCGGCGATCATGATGGGCGCGCCGTGGGCGTCGTCGGCGCCGACGAAGTGCACCTCGTGGCCCTGCATGCGCTGGAAGCGCACCCAGATGTCGGCCTGGATGTACTCCATCATGTGCCCGACGTGGAACGGCGCGTTGGCGTAGGGCAGGGCGGTGGTGACGAAAAGCTTGCGCGACATCAGACGGTGTGCTTCGGGAAAGCGCGAATTCTAGGCCGCCCCCGGGCGCGGCCGGCCCGAAGGCGCCGGGGTCAAGGCCCCTCGGCTAGACTGGCCCGACCCGATTCCACCACCCGGCGAACCCGCTCCCATGGCCCTTTCCGAAGCCGCGCTGCTCGATGCGCTGAAGACCGTCGTCGACCCCAACACCGGCACCGATTTCGTGTCCGCCAAGCAGCTGAAGAACCTGCGCATCGACGGCGGCGCGGTCAGCTTCGAGGTGGAACTCGGCTACCCGGCCAGGAGCCAGCTCGCCGCGCTGAAGGCCTCGCTCGAGGCCGCCGCGCGCGGCGTGCCCGGCGTGGAGCGGGTCCAAGCCTCGCTGCAGACCAAGGTCGTCGCCCACGCCGTGCAGCGCGGCGTGCAGCTGCTGCCGGGCGTGAAGAACATCGTGGCGGTGGCCTCCGGCAAGGGCGGCGTGGGCAAGAGCACCACGGCGGTGAACCTGGCGCTGGCGCTGGCCGCCGAGGGCGCGAGCGTGGGCATCCTCGACGCCGACATCTACGGCCCCAGCCAGCCGATGATGATGGGCATCCAGGGCCGGCCCGAATCGGCCGACGGCAAGACCATGGAGCCGCTGGCCAACTACGGCGTGCAGGTCATGTCGATCGGCTTCCTGGTCGACGCCGACCAGGCCATGGTCTGGCGCGGCCCCATGGCCACCCAGGCGCTCGACCAGCTGCTGCGCCAGACCAACTGGCGCGAGCTCGACTACCTCGTCGTCGACATGCCGCCGGGCACCGGCGACATCCAGCTCACCCTCAGCCAGAAGGTGCCGCTCACCGGCGCGGTGATCGTGACCACGCCGCAGGACATCGCCCTGCTCGACGCCCGCAAGGGCCTGAAGATGTTCGAGAAGGTGGGCGTGCCCATCCTCGGCATCGTCGAGAATATGGCGGTGCACGTGTGCACGAACTGCGGCCACGTGGAGCACATCTTCGGCGCCGAGGGCGGCAAGAAGATGGCGGCGCAGTACGGGGTCGACTATCTCGGCGCGCTGCCGCTGAACCTGTCGATCCGCGAGCAGGCCGACAGCGGCCGCCCGAGCGTGGTGAGCGATCCGGACGGGGAGATCGCCGGGCTCTACAAGGCGGTGGCGCGGGGGGTGGCGGTGAAGATCGCGCAGCGCGCGAAGGACTTCTCGTCCAAGTTCCCGACGATCACGATCTCGAAGAACACCTGAGGCGCCGGCCCGGCGGGCCGTCGTTCAGGCGGGGTGCGCCATGTTGCGGATGTAGGTCGGGCCGGCGCGGCGCTCGATCTCCTCGAGCAGCGGCTTCTTCCAGCCGAGCGCGAACAGGATCTCGGCGGTGACGAACATCGGCCCGACCAGCAGGCCGGCCAGGTCGTCGACGAAGGCGGGCTTGCGGCCCTCGTACCAGTGGCCGACGAACTGGATGATCCAGCCGACCACGAACAGGACGATGCCCCAGGCCAGCCAGGCCGCCACGGTGCCGGCCGCCAGCGGATGCGCCAGCCAGACCAGCACGCCGGTGGCGAGGCTCACCGCGGCGCCGAGCACCAGGTCGCCGCGCGTCAGCCACCAGGCTGCGGCGGCGGCGAAGGCCACCCAGGCCGGCGTGAGCGCCAGGCCGCCGACGGCGAAGTCGGGCCGCGCCAGCAGCACGCCGATGGCGAAGACGATCATCGGCACGCCGATCAGGTGGGTGGTGATGTTGCGCCGGTCGCGGTGGTATTGGGCGTACTGGGTCAGGAGGTCGATGGCCTGGCGCATGGGTTTCTCCCATCGGATGGACACACAACTGTCGCACAGCAAGCGGCGGGCCGCGTGCGCGGCGTCCCTAAAATCGGCCTCTTTTCGCAGGGCCTGCGCATGAGCATCAAGAGCGACAAGTGGATCCGCCGCATGGCCGAGGCGCACGGCATGATCGAGCCGTTCGAGCCCGGCCAAGTGCGTCATTCGCCCGACGGCCAGCGCATCGTGAGCTACGGCACCAGCAGCTACGGGTACGACATCCGCTGCGCGCCGGAGTTCAAGGTCTTCACCAACATCTACAGCACGGTGGTCGACCCGAAGAACTTCGACGAGAAGAGCTTCGTGGACATCCGTTCCGACGTCTGCATCATCCCGCCCAACAGCTTCGCGCTGGCGCGCACGGTGGAGTACTTCCGCATCCCGCGCAACGTGCTGACCATATGCCTGGGCAAGAGCACCTACGCCCGGTGCGGGATCATCGTCAACGTCACGCCCTTCGAGCCCGAGTGGGAGGGCTACGTGACGCTGGAGTTCAGCAACACCACGCCGCTGCCGGCCAAGATCTACGCCGGCGAGGGCTGCGCCCAGGTGCTCTTCTTCGAGAGCGACGAGGTCTGCGAGACGAGCTACAAGGACCGGGGCGGCAAGTACCAGGGCCAGCGCGGCGTCACCCTGCCCAAGACCTGAGCCGGGGCGCCGCGGCGTCCCGTCCTACCCGAAATTCATCCTTGCCGGAAGCGCGGACTCGCGCGGTGACACTACGATCCGCGAGCAGCCGGCGAGACGCAGACGGCGAGGAGAACCCATGAGGTGGCAGGGCAACCGTGAAAGCAGCAACGTCGAGGACGCCCGCGCGGGCGGCGGCCGCGGCGGCCTGCGCGTGGGCGGCGGGCGCGGGCTGAGCCTGGGCACCATCGCCGTGGCGCTGGTCGCCGGCTGGATCTTCGGCATCAACCCGCTCACGCTGCTGGGCATGCTCGACGGCGGCGGCCCGGCGCAGGTGCAGCAGGCCCCGGCGGGCGCGCCGCCGAAGGACGACGAGATGGCCCGCTTCGTCTCGGTGGTGCTGGCCGACACCGAGGACGTGTGGAAGGCGCAGTTCCAGCAGCTCGGCACCGTCTACCGCGAGCCCAAGCTGCGGCTGTTCCGCGGCAGCGAGCCCACGGCCTGCGGCACCGGCCAGGCGGCGATGGGGCCGTTCTACTGCCCCGGCGACGAGAAGGTCTACATCGACCTGTCGTTCTACGAGACGATGCGCACCCGCCTGGGCGCGCCGGGCGACTTCGCCCAGGCCTACGTGATCGCGCACGAGGTGGCGCACCACGTGCAGAACCTCCTGGGCATCACCGGCAAGGTCGACGCCCTGCGCGGGCGCGTCAGCCAGGCGCAGCAGAACGCGATGAGCGTGCGCCTGGAACTGCAGGCCGACTGCCTGGCCGGCGTGTGGGCCTACCACGCGCACCAGGCGCGGCAGATCCTGGAGCAGGGCGACGTGGAGGAGGCGCTGAACGCCGCCTCGCAGATCGGCGACGACGCGCTGCAGCGCAGGTCGCGCGGCACCGTGCAGCCCGAGAGTTTCACCCACGGCACGAGCGCGCAGCGCGTGTCTTGGTTCAAGCGCGGCCTGGCCAGCGGCAAGGTCGCGCAATGCAATACCTTCGACGCGCAGCAGCTGTAGCGGCGCGCCGTCCTACCGGGGATCTTCCATGCGATCAGTCGTACGCTCGGAACCCGTCATCCACGCCTGGTTCGACCTGATCGAGCCCGACCAGCAGGAGGTGGCCCGCGCGCTGCGCGACGCCCTCATGAACGCCGAGCCCGCGCTGGTGCCGGTGGTGAAGTGGGGCAACCTCGTCTTCACGCTCGGCGGCCAGCATGCCTTCGCGCTGGCCGTGCACCGCGGGCACGTGAACCTGCAGGTGTTCAACGGCGCCGACCTGGCCGACCGCTTTCCGGAGCTGGAGGGCAGCAGCCGCGGCTCGCGCCAGATCAAGTTCAGGCTGCGCCAGCCGATCGACGAGGCGCTGGTGCGCGAGGTGGTGCTGGCCTCGGCCGAGCTGATGGCGCACTGAGTGGCGCCCCCGGCGCGGTGTACCGCGCCACCCACCGAGGGGGTGCTCAGCCGGCTTGGGGCGGCCCGGCGCTCGGCTGAGCGCTCGCGCCGAGTGCCCGGTCGTCAGTCGGGATGGGTGCCCGGGATCAGGATGCGCCGGTCCACGGTGTGGATGTCGGTGTGGCCGCAGAAGGCCATCGTGATGTCGAGCTCCTTCTGGAGGATCTCCAGGCAGCGGGTGACGCCCGCCTCGCCCATGGCGCCCAGGCCGTAGAGGAACGAGCGGCCGATCAGCGTGCCGCGCGCGCCGAGCGCCACGGCCTTGAGCACGTCCTGCCCGGAGCGGATGCCGCCGTCCATCCACACCTCGATGCGCGAGCCGACCTCGCGGGCGATCTCGGGCAGGGCCGCGATCGACGACGGCGCGCCGTCGAGCTGGCGCCCGCCGTGGTTGGAGACGATGAGCGCGTCGGCCCCGGTGTCGGCCGCGTGGCGGGCGTCCTCGGCGTCCATCACGCCCTTCAGGATCAGCTTGCCGCCCCAGCGCTTCTTGATCCACTCGACGTCGCCCCAGTTCAGGCGCGGGTCGAACTGCTCGGCCGTCCAGGACGAGAGCGAGGACAGGTCGCTGACGTTCTTCGCGTGGCCGACGATGTTGCCGAAGCTGCGCCGCTTCGTGCCCAGCATCCCCAGGCACCAGCGCGGCTTGGTGGCCAGGTTGAGCAGGTTGCCGAGGGTGGGCTTGGGCGGCGTGGTCAGGCCGTTGCGGATGTCCTTGTGGCGCTGGCCCAGCACCTGCAGGTCGAGCGTGAGCATCAGCGCGCCGCAGCCGGCGGCGCGGGCGCGCTCGATCAGGCGCTCGATGAAGTCGCGGTCGCGCATCACGTAGAGCTGGAACCAGAACGGCGCCTTGGTGTGCGCCGCCACGTCCTCGATCGAGCAGATGCTCATGGTCGACAGCGTGAACGGCACGCCGAACTTCTCGGCCGCGCGGGCGGCGAGGATCTCGCCGTCGGCATGCATCATCCCGGTGTTGCCGGTGGGCGCGATGGCCACCGGCATGGCCACGTCCACGCCGACCATCGTCGTGCGCGTGCTGCGGTTGTCCATGTTCACCGCCACGCGCTGGCGCAGCTTGATGCGCTGGAAGTCTTCCTCGTTGGCGCGGTAGGTGCTCTCGGTGTAGGAGCCGGCGTCGGCGTAGTCGTAGAACATGCGCGGCACGCGCTTCCGGGCGAGGGCGCGCAGCTCTTCGATGTGGGTGATGACGGGCACGGTGGGATCTCCTGGGGCGAGGGCACCGATCCTACCGGCCGCGTTCAGCCCGGCTCGTGCGGCAGCGCGTCGAACAGCGGCAGCGGCTCGAACACCGGTTCGCGCGCCGCGGGCGGCCCGGGCGGCCGCCCGGGGCCGACGAGGTCGGCCAGCCGCGCCAGGTTGCCCGCGCGCACGCCCAGCAGCCGCAGGCGCCGCGACAGGTCCACGCGCTTGAGGCACTCGCCCGCCGCGCGGCGGATGCTGCGGGCGTCCAGCGTGTGCGCCGCCAGCGTGAGGTCGCGCGTGACGATGCGGAAGTCGTCGAAGCGCAGCTTGATGCCGATGGTCTTGCCGGCGTAGCCCTTGCGCTCCAGGTCGCCGGCGAGCTGCACGCACAGCTCGGTGAAGATGGCGCCCAGTTGCGCCCGGTCGCGCACGGCGTGCAGGTCGCGCTCGAAGGTGGTCTCGCGGCTGATGGACTTGGGCTCGCTGGCGGTGACCACCGGCCGCTCGTCGCGGCCGTGCGCCATGGCGTGCAGCCAGGCGCCGTAGCTGCGGCCGAACTGCTCGACGAGGAACGCCGGGTCGGCCGCGGCCACGTCGCCGATGGTGTGCAGCCCGAGGCCCGCGAGCTTCTGCGCCGCCTTCGGCCCGACGCCGTTGACCTTGCGCGCCGCCAGCGGCCAGATGCGCGCCGGGATGTCGTCCGGCGACAGCAGCGTCAGCCCGTCGGGCTTGTCGAGCTCGGAGCCGATCTTGGCGAGCAGCTTGTTCGGCGTGACGGCGATCGAGCAGGTGAGCCCCGTGGCCGCGCGCACCGCGTCCTTCAGCCGCCGCGCCACGGCCCGGCCGCCGTCGGCCTGGGCGCCCGGCGCCTCGGTGAGGTCGACGTAGATCTCGTCGATGCCGCGGTCCTCCATCACCGGGGCGATCTCGCGCACGGCGGCCTTGAACAGGCGCGAGTAGCGGCGGTATTCGTCGAAGTCGACCGGCAGCAGCACGGCGTCGGGCGCGAGCTGCGCTGCCTTCATCGTCCCCATGGCCGAATGCACGCCCAGCGCGCGGGCCTCGTAGGTGGAGGTGGTGATGACGCCGCGGCCGGCGTAGTCGCGCAGGCGGGCGTAGCGGAAGCCGCCGCCGGGCAACGGTTCGGGCTGGTGGCGCCGCCCGCCGCCGATGACCACCGGCAGGCCGCGCAGGTCCGGGTAGCGCAGCAGTTCGACCGATGCGTAGAACGCATCCATGTCGAGGTGGGCGATCAGGCGGCGGGGCGAGTCGGGCACGGCAGGACGCGGCGTCGCGCCCGTGGGGTCGATCCGGGGACTGTATGTCCGACCAGTGGTCGCCGCAAGCCGGCGCGGGGGCGGCCCGCTGCGGCACTCAGGCGCCCAGTTCCTCGTGGTGGCCCGTGGCGCCGGGCTTCCAGTAGGCCGCGATGCGGGCGTCCTCGCGCGGATGCGCCTTGTCGACGAGCAGGATCTGCCGGGCGCGCGCCATCGCCCCCGCCTCGCCGGCGCACCAGGCGTAGCCGGGCTGCGGCGGCAGCGCCAGGGCGCGCAGCGCGGCCTCCCATTCCTGCGGGGTGGCCACCCACTGCAGCTCGAGCCGCGCGGCGCTCGCCAGCGCGCGGCGGTCGCCGGCGTCGGGCACCTGCAGCAGCACGATGGCGCGGGTGCCGGCGGGCAGCTCCTCGAGCCGGCGGTGGACGGCGGGCAGGGCGCTGGCGTCGCCGGCCAGCAGGTGCCAGTCGTAGTCGGTGGGCACGATCATCGAGCCGCGCGGGCCGGCGACGACGATGCGCTGGCCGACGGCCGCCCGGCGCGCCCAGTCCGCCGCCGGGCCGTGCCCGTGCAGCGCGAACTCGATCGTCAGCTCGCGGCGCTCGCGGTCGAAGCGGCGCGGCGTGTAGTCGCGCATCACCGGCTCGCCCGATGCGCCGGGGAGGATCAGCTTCACGTGGTCGTCGAAGGAGGCGGAGACGAAGTCGTGCAGTTCCTCGCCGGCGAAGGTGATGCCGGCGAAGCCCGGCCCGAGGCGCTCGACGCGCGCCACCTGCACGTCGCGTCGGCGCAGCTCGTGGCGCACGCGCTGCACGCGGCGGCGGGGCTCGGTGGGGTTCAGGGGTTCGGTCATGGGTTCGATGGATTGGTTGATAATCTCATCGATCATGCGCAGATAAGTTGATGATGTCAACCAAATGGAAATGAATCCCCCGGAGGACGTGCTGGAAATCGTCCATTCCGTCATGCATGCCTTTCGCGCGCGCCAGCACCGCCTCGCCGGGGCGGGCGGCAGCGAGCTGGCGCTCATGGAGGGCAGGGTGCTGGCCTTCTTCGCGCGGCATCCCGGCGCCACGCAGCGCGAGCTGGTCGAGCACTCGGGGCGCGACAAGGGGCAGATCGCGCGGCTGATCGGCGGCCTGAAGGCGCGCGGCCTCCTGGCGGCGCGCGCCGACGAGAGCGACCGCCGCGTGGTGCGGCTGCAGCTCACCGAGCGCGGCGAGGCCATCCACCGCGAGCTGAACCAGCAGCGCCGGCGCCTGGCGAAGGCGGCCGTGGCCGGCATGAGCGACGAGCAGCGGCGCGAGCTCGCGGCGCTGCTGCTGCAGGTGCGCGCGAACCTCGAAGCCGCCGTTCCCTGACCCGGCGCGGGGTCTTCAGGAAGGCCTGTTCAGGCCTGGAGCGTGCCGCCCAGCAGCCGCGAGTCGGCCACGCCGGCGGACGAATAGAGCGCCGGCGCCTCGCGCGGCATCAGCACGTCGATGGCGCGGTCGAGCGCCGCCGTGGCGCGGGCCAGGGATTCGCGCTGCGCCGCCACCTGGCCGCTGGCATTGGCCAGCCGGTGGCGCATGGGCAGCGGCACGCCGCCGCTGCGCGCGGCGTGCGTGAAGCGCTCCACCGCGCGCGCGAGCGCACGGTGGAGTTCGGACGAATGCGTGTCGATCGCCGCCGCGTCGCGGGCGCGCAGCGCCTCGCCGAGGGCGCCGAGTTCGGCTTCCACCGCCGCCAGCGTCTGTTCGAGCAACGGATCGGCCGCTTCGGCGGCCGGCATCGGCAGTGGAATCATGGAGTGAGCCCCGGAGGGCGCCGTGTGGTCCATCAATGCGAGGTCTTGCCCAGCAGTTCCTGTGCGTTGGCGATCAGCCGGTCGGCGATCACCTCGGCGTTGACGGTGAACTGGCCGCTGGCGATGGCCTGGGAAATGCGTTCCACCTTGGCCGTGTCGAACTCGCCGTCCGCGCCCGAGATCAGGCTGGCCGCGGTGTTCGACAGCTCGACCTGCGCGCTCGCCTCGGCGGGCGCCGCCACGGGGGCCGTCTTGGCGGACTGGCTGGCGCCGGCGCGGCCCGCGGCGGCCGGTGCGACCGGCGGCGTGTCGGCAGGGTTACCGATTTTCATGATGCTCTCCAGAGGGCGGAAGAGACTTCCGGCCCGTTCAACATGGACGGTGTATCGACCCGTCCCGCGTTGACTTTAGGCCTTTCTCGCCGGCGGACCCCGCGAATGGGTGGCCCGCTCACAGCAGCATCTCCACCAGCCCCTCGCCGGTGGCCTGGCCGGTGAGGATGCGCCCGCTTTCGGTACGCACGCGCACCGGCCGGCCCTCGACGCCGGGCGTGAGCGCCCGCCCTCGCGCCGTGACGCTGAAACCCGGCCCGCCGGCCTTGACCAGCACCGAGGCGCCGGCGGCGAACCACTGGCGCGCGCGCAGGTCCGATTCGCGCAGGCTCTCGCCGGCGTTCACCGAGCGGGCCAGCACGCGGCCGACGGCCAGGGCCGGGTCGAGGACGGCCGGCGACGGGTCTTCGGCCAGGTCGACCTCGACTTGAGACAGGTCGGCGTCGGTCAGCACGCGGCCGGCGGCCATCGGGCCGCTGGCGGCGAGCGCGATGCCGTACACCTTGACGGTGATCGGCAGGTAGACGTTCCAGGCCACCGGCCCCTCGACGCAGCGAAGCCCGATGCGGGTGCGGCCCCACAGGCGCGCGCCGGCCAGCAGGTGCGGCTCGACGCGGGCGCAGGGCGCCAGGCGCAGGCGGCTGTCGAGCTCGCCGACCTGCACTTCCACGCGGGCCGCGCGGCTGTCCTGGACCATGCCGGCCATGGCGAGGTCCTGCACCTGGCGGGCGAAGCCGTCCTGCGGCTCGGCGCGGGCGTGCAGGCCGGCGGCGCACAGCAGGGCGCACAGCGCCAGGCGCCATCCGCGCAGCAGCGGCGCGGCGAACGGCGGACGACGGCGAAGCGGCATTTCCATGGCCGCCACTGTAGGAGCGGGCCGGCCGGGCGGGTGGGCGGAAATGGCGCCGATTCGCCGCGCTATTCCCGCTAATGTTCCCGGAGGCGCTCACCACAATGGCCTGACCCAACCCGGGGTTCCCCACAGGTCTGGAGCGCCCATGCTGAACCGACTCACCGACAAGCTCGACTTCCTCGGCCAATCCCTGAGCCTGCGGTCGGAACGCCAGCGCCTGATCGCCAGCAACATCGCCAACGCCGACACCCCGGGCTACGTGGCGCGCGACATGGACTTCGCGCAGGCGCTGCGCGAGGCCACCGGCGGCGCCGCCGCGCCGGGCGCCGCGGCGACCACCCACCCCGGCCACATGGCGCTTCCCGCCGGCGCGCGCGGCGACGCGCAGCTTCTCTATGCGGCGCCGAGCCAGACCAGCCTGGACGGCAACACGGTGGACATGGACCGCGAGCGCGCGGCCTTCGCCGACAACGCCCTGAGGTACGAGGCCACGCTGCGCTTCATCAACGGCAACGTGCGCACGACGCTCGACGCCATCAAGGGACAGTGATGGCCCACCTCCTACGCGCTTCGCGCGCCCCCTCGAGGGGGCAACACCAGCGGACCGGCAAAGCCGGTTCCGCGGTGTTCGCTTGGTCGCGAATCCCCTCATCGCGGCGGGCACGTCGCTTCATGGGTCATTGATATGTCGATGTCGAACATCTTCAACATCGCGGGCTCCGCGGTCAGCGCGCAGAGCCAGCGGCTGAACGTGGTGGCCTCCAACCTGGCCAACGCCGACACCGTGGCCGGCCCGGACGGCCAGGCCTACAAGGCGCGGCAGGTGGTCTTCCAGACGCAGCTCATGGGCGAGGTGGGCGCGGCCGGCGTGCGCGTGTCCACCGTCACCGAGGACCAGGCCGCGGGGCGCCGCGTGCACGACCCGAGCCACCCGCAGGCCGATGCCGAGGGCTACGTGACCTTCAGCAACGTGAACGCGGTCGAGGAGATGGTCAACATGATCTCGGCCTCGCGCTCCTACCAGAACAACATCGAAGTGATGAACACCGCCAAGACCCTGCTGCAGAAGACGCTGCAGATGGGCCAGGGCTGATTCCGCTTCCGACGACGAAAGCGACCCATGGTCACCTCGGTCAACAACGATTACTCGCAGGTCGCGGCCAGCACCAGCCGGCAGACGGCCAACGAGGCCGGCGCGGCGGACCGCTTCCTCACGCTGCTCGTCGCGCAGCTGCAGAACCAGGACCCGCTCAGTCCCATGGACAACGCGCAGGTCACGAGCCAGATGGCGCAGATCCAGACGGTGACGGGCGTGGAGAAGCTCAACGGCTCCATCGCCGCGCTGTCCACGCAGTTCGTGCAGATGCAGGCGCTGCAGGGCGCCACGCTGATCGGCAAGGACGTGATCGTGCCGGGCAACAAGCTCGACATCGCCGACGGCGTGGCCCAGGGCGGCTTCGAGCTCAACAGCGCGGCCGACGCGGTGAAGGTGGAGATCCTGAGCCCCGCCGGCCAGGTGGTGGACACCCTCCACCTCGGCGCGAAGTCGAGCGGCATGCACAGCTTCGACTGGGATGCCGGCGACGCCGACAACACCAGCGGCCTCACCTTCCGCGTCACCGCCACCGGCGGCAGCACCTCGCTCACCAGCACCCCGCTGATGCGCGACAGCGTGACGGCCGTGCGCTCCTCCGGCGACCAGCTGCTGCTCGACCTGGCGAAGTCCGGCGGCGTCGCCTACGGCGACATCAAGGCCTTCAACTGACCCGCCTCCCGGCGCCCCGAGCCCTCTTTCCACCCAAGGACACCCCATGAGCTTCCAGCAAGGCCTCTCCGGCCTGAACGCCTCCAGCAAGAACCTCGAGGTGATCGGCAACAACGTCGCCAACGCCAACACCTACGGCGCCAAGTCCTCGCGGGCCGAGTTCGCCGACATGTACGCGAGCGCCATGAACGGCACCGGCAGCTCCAACATCGGCATCGGCGTGAACCTGGCGGCGGTGACGCAGCAGTTCACGCAGGGCAACATCACGACCACCGCCAACGCGCTCGACCTGGCGGTGAACGGCGAGGGCTTCTTCGAGGTGCGCGGCGGCAACGGCCAGACCGTCTACACCCGCAACGGCCAGTTCCAGGTCGACAAGAACGGCTACATCATCAACAACGAGGGCCTGCAGCTGCTCGGCTACCCGGCCGACGCGCAGGGCACCATCCAGCCGGGCCAGGCCCGGCCGCTGCAGCTGCCCACGGCCGGCATCGAGCCCGCGGCGACCAGCGAGATCACGATGGAGATGAACCTCGACTCGCGCGCCGGGCTGAAGCAGCCGCGGGCCATCGCCGCCCAGGTGCGCCAGGAAGCGCAGGCGGCGCATGCCGCGGCCGTGGCCGCCGCCGCCGCCGCCACGACGGCGTCCACCACCGCCGCGGCCGCCGCCGCAGCCGCAGCCGCGGCCGCGGCCGCCGACCCGGCCGACACCGCGCTGGCCGACGCCGCCACGACCGCCGCCGCGGCCGCCGCGGCCGCCGCCACCGCGCTCGCCAACGCCAACGACGACGTGACCGACGCGGCCAACGCCCTCGCGTCGGCCCAGACCGCCTACACCGCGGCGGACGCCGGCGCGCAGATCGACTTCGGCGACGCGGCCACCTACAACAACGCCACCTCGCTCACCGTCTACGACGCCAAGGGCCAGGACGTGGCGCTGACCTACTTCTTCCAGAAGTCGGCCACCGACACCTGGAACGTCTACGTCACCGCCAACGGGCAGCCGCTGTCCACCGACGCCGCGGGCAACCCGCTGCCGACGACGACGATCACCTTTCCGCCCAACGGCGGCCGGCCCACCGCGCCCGCCGGGCCGCTGACGCTGAACATCCCCGCCTCCACCAACGCCGCGGGCGCGCAGACGCTCGCCATCTCCGGCGTGCAGTTCGACCTGCGCGGCGCCACGCAGTACGGCGCGGGCTTCGGCGTCACCGACCTCTCGCAGGACGGCTACGCGCCCGGCCAGCTCTCGGGGCTGACGATCGAGAGCAGCGGCGTGGTGATGGCCACCTACTCCAACGGCCAGTCCAAGCCGGCCGGCCAGATCGAGATGGCGACCTTCCGCAACCCGCAGGGCCTCACGCCGCTCGGCGGCAACGTGTGGGCGCGCACCTTCGCCTCGGGCGACCCGATCGTGGGCACGCCCGGCCAGGGCAACCTCGGCGTGCTGCAGTCGGGGGCGCTGGAGGAATCGAACGTCGACCTCACGGGCGAGCTCGTCAACATGATGATGGCCCAGCGCGTCTACCAGGCGAACTCGCAGACCATCAAGACGCAGGACCAGGTGCTGCAGACGCTGGTGAACCTGCGCTGATCCGCGCCGCCCGCCGAGCTGAACACGCAAGGAGCGCAGGCCCATGGATCGCATGATCTACCTGTCGATGTCGGGCGCGAAGGCGACGATGCAGCGCCAGGACACGCTCGCGCACAACCTGGCGAACGTGTCGACCGTGGGCTTCCGCGCCGAGCTGCAGGCCTTCCGCGCCGTGCCGGTGCAGGGCAGCGGCGCGAGCACCCGCGTCTATGCGCTCGAGAGCACGCCCGGCCACGACGACGCGCCGGGCGTCATCACCAGCACCGGGCGCAACCTCGACGTCGCCGCGATGGGCAGCGCCTGGTTCACCGTGCAGTCGCTGCAGGGCACCGAGGCCTACACCCGCGCCGGCTCGTTCGACCTCTCGGCCGACGGCACGCTGATGACGCGCGACGGGCTGATGGTGCTCGGCGACGGCGGGCCGATCCAGGTGCCGCCGAACAGCGAGGTGGCCATCGCCGCCGACGGCACCGTGAGCGCCCGCGACCCCGTCACCGGCCTGCAGAACCCGGTGGGCCGGCTCAAGCTCGTCACCCCCGAGGCGCCGCTCGTGCGCGGCGAGGACGGCCTGTTCCGCGCCGCCGACGGCGACCTGCCGGCCGACGCCGCCGCCCGCGTGCAGGACGGCGCGCTCGAGGGCTCCAACGTGAGCGCCGTCGAGACCATGGTCGCCATGATCGCGGCCGCGCGCCAGTTCGAGACGCAGATGAAGATGCTGCAGACGGCCGAGCGCAACGAACAGAGCGCGGCGCAGCTGCTCTCGCCGAACTAGGAATGAACCACCCCCTACGCGCTTCGCGCGCCCCCTCGAGGGGGCGCCGCCAGCGGGCCGGCAGAGCCGGACCCGCGGCGGCCGCTTGATCGCCGAACGGAATTTCTCGAAGGACCCTCGCCATGATGCGTTCTCTGTGGATCGCCAAGACCGGCATGGAAGCCCAGCAGACCCAGCTGGACACCATCTCCAACAACCTCGCCAACGTCTCGACCAACGGCTACAAGAAGTCGCACGCGGTGTTCGAGGACCTGATGTACCAGAACCTGCGCCAGGCGGGCGCGCCGACGAGCGAGGAGACCAGCATGCCCACCGGCCTGCAGGTGGGCCTGGGCACGCGCGCCGTCGCCACGGCGCGCTCGTTCAGCCAGGGCAACCTGCAGCAGAGCAGCAACCCGCTGGACGTGGCCGTGCTCGGCCAGGGCTTTCTGCAGGTGCAGCTGCCCGACGGCACCACCGGCTACACGCGCGACGGCTCGCTGCAGGTCGACCCGCAGGGCCAGCTCGTCACCAACAGCGGCTTCGTCGTGCAGCCGGGCATCATCATCCCGGCCGACGCGCAGAGCGTGACCATCGCGCAGGACGGCACCGTCAGCGCCACCGTCCCCGGCCAGACGCAGCCGCAGAACCTCGGCCAGCTGCAGCTGGCGAGCTTCGTCAACCCGGCCGGCCTCGACCCCAAGGGCCAGAACCTGTACGCCGAGACCCAGGCCTCGGGCGCGCCGACCACCGGCACGCCGGGCGAGAACGGGCTGGGCTCGCTGCGCCAGGGCTTCGTCGAGACCTCCAACGTCAACGCGGTGGAGGAGCTGGTCGCCATGATCCAGACGCAGCGCGCCTACGAGATGAACTCGAAGGCCATCCAGACTTCCGACCAGATGCTGCAGCGCCTGTCGCAGCTGTGATCCACCCCGTTGCCGCCGCCATGAACCGCCTGCTCCGCACCGCCCCGACCGCCGCCGCCCTGCTCGTGCTCGCCGGCTGCCAGACGCTGAACGCGCCGCCGCCGGTGGACATCGCCATGCCCACCGCGAAGCGCCCCGAGCCGGTGGCCGCGCCGGTGGTGAACAACGGCGCAATCTTCCAGGTCTCGCAGTACCGCCCGCTGTTCGAGGACCACCGGGCACGCCACGTCGGCGACACCCTCACCGTGCAGATCGTCGAGAAGGTGACGGCCAGCCAGAAGAGCACCAGCTCCATCGACAAGAGCGGCTCGGTCTCGGGCAGCATCACCGCGCTGCCGGGCATCAAGCCCAACTCCTTCGGCCTCGGCCGCGCCAGCGTGGGCGGCAGCTCGACCAACAGCTTCGAGGGCAAGGGCAGCACCGAGAACACCAACAACTTCTCGGGCATGGTCACGGCCACCGTGATCGAGGTGCTGCCCAACGGCCACCTCGTCATCGCCGGCGAGAAGCAGATCGGCGTGAACCACAACGTCGACGTGCTGCGCTTCTCCGGCCAGGTGGACCCGCGCGCCATCCAGAGCGGCAACCTCGTCGCCTCGGCGCAGATCGCCAACGTGCGCATCGAGCACCGCGGCCGCGGCGCCCAGGCCGAAGCGCAGGGAATAGGCTGGCTGGCCCGCTTCTTTTTGAGCGTTCTGCCGGTTTGAGTCTCTTGAGAATCGGATGCAGCAACCCTGCGCATCCGACATGGACAAGACCGACCGATTCCTCCGTGCACTGATCGTGCTGGCCGCGCTCGCCGCGAGCGCGGCGCTGTGGTGGCCCGCGCCGGCGCATGCGGCGCGCATCAAGGAGGTGGCCTCGGTGCAGGGCGTGCGCAGCAACGCGCTGGTGGGCTACGGCCTGGTCGTCGGGCTCGACGGCACGGGCGACCAGACCACCTCCACGCCCTTCACCACGCAGAGCCTGAAGGCGATGCTGCAGCAGATGGGCGTGACGGTGCCCCCGGGCGTCAACATGCAGCTCAAGAACGTGGCGGCGGTGATGGTCACCGCCGAGCTGCCCGCCTTCGCGCAGCCGGGCCAGACCATCGACGTCGCCGTCTCGTCGCTCGGCAACGCCAAGAGCCTGCGCGGGGGCACGCTCATCGCCACGCCGCTCAAGGGTGCCGACGGCCAGATCTACGCGCTGGCGCAGGGCAACCTGATCGTCGGCGGCGCCGGCGCCTCGGCCGGCGGCTCCAAGGTGCAGATCAACCACCTGAGCGCCGGGCGCGTGCCCGCCGGCGCCACGGTCGAGCGCAGCGTGCCCACGCCGCTCGCCCAGGGCGACTCGCTGCAGCTCGACCTCAACACCCACGACTTCGCCACCGCCCGCGCCGTGGCGCGCGCCATCAACGAGCGCATGGGCGCGGGCCTGGCCGAGGCGCTGGACGGCCGCGCGATCCGCGTGCGCATGCCCGAGTCGGCGCACGCGCGGGTGGCCTTCATGGCCGACATCGAGAACCTGGACGTGCCGATGGCCGTGCCGGCGGCCAAGGTGGTGATCAACGCGCGCACCGGCTCGGTGGTGATGAACCAGGCGGTGACGCTCGACGCCTGCGCCGTGGCGCACGGCAACCTGTCGGTGACCATCAGCTCCACGCCCATGGTCAGCCAGCCGGCGCCGCTGTCGCCGCGCGGCGAGACCGTGGTCTCGCAGAAGAGCGACATCACCATCGCCCAGCAGGGCGGCTCCCTCGTCGCGCTGCCCACCGGCACCAAGCTCACCGACGTGGTGAAGGCGCTCAACTCGCTCGGCGCCACGCCGCAGGACCTGCTCGCCATCCTGCAGGCGATGAAGTCCGCCGGGGCGCTGAACGCCGAGCTGGAAGTGATCTGATGGCCGTCCCGTCCCCGCTCGCCACCGACCCGCGCCACCTCGGCGCGCTCAAGCTGCAGGCGTCCACCGACCCGAAGGCGGCGACGCGCGAGGCGGCCCGGCAGTTCGAGGCGCTGTTCATGCAGGAGCTGATGAAGAGCATGCGCGCGGCCACGATGTCCTCGGGCATGCTCGACAACGAAGGCTCCAAGCTCGGCACCGAGATGCTGGACCAGCAGTTCGCCACCCAGCTCACCGGCCTGCCGGGCGGCCTGGCCGACGCCATCGCGCGCCAGCTCGAGCGCCAGATGGGCGGCGCGAGCGCGCCGCAGGTCGACGGCCTGGCCGTACCGGCGCGCAGCGCGGCGGTGCGCGCCGCCCCTGCCGCCGGCGCGCCGCAGCGTGCGGCCACGAACCTGCAGGACCACCAGGTCGGCTTCGTCTCCACCATGAGCGACGCCGCCCGCGCGGCCGAGGCCAAGACCGGCATCCCGGCCGAGTTCATGGTGGCGCAGGCCGCCCACGAATCGGGCTGGGGCCGCCACGAGATCCGCAACGCCGACGGCTCCGCCTCGCACAACGTCTTCGGCATCAAGGCCACCGGCGGCTGGAGCGGCAAGGTGGCCGAGGTGACGACCACCGAATACGTCGACGGCGAGCCGCGCAAGATGGTGGCCAAGTTCCGCGCCTACGGCAGCTACCGCGAAGCCTTCGACGACTACGCGCGGCTGATGACCACCAGCCCGCGCTACAGCGGCGTCATCGCCAACGGCGGCACGGCCGAGGGCTTCGCGCGCGGCCTGCAGCGCGCCGGCTACGCCACCGACCCGGCCTATGCCGAGAAGCTGACGAACGTGATCAACACGACGCTGCGGGTGCAGCGCTCGTACGGCTGAGGCTGAACGGCCATGGGCACCTCCACCCTGATGGCACTGGGCACGCGGGCGATGACCGCGAGCTACGTGCAGCTGCAGACCACCGGCAACAACATCGCCAACGCCAACACGGTGGGCTATTCGCGCCAGCAGGCGCAGCTGGTGACGGCCGGCGGGCAGTACACCGGCGCGGGCTTCTTCGGCCGCGGCGTCGACGTGTCCACCGTCACGCGCTCGTACGACCGCTTCCTCACGAACCAGGCCACGGCCAGCGCGTCCATCTCCGCCGCCGACCAGGCCCGGCTCGGCCAGCTCAGCCAGCTCGAGCGGGTGTTCGCGCTGGGCGAGTCCGGCATCGGCTACGCCGCCGGGGAACTGCTCAACGCCTTCGTCGACGTGGCGAACAACCCGCAGGACGCCTCGTCGCGCCAGGTGGCGCTGGCGCGCGCGCGCGAGCTGTCGTCGCGCTTCCAGGCGGCCGGCGACCAGCTCGCGGCGCTGCAGGCGGGCGTCACGCAGGACGTGCGCGCCGGCGTCGACGCCGTCAACGCACTGGCGCAGCAGGTGGGGGTGCTCAACCGCGAGATCGCCGCCGCCAGCGGCACGGGCCACACGCCCAACGACCTGCTCGACCGGCGCGACCAGCTCGTCGCGCAGATCAGCGAGAAGATCAACGTCACCAGCGTCTCGGCCGGCGACGGCTCAGTGGGCCTGTTCATCGGCGGCGGCCAGTCGCTGGTGCTGGGCTCCACGGTCAACCAGCTCAAGGCGGTGCCCGACGCCTACGACCCGTCGAAGCTGCAGCTGGCGATGCGCGAGGGCGGCAGCGACCGCATCGTGCCGCAGGACGCGCTCGCCGGCGGCTCGCTCGCCGGGATGCTGCGCTTCCAGAACGAGGACCTCGCCAGCGCGCGCAACCTGCTCGGCCAGCTGGCCGTGGCGATCAGCGCGGCCGTGAACGAGCAGCAGTCGCTCGGCCTCGACCTGGGCACGCCGGCGCGCGCCGGATCGCCGATCTTCTCGGTGGGCACCCCGCGCGCGCTGCCGGCCGGCGGCAACCAGGGCAACGCGAGCCTCGGCCTCGCGGTGGCCGACGGCTCGCTGGTGCAGGCGAGCGACTACGAGCTGCGCTTCGACGGCAGCCGCTACGCGCTCACGCGGCTGTCGGACGGCGCGGCCATGCCGGGCAGCCCGTACACCCCGTCGCAGCTCGCCGCCGGCGTCACCTTCGACGGCGTCACCCTGCAGCTCGCCGCCGGCGGCGCCCTCGCCGGCGACCGCTTCCTGCTGCAGCCGGTGTCCAACGCGGCGCTGGACATGAAGACCGTGCTGAGCGATCCGAACGCGATCGCCGCGGCCTCGCCGGTCACGGCCGTCGCCGCGGCCACCAACACCGGCTCGGCCGAGGTGCTGTCGGCCCGGGTGGTCGACGCGGGCGCGTACGTGCCCGGCCTCACCGCGAACATCACCTTCGACGACACGCTGGCGGCGCCCGACAACTACCGCTTCGAGCTGCGCGACGCGAGCAACACCCTCGTGGGCAGCGGCACGGGCACGTGGACGGCGGGCGAGCCGATCCGCCTCAACGGCTTCGAGCTGGGGTTCGACGGCGTGCCGCGCGACGGCGACACGATGAGCGTCGTGCCCACCACCGCCGTGGCCGGCAACAACGGCAACGCGCTCGCCTTCGCCGACCTGGCCGGCGTCGGCTTCATCGGCGCGCAGATGCAGGGCGGCGTGCTCGTTCCCGGCAAGAGCATCACCGACGCCTACGCCAGCGCGGTGGCGGAGATCGGCGTGCGCGTGCAGAGCGCGGGCACGGCGGCGGGGATCTCGGCGTCGGTGGCGTCCGACGCGGAGACGGCGCGCGCCAACAAGGCCGGCGTCAACCTCGACGAGGAGGCCGCCAAGCTGATCCAGTTCCAGCAGAGCTACCAGGCCGCGGCCAAGATGCTGCAGGTGGCGCAGTCGGTGTTCGACACGCTGCTCGAGCAGATGGGCTGACCGCCGAACGATTGAACCCCGGAAACCCCCATGCGCATCACCACCGCCAACGCCTACGACAACTCCCTCGACACGCTGATGCGCCGCCAGGTGGAGCTGGCGAAGTCGCAGGAGCAGCTGACCACCGGCAAGCGCGTCAACCGGGCGAGCGACGACCCGGCGGCGGCCGCGCGGGCCGAGCGCGCGCTCGCCGCCGAGGCGCGCAGCACCGCGCGCATGCGCGGCGTGGACGCGAGCCTGAACGCCATGTCGCTCACCGAGAACGCGCTCGGCGACGCGACCGAGCTGATGCAGCAGGTGCGCGAGGCCCTGGTCGCCGCCGGCAACGCCACCTACAGCGACGAGGAGCGCCTCGTGCTGGCCGACAAGATCGCCGGCCTGCGCCAGCAGCTGCTGGGCGTGGCGAACCGCGCCGACGGCGCGGGCAACTACCTGTTCGGCGGCCAGGGCGTGACGCAGCCGCCCTTCGTCGACGCCGCCGGCGGCGTGGTCTTCCGCGGCACCGACGGCCAGCTGCAGGCCGCCGCGGGCGAGGCGCTGCCGCTGTCCGTCGACGGCCGCCGCGCCTGGATGAGCGCCCGCTCGGGCAACGGCGTGTTCGAGACCACGGCCGTGACGAGCACCGGCACCGCCTGGATCGACAGCGGCAGCGTCACCGACGCCAGCCTGGCCGGCACCAACTCCACCTACCGCATCGAGTTCAGCATCGTCGGCGGCGACACCTTCTACTCGGTGCTGCGCGACGGCACCTCGGTGCTGGCCAGCCAGCCCTTCACCCCGGGCCAGGCCATCGAGATCGACGGCCGCGCGGCCACCGTCAGCGGCGCCCCGGCCGACGGCGACGTCTTCGAGATGACGCCGGCCACGCCCGGCCTGAGCCTGTTCGGCGTGCTCGACGAAGCCATCGCCGGCCTGAAGACGCCCGCGCGCACCGGCGCCGAGATCGCCCAGGCCAACGTGCGCAATCTCACGCAGGTGGATGCCGCCATGGGGCGGCTGCAGGAGATGCGCTCCCAGCTCGGCGAGACGCTCAACCGCATCGAAGGCGCGGGCGACCGGCTGGACATGGAAAAGCTCTCGGCCCAGGCGGCGCGAAGCGATGCCGAAGATCTGGACATGGTGCACGCTCTCTCCGAATTCGCGAACCGGCAAACCGGCTACGATGCTGCGCTCAAGAGCTATTCGATGGTGCAGAAGCTCTCGCTGTTCAACTACATCGGCTGAGACATCGGCTGAGCCCGCCCGTCTTCCTCAAATTCCGGAGTGTCTGCGTGAGTGACGCAATCCTGGGCCAGGTGGCACTGGGCTATTCCCCGTTCATCGACCGCAACCGCTCGGTCACAGCGACCCGCCTGACGGTGTTCCCGCTGCGCCCCGATGCGCAGCTCGACGCGGCGCAGCTGCTCGATGCCGTGGCCGGCGTGTGGCCGCCAGACGGCGGGCGCGTGTCGCTCAACGTCGCCAGCGAGAGCCTGCTGCAGGACCTGATGCAGGCGCAGCCCGCGCCCAACATGATGGTCGAGATCCCGGCGTTCATGGCCGCCGAGGAGGCCAACGTCGAGGCGATCCAGCAACTGCACCGCGCGGGCAACACCCTGCTCATCAAGGGCCGCCCGCTCAAGGAGCTGCCGCGCGAGGTGCTGCCCTGCTTCCGGTACTCGATCGTCGCCCTCAGCGAGGACCGGCGCCTGACCGAGACCACCGCGCCGCTGGGCGTCAAGCGCAGCATCGAGTACGTGCAGTCCGGCATCACCAACATGACCGAGCTCGACGCGAGCTTCGGCCGCGGCGCCGCCGCCGTGCTCGGCTGGCCGATCGACGACGTGCTCGACTCGTCGGCCGCACGCGGCAACAAGGCCGGCCAGGCGGACCTGCAGGTGATCGTGGAGCTGATCCACCGCGTCGACCAGCAGGAGCCGATCGACCGGCTCGAGGCCACGCTCAAGCGCGACCCCTCGCTCGCCTTCAAGCTGATGCGCTACATCAATTCGCCGGCCTTCGGGCTGTCGGTGGAGATCAGCTCGTTCCGCCACGCCATCATGATGCTCGGCTACCAGCGCCTGAAGCGCTGGCTGGCGCTGCTGCTGGCCACCGCCAGCAAGGACAACAACCTCAAGCCGGTGATGTTCGCGGCCGTGCGCCGCGGCCTGCTGATGGAAGAGCTCGTGCGCAGCACCGGCGACGACGAGATGCGCAACGAGATGTTCATCTGCGGCGTGTTCTCGCTGCTCGACCGCATGTTCCGCCAGCCCTTCGACGAGCTGCTCAAGACCATCCCCGTGCCCGAGCGCGTATTCCAGGCGCTGGCGCAGAACACCGGCCCGTACCAGCCGTACTTCGAGCTGGTGCGCGCCATCGAGTCCGAGTCGCTGTACGACGTGACCGCCGCCGCCGACGCGCTGATGGTCAGCGTGACGGAAATCAACCGCGCGGAACTGCGTGCGCTGACGTCGGCTGCCCAGCTCGAATGATCCACGGGGCTTCCCCGCGGAAGGCCCGGGCGTGACGCCTGCCGAACCCCGCGCCGGCGCCCACACGCTGCGCCAGCTCTTCGACCAGCTGTCCGACGCGCTGCTGCTGCTCGACGCGCGCGGGCGCATCACCTTCGCCAACGGCGCCGCGCTGCGCCTGCTCGGCTGCGAGGCCGGCATGCCGCTCGCGCAGCTGCGCGACGCCATCGGCGCGGCCGCCGTCGACTGGGCGCAGCGCAGCCTGGGCCGGGGCACCGCGGCCCCCTCGCCGCCGCTGGCCGTGCTCGCCGACGGCCGCCAGGCGCGGCTCGCCTTCCAGCCGCTGGACGACGGTGCCAGCGCCACCCTGCGGCTGCAGCTCGCCCCCGCGCCGGCCCCGGCGCCCCGGCCGGCGCCGCGGCTCGGCGGCGAGGCCATGCCCGAGCTGCTGAGCGTGTTCTGGGACTCGCCGTTCCCCGTCACGCTGCAGGACGGCGACTTCCGCATCCTCGACGTCAATCAGGCCTACCTCGAGTTCACCGGCTTCACGCGCGAGCGCCTGCGCGGCACCGACCCGATCGAGCTGCAGCCCGAGGAAGACCGCGCCCGCAACCGCGCCCAGCGCCTGCGCTACGGCAACCCCGGCCACGACGGCGAGCTGCCGCCGGGGCTGGCCGAGCGGCGCCTCGTCGACGCCGGCGGGCGCGAGCGCTGGTACCGCGTGGCGCACAGCGCGCTGATCGATCCCGCCGGGCGCACGGTGCGCCTGTCGGTGCTGCAGGACACCACCGCCGAGCACGCCGCGCGCGAGCGCGCCGAGCGCTCCGCCGGCGAGCTCGACAACTGGTTCGACCTGAGCCCCGTCGGCATGGTGCTGTTCGACGAGACCGGCCTGCTGGTGCGCACCAACCCGGCCTTCGAGGCGCTGGTGGGCAGCGTGCCGGTGCTGCTGGCCGAGGCCTCGCCCGCGCTGCAGGCGCTGCTGTTCTGGAGCGGCGGCGCGCCCTCCGCGCAGCTGCAGCCGGGCTCCAGCCCTCTAGCCACGCAGGGCTGGCTGCCGCAGCCCGGCGGCGGCCACCGCCGGCTGCGCTCGACGCTGCGCTGCTACCGCACGCCCGGCGGGCAGCGGCGCTACATGGCGGTGGTCGAGGACCGCAGCATCGAGGAGGAGCGCGACCTCGCCCAGATGCAGATCGGCGCGCTCATGGACACCGCCGGCCTCGGCCTCGCCACCTTCCAGGAGTCGTCCGGCTGGGTGCGGCACAGCCAGCCGTCCGCCGGCGACGCCCAGGCGCCGGCCTCGGCCGCGCTGCAGTCGATCAGCCGCGAGCTGGTGATGCCGGAATCGCTGCCCGAGTACGAGCGCCTGCAGCAGGCCCTGCGCGGCGGCCAGCGCGTGGACGTGCGCTACGCCGTGCGCCACCCCGAGCTGGGCCAGCGCTGGCTGCAGACGCGCGTGGAGCCGGCGCGGCTCGCCTCGGGCCAGCAGACCACCTCGGTCGTCACGCTCGACGTCACCGAGCAGCACCGCACCCAGCAGCGCAGCGAGGAGCTGCTGCACGAGCTGGGCACCATCCTGGAGAGCAGCAGCGCCGGCATCGCCTACATCCGCGGCGACGTGCTGGTGCGCTGCAACCGCCGCTTCGAGACCATGCTCGGCCTCGGCCGGCGCGGCGCCGCGGGCCGCGGCGTGCACGAGCTCTTCGGCGAATCGGCGCAGGCGCAGCGCATCGCCGCCGACGCGCTGCAGTCGCTCGGCGAAGGCGTGATCTACGAGACCGAGTTCCAGATGACGGCCGACGGCGAGCCGTCCGACGCGCCGTGGTATGCGCTGTCCGTGCGCCGCACCGGCCGGGCCGGCCTGGCCCCGCGCGCGGCCGGCGGGGCGATCGAGGCCATCGCCGTGCTCTCCGACATCACGCGCATCAAGTCGCAGCAGACCGAGCTCGAGCTGCTGGCGCGCGACCGTGAGCTGATGTTCAGCCTGTCCGATGTCGGCATCGCCTACCTGCGCGGGGACGTGGTGCAGCAGGCCAACGACGCGCTGGCGCAGCTGTCGGGCCATGCCGCGGCCGAGCTGACGGGCCTGCCGCTGGCGCGGCTGATCGAGGACGACGGCAACGCGGACGCCCGGCACGAGGCGCTGCGCCTGTTCGGGCGCTGGGCCGGCGAGCAGCAGCTGCGGCGCCGCGACGGGCGGCTGATCTGGGTGCAGGCGAGCCAGCGCCTGGTCGTCGACGGCGACCCCGCGGGCGGCACCATCGCCTCCTACGTGAACGTCGACGACCGGCACCGCGCCGAGCAGGCGGTGGCGCTGCAGGCCTCGCGCACGCGCGCCGTGCTCGATTCGGTGCTGGTCGGCATCGTGACGGCGGGCGCGAACGGCATCGAATGGATGAACCGCTCCGCGCGCCGCATGTTCGGCGGCGACCTGCCGGACTTCGTCGGCCGGCCGATCAGCGTGGTCGCCTCGGCGCAGGAAGACCATCCGTTTCGCCGCACCCGCTACCTCGACGAGCTGCCCGAGGGCCTGGCGGAGACCTTCGAGTGCCAGGTCAAGGCGCTGGACGGGCGCGAGTTCTGGGTGGTGGGCAACGCCGTGGTGACGGCGGGCGAGTCGAGCGGGCGCCAGCTCACCTATGCCCTGCTCGACATCGAGCAGCGCCGCCAGGCCGAGGCGCGCATCGCCGAGGCGCAGGCCTCGCTGCAGCGCATCATCGAGGCCGCGCCGATGGCCATCGTGCTGCGCGACGCGCGCAGCCTGCGCGTGCTGCAGGCCAACGAGGTCGCCGGCGCCGCCGTCGGCAGCACGCCGGCGGCGCTGATCGGCCGCACGCCCGAGGACATCTACCCGGCGGACGTGGCGGCGGCGCGGCGCGCCGACATGGCGCGCTCGCTCGCCAGCGGCGAGCTGGTGCAGGCCGAATACCGCGAGGAGGCGAACGGCGAGACCCGGCTGTGGGACGCGCGCTACCTGCCGCTGGCCGGCGGCGGCGGCGCGCCCGACCAGCTGCTCACCGTGGCCACCGACGTGACCGAGCAGCGGGCCGCGCAGGAGGCGCGCTTCGCCGCCGCGCTCACGCAGCGCGAGATGCTGGTCAAGGAAGTGCACCACCGCATCAAGAACAACCTGCAGGGCGTGGCCGGGCTGCTGCAGCAGATCGCGCAGCGCAAGCCCGAGATGGCCGGCGCCATCGCCGAGGTCGTGGGCCAGGTGCAGGCCATCGCGCAGGTCTACGGGCTGCAGGTGGGCAATGCCGGCCCGCTGCTGCTGCGCAGCGTGGCCGAGGCCATCGCCGGCTCGGTGCAGCGCACTTTCGGCTGCCCCATCGCGCTGTCGCTGGAGGGCGGCGACGCCGACGCCTGGCTGCTGCCCGAGGGCGAGTCCATCCCGATCGCGCTCAGCTTCAACGAGCTGCTCACCAACGCCGTCAAGCACCGCCGCGCGCCGCAGGAGGACGGGGTGCGCTGCCGGCTGGTCTTCGGCGCACAGCGCGTGACCATGACCATCGCCAACCGGGCGCGGCTGGCCGAAGGCTTCGACGTGTCGCGCTTCCGCGGCGGGGTGTCGGGCCTCGGCCTCGTGCGCTCGCTGCTGCCGCGCCGCAGCGCCACGCTCACCATCGAGCAGCGGGGCGAGGACGTGCTCACCACGGTGGTGCTGGTGCCGCCCGGTATCCGGCGGCACGAGCGGTGACGAGGGCCGGCGCACCCGCGGAAGCCGTGAACGGTCGATGTGGACGGCCTCGGCGGCGCACACCGGGCCATCGCCGGGCGCCGCTTCGCCGAGAATGAACCCCTTCTCGCGTGCGGCAGGCGGCGTCCGGGCCGCGGCGACGCACGGGGCGGCCGGAGGAAACGCTGTGGCGCAGGACAAGGGAAAGATTCTCGTGGTCGACGACGACCGGCTGGTGCTCGCCACGCTGACCCACGGCCTCGCCCAGGCCGGCTACGACGTGATCGACGCCGACAACGGCGACGACGCCATCCTCGCCGCGCGCGAGCACCGGCCGCTGCTGGCGCTGCTGGACATCCGCATGGAAGGCAAGAGCGGCTTCGACGTGGCGGCCTACCTGCGCGAGTACCTGCGCATCCCCTTCATGTTCCTGTCGGCCTTCACCGACGACGAGACGGTGCGCCAGGTCAAGGCGCTCGGCGCCGTGGCCTACCTGGTCAAGCCGCTGGACATCCACCAGATCGTGCCGGCGGTCGAGGCGGCGTTCGCGCACCTGCCGCCGCGCGGCGACGAGCCGGCGGCGGCGAGCGGGCCCCTGCCCGAGCCGGTGGCCATGGCCGTGGGGGTGCTGATGCACCGCTACTCGCTCACCCGCGTGCAGGCGCTGGCGCAGCTGCAGCGGCTGGCCGAGAACGAGCACCGCTCCCTCGCCGACCAGGCCGCGCGCGTGCTCGACGCGGTGGAACTGCTCGCGCTGCCCGCCGCCAACACCTGACGACATCGCTCAGGGATCAAGCCAACGCCGCGGATCCGGCTTCGCCGGTCCGCTGGTGTGCCCCCTGGGGGGCGCGCGAAGCGCGAGGGGGGGACGTCAGCCCAAGGTGAAGTAGAAGCTCGCGCCGCGCTCCACCTCGGCCTCGGCCCAGATGTCGCCGCCGTGCCGGCGCACGATGCGGCGCACCGAGGCGAGCCCCACGCCCGTGCCCTTGAAGTCGCTGGCGCTGTGCAGGCGCTGGAACACGCCGAAGAGGCGGTCGGCGAAGCGCATGTCGAAACCGGCGCCGTTGTCGCTCACCACGAACACCTCGCCGCGCGGCGTGCGCTCGCGCCCGAAGCGGATCTGCGGCTCGCCGGTGCGGGCGGTGTACTTCCACGCATTGCCGAGCAGGTTCTCCAGCAGCACACGCAGCAGCGTCGGGTCGCCCTGCACCTGCAGGCCGGGCTCGATGGTGAGCTGCACCCGGCGCTGCGGCGATTCGCGCTGCAGGTCGTCGGCCACGAAGCCGGCGAGCTGCGACAGGTTCACCGGCTGGCGCGCCAGCGGCTGCGTGGACAGCTGCGACAGCGCGAGCAGCGCGTCGATCATGCTGTTCATGCGCGAGGCGGCGCCGAGGATGCGGTCGAGGTGGTCGTTGCCGATGCGGTCGAGCAGGCGGCCGTAGTCTTCCTTCAGGATCTTGGTGAAGCCCTCGACCACGCGGATCGGCGCGCGCAGGTCGTGCGAGACGGTGTAGGCGAAGGAGTCGCGCTCGTTCGGCGGCGCCTCGGCGGCGTCGCGCCGCGCCGCGGGGGCCGGCAGCGCCTCGGCCGCCGCGATGCGCGCGGTGCCGACGTAGCCCTGGAACCGCCCCTGCGCGTCGTGCAGCGCCGCGCCGCGCAGGCGGCAGGCGAGCGGCGCGCCCGGCGGCGCCTCGAGGCTGGCCGCCAGGTCGGCGATCGGGGCCTGCGCGTCGAGGCAGGCGCGCAGCGCGCCGGCGTCGGCCGTGGGGAAGTGCTCCCACAGCAGCGCGGCCGGCGGCGGCGACCACTGGCTCGTCGCCGCGCCCTGCGGCGGGCGCAGGCTGCGCAGGCGGTGGTCGGGGCCGGTCTGCCACTGCCACACGTCCAGCAGGTCGGCCAGGTGCCGCGCCTGCTCGCGCGCCATGTGCAGCTCGTCGCGCAGGCGGAGCAGCCGCCGGGCGAGCCACGCCAGCGCGCCGGCCAGCGCCGCCAGAAGCAGCGTCAGGAGGGCGAGGGGCAGCGCGGGGGAGGGGGGGCCGAAGGCCGAGGCCGGCAGGGCGTCGGCGGCCGCGCAGGGGGCTGAGGCCGTCACCGCGAGCAACGCGCAGAACTGCGCCATGCCGGGCCGGGCTGCGGGGTCGGTCATGCGGTTCATTGTACGAACGGGGTCGCCGCGCCCGGCCGCGCGGCGGCCCGCCCGGCCGTGCCAAATGGCGCACGGCGCGGGGGGCGCCGCCCCCCGGAGCAGGGGGGTGGGATCAAGTTCCGCGGCACGGCGTCGAAATCACCGGCACGCCGCCGGACCTCGTCCGCGGGAGACCGTTGCCCGTTCAACCCCCTCCACCATGCCGCCCCTGCTTTCACGGCTCTCACTGTGCCTGGCGGCGATGACGGCCGCGGCATCGCTCTTCGCCTCGGGCCGGCAGGCGACGGTGCTGGTGGCCGTGGCGATCGCCTGCCTGGCGGTGTCGTGGTGGCTGCAGCGCTTTCGCGCCGAGCCGCCCGCCGAGGCGGCGGCGCCGGAGGCGGCCCAGCTCGATGCCGTCGTGCTGCTCGAGGTGGCCGAATGCATCGACCGCCGCACCGCCGACGCCGAGTCGCTGGACGAGGCCATGCGCCGGGTCGGCGACGTGCTCGTGCACGAGCTCGGCATGACCGGCGTGACCGTGCGCGAGCTCCTGCGCAGCCACGACGGCAGCATTCCCGTGCTCGGCCGGCGCGCCAGCGACGAGGCGGTGCGCACCGGCCGCGCCGCGGGCGGGCCGGCGGCCGGCTACGCGCTGCCGGTGCGCCAGGGCGGGCGGCTCACGGCGCTGATCGAGATCGCCGGCTGCGAGATGCCGGTGCTGCCCGTGGCGCTGCTGCGCATGCTCGAACTGGTGCGGGCGCGCCTGGACGCGCTCGGCGAATCGCTGCCGGCCGCCGCCGCTGCCGCCCCCGCCGCCGGCGACGACGATTCGCCGCTCGGCCATGCCGACGGCTTCCTCAGCGTGCTGGCCGAGAACCTGCCGGTGAGCCTGTACGTGCTGGCGCCCGGCGACCGCCGCCTGCTGGCGATCAACCGCCATGCCGAGGCCGAGTTCGGCCTGCGGCGCGCCGCCCTGCTCGGCCGCCGGCTGGACGACACCTTCGACCCGGCGCTGGCGGCGCAGGTCGTGCCCTTCATGGAGCGGGCCGAGCGCGAGCGCGCCGTGGTCGACGCCGAGTGCGACTGGCAGTCGCGGCACGGCCGGCGGATCATCCACGTGCGCAACTTCGTGCTGCGCCGGCCCGACGGCAGCCCGCAGCTGCTCATCGCGCTGGCGCGCGACATCTCCGAGGAGCGCGCCGCCGCGCTGCGGCTGCAGGCCTCGGAGGCGCGCTTCCGCGAGTTCGCGGCCAGCTCGGAGGACACGCTGTTCATCGCCGACCCCGAGCGCTCGCACTTCGAGTTCATCGGCGGCGGGCTGGCGAGCCGCACGCACTGCGCCGATCCGCGGCAGTACGACGCCGTCGGCGACCGCTATGCCGACCTGGTGATCGAGGAAGACCGGCACCTGCTGCGCGAGCGCCTGGCGTGCGAGAGCCGGCTCGAGCCGGTCGACGTCACCTACCGCATCCGCCACCCGAAGGTGGGCCTGCGCTGGATGCGCAGCCGCACCCGCACCACGGCGCAGCCGGACGGCACGCTGCGGGTGTACGGCGTGCTGTCCGACGTGACGCGCGAGCGCGAGCACGAGGAGGCGCTGCAGCGGGCCCTGGCCGCCGCCGAGGCGGCCAGCCGGGCCAAGAGCCAGTTCATGGCCAACATGAGCCACGAGATCCGCACGCCGATGAACGGCATCCTCGGCATGACCGAGCTGCTGCTGGGCACGCCGCTGGACGCGCGCCAGCGCGGCTTCGCCCGCGCCGTCTACAACTCCGGCGAGTCGCTGCTCGACGTGATCGGCGACATCCTCGACTTCTCGAAGATCGAGGCCGGCCGGCTCGAGCTGGCCAATGCGGACTTCGCGCTGCGCGGCGTGGTCGAGGACACGCTCGAGCTGCTGGCGCCGCGCGCCCACGAGAAGGGGCTGGAGCTGGGCTTCCTCGAAGCGCCCGGCCTGCCGCCGGTGGTGCACGGCGACCCGCTGCGCCTGCGCCAGGTGCTGACGCACCTGGTGGCCAATGCGGTCAAGTTCACCGACCGCGGCGAGGTGGTGGTGAGCCTGCGCGCGGCGCCCGATGCCCCGCCCGGCACGGTGCAGTTCAGCGTGCGCGACACCGGCATGGGCATCGCGCCCGAGTACATGCCGCGGCTGTTCGAGGCCTTCTCGCAGGCGCAGGGCGACAACACGCGCCGCCACGGCGGCACCGGCCTCGGGCTGGCCATCGCGCGCCAGCTCACCGAGCTGATGGGCGGGCGGATCGAGGCGCAGAGCCGGCCCGGCATCGGCTCCGAGTTCATCGTGCGGGTGCCGCTCGCGCCTGCCAGCTCGGGCGGCGCCTGCCGCGAGGCCGGGCTGGCCGAGCTGAACGGGCGGCGCGTGCTGGTGGTCGACGACCACGAGATCAACCGCACCGTGCTCGAGAACACGCTCGCCGCCTGGGGCATGGAGGTGGTGCTCGCCGAGGACGGCCTGCAGGCGCTCGGCCTGCTGCGCGCCGGCGCGGCCTTCGACCTTGCCCTCGTCGACCTGCGCATGCCGCGCCTGGACGGCCTGGGCCTGGCCCGCGCGCTGGCGCAGGAGAGGCTGGCGCCGGGGATGCGGCTGCTGCTGCTGTCCAGCGCCTCCACGGCCGGCGACGTGCGCGACGCGCAGCAGGCCGGCTTCGGCCGCTTCATCGCCAAGCCGGTGCGCCGCGCGGAACTGCGCCAGGCCATGCTCGGCGTCATGGCCGGCGGCGCCGAGGAGGCCGCGCCGCGCGTCGCCCTGCGGGGCAGCGTGCTGGTGGTCGAGGACAATCCGGTGAACCAGGAGGTCATCGGCCAGATGCTGCGCCAGCTCGGCCTGGCCGTGCGCGTGGCGGGCAGCGCGATGCAGGGGCTGCGGGCCCTGTGTGAGGCACACTTCGACCTCGTGCTGATGGACATCCAGATGCCCGGCATGGACGGTGTGGAAGCGCTCACGTGGTTCCGCCGCGGCCCGGGCGGGCGCTTCGACTTCCTCACGCCGCCGGCCACCCCGGTCGTCGCCGTGACCGCCAACGCGCTGGGCGGCGACGAGGAGCGGTATCTCGCGCTCGGATTCGACGACTACCTGTCCAAACCCTTCCGCCAAAGCCAGTTGCTCGCCATGCTTTCGAAACGCCTCGACCCCAGCCCCGACGCCTCGGGCTCGCCCGCATCCGGCGACGCGGACGCCGACGCCGCCGGGCGCACCGCTTCGGTGCTCGACGCCGCGGCGATCGACCGCCTGCGCGAGCTCGACCCGCGCGGCGACAACCAGCTCATCGCGCGGGTCGTCGCCGCCTTCGAGACCTCCGTGGGGCGGCTGCTGCCGCAGCTGCAGGACGCCCACCGCGGCGGCGACCTGCCGGGCGTCCGCCACGTGGCGCACACGCTCAAGTCGTCGTCGGCGAGCGTCGGCGCGCTGAAGTTGTCACACCTGTGCGCGGAGACGGAGACGATGATCCGGCTGGAGCGTGTCGAAAGCCTCGACAGCGCCGTCGACGGCATATGCCGTGAAAGCGAGATCGTGCTACAAGCGCTGAAGCAATTGCTGAACAACGCCCCATGACCCCGACGAGCACCGCGTCGCCCGACGACGATTCGCTGGTTCAGCCGAAGGTGTTGCTCGTCGACGACGACGAGGTGAACCTGCTGCTGACCTCGATCGCCCTGCGCGAGCGAGGGTTCTCCATCACCGAGGCCACCAGCGGCGAGCGCGCCATCCAGGTGCTGGCCGACTGGCTGCCCGACGTGGTGGTGCTCGACGCCCTGATGCCGGGCATGGACGGCTTCCAGACCTGCCGCGCCATGCGCCACCTGCCCGGCTTCGAGTCGATGCCGGTGCTGATGCTCACCGGCCTGGACGACGACGCCTCCATCAACCGCGCCTACGAGGTCGGCGCCACCGACTTCTTCGTCAAGTCCACGCAATGGAGCCTGCTCGCCGGGCGGCTGCGCTACCTGCTGCGCTCCTCGCGCACGCGCCAGGAGCTGGAGCGCAGCAAGTCCAAGCTCGCGCGCGCCCAGGACCTGGCGCGCATGGGCAGCTTCGACTGGCGGCGCGACCACGGCAGCCCGGTGTTCTCGGTCGAGGGCCTGCGCGTGTTCGGCGTGGCGCCCGGGCAGAAGTTCGATTTCAAGGGCGTGCTGCGCATGCTGCCGGCCGACGACCGGCGCGCCTTCGTCAACGTGCTGCACGACGTGGTGAGCCACGGCTCGGTGCTGGCCACCGACATCGCCGTCACGCTGCACGACGGCCGCCAGCGCATCGTGCACACCGAGGCCGAGCCCGAGTTCAACGAGCACGGCAACCTGATCGGCTACACCGGCATCGTGCAGGACGTGACCGACCGGCGCCTGGCCGAGGACAAGATCCGCCACCTCGCCAACTTCGACTCGCTCACCGGCCTGCCCAACCGCCGCCAGCTGATGTGGCGCACCGAGCGCGCGCTCGAGCATGCGCGCCGCCTCGGGCACCAGGTGAGCCTGCTGCTGATCGACCTCGACCGCTTCAAGATCATCAACGACACCCTCGGCCACGTGGCCGGCGACGAGCTGCTGATGGAGGTGGCGCGGCGCCTGCGCTCGTGCGTGCGCCACTCCGACCAGGTGATGGAGAGCGCGCTCGAGGCCGTGGGCTCGCGCTCGCACCGCGCGCTGGAGGCCGTGGGGCGCCTGGGCGGCGACGAGTTCGTCGCGCTGCTGCCCGAGGTGGTGGACGAGAGCGACGCCGAGCGGGTGGCCTTCCGCATCCTCGACCTGATGCGCGAGCCCATCTTCGTCGGCGGCCAGGAATGCTTCGTCACCGCGAGCGTGGGCATCGCCATGTACCCGCGCGACGGCGCCACCGTGGCCGACCTGATGCGCAACTCCGACGTGGCCATGTACTCGGTCAAGGCGCAGGGCCGCAACGCCGCCTCGCTGTACCGGCCGGCGCTGGCCGGCGCGGGCCGCGACAAGCTCGAGCTCGAAAGCGCGCTGCACAAGGCCATCGAGCGCAACGAGCTGGTGCTGCACTACCAGCCGAAGATCGACGTGCGCGGGGCGCGCATGGTCGGCGCCGAGGCGCTGATGCGCTGGAACCGCGGCGGCGTGCTGGTGGCCCCGGGCGACTTCATCCCGCTGGCCGAGGAGACGGGGCTCATCATCCCGCTGTCCGAATGGGCGATCCGCGAGACGGCGCGCCAGGCGCGCATCTGGCGCGACAGCTTCGGCTTCTCCGATTCGATCGCGGTGAACCTGCCCAACCGGCTGTTCGAGCGCACCGACCTGGTCGAGCACATCCACCAGGCCGTCACGCTGTACGGCGTGCCGCACAGCGTCATCGAGCTCGAGATCACCGAGACGGGCCTGATGAAGGACCTGCAGAACGTCATCCCGTCGCTGCACCGGCTCAACGAGATCGGCGTGGAGATCTCCATCGACGACTTCGGCACCGGCTATTCCTCGCTCGCCTACCTGACCACGCTGCCGATCAGCGAGGTCAAGATCGACCGCAGCTTCGTGCGCGACCTCGGGCTCACGCCGCAGAGTTCGGCCGTGGTCACGGCCATCATCGCGCTGGCGCGCTCGCTGGGCCTGCGCGTGGTGGCCGAGGGCGTGGAGAACCTGCGCCAGATGGAAGTGCTCAACCGCCTTGGCTGCCACCTGATGCAGGGCTTCCTCTTCAGCCGCCCGCAGCCGCCGGACGACATCGTCGCCTGGCTGCAGCAGACCGTGCTGCCGAAGAAGGCGCCCTGGATCGGCAAGGTGGGCGCGGCCGACCCGGGCGAGCCGGCGCTGCCGGGCCTGCGCAGCGTGCGCGTCGGGCCGAATCCGTAGGGCCTGGTGACGCCATGGGAGTCGCCGCGGAGATGCTGCCCGCGCAGCTGGCGAAGGCCGCGCTGCGCCGCCTGGCCGTCGAGAAGCTCGAGCCCACGCCGGAGAACTACGCCCGCGCCTACCAGCAGGAGCAGGGCGCCGCGCCGTCGGCGCTGCCCGAGCGCGCCCAGCGCGTGGTGGAGCGCCTGGCGCAGCGCACGCTGCCCGGCGACGCGCCGGCGCGCCTCGCCCAGGCGATGGCGGCGGGGCGCTGGGAGCAGGCCGAGCGGCTGCTCGACACGCCCGATGCCGGCGGCGAGCAACTGGCCGAGCTGATCGACCGCATCGTGCGCGGCATGGAACGGCGCACGCGGCAGTGGACCAGCGCCCGCAAGAAGGACAGCCTGCAGCGCGTGCTCGAAGGCAGCCGCGGCGACGCCGGCCGCCTCCAGCAGCGGCTGCGCCAGCTGGTGCAGAGCTGGGACACGGACGCCGACGCGAGCGGCGAAAGCCTCACCGACGTGGGCGGCCTCGACGAGCTGCCGGCCGCGCCGCGCGCCGAGCCCGAGGCGCCGCGCCTGGACCTGCCGGCACACGACTGGCCGCGCGTGGTCGAGAGCCTGGACGGCACCGTGCGGCAGGCGCTGCCGCCGCGGGAAGCCAACGCGCAGCGCCTGGCCGCGGCCGTGGCCGACGCCACGCGCCGCATCCGCGAGGCGGGCGCCACGCCCGCGCTGGCCGAGGAGTTGGCGGCTTTGTGCGCCCAGGCCGACCAGCTGCTGCAGCACCGCCACCACTTCGTCGAGGGCCTGGGCGCGCTGTGCCGCGAGCTGACCGAGAGCCTGGTCGAGCTGGCCGAGGACGACAGCTGGGCGCAGGGCCAGTGCGAAGCGATGCGCGTGCGCATCGACGAGGGCCTGAGCGCGCGCGGCGTCAAGTCGGTGAGCGAGCTGCTGCGCGACACGCGCGAGCGCCAGGCCCAGCTGCGCGAGGAGCGCGCCCGCGCGCGCGACGCGCTCAAGGCGCTCATCAACCGCATGCTGGCCGACCTGTCAGAGCTCGGCGCGCAGACGGGCCGCTTCCACGAGAGCGTGGGCCGCTATGCCGACGTGATCGAGCGCGCCGATTCGCTGGAGAGCCTGGCCGGCGTGGTGCGCGAGATGGTCGAGGAAAGCCGCACCGTGCAGACGCTGGTGGCCCAGGCGCAGCAGCGCCTGAGCGACGAGCACAGCCAGGCCGCGACGCTGCGCGAGCGGGTGAACGAGCTCGAGGGCGAGCTCAAGCGCCTGTCCGGCGAGGTGTCGACCGACCAGCTCACGCAGATCGCCAACCGCCGCGGGCTGCTGCAGCAGTTCGAGGCCGAGCGTTCGCGCATCGAGCGCGAGGCGGCCGCCGAGCTGTCCATCGGCCTGCTCGACATCGACAACTTCAAGCGCCTGAACGACGAGCTCGGCCACGGCGCCGGCGACGAGGCCCTGCGCTCGCTCGCCCAGGTGGTGAGCCGCACCCTGCGCCCGAGCGACCACGTGGCGCGCTACGGCGGCGAGGAGTTCGTGGTGCTGCTGCCCGACACGCCGGTCGACGAGGGCCGGCAGATCCTCACGCGGCTGCAGCGCTCGCTCAGCGGCGGGCTGTTCATGCACGAGCAGAAGCAGGTGTTCGTCACCTTCTCCGCCGGCGTCACCGGCTACCGCCTGGGCGAACGCATCGAGGACGCGCTGGAGCGCGCCGACGCGGCGCTCTACGAGGCCAAGCGCACGGGCAAGAACCGCACCTGCGTCGGCTGATGGCCCGCCCCCTACGCGCTTCGCGGCAGCACCGGCAGACCGGCAACGCCGGATCCGCGGCGCTCGCTTGATCTGCCTCTCGCTTCGTCGAGGAGCCATCCGCGGAACACCGCCAGCGCCGGCAGCTGCCGGCGTCCCGGCGCGTACACGAGGTGGTAGCCCTCGTCGCTCAGGAAGGGCGGCAGGCCGGCCTCCTCGAGCGGCGCGCGCACCAGGCCGGCGGCCAGGTCGGGCTCGGCCAGGCAGCGCGGCACCAGCGCCACGCCGAGGCCGGCCATCACCGCCTGCAGCAGCGAATTCACCTGGTCGAAGCGCGGGCCGCCCGTCACGTCGAGGCCGGCCACGCCGTGGGCCGCGCACCAGTGCGACCAGCCGGCGGGTGCGTCGGCGTGGTTCAGCAGGGTGTGCTCGCGCAGGTCCTCGGGCCGCGCGATGCCGCGTTCGCCGGGCGGCGCGATCACCACGTTCTCGCGCCCGACCAGGTAGTCGGCCGCCGAGCCGGGCCAGCGGCCGCCGCCGTAGCGGATGGCGCAGTCGAGCGGCGCGTCGGGGAACTCCTCCGCGGCCGGGCCGCGCGCGCGCCGCGCCACCGGCAGGAAGTCGAGCCGCACCTGCGGGTGCGCGGCGTGGAAGCGCGGCAGCCGCGGGATCAGCCACTTGGCGCTGAAGGTGGCGAGCGACGACAGCCGCAAGGTGCCGCCCGCGTCGCCGTGCGCCATGGCCTCCAGCGTGGCCGCCTCGATGGCGCGCAGCGGCGCGCGCAGCTGCGCGAGGTAGCGCTCGCCGGTGGGCGTGAGCTCGAGCTGGCGCCCCGTGCGGTCGAACAGGCGGTGGCCGATCAGGCGCTCGAGCTCGAGCACCTGCTTGCTCACGGCGCTCTGGGTGAGGTGCAGCTCCCCGGCCGCGCCGGAGATGCTGCGGTGGCGGGCCGCCGCGACGAAGGCGCGCAGCGAGCGGATGGACGGATGCAGGGTGCGCACGGGCATTCTGTTCGGGAATGGAGCCGGTCGGATTTTTCGCTGGCCGCGTCGCCGCGTGCCGCGAAGAATCCGCCGTGTCATCCAACGATAGAGGAAAGCATCTTGAAGATCCGATTCGCCCTGGCCGGCCTGCTGTTGTCGTCCGTCGCCTCTCTCCACGCGCAGGTCAACCCGCCGGGACGGGTGGACACCTCGCTGCTGTCGGCCGCGCACCACGCCGAGACGGCCGTGATCGAGACGCTGAAGGACATGGTGTCGATCGAGTCGGGCAGCGCCGACGCCGCGGGCCTCGCGCGCATGGCCGACTACACCGCCGGGCGCCTGGGCGCGCTGGGCGCGACGGTCGAGCGCCTGCAGCCGGCCAGGGGCCACGGGCCGATGGTGAAGGCGGTGTTCGAGGGCACGGGCAGCAAGCGCCTGATGCTGATCGCGCACATGGACACCGTGTACCCGGCGGGCATCCTCGCCCGGGAGCCTTTCCGCCGCGACGGCAACAAGCTCTACGGGCCCGGCATCGCCGACGACAAGGGCGGCATCGCCGTCATCCTGCACGGCATGAAGATCCTGCAGGACGCCGGCTGGCGCGACTACGCCCGCGTGACCGTGCTGCTCAACGGCGACGAGGAGATCGGCTCCATCGGCTCGGGCGACACCATCGCCGCGCTGGCCGCCGAGCACGACCTCGTGCTGTCGCTCGAGCCCACCGCTGCCAAGGCCGTGGCCAAGCGCGAGGGCGTGCTGCTGGGCGCCAGCGGCGTCGGCAGCGTCACGATGGAAGTGCAGGGCCGCTCGGCCCATGCCGGCGCTGCGCCTGACAACGGCCGCAATGCGCTGGTCGAACTCGCGCACCAGATGCTCGCCACGCGCGACGTGGCCCAGGGCCTGCCCGGCACCCAGCTCCACTGGACCCGGGCCAGTGCCGGCACGGTGACCAACCAGATCCCCGAGCGCGCCGTGGCCACGGCCGACGTGCGGCTCCAGGCGCCCGACGGCGCGCAGAAGCTGGCGAAGGCGCTGGAAGAAAAGGTGGCGTCGAGCCGGCTCGTGCCCGACACGACAACCACGGTCACCCTGTCCGTCGGCCGCCCGCCCTACGTGGCCACGCCCGCCGCGCGCGAACTGGCGGCCCAGGCGCAGCGGATCTACGCCGAGCTCGACGGCCGCGAACTGGCGCTGCACCCGATGACCGGCGGCGGCACCGACGCCGGCTTCGCCAGCCGCTCGGGCAAGGCCATGGTGCTCGAAAGCTTCGGCCTGCCGGGCTGGGGCTACCACGCGCGCAACGAGTACGTGGAGGTCGACTCGATCGTGCCGCGGCTGTACCTGCTCGCGCGCCTGATGATGACCGTGGCGCCGTAGGCCGCCCGGCCCGGCCGGCATTCCCGATGCGGTCGCGACGGCGCTCCTGCCGTCCGGAGGCGTGCGTGGTTTTGCACTGCGTCAACACATCTAGAATAAAAACCGTTCGCATTTGCATATGGATCACCGATGCCTCCGAAAAGGCCCGCGGTGATTCGGTCCACCCGTTCCCGCCCATCGCCCTTCGGAGGAATACCTTGTCTCGTCGTCGTTCGCAGAATCGCCGTCCGCCGGTCCGCCGGTCCGCAGCCCAGCCCGCCGCCGCGCTGTCGCCGCTGGCCAGCCGCCTGGCGCTGGGCCTGTCCACCGCCATGCTGGTGCCGCTGTCGGCCATCGCGCAGACGCCGCCGGCATCGCGGTCCGAGACGCAGCTGCCGCCGGTGAAGGTCACGGACACGCGCATCGATCCGAACCCGAATGCCGAGACCGGCGTGCCGTACAAGGCGCGCACCTCCGGCGACGTGCGCCACACGCGCCCGCTGGCCGAGACGCCGCAGACCATCCAGGTGGTGACCAAGTCGGCCATCGACGACTCGGGCATGACCGACCTCAAGCAGATCCTGTCCGCCCAGCCCGGCATCACGCTGGGCACGGGCGAGAACGGCAACGCCTTCGGCGACCGCTACATCATCCGCGGCCAGGAGGCGCGCTCGGACGTGTTCGTGGACGGCCTGCGCGACCCCGGCATGACGACCCGCGAGAGCTTCGCCGTCGAGCAGGTGGAGATCACCAAGGGCCCGAGTTCCAGCTTCGCCGGCCGCGGCTCCGCCGGCGGCGCGATCAACGCCATCACCAAGCAGGCCACGCTGGACTACGACTTCACGCGCTTCTCCCTCGGCGCCGGCACCGACAGCCACCATCGCCTGACGATGGACGTGAACAAGGCCTTCAGCGACGAGTTCGCCCTGCGCGCCAACGCCCTGGTGGCCGGCGAGGACGTGCCCGACCGCAGCCCCTCCGAGCGCAGCCGCAAGGGCCTGGCGCTGTCGGGCCTGTGGGAACTGAACGAGGACCTGTCGGTCACGCTCGACTACTACGGCCTGCGCGGCAAGGACACGCGCCCCGACCTGGGCTACTACCTCGTGGGCGCGCAGCCCGACCGCCGCCCCGCCAAGGGCGTGCCGGTGTACGCGCAGGACAACGACTTCCTGAAGTCGGACGTGGACACGGGCACCCTGCGCATCAGCTACCGCATCGCCCCCGACGTCCGGCTCACCAGCCTGACGCGCTACGGCCGGTCCGACAACCGCTACGCCACCACCGGCGCCTCCAGCACCTCGCTGCTCGACGCGGGGGGCAACCCCATCGGCACGGCCGCCGCGATCGACGGCGGCCACACGGGCTGGCAGGACGTGTCGTACTTCGCCCACCAGGACAACCTGCGCTGGGACACGCAGATCGGCGGCACCAAGCACGAGTTCATCTTCAGCTTCGAGTACACCGACCACAAGGTCAAGTCCGGCAACTACGCCGTGACCAGCGCCAACCCGACCAACTGCCGCACCTCCGGCAGAAACGGCCCGCAGGACAGCTGGTGCATCACCGACGCGAACGGCGTTCCCGTGGCCGACCTGGGCAACCTGGCGGGCCGCAGCTATGCCCGCCGGGACATGAGCCGCGACTGGCGCGTGCAGACCTACGCCGTCTCGGCCATGGACACCGTGGACCTGACCGACAAGTGGACGGTGTTCGGCGGCCTGCGCGCGGACCACTACAAGCTGTCCATGACCACCTTCAACAACCAGACGGGCGCGCAGACGGGCGACTACGGCTTCGACGACACGCTGCTCAACGGCCACCTGGGCGTGAGCTACAAGATCAACCCGATGGGCATGGTCTACGCCAGCTTCGGCACCGCCCAGGACATCAACGGCGGCGAGCCCGACGTCGGCACCAGCAGCGGCTACGGCGGCCTGGTCATCTACAACGGCAGCGCCGCCGGCGCCAAGCCCGAGACCTCGCGCAACATCGAGCTGGGCACCAAGTGGAACCTGCTGGACAGCAAGCTGCTCGCCACGGCCGCCATCTTCCAGACCACCAAGAGCGACGTGATGGAAGGCGCCGACTACGACACCCTGGGCACCTTCAACACCGGCAGGAACCGCGTGCACGGCATCGAGTTCGGCCTGGCCGGCAACATCACCCCCGCCTTCCAGGTGCAGGGCGGCCTGGCCCTCATGAAGTCCAAGGTGCTGCGCTCGGCCACGGCCGCCAACGTGGGCAACCCGCTGTCGAACTTCGCTGACCGCACCGCCTCCATCATGGGCAAGTACCAGATCACGCCCAATTTCTCGTTCGGCGCCGTGGCGCGCTACGAGAGCAACCGCTGCGGCGGCCAGCCCGACACCGGCGCCGGCTACGCCAACGGCATGTGCTCGCAGCCCGTGCCCTCGTTCAGCGTGTACGACCTGTTCGCCAGCTACCGCATCAACAAGCACGCCGACCTGCGCCTGAACGTGCTGAACGTGGCCGACAAGGACTACTACACGGCGGTCTACCGCTCGGGCGCGTTCCTGTACAAGGGCGACGCGCGCGCGGTGCGCCTGGCGCTGAACCTGGACCTGTAAGCGCCAGAATGGCCTCCGGCGCTTGCCCGGCAAGCGCCGGCAGAGCCCCATGCAACCCACCCTCCCGCCCGGCGTCTGGAACGCCATCGACTACGAGCGCCTCGCGCCCCGGTCGATGGATGCCGCACGCCACGCCTACGTGGCCGGCGGCTGCGGCTGGGACGCCACGGTGGCCGCCAACCGCGCGGCCTTCGGCGCCTGGGACGTGGTGCCGCGCCTGCTGCGCGACGTGAGCGCGGGCCACAGCCGGCTCACGCTCGGCGGCATGGAACTGCCGCACCCGCTGCTGCTGGCTCCCGTGGCGCACCAGCGCCTGGCGCATCCCGATGCCGAGATCGCCACCGCGCGCGCCGCGCAGGCCACCGGCACCTGCATGGTGGCGAGCACGCTGTCGTCGCACGCGCTGGAGGACATCGCCGCGGCCTGCGGGCCGGCGCGCTGGTTCCAGCTCTACCTGCAGCCCGAGCGGGCCCACACGCTCGACCTGCTGCGCCGCGCCGGGCAGGCGGGCTACCGCGCCATCGTGCTCACGCTCGACGCCGGCATCCAGATGGCCAGCCGCGGCGCGCTGGCCGCGGGCTTCGCGATGCCCGCCGACTGCGTGGCCGCCAACCTCGCCGGCTACCCCGCGCCCGCGCCGCCCGCGCTGGCCGAGGGCGAGAGCCGCGTCTTCCAGGGCGCGATGCGCCATGCCCCCACGTGGGACGACCTGCGCTGGCTGCTCGGCGAAAGCCGCCTGCCCGTGTGGATCAAGGGCGTGCTGCATCCCGAGGACGCCGTCGCCCTGCGCGACGCGGGCGCGGCCGGCCTCGTCGTCTCCAACCACGGCGGGCGCAGCCTCGACGGCGCGCCCGCCGCGCTGCGCATGCTGCCCGCCGTGCGCGCGGCCGTGGGCGCCGGCTGCCCCGTGCTGCTCGACGGCGGCGTGCGCAGCGGCCAGGACGCCTTCAAGGCCCTGGCCCTGGGCGCCGATGCCGTGCTCGTCGGCCGGCTGCAGGTCTACGCGCTGGCCGTGGCCGGCGCGCTGGGCGTGGCCCACATGCTGACCCTGCTCGCCGAGGAGCTGCACGCCTGCATGGCGCTGGCCGGCTGCGCGCGGCTTTCCGACATCCGTGCCGAGACCTTGACGCCATCATGCTGATCTCCATCGACCAGGTCCTCACCCCGGACGAAGTGCGCCAGTTCCGCGTGCGGCTCGACGCCGCCGCATGGCAGGACGGCGCCGCCACCGCCGGCACGCTGGCCAGGAACGCCAAGCGCAACCAGCAGGTCGCCGACGGCAGCGAACTCGCCGTCCACCTCGGCCACCACATCCTGCGCAAGCTCGGCGCCGACCCGCGGTTCATCGCCGCCGCGCTGCCCAGCCGCATCTTCCCGCCGCGCTTCAACCGCTACGCCGACGGCGGCACCTACGATTTCCACATCGACAGCGCCGTGATGCACGTGCCGGGCAGCCCGGTCACCGTGCGCAGCGACCTGTCGGCCACGCTGTTCCTGTGCGAGCCCGACGAGTACGACGGCGGCGTGCTGGAGATCGAGCACCTGGGCGGCACGCAGAGCGTCAAGCTGGCGGCCGGCAGCATGGTGCTGTACCCGTCGACCAGCCTGCACCGCGTGACGCCCGTGACCCGCGGCGCCCGGATCGCGTCGTTCTTCTGGATCGAGAGCCTGGTGGCGGACGAGGGCGAGCGCACGCTGCTGTACACGCTCGACCAGTCCATCCAGGGCCTGACGCCGGCGGTGTCGCCGTCGGACCCGCACCTGATCCGCCTCACCGGCGTCTACCACAACCTGCTGCGCCGCTGGGCGGTCACCTGAGCGCCGCGGCGCGCCTGTCTCTCAAAGGAGTACCCATGACATCGATCGTTCGCGCCGCCATCGTGCCGTTGCTCTCGCTCGCCGCCGCCGCGGTTTGGGCGCACGGGGACGTGACCTGCCCGGCCTCGCCCAAGTCCGAGTGGCGGCCGCACACCGAGCTGCACGAGAAGCTCACCCGCGAGGGCTGGAAGGTGCGGCGCATGGTGGCCACCGACACCTGCTACGAGGTCTACGCCAAGACGCCGGACGGCAAGCGCATCGAGGCCTTCTTCGATCCCAAGACCTTCGAGCGCGTTGAAGAGAAATAAGGTCGCCGTCTGGGGCTGGCCCGTCCGCGTCCTCCACTGGACGCTGGTGGCGACGCTGGCCGCGGCCTGGTGGACGGGCGGCAGCAGCGGCTGGGTGCACGAGGCGCTGGGCTACGCGGCGGGCGCGGTGGTCGCGGCCCGGCTGGTCCACGGCTTCACCGGCGGGCGCTACGCGCGGTTCGCGCAGTTCGTGCGCACGCCCCGCGCGACGCGGGCCTACCTGCGTGCGGTGATCGCGGGGCGCGCGCCGCGCCATCTGGGCCACAACCCGCTGGGCGGGTGGATGGTGCTGGCGCTGCTGGCCTGCGCGGCGGCCCTGTCGCTGACGGGCTGGCTGTACGTCACCGACTGGCTCTGGGGCTATGCCTGGCTGTACGAGTTGCACGCGGGCCTCGCCTGGGGGCTCGTCGGCCTGGTGGCGCTGCACCTGGCCGGCGTGGCGTTCACCGGCTGGAAGCACCGCGAGAACCTCGTCGCCGCCATGCTGACCGGCCGCAAGCGCGCACCGCGCGGCGACGACGTGGCCTGAGGGCTACGCGGCGACGACGATCGGAAAGGTCGCCCGCAGGCCGTCGCCCGCGGGCGTGAAGGGCACGGTCAGCGCGGCGCGCTCTTCCACGGAGAGCCGCCGCCACAGGCCGTCGCGCGCATTGCCCGGGTCGCCCGCCACGTAGACCTGCGTGGTCAGCAGCTCGCGCCCGTCGCGGCGCACCTTCAGGTGGATGTGCGGCGTACGGCCGGTGTAGGGCACCGGCTTGATGGTGCGGAAGCGGTAGCCGCCGTCGGCCCCGACCTGCATGCGGCCGAAGCCCTGGAAGTCGGCGTCCGCGCGGCCGCCGTCGCCGGGGTGGTGGTAGCGGCCGGCGTGGTCGCACTGCCAGATCTCGACCACCGCGCCGCGCAGCGGCTGCCCGGCGGTGTCGGTGAGTGAGCCTTCCAGCCACGCCGGCTCGCCGCGCGTGTAGCGGCGCGCGCCCTGCACCAGCAGGTCGGCGTCGCGGTCGTCCGGCAGCACCACGGGGTAGAACGGGCCCTCGGTCTGCGACGGCGTGGGCTGGCGCCGCGGCTGCGCGCGCCCCGGCGTGCACAGCGCCGGCAGCGCGACGGCGGCGGCGGTGCCGAGCAGCAGGCGGCGCCGGGACGGGGGAGGCGGCAACGGAAGGCGGGACGTGCTCATGGCGTGCTCGCGCAGCGGATGTGGCGGCCATTCTGCGCCGCGCGCGGCGCGGGCTACGCCACCTTGCGTATAGGCGCCGCGGCGGGTGCGGCCTACGCTGGGCGCGGTCTCTTCAACCCTTCGCCACGCCTCAGGAGCCCCGCCATGAACACCACCCGCCGCGTCGCCGGCAAGACCCTCGGCGCCCTGGCCGCCACGGCCTTCGCGCTCGGCTTTTCCACCATCGCCCAGGCGCAGGCCACCCTCAAGGTCGGCGTGCTGCATTCGCTGTCGGGCACGATGGCGATCTCGGAAACCGTGCTCAAGGACGTGGCCCTGATGGCCATCGACGAGATCAACGCCAAGGGCGGCGTGCTCGGCAGGAAGCTCGAGCCGGTGGTGGTGGACCCGGCCTCGAACTGGCCGCTCTTCGCCGAGAAGGCCCGGCAGCTCATCGCCCAGGACAAGGTGGCGGTGATGTTCGGCTGCTGGACCAGCGTGTCGCGCAAGTCGGTACTGCCGGTCGTGGAGGAGCTCAACGGCCTGCTGTTCTACCCGGTGCAGTACGAGGGCGAGGAGCTCAGCAAGAACGTGTTCTACACCGGCGCGGCGCCCAACCAGCAGGCGATCCCGGCCGTCGAGTACCTGATGAGCAAGGACGGCGGCGGCGCGAAGCGCTTCGTGCTGCTGGGCACCGACTACGTCTACCCGCGCACCACCAACAAGATCCTGCGCGCCTTCCTCAAGAGCAAGGGCGTGAAGGACTCGGACATCGACGAGAAGTACACCCCCTTCGGCCACGGCGACTACCAGACCATCGTGGCCGACATCAAGAAGTTCGCGGCCGGCGGCCGGACGGCGGTGGTCTCCACCATCAACGGCGACTCCAACGTGCCCTTCTACAAGGAGCTCGGCAACCAGGGCTTGAAGGCGCGCGACGTGCCGGTGGTGGCCTTCTCGGTGGGCGAGGAGGAGCTGCGCGGCGTGGACACCAAGCCGCTCGTCGGCCACCTGGCGGCATGGAACTACTTCATGAGCCTGAAGAACCCGTCCAACGACGCCTTCAAGAAGCAGTGGGCCGACTACGCCCGGGCGAAGAAGCTGCCCAGCGCCGACAAGCCGCTGACCAACGACCCGATGGAAGCCACCTACATCGGCATCCACATGTGGGCGCAGGCGGTGGAGAAGGCCAAGAGCACCGACACCGACAAGGTGATCGCCGCCATG
>JBIQHD010000052.1:0-19946 GCA_044508835.1 Rubrivivax sp.
CCGCGCTCTGTCATGCAACGCGGATCAGCACTGAGTTATGCAGACCTTCCTTAACACCAACCTACGCATCGATATTCGCCGCCCGCAACGCATTGTTTTCGATGAACTGCCGGCGCGGCTCCACCTCGTCGCCCATCAGCATGGTGAACACCCGGTCGGCCTCGATCGCGTCGTCGATCTGCACGCGCAGCAGGCGGCGCACGTTCGGGTCCATGGTGGTTTCCCAGAGCTGCTCGGGGTTCATCTCGCCCAGGCCCTTGTAGCGCTGGCGGCCGACGGCACCTTCGGCCTGCTTGAGCAGCCAGGCCATGGCCTCGCGGAAGTCGCCGGCCTTGGCTTCCTTCTGGCGCTCGCCCTCGCCGCGCTTGACGACGGCATCGGGGCCGACCAGGCCCTTGAAGGTCTTGCCGGCGGTGCTGAGCGCCTGGAAGTCGGCGCCGTGCAGGAAGTCGGCGGTGATGACGCTGCTCTTCACGTTGCCGTGCAGCATGCGGCTCACGCGCAGGATGTGCTTGTCGGTGCGGCTGTCGAACTCGGCGCTGACCTCGGCGTTGCGCAGCGCGCGCTCGAGCTCGCGGGCGGAGGCCTCGGCGGCTTCGGTCGAGTCGAGGTTGAGCTCCAGGCCGTTGGCCATGGCGCGCAGCGCGTCCACGTCCATCCAGTTCGACAGGCGCTCGACGACGTGGTGCGCCAGCACGTACTGCCGCGCCAGGGCTTCCAGCGCCTCGCCCTGCAGCACGGCGGCGCCGGGCACGCCGGTCTCGAGCTTGGCGTCCTTCAGCGCGACGCGCAGCAGGTAGGCGTCGAGGTCGACGTCGTCCTTGAGGTAGAGCTCCTCCTTGCCGAACTTCACCTTGTACAGCGGCGGCTGGGCGATGTAGATGTGGCCGCGCTCCACCAGCTCGGGCATCTGGCGGTAGAAGAAGGTGAGCAGCAGGGTGCGGATGTGCGCGCCGTCCACGTCGGCATCGGTCATGATGATGATGCGGTGGTAGCGCAGCTTGTCGGGGTTGAAGTCGTCGCTGCCGTTGTTGTTCCCGCTGCCGCCGCTCTTGCCGATGCCGGTGCCCAGCGCGGTGATGAGCGTGAGGATGGCCTCGCTGGACAGCAGCTTCTCGTAGCGCGCCTTCTCGACGTTGAGGATCTTGCCGCGCAGCGGCAGGATCGCCTGGAACTTGCGGTCGCGCCCCTGCTTGGCGGAGCCGCCGGCGGAGTCGCCCTCGACGATGTAGATCTCGCACAGCGCCGGGTCCTTCTCCTGGCAGTCGGCGAGCTTGCCGGGCAGGCCCATGCCGTCGAGCACGCCCTTGCGGCGCGTCATCTCGCGCGCCTTGCGCGCGGCCTCGCGGGCGCGCGCGGCGTCGACGATCTTGCCGCAGATGATCTTGGCGTCGTTCGGGTTCTCCAGCAGGTAGTCGGTGAGCGCCTTGCTCACCACCTCCTCGACCGGGCCGCGCACCTCGCTGGAGACGAGCTTGTCCTTGGTCTGGCTGCTGAACTTGGGCTCGGGCACCTTCACGCTCAGCACGCAGCACAGGCCTTCGCGCATGTCGTCGCCGCTGACCTCGACCTTGGCCTTCTTGGCGAGCTCGTTGTCCTCGATGTACTTGTTGATGACGCGCGTCATCGCCGCGCGCAGGCCGGTGAGGTGGGTGCCGCCGTCACGCTGCGGGATGTTGTTGGTGAAGCACAGCACGTTCTCGCTGTAGCCGTCGTTCCACTGCATCGCCACCTCGGTGGTGATGAGGCTGCCGTGCTCGGTGCCCTTCTCGCCGGTGGCGTGGAACACGGTCGGGTGCAGCACCTTCTTGCCGGTGTTGATGAAGTCGACGAAGCCCTTCACGCCGCCGGCGAAGGCGAAGTTGTCCTCCTTGCCGCTGCGCTCGTCGAGCAGGCGGATCTTCACGCCGTTGTTGAGGAAGCTCAGCTCGCGCAGGCGCTTGCTGAGGATCTCGTAGTGGAAGTCGATGTTCTCGAAGATCTCGTCGTCGGGCAGGAAGTGCACCTCGGTGCCGCGCTTCTCGGTGTCGCCGGTGATGCGCATGGGGCTGATCTCCACGCCGTCGCGCTGCTGGATCACGCGGTCCTGCGGCACGCCCTTGCGGAACTCGAGCAGGTGCACCTTGCCCTCGCGGCGCACGACGAGGCGCAGCCACTTGCTCAGCGCGTTGACGCAGGACACGCCCACGCCGTGCAGGCCGCCCGAGACCTTGTAGCTGTTCTGGTTGAACTTGCCGCCCGCATGCAGCTCGGTCAGCGCGATCTCGGCGGCGCTGCGCCGGGGCTCGTGCTTGTCGTCCATCTTCACGCCGGTGGGGATGCCGCGGCCGTTGTCGGTGACGGAGATGGAGTTGTCGGAGTGGATGGTGACGATGATGTCGTCGCAATAGCCGGCCAGCGCCTCGTCGATGGAGTTGTCGACCACCTCGAACACCAGGTGGTGCAGGCCGGTGCCGTCCGAGGTGTCGCCGATGTACATGCCGGGGCGCTTGCGCACCGCCTCCAGGCCCTCGAGGATCTGGATGCTGCCCTCGCCGTAGGCTTCGCCGACCGGCCCGACGGCGGCCGCCTCGGAGGCCTTGTCGGCCCGCTTGTTGTCACGGTCGCTGCCCGCGTCGGGGGTGTTCTGCACGTCACTCATTGCTTCATCGACTCACGGTTCGGGCTGGCGCGACAGCGCATTCGCAGCCCCTTGGAAACGGCAGAGCGGGCCGCAGCCCGCTCGCGCCTGGCCGGCCGGGTGCCGGACTTCAGATCCGCATGGGCATCACCACGTACTTGAAGCCGGCCTGCTCGGGCACGGTGATCAATACGCTGGAGCTGGTGTCCTGCAGCTCGAGCTTGACCATCTCCTGCTGGATGTTGGAGAGCGCATCCATCAGGTAGGTCACGTTGAAGCCGATCTCGATGACGTCGCCGCCGTAGTCGACTTCGAGCTCTTCCTTGGCCTCTTCCTGTTCGGCGTTGCTCGACGCGATGCGCAGCGTGCCGGGCTCGAGGTTCACGCGCACGCCCTTGAACTTCTCGCTCGTGAGGATGGCCGCGCGCTGCAGGCAGGCCAGCAGCGGCGCCCGCCCGAGGGTGAGCGAGTTCTTGTGGTTCTTGGGGACGACGCGGTTGTAGTCGGGGAACTTGCCCTCGACCAGCTTGGTGACGAACTCCAGGCCCGAGAACGCGAACTTGGCCTGGTTGCCGGCGAAGCGCATCTCGATCGGCGTGTCCTCGTCCTTCAGCAGACGCTGCAGCTCGAGCACCGTCTTGCGCGGCAGGATCACCTCCTGCTTGGGCATCTCCACCTCGAGCAGGGCCTGCGCCAGCGCCAGGCGGTGGCCGTCGGTGGCCACCAGCGTGAGGCTCTTGCCCTCGGCGACGAACAGGATGCCGTTGAGGTAGTAGCGGATGTCGTGCACCGCCATCGCGAAGTGCACCTGGTTGACCAGCGTCTTGAGCACCTTCTGCGGCACGGCGAAGGCGGGGCCGAAGTCGGCCGCCTCCTGCACCAGCGGGAAGTCGTCGCTGGGCATGGTCTGCAGCGTGAAGCGGCTCTTGCCGCCCTGCAGGGTGAGCTTGTTCTGCACGGCGCTCAGCGTGACGTTCTGGTCGGCGGGCAGGGCCTTGAGGATGTCGATGAGCTTGCGCGCCCCGACCGTGGTGGCGAAGTCGCCGGCATCGCCGTCGAGCTCGGCCGTGGTGCGCACCTGGATCTCGAGGTCGCTGGTGGTGAACTCGACGTCGCGCCCCGTCTTGCGGATCAGCACGTTGGCAAGGATGGGCAAGGTGTGCCGGCGCTCGACGATGCCCTGCACCGCCTGCAGCGCGCCGAGCAGTTTTTCTTGCGTTGCCTTCAAGACAATCATTTAAGCCTCTTCACTTGGTCGTTGTAGTAGAGGGACCGCGTCTTCTGTGGAGAACCGCATTTTCGCCTGTTCCTTCAACCGCTTAGCTCACGACGAACCCTGTGGGCGCAGCCCTCGCGAAACACGCGCTGAACATGAACAACTCGCGTGCCGGGCGCTTGCCTGTGGACAGCCGATCAGTTGTCAGAAAGTTGTCCCCACAGTTGTTGTTTGACAAACGCGCCGCGGCAAGTGATGCATTCCCAAGCAAACGCCAGGGATCCGGCTTTGCCGGTCCGCTGGTGTTGCCCCTCGAGGGGCGCGCGAAGCGCGTCGGGGTGGGCCAAATCATCCCTTCAACGTTTGTTCCAGCACGTGCAGCTGCTGGTTCAGCTCGGTGTTCTTCTGCCGCTCCGCGGCGATCTTGCGCACCGCGTGCAGCACGGTCGTGTGGTCGCGCCCGCCGAAGAGCTCGCCGATCTCGGGCAGGCTCTTCTGCGTCATCTCCTTGGCGAGGTACATGGCGATCTGGCGCGGCCGGGCGATGCTGGCCGGGCGCTTCTTCGAGTACATGTCGGCGACCTTGATCTTGTAGAAGTCGGCGCAGGTCTTCTGGATGTTCTCGACGCCGACCTGCCGGTTCTGGATCGACAGCAGGTCCTTGAGCGCCTCGCGCGCCAGGTTGATGTTGATCTCCTTGTGGGAGAAGCGCGAGTACGCGAGGATCTTGCGCAGCGCGCCCTCGAGCTCGCGCACGTTGGCGCGCACGTTCTTGGCTACGAAGAAGGCCACGTCCTCCGGCATCGAGGCGCCTTCGGCCTCGGCCTTGCGGATGAGGATGGCCACGCGCATCTCGAGCTCGGGCGGCTCGATGGCCACCGTCAGCCCGGCGTCGAAGCGGCTGGTCAGCCGCTCGTCGATGTCCACCAGCCCCTTGGGGTAGGTGTCGCTGGTCATGATGATGTGCGCGCGCTTGGCCAGCAGCGCCTCGAAGGCGTTGAAGAATTCCTCCTGCGTGCGCTCCTTGCCGGCGAAGAACTGCACGTCGTCGATCAGCAGCAGGTCGAGCTGGTGGTACTTGGCCTTGAGCTCGTCGAAGGTCTTGCGCTGGTAGTTCTTCACCACGTCGGTGATGAACTGCTCGGCGTGCAGGTAGAGGATGCGCGCGTCGGGCCGGTCGGCCAGCAGGGCGTTGCCCACAGCGTGGATGAGATGGGTCTTGCCTAAGCCCACGCCGCCGTAGATGAACAGCGGGTTGTACATCTGGCCGGGTGCGCCGGCCACGTGCAGCGCGGCGGTGCGCGCCATCTGGTTGGCGCGGCCCGGCACGAGGGTGTCGAAGGTGAGGTTCAGGTTCAGCCGGTGCGTCGTCGCCGGCGGCGCGGGCTGGGACGGCCGGGCCGGCGCCTGGCCGTTCAGGCCGGCGGCCAGCGTCGCGGCCGCCGCCACGGGCCCGCTGCGCACGGGCAGGGCCAGGGGCGCCGCGTGGTCGCGCGGGGTGAGGGTGATGTCCAGGCGCACCGGCTTGCCGGCGAGCTCGCTCAGCACGCTCTCGATGCGGCCGGCGTACTGGTTGCGGATCCAGTCGAGCTTGAAGCGGTTGGGCACGCGCAGCGTCACCACCGCGCCGTCGCCGCCGCCGTCCGACACGTCGGCCGTGGGCAGGGGGCGGATCCAGGTGTTGAACTGTTGTTCGGGCAGTTCGGCTGCCAGTCGCTCGCAGCCGCGCTGCCAAAGGTCAGCGCTCATCTTGTGGAAAAGTTCTTTTCGGAGCGGCGGCATTCTACGGTGCCGGCGGGCTCGGGACCGTGGTTATCCACAGTTTCACGGCGCCGGTCAATCCCGCCGCCGGCCCGCATGCCGTGGTGCAAGTCTTTGACGGGCAAGACACTTTTTGGTGTAATAGTGGGTTTCCCGAATCGGAGCCGGCTGCAGTGGTTTGATGGCCGCGGCGTTCGCAGGCGATGTGGGTGGTGTGGGGGCAGGGCCGAGCGTGAGGTCGCGCCCGGCGCCATGCACCTGCACCTCGGGAACCCCCAGCATCCGAGACTGCGGCTTTCCTGCCCGCCGGAACGCACCCGTCAACGCGCAACCCGCGACGCCCCAGGAAGAACCATGAAACGCACCTACCAAGCCTCGAAGACCCGCCGCGCCCGCACCCACGGTTTCCTCGTGCGCATGAAGACCCGCGGCGGCCGCGCCGTGATCCGCGCGCGCCGCGCGAAGGGCCGCAAGCGCCTGGGTCTCTGAGCCGGCCGGGCCGCATCGCCCCGGCCGCCGCACCAGCTTCGCCACCCGTGGTCGGCCGCATCGTTCGCGCTGCCGATTTCGAGCGGGCGCTCGGCACCCGGCCGGCCGCCCGCAGCCCCCACTTCGCCCTTCACCACGTCGAGGGTGTGCCCGGCACGCCCCGGCGCGGCCTCACGCAGCCTGGAGCAGCCGAGTTGTCAACAGGCGATGCACCAGAACCGGACAGGTCTGTGGATGACTTGCCCGCGCCGGCCTGGGCCGGGATGGTGGTGCCCAAGCGCCACGCCCGCCGCGCGGTGACGCGCTCGCTGCTCAAGCGCCAGATCCGCGCCGCCTTCGTGCGCGAATCGCGGCTGCCCGGCGGCTTGTGGGTGGTGCGCCTGCGCGCGCCGTTCGACCGTGCGCGCTTCGCGAGCCCGGCCTCGGACGCGCTGCGCGCCGCGGCGCGGGCCGAGCTCGACGTGCTGCTCGACGACGCCGTGCGCCACCGTGCGGGCGCCGCACGTTGAGCACCGCCCGATGAGGCCGGACCTGCCTGCCGGCTCGCGCCTTGCGGCCCTGCGCGCGCTGCCGCGCCGGGCGCTGATCGCCTTGGTGCGGGGCTACCGCTTCTTCCTGAGCCCGTGGCTGGGCAGTTCCTGCCGCTTCGAGCCGACCTGCTCGGCCTACGCCCTGGAGGCGCTCGAGCGGCACGGCGCCGCGGCCGGCACGGCGCTCATGCTCGCACGCCTGGCGCGCTGCCATCCGTGGTGCGCCGGCGGGCACGACCCGGTGCCGGCCGCGCCGCCGCGCCTGTTCACCCGCCTGTTCGAACCCCCGCCCGCGGATCCCCCGGCTGCGCCCGGCGCGCCGTCGCGGTCTTCCCTCTCTGTCGAAAAGAACGCTCCATGACCGACATGCGCCGCACCTTCCTCTGGGGTGTCTTCCTCGTCTCGCTGATCATGCTGTACGACGGGTGGAACCGGCACACCGGCCAGCCGTCGCTGTTCGCGCCGCCGCCGGCCGCGAAGACGCCCGCGCCCTCGCAGCCGGCCCAGGCGGCGGCGACGGGCACGACGGCGCCCGTCGCGGCGCCCGGCGCCCAGGCGGCCGTGCCCGCGGAGAAGATCACCGTCACGACCGACATGGTCAAGGCCACCATCGACAGCCGCGGCGGCGCGCTGGTGCGCCTGGAGCTGCTCAAGCAGCAGGAGCACGTCGCCCAGCCCTGGTACCACGCCTTCCTCGCGCTGGTCGGCGCGGCGGACAAGGCGCCGCCGGCGAGCAACGTGGTGCTGCTGGACGAATCGGCGCAGCGCCACTACGTGGCGCAGACGAGCCTGCTGGGCCCCGCCGGCGCGGCCCTGCCCAACCAGCACACGGTGATGCGCGTCGTCACCCCCGAGCGCTCGCTGGCCGACGGCGCGCCCGAGCTGCGGGTCACGCTCGAATCGCCCGAGGCGGGCGGCGTCGTGCTGCGCAAGACCTACCGCTTCCAGCGCGGCAGCTACCTGATCGGCGTGACGCACGAAGTCGTCAACGTCTCGGGCGCGCCGGTCGAGCCGCAGCTCGCCCTGCAGCTCGTGCGCGACGGCAGCAAGCCGCCGGGCGAATCGAGCTTCTACTTCACCTTCACCGGCCCCGCCGTCTACAACGACGCCACGAAGTTCCGCAAGGTCGACTTCAAGGACATCGCCGCCGGCGACAAGCCCGAGTACCAGGTCCAGGCCGACAACGGCTGGGTGGCGATGGTGCAGCACTATTTCGCCTCGGCCTGGCTGGTCGATCCGGCGCAGGGCCCGGCGCTGCCGCGCGAGTACTTCACCACCAAGGTGGACGCGAACTACGCCGTCGGCATGCGGCTGCCGCTGGGGCCGATCGCCCCCGGCGCCACCAAGTCGCTCGACGCGCTGCTCTTCGCCGGCCCGCAGGAGGAGAAGAAGCTCGAGGCCCTGGCCGAGGCCTCGCCCATCCGCGCGCAGGGGCTGGAGCTCGTCAAGGACTACGGCTGGTTCACCATCCTGTCCAAGCCGCTGTACTGGCTGCTGGAGAAGCTGCACACGCTGTTCGGCAACTGGGGCTGGGCCATCGTCGCGCTCGTCGTGTCGCTGCGCATCGCGTTCTACTGGCTCAACGTCAGCGCCTACCGCTCGATGGCGAAGATGAAGGCGGTGGGCCCGCGCATCACCGAGATGCGCGAGCGCCTGAAGGACAAGCCGCAGCAGATGCAGCAGGAGATGATGCGCATCTACCGCGAGGAGAAGATCAACCCGCTGGGCGGCTGCCTGCCGATCTTCGTGCAGATGCCGTTCTTCATCGCGCTGTACTGGGTGCTGCTGTCGTCGGTGGAGATGCGCAACGCGCCGTGGATCGGCTGGATCCACGACCTGTCGGCGCCCGATCCGTACTTCATCCTGCCGCTGCTCATGACGGCCTCCAGCCTGCTGCAGGTGGCGCTCAACCCGACGCCGCCGGACCCGATGCAGGCCAAGATGATGTGGATCATGCCGCTCGCGTTCTCGGTCATGTTCTTCTTCTTCCCGGCCGGCCTGGTGCTGTACTGGCTGACGAACAACATCCTCGCCATCTCGCAGCAGTACCTCATCAACAAGCAGCTGGGCGTGCTGAAGAAGTAGCGCCGCCGCTGGCGACAATGGCGCGATGCTCGCGCGCCACCTCGACCCGATCGCCGCCGTCGCCACCGCCCCGGGGCGCGGCGGGGTGGGCATCGTGCGGGTCTCCGGGCGGGGGCTCGACCGCTTCGTGACGGCGCTGTGCGGCCGCCCGCTGGCGCCGCGCCACGCCACCTACCTGCCTTTCGCCGACGCGCAGGGCCGGGCCATCGACCAGGGCCTGGCGCTGCACTTCCCCGCGCCGCAGTCCTACACCGGCGAGGACGTGCTCGAGCTCCAGGCCCACGGCGGGCCGGTGGTGCTGCAGCTGCTGCTGGCGCGCTGCCTCGAAGTCGCCGCGCAGCCCGGCGAGGGCGGCGCCCCGCTGCTGCCGCGCCTGCGGCTGGCCGAGCCGGGCGAGTTCACCGAGCGCGCCTTCCTCAACGACAAGCTCGACCTCGCCCAGGCCGAGGCCGTGGCCGACCTGATCGACGCCAGCACCGAGGCCGCGGCGCGCTCGGCCGGGCGCTCGCTCGCTGGCGAGTTCTCGGCCGAGATCGGCGCCCTGCGCGACGCACTGGTGCACCTGCGCATGCTGGTCGAGGCCACGCTCGACTTCCCGGAGGAGGAGATCGACTTCCTCGAACGCGCCGACGCCCGCGGCCAGCTCGCCGCCATCACCGGCCGGCTCGAAGCCGTGCTGGGCCGCGCGCGCCAGGGCGCGCTGCTGCGCGAGGGCATGACGGTGGTCATCGCCGGCCAGCCGAACGTGGGCAAGAGCTCGCTGCTGAACGCGCTGGCCGGCGCCGAGCTCGCCATCGTCACGCCGATTCCCGGCACCACGCGGGACAAGGTCAGCGAGACGCTGCAGATCGAAGGCGTGCCGGTGCACGTGATCGACACCGCCGGCCTGCGCGACAGCGACGACGAGGTCGAGCGCATCGGCATCGCGCGCAGCTGGTCGGAGATCGAGGCGGCCGATGCGCTGCTCTTCGTGCGCGACCTCGCGCGCGCGGGCGAGCCGGCCTACGACGCCGCCGACGCGCGCATCGCCGCGCGGCTGCCGGCGGCGCTGGCCGAACGCGGGCGCTTGCTGACCGTGTGGAACAAGGCCGACCTGGCGGGCGCGGCGCTGCCCGCCGACGGCGTGTGCGTGTCGGCCCGGGCGGGAAGCGGCCTGGACGCGCTGCGCGCGCGCCTGCTCGAACAGGCCGGCTGGCACGCCGGCGTCGACGGCGTGTTCATCGCCCGCACCCGCCACCTGCAGGCCCTGCGCGCCACGCGCGGGCATGTCGAGGCCGCCGCGGCCCATGCGGCGCAGGCCGACCAGGCGCTCGACCTCTTCGCCGAGGAACTGCGCCTGGCGCAGGAGGCGCTGGGCGCGATCACCGGCGAGTTCACCAGCGACGACCTGCTGGGCGAGATCTTCGGCCGCTTCTGCATCGGAAAGTAGAGTTGCTTCCGACGGTCGCCGAAGCCGTCCAATTCGTTGCTGCAAGCTGTTGTTTTTATTGGATTTAGCGTCCTAGAATGTTCAAGAGGGCACAGCACCAGCCAATCCGACGTGCGTCCAAGTTTGTGTCCAAGTAAGCCACTTGGACACACGCGACCCGTCTACTTGGACATACGGAGGCCTGATGCCACTGTCGGAAACAGCGCTCAAGGCGCTAAAGCCCAAAGACAAGCCCTACACCGTCACCGACGAGCGGGGCCTGTATGTCGAGGTCTTCCCGACAGGCGGCGTTGTATGGCGCTATCGCTATCGCCTCAATGGCAAGACAGAGAAGGTGACGCTGGGCAAGTACCCTGCGCTCACGCTCAAAAACGCGCGGATCAAGCGCAACGAGGCGGCACAGGCAGCAGCAATGGGCACTTCGCCCGCCGAGCAGAAGCAGCTAGCCAAAGTCGCGGAAGCCGACCAGACCACCGTGCAAGAGTTCAGCGAGCGCTTCTTCCGGGAAATGGTGGAGAAGGACCGCAAGGACGTGACCATCCCCCGGCGCTACTTGGACAAGGCCATCCTGCCCGCCATCGGTAGCAAGCCCGTGCGCGACGTGACCACGGAGGACGTGCGCGCCATCATCTGGAAGAAGAAGGACGAGGGCTTCGACGCTGCCGCCAGCAACATCCGGGGCGTGCTGAAGCGCTTGTTTGACTACGCCATGACCGCCGGACTGGTGACGGTGAACCCGGTGCTGGCCTTGCCCACCCGTCACGTGCACCGAGTCAAGGCGCGTGAGCGTGCGCTTACACCGGACGAAATCCGCAAGTTCCTGAAGGCGGCCTTCGAGTCCAACATCCGGCGGCAGTTCAAGATCGCCATGCACCTGTTCTTGCTGACGATGGTGCGCAAGTCCGAGCTGCTGCTGGCCCGCTGGGAGCATGTGGACTTCGAGCAGGGCGAGTGGCATATCCCGGCGGCGCACTCCAAAACTGGCAAGCCGCACATCGTCTATCTGTCGCGGCAGTCGCTGGCGCTGTTCAAGGAACTCCAGGCCTTGGCCGGCGGCAGCTTGCTGGTGCTGCCGGGGCGCGGCAGCCTGACGAAGACGTTCGCGCAGAACGCCATCAACCAGGCGCTGAAGGTGGCGCTGCAGGGCCAGGACATCCCGGCCTTCACGATTCACGACCTGCGCCGCACGGCGTCCACACTGCTGCACGAGAACGGCTGGCCCTCGGACGTGGTGGAAAAGGCCCTGAACCACACCATCGGTGGCGTGCGGGGCGTCTACAACCGCGCCGAGTACGGGCCGCAGCGTCAGGAAATGCTGCAGTTTTGGGCCGACTACATCGACCAGCTCATGGGCAGCGGGCAGGTGATCCTGGGGCGGTTCAAGCAGGTGGCTTCGTAAGCTCCCCCGTCAAGCAGACATTCCAGAAGTGGAGACTGCGACGGTTGTAAGCCTTGGCAGGAACTGCCGAGGGGGCAGACCGCCAAGGGCGTCGTGAGGGCGTTGCTCGTTGTAGTCGAGCAGCCACTCCTCGGTGATGTGTTGAACCTGCTCAATGGACTTGAACAGGTAGGCATCGAGTACCTCGTGCCGGTAGGTGCGGTTGAAGCGCTCGATGAACGCGTTCTGGTTGGGCTCTCCCGGCTCGATGAAGCGCAGAGCGATCCCCTTGCCGGCGGCCCACTCCGTGAAGGCGCACGAGGTCATCTCCGGGCCGTTGTCCAGTCGGATAGAGCTCGGCACGCCGTACCAGTCGATGAGCCGGTTCAGCGTGCGGATCAGCCGCTTGGCCGGGATGGACGAGCCCACCTCGATGGCCAGCGCTTCCCGGTTCGCCTCGTCGATCACGTTGAGCGTACGGAACCGTCGGCCGTCGTAGAGCGCATCGTGCATGAAGTCCAGCGCCCAGCCTTCGTTGATGCGCTCGCCAGCCACCAGGGGCACCGGCTCTCGTTGAGCAACCCGCTTCTTCGTTCGCCTGGGCATGTTCAACCCCATCTCGCAGTACACGCGCCACACCCGCTTGTGGTTCCAGATCCGGCCGTCCAGCCTCAACCGGCCAAAGCACTTCCAGAAGCCCCAGCGCGCATGGCGCTCGACCACTTGGTTCAGCGCCTCGATCACCTCGCCATCGCGTACCAGGCCGTTGACCGGCTCGTTGTAGTACGCCGCCCGCGACAGGCCCACCCAGCGGCAGGCCCGCTTGATCGGCACGCGTTGCTCGCTCACCATGAGCTGCACCACCTGCCGCTTCGCAGACGGCGTCACCACTTTCGGGAGATAACCTCCTTCAAGGCCGCCGCATCCAGCGCCAACTCGGCATACATGCGCTTGAGCCTGGCGTTCTCCGCCTCCAACTCGCGCATGCGCGTCAGGTCGCTCACCGTCGCACCGGCGTACTTGCTCTTCCACGCGTAGTACGTCGCCGCGCTGATCCCATGCTTGCGACACACCTCGGCCACGGCCACCCCGGCCTCGCCTTCCTTCAGGATCGCCACGATCTGGCTCTCGCTGAACTTGCTCTTCCTCATCGCGTCCTCGTCCTTCTCGTCGAGAGACCGCATTCTCCAGAATCAGGTGTCTACGGCTTGGGGGAGCTTACGGCTTGAAGCCGGCGCACTCCATGCCGCCAGGGTTCAGTAGTCAGACGAGAGAGGTCCCTTGAACAGGCTGGCCGCGTCCTCGGCCTCCGCGATGGCATCTCGCACCGTGGCCTTCGTGAGGTCCAACACACGCAGCCGTCCGAGCGCTTCCGCTACGGACTCGACGCGCCGAAACGCTGCAGGGTGCGTGGCTGCATAGGTTGCCAAGCCGCGCAGCTTCGGCAGCGCATCGGCCAGATGCAGCCCGTGCGGGTCTACTAGATCTGCCACCAGGGCTCCATCTTCGGTCGTGGCTATGAAGATGAAGTCGGGCCGGACGATGCCGTACTGCTCCCCCGACAGGTAGGCCACGCCCAGCGACGACTGCCCTGGCTGCTGCGGGTTGCGATACCAGAAGCGGAACCCCGGGCGCTTCATCTCGGTTTCCAGCACCTTCACTTCCCAGGCATTCATCTCGGCCGGGTAGAGGCCTTGCGCATCGCACAGCAGGTGCTGCGGGTAGGTGGGCAGCGCGGTTTCCATGTCGTTGACGCGCACCCGGGTCATCTCGAAACGGCCCGCCGGCTTCACCAGGTCCACGTCCTGCGGTTCGGTGCTCATCTCTCGCACCTGGCGGTAAGACTCCTGCCGGTCGTGCGACAGCCGCTTGATGGCCGCGCCGTGCGTGCCCAGCCATTCCTTGGCCAGCCGGTCAGCGGCGGCGTCGAAGATGGGCTGCACTTCTGCCAACAGGCCCAGGGCCGCTACCTGAACCCGCGCTTCAACCAGCGCTTCCTCGAATTCGTCAGCGTCTTCCGGGTCGGCAGCCCGGTAAGCCAGCGCATCAACGTATGTGCGGGACACATCCGGGCTGAACACCCGCGCGGCGCGGCGGTAGGCGTCGTCGATCACTGCCATGTCGGCTTCTTCCCAAAACTCGTCGAAGCTCTTGGTTCGCCCGCGCATGTCGGCCACCACCGTCTTGCCGTCCACCGTCAGCACACCCTTGCGCTTGGCAGCGATCTTGTCCTTTTCGCTTTCCTGCAGGCCGTCCAGCACCGCGTGCAGCGCGGCATGGGCCAGCTTGCCGGCGCCGGGCAGAATTTCGTCCGAGGCCAATTCGTGCGCCAGCGCCGTCAGACGCCGCGCCGGCTTGGCCCCACGCTGCGGGCGGGTCTGCGAAGGCAGGCGCTCGAACAAGGCCCACACCTCGGCGCCGGCAGCCGGGTTCGGCACCATCTCCACCGGGTTGACCAGCACGCGCCCAGGCGGCGGCGGGGCGCTGTCGTCACCCTTCATCAGCGCCTCGACCACTTCACCCACCGTGCTGCGGTTGAACTTGGGCAGCAAGCAGTCCACCGAATTCAGGCGGTCGTTGCCTGGTATGCGCCGCGCCAGGGGCGAGCGCACCATGCGGCCCAGCAGTTGCGTGATGTGCGTGCGGTCGCTGGCGGATCGGAACGACACCATCACTTCCGCTCGGGGGCAGTCCCAGCCGGTGCTGATGGCGTCCTTGGCCACCAGCACGCGCACCCAGGTGGCGTCCTGCACCCGTTCAGGCGCGATGTAGGGCACCTGCCGTTGGCCGAACTGCTGCGTGCTGTGGTCGCCCAGCACATGCGCCACGCTGCCGGCGGGCAGGTCGGGCCACTGCTGGTAGATGGTGTCCAGCGCGCGGCCAATGTCGTTCGGGTCGGGGGTGTTGGGCACCTGCAAGACCATCAAGGGCAGCACCGTGTGCGGTTCTTCCTGCTGCCGCGCGTACTCGGCCCAGGCATCGGTGCTGGCCTTCAACTTATCGGTGGCGCGGCGCACCAGCACCGTGTCGAAGTCGCCCACCTCGTCGGGCATGTCCAGCAGGATGGTGTCCTTGATCAGGCCAGACTCCTGCACCTTGGCCGCGTCCACCACCACATCGGCCAGGCGGTCGCGCTTCAGCGCGCCATCCATCGCCTTGTTGAAGCGCTCCACCGTGGCCGAGATGCCCCACACCACCGGGATGCCGGGCACGCCGTGGGCGCCGTTGATCAGCCGCTGCACGATGGTGGTCTTCGCGCTCAGGCTGGCGGCGCTGGGCTTGCCCATGCCGCGGTGGGCTTCGTCCAGCACCAGATACAAGGTCAAGCTGGGGTCTTCAATGGTGTTGCGGATGGTGTCCCACATGGTGTGGGAGCGCAGGTCGGGCCGGGTTTCTGGCAGCAGGGTGCCGGCCATCTCGTCCAGTTCCTCGGGGTCATGCCCGCGCACCAGCAGGCTGTTCTTGCCCAGCTTCTGGGTGTTCAGGAAGTAGATTTTCCCGGCCTGCAGCTTGGCCTGGTTGAAGGTGTTCTCCACCACCACTAGGTCGGTGTGGCGGATGCGGTCACTGGCTTCCATAAGGCGGAAGCGGGTCTGTTCGTTCAGCGAAGGGTCGTCGCTGAACCAGATCACCACCGCGCCCGGGTCGGCGTCGAAGCTGTAGTCGTCGTCGCCGTGGAACAAGGCCTCGAAGGCGGCAGCGGCCATCACGGTCTTGCCGGCGCCGGTCACGGCTGTCAGCGAGAAAGCATGTCGCCGGCCTGCAGAGTGCCAGGCCGTTCTCGCCCATTTCAGGTGTTCCAGGGCATCGCGCACTGCGTCGGCCTGGTAGTCCTTCAGCGTGAACTTCATGGTTCAGTCCCCGTTCGTGAAGCTGAAGTTGGTCAGGTACGACTCGTACAGCCTCACCGGCTCCACGCCATCGGGCAAACGCCGGGCTAGCGCCTGGAAACGGCGGTCGTCGTCGGTGACGATGTAGGCGATGCGCAGGCCCGGGGTCCGTTGCACCGCCTTGATGAACGGTGTGCCCGCGTCGGGCTCCACCAGCAGGCCATACGCATCAACGACAGCCCAGCCCTCGGGCGGCAGCTTGTCGATGCGCGGGCCACGGCTGCCGGCGCGCAGCCACAGCAGCGGTGCGATGCGCTCGAAGGCGCGGTTGTGGTTGATCGAGACGGGGGTTTCGTACGTCAAGGTGAAGAACTCGGCGTTTTCGTCGAAGCCGTCGGACATCGGGAACTCGTCGGCGAATCTGTAGTCGCCCTTGATCGGTTCGCCGCGCGGCGTCCTACCAGTTATGGCGGCCGCTATGCGAGGCTTTGTGATGTGATCGCAAATGCCCCATCGCTCCCATTCTGCATCTCCGGGGCGCAGCGACTTGCTACGCAGCGAGGCATGCTCATTTGCAGAAACCTCGTTATTCGTGACACAAATGCATTGCCGTGTGCCGCTGTCTTGCCTATTGAGGCGCATTACGGCGTGTGCGGTAGTGCCCGAACCGGAAAAGAAGTCCAGGACAATTGCTCGCTTCTTCTTGAGAATGAAGAGACGCAATGCATCCTCAACCGCATACAGAGACTTTGGGAAATCGAAGTCATGGCCCGGGATCAAAGCCTTAATGATCGACTTCCCGTGTTCTTGAGCACTGTGTGACTCATTGTCCCACTGCGTAGTAGGCATAGAGGACTTGCCCGCTTCAAACTCGACAATCGCAGCACCGCTAGGCTCGTACCCTACTACCTTGAGACTGCCTTCACCGATCTCCGAAATTTGCCCGCTTGTTAGATAGTAGAGACTAGGCTCCCTGTTCCCTCTGCCAGCGCTAGCACGGACAAATCCCTTTGCCAGCCTGGACTCAACAGACTTGGGCGTTAAGCCCCAGTTCATCTCGGTTCCATCTGGTCGAACAGGCCAGATCGTGAAGCAACCGGGCATATCAGCAATCGTGGCCCGATCAACGTCAGGGCTGATCGGCTCACCTATCGCTTCAATCTTCTGGGATGTCCGGTTCACATAAATGGGAAAGAACTGCGACTGTCCGCCCTTCGCTGTTCCTCGTCGCGATTCGATGTCGGTTCGTCGCAAACTCGCCCACCGAACCGGCGCCCCGGTCTCGGTGCGGTTTGGGTCAAGTTGCGCAGCGCCAAACATGACAAAGTAAATGAATTCGTTAGTCCTCCGAAACTCGTTCGCTCGAACTATGCCTTTTCTATTGATCACAGAAGAGACCATCTGAATCTTGGAGTCCTGAAATAGCTGTTCAAGCAGTAATCCAAGGCGAAGGTACTCTTTCTCGTCTATGGTGACAATCAGCACCGAGTCGGCAGGATTCAATAACGTGCGCGCGACGAGCAGGCGCCGCTCCATCATCGCCAGCCACTTGCTGTGCCGGTAAAGATCGTCGTCTTCTACATAATCGTTGTTGTATTTCCAGTCCCTCGCGCCGGAGTTGTAGGGCGGGTCGATGTAGATCGCATCCACCTTGCCCCGATGCGTATAGGTCAGCGCCTTCAAGACGTGATAGTTCTCGCCATTGATGACGGTGTGGTGGGGCTTGTCGCCCCCGCGCTGCACCCGACCCGTGCTGATCAGGCCCGGGTAGATGGTGTCGCGGAACTCGGCCACCACCACCAAGTCGTCCAGCGCCACGGTCTGCGCCTGTGGCACGGCTGCGTTCAGCAATTCCAGGTCGGCCACCTTGCTCGTTGCCGCTTTGCGGATGGCCTTGACCTGCCACAGCCGCGTGTCGCCCTTCTTCGTGGAACCGCGTGGCGGCAGCACGCGCACCTTGTCGCCCTTGCGCACCGGGCGCTGCGGCAACTCCACCACCTCGGGTCGGTGGCGCTCGAAGTTCAGGCCGAAGGGAAGGCGCGAAGACAGTTGCTTGAACTCCTGATCCAGGTCGGCGCCCAGTTGCGGGTCTTTGGCCTTGGCCTGGGCAATCAAGTCGGTCAGTCGGGACACGGGGGCTCCAAATCAATCCTTCGATCACGCGTGCAGCGCCGCGTGGGGTTGTGAATGTAAAGGGGGGCGGCCGAGTTCACTGCAATGTTGCCAGCTCTGGCTTGTTCACTGCCTACGTACCCAAGCCGCGGACGGTACGTACATTACGGGCCCATAACGTCCCATGTCAGGGGCGCACCCAGGGGGTGCCATGTCGCGGAACTACTCCAGCCGGGACTTCTTCCGGCAAATGCCCAATGCCATGCTGGCGCGCTACTTCGCCGGCAAGTCTCTGTTGGCGGGCCTGGACTTCAAGGCCATGAAGGAGGGCAAGCCCGACGAGCTGCTGGAGGCCTGGGGCCAGTTGCCCGACGAACAGCGCAGCGAAGCGGAGGCCGACTTCCGCGAGATCCTGGCGATGAGCAACCGCAAGGGCTATCAGGCGCTGCTGGACGAGGCCCGCTGGCAGCTTGAAGACCAGCCCGACGAGCTGCAATCTCTGCTGGGCAAGCTGGGCTCGCTGGAAGATTTCTATTCCCGCGCGATGGAGGCCTTCCTGAGCCTGCCCGCGTGCTGGAAAGGGGCGACGCGCTTTCACTACGCCGACCAGCTCACCCACTGGCGCAAACGGAAGAACTTGCCCCAGGTGGCCGCCTCCGCCGGCCATGAAGACACGGCGAAGCTGGCCGCGCTGATCAAGGGTTACTTCGCGCGCACGGAGGGACGGGGCAAGAACTGCGTGGTGGAGGCCTACCGGCGGGGCGAGCGCGACTACTTCTTCGCCTTCCCGGAGGACCACGCGCAGCGCAGCATTGAATGGGTGGACGGCGAATTCCACCCGCGCCCGCACAACCCTGCCTTCGAGATCGTGTTTGTCTACGCGCAGAAAGAGGGCACGCTGGACCTGAACTTTCGCGGCAGCCGCAAGGCCATCGAGGCGTTGCAAGGCATGTTCGCGCAGGCCATCCTGAAGCTGGACGAGCTGCCGCCCGACCCGAAGGACGAACGCGTCTATGACCTGCAGGCGCTGGCAAAGCCCGACTTCGACTTCGCGCATCCTGTGGGCAGCGGCATTGGCACGGTGGTGGTGAAAAAGCTGCGGCTGTCGTCCCGCGTGCGGGCCGGAGACCGCATCACGGTGGAATCGGATTCCACCAACAACCGGCAGGCGATCTACGAACTGGTGGGTCAGATACAGAAGTCGCTGCCGCTGCACCTGTACAACGTCACGCAGGTGGAGCTGGCCGCCACGGTGTTTGTGGCCGAGGGCAAGCCGCCCAAGACGGTGAGCTTCCGCATAACGCACCCGAACTCCTGTTCGCTCAAGTACGACGACCTGGACCTGACGCTGCGGCAAATGCTGGAGGACTCGGGCATTGAGCCCAAGGCGCCAGCCGAGGCCCCCGCGCAGCCGGCTGCTGTCGCTGCGGGGGTGAAGGCTACCGCTGCCGCCTGACGTGGAACCTGCGACCGCTGCCCTGGGTGAACTGCTGGCCCGGCTGGGTGCGGCCGGCGGCGGGGCCATTGAACTGCGGGGCGACGAGCTGGCGCGCTGGCCGGCGGAGGCGGTGCAAGCGCTCCACGCCCGCCGGGTATTGGCGCCTGCATCACCTGCGACCAGCGCGGTGTGCGATGGATGCGAGCGGGGTTGTTCGATGCCAGTGCAGGTGCTGACCAAGCAAGGGCAGCCGCCCCGCGCCTTCATCGCGTGCGACAAGGACGATGACATCGGGCGTGTGCCGGTGGCGTTGCGGCGGCTGGATCGCTGGCGCGCGAGCGACACGAGCTTGGCCGACGCGCTGGCGAATCTGCTGGGCAGCACCGAAGCCACACGGCTGATGGGCGATGTGAAGGCGTTGCGCCTGGGGGTGGTGGCTGGGCGAACGACGCGGGCGGCGGTGCTGCTGCGCTGGCAAGACGGTGGTGCGGTGCTGGAGGTGGCAGGGCATGTGCTGCCGCTGGACCTGGCGCTGACGATCAAGGACGCCGCGCTCAACCTTGACGGCATGACGCTGGTGCGATGCGTGGACGCACCTGCAGCCGGTGCGGGGGTGCCGGCCGAGTCGCCCGATGAACGGCGGCAGCGGCTGAAGGCGCGTGTCGCGGCAGAGAAACGCAAGGGCACCAAGGCTTTCATGCAAGCGGTGGCGGCGGAGGAAGGGCTATCGCTGTCGCGGCTGAAGCAGTTGGTGGCGGAGCCAAAGCCACCGGCTGACACCTGGGCCGCACCGCTGGCGGGCCTGGCCGGGGCTGGCTCGAAGAAGCCCGCACGCAAGCGCTGATGCGGCCTGCGGCGCGATGCCGCTGGACAGCTTGCGAGACAGGGGGCTAGCCAGCTCCCACTGGCACCCGTCCCAACCAACGAGGTGCCAAGATGCTCCACACGCTCCTAAGACTTCCGACCGTCAAGGCGGAGACCGGCTACAGCCGCAGCACGATCTACCGTGAGCGTCCAGCCGCCCCATCTTGCTCAAGGCCTATAGGCGGCTGACGATG
>JBIQHD010000053.1:0-19943 GCA_044508835.1 Rubrivivax sp.
AACCGCTGACCTCTTGCATGCCATGCAAGCGCTCTCCCAGCTGAGCTATACCCCCTCTCGGGTCCCTCTCCCGGCCGGCTTTTTGGGCCGACCGATCAAGGTTCGCGCTGTTCAAGCGAGACCGCGATTATAGACAGAGTTTCAGACGTCCCGCAAACGCGCGAGCACTGTTTCGCGCGGGAACAGTTCCAGCACCGCATCGAGCGACGGCGTCTGCGCGCGGCCGCACACCAGCACGCGCACCGCATGCGCGAGCTGCGGCATCTTGAGCTGGTGCTCGCCGAGCGTTTCCTTGATCGCCGCGGCGATCGACGGCTTGGACCACTCGGCCTGCGCGAGCCGCTCGCGCAGCGAGCGGACGGCCGGCCGCACCGCGTCGGTGACGTGCGCCTGCAGGTCCTCGGCGCTCGGCTGCACCTCGGCGAAGTACATCGCGAGCCAGCCGGCCAGTTCGGCCACGGTGGCGCAGCGGTCCTTGAAGAGGCCGCACATCGCGTCGAGGTTCGCCGCCTGCGAGGCGTCGATGCCGCGGCGCGCCAGCTGTTCGCGCAGCCGCTGCGCCAGCGCGTCGGCCGGCAGCGCTTTCAGGTAGTGCGCGTTGACCCAGTTCAGCTTGGCCGCGTCCCACTGCGCCGGGCTCTTGGCCAGGTGCTGGCCGTCGAACCACGACACGAGCCGTTCGCGGCCGAAGAGCTCGTCGTCGCCATGGCTCCAGCCCAGGCGCGCGAGGTAGTTCACCATCGCGTCGGGGAGGTAGCCGGCTTCCTCGTACTGCATCACGCTCACGGCGCCGTGGCGCTTCGAGAGCTTCTCGCCGTCGGGGCCGAGGATCATCGGCACGTGGCCGTACTCGGGCAGCTCGGCGCCGAGCGCGCGCAGGATGTTGATCTGCCGCGGCGTGTTGTTGACGTGGTCGTCGCCGCGGATGACGTGCGTGATCCGCATGTCGAGGTCGTCGACCACGACGCAGAAGTTGTAGGTGGGCGTGCCGATGTCGCCGTCCGCGCCCTCGCCCGCCGGCCGTGAGATGACGAGGTCGTCGAGCTCGCGGTTGGAGATGGTGATCGGGCCCTTGACCATGTCCACCCAGGTGACGTCGCCGTCCTGCGGGTTGCGGAAACGCACCACCGGCCGCACGCCGGCCGGCACCGGCGGCAGCGTCTTGCCGGGCTCGGGGCGCCAGCGGCCGTCGTAGCGGGGCTTCTCGCCGCGGGCGCGCTGCGCCTCGCGCATAGCGTCGAGCTCCTGGGGCGTGCAGTAGCAGCGGTAGGCCGTGCCGGCGCCCAGCATCTGCGCGATCACCTCGCGGTAGCGCCCGATGCGCTGCATCTGGTAGTACGGCCCCTCGTCGTAGTCGAGCTGCAGCCAGTGCATCGCCGCGATGATCTGGTCGACGGCTTCCTGGGTGGAGCGCGCCTCGTCGGTGTCCTCGATGCGCAGGATGAACTCGCCGCCGTGGTGGCGTGCGAAGGCCCAGGAGAACAAGGCGGTGCGGGCCGTGCCGAGGTGCAGGAAGCCGGTAGGCGACGGGGCGATGCGGGTGCGGACTGTTCGTGTCATCTCGGTGTTGGGAAGGTCGATTCGCGGGCGCGGCGCTCAGCGGCCGTCGTGCACGACGCCCTGCAGCGCCAGGCGCGTGCGGTCGTCGCCCTCTTCCTCGTCGCCCTGCGACTTGCGCTGCGCGGCGATGGCGTCGAAGTCCTCGCTGCTCACGTCGCCGGTGATGTAGTGGCCGTCGAAGCAGGAGGCCTCGAAGCCCTGCAGCTTCGGGTTGAGCTGGGCGACCACGCGCTTCATGGCCGCCACGTCCTGGTAGATGAGCGCGTCGGCGCCGATGTACTCGCGGATCTCGTCCAGGCTGCGGTTGTGCGCGATGAGCTCTTCCTTGGTCGGCATGTCGATGCCGTAGACGTTCGGGAAGCGCACCGGCGGCGCGGCGCTGGCCATGTAGACCTTGCGCGCGCCGGCGTCGCGCGCCATCTGCACGATCTCCTTGCTGGTGGTGCCGCGCACGATGGAGTCGTCCACCAGCAGCACGTTGCGGCCCTTGAACTCCACGCCGATGGCGTTGAGCTTCTGCCGCACCGACTTCTTGCGCACGCCCTGCCCCGGCATGATGAAGGTGCGCCCGACGTAGCGGTTCTTCACGAAGCCCTCGCGGTACGGCTTGCCGATCTTCTGCGCGAGCTGCATGGCCGAGGGGCGGCTGGATTCCGGGATCGGGATCACCACGTCGATCGCGCTCGGCGGCATGGTGGAGATGACGCGCTGCGCCAGCGTCTCGCCCATGTTGAGCCGCGCCTGGTAGACCGACACGCCGTCCATCACCGAGTCGGGCCGCGCGAGGTAGACGAACTCGAACATGCAGGGGTTCAGCGTCGGTTGGTCGGCGCACTGCTGCGTGTGCACCTGGCCCTGCAGGTCGATGAACACCGCCTCGCCCGGCGCCACGTCGCGGATCACCTTGTGCCCGGTGCCCTCGATCGCCACCGATTCGCTGGCGACGACGACCTCGCGCCCCTCGGCGGTGATGCCCTCGCCGAAGCACAGCGGGCGGATGCCGAAGGGGTCGCGGAACGCGAGCAGCCCGTAGCCGGCGATCAGCGCCACCACGGCGTACGAGCCCTTGATGCGCCGGTGCACCGCGCTCACGGCCTTGAAGATCTCTTCCGTGGACAGCGGCAGCCCGCGCGCCGCGCGGTCGAGCTCGTGCGCCAGCACGTTGAGCAGCACCTCGGTGTCGCTCTCGGTGTTGATGTGGCGCCGGTCGATGTCGAACAGCTCTTTCTTGAGCGCATGCGCGTTCGTCAGGTTGCCGTTGTGCACGAGCACGATGCCGAAGGGCGCGTTCACGTAGAACGGCTGCGCCTCTTCCTCGCTGTAGGCGTTGCCCGCGGTCGGGTAGCGCACCTGGCCGAGGCCCACGTTGCCCGGCAGCGCGCGCATGTTGCGGGTGCGGAAGACGTCGCGCACCATGCCGCGCGCCTTGTGCATGAAGCACTTCGTGCCCTGCATCGTGACGATGCCCGCCGCATCCTGCCCGCGGTGCTGCAACAGCAGCAGCGAGTCGTAGATCAGCTGGTTGACGGGGCCTTGGGAAATCGCGCCGACGATGCCACACATGGGAACTGCTCCAGAGTCAGGCCGAAAGCCGGGACGTGCGGCTCACGACGGAATGTGCTGCGAAACGGCCGGCGGCAGCAGCGGCTTCACCATCGCCAGGCCCTCGGCCAGCCAGGCGGCGCCGCGCGACTGCTGCCAGGCCGGCGATTGCCGCAGCGGCGTGAGCATCACGACCGACGCCACCGCGAGCAGCAGCACCATGCCGCGCGCCGCGCCGAACACGGCGCCCAGCAGCCGGTCGACGCCGCTCAGCGGCGTGGCGCGCACCAGCATGCGCAGCACGCGCACCGCCAGCCCCCACACGATGAGCGCCAGGATGAACACGATGGCGAAGGCCGCCGCATGGTTGGCCGCCGACCCCGGCGTGCCGACCGGCAGCGACGGCGCGAGCTGCGGCGCGAGCCACTGCGCCGCGAAGTACGCCGCCACCCAGCCGAGCAGCGAGAGCACCTCGTAGATGAAGCCGCGCACGATGCCGACGACGATCGACAGCGCCAGCACGGCGAGCAATGCCCAGTCCACCCATGCGATGTCTGCCGTCACGCCGCGGTCAAAGCGTCAGCACGACCGCGGACAGGCCGGCGGCCTTGGCCTTGGCGAGCGCCTTGTCCGCTTCCTCGCGCGAGGCGTAGGGGCCGGCGCGCACGCGGATGCGCTTGCCGGCGGCGGTGGCGACCTCCTGCGTGTAGGTCTTCAAGCCGAGCTTCTCGACCTTCTGGCGCATGGCGCCGGCGGACGCCGCGTCGGCGAAGGCGCCGACCTGGACCACGTAGCGCTCGCCGCCGGGCGCGGCCGGGTCGCGCTTGGCGCTGCGCCCTTCCAGCAGGGCCCGGGCACGGGCGGCCTCGGCGGCATCGGCGCGTGCGGCGGGCTTGGGCTCGGCGGGCGCGGGCGGCACCGCAACCGCCCTGGGCGGCGCGGCAGGCGCGGGCGGCGGCGCGGCGGGCGCCGGCGGCTCGGCGGGCGGTGCCGCGGCCGTCTCGGGCTCCGGCCTGGCGGGTTCGGTGCGCATCGGCTCGGCCGGTGGGGCGGCGTCGCGCGGCGCGGGCGGCGCCAGCGGCTCGACGCCGTCGCGGCGCGGGATCTCGATGGGGATGTCGACCGCGATCGGCCGCGGCTGGGTCTCGAACAGCAGCGGGAAGCCGACGATTCCCGCCAGCAGCAGCACCCCGGCGCCGACCAGGCGGCGGCGGGCGCGGGTGCGGGCCTGTTGCACCGCATCGGGCGAACCGCGTTCGGCTGCCTCGGGTGTCGCGGCGGCCTTGCTTCTGAAGATGGAGGACAGTCCCATGCGGATCAACCGGCGTGCGGCGCGCCCAATCGCGGCAGGCCCGCCTTCAGCACACCGCCGACGGTGGAGAAGGAACCGAAGACGACGATTCTATCAGCGGGGTCCGCGGCGGCCAGGGCCGCGGCGAGCGCTTCCGACGGCTGCGCATGGCACTGCACGGCGTCGGCGCCGGGCACGCGCAGCGGCTGCGCGGCGAAGATGGCCTGCAGTTCGCGCGCCGTCGCCGCGCGGCCGGTGCGCGCGCCCGGCAGGTCGGTGAAGTGCCAGTGGTCGACGAGCGGCGCGACGTGCGCGAGCATGCCCGCGATGTCCTTGTCGCGCATGGCGCCGAACACCGCGTGCGTGCGCGGGAAGAAGCCCATCTGGTCGAGGTTCTGCGCCAGCGCCGCCACCGCGTGCGGGTTGTGCGCCACGTCGAGCACCAGCGCCGGCTGGCCCGGCACGATCTGGAAGCGCCCCGGCAGCGCCACCAGCGACAGGCCGTTGCGCACTTCCTGGGCCGTGACGGGCACGCGATCGCGCAGCGCCTCGAAGGCGGCCAGCGCGCCCGAGGCATTGAGCAGCTGGTTGGCGCCCCGCAGCGCCGGGTAGGCCAGCGAATTGAAGCGGCGGTGGCGCCCGGCCCAGGACCACTGCTGGCGGTCGCCGGCGTAGTTGAAGTCGCGCCCGAAGAGCCACAGGTCGGCGCCGACCTGCTCCGCCGCCTCGGCGAGGCTCGCCGGCGGCACCGGGTCGCACACGATCACCGGCTTGCCGGCGCGCATGATGCCGGCCTTCTCGCGGCCGATGGACTCGCGGTCGGGGCCGAGGTACTCGACGTGGTCGATCGCGATGCTGGTGATCACGGCGCAGTCGGCATCGAAGGCGTTCACCGCGTCGAGCCGGCCGCCGAGGCCGACCTCGAGGATCACCAGGTCCAGCGGCGCCTGCGACAGGAGCCGCGCGATGGCGAGCGTGGTGAACTCGAACTGGGTGAGGCTCGTGTCGCCGCGCGCCCGCTCCACCGCCTCGAAGTGCGGCACCAGCGCCTCGGCGGCCACCACCTCGCCGTTGACGCGGCAGCGCTCCTCGAAGTGCACCAGGTGCGGCTTGGCGTAGAGCCCGACGCGGTAGCCCGCCTGCAGCGCGATGGCCTCGAGCATGGCGCAGGTCGAGCCCTTGCCGTTGGTGCCGGCGACGGCGATCACCGGCGCGTCGAAGGCGATGCCCAGCCGCCGCCGGACCTCGACGGCGCGGTCGAGCGTCATGTCGATCTCGGTCGGGTGGATGCGCTCGCAATGGGCGAGCCAGTCGTCGAGCGTGCGCGGTGCGGCGTCGGGGGTGGGCATGTCGGCTGCGGTGAAGGGAATGGAAACGAAGAAGGCGGCCGAAGCCGCCTCTCGAACGATGGCGGCCGCGTCCTCAGGCCACCGCGTCGGCGCTCTGCCGCTGCAGCATCGCCACGAGTCGGGCCACCGTGGGGCGCAGCTCGCGGCGGTCGACGATCATGTCGACGGCGCCCTTCTGCATCAGGAACTCGGCGCGCTGGAAGCCCTCTGGCAGCTTCTCGCGCACGGTGTTCTCGATCACGCGCGGGCCGGCGAAGCCGATGAGCGCCTTGGGCTCGGCGATCACCACGTCGCCCACGAAGGCGAAACCGGCCGACACGCCGCCCATGGTCGGGTCGGTCAGCACGCTGATGTAGGGCAGCTTCGCCTTCGCCAGGTGCGTGAGCGCGGCGTTGGTCTTGGCCATCTGCATCAGGCTCAGCAGGCCTTCCTGCATGCGCGCGCCGCCGGTGGCGGCGAAGCTGACGAAGGGCACGCGCTGCTCCAGGGCCGTCTGCACGCCGCGCACGAAGCGCTCGCCGACGACGGAGCCCATCGAGCCGCCCATGAAGTCGAACTCGAAGCAGGCCACGACCAGCGGCACGCTCATCACCGCGCCGCCCATCACGACCAGGGCGTCGGTCTCGCCGGTGGATTCGAGCGCTTCCTTCAGGCGGTCGGGGTACTTCTTGCTGTCGCGGAACTTGAGCGCGTCGACGGGCAGGATCTCCTGGCCGATCTCGTAGCGGCCCTCGGCGTCGAGGAAGCTGTCGATGCGCGCGCGCGCGCCGATGCGGTGGTGGTGGGCGCACTTCGGGCAGACGTTGAGGTTCTGCTCGAGGTCGGTCTTGTAGAGCACCGTCTCGCACGACGGGCACTTGATCCACAGCCCGCCCGGGATCTGGCGGCGCTCGCTCGGATCGGTCTGCTGGATCTTCGGGGGCAACAGTTTCTCGAGCCAGCTCATGCGGATGCTCCTTGCAGGGAATCGAGGGCGGCGCGGATCTCGCCGATGAAGGCGCCCAGCGCACGGGCCGCATTGTCGCGCGGCTCGCGTTCCAGCAACTGGACCAGGGCCGTGCCGATCACGACCGCGTCGGCCACCGCGCCGACGGCCTTGGCCGACGCCGCGTCGCGGATGCCGAAGCCGACGCCCACGGGCACCGGCACGTGCGACTTGATGCGCGGGACCATCGCAGCCACGGATGCGGTGTCGAGGTGGCCGGCGCCGGTCACGCCCTTGAGCGACACGTAGTACACGTAGCCGCTGCCGATGCGGCCGACCTGCTTCATGCGCTCATCGGTGGACGTCGGCGCGAGCAGGAAGATCGGGTCGAGTTCCACCCGGCGCAATGCCGCGGCAAAGACTTCGCTCTCCTCAGGCGGGTAGTCGACCACCAGCACGCCATCGACACCAGCGGCCTTGGCGTCGCGCACGAAGGCGTCCACGCCATAGCGCTCGACCGGGTTCGCATAGCCCATCAGCACGACCGGCGTGGTGTCGTTCGTCTCGCGGAAGCGGCGCACGAAGCCGAGCACCTGCGCGAGACCGACACCCTTGGCCAGCGCGCGCTCGCCGGCGCGCTGGATCACGGGGCCGTCGGCCATGGGGTCGGAGAACGGCACGCCGAGCTCGATCACGTCGCAGCCGGCGTTCGCCAGCACGTGCATCAGTTCGACGGTGTCGTCCGGCTCGGGGTCGCCCGAGGTGATGTAGGGAATCAGCGCCTTGCGGCCGCTGGCGGCCAGGGCCTCGAAGGTGGCGGCGATGCGGCTCATTGCGCCTCCTTCGCCGCGGCGTCGGCGCCCGACAGCGCGGCCACGGTGCCGATGTCCTTGTCGCCGCGGCCGGACAGGTTCACGAGCAGGATCTGGTCGCTGCGCATCGTCGGCGCGAGCTTGATGGCATGGGCCACCGCATGGCTCGATTCGAGCGCCGGGATGATGCCCTCGGTGCGGCACAGTCGGTGGAATGCGGCGAGCGCCTCGTCGTCGGTGATGCCGACGTACTCGGCACGGCCGATGTCGTTCAGGTAGGCATGCTCGGGGCCGACGCCGGGGTAGTCGAGGCCGGCCGAGATCGAGTGCGTCTCGGTGATCTGGCCGTTGGCGTCCTGCAGCAGGTAGGTGCGGTTGCCGTGCAGCACGCCGGGCGTGCCGCGCTGGATCGAGGCCGCATGCCGGTTCGTCGACAGGCCCTCGCCCGCCGCCTCGACGCCGATCAGCCGCACGCCCTCGTGCTCGATGTACGGATAGAAGATGCCCATCGCGTTGCTGCCGCCGCCCACGCAGGCGATGACGGCGTCCGGCTGGCGGCCGGCCATCTCGGGCATCTGCACCAGGCATTCGTCGCCGATCACGCGCTGGAAGTCGCGCACCATGGCCGGGTACGGGTGCGGCCCGGCCACCGTGCCGATGATGTAGAAGGTGTTCTCGACGTTCGTCACCCAGTCGCGCAGCGCCTCGTTGAGCGCGTCCTTCAGCGTCTTGGAGCCGCTTTCCACCGGCACCACGCGCGCGCCGAGCAGGTTCATGCGGTAGACGTTGGGCGCCTGGCGCTTCACGTCCTCGCTGCCCATGTAGACGACGCACTCCATGCCGTAGCGGGCGCAGATGGTGGCCGTGGCCACGCCGTGCTGGCCCGCGCCCGTCTCGGCGATGACGCGCGGCTTGCCCATGCGGCGGGCGAGCAGCGCCTGCCCGATGGTGTTGTTCACCTTGTGGGCGCCGGTGTGGTTGAGATCCTCGCGCTTGAGGTAGATCTGCGCGCCGCCGAGTTCGCGGCTCAGCCGCGCCGCGTGGTAGATCGGGCTCGGCCGGCCCACGAAATGTGCGAGCTCGGAATCGAACTCGGCCTTGAAGGCCGGGTCGCGCTGCGCCTCGGCGTAGGCCGCCTTGAGCTCGTCGAGCGCGTGGATCAGGGTTTCGGCGACGAAGGTGCCGCCATAGGGGCCGAAATGCCCCCGGACATCGGGTTGCTGGTAGTTCGACATGCAGGATTCTCGTCAGGTGCCAAGGTCGGCAATGCGGGCGTCCGCCTCTTGCACTGCCTCGCAGAACCGGCGGATGGCCGCGGCATCCTTGATGCCCTTGGCCGACTCCACGCCGGAACTCACGTCAACGGCCCAAGGCCGCACCTGGAGAATGCCGTCGGTCACATTTCCGGCATGCAATCCACCAGACAAAACGACTGGAGAGCGCACGTCTGGAGGAATGAGTGACCAATCGAAGACCTTTCCACCGCCGCCATAGCCCTCGACATGGGCATCGAGCAGCAGCGCTTGCGCATCGGCGTAGCGAGCTTCGAAGTCTAGCAAATCGAGGCCCGGCCCCATGCGGGCCGCCCGCAGGTAGGGCCTTGCGGCGGCGCGGCAGTCCTGCGGCGTCTCGTCGCCGTGGAACTGCAGCACGAGGTGGGGAATGGCCTGCGCCGCCGCCGCGATCTCGTCGGGCGAGGCGTTGACGAACAGCGCCACCGGCGTGACGAAGGGCGGCAGGCCGCGCGCCAGTTCCGCCGCGCGCCGCGCGCCGACGAAGCGCGGGCTCTTCGGGTACATCACGAAGCCGATCGCGTCGGCCCCGGCGTCCACCGCGGCGTCGACGTCGCCCTCGCGGGTCAGGCCGCAGATCTTGATGCGGGTGCGTGGCATGGCAAGGGCTCAGGGCAGCCAGTCCAGCGCCGGCGTGCGCTGCGGGATGGCGAAGGCCGCATCGTAGTACGGGCCGACGAAGTACAGCCCGGCCGCGGAGAAGGTCGGCGCGGCGCGCTGGCGGTTCCTCGATGCCAGCACCTCGGCCAGCCAGGCAGGCGAGCGCGTGCCGGACCCGACGGCGACGAGGCAGCCCATGATGTTGCGCACCATGTGGTGCAGGAAAGCGCTGGCGTCGAAGTCGAAGCGCCAGTAGGCGCCGCGCCGCTCGATGTCGATGGCGCGCAGCTGCTTCACCGGCGAGGCCGCCTGGCACTCGGCCGAGCGAAAGGCGCTGAAGTCGTGCTCGCCGATCAGCAGCGCGGCGGCCGCGCGCATCGCCGAGGCGTCGAGCGGACGGAACACCCAGCCGGCCAGCCCGGCCTCGAGCGCCGGGCGCACGGGCGACTCGAGCAGCACGTAGGCGTAGCGGCGGCCGAGCGCGCTGTTGCGGGCATGGAAGCCGGGCTCGACCGCCTCGCACCACTGCACGGCGATGTCGTCCGGCAGGTAGCGGTTGGTCCCGCGGACCCAGGAATTGCGCTCCCGCACGACCGGCGCGTCGAAATGCACCACCTGGTTGAGCCCGTGGACGCCGGCGTCGGTGCGGCCGGCGCAGACCGTGCGCACCGGCGCGGCGGCGAACTCGCCCAGCGCCTGCTCGAGCCGGTCCTGCACGGTCTCCCGGCCGGGCTGGCTCTGCCAGCCGCGATAGGCCGTGCCGCGGTAGGCGACACCGAGCGCCAGCCTCACGACGGCAGACTCCGCGGTGCCGGCGCGCGGCTGCCCTGGCGCGGCGTCAACCCAGGCTGGCCAGCATCCCCTGCGCCTTGCTGCGCAGCGCGCCGTCGGCCTTGGCAACGACCTCCTGGAGAAGATCGCGGGCGCCTTCCATGTCGCCGATCTGGCGGAACTCCTCGGCCAGCTCGAGCTTGCGCGCGAGCGGGTCGGCCCCATCGTCGTCGGGCATCAGGTCGATGCTGCCGAGGTCGAGGTCCGGCACGGCGGCGGCAGCAGCCGGCGCAGGCGCGGCCGCGGGCTGGTCGAGGTCGAGCGAGATGTCCGACAGGTCGAAATCCATCGCCGAGGAGTTGACGGCCGGGGCGGCGGGAGCCGGCGCCTCGGGCATGAGCGGGGGAAGTTCGAGCCCGGCGCCCAGGTCGTCGTCGGTCAATGACACCGGCTCGAACGGGCGCCCGGCCAGGGGCTGCACCTGCGGGGCCTCGGGCACGGCCGGCGCGTCGATGTCCAGGTCGAGATCGAGGTCGACGTTCGACGGGTCGATCACCGGCTGCTCGTCGGCCTCGGCCACCTCGAAGCGCGAGGGGGACGGAAGCACCGATTGCGGCATCGTGCTCGCGCTCAGCGGCTCGACGGCGGGCGCGGCGCCCGCGGGCACCACCGGCGTGCCGCCCGGCTGGTACAGCGGATTCTCGGGGTCGATCTGGAAGCCCATCTCCTGGGCCTTGGCCCAGTCCTCGCCCTCGCCGCGCGTGAGCGAGAACAGCTGGGTCGCCAGCAGCTCGAAGCCCTTGGTGTCGCGCCGCTTGGCATAGACCTCGAGCAGCTTGGTCCGGATCGCCAGGCGATCCGGCGTGCTGCGCATGGCTTCCTTCAGGATCTCCTCGGCCTGCAGGTCACGGCCGTAGGCCAGGTAGACGTCGGCCTCGGCCACCGGATCGACGTCGCCGATCGCGTCGAGCTGGCTCAGCGAGTAGCTCATCGACGACGAGGCGCCGCTGGCGTCGCGCGTGTCGATGCGCTGGCCGCCGCTCGCGCCGAAGAACGAATCGGGCTGCAGGCGGCTTTCGAGGAAGGAGGTTTCGCCGCTGTCCTTCCTGGCGCGGCGGCTGAAGCGGTAGACGCCGAACCCGACGAGAAGCGCCAGCAGGCCGCCGCCGACGGCGAGCGCCCACGGGTTGTCTTCGATCAGCGTGTCCAGCAGGCCGGGTTCCGCCGGCGCAGGAGGCGGCGGCGCCACGGCGGGGGCCGGCGACGCAGCGGCCGGCGCAGAAGCGGGCGCCGGGGCCGGTGCGGCGGCGACGGCAACTTGCGCGTCGGCCGCGGAGGCCGCAGGTTCGGCCGGGGCAGGCGCCGGCGCCGGCGCGGGTGCCGGTGTCGGCGCGGCGGCGACCGGCGGCAAGCTGCCGGGCAGCGTCATGGCGGACGGCGCGGCCGGTGCCGACGCCGGCCCGGAACCCCCGGTCGACGCGGCAGCGCCCGAGGCGGCGCCGGACAGCCGCTTGAGCTCCTCGACGTTCTTGGAAAGCTCGGCCACGCGCGTGGCCGCATCCTTCTTCTCCTGCTCCTTGGACAGCCGTTCTTCCGCCGCCTTCGCCGAGGCCGCGCCCTTGCTCAGGGTGAGCTTGTCGGGCGTGGGCGCCGCGGCTTCCTTGCGGTCCTGCACCGTCGCCTCGACCTTGCCGGCGGCCTGGCGCGCCGGCGCCTCGACGGCATCGGAGCCGACGGCACCCGCGAGGCGCTGGCGGTAGGCGCCGAAATCGGCGCTCTGCGCGCGGATGATCTGGCGCGCATCCGCGTTGGAAATGCTCTGGCCTTCCTCGGTGGTCGGCAGGTTGAGCACGGCGCCGGCCTTGAGCCGGTTCATGTTCTCGCCCATGAATGCATGGGCGTTGCCGCGATACAGGGCGACCAGCATCTGGTCGAGCGAGACGCCCGGACGCCGGGTGGCCGACGCGATGCGCGACAGGGTGTCGCCCCGGCGGACCACGTATTCGTCGTCCTGCGCCGCGCCCGCCGTCGCGCTGTCGCGCGCGGCCGGCGCCGGGCGGGCGGATTCGGCGGGACGCGCCGCCGGCGCCGGCCGTGCCGGCGCCGCCGACTGCTCGGCGACGCGGGGCGCGGGGCGCGGGGCGGGCGCAGCGGCCGCCGCGCGGGGCGGCACCGCGGGCGCGGGCGTGACGACCGGCGCCGTGGCGGCCGGCGCCTGCGCCATGCGCGTGCTCGACGGCGGGTCGAACAGCAGCGTGTATTCGCGCACCAGCCGGCCGGTCGACCAGGACAGCTCGAGGATCACGTCGACGAACGGCTCCTGGACGCCGCGATCGCTGGTGAGGCGCAGGTAGGGACGCCCGTCGGGGCGGCGCAGCAGCTCGGCCGTGGTGCCGGGCAGCACGGGGTTGTAGTCGACGCCGGCGGCGCGGTAGGACTCGGGCGGCGCGACCCGCACGCGCAGGTTCGACGCCTCTTCGGGCGTCATGCTCGTGACGTCGATTTCCGCGCGGAGGGTTTCGCCGAGCGCCGACTGCACCGACAGCTTGCCGAGGCCGAGCGCCCACGCGGCGGGGGCAGTCAGCCAGAGAGCGGCCAGAGCCACCCCGGTCAAGGCAAATCGCCCCGTGATAAGCGCGTTTCGTTTCAAGGCGTCTCCCAACTCGATCGTGCGCGGCACTCTGCCGGCGTCAGCCGCTTGTGTTCACAGAGCCGGACAACCGGTTCTCCCCGACCCAACGGTAAATCGCAGAAATCACAATAGCATCAAGCAGATACGGTGACAAGCTCATGCAATTGCTGACATTGCGCCAGAGGTCACGAAGTGGCTGCCAACCGACAGACTGTTGGCCGCAGCCAACGAACCGCGCGTGACCTCAGCGCTGCAGCAGGATGCGCAGCATGCGCCGCAGCGGCTCCGCGGCACCCCACAGCAGCTGATCGCCGACGGTGAACGCCCCCAGGTACTCCGGACCCATGGCCATCTTGCGCAGGCGCCCCACCGGGATGCCCAGCGTGCCCGTAACCGCCACGGGCGTCAGGTCGCGGATCGTCGATTCCTTGTCGTTCGGCACCACCTTCACCCACTCGTTGTCGGCGGCGATCATGGCTTCGATGTCGGCAAGCGGCACGTCCTTCTTGAGCTTGAAGGTGAGCGCCTGGCTGTGGCAACGCATGGCGCCGATGCGCACGCAGAAGCCGTCGACGGGCACCGCGGGCGCGGCGAAGCCCTCGCCCTGGCCGAGGATCTTGTTCGTCTCGGCCATGCCCTTCCATTCCTCGCGGCTGACGCCGTTGCCCAGGTCCTTGTCGATCCAGGGGATCAGCGAGCCCGCCAGCGGCACGCCAAAGTTGGCGACCTCGGCCTCGCCGAGCGACTGCTGCTTGGCGAGCAGCTTGCGGTCGATGTCGAGGATGGCGCTCTTCGGGTCGTCGAGCAGCGAGCGCACCTCGGCGTTGAGCGTGCCGAACTGCGTGAGCAGCTCGCGCATGTGCTGCGCGCCGCCGCCGGAGGCGGCCTGGTAGGTCTGCGTGCTCATCCACTCGACGAGCCCGGCCTTGAACAGCGCGCCCACGCCCATCAGCATGCAGCTGACGGTGCAGTTGCCGCCGATCCAGTCGCGGCCGCCCTTGGCCAGCGCGTTCTCGATCACGGGCAGGTTGACCGGGTCGAGCACGATGACCGCCTCGCTCTTCATCCGCAGCGTGGAGGCGGCGTCGATCCAGTGCCCCTTCCAGCCGGCAGCGCGCAGCTTGGGGTAGACCTCGGTGGTGTAGTCGCCGCCCTGGGCGGTGATGACGATCTCGCAGCGCGCGAGCGCCGAGACGTCGTACGCGTCCTGCAGCGTGGTCTCGTTCCTGGCCAGCGCGGCGATCGGCCCGCTCGCCTTGCCGCCGGCGTTGCTGGTGCTGAAGAACACCGGTTCGATGAGGGCGAAATCGCCCTCCTGCTGCATGCGCTCGATCAGCACGGAGCCGACCATCCCGCGCCATCCGACCAGTCCTACACGTGTCATTTCATTGCCCCTTCAAAGATTCGTTGAAAACCTTTGCTCTCCGGCTCGGATCGCCGGAGACACGGGCGACGCGAACCGAGAGCCGACTAGCCCTTGGTGATGGTTTTGGTGATCGCGGCGACCACGGCATCGCCCATCTCGCGCGTGCCGACCTTGCGGGTACCCTCGGACCAGATGTCCGCCGTGCGCAGGCCCGAGGCGAGCACGTACTGAACGGCCGACTCGATGCGGTCGGCGGCGTCGGGCTGGTTGAGTGAGAAGCGAAGCATCATGGCGGCGGACAGAATTGTAGCCAGCGGGTTCGCCACCCCCTGCCCCGCGATGTCCGGCGCGCTGCCGTGGCTGGGTTCGTACAGGCCCTTGTTGCTCGCATCCAACGATGCCGAGGGCAGCATGCCGATGGAGCCGGTGAGCATGGCCGCCTCGTCCGAGAGGATGTCGCCGAACATGTTGCCGGTGACGATCACGTCGAACTTCTTGGGCGCCTTGACGAGCTGCATCGCCGCGTTGTCCACGTACATGTGGTCGAGCTCCACGTCCGGGTACTGCGCGTGCACCTCGGTCACCACGTCCTTCCAGAACTGGAAGGTCTCCAGCACGTTGGCCTTGTCGACGCTGGTCACGCGCTTGCCGCGCTTGCGCGCCGCCTGGAAGGCCACGTGGGCGATGCGCTCGATCTCCGGGCGCGAGTAGCGCATGGTGTCGAAGGCCTCGGGCTGGCCGGCGAAGGCGCCGTCGGGCGATTCGCGGCGCCCGCGCGGCTGGCCGAAGTAGATGTCGCCCGTCAGCTCGCGGATGATGAGGATGTCCAGGCCCGCCACCAGCTCCGGCTTCAGGCTCGACGCATGGGTGAGCTGCTCGTAGCAGATGGCCGGGCGCAGGTTGGCAAAGAGCTGCAGGTGCTTGCGCAGGCCGAGGATGGCCTGCTCGGGGCGCAGCGTGCGCTCGAGCTTGTCGTACTTCCAGTCGCCCACGGCGCCGAACAGCACGGCGTCGGCCGCCTTGGCGAGCGCCAGCGTGGCCTCGGGCAGCGGATGCCCGTGCGCCTCGTAGGCGGTGCCGCCCACGGGCGCCTGCTCCAGCTCGAGCGGCAGCTCCAGCACCTTCAGCACCTTCACCGCCTCGGCGACGATCTCGGCGCCGATGCCGTCACCCGGCAGGACTGCAATCTTCACGAATCGATTCCTTCCAGGAACTCAGAGATGGTTGGCCAGCCACGGCTTCTTCAGCAGCCGCTCGGCCTCGTAGGCGCGGATCTTGTCGGCATGGCGCAGGGTGAGCGCGACGTCGTCGAAGCCGTTGAGCAGGCAGTACTTGCGGAACGGCTGCACGTCGAACTCGAGCTCGCTGCCGTCGGGCTTGACCACGCGCTGGCGCTCCAGGTCGATGGACAGCTCGTAGCCGACGAAGGCCGCGACCTCGTCGAACAGCTTCGCGACCTCGTGCTCCGGCAGCACGATGGGCAGCAGGCCGTTCTTGAAGCAATTGTTGAAGAAGATGTCGGCGTAGCTCGGCGCGATGAGCGCACGGAAGCCGTACTGGTCGATCGCCCATGGCGCATGCTCGCGCGACGACCCGCAGCCGAAGTTCTTGCGCGCGAGCAGGATCGAGGCGCCCCGGTAGCGCGGCTGGTTGAGCACGAAGTCCGGGTTGGGCTTGCGCGAGGCGGGATCCTGTCCGGGGAAGCCGGCGTCGAGATAGCGCCACTCGTCGAACAGGTTCGGGCCGAAGCCCGTCTTCTTGATCGACTTCAGGAACTGCTTCGGGATGATGGCGTCGGTGTCGACGTTCTCCCGGTCCATCGGGGCGACCAGCCCCTTGTGAACGCGAAACGCTTGCATGGCTACTTCTTCTTCGATGCGTCTTCGAGCGTCGAGCCGGCCTTCTGGATGTCCTTGCCGATCCCGCCGATGGTGTTGCAGCCGGCCAGCGCGATCAGCGCCACGGTGACGAGCAGCAGTGTCTTCTTCATCGATCCCTCCGAGGTGATGTTCAGGCGATCCGGCGCACGTCGACGAAATGCCCCTCGATCGCAGCCGCCGCGGCCATCGCCGGGCTCACGAGGTGCGTGCGGCCGCCGGCGCCCTGGCGGCCCTCGAAGTTGCGGTTCGAGGTGGAGGCGCAGCGCTCGCCCGGCTCGAGCCGGTCGGCGTTCATCGCGAGGCACATCGAGCAGCCGGGCTCGCGCCACTCGAAGCCGGCGGCGAGAAAGACCTTGTCGAGGCCTTCGCTCTCGGCCTGCGCCTTCACGAGGCCGGAGCCGGGCACCACCATCGCGAGGCGCACGTTCGGCGCCACCTTGCGGCCCAGGCGCCGCACCACGGCGGCGGCCTCGCGCATGTCCTCGATGCGCGAATTGGTGCACGAGCCGATGAACACCTTGTCGATCAGGATGTCGGCCATCGGCTTGTTCGGCTCGAGCGCCATGTACTGCAGCGCGCGCTCCATCGCGCCGCGCTTGACCGGATCCTTCTCGCGCTCGGGGTCGGGCACGCGGTCGTCGATGGACAGCACCATCTCGGGCGAGGTGCCCCAGGTCACCTGCGGGCGGATCGTGGCGGCGTCGAGCTCGACCACGGCGTCCCAGTGCGCGTCGGCGTCGGAGTACAGCGTGCGCCAGTAGGCGACGGCCTGCTCCCACTCCACGCCCTTCGGGGAGAAGGGCCGGCCCTTCACGTAGCCGATGGTGGTGTCGTCCACGCCGACGAGCCCGGCCCGCGCGCCGGCCTCGATCGCCATGTTGCACACCGTCATGCGCCCTTCCATGCTGAGCGCGCGGATGGCCGACCCGGCGAACTCGATGGTGTGGCCCGTGCCGCCGGCCGTGCCGATCCTGCCGATGATGGCCAGCACGATGTCCTTGGCGCCGCAGCCCTTGGCGAGCCTGCCCTCGACGCGGATCAGCATGTTCTTCGCCTTCTTGGCGAGCAGCGTCTGCGTGGCGAGCACGTGCTCCACTTCGCTGGTGCCGATGCCGTGCGCCAGGGCGCCGAAGGCCCCGTGCGTGGACGTGTGCGAATCGCCGCACACCACCGTCATGCCGGGCAGCGTGGCGCCCTGCTCCGGGCCGATCACGTGGACGATGCCCTGCCGGCGATCGTTCATCTTGAACTGCGTGATGCCGAAGCGGTCGCAGTTGGCGTCGAGCGTGTCGACCTGCAGGCGCGACACCGGGTCGGCGATGCCGTGCGAGCGGTCGGTGGTCGGCACGTTGTGGTCGCTCACCGCGAGGTTGGCCGACACCCGCCAGACCTTGCGGCCGGCAAGGTCGAGGCCCTCGAACGCCTGCGGGCTGGTGACCTCGTGCACCAGGTGGCGGTCGATGTAGAGCACGGACGTGCCGTCGTCCTCGGTATGGACGACGTGCTCGTCCCAGATCTTGTCGTACAGCGTGCGGCCCATGCGTGTCTCTGCCAGGTGTGTCTGCCCCTGCCTCGCTCGGCAGGAAACCTGCAATTTTAGGCGTTCGGGCCGCGGCTGCAGGCCCGCGGGCGCATTTCCGGGCGCCATGGAAAAAGCCCCGGGCCTTGCGGCGCGGGGCTCCTGCCTGCCGGTCCGCGGCGGGGATCAGCGCTGTGCGAGCGGCTGCACGTCGCGCCGGGTCGAGCCGGTGAAGAGCTGGCGCGGGCGGCCGATCTTGTACTCGGGGTCGCTGATCATCTCGTTGAGCTGGGCGATCCAGCCCACCGTGCGGGCCAGCGCGAAGATGGCCGTGAACAGGCTGACCGGGATGCCGATCGCGCGCTGCACGATGCCGGAATAGAAGTCGACGTTCGGGTACAGCTTGCGCGACACGAAGTAGTCGTCCTCGAGCGCGATCTTCTCGAGCTCCATCGCGAGCTTGAGGATCGGGTCGTTGTTCTGGCCGAGCGCCCCCAGCACCTCGTGGCAGGTCTCGCGCATCAGCTTGGCGCGCGGGTCGTAGTTCTTGTAGACCCGGTGGCCGAAGCCCATCAGCTTGATGCCGGAGTTCTTGTCCTTCACCTGCTTGATGAACTCGCCGATCTTCTCGACGCCGCCCATCCTCTGCACGTCCTCCAGCATGTTCAGCGCCGCCTCGTTGGCGCCGCCGTGGGCCGGGCCCCACAGGCAGGCCACGCCGGCCGCGATGGCCGCGAACGGGTTGGTGCCCGACGAGCCGCACAGCCGCACGGTCGAGGTGGAGGCGTTCTGCTCATGGTCGGCGTGCAGGATGAAGATGCGGTCCATCGCGCGCACCAGCACGTCGTTCGGCACGTACTCGGCGCACGGCGTCGCGAACATCATGCGCATGAAGTTGCTGGCGTACGAGAGGTCGTTCTTCGGGTAGACGTAGGGCTGGCCGGCCGAGTACTTGTAGGCCATGGCCACCAGCGTGGGCATCTTCGCGATGAGGCGGATCGCGGCGATCTCGCGGTGCTCCGGGTTATTGATGTCGGTGCTGTCGTGATAGAAGGCCGACAGCGCGCCCACCAGGCCGGTCATCACCGCCATCGGGTGCGCGTCGCGGCGGAAGCCGCGCAGGAAGAACTGCATCTGCTCGTTGACCATCGTGTGGTTGGTCACGCGGCTGTCGAAGTCCGCCTTCTGCGCGGCGTTGGGCAGGTCCCCGTACAGCAGCAGGTAGCAGGTCTCGAGGAAGTCGCAGTTCACCGCGAGCTGCTCGATCGGGTAGCCGCGGTACAGCAGCTCGCCCTTGTCGCCGTCGATGTAGGTGATGCTCGACTCGCAGGCGGCCGTGGACAGGAAGCCCGGGTCGTAGGTGAACTTGCCGGTCTGCGCGTACAGCTTGCGGATGTCGATCACATCCGGGCCGATGGAGCCCTTGTAGATCGGGAGCGACATGCTCGGGCTGCCGTCGGAGAAGGACAGGGTGGCTTTCACATCGGACGGATTCATGGTCGTTCCTCGTAATACGGTTTAGAGCGATTCTGGCTGTTGTAGGTCTTGTGCGTCGTTGCCCGGCACGCGGAGCATGCCCAGCACTTCGATCACCTCGGGGCGCTGCATCTGCGCATCGGGCTGCTTGCGGGCGAGCAGCAGGTCCAGCAGATCGTTGTCCGACAGTTCCATCAGGGCGCGCAGGCCTTCGGCCTGGCGCTCGGTGAGACTGTCTTCGTGCCGGGCGAAGAAGCGCTCGATGAACAGGTCGTTCTCGAGCAGGCCGCGGCGGCAGCGCCACTTCAGCTTCGACAGGCTTCGTGCATCGACGAGGGCAGGCATGGACGAGGCCTCACGGACTGCCGGCATCCGTCAGACGGCGCGGCGCACCATCAGTTCCTTGATCTTGCCGATGGCCCGGGTCGGGTTGAGCCCCTTCGGGCACACGTCGACGCAGTTCATGATGGTGTGGCAACGGAACAGGCGGTAGGGGTCTTCGAGGTTGTCCAGCCGCTCGCCGGTGGCCTGGTCGCGGCTGTCGGCGATGAAGCGGTAGGCCTGCAGGAGCCCGGCGGGGCCGACGAACTTGTCGGGGTTCCACCAGAAGCTCGGGCAGGCCGTCGAACAGCTCGCGCACAGGATGCACTCGTACAGCCCGTCGAGCTCCTCGCGCTCCTCGGGCGACTGCAGCCGCTCCTTCTCGGGCGGCGGCTCGTCGTTGACGAGGTACGGCTTGATCGAGTGGTACTGGTTGAAGAACTGCGTCATGTCGACGATCAGGTCGCGGATCACCGGCAGGCCGGGCAGCGGCTTGAGCACGATCGGGTCCTTCAGCGTGCGCATGTTGGTCAGGCACGCCAGGCCGTTGCGGCCGTTGATGTTCATCGCGTCCGAGCCGCACACGCCTTCGCGGCAGGAGCGGCGG
>JBIQHD010000014.1:0-104815 GCA_044508835.1 Rubrivivax sp.
AGAGAAGTAACTCGCCCGCCGGGGCGAGACCCGGCTCCTCACAGCTTCGACCGCAGATCCAACCCATCAAACCGGACTGCGCGCACGCTTCGACAAGCTCAGCGCGAACGGGACTTGGTGGCACAGGCGCTTCGACAAGCTCGGCGCGAAGGGGTTGGTGGGGCGAGCACTTCAATACCTCAGCGCGAACGGGTGGAGGTGGGAGGAACGGGTTGGGTGAGGCGCGAAAGCTTCGATGCCTCAGTGCGAGCGGATCAGGCCCCTCGGCCACGAACGGAGGTGCCGGCGCGCCCTTCAGGCCGCCGGCCGCCGCTGCGCCGCCAGCGCCTCGCGTTCCGCGACGAGCGCGGCGGCGAGTGCCGACTGCCCGCTGCGCTGCGCCGCGGCGATCAGCGTCTGGTCGATCACGTCGCGCTGCGCATGGCTGCCGCCGAAGCGGTGCGCGCGGCTGCGCACCTCGCGCAGCAGATCGGCGGCGCGGGCATACCCGCCGGCCGCGAAGGCGGCCATCGCCTGCGTGGCCGGCGCGCCGACCTCGCGCGTGAACATCGCGTTGTCGTCGTCGCGGCGCATCGCCTCGTCCTGCGCATCCAGGACGCACCGCACGAGGTCGTCGCGCCCGGCGCAGGCGAAGGCCATGGCCGCGTGCATGTCGTTGAAGGCGTAGTGGCCCGCGCCGCCGGCCTCGGCGCTCGGCGCCCAGCGGTCGGCCACCGGCTGCCAGCGCCCGCCCACGTCCACGCCGCGCAGCTGCAGCCGCCACAGCATCGAGCTGACGTCGAGCAGGTCGAGGTGCAGCGCCGAGCGGGCGCCGTCGATCGGCCCGTCGACGAGTTCGAGCACGGTGCCGACGTCGCCCTGCGCCAGGTAGTACAGCGCCAGGTGCCACCAGTTGTGCACGCCCAGCAGGCTGTCCCGCTGCCAGCCGGCGTTGCCGCGCATCCAGCGGATGCCCTCCTCGCGCCGGCCCTGCATCTCGTGCACGTGGGCCACGGCGTGCTGCGCCCAGGCGTCGCGCGGCTCCAGCGCCACCGCGCGGCGGCCGAAGCGCTCGGCGCCGGCGTAGTCGCCGCATTCCTCGAGGCCGAAGGCGTACATGCCGCACACGGCGTGGTAGCCCGGCAGGCCCTCGGCCCAGGCCGGCAGGGCGCGGGCGATGCGGTCGCGCAGCATGCGCGCGTCGCCGGTGAAGAAGTCGATCTGGTGGCCGGCCTGCAGCGCCAGCGCGTCGCGCGGGTGGTCGATGCTCAGGTCCTCGAGCGTGCGCGCCGCGGCGCGCCATTGCCGCGCCTGCACCTGGCCGATGGCCTGCAGGTGCCGCGCCTCGCGCTCGCCGTGCGGCAGCGCGCGGGCGGCGTCCAGCGCCTCGCGCACCACCGGCATCGCCGCCGCCTCGGTGCTGAGCACGTAGAGCCAGCCGCGCAGCACGTGCGCCATCACCAGGTCGGGCGCCTCGGCCAGCGCCGCGTCGACGCTCGCCACGGGGTCCGGCATGAGGCAGCGGAACTCGTGCAGGCCGCGCTCGAGCCATTCGAGCGCGCGGGCGTTGCCGCCCGACAGGTCGTGCCCCGCGGCATCCTTCATCGCGGCGCCCCGATGGCCGCGGGCCCGCTATGCCGCGCGGCGCGCGCCCGTGCCGCCGCCGTGGCCGGCATCGCCGTTGTCCAGCAGCAGGGTCACGAGCAGCGCGGAATCGGCGCGGGCGCGCACCGAGTGCCGCTGCCGCGCGGGCAGCACCACCAGCTCGCCGGGGCCGAGGCGGCGCGTGCCGCCGGGCGTCTCGACCTCGACGTTGCCTTCGAGGCAGTGGACGGTGCATTCGTCGTCGACGTGGTGCTCGGGCATGTCCTTGCGGGCGGGCAGCACCAGGTGCAGCAGCTGCATGCGCGCGGTCTTGATGAGGCTGGTGCTCACCGCCTGGGCCAGGCCGGGGCCGAGCGGGGCGACGCGGATGACGTCCATCAGGTCAGCGTGGGGGAGGGCCATGGTCGGGTCTCCTGGTGGGCCGGGTTCACGCGGATGCCAGCACGTGGGATGCCCGCGGCACCCCGCAGCCTACGCCGACAGGCGCGCACGCAGCGCCCGCACGGCGCTGTCGACGGTGGTCAGCACGGGCACGCCGCAGCGCGACTCGACCGCGGCGCGGGCGCGCGCCAGGCTGAACTGCGCCAGGGCGATCACTTCGCAGCCGTCGGCGACCAGCGCCGCCGCCGCCTCGGCCACGGCCGCGTCGTGCGCGGCCGCGTCGCCGCGGTCCAGGGCCGCGAGCGCGCCGTCGGCCAGCCGCGTGTGCAGCGGCACGCCGGGCGGGAACTCCGCGGGCATCGAGGCCAGCGTCGGCGCGAAGCTCGCTACCAGCCCGATGCGCCGGCCGCCGGCGGCGGCTTCGTCGACCATCGCCTCGTTCGGCTTGAGCACGGGGATCGCCGGATGGCGGTGCTTGACGGCGTCGATGCACGGCCCGAAGGCCGAGCAGGTGAACAGGATGGCCTGGGCGCCGGTGCCCACGGCGTAGCCGGCGAGGTCGAGGAAGCGCTGCGTCATCGCCGCGTCCAGGCCCTGCGGCGAGCGCGCCAGGTCGGCCGACAGGCTGTCGTCGAGCAGGTTCATGCGCACGCACTGCGGCCAGTCGCGGGCGAGGGCGTCGTTGATGGGCGCCACCGAGTGGGCGAGCGCGTGGATGAGGGCGATGCGTGGCATGGCGGCGCCCCCGGTCAGGCCGTGCCCAGCGACGGGCTGCGCCGCGGCAGCGACGGGTCGCGCCGCATCCGCCGGCCCTGCGCCCACCACACCAGCGCGACGATGAGCAGCGCCGGCAGGTAGAACCAGTGCGGCGAGGGCCGGTCGGTCGGCACCTTCAGCGACTGCACCGTCCAGCCCTGCTCGAAGCCCGACTTCCTCGCGCGGGTGCCGAAGCGCACGCCGGTGATCTGCACCTCGTCGCCCATCGCCACCAGCGTGAGGCCGGATTCGGCCAGCCGCTTGCGGCCGTCGGTGCCCGGGCCGAGCGTGAGCGCGACGGTCTTGCGCACCTCGTCGCCCTCGAGCGTGGTGCCCTGGATCACCATCACCAGGCGCGTCGGCGTGTCGCGCGCGACGTCGAAGACCTGCGACGCCGGCGCGTCGGCGTATTCCGGCTCGAGCTGGTCCATGAAGAAGTCGGGGCGGAACAGCAGCGCCGTGGCCAGCACCAGGGCGAGCGTCTCCCACAGCCGCGACTTGACGCGGAACCAGCGCATCGTCACCGCGGCGAACAGCAGCATCGCGAGCGTGCAGGCCCCGACGACGGACAGCAGCGCCAGCGGGCCGTTCACGTCGATCAGCAGCAGCTGCGGATTGAAGATCCAGATGAAGGGCAGGATCACCGTGCGCAGCGCGTACAGGCTGCCCTGCACGCCGGTGGCGATGGCGTCCTCGCCGGAGATGGCCGCCGCGGCGAAGGTGGCCAGGCCCACGGGCGGCGTGATGTCGCCCATGATCCCGTAGTAGAAGACGAACAGGTGCACCGCGATCAGCGGGATGACGAGCCCGCTGCGCGCGCCGAGCTCCACCACCACCGGCGCCATCAGCGTGGCCACCAGCACGTAGTTCGCGGTGGTGGGCACGCCCAGCCCCAGCACCAGGCAGACGAAGGCGGTGAACAGCAGCATCGCCATCACGTTGCCCTGCGACACGAACTCGACGAAGTCGGTCATGCGAAAGCCCAGGCCCGTGAGCGTGATGCCGCCGACGATGATGCCGGCCGTGGCGGTGGCCACGCCGATGCCGATCATGTTGCGCGAGCCGTCGGTCATGCCGCCGATCACGTCGCGCGCGCCCTGCGCCCACGAGCCCGCCGCCGGCGTGCCGCGCAGCAGGTGGATCAGCGGGCGCTGGGTGAGCATCAGCACGATCAGCACCGCGATGGCCCAGAACGCCGACAGCGAGGGCGACATCATCTCGACCATCAGGCACCAGATCAGCGTGCCGATGGGCAGCAGGAAGTGCAGCCCGGCCTGCACCGTGGGCCAGGTGTCCAGCGCCTTCGGCCGCTCGATGTCGATGTCCTCGGGCAGGTCGGGGCAGCGCGCGGCCTGCCGGATCGACACGCCGTACAGCGCCAGCACCGCGGCGCCGATGGCCCAGGGCGCCGCGTCGCCGAGCGCGGACTGCAGGAAGGTGAACAGGTAGTACAGCACCCCGCAGACGGCCACCGTGCCCGACAGGCCGAGGCCGAAGCGCAGCATCTTGATGCCGAGCGCCCGCGGGGCGCGCCTGATGATGGGGTTCAGCCCCAGCTGCAGCGCCTCGAGGTGGACGATGTAGAACAGGCCGATGTACGACAGCGCCGCCGGCAGGAAGGCGTGCTTGACGATCTCGGAGTAGGGGATGCCCACGTACTCGACCATCAGGAAGGCGGCCGCGCCCATCACCGGCGGCATGATCTGGCCGTTGACCGAGCTCATGGTCTCGATGGCGCCGGCCTTCACGCCGCCGTAGCCCGACTTCTTCATGAGCGGGATGGTGAAGATGCCGCCCGAGACCACGTTCGACACCGACGAGCCGGAGATCATGCCGTTCAGCGCCGAGGAGATGACGGCCACCTTGGCCGGCCCGCCGCGCATGTGGCCGAGCGCCGCGAAGCTCACCTGCATCATGTAGTTGCCGCCGCCGGCGCGGTCGAGCAGGGTGCCGAACAGCACGTACACGAAGATGGTGCCGGCCGACACGCCCAGCGCGATGCCGTACACGCCCTCGGTGGTGAGCCACATGTGCGACATCAGCCGGCTGACGGAGGCGCCCTTGTGCGACAGCACGTCGGGCAGGAAGGGCCCGAGCATCGCGTAGGCGATGAAGACCAGGCCCAGCACCGACATCGGCCAGCCGATGGCGCGCCGCGTGGCTTCGAGCAGCAGCACCAGGCCGACGAGCGCCACGGCGATGTCCATCGGCGTCGGCGTGCCCGGGCGCGTGGCCAGCTCGGCGTAGAAGATCAGCAGGTAGGCGCCGCAGAAGGCGCCCACGAGCGACATCACCCAGTCGGCCAGCGGGATGCGGCGGCGCGGCGAGCGCTTGAACGCCGGCCAGGCCGTGAAGGCGAGGAAGAGCGCGAACCCCAGGTGCAGGGCCCGCGCCTCGGTGTCGTTGAGGATGCCGATGCCGAGGGTGAACGGCAGCGGCGACGCATACCAGAGCTGGAACAGCGCCCAGGCCAGCGAAACGGTGAAGAGGATGGCGGCCGCGACGCCGGTGGGCTTGCGCCCGCCGGTGTCGGTGTCGGCCACCAGTTCCTGCAGTGCCTCAGGGGCTTTTTCGATGTCGGTGGCCATGGCCGCCCCTTTTTTCTCAGTGATCCATTGCGCTGCGCACCAACTGGCCACACGAACCAGCGATCAAGCAACACCGCGGATCCGGCTCCGCCGGTCCGCCGGTGTGCCCCCTGGGGGGGCGCGCGAAGCGCGTAGGGGGGGGACTTACTTGATCCAGCCCTTTTCCTTGTAGTAGCGCGCGGCGCCTTCGTGCAGCGGCGCCGACAGGCCGTTCTTGACCATGTCCTGCGGCGTCAGGTGCGCCAGCGCCGGGTGCAGGCGCTTGAACTCGTCGAAGTTGTCGAACACCGCCTTGACCACGGCGTACACCGAGTCGGCCGGCGCCTTGCTGGAGGCCACCACGGTGGCCAGCACGCCGTAGGTCTCGGTCGCCTGCGGGTTGTTCGGGTACAGGCCGGCCGGGATGGTGGCCTTGGCGTAGTACGGCTTGTCGGCCACGAGCTTGTCGACCGCCGGGCCGTTCAGCGAGATGAGCTGGCCGGCGCAGGTGGTGGTCGGGTCCTGGATGTTGGCCGACGGGTGGCCCACGGCGTAGAAGAAGCCGTCGATCTTGCCGTCGCACAGCGCCGGGCCGTGCTCGTCGGCCTTCAGCTCCGAGGCGAGCGAGAAGTCGGAGAGCTTCCAGCCCATGGCCGCAAGCAGTTCCTCCATCGAGGCGCGCGTGCCCGAGCCGGGGTTGCCGACGTTGAAGCGCTTGCCCTTGAAGTCGGCGAAGGTCTTGATGTTGGCCTCCTTGCGGGCCACCACCGTGAACGGCTCGGGGTGCACCGAGAACACGGCGCGCAGGGTGGGGTCGGCCTCCTTGAACTGGCCCACGCCCTTGACGGCGTTGTACTGCACGTCCGACTGCGCGAAGCCGAGGTCGAGCTCGCCGGCCTTGATGGTGTTGGCGTTGAACACCGAGCCGCCGGTCGACTCGACGGAGCAGCGCAGGTTGTGCTTGGCGCGCTCCTTGTTGACCAGGCGGCAGATCGCGCCGCCGGCGGCGTAGTAGACGCCGGTCACGCCGCCGGTGCCGATGGTGATGAACTTCTGCTGCGCCAGCGCCGGCGTGGCGGGCAGGGCGAGCGCGAGGGCGGCGCCGGCGAACGCCAGGCGCAGGTGTCGGGGCAGGAGACGGGTCATGGGGGAGTTCCTTCTTGGGTCGTGGTGTCGTCGATGGTGCGTGCCGGCCCTCGTGAAGCCGGCGTGCAGTGGGGCGGGTGCCGCGCGGCGAATGCGTTGCACGGACCGTGCCGGGAACATAAGCCCTGCGGCGGTGCCGCCGCCTCCCGGATTACCCCGCCCCGGGCCGCGTGCGCGGGCGGCGTTCAGCCGCGCGCGGCCACCGCGGCGACGGCCGCGTCCACCGCGGCGCGCAGGCGTAGGGCGATGGCGTCGAGGTCGGCGTCGGTGACGATGAAGGGGGGCGCCAGCAGCACGTGGTCGCCCTGCTGCCCGTCGATGGTGCCGCCCATGGGGTAGACCATGAGGCCGCGCGCCATCGCCTCGCGCTTGATCGCGGCGTGCAGCTTCAGCGCCGGGTCGAAGGGCCGCTTGCCCGCGCGATCGGCCACCAGCTCGACGCCGGCGAACAGCCCGCGCCCGCGGATGTCGCCCACGTGCGGGTGGTCGTCGAAGGCCGCGTGCAGGCGCTCGAACAGGCCCGCGCCCTGGCGCTTGACGGCGTCGAGCAGCCCGTCGCGCGCGATCACCCGCTGCACCGCCAGCGCCGCCGCGCAGGCCACCGCGTGGCCGATGTAGGTGTGGCCGTGCTGGAACAGCCCGCTGCCGCGCCGGAAGGCCTCGACGATGCGCTCCTGCGCCAGCACTGCGCCGATCGGCTGGTAGCCGCCGCCCAGGCCCTTGGCGATGGTCATCAGGTCGGGCGCCACGCCTTCCTGCTCGCAGGCGTGCAGCGTGCCGGTGCGGCCCATGCCGCACATCACCTCGTCGAGGATGAGCAGGATGCCGTGGCGGCTGCACAGCTCGCGCACGCCGCGCAGGTAGCCGGGCGGCGGGGTGAGGGCGCCGGCGGTGGCGCCCACCACCGTCTCGGCGACGAAGGCGATGACGTGCCGCGGGCCGAGCCGCTCGATGGCGTCGGCCAGCTCCTGCACCAGCCGCCGGCCGTACTGCTCGGGCGTCTCGCCGTCGCGGCGGTCGCGGTAGTCGTAGCAGGGCGAGACGTGCGTCACGTCCATCAGCAGCGGCGCGAACTGGCGCCGCCGCCATTCGTTGCCGCCCACCGCCAGCGCGCCCAGCGTGTTGCCGTGGTAGCTCTGGCGCCGGGCGATGAAGTGCCGGCGCTCGGGCTGGCCGGTCTCGACGAAGTACTGGCGCGCCATCTTGAGCGCCGCCTCCACCGCCTCGGAGCCGCCGGAGACGAAGTAGGCGTGGCTCATGCCCTGCGGCGCGCCGTCCACCAGCACGGCCGCCAGTTCCTCGGCCACCTCGGTGGTGAAGAAGCTGGTGTGGGCGTAGGCGATGCGGTCGATCTGCTCGTGCATGGCGCGCAGCACGTCGGGATGGCCATGGCCGAGGCACGACACCGCCGCGCCGCCCGAGGCGTCGATGTAGCGGCGCCCCTCGGCGTCGGTGATGGTGATGCCGGCGGCGCCGGTGGCGACCGGCAGCGGATGCTGCAGTTGCCGGTGCAGGACATGGCTCATGGATGGGGCTCCCGTGGGGCGCGCGGCGCGCGAGCGTGCATTGTGCGCAGTCGGCGCGCAAATCGCGCCAAAGCGAGGAATTGGCCGCGGTTCATGGCCCATTCGGGGTGATCGATGTCAGCAAATGACAGCTTTGCCGGGGCGCCTTTTCCTATCGTTCCGCAACCCGAACAAGGCCTCGCGGACACCCGCCGCGCGGCCCGCCCCACGCCCGCTTGCCCGCCACGATGCAGCCCGACACCTCCGCCCCCGAACTGCGCGACGCGCTGCGCGAGCTGCGCCCGTTCGGCGTCCGTGCCGCCTGGTTCAGCCTGGTGTCCAGCCTGCTGGTGCTGGCGCCGTCGTGGTACATGCTGGAGGTCTACGACCGCGTGGTGAACAGCCGCAGCACCACCACGCTCGTCATGCTCACGCTCGCGGTGCTCGCCGCCTACGTGCTGATGGAAGTGCTGGAGTGGGTGCGCGCCGAGATCCTGTTCGCCGCCGCCTGCCGCTTCGAGCGCCGCCTGTCGCCGCGCGTGTTCGCCGCCGCCTTCGAGGCCAACCGCCGCCGCGTGGCCGGCGGCGGGCTGCAGGCCATGCAGGACCTGCGCAGCGTGCGCGACTTCATCCATTCGCCGGCGCTGCTGGCGGCCCTGGAGGCGCCCGCGGCGCTGGTCTTCCTCGCGCTCGTGTTCGCCATCCACCCGCTGCTCGGCGTGGTGGCGCTGGCCGTGGCGGCCGTGCAGGCCGGGGTGGGCCTGCTCAACCGCCGCAGCACCGACGAGCCGCTGAAGGAGGCCAACCGCGCCGCCTTCGCCGCGCAGCACCAGGCCGAACGCATGCAGCACCACGCGCCGGTGGTCGCCTCGATGGGCATGGTGCGCGCGCTGCATGCGCGCTGGGCGAAGACGCAGGCCGAGGCCGTGTCCCGGCAGGCCGAGGCGTCGCGTCGCGGCGGCGGCTGGCAGGCCGTCTCCAAGCTGCTGCAGAACCTCGTCAACTCGGCCCTGCTCGGCCTGAGCTGCTGGCTGCTGCTGCACGACCGGCTCAACGGCGGCGGCGCCATGCTGGTGGTGGCCGGCATCTTCGGGGCGCGCGTGCTCGCGCCCTTCATCCAGATCATCACCCAGTGGCCGAGCGTGGCCGGCGCGCGCGAGTCCGCCGCCCGCCTCGCCGCGCTGCTGCAGGCCGTGCCCGCGCCGGCCGAGGCCATGCCGCTGCCGGCGCCGCGCGGCGCGCTGTCGGTCGAGCACGCCATCGCCTCGCCGCCGGGCAGCCCGGTGCCGGTGCTCAAGGGCATCGCCTTCGCGCTGAAGCCGGGCGAGGCGGTGGTCGTCATGGGCCCGTCGGGCGCCGGCAAGACCTGCCTGGCGCGGCTGCTGCTCGGGCTGTGGCCCGCGGCCTCGGGCAAGGTGCGCCTGGACGGCGTGGACGTGTACGGCTGGGACAAGGCCGAGCTCGGCCCGCACCTGGGCTACCTGCCGCAGAACGTGGCGCTGGTCGAGGGCACGATCGCCGACAACATCGCCCGCTTCGGCCGCGCCGACGCCGCCACGGTGCAGGCCGCCGCCGAGGCCGTGGGCCTGCACGAATTCATCGCCGCGCTGCCGGGCGGCTACGACACCTGGCTCGGGCCGAACGGCTGCACGCTCTCCGGCGGCCAGCGCCAGCGCGTGGCGCTGGCCCGCGCGATCTACGGCGAGCCGGCCTTCGTCGTGCTCGACGAGCCCAACGCCAGCCTGGACGAGGCCGGCGACGCCGCGCTCGCCCGCGTCATCGCCCACGGCAAGCGTCGCGGCTGCAGCTTCGTGGTGATGAGCCACCGCGCCAGCGTGCTGGCCGTCGCCGACCACCTGCTGCTGCTGCGCGACGGCCAGCAGCAGGCCTTCGGCCCGCGCGACGAGGTGCTGGCCGCCATCCAGCGGGCCAATGCCGAGGCTGCGGCCCGCGCGGGCGAGGCGGCCGCCCCCCTCGCGCCCGCCGCGCGCATGCCGGCCGCCGCCAACGCCTGAGCACGACATGAAGACGCCCGCCCCCCGCAGCGAAGCCCGCCGCGCCCTCGGCGCGCTGCGCGGCGAGTTCGCCCGCGCCGGGCTGTTCAGCCTCGGCGCCAACCTGCTGATGCTCACGCCCACGCTGTACATGCTGCAGGTCTACGACCGCGTGCTGGTCAGCCGCAGCGAGCTGACGCTGCTGGCCGTGTCGCTGATCGTGCTGGTGCTGTTCGGCGTGATGGCGCTGGCCGAGGCGCTGCGCACGCGCGTGCTCGTCGGCGCCGGCGAACGGCTGGACCGCCTGCTCGCCCCGCGCGTGTTCGACGCCGGCTTCGATGCCGCGCTCGCGCCCGTGCCGAACGCCGGCCACCGCCCGCTGGCCGACCTGATCCAGCTGCGCCAGTTCGTGACCGGCGGCGGCGTCATCGCCTTCTTCGACGCGCCGTGGGTGCCGGTCTACGTCGCCGTGCTGTGGCTGCTGCACCCCTGGCTGGGCGTGATGGCGCTGGCCTTCGCGGCGCTGCAGTTCCTGCTGGTCTGGTTCGGCCACCGCCGCACGGTGGCGCCGGGCGAGGCGTCGGCCGCGTCGGCCGCGGCCGAGACCGGCTTCATGCGCCAGAAGCTCTCGGGCAGCGAGGCGCTCGAGGCCATGGGCATGCTCGGCGCCCTGTGGCAGCGCTTCCAGGGGCAGCAGCGCACGCAGCTCGCCGACCGCGCGCGGCTGCAGGGGCTGACGCAGCGCGTCACCGCCTTCAGCAAGTTCGTGCGCTACACCCAGCAGTCGCTCGCGCTCGGGCTGGGCGCGCTGCTGGTGATCGACGGCCAGCTCACCGTCGGCGCCATGATCGCCGCCAACGTGCTGATGACGCGCGCCCTCGCGCCCATCGACATGCTCGTCGGCTCCTGGCGCGCCCTGGCCGGCGCGCGCGCCGCCTTCGCCCGGCTGCAGGCGCTGCTGGCCGCGCACCCGGCCGCCCCCGCGGCCGGCGCGGACGCGCCGCTGCGCGGCGAGGTCTCGCTGCAGGGCGTGCAGGCCCATGCCGCCGGCCGCGCCGCGCCCATCCTCGACGGCATCGACCTCGAGCTGGCCGCCGGCAGCGTGACCGTGGTGGTCGGCCCCTCGGGCTCGGGCAAGTCGACGCTGGCGCGCGTGGTCGCCGGCGCCTGGGCCGACGTGCGCGGCACGCGGCGCCTGGACGGCCGCGCCCCCGCCGACTGGCCGCGCGACGCGCTGGGCGCGCAGGTCGGCTTCCTGCCGCAGGAGATCGAGCTGTTCGACGGCACGATCGCCGAGAACATCGCCCGCTTCGGCGAGGTCGACTCGCAGCGCGTCATCGCCGCGGCCGCCGCCGCCGGCCTGCACGAGGCCATCCTGCGCCTGCCGCGCGGCTACGACACGCCGGTGGGCGACGCCGGCATGCCGCTGTCGGGCGGCCAGCAGCAGCGCATCGCGCTGGCCCGCGCCGTCTACGGCGCGCCCGCGCTGGTGGTGCTCGACGAGCCCAACGCCAACCTCGACGAAGCCGGCGAAGCCGCGCTCGCCGTGCTGGTGCGCGAACTCAAGGCCGCCGGCAAGACCGTGCTGCTGGTGACGCACCGCCCCGCCATCCTCTCCGCCGCCGACCGCCTGCTGGTGATGCAGGGCGGCCGCATCGAACGCGACGGCCACCCCGAGCAGGTGGTGGCCGACGTGCGCCGCGCCGTGCAGACGCCCTTCGTCCGCCCGGCCCTGCCCGTGATCGGAACCCCATGAGCCACACCCTCGCCGCCCCCTTCCCCGGTTCGACCGGCGCCGCCCCCGCCGCCGACGCCATGCCCGACGCCGCCCGCGCCGGCCGCATCGGCGCCTGGGCGCTCGCCCTCGGCGTGGCCGCCTTCTTCGCGTGGGCCGGCTTCGCGCCGCTGGACGAAGGCGTGCCCGCCGCCGGCAGCGTCGTGCTCGACACCAAGCGCAAGGCGGTGCAGCACCTGTCCGGCGGCATCGTCAAGACGGTGCTGGTGCGCGAGGGCGACGCCGTCGCCGCCGGCCAGCCGCTGATCGAGCTGGACGCCGCGGTGGCCCAGGCCAACTACGAGGCCGTGCGCCAGCGCTACCTGAGCCTGCGCGCCACCGAGGGGCGGCTCGAGGCCGAGCAGGCCGGCGCGCACGCCATCCGCTTCCACCCCGACCTGCTGGCCGCGGCGCGCGACCCGAAGCTCGGCGCCCAGGTGGCCGCGCAGATGGTGGCGCAGGAGCAGCTCTTCGCCTCGCGCCGCGCCGCGCTCGAGGCCGACCTGCACGCCATCGAGGAAGGCATCCAGGGCCACAAGGGCTCGATCGCCGCCTACCGCGGCATGCTGGACAACCGCGGCGCGCAGCTCGCGCTGATCAAGGAAGAGCTCGCCAACACGCGCGGCCTGGTGCGCGAGGGCTACGCGCCGCGCAACCGCCAGCTCGAGCTCGAGCGCATGGTGGCCGACGCCCACAGCGCCATGGCCGACCTGCAGGGCAACCTGGTGCGCGCCCACCGCGCCATCGGCGAGGCGCAGCAGCGCGCGCTGCAGCGCCGCAGCGAATACCGCCAGGAAACCGCCACCCAGCTCGCCGAGGTGCTGCGCGAGGTGCAGGCCGACGCGCAGAAGTTCCGGGCCGCCGGCGAGGAGCTGGAGCGCATGGTCATCCGCGCGCCGGCCGAGGGCCACGTGGTGGGCCTGGAGGCGCAGAGCGTGGGCGCCGTCATCCAGCCGGCGCAGCGGCTCATGGACATCGTGCCCGCCGGCGAGACGCTGATGCTCGAGGCGCGCGTGCCGCCGCACCTGATCGACCGCATCCACGAATCGCAGCCGGTGGACGCGCGCTTCGCCTCCTTCTCGCACTCGCCGCAGCTGGTGGTCGAGGGCCGCATCGTCACCGTCTCGGCCGACCTGCTGACCGACCCGCACACCCAGACGAGCTACTACCTCGCGCGCGTGGCCGTCACGCCCGAGGGCATGAAGGCGCTGGGCAAGCGCGTGCTGCAGCCGGGCATGCCGGTGGAGCTGGTGTTCAAGACCGGCGAGCGCTCGCTGCTCACCTACCTGCTGCACCCGCTGACCAAGCGCGTGGCCGCGTCGATGACCGAGGAATGAGCACCGTGCACGATCCGCGCCGCCGTCCGGTCCGCCTCGCCGCGCGCGGCCTCGCCGCCGCGCTGCTGTGCGCGGCCGCGGCCGCCGTCCCGGCGCGCGGCCTCGACCTGGCGCAGGCCTACGCCGCCGCGCTGGCGCAGGACGCCAGCCTGCGCGCCTCGCGCGCCGCGGCCGAAGCCGGGCGCGAGGCGCTGCCGCAGGCCCAGGCGCGGCTGCGCCCGGGCGTGTCCGCCGCCGCCGCCCGCAGCAAGAACCAGCTCGTCAGCACCGCCGCCGGCGCCGGCGGCGCGCCGGCCACCACGCGCGAGGGCTACCTCGCCGGCAGCCTGAGCCTCACGCTGCGCCAGCCGCTGTACCGCCCGATGGAGATGGCGAACCTGCGCCAGGCCGAGGCCCGCGTCGCCGAGAGCGAGGCCGCGCTCGCCCGCGACCTGCAGGCGCTGGGCGTGCGCGTGGGCGAGGCCTACTTCGAGCTGCTGCTCGCCGACGAGCAGATCGCGCTCGTGCAGGCGCAGAAGCGCGCCTTCGCGACCCAGCTCGACGCCGCCGCCAAGGCCTTCGCCGCCGGCTCCGGCACCCGCACCGACATCGACGAGGTGCGCGCCCGCCTGGACATGAGCACGGCCGAGGAGCTGCAGGTGCAGCTCCAGCGCCGGCTCGCCGCGCGCCAGCTGCAGGCGCTGGTGGGCGAGCCCGTGGCGGCGGTGGCGCCGCTGAACGTCGGCGCGCTCGTGCTGGCCGAGCCGCAGCCGAACGAGATCGACGCCTGGATCGCCCGGGCCGAGCGCCACAGCCCCGAGATCCAGGCGCTGCAGGCCCGCCTCGACGCCGCGCGGCACGAGATCGACAAGGCACGCGCCGGCCACCGGCCCACGCTCGACGCGGTGGCCGAGTGGTCGCGCAACGAGAACGACAACATCAACCGCATCGGCTCGCGCTACACCAGCAAGTCGCTCGGCATCCAGCTCACCGTGCCGCTGTACGCCGGCGGCGGCATCGACTCGGCCGTGCGCCAGGCGGTGGCCGAGGAGACCCAGGCGCGCGAGACGCTGCAGGCGCTGCGCGACGACCTCGCCGTGCGCGTGTCGCGCGAGTTCGCCGGCGTCGCCCAGGGCGTGCTGCGCGTGCGCGCGCTCGAGCAGGCCGCGCGCTCGGCCGACCAGGTGGTGCTGTCCAACCGCAAGTCCTTCGAGGCCGGCAGCCGCACCACCGTCGACATCCTCGACGCCGAGCAGCGCCGCGTCTCGGCGCTGCGCGACCTGGCGCAGGCGCGCTTCCTCTACCTGATGTCGCAGGTGCGCCTGCACGTGCTCGCCGGCGTGTTCGACGCGCAGTGGCTGCAGGGCATCAACGCTTTCTTCACCGCCTCGGCGGAGGCGGCGCCGCCGCAGCCGGCCGAACCCTCCCGTTCGGCCGCGACCGCCGGCCCGAGCTCGACCCTTCCTTCCGGCCGGTCTTCCTGACACCGGCCCCCGATCGACGTTTTTTCGCCAGAAACAGGTGCTCCACATGACGACAGCGACCCCCCTCTCCATCCTGTTCATCGACCCGGCCGTCACCGACATCGACGCGCTGCTCGCCGGCGTCGACCCGGCCACCGAGGTCGTGCGCCTGTCGGCCGACCGCGACGGCCTGGCGCAGATCGCCGAGGCCCTGGCCGGGCACTCGGACGTGGCCGCGGTGCACATCGTCTCGCACGGCGCGCCGGGCGCGCTGACGCTGGGCAACGGCACGGTCGACCAGGCCTCGCTCGCCGCCCACGCCGTCGAGCTGGCGACCATCCGCGAGGCCCTGGCCGAGGGCGCCGACCTGCTGCTGTACGGCTGCAACGTGGCCGAGGGCCGCACCGGCCACGACTTCATGACCGCCCTGGCCGAGGCCACCGGCGCGGACATCGCCGCCTCCGAGGACCTGACCGGCGCCGGCTCGCTCGGGGGCGACTGGGTGCTCGAGGCGAGCACCGGCGCCATCGAGGCGGTGGCGATCGAGGCGCCGGGGATGGCCACCACGCTCGATTCCGCGCGCGGCATCTTCGACAACGGCTACATCAAGTTCGGCTGGAGCGGCGACGGCTCCTTCGGCTACGGCAGCAACCAGACGCCGGGCATCTTCTACGACACCACCGGCAACCACGTCTACCCGGCCAACGCCGACTTCCTGACGCCGGGCTCGCCGTTCGAGTTCTTCGCCGTCAAGATCGGCTCGTCGACCTTCGTCAACAACAACACCAGCTACACGTCGCCGCGCATGCCGACGACGACCGACACCTCGGGCATCGTCACCGCCGGCGGCAAGACCTACGGCACGCTGAAGTTCACCTCGGTCATCAACGGGCTGGAGATCGTCCAGACCTACACGCTGGGCGCGACCGACCAGGTCATCAGCATCAGCGTGTCGATCCGCAACACGACGGCCAGCACGATCTACGGCGTGAAGTACGCGCGCGGCATCGACCCCGACGTCGACTCGCCGCTGGGCACCACCGCCACCCACAACAACCGCGGCGCGGGCGACATCGCCGCCAGCGACATCGTGCTCGGCACCGGCCCCATCAGCAACCGCGTGATCGGCCTGTACACCAACAGCTCGACGGCGCACAACACCAGCGTCAGCCCGGGCTGGTCCACCGACCCGGCCGCGCTGCTGGCCAACAGCAGCAACAACTACGCCGACTCGACCATCAACCTGGCCTTCGACCTCGGCGACATCGCCGCCGGCCAGACCAAGAACTTCTCGCTCGCCTACGTGTTCGCGGCCAACGCCGCCGCGCTGGAGGAGTCGGTGGCGCAGGTGCCGCCCTCCAACCCCGTGCCCACGCTCACCGACTTCGCCGTGCCGGTGGACACCGTGGCGGAGGACACCCAGGTCGAGATCACCTTCGCCGAGCTGGCCGCGCAGGGCAACGAGGCCGACCTGAACGCCGACGGCAGCCCCGGCAGCGTGACCGCCTTCGTCGTCAAGGCCGTGAGCGGCGGCACGCTGCTGATCGGCACCTCGGCAGCCACCGCGACCGCCTGGGCGCCGTCGAGCAACGACGTCGTCAACGGCACGCTCAAGGCCTACTGGACGCCGGCGGCCAACGCCAACGGCACCCTGCCGGCGTTCACCGTGGTGGCGCGCGACGCCGAAGGGGCCGTGTCGGCCTCGCCGGTCACCGTGCGCGTGAACGTGACGGCCGTCAACGACGCGCCCACGCTCGCCAGCGACATGACGCTCACGCCCGTCGCCGAGGACGCGGCCGTCAACAAGGGCGCCACCGTCGCGGCGCTCGTCACGCCGCGCTTCGCCGACGTCGACGGCGACGCGCTCGCCGGCATCGTCGTCGTCGGCAACGACGCCGACCCCGACACCGAAGGCCACTGGGAGTACAGCACCGACGGCGGCCTCACCTGGCTCGACGTCGGCACCGTGTCCGACGCCAACGGGCTGGTGCTGTCGGCCGGCACCGCGCTGCGCTTCGCCGCGCTGCCCGACTGGCACGGCACGCCCAGCGGCCTCACCGTGCACGGCGTCGACAGCGCCTTCGCCGGCGACTTCACGAGCGGCGCCACGCGCGCCACCTTCGACACCACCACCGACGCCGTCACCTCCGGCGTGTCGGTCGATTCGCGCACCATCGGCACGACGATCGCCTCGGTCAACGACGCGCCGGTCTTCACCTCGGCGCCGGCCGCCATTGGGCTGTCGGAGACGGCGGGCGATGACGTTGCCGCCGCGCTGGACAGCGGCCTGCTGACCGGCACGCTGACGGCCACCGACGTCGACGACGACACCGCCGACCTGAGCTTCGCCATCCGCGGCGGCACCGAGGCCGGCGGCAGCTACAGCAAGGCGGGCCTGTTCGGCACGCTCACGCTCGATGCCGCGACCGGCGCCTGGAGCTACGCCGCCACCAACATGGTGGCGCTGAACGCGCTGGCCGAAGGCGCCGTCGCCACCGAGACCTTCGAGGTCAAGGTGGTCGACCCGCACGGCGCGGAAAGCGTGCAGACGCTGACCGTCACCTTCACCGGCACCAACGATGTGCCGGTGCTCGCCTCCGCCGTCGCCGACCAGGTCTTCGACGGTGCCGGCGCCTGGACTTTCCAGATTCCCGCGAACGCCTTCACCGATGCCGAAGGGCTGCCGCTGAACTACAAGATCGAGGTGCTCGACGGGGGCGGCAACGTCATCCACGAGATCACCGCCGCCACCGGCCTCGGCACCGACCCGACGGCCTGGCTGTCCTTCGACCCGGCCTCCCGCACCCTGACCGGAACGCCGCTGGACGGCGCCCTGCCGCTGACCTTCAAGGTCACCGCCACCGACTCGGAGGGCGCGTCCGTCGACAGCACCTTCGAGCTGACGCTGGTGCCCGGCGCATCCGATGCCAACACCGCCGTCAATGCCCCGCCGGTGTCCACCAACGACCGCATCAGCGTCGATGTCAATACCCCTCATGTCCTGTCCCTGAGCGACTTCGGCGCCTATGCCGATCCGGAAGGCGATCCGCTCGCCGTGGTGCAGATCGTCAACCTGCCCGGGAGCGGCACGGTCGAATTGAGCGACGGCAGCACCTGGACCGCCATCGATCCGGGGCGGACCATCTCCGCGGCCGACATCAGCCAGGGCTACCTGCGCATCAGCGGCGCCACCGACGCCACGTCGATCGACTTCAGGGTGAGCGATGGCGCGGGCTGGAGCGACAAGACCTACCAGCTGGCCGTCGACGTGTACGAGGAAGCCGGCACGGCCCAGTTCGCCGACTCCTCCGTGTCGACCGCACAGGCCAGCACCTGGACCAACGTCTACACCGGCGACGCACTGAGCGGCTACACCGGTACCGTGCGCGTGGTGGTCGACGTGACCGGCGGCGGCACCGTGCGCCTGTCGAGCCTGCCGGCGGGCGTCACCGCCATCACGCAAGGCTATGACAGCCCCACCGATGGGTCGGCCACGAGCATCGCGTTCGAAGGCTCGCTGGCCGACGTGAACGCCGCGCTCCAGCTGCTGCAGGCGAACCGCGGGACCCACCCGGACGTCACGCTGAACATCAGCGCCATCAAGGGCGGGGCGGCCTACAACCCGCTCAACGGCCACTACTACGAAGTCGTCAGCAGCCCCGGCATCAGCTGGAGCGATGCCCAGGTGGCTGCGGCCGGACGCAGCTTCAACGGCCTGACCGGCTACCTCGCCACCATCACGTCGTCGGCAGAGAACGACTTCCTGCTGGACAAGCTGCCCGCCGACGCGTGGATCGGCGCCAGCGATGCGGGTACCGAAGGCACCTGGATGTGGATGACCGGCCCCGAGGCGGGCCAGGTCTTCTCCATCGGCAACGACGCGCCCATCCCCCAGGGCGGGCACTACGTCAACTGGAATGCCGGCGAGCCGAACGACTCCGATGGCGACGAGGACTACGCCCAGTTCTACGCAGCGGGTGGCGTGAACCCCGGCCGCTGGAACGACCTGGACGGCACCTCGCAGGACTACTACATCGTCGAGTACGGCGGCAACGGCGGCACCCTGCAGGAGCAGGCCTCGCGCACCATCACCCTGTCGGCGGCCGAGCCGTCGATCAGCGTGGCCGGCACCGCCGCCTACACCGAGAACGCCGTACCCAAGGCGCTCAACCCGGCCCTGGCGCTGGCGGATGTCGACAACGCCACGCTCGCTTCTGCCACCGTGGCGATCACCGCGGGCTTCGAGGGCAGCGACGTGCTCGCCCTGGTGAACGACCCGGCCACGATGGGCAACATCGCGGGCTCGTACAACGCCGTGACCGGCGTGCTGACGCTCTTGTCCGATGGCGCCACGGCCACGCTCGCCCAGTGGACGGCCGCGCTCAAGGCCGTGACCTTCGCGTCCACCAGCGATACCCCGGCCGCGAGCCGCACCGTGTCGTGGAGCGTGAGCGACGGCACCTACATCAGCAACGTCGGCACCACCTCGATCGTGATCACCGCGGTCAACGACGGGCCGGCGGTCGGCCACCTGAACGACGTGACGGTCGCGGCCGGCACGCCGCTGAGCCTGAACGTCGGCAGCCCCTTCTCCGATCCTGAGGGCGACGCGATCACCTACTCGGCCACGCTGGCCGACGGCTCGCCGCTGCCCGACTGGCTGTCGTTCGACCCGGACACGCACGTGTTCAGCGGCAATCCGCCCGCGGGCACGCCCTACTACACGCTGCGCGTCGTCGGAACCGATGCCCACGGCGCCAGCGCCTCCAGCAGCTTCACGCTGCACCTGACGACGCCCGCCGAGGCCACGAGCGCGGCCAACAACCCCGGCGTCGTGACCGTCACCGGCACGCCGCGGCAGGGCGAGACGCTGACCGCCAATCCGCCCAGCGACGACGACGGCTACACCGGCGGCGTCGCCTACCAGTGGCAGGTGTCGGCCGACGGCCTGAGCTGGACCGACGTCACCGGTGCGCGCGGGCAGGGCCAGACCCTGACGCTGGCCGAGAGCGAGTCGGCCCAGTACGTGCGCGTGCAGGCCTTCTACAACGACAACGGCGGCACCGCCGAGGCCCCGGTGTCGACGGCGGTCGAGGTCGAGAACGTGAACGACGCCGGCAGCGCCGTGATCACCGGCTCGCCGGTTCCCGGGCAGACGCTCGTCGCCACGCTGACCGACCCGGACGGCCTGATCGACGCCGAGCCGACCTACCGGTGGTTCCGCGACGGCGTCGAGATCGCGGGCGCCACCTACAGCGCCTACACCCTCACCAACGACGACGGGGGCAAGCACATCAGCGTGGAGGTGAGCTACACCGACGACCACGGCACCGCGGAAGTCGTCACCTACACCAAGCCCGAGCCGATCCAGCTCGGCGCCGTGGCGCCCGTCGCCTCGAACGACACCGCCACCGCCACCGAGGCCGGCGGCCTCGCGAACGCGGTGCCCGGCAGCAACGCCAGCGGCAACCTGCTGGCCAACGACAGCGACGCCAACGCCGGCGACACGCTGTCGGTCACCGGCCTGCGCATGGGCGCCGCCGAAGGCCTGGGCCGACCCGCCAGCGAGGACGGCGGCGACTTCGTCATCGCCGGCGACTACGGCACCCTGCGCGTCAACAAGGCCACTGGCGCCTACACCTACGAGGTGGCGCAGGACAACGATTCGGTGCAGGCCATGCGGCCCGGCGACTCGCTGGTCGAGACCTTCAACTACACCGTATCCGATTCGAGCCTGCTGAGCGACACGGCACGGCTGTCGATCACCATCAACGGCGCGAACGACTTCGCCACCGTGGCCGGCATCGCCGGCGCGGCGGTGGTGGCCGAAGACGTGCCCACGGCGCTGCCGCTGGCGCTGACCATCACCGACCCGGACGGCAGCGGCAGCTTCGCGCTGCGCCTGCACGTGGACGCCGGCACGCTGCGCGCCGTCAGCACCGACAGCGGCGTCGTCATCACCGGCAGCGACACCGGCACGCTGACGATCACCGCCGGCAGCCCGTTCGCGATCCAGGGCTGGCTCGCCGACAACCCGGTGCTCTACGTCACCGAGCCCAACGTGCACGGCAGCGACATCGCCACGCTGAGCTACAGCCTGGACGACGGCTCGGGCGCCGGCTTCGTCGCGCTGCCCGGCACCACGTCCATCACCTCGACCGACACCAACGACGCGGCCATCGTCGACCTCGACGGCAGCACGCCCGGCAACAACTTCACCACCACCTTCCGCCCGCGCGGCGGCGAGGTGGCGGTGGTGGCCGACAGCGTGACCATCACCGACATCGACCCGGCCGACGGCCTGATGTCGGCCGTCGTCACCCTGGCCGGCGGCGCCTTCGACAACGCCTTCGGCACCACCTACGAGACGCTGCGCTCCACCGCGGGCGACGCCTTCGAGGGCTCGCTCGGCACCATCGTGATCACCGGCAACGGCACCGGGCCCAACGGCCTGACCGGCGCCACGCAGCTCACCTTCACCGGCGCCGGCACGCAGCACGACTACGAGGCGGCGCTGAAGACGGTCTTCTACAACAACGCCAACCCCAACGCCTTCTCCGGCGACCGCACGATCACCGTGACGGTGAGCGACTCGGTGAACCAGGAGTCCGACGCGAGCCTGTTCTCCATCCTCGCGCCCAACGCGGACATCGCGGTCGGCCAGCGCATCTTCATCGACGGCGAGGACTCCGGCTACACCGTCGCGGCCAAGGTGGACGATCAGAACTTCGTCGCCAGCGGCCCGCTCTCGGGCCTGGACGCCGGCTCCGCGCTGTCCTTCTACGCCGCGGGCTCGCTGGTGACCACCGCCGTGCAGTCGGGGCCGACCATCGCCACCACCACCATCGAGGTGCCGTGGACGCCGGTGATCGACATGAGCGGCGAGACCATCGCCGGCCGCGACCACGCGGTGACCTACACCGAGGGCCAGGCGGGCGTGGCCATCGCCAAGGCCGACGCGAGCATCACCGACCAGGACGGCAACATCGCCAGCGTCGTGGTCACGCTCACGAACCCGCTGGACGGCGGGGCCGAGTCGCTGTTCATCAGCGGGGCGCTGCAGACGCAGCTCGCGTCGATGGGCATCACGGTGACGGGCAGCGGCACGCACCAGGTCACGCTGTCGGGCGACAAGGACGCCACGTTCTTCCAGATCGGCCTGCGCGGCATCCAGTACGCCAACACCTCCGACCATCCGGACGTCACGCAGCGCGTCGTCGGCGTGGCGAGCACCGACGTCGACGGCAACACCGGCGTCGGCGCCAAGACCACGATCAACCTCGTGGCCGTCAACGACGCGCCCACCGGCACCGACGGCACCGTCACCGCGGCGGAAGACACGGCGCAGGTGCTGGCCGTGTCCGACTTCGGCTTCGTCGACGTGGACGGCAACAGCTTCGCGAGCCTGACCGTCGTCAGCCTGCCGGCCTCCGGCACGCTCACGCTCGACGGCGTCGCGGTCACGGCCGGCCAGGTGATCACCGTGGCCGACATCGCCGCGGGCAAGTTCGTCTACACCCCGGCGGCCGACGTCAGCGGCGCGGCGGCGGCGAGCTTCGGCTTCAAGGTGCAGGACGACGGCGGCACCGCCAACGGCGGCGTCGAGCTCGACCCGAGCGCCAACACGCTCACCTTCGACCTCACGCCCGCCAACGACGCGCCGGTGATGACGGCGGCGGCCCCGCAGCTGGCCGCCATCGGCGAGGACGACCTGGCCAACGCCGGCCAGCGCGTCAGCGACTTCGTCGGCGCAGGCGCCGGCAAGACCGGCGTGGCCGATGCCGACACGCTGAACAACGGCGGCGCCGGCCATGCGCCCGAGGCCGTGGGCCAGGGCATCGCCATCCATGCGCTCGCCAACGACGGCCCGGCCGCGGGCGGCGCGTGGGAGTACTCCATCGACGACGGCGCGACCTGGATCGCCGTCGGCGCGGTGAGCGAGGGCAGCGCCCTGCTGCTCGGCGCGAACGACCGCATCCGCTTCGTGCCGGACGGCGAGAACGGCACCACCGCCACCTTCAGCTACTACCTGTGGGACGGCGCGGCCGGCACGGCCGGCGACAAGGCCGACGCCGCCGCGCGCGGCGGCGCGAGCGCCTTCTCCACCGGCAGCGACACGGCGACGATCGTGGTGACGCCGGTCAACGACGCCGCCACCATCGACCTGAACGGCGCGGCCGGCGGCACCGGCTACACGGCCGTCTTCCGCCCGCGCGGCGAGGGCGTGGCCGTGGTCGGCGACGACATCGTCATCGGCGACGTCGACAGGCTCGACGCCGGCACGCCCGACACGCTGGTCTCGGCCACCGTCGCCCTCGCCGGCGGCACGCTCGACAACCAGTTCGGCGTCACCTACGAGACCCTGCACTCGACCGCGGGCAGCGCCTACGAGGGCTCGCTCGGCACCATCGTCATCACCGGCAACGGCAGCGGCGCCAACGGCCTGACCGAGGCGACCGTGCTCACCTTCACCGGCGCCGGCACCCGCGCCGACTACGAGTCGGCGCTGAAGACGGTCATCTACGACAACGCCAACCCGAACGCCTTCTCGGGCGACCGCACCGTCGAGATCACCGTGCGCGACGCCTCGGTGAGCACCGGCGATGCCGGCGACGGGCTGGAGTCGGCCGTGGCCGTCGCCACCGTGCAGGTGCCGTGGACCCCGGTGATCGACATGAACGGCGACGCGGCCGAAGGGCGCAACGCGAACGTGTCGTACACCGAGCATGCGCCGGGCGTGGCGATCGCCGCCCCCGATGCGTCCATCGTCGACCAGGACGGCAACATCGCCACCGTCACGATCACGCTGACCAACCCGCTCGACGGCGCGGCCGAGAAGCTGTTCGTCGCCCCCTCGCTGGTGGCGCAGCTCGCCTCGGTGGGCATCACCATCTCCGGCAACGACACCCACGCCATCATCCTGTCGGGCAACCGCGACGGCACGGTGTTCCAGCTCGCGCTGCGGGCCATCCGCTACGTCAACGAGTCGCACGACGCCGACCTCACGCCGCGCGTGGTGACCATCGCCGCGGTCGACCAGGCCGGCAACGACGGCGTGGGCGCGCAGACCGTCATCAACCTCGTGCCCGTGAACGACGCGCCCGAGGGCATCGACAGCAGCGCCACGCTGGACGAGGACACGAGCCACACCTTCGCGATGGCCGACTTCGGCCACACCGACGCGGAAGGCGATGCGCTGCAGTCGGTGGTGATCACCACGCTGCCGGGCACCGGCACGCTCACGCTCGACGGCGTGGCCGTGACCGCGGGCCAGGAGATCGCGGTGGCCGACATCGATGCCGGCAAGCTGGTCTACACGCCGCTGCCGGACGCGAACGGCGTCCCGTCGACGACCTTCACCTTCCAGCTGCGCGACACCGGCGGCACGGCCAACGGCGGCGCCGACCTGGACGCGACGCCGAACACCTTCACGCTCAACGTCACCCCGGTCAACGACGCGCCCACGGGCAGCGTCACGATGGGCGGCAGCGTGCGCGAAGGCGCCACGCTCACGGCGCTGCCGGCCATCACCGACGTGGACCGCACGTCCGGCGAGATCGACGCGGCCACCACCTACCAGTGGCAGGTCCGCACGGTGCCGGACGGCGCCTGGACGGACGTCGCCGGCGCCACCGGCGCCACCTTCGTGCCGACGGCGGCCGAGCGCAACCACGAGGTGCGCGTCGTCGTCACCTACGAGGACGTGAGCTCGCCGCTGGCGACCGTGACGTACGACTCGGCCGTCGCCGGCCAGCCGGCCATCGTCGGCGACACGGACGGCAACATCGAGCTGGTGATCGACACCGACGAGCCGGTGATCATCTGGATGCCGGAAGGCGACGTGGACGTCACCAACACCGGCGCCGGCCCGCTCACCGTGGAAGGCCTGCCCGACGGCGGCACGCTGACGGTGGACGGCGAGGGCGACACCACGCTGTCCAACCCGCTGGGCGACGTCAACGTCGACAACGCCGGCCCGGGCACCGTCACGGTGACCGGCCTGCCGGACGACGCCACGGTCACGACCTCGGGCGACGGCGACGTGGTCATCGACGACCCGCTGGGCGGCGTCGAGCTGGTCAACCACGGCGACGGCGAAGTCACGGTCATCGGCCTGAACGACGGCGAGACGCTGGACGTGAGCGGCGACGGCCCGACCACGGTGGCCGACCCGGACGGCGACCTCACGGTCGCCAACGCCGGCCCCGGCACCGTCACCGCCACCGGCGTGAACGACGGCGCGGTCGTCGCCACCTCGGGCAACGGCCCGGTGGTGATCGACGATCCCGAGGGCAGCCTCGAGGTGGTGAACGCCGGCCCCGGCCAGGTGACGGTCTCCGGCATCGACGACGGCGCGGCGCTGGTCGTGGACGGCAGCGGCCCGACCACGGTGGCCGACCCTGACGGCGACCTCGACCTCACGAACAACGGCACCGGCTACGTCACGGTGACCGGCGCCGCGGACGGCGCGCAGATCACCACCGCCGGCACCGGCGACGTGTACGTGCGCAGCCCGCAGGGCGACCTCGACCTCGTCAACAACCAGAGCGGCGGCGGCGACCTGTTCGTCGACCATGCGCAGGACGGCGCGACGCTGAACGTCAGCGGTCCCGGCCCGACGCGGCTCACCAACCCCGAAGGCGACCTGACGATCGACAACGCCGGCCCCGGCGTGGTCACGGCGCGCTGCCTGGTCGACGGCAAGACGGTCACCACCTCGGGCGCCGGCGACATCGTCATCGGCAACCCGCGCGGCGACGTGGTGCTGGTCAACCAGGGCCCGGGCACCGTCACGGTGGAGGAACTGCATGCCGGCCACTCGGTGGACGTGAGCGGCGCCGGCCCCACCACGGTGGACCCGGACGGCGACGCGACGGTGAACAACGCCGGCCCGGGCACCGTCACCACGACGGGCGTGGCCAACGGCGCGACGCTCGGCTTCGGCGGCGACGGCCCGCAGGTCGTCGACCTGAGCGGCATTCCCGCGGGCGGCGACGTCACGCTGAACAACGGCGGCGGCGCGAACGTGGAGGTGCGCAACCTGCCGGCCGACGCCGTGGTGCATGCCAACGGCAGCGGCGACGTGACCCTGCAGGCGCCCTCGGGCGACATCACCGTCGACAACGACGGCACCGGCACGGTGTTCGTCGACCAGGTCGCCGACGGCGTGACGGTCACCAAGACGGGCTCCGGCCCGGCGGTGATCGACCACCCGGTGGGCGGCTTCACGCTCGACAACGGCGACACCGGCCTCGTCACCGTGCGCCACCTCGACCCCGGCCAGACGCTGGTGGTCGAGGGCACCGGCCCGGTGGCGGTGGAGGCCGACCTCGCCGCGGGCGAGCGCATCGTGGTCGACACGAGCGCCAACAGCAACGTGCAGCTCAGCAACCTCGGCGCCGGCGTGATCGACGTGGTCGGCGACCTGACGCTCGACGGCGACGACGCGCTCACCCTCACGCTGAACGGCGCGGGGACCACCGAGCTGACGGTCACCGGCGAGGTCTCGCTCGCCGGCACGCCGCTGCGCCTGCAGCTCGACCCGGCCTACGACGCGAACCTGGGCGACACCATCACGCTGCTCGACAACGACGGCACCGACGCCATCGTCGGCACCTTCGACGGCCTGCCGGAAGGCGCGCCGGTCTACGTGGGCGGCCAGCTCTTCAGCATCAGCTACGTGGGCGGCAGCGGCAACGACGTGGTGCTCACCCGCATCAACGACGCGCCGACCGGGGCCGTCACGGTCAACGGCACGCCGGCCCAGGGCCAGACCCTGACGGCCAGCCACACCCTGGCCGACACCGACGGCCTGGGCACGGTCAGCTACCGCTGGCTGGCCGACGGCACGCTGCTGGCCGTGGGCGCGAGCTACGTGGTGGGCCAGGAGGCGGTGGGCAAGGCCATCACGGTGGTCGCCAGCTACACCGACGCCGAGGGCACGGTGGAGACGGTGACCAGCGCCGCCACGGCGCCGATCGCCAACGTCAACGACGCGCCGACCGGCCAGGTGCTGATCGCCGGCACGGCCACCCTCGGGCAGACGCTCGTCGCCTCGAACACGCTGGCCGATGCCGACGGCATGGGCGCGGTGTCCTACCAGTGGCAGGCCGACGGCGCGGACATCGCTGGCGCCACCGGCGCCAGCCTGCTGGTGGGCCGCGGCGAGATCGGCAAGGTGCTCACGGTGGTGGCCAGCTACACCGACGGCTACGGCGCCGGCGAGCACGTGTCCAGCGCGCCCACCGTGCAGGTGGCCGACGGCACGGTCGGCGTGTCGCCCGACGTGGAAGCGCAGGTGCCGGGCCTCGGCTCGGGCCTGGCCGGCGACGGCAACGGCGACGGCGTGGCCGACACGCTGCAGCCCTCGGTCGCCTCCACGGCGCTCGGGCGCGGCGGCGACGCGCCGTCGACCTTCGTCACGCTGGTGGTCGACTCGGTGGACGGCAAGGTGCGCGAAGGCAGCACCGACCGCCTCATGGAGTTCTCGCCGGTGGACACGCCGAGCGACCTGCCCTCCTGGGCGCAGCTGCCGGCCGGCGAGATCGGCTTCACCGCGGCGGTGGACGCCGCGGGCGTGACCAAGAACTTCAGCCTCTACGTGGACAAGGACCTGGGCGTCAACGGCTACTGGTCGAAGAACGCCGACGGCGTGCTCGTCAACCTCGCGAGCGAGGCCTACGGCGGGCGCATCGTGGAGGAAGGCGGCAAGCTGCGCCTGGACTTCCAGATCACCGAAGGCGGCGAGTTCGACCACGGCACGGCCGGCGACACCACCATCGTCAACCACGGGGCGGCGGGCCATGCGTCGCTCAGCCTCATCGGGTATACCGTCGACACCCCCGTCGCCGCCGATGGCGTGAACATGTGGGACTGACGCGGCGCATGCCCCGAACAGAACAGCGTACTGAACAGGAGAAGGAAATCGAATGCGAATGAACCTGCGACTTCTCGCCTCGGCGGCAGCCCTGGCGCTGGCCGCCTGCGGCGGCAACGGCGGCTCGGGCACGCCGATCGCGCTGGCCGACCTCCAGGGCTTCTGGAACGGCCCGGTCACCGGCGCCGACCTCGGCGGCGCCGCGGTGGTGCGCTCGGTGGTGCTCGACGACGGGCGCGCCTGGCTGTTCCTGCACGGCGCGGGCGCCGGCGAGCCGCTGGTGGGCCTGGCGACGGCGCAGCTCGCCGTCTCGGGCGAGAGCTTCACCGGCAACGGCACGCGCTACGACACGGCGGGCGCACCCGTCACCACGGTCGGCGTGGCCGGCCACCTGACGGCCGACGGGCTGGACATGACGGCCGCCAACACCGGCAGCATCACGCCCAGCAACCTGGCGCTGACGCGCGACGCGCGCTTCGACACGCCCGCGGCCGCGTCGGCGGTGGCGGGCACGTGGGTGTTCACCCAGGCCAACGGCACGATCGAGGGCACCTGGACCGTGGCCGCCGACGGCGCGCTCGCCGGCACCCGCACGCCCGGCTGCACCTACGCCGGCACGGTCGTCCCGCACGCCGGCGCCGCGGTGTACGACGTGTCGGTCACCGAGTCCTGCAGCGGCAGCGCGGCCAAGACGCTGGCCGGCATCGCCAAGCTCAACAGCGCCGGCACCTTCCTGACCTTCGGCGTGACGACGCCGGACGCCGGCGAAGGCGTCGCCTTCGTCGTGGGCCGCCCCGCGACCTGAAGCCCCGCTTGCATCGTTCCACGAGGGTCCTGCCGGTGAACGCCGGCGGGACCGCGTTCCGCATGCCGTCGACGCCCCTGCCGACTCCGCCCGCCGCGCACCGCTTCGGCCCCCCATGGCGCCTGGCGCTGCTCCTGTGGGCGGCGCTGTTCGTGCTGCTGGCGCCGGCGCAGGCTGCGGAGCAGCCGTTCCTGGCGCTCGGCGACCGCATCCACAGCCCGCGGGCCCTGCTGCCGGCCAGCGCCGTGCTGAAGGACGCCCGGGGCGAGCTCACGATCGACGACGTCCGCCGGCTCGACGCCCGGGGCGGCGCCTTCACGCCCCTGCACCAGCTCTTCGGCGCCGGCTACGTCAAGGACGTGTACTGGCTGCGCCTGCGCGTCACGCTGCCGCCGGGCACGGGCGAGCGCTGGCTGCTGCAGCTCGCGCCGCCGTATCTGGACGACATCCGCGTCTACCACCTGCGCCCCGACGGCACGATGGCCCCCGAGCGGCGCGCCGGCGACCGGTCGCCGCACGTGGGTACCTCGGAGCACCGGCTGGCCACCTTCGGTGTGCGGCTCGATCCCGGCGAGCACGTGTTCTACCTGCGCGTCCAGACGGAAAGCTCGATGGTCCTGCTGCCGCGCCTGCTGCCCGAGGACCAGGCGAACCGGGCGTGGATGGTCGACTACCTGTTCCTCGGCAGCTACTCCGGGGCGGCGCTGGCCATCGTCGCGGCGGCCATCTTCGGCGCCTTCCTGCTGCGCGAGCGCGTCTACGTCTTCTTCGCCGTCTTCGTGACCTGCAGCTCGCTGCAGTGGTTCGCGATCAACGGCCTGGCGTACCAGTTCCTGTTCGCCGACATCCCGCTGCTGGCCGACCGGCTGACGTCGAGCCTGATCGCGGTGTCGGGCGCGACCGGCGCGGTCTTCTTCGCCGAGCTGTTCGACTACCGCCGCCGCCACCGCTGGCTGTACGCGTTGATCATGCTCAGCGGCATCTACATGGTGCTGGCGGCGGCCGCGCCGTTCTTCGGCTTCTTCGGCAGCGTGGCGCCGGCCACCGGCACGCTGATCCTGGTGAACATGGTGCTGATGGTGCGGCCGCTGTGGCTGCTGTGGCAGGAGGGCCAGACCGACGTGCGCGTGGGCGTGCTCGCCTTCGTGGTGTACGCGACGCTGGTGCTGCTCAACGTCCTGTCGGTGATGGGCTTCGTCCCGCCCACCCAGCTGTCGCTGCGCGGCGCGCAGGTCGGCGGGGTGGTGCAGCTGTTCATCCTGCTGCTGGCGATCTTCATGCGCGCGATGCGCGCCGAGCGCGGGCGCAAGCGGGCGGAGTCGGCCGTCGCGCAGGCGCTCGAGCAGCAGGCGCGCGAGCGCCGTGCGCGCGAGGAGCAGTCCTACCTCATCTCGATGATGGCGCACGAGATCCGCACGCCCGTGGCCGTCATCGACGCGGCGCTGCAGTCGCTGCAGGTGCTCGACCCCCAGCCGACGCCCGAGCGCGCCCAGCGCCACGAGCGCATCGCGCGCGCCGTGGCGCGCATGAACGCGCTGATGGAGCTCGCGCTCACGCAGGACCGGCTGGAGGTGGCGAACTGGAAGCAGGACCTCGCGCCGCTGAACCTGGCCACGCTCACGCGCGACGTGGTCGGCCTGATCGGCGCCTCGGCCGAGGGCCGCGTCTCCATCGCCGCGCCCGACGACCTGTGCGAGGTGCAGGCCGACGAGCGCATGCTGCGCTACGCGCTCGTCAACCTCATCGACAACGCCCTCAAGTACTCGCCCGCCGCGGCGCGGGTGAAGGTGTCGATCGAGGAGGCGGCGCAGGACGGCCGGCCGGGCTGCCGCTGGACCATCGTCGACCAGGGGCGCGGCATCCGCGCGGGCGACCACGAGCGTGTCTTCCACAAGTACTTCCGCGCCGCGGACGTGTCCGAATCGCCGGGGCTCGGCCTCGGCCTGTACCTCGTCGGGCAGATCGTCGCCCGCCACCAGGGCTGGGTGCGCGCCGTCCCGATGCCGCCCGGCGCGGGCGCCCGTTTCGAATGCTGGCTGCCGTGCATGCAGCAGGAGGCCCGTCCGTGATCCACGTCGCGCTGGTCGAAGACAACCCGGACCTGCGGGAAGAGGTCGTGTTCCACCTGACCCGCCAGGGCCACGCGGTGACCGGCCTGCCCGACGGCGCCGCGCTGGACGAGCACCTGGCCCGCGAGCCGGTCGACGTGCTCGTGCTCGACCTCGGCCTGCCCGGCGAGGACGGCGTCGACATCGCCCAGCGGCTGGCGCGCACGCACCCGGGGCTGGCCGTCGTCATGCTGACCGCGCGCGGGCAGATCGAGGACCGGCTGCTCGGGCTCAAGAGCGGCGCCGACATCTACCTCGTCAAGCCGGTGGACATGCGCGAGCTGTCCGCCGTGATCGAGAGCATGTACCGCCGCGTGCGCCGCGGCCCCCCGGCGGCGCCCGCCGCCGGCGACGCGCCGGCCTGGCGGCTGGACGGCTACACCATGGAGCTCACCTCGCCCGCGCAGGAGTCGGTGATGCTCACGCCCGCCGAGTTCAACCTCCTGCGCGCGCTGGCCCAGGACGCGCCCGAGCCGGTGACGCGCGCGCGCCTGGCCGCCTCCATCGGGCACTCCGAGCCCGATTTCGACTACCGCCGCCTGGAGACGGCGATGAGCCGCCTGCGCAAGAAGATCGAGTCGCGCTGCAGCGACGCCGGCCCGCTGCGCAGCGCCCGCAACGTGGGCTACGTGTTCGCCGCGGCCATCGAGCTGCGCTCGCCGCGCTAGCGGCGGCGCGCCCCGCGGCGCGCGTCAGGCCGCGTTGGCCGTGCGCAGGTGGGCGAGGGTGCTCACGCGCCTGAGCAGCTCGCGGTCGTTCCACGGCTTCTTGAAGATGCCGTACAGCCCCTCGACGTCGCGCACCCGCGCCTGGAAGTCGTCGTGGCCGGTGATGGCGATGATGGGCAGGTCCTCCGTCTCCAGGCTGCCCTGCACGTTCGAGATCAGCTCCAGCCCGTCCATGTTGGGCATCTCCAGGTCGGTGACGAGCACCGAGAAGAACCGCTTCGACAGGGCCTCGAGCGCCTCGACGCCGTCGGCGGCCAGCACCACCTCGTAGCCCGCGCCCTGCAGCAGCCGCCCGAGCTTGGCGCGCGCGACCATCGAGTCGTCGGCCACGAGGATGACCGGCGCGCCCGCCGCGGGTGCCGGCGCCCGCGGCTCGGGGGCTGCCGGGACTGCCGGGGCCGGCGCGCGCGGCGGCTCGGCCTCCGGGCGGCGGTGCGGCAGCTCGTCGTCGCGGCCGCGGAACGCCAGCACCAGCAGTGCGATGAACAGCGCGCCGAAGATGAGGATCGGGAACGAATAGACGCTCGAGAACAGCGCGCCGAAGAAGGCCATGTCGAACGCAGGCCACGACAGGTTCATCTGGAGTCCTTCCTGACGTCGGGAGTGGGGACGGAGTTCGCATCTTGCCTGCGTTCGCCGGGACGGTCCGTTCCGCGCGGCGGCGGACCCGGCCGGCGCGGTGCGCGGCGTTGCGCGAATGCCGATTTTGAACACGGCGGGCCCCCCGCCCGCTGCGGGCCGCGGGCGCTCCCGCGCCGGGCGGCTCATGCCGATCGGCGATCGAACGACAAGACCCGTTCGGGCTGAGGTATCGAAGCCCCCGTGCGTGCCAACAGGCACCTCGACAAGCTCGGCGCGAACGGGCGTTCGCGGCGTTCCTGTCCTCTTGAACGCGAATCCGCCTCAGGCCGGCTGGAAGTGCCGCCGGTAGCGCGGCGGCAGCAGCGCCGCCTGCATCATCAGCGGCAGGTCGGCGGTGTTGAAGTCCGGGTCCCACGCCGGCGCGCCCAGCAGCTGCGCGCCGCAGCGCAGGTAGCCCTTGATGAGCGGCGGCGTTTCGGGCTCGAGGTCGCCGCGCAGCCCGTCCACCGGCAGCGGCAGGCGCGGGTGCACGCGCCAGCGCGCGTCGGCCAGGTGCGTCTCGCGCAGGCGGCGGTACAGGCTGGCGGCGCAGTGGCCGCCGTCGCGCATGCTCACGCTGGCGCAGCCGACCATCGTCTCCATGCCGTTGCGCGCCATCAGCTCGGCGAGCGCGCCCCACAGGGCGAGGATCACGCCGCCGGCGCGCCAGTCGGGGTGCACGCAGGCGCGGCCCAGCTCCACCATGCGCGCGCGCAGCGGGGCCAGCGGCGCCAGGTCGAACTCGCCTTCGCTGTAGTAGCCGCCGGCGCGGCGCGCCGCCGCGGGCAGCAGCACGCGGTAGGTGCCGATCACCGCGCCGCGCTCGCCGTCCGCGGGCAGCGTGCGCACGACGAGGTGCTCGCAGAAGTCGTCGTGGCGGTCGGCGTCCAGGCCCGGCGGCGTGCCCGGTGGAACGGCCAGGCGCGCGCCCATCTCCCCGGCGAAGACGCGGTGGCGCAGCCGCTGGGCGTCGCGCACCTCGTCCTGCGTGCGCGCCCACAGCACCTCGAAGCGCTCGGCGCCGGCCGGCGGCCGGGGGAGGGCGCCGCGGGTCGCGAGCGGTGGCGAGAGGCTTTCCATGGGACGGCGTGCCGGCAGCGGAGATGCGGCATCGTCGCCAGGCCCGGTGTCACGGGCATGAAGGCGCGGTGACCCGCGCGTGACGGCCCCGAGTCCGTGTGCCCGCGGCCGCGGCGGTGGGCGACCCGGCCGAAGTCGAAACTCGTTACGGACCGGCCCGGGCAGTGGCGCGAAAGTCGGCCTTGCGGCGCCCGGCGTGCACGCCGGGCGATGCCGCCACGAAGGAGCGGATCATGACGAACACGGCCGCGGTCACCACCGAAACCCTGCAACGCTTCGCCGACGCCTGGAACCGCCACGATGTCGACGCCCTCATGTCGTTCATGGCCGACGACTGCGTCTTCGACGCCTCGGCCGGCCCCGAGGCCTGCGGCACCCGCTGCGCCGGCCGCGAGGCCGTGCGGGCCGCCTTCGCCGACGTCTGGGCCGTCTTCCCCGACGCCCACTGGGGCGGCGCGCGCCACTTGCGCCACTTCGTCCATGGCGACCGCGGCGTCTCGGAATGGACCTTCACCGGCACCCGGGCGGACGGCCGCCGCGTCGAGGTGCATGGCTGCGACCTCTTCACCTTCCGGGACGGCCGGATCGCCACGAAGGATTCGTACCGCAAGAACCGCCCGCCGCTGGCCTGACGAGGCCGGCGAACTCGCCGCGGGGCCGGCACTCCAACCCCGATGCACGGCCACCGCTTCGTCCTCCTCCTGTCGGCGGCGCTGGCCGCCGGCCCCGGTATGGCGCAAGGCGGCGGCGATCCGCTCGACTCGGCCGCGTGCCGCCGGGCGCTCGACGCGCTGCGCACGCAGGAAGACCAGGCGCCCGCCGGCGCCACCGGCCCGGAGCGCCGGCAGACGGCCGCCCGGCTCGAGCCGCTGCGCCGCGCCGCCGCGCGCGCCTGCCTCGGCGGCCGCGGCGACCCGCCGTCCGCGCAGCGCCCGGCGCAGCCGCCGGCCGAGGTGCCGCGGATCGCGCTGCCGGGCGCCGCCGTCCCGGCGCCCGCGGCGCCCCCGCCGCCGGTGGCGAGGCCGCCCGCGCCGCCGGTCGTCGTCACCACCTGCGACGCCGCCGGCTGCTGGGCGAGCGACGGCTCGCGGCTGCAGCGCTTCGGCACGCAGTTCATGGGGCCGCGCGGGCCGTGCAGCGTGCAGGGCGTGGTGCTGAACTGCCCGTAGCCGGCCTCGAACGCCGGGCATGAATCCATACCGGATTCGCATGACCCCCCTGCCTGCGGCGGTTACGAGCCAATTACACTGGTCCGACAATCCGTCTCCGACCCGGCTGGGCACACCATCTGCCGGCGTCCTTCGGACTCGCCGCACGCCCACCCCCACGTGGCGGCCTGGTTCATCAGCGGCATTGGGCAAGTCATGCCAAGCGGCCCCCACCGGAGTCAGCAGGATTTGCCCAATCCCGCTTTTTTTGACTCTGACGACTGGAATCGCCATGAACCGACCCGTGATGGAAGGCATCCGCCTCAATACGCCGTCCTACGTCCGCCACAACCGCCTGGTCGAATGGGTGGCCGAGATCGCCGCCCTCACCGAAGCCAAGGACGTGTACTGGTGCGACGGCAGCACCGAGGAGTACGACCGCCTGAGCGCCCAGCTCGTCGCGGCCGGCACCTTCAAGAAGCTCAACCCCGAACTGCGCCCCAACAGCTACCTCGCCTGCAGCAGCCCGAGCGACGTGGCGCGCGTCGAGGACCGCACCTTCATCTGCAGCGCGAAGAAGGAAGACGCCGGCCCCACCAACAACTGGATGGACCCGGCCGAGATGCGGGCGCTGCTGCAGACGGGCGACAAGGCGCTGTTCAAGGGCGCGATGCGCGGGCGCACCATGTACGTGGTGCCGTTCAGCATGGGGCCGCTCGGCTCGCCCATCGCCCACATCGGCGTGGAGCTCTCCGACAGCGCCTACGTCGCCGTCAACATGAAGATCATGACGCGCATGGGCCGCGCCGTGCTCGACGTGCTCGGCGCCGACGGCCACTTCGTGCCGGCCGTGCACACCGTGGGTGCGCCGCTGGAGCCCGGCCAGAAGGACGTGAGCTGGCCCTGCAACGACACCAAGTACATCGTCCACTACCCCGAGACGCAGGAAATCTGGAGCTACGGCTCCGGCTACGGCGGCAACGCGCTGCTGGGCAAGAAGTGCTTCGCCCTGCGCATCGCCTCCACCATGGGCCGCGACCAGGGCTGGCTCGCCGAGCACATGCTGGTGCTGGGCGTCACCTCGCCCGAGGGCAAGAAGCACCACGTCGCCGCCGCCTTCCCGAGCGCCTGCGGCAAGACCAACTTCGCCATGCTGATCCCGCCGGCCGGCTTCGAGGGCTGGAAGGTCACGACCATCGGCGACGACATCGCCTGGATCAAGCCGGGCGCCGACGGCAGGCTCTACGCCATCAACCCCGAGGCCGGCTACTTCGGCGTGGCGCCGGGCACCAACGAGAAGACCAACTTCAACTGCATGGCGAGCCTGAAGCGCGACGTGATCTTCACGAACGTGGCGCTCACCGACGACGGCGACGTGTGGTGGGAAGGCATGACCGACACGCCCCCGGCGCACCTGATCGACTGGCAAGGCAAGGACTGGACGCCGCAGATCGCCAAGGAGACCGGCGCCAAGGCCGCACACCCGAACGCGCGCTTCACCGTGGCCGCCACCAACAACCCGGCGCTCGACCCCGAGTGGGACAACCCCGCCGGCGTGGCGATCGACGCCTTCATCTTCGGCGGCCGCCGCTCCACCACCGTGCCGCTGGTGACCGAGGCGCGCAACTGGGTCGAGGGCGTGTACATGGCCGCCACCATGGGCTCGGAGACCACCGCCGCCGCCGCCGGCCAGCAGGGCGTGGTGCGCCGCGACCCCTTCGCCATGCTGCCCTTCATGGGCTACAACATGAGCGACTACTTCCAGCACTGGCTGAACCTCGGCAAGAAGCTGGAGGCCGCGGGCGCCAAGCTGCCGAAGATCTACTGCGTCAACTGGTTCCGCAAGGGCGAGGACGGCAAGTTCGTCTGGCCGGGCTACGGCGAGAACATGCGCGTGCTGAAGTGGATGCTGGAGCGCGTGGACGGCCAGGCGAAGGCCAGCGACCACGTGTTCGGCCTGAGCCCCGACTACGGGGACATCAGCTGGCAGGGCCTCGCCTTCACGCCGAAGCAGTTCGAGCAGGTCACCAGCACCAACCCGGCCGACTGGAAGACCGAGCTGGCGCTGCACGAAGAGCTGTTCCGCAAGCTGGCCTACCACCTGCCGCCGGAGCTGACGGCGACCAAGGCGCGCCTGGAGGCGCGGCTGGACGCCTGACGCGGTGAGCGCCGGAACGAACCACGAAGGGCGCCGCGGCGCCCTTTTTCGTTTCATGCCGAGGGGCGATCGAACGATGGGAACCGTTCGATAAAACCCGTTCCGATAAAACCCGTTCGGGCTGAGGTATCGAAGCCCCGTGTGCACCAGGAGGCACTTCGACAAGGCGAAGCCTTGCCTTCAGTCCTGAGCCTGTCGAAGGGTCAGTGCGAACGGGTTTCCGGGGCGTTCTTGTCTTCCACGCTGCGCAGCAGCGCCGCCAGCGACTTCTCCGGCTCGTCGCGGAAGCGCTCGTCCAGCACCTCCACCCCGCGGATGCGGTCGACGCGGAAGCTGCGGAAGGCCTGGCGCAGCTCGCACCAGGCGGCCAGGGTCCAGACCTCGCGCCAGTAGAGGCAGGCGAGCGGGCGCACGACGCGCTCGCTGTCGCGGTCCTCGAGGTCGCTGTAGCGAAGCCGCAGCTTGCGCCGCGCGTCGGTGGCATGGCGCAGCACCTCCAGGCGGTGCCGCGTCGCGGCGTCCGGCCCGATGGGCGGGGCGTACAGCGCCAGGCTTTCGGCCGCGGCGCGCACCGAGGGCGGCAGCACGCCGAGGATCTTCGACAGCGCGCGCTCGGCCTCGTTTGCCAGGCCGGCGTCGAGCCGCGGCTGCGCGATGCGCACCGCGGCGACGAGCGCCTGCGCTTCCTCGTGGGTGAACATCAGCGGCGGCAGGTCGAAGTGCGCGCCCATGCGGTAGCCGACGCCGGCCTCGCCCTCGATCGGCACGCCGCGCGCCGCCAGGTCGGCGACGTCGCGGTAGACGGTGCGCTCCGAGACCTCGAGCCGCTCGGCCAGGAAGCGCGCCGTCGACAGCCGCCGCCCGCGGATGAGCTGGACGAGCTGGAACAGGCGTTCAGCGCGCCGCATGCCTGCCCGGCGGCTCAGGCCAGCGCATGCAGGCCGACGCGGTTGCCCTCGGTGTCGACCACGTGCGCGAAGACGCCCATGCCGTCCGGGAGCTGCACCTTGGGCGTGGCGATGCGCCCGCCGGCCGCTTCCACGCGGGCGAGCACGGCGTCGATCGAGGGGTTGGCGTTGAGGTAGACGAGCGAGCCGTTCTGCGCCGGCGGCGGCACGTTCGGGCCGGCGACGAGGCAGCCGCCCACGCCCGCCTCGCCGGCCTTGAACATCACCATGGCTTCGCTGCCCATGTCCATGCGCTGCATCGGCCGGCCGAGCAGGGTTTCATAGAAGGCCTGGGCGCGCGGCAGGTCGGTGACGGGGATCTCGAACCAGTTCACCGCGTGTTCGTTTCGATCGTCGGCCATGTCGGGTCTCCTGAAAAGGCGTTGAGGAGCCGCCATGCTCGCGCCCCGCTGCTGACACCGTGTTGTCAGCAGCGGTGGCAGGAGCCGCTCATACGGCCACGGTCTGCCGCACGGCGTGCTCCCAGCGCGCCATCAGCTCGGCCGCCCGGGCCGGCGGCATCGCCGGCTGGAAGCGGCGCTCCACCTGCCACTGCGCGGCCAGCTCGTCGAGGTCGCCGTAGACGCCGGTGGCCAGCCCCGCCAGGTAGGCGGCGCCGAGCGCCGTGGTCTCGATCACCTGCGGGCGCACCACCGGGATGCCGAGCAGGTCGGCCTGGAACTGCATCAGCAGGTCGTTGACGCAGGCGCCGCCGTCCACCCGCAGCTCGCTCACCGGCGCGCCGCCGGCGGCCACGGCGTCGCGGCTCATGGCCTGCAGCAGGGCGGCGCTCTGGAAGGCGATGCTCTCCACCGCCGCGCGCGCGATGTGCGCCACCGTGCTGCCGCGCGTGAGGCCGACGATCGCGCCGCGCGCCTCGGCCTTCCAGTAGGGCGCGCCCAGGCCGGTGAAGGCGGGCACGAACATCACGCCGCCGCTGTCGGGCACGCTTTCGGCGAGCGGCTGCACCTCGCTGCTCGCCTGGATGGCGCCCAGCCCGTCGCGCAGCCACTGCACCACGGCGCCGGCGATGAACACGCTGCCTTCGAGCGCGAACTCGGGCGCCGCCGTCGGCTGCGCGGCGCTGGTCGTGATGAGTCCGTTGGTCGAGGTCTGGAACCGGCCGCCGGTGTGCATCAGCATGAAGCAGCCGGTGCCGTAGGTGTTCTTGGCGAGCCCGGGGCGGAAGCACGCCTGGCCGAAGAGGGCGCTCTGCTGGTCGCCCGCCACGCCGGCGATCGGCAGCGGCGCGCCGAGCAGCTCGGCCCGGGCCGTGCCGAACACGTGGCTCGACGGGCACACCTGCGGCAGCATCGAGCGCGGCACGCCCAGCAGCGCGAGCAGCTCGTCGTCCCAGGTGTTGCTGCGCACGTTCAGCAGCAGGGTGCGCGAGGCGTTGCTCACGTCGGTGGCGTGCAGCGTGCCGCCCGTGAGCTGCCACATCAGCCACGAATCCACCGTGCCGAAGGCCAGCTCGCCGCGCTCGGCCGCGGCGCGCACGCCGGGCACCTCGTCGAGGATCCACTTCAGCTTGGTGCCCGAGAAGTAGGCGTCGATGATGAGCCCGGTCTTCTCGCGGATCAGCGGCTCGTGGCCGGCCTCGCGCAGCGCGGCGCAGGTGGGCTCGGCGCGGCGGTCCTGCCAGACGATGGCGTTGTAGACGGGCTCGCCGGTCTTGCGGTTCCACACCAGCGTGGTCTCGCGCTGGTTGGTGATGCCGATGGCCGCGATGTCCTTCGCGGCGAGGCCGGCCTTGGCGATCGCCTCCTTCGCGGTGGCGAGCTGCGATTCCCAGATCTCCTTCGGGTCGTGCTCCACCCAGCCGGGCTGCGGGTAGATCTGGCGGAACTCGCGCTGCGCCATGGCGACGATGTGCCCGTCCTGGTCGAAAACGATGCTGCGCGACGAGGACGTGCCCTGGTCGAGGGCGAGGATGTAGCGGCTCATGGAATGTCTCATACGGGTTCGCGTTCAAAAGTACAAGAGCGCCACAAAAGCCCGTTCGCACTGAGGTATCGAAGTGCCTGTCGGTGCACACGGGGCTTCGATACCTCAGCCCGAACGGTTCTTGTCGTTTGATCGCCAATGGGTCTCAGCTGTCGGCGATCACGCATTGGACACCGGCTTCGGCCAGCAGCGCCGGAAACGGCGCCGGCGGGGTCGCGTCGGTGAACAGGGTGTCGATCTGGTGCAGCCGGGCGAGCTCCACCATCGCCGGGCGGTTGAACTTGCTGTGGTCGCTGGCGAGCCACACCTCGCGCGAGTGCTCGATGATCGCCCGCGCCACCGTCACCTCGCGGTAGTCGTAGTCGCGCAGGGTGCCGTCGGCCTCGATGCCCGAGATGCCGATCAGGCCGATGTCGACCTTGAACTGCTTGATGAAGTCGATCGTCACCTCGCCCACGATGCCGCGGTCGCGCGAGCGCACCACGCCGCCGGCGACGATCACCTCGCAGGCCGCGTTGTCGGCCAGGATGGCGGCCACGTTCAGGTTGTTGGTGATCACGCGCAGGTTCCGGTGGCGCAGCAGCTCGCGCGCGATGGCCTCGGTGGTGGTGCCGATGTTCAGGATCAGCGAGCAGCCGTCGGGCACGGCCTTGGCCACCGCGCGCGCGATGCGCTGCTTGGCGCCTTCGTTGAGCTGCTGCCTCTGGCGGTAGGCGATGTTCTCCACCGTCGAGCTCGGCAGGCGCACGCCGCCGTGGAAGCGCGCCAGCAGGCCGGCGTCCGAGAGCAGCTTCACGTCGCGGCGCACCGTCTGCAGCGTCACGCCGAACTGTTCGGCCAAGGCCTCGACGGTCACGGCGCCGCGGCCGCGTACCTCGTCGAGAAGCATCGCCTGGCGGGGATTGGGAGTCATCGGAAGGTCGGGGGAACGGCAGCCATCGGGACCCAGCCTAGCCAATGCGGCGCGGCCGGACATGGTGGATTTCGCGCTTGCGCGCCGGCGCGAGTTCGCATAAAACGAAAAAAGAAGAGCGCAAAACGAAAACAGACGAAAGACAAACGCTCGTTCGTTTTGTTTCAATTGTCATCGAGGAGACAGATTGAGCCCGCAGCCCGAAGCCTGGCGCGCCGGTCCCGCACCGGCGGCCCGCCCGCCGTCGACCGCGCCCGCGTCCGAGCCGCCGGCGCTCGACGCGCTGGTCGTGGGCGGCGGCATCAACGGCGCGGGCATCGCGCGCGACCTGGCCGGCCGCGGCGCGCGGGTGCTGCTGTGCGAGCAGGACGACCTGGCGGCGCACACCTCGTCGTCGTCGACCAAGCTGATCCACGGCGGGCTGCGCTACCTCGAGTACTACGAGTTCCAGCTCGTGCGCAAGGCGCTGGCCGAGCGCGAGGTGCTGCTCAGGAGCGCGCCGCACATCATGTGGCCGCTGCGCTTCGTCATGCCGCACGACCCCGGCATGCGCCCGGTCTGGATGATCCGCATCGGCCTGTTCCTCTATGACCACCTGGCGCGCCGCGAGGTGCTGGCCGGCTCGCGCACGGTGGACCTGCGCGGCGGCCCGCTGGGCGCGCCGCTCAAGCCGCTGTTCACGCGCGGCTTCGTCTACTCCGACGGCTGGGTGGACGACGCGCGGCTGGTGGTGCTCAACGCCATCGACGCCCGCGAGCGCGGCGCCGAGGTGCTCACGCGCTGGCGCTGCGTCGACGCGCGGCGCGGCGCCGGCGGCTGGGACGTGCGGCTGCGCAGTCGGGCCGGCGACGAGCGCCGGGTGCGTGCCCGGGCGCTGGTCAACGCCGCGGGGCCGTGGGCCGGGCAGTTCCTGGCCGAGCACGCGCACCTGCCGCAGGCGAAGACGCTGCGGCTCGTCAAGGGCAGCCACATCGTCGTGCCGCGCCTGTTCGACCACGACCACGCCTACATCCTGCAGAACCCCGACAAGCGCATCATCTTCATGATTCCCTACGAGCGCGACTTCACGCTCATCGGCACCACCGACGTCGAGCACACCGGCCCCATCGGCCAGGCGCGCATCGACCCGGGCGAGATCGACTACCTGTGCGAGCAGGCGAGCCGCTACCTCGCCAGCCCCGTGGTGCCGGCCGACGTGGTGTGGACGTACGCCGGCGTGCGCCCGCTGCTCGACGACGAATCGGGCGACCCCTCGGCCGTCACGCGCGACTACCAGCTCGAACTCGACACGCAGGGCGCGCCGCTGCTCACCGTGTGGGGCGGCAAGATCACCACCTTCCGCAAGCTGGCCGAAGAGGCGGCGGACCTCGTGGCCGCGCCGCTGGGCCTTCGGGGTGCGGCCTGGACGGCCGGCGCCGTGCTGCCGGGCGGCGACCTCGGCGGGCCGGGCGGCACCGCGCGGCGGCCCGATGCTGCCTTCGCCGCGTTCGAGCAGGCCTTTGCGGCCAGGCACCCGGCGCTTTCGCCCGCGCTGTGCCACCGCCTCGCGCGGGCCTACGGCGCACGCGCCGACCGGCTGTTCGTCGACGGCGCCGCCCATGGCGGCCTGGGCGCTGAAGTGGCGCCCGGCCTGCACGAGGCCGAGCTGCAGTACCTGCATGCGCACGAATGGGCGCGCAGCGCCGACGACGTGCTGTGGCGCCGCAGCAAGCTGGGCCTGCGCCTGGCGCCCGCCGCGCGCGAGGCGGTGGCCGCCTGGTGCGCCCACCACTGGCCCGACGCGCCGCCGGCCGCCGCCCCCTCGCGGGAGGCCGCATGGAACTGAAGCTCGAAGGCATCGAGCACCGCGTGGGTGCGCAGACCTGGCTGCACCGGCTGGACCTGAGCCTCGCGCCGCGCGCGGTGACGGTGCTGCTCGGCGCCACCCAGGCCGGCAAGACCACGCTGATGCGGCTGATGGCCGGGCTGGACGCGCCCACCGCCGGCCGCGTCCATGCCGACGGGCGCGACGTGACCGGCCTGCCCGTGCGCGAGCGCAACGTGGCGATGGTCTACCAGCAGTTCATCAACTACCCGTCGATGACGGTGGCCGACAACATCGCCTCGCCGCTGCGGCTGCGCGGCGGCCTGGACCGCCGGACCATCGCCGCGCGCGTGCAGGAGCTCGCCGCCCGGCTGCACATCGAGCCCTTCCTGCAGCGCCTGCCGGCCGAGCTCTCGGGCGGGCAGCAGCAGCGCGTGGCGCTGGCGCGGGCGCTCGCCAAGCAGGCGCCGCTGATGCTGCTCGACGAGCCGCTGGTGAACCTCGACTACAAGCTGCGCGAGGAACTGCGCGACGAGCTGACGCAGCTCTTCGCCGCCGGCGAGTCGACGGTGGTCTACGCCACCACCGAGCCCACCGAGGCGCTGCTGCTGGGCGGCCACACCGCGGTGCTGGACGCGGGCGAGCTGCTGCAGTACGGGCCGACGGCCGAGGTGTTCCACCAGCCGAAGTCCATCCGCGTGGCGCGCGCCTTCAGCGACCCGCCGATGAACCTGCTGCCCGGCACGCCGGCGGCCTCGAGCGTGGCGCTGGCCCGCGGCCCGGAACTGGCGGTGCTGCTGCCGCCGGTGCACGCGGACAGGCTCGCCGCGCTCACCGTCGGCATCCGCGCCAACGCGCTGCGCGTGCGGGAGCGCGCCGGCGACGTGGCGCTGCCCGGCACGGTGGAGCTGGCCGAGATCTCCGGCTCGGACACCTTCGTGCACGTGAGCACCCCGGTCGGCGAGCTGGTGGCGCAGCTCACCGGCGTGCACCAGTTCACCCTCGGGCAGGCGCTCACGCTCTACCTCGGCCCGGCGCAGGTGTACGTCTTCGATGCGCAGGGCGACCTGCTCGTCGCCCCTTCGGGAAGGATGTGAGATGGCCCGCATCGACCTCGACCTGGCCCACTCCTACCACGCGAACCCGCAGCGCGACGAGGACTACGCGCTGCTGCCGCTGAAGATGACGTTCGCCGACGGCGGCGCCTACGCGCTGCTCGGCCCCTCGGGCTGCGGCAAGACGACCATGCTCAACGTCATCTCGGGCCTGGTGAAGCCGTCGCGCGGCACCGTGACCTTCGACGGGCGCGAGGTGACCGGCCTCACGCCGCAGCAGCGCAACATCGCGCAGGTGTTCCAGTTCCCCGTCATCTACGACACGATGACGGTGGCCGAGAACCTCGCCTTCCCGCTGCGCAACCGCGGCGCGCCGCCCGAGCGCATCCGGCAGCGGGTGGGCCAGATCGCCGAGATGCTGGAGATGAGCGGCCAGCTGAACCTGCGCGCCGCGGGCCTCGCGGCCGACGCCAAGCAGAAGATCTCGCTCGGCCGCGGCCTGGTGCGCGAGGACGTGAGCGCGGTGCTGTTCGACGAGCCGCTCACCGTGATCGACCCGCACCTGAAGTGGCAGCTGCGGCGCAAGCTCAAGCAGATCCACCACGAGCTCAAGCTCACGCTCATCTACGTCACGCACGACCAGGTGGAGGCGCTGACCTTCGCCGACGAGGTGGTGGTGATGACGCGCGGCAAGGCGGTGCAGGTGGGCAGCGCCACGCAGCTGTTCGAGCGGCCGCAGCACACCTTCGTCGGGCACTTCATCGGCTCGCCGGGCATGAACTTCCTGCCGGCGCGCTCGGCGGAGGGGCGCATCGAGGTGGCGGGGCAGCGCATCGAGCGGCCCGAGGGCGTGGCCGTGCCCGCCGGCGACTTCACGCTGGGCGTGCGGCCGGAGTACGTGGAGCTCGCCGCCGCCGAGGCGCCCGGCGCCGTGCTGGCCGCGGTGACGCAGGCGCAGGACATCGGCACCTACTGGCTGGTGAGCGCGCGCGTGGGCCACGGCCCCTCGCAGGCGGTCATCCGCGCGCGCTTCGGCGCCGGCCAGGCCATTCCGCGCGCGGGCGACACGGCGTGGCTGTCCATCGTCGGCCCGCACAGCTGCTTCTACGTCAACGAGGAGCTGGTGGCATGAAACCCGTCAACCAGAAGGCCTGGCTGCTCATCCTGCCCGTCATCCTCTGCGTGGCCTTCTCGGCCATCCTGCCGCTGATGACGGTGGTGAACTACTCGGTGCAGGACATCATCTCGCCCGAGCGCCGCGTGTTCGTCGGCACCGAGTGGTTCAAGCTGGTGATGCGCGACGAGGAACTGCACGGCGCGCTGCTGCGCCAGATCACCTTCTCGCTCGCGGTGCTGGCGGTGGAGATCCCGCTGGGCATCGCGCTCGCGCTGTCGATGCCCTCGAAGGGCTGGCAGTCGTCGGCGGTGCTGGTGCTCGTGGCCATCTCGCTGCTGATCCCGTGGAACGTGGTCGGCACCATCTGGCAGATCTACGGCCGCGCCGACATCGGCCTGCTCGGCTACACGCTCTCGCGGCTGGGCATCGACTACAACTACACCGGCAACGCCACCCACGCCTGGATCACCGTGCTGGTGATGGACGTGTGGCACTGGACGCCGCTCGTGGCGCTGCTGTGCTACGCCGGCCTGCGCGCCATTCCCGACGCCTACTACCAGGCCGCGCGCATCGACGGCGCGAGCAAGTTCGCGGTGTTCCGCTACATCCAGCTGCCCAAGCTGCGCGGCGTGCTGATGATCGCCGTGCTGCTGCGCTTCATGGACAGCTTCATGATCTACACCGAGCCCTTCGTGCTCACGGGCGGCGGGCCGGGCAACGCCACCACCTTCCTCAGCCAGTACCTGACGCAGAAGGCCGTGGGCCAGTTCGACCTCGGGCCGGCGGCGGCGTTCTCGCTCATCTACTTCCTCATCATCCTGCTGCTGTGCTTCGTGCTCTACAACTGGATGCAGCGCGTGGGCGCCGACACGGGTGCGCAAGGAGCAAGTCATGGATGAACGGCGCTTCCGCAAGCGGACGATCTTCCTCGTCGCCTACCTCGTGTTCGCCATCCTGCCGGTGTACTGGATGGTCAACATGTCGCTGAAGACGAACGTCGAGATCCTCGGCACCTTCTCGCTGTGGCCGCGCAGCCTGACGCTGGACAACTTCTCGATCATCTTCACCGACTCGTCCTGGTACTCGGGCTACATCAACTCGCTCATCTACGTGGCGATGAACACGGTGATGTCGCTGCTCGTCGCGCTGCCCGCGGCCTACGCCTTCAGCCGCTACAGCTTCCTCGGCGACAAGCACGTGTTCTTCTGGCTGCTGACCAACCGCATGACGCCGCCGGCGGTGTTCCTGCTGCCCTTCTTCCAGCTCTACACCACCGTCGGGCTGATGGACACGCACATCGCGGTGGCGCTCGCGCACCTGGTGTTCAACGTGCCGCTGGCGGTGTGGATCCTCGAGGGCTTCATGAGCGGCGTGCCGCGCGAGATCGACGAGACGGCCTACATCGACGGGTACTCGTTCCCGCGCTTCTTCCTGACCATCTTCATCCCGCTCATCAAGGCGGGCGTGGGCGTGGCGGCGTTCTTCTGCTTCATGTTCAGCTGGGTGGAGCTCTTGATGGCGCGCACGCTCACCAGTGTGGACGCCAAGCCCATCGTCGCGACGATGACGCGCACCGTCTCGGCCTCGGGCATGGACTGGGGGCTGCTCGCCGCCGCCGGCGTGCTGACCATCGTGCCGGGCGCCATCGTCATCTGGTTCGTGCGGCACTACATCGCCAAGGGCTTCGCCATGGGGCGCGTGTGATGAACAAGTTCGGCATCTTCCATTGGATGGCCTGGACGCTGCCCGTGGCGGTGTTCTTCGTCTGCATCGCGCTCCTGCTCGTCGGCATGACGATCTGGGAGCTCAAGTCGCCCACCGTGGCGCGCAAGGGGTTTCTTCCGATCGCCACCACGCGCGGCGACCGGCTGTTCATCGGGCTGCTGAGCGCGGCCTACGTGAACCTCGCCTTCGTGGCGACGAGCGAAAAGATGATGACCTGGTTCGGCCTCGAGGACGAACCCTCGGTGTGGATCGGCTTCGTGGTGTCGATGGCCGTGCTGGCGCTGGTCATGCGCCGGGGCTGAACGCACCCGCGCCTTTCTCTCTCGACGCGATTCCAAGGCGCGCGGCCTTCACTTCCCAGCCGCGTGGTCGCAGTAGACACAGGGAAGCACCAGAGGAGACAGACATGAAATTGCGCTTGAACGCAGTGGCTCGCGCCGCCGCGATCACGGCCACCGCCTTGGCCCTGGGCCAGAGCGCGTGGGCCGGCGAGGCCGAGGCCCGGAAGTGGATCGACAGTGAATTCCAGCCGTCCACGCTGAACAAGGACCAGCAGATGGCGGAGATGAAGTGGTTCATCGACGCCGCGGCCAAGCTCAAGGCCAAGGGCGTGAACGAGATCTCGGTGGTGTCGGAGACCATCACCACGCACGAGTACGAGTCGAAGACGCTCGCCAGGGCCTTCGAGGAGATCACCGGCATCAAGGTGAAGCACGACCTCATCCAGGAAGGCGACGTGGTCGAGAAGCTGCAGACCTCCATGCAGTCGGGCAAGAGCATCTACGACGGCTGGATCTCCGACTCCGACCTGATCGGCACCCACTACCGCTACGGCAAGGTGATGAACCTGACCGACTACATGGCGGGCAAGGGCCGCGAATGGACGAACCCGGGCCTGGACCTCAAGGACTTCATCGGCACCAAGTTCACGACCGCGCCCGACGGCAAGCTCTACCAGCTGCCCGACCAGCAGTTCGCCAACCTGTACTGGTTCCGCGCCGACCTGTTCGCGCGCGACGACCTGAAGCAGAAGTTCAAGGCCAAGTACGGCTACGACCTCGGCGTGCCGCTGAACTGGAGTGCCTACGAGGACATCGCCGAGTTCTTCACCAACGACGTGAAGCAGATCGACGGCAAGCCCATCTACGGCCACATGGACTACGGCAAGAAGGACCCGTCGCTCGGCTGGCGCTTCACCGACGCGTGGCTCTCGATGGCCGGCACCGCCGACATCGGCGCGCCCAACGGCCTGCCCATCGACGAATGGGGCATCCGCGTGGCCGACGACAAGTGCACGCCCGTGGGCGCCTCGGTGGCCCGCGGCGGCGCGACCAACTCGCCGGCGGCCGTCTACGCACTCACCAAGTACGTCGACTGGATGAAGAAGTACGCCCCGAAGGAAGCCACCGGCATGACCTTCGGCGAGGCCGGCCCCGTGCCCGCGCAGGGCCAGATCGCGCAGCAGATCTTCTGGTACACCGCCTTCACCGCCGACATGACCAAGCCGGGCCTGCCCGTGGTCAACGCCGACGGCACGCCGAAGTGGCGCATGGCGCCCGGCCCGAACGGCCCGTACTGGAAGCAGGGCATGCAGAACGGCTACCAGGACGTGGGCTCGTGGACCTTCTTCGCCGCGCACGACGCCAACCGCACGGCCGCCGCCTGGCTGTACGCGCAGTTCGTGACGGCCAAGACCACCTCGCTGAAGAAGACCATCGTCGGCCTCACGCCCATCCGCGAGAGCGACATCCAGAGCCAGGCCATGACCGACCTGGCGCCCAAGCTCGGCGGGCTGGTGGAGTTCTACCGCAGCCCCGCGCGCGTGGCCTGGTCGCCCACCGGCACCAACGTGCCCGACTACCCCAAGCTCGCGCAGCTGTGGTGGAAGAACGTGGCCGTGGCCGTGACCGGCGAAAAGACGCCGCAGCAGGCGATGGACACCCTCGCCGAGGAGATGGACCAGGTGATGGCGCGGCTGGAGCGCGCCGGCATGGCCCATTGCGCGCCCAAGCTCAACAAGAAGGGCGACCCGAAGAAGTGGCTGTCCGACAAGGGCGCCCCGTGGGCCAAGCTCGCCAACGAGAAGCCCAAGGGCGAGACCATCGACTACAGCAAGCTGCTGGGGGCCTGGAAGGAAGGGCGGGTGCGCTGATCGCCGGCTGACGATTGAGCCGAGGGCCTTTGCCGCGTGAGGCGCGGCAGGGGGTTCACGGGCCGCGGCGCGGGGGTGCCCGCGTCGCGGCTCTTTCTCAAGGAGCTGTACGCTCGCTCGTCCGACAGAAGCGCCGGCGTCGGCCGGGCGCTGATGGCGTGGGTGGCGCGCCATGCCGTGGCCCACGGGTGCTGCCGAATCGATTGGCCCGTCAAGGCCACGAATGCGAGAGGCATCGCGTTCTATGAGCGCCTGGGGGCCGAGCCATTGGCCGAGCGGCTGAGCTACCGCCTCGTCGAGCCGGGCCTGAGCCGCCTGGCCGCTGAAAGCGGCATTGAACGCAACGACTGACCAGGGGGTGGCCGCGATGGTGGAGAAGCAGCCGACGAAGACCGCGAAGCCGGCGCCGAAGCCGCAGCCCGGCGAGGTCGTGCTGCTCTCGGGCGGCAACCCGCAGATCCCCAAGGGGTACGGCGAAGCGCCCGTGCAGGCCTACATCGCCGCGATGCCCGGCTGGAAGCGCGCGCTCGGGCACCGCCTCGACGCGCTCATCGAGCGCGCCGTGCCCGGCGTGCGCAAGGCCGTCAAGTGGAATTCGCCCTTCTATGGCGTCGAGGACGACAGCTGGTTCCTCAGCCTTCACTGCTTCACGAAGTACGTCAAGGTGGCCTTCTTCCGCGGTGCGTCGCTGCGGCCGCCGCCGCCGGGCGCGTCCAGGCAGAAGGACGTGCGCTACCTCGACATCCACGAGGGTGAGTTCGACGAGGCGCAGTTCGCCGACTGGGTCCGGCAGGCCAGCCGATTGCCGGGCGAACGGATGTGAGCGGCCCGGCGAAAGTTCGATCCGGGCGGGAGCAGCGCATGGACACGTCGCCGTCGACCGGAGGCCCGCCGGCCTCCGAACTGATCGACCGGAAGATCGCCGCCCTCGGCGGCTGGCGCGCGCAGGCCTTGCGCACGGTGCGCCGGCTCATCCACGAGGCCGTGCCGGCGGTCGTCGAGGAATGGAAGTGGAACACGCCGGTGTGGTCGCGCGACGGCATCCTGTGCACCGGCGAGACCTACAAGGCCAAGGTGAAGCTGACCTTCGCCCGGGGCGCGTCGCTGGAAGACCCGGCCGGGCTCTTCAATTCGAGCCTCGACGGCAAGGTCCGGCGCGCCATCGACATCGGCGAGGGCGAGGCGCTCGACCCGCAGGCGTTCAAGGCGCTGGTGCGTGCCGCGGCGCAGCTCAACGCCGCCCAGGCGAAGCCGCGGAAGTAAAAGAAAGGGCCACCTGCCGGTGGCCCTGAACGCTTTCGCTGTGGTTCTCTCTTGCTCCGCCCGCGGCTCACCCGCGCGGGAATCGGGCCTGCCCGCGATCAGAAGTTGTGCTTGATGCCGAGGTCGTAGCCCGTCTTCTCGTTCGCCGGGTTCTGGTTGTCGCGCTTCTTGTTCACCAGGTCGACGTAGACCGTGGTGCGCTTGGACAGCGGGTAGTGGTAGCCCAGGCCGAACTGCTTGCGCAGGATGCCGTTGGCGACGGCGTCCTTGTTCTTCAGCTGGCCGTAGCTGGCGCGGAACTCGCCGCCGGCCAGCGGTGCGGTGGCCGACAGCAGCCAGGCCTGGCGCTTGTTGTCGTTGGTGTCGTTGCCGGTGCCGAAGAAGGCGCCGACCTTGGCGACGCCGAAGTCGTAGCCGGCGTAGAGCGTCATCCAGTTGTCGTCCTTGTCGGACGGGTTCTCGTAGCCGAAGCCCAGTTGCAGGGCGCCGGCCTTGTAGCCGAGGCCGAAGCTGTAGGGGCGGTCTTCGGAGCCGCCGCTGGCGTTCTTGTCGGCTTCGCCGAACTGCGCGCCGAAGCTGAGGCCAGACACCGAGTAGGCGTAGTTGACGGAGCTGTTGTAGCGCTGCTTGCCGATGCCGCCGCGAACGATGTCGGCGTTGCCGGCCACCGTGTCGGTGCCCCAGGGGTCGGCCACGGTCTGGCCCAGCAGGTAGGCGGGCGTCTCGTCGCGGCCGAGCCAGATGCGGCCGAAGCCGCCTTGCAGGCCGACGAGGGACTTGCCGTGCCAGAAGGCGGCGCTGCTCAGGTCGCCGTCGTTGGCGTCGAAGCGGTGCTCCATCTGGAAGAAGGCTTTCAGTCCGCCGCCGAGGTCTTCGGTGCCGCGGAAGCCGAGCCGGCTGCCCGAGCCGTTGCGGATCTCCTTGTTCTTGGCGGCATCGCCCTGCTGCGCGAACGAGAGGTCGACCCGACCATAGAGGGTGACCTGGGCCATGGCGGGCGCGGCCAGTGCGGCGACGGCGGCGGCCAGGGCGAGCTTCTTGAATGTCATTGCGGCAAAACTCCGTTGAATTTGAATCGTGCGCCGATCGGTGAGAGACGCCGTCGGCACTGGCAGGATTGAAGCGGCGGCGCGCGACGCCTTCATGACAGGCGCGTGTCGCGGCACCGATGCGACACGGCGGCGGGCTGTCATGCGCACGTCACGGACGGCTGCTCGAGCCCGCCGCACGCGGAAGGACCGACACTCGCAGGCTTGTCGTCTCGAGGGATCCCGCGCCGCGCGGGTGTCGTCCATGTGGATCGGTATTTCGTTCGCGCTGGCCGCCGGCCTCGTGTGGGGGCTGGTGTTCGTCGTGCCGCTGCTGCTGCCGCAGTACCCGGCGGCGCTGCTGTCGGTGGGCCGCTACCTGGCCTTCGGGCTGATCGCGCTGCCGCTGGCGCTGGCGGACCGCGCGCGGCTGTCGCAGCTCACGCGCGCCGACTGGCGCGAGGCGCTCAGGCTCTCGCTCGTCGGCAACCTGCTGTACTACCTGTGCCTGGCGGCGGCCATCCAGCGCGCGGGCGGGCCGTTGCCGACGATGATCATCGGCACCCTGCCGGTGGTGATCGCCGTGGTCTCCAACCGGCGCGACGCGCGGCGCGACGGCCGCCTGCCGTGGCGGCGGCTGTGGCCCTCGCTGGCGCTGATCGCGCTGGGCATCGCGCTCGTCAACCAGGTGGAGATCGCCCGGCTGCGCGTCGAGGCGGCGCCCGACCTCGCGCGCTACGCCGGGGGCGCGCTGCTGGCGCTGGGCGCGGTGGCCTGCTGGACCTGGTACCCCATCCGCAACGCCGACTGGCTGCGCGCCCACGCCGACCGCTCGCCGCGCACCTGGGCCACGGCGCAGGGCGTGGCCACGCTGCCGCTGGCGGCCGTCGGCTTCGCCGGGTTTTGGGCTTGGTCGGCACTGGGAGGGGCCGCGTTCCCCATGCCCTTCGGCCCGGCGGCGGCGCGCTTCGTGGCGCTGATGTTCGTCGTCGGCCTGCTGGCCTCGTGGCTCGGCACGCTGTGCTGGAACGAGGCCAGCCAGCGCCTGCCGACCACGCTGGTGGGCCAGCTCATCGTGTTCGAGACGCTGTCGGCCCTGGGCTATGCCTTCCTGCTGCGCGGCGAGTGGCCCGATGCGCTGACCTTCGCGGGCGTCGCGCTGCTCGTGGCGGGCGTGGTGTGGGCCCTGCGGGTGCGTCCCGAGCCGCTGGCGGCCGACGCGCACCCCGCCTGATGCCGGCCCGCCTTACTGCGGCGCGCCCGACAGCGCCAGCGCCGCGGCTTCGGCGGCGCAGTCCTGGGCCGGCTTGAGGCCGCGGGCGCGCAGGTCGGCCACTTCCTTGCGGGCGGCGGCGAGCTGCGCGTTGTAGAGCGGGTTGGTGCGCAGGCGCGCCACGGCGGCCGAGCCGACGGTGCGCCCGGCCACCACGTCGCTGTGCCAGTGCACGCCGCAGACCATCCGGCTCTCGCCGAAGGCGAGGCCCCGCGCCGTGAGGGCGTTGGTGCGCTCGGGGTCCACCTCCGACAGGATCAGGCCCCAGGCCCAGCCGAGCGCCGAGTGGCCCGAGGGGTAGGAGCCGTCCTTGGCCAGGGCGGGTTCCGACTTCGGCGTGCAGGTGCCTTCCTTGAAGTGCACGAAGGGCCGCGTGCGCTGGTACTTGTTCTTCGCGCCGTAGGTGGCGCCGCCGGCGTCGACGAGGCTGCGGCGCAGCAGCATGGTCAGGTTGGGCGCCAGCTCCTGCGAGATGGGCACGCCCAGCGTGCAGGCGAAGGTGCCGGCGGCCGCGGGGAAGCGCAGCTCGGCGTCGCTCGTGGCCAGCGCGCCGCGCGGGCCGCTGCGCAGGGCCTTCATGCGCTCGTGCATGGCGACGTCCGCGGCGAAGGCCGCCGAGCCCGGCGCCGGCGGCGCGGCCACCAGCATCAGGCTGTCGGGCCGGTCCTTCTCGGCCAGGTAGCCCTGCAGGTAGCCCGAGCCGGGGCGCACCTCGGGCACGTCGGCGGGCGAGGTCGGGGCGACGACGCCGGGCGAGGCGCAGGCGGCCAGCAGGCAGGCGGCGGCCACGGCCGCGAAGGTCTCGAGCGAACGGATCATGCAGGTCTCCTCGGTCGTCGTCAGGCCGCGGCGGAGGGCACGAGCGCCTCGTCCACCACCTCGATCCAGTGCCGCACGGGCAGCTCGGTGCCGCTTTGCAGGTGCTGGATGCAGCCGATGTTGGCCGAAACGATGGCCTGCGGCTGCAACGCATGCGACAGGTTCGCCAGCTTGCGGTCGCGCAGTGCATAGGCGTATTCGGGCATCAGCACCGAGTAGGTGCCGGCCGAGCCGCAGCACAGGTGGCTTTCGGCCGGCAGCGCCACCTCGAAGCCGAGGTCGGCCAGCGCCCGCTCCACGCCGCCGCGCAGCTGCTGGCCGTGCTGCAGGGTGCAGGGCGGGTGGTAGGCGAGCCGCGTCACGGCGCGCCGGCGCACCTTCGGCGCGAGCTGCGGCACCAGCGCCGGCAGCAGCTCGCTCAGGTCGCGCGTGAGCTCGCCGATGCGCCGGGCCTTGTCGGCATAGGCCGGGTCGTGCCGCAGCGCGTGGCCGTAGTCCTTCACCATCACGCCGCAGCCCGAGGCGTTCATCACCACGGCCTCCACCTCGCCGCGCTCGACGAACGGCCACCAGGCGTCGATGTTGCGGCGCATGTCGGCCAGGGCCCCGTCGCGGTCGTTCAGGTGCAGGCGGATCGCGCCGCAGCAGCCGGCCTTGCCGGCCACCAGCGTCTGCACGCCGGCGGCATCGAGCACGCGCGCGGTGGCGCTGTTGATGTTGGGCGCCATCGCGGGCTGCACGCAGCCGGCGAGCATCAGCACCTTGCGCGCGTGCGTGCGCGTGGGCCAGCGGTGCGCGCCGGGCGCGGCCGGGGGCGGCACCTTGTTCCGCAGCGTAGCGGGCAGCAGCGGGCGCACCAGCTGGCCGAGCTTCATCGCCGGCGCGAAGGCGGCGGACGTGAGGCCCTCCCTCAGCAGCCAGCGCGTGGCGCGCTCGCCGGCCGGGCGCCGCACCTTCTCCTCGACGACCTGGCGGCCGATCTCCACCAGCTTGCCGTACTCCACGCCCGAGGGGCAGGTGCTCTCGCAGTTGAGGCAGGTGAGGCAGCGGTCGAGGTGCAGCTGCGTGGCGCGCGTGGGCGCCTGGCCTTCGAGCACCTGCTTGATGAGGTAGATGCGCCCGCGCGGGCCGTCGAGCTCGTCGCCCAGCAGCTGGTAGGTCGGGCAGGTGGCGGTGCAGAAGCCGCAGTGCACGCAGCGGCGCAGCACGGCCTCGGCTTCCTCGCCGTCGGGCGTGCCCTTGAATTCGGGCGAGAGGTCGGTTTGCATGCGGTGGGTGCCCTACACGCCCGGGAACATGCGCCCGGGATTGAACACGCCGTCGGGATCGAAGGCCTTCTTCATCTGGCGGTGGATGCGGTCCAGCGGCATGCGCAGCGGCGCGAAGACGCCGGGCGACTTGTCCTGCGCGTTGAAGATGGTGGCGTGGCCGCCGAAGCGGGCCGCCGCCTCGCGCACCTGCGCCGCGGGCAGGGCGGTGCACAGCCAGCGCTGGCCGCCGCCCCACTCGATGAGCTGCTCGCCATTGAGCGCCAGCGGCGGCGCGGTGGGCGGCAGCGACAGCCGCCACAGCCGCGCGCCGGTGCCCGACTCGACCGCGCGGCGCGCGCCGATGAAGTAGTCGTCGCTGTGCTCGCGCAGCCCCTGCCAGAAGGCGCCGGCGTGGACGCCGTCGATCAGCTCGCCGCCGAGCGCCTGCGCCGCGCTGCGCACGGCGGCCATCGCCCCGCGCAGGCGCAGCAGCAGCGCGCCGTCCCACCAGGCGCTGGCGTTCAGCGGCAGCGGCTGGCCGCCCCAGCGGTTGAGCTGCTCGATGGCGCCGCCTTCGCCCATCTCGAAGCGCAGGGTGGCGGTGGCCGGCGCGACCGGCAGCACCTTGAGCGACACCTCGCAGATCACGCCCAGCGTGCCCAGCGAGCCGGCCATCAGGCGCGAGACGTCGTAGCCGGCCACGTTCTTCATCACCTGGCCGCCGAAGCTGAGCACCTCGCCGCGGCCGTTGAGCACGGTGACGCCGAGCACGTAGTCGCGCAAGGCCCCGACGCTGGCGCGCGACGGGCCGGCCAGGCCCGCGGCCACCATGCCGCCGACCGTGGCGCCGGGGCCGAAGTGCGGCGGCTCGAAGGGCAGGCACTGGCCGCGCTCGGCCAGCACCGCCTCCAGCTCGGCCAGCGGCGTGCCGCAGCGCGCGGTGACGACGAGCTCGCTCGGCTCGTAGCTGGAGATGCCCGACAGGCCGGTCACGTCCAGCGGCTCGCCGGCGGGTGCCTCGCCGTAGAAGCGCTTGGTGCCGCCGCCGCGGATGTCCAGGCGCACGCCGCTGCGCTGCGCGGCCAGCACGCGCTCCACCAGCGGGGCGAGTGCGGCGTCCAGGGGCTTGGTCATCGGGGGCGCGGCCGGGCGGATCTCAGAAGCGGGGGATGTCGGCGAAGGGCAGCAGCCCCCGGCGCACGTGCATCTTGCCGCCCTCGGCGCAGCGCGAGAGCGTGGGGATCAGCTTGCCGGGGTTGAGCAGCTCCAGCGGGTCGAAGGCGCGCTTGAGCGCGGCCATCTGCGCATGCTCCTCGGGCGAGAACTGCACGCACATCGAGCCGAGCTTCTCGACGCCCACGCCGTGCTCGCCGGTGATGGTGCCGCCCATGCGCACGCTGGTCTCCAGGATGTCGGCGCCGAAGCGCTCGCAGCGCGCGAGCTGGTCGGGGTCGTTGGCGTCGAAGAGGATGAGCGGGTGCAGGTTGCCGTCGCCCGCGTGGAAGACGTTGACGCAGCGCAGCCGGTAGGTCTGCTCCATCTGCTGGATGGCGAGCAGGATGTCGGCCAGGCGCTTGCGCGGGATGGTCGAGTCCATGCACATGTAGTCGGGGCTGATGCGCCCGCTGGCCGGGAAGGCGTTCTTGCGCCCGCTCCAGAACTTCAGGCGCTGGGCCTCGTCGCGGCTCACCTCCAGGCGCGTGGCGCCGCTGCCGGTGAGCACGTCCAGCATGCGCTCGATCTCCTCGGCCACCTCCTCGGGCGTGCCGTCGCTCTCGCACAGCAGGATGGCCTCGGCGTCCAGGTCGTAGCCGGCGTGCACGAAGTCCTCGACCGCCGCGGTCATCGGCTTGTCCATCATCTCCAGGCCCGCGGGGATGATGCCGGCGGCAATGATGGCGGCCACCGCGTCGCCGGCTTTGCGCACGTCGTCGAAGCTCGCCATGATGCAGCGCGCGAGCTGCGGCTTCGGGATGAGGCGCACCGTCACCTCGGTGACGACGGCCAGCATGCCCTCGCTGCCGACCACGGCCGAGAGCAGGTCCAGGCCGGGCGCGTCGAGCGCGTCGCCGCCGAACTCGACCACCTCGCCCTCGATCGTGAAGCCGCGCACCTTGAGCACGTTGTGCACCGTCAGGCCGTACTTCAGGCAGTGCACGCCGCCGGAGTTCTCGGCCACGTTGCCGCCGATGGTGCAGGCGATCTGGCTGCTCGGGTCGGGCGCGTAGTACAGCCCGTGCGGCGCCGCCGCCTCGCTGATGGCGAGGTTGCGCACGCCGCACTGCACGAGCGCGGTGCGGGCGTACGGGTCGACGTTCAGCACGCGGTTGAACTTGGCGAGGCTGAGCGTCACGCCCAGGCGGTGCGGCATGGCGCCGCCCGACAGCCCGGTGCCCGCGCCGCGCGCCACGCACGGCACCTTCAGCCGGCGGCAGGCGCGCAGCACGGCGGCGACCTGGGCCTCGTCCTCGGGCAGGGCGACGGCCAGCGGACGCTCGCGGTAGGCGGTGAGGCCGTCGCATTCGTAGGGGGTCACGTCCTCGCGCTGCCACAGCAGGGCATGGCGCGGCAGCACTGCGGCGAGGGCGTCGACCACTTCCGCCTGGCGCGCCGCGCGGTCGTCGGCCGCAGCGGCGGGCAGGGCGTCGGTGCGGGGCAGGCGCAGGATGGCGGCCATGGGTTCGCGGGCTCGGGGGTGGGCAGACGCAATCCACGGACTTTAGCGCCGCGTGGCGGCCGCCCGGCCGGCGCATTGCCCACCGCCCGGGTTGGACAGTGCCGACTTTTGCGCACGATTCGGCACCGGCAGCCGTGCTTTCGATGCCGGTACCCGCACTTTTCATCGTGCCGTCAAAATGCGGAACTTCTGCCCGAGCCCCGGCGGCCCCGCGCCGCCGGGCGGTTTCACGATGTACCCATTCCCCTCCATTCCCGATCGTGCCGCCCGGTTCGAAGCCGTCGGCCTGGTGGCGCTGTGCGCGGCGTCGGCCGTGCTCGCCTGGGGGCTGCTGGCGCCCGAGGCGGTGATGCGGCTGATGTCCGAGTCCGGGCCGATCGAGGAGGCCACCGCGGCGCTGTACTTCCTCGTGGCGGCCTACGTCTGCGTGGCCGGGGTGCCGCAGGCCGAGCCGTCGCTGGCGCTGGCCCTGTGCGTCGCGCTGTGCGGCTTCGGCGCGCGGGAGCTCGACCTGCACAAGGCCTTCACCGACGTGAGCGTGCTCAAGCTCAGCTTCTACCTGGGCAACGCGCCGCTCGCGCACAAGCTCACGGCGCTGGCCGCCGTGCTGCCGGTGCTGGCGGCGCTGCTGCACCTGCTGGCACGCCACGGCCACGACGTGTGGCGCGGGCTGCGGCGGGGGCATCCGGTGGCCATCACCGTGGCCGTCTTCGCCGCCACGATGGTCGTCTCGAAGATCATCGACCGTTCGCGCATGGTGCTGCTCGAGGACTTCGGCATCGCCATCGGCGCCTCGGCCACGGCGCTGTTCATCGCGCTGGAGGAGACCCTCGAGCTGGCCCTGCCGCTGCTCGCGCTGCTCGGCCTGCTGCGCCACCGCCGGTCCGTGGCGGGGCCGGAATCGTTCACCGCGCGGCAAACACCGTGAGCACGCCGGTGTAGCCGTAGAGGTGGCCGCGGGCGATCTCGCCGCCGGCGAAGAAGCCGGCCAGCGGCACGTCGCCCAGCGCGTGGCGGACGATGGCGAGCTCCGCCGACGGCCCGCCGAAGTGCGGCCCGCCGCGCCCCGAGCAGCTCACGTACACCGCGCCCGCGATGCCGCGCGCCGGATGCGGCGTGCCCTCGGTCTCGCTGCTGCGCACCGCGAGCGCGGTGGCCCGCGGCATCGTCTCGGGCTCCAGCGCCTCGCGGATCTCGGCGCAGATGCGCACCAGGTCGCGCCGCGCGGCCTCGGTGTCGCGGCGGCAGAAGGCGAGCTGCATGCCGTCGGCCACGGGCGCGGCGATGGCCAGGCCGCGCCGGTTGGGGTCGAAGCCGACGATGTGGCGCACCAGGGTGTCGGTGCCGAACTGCCCCGGCCGCGCGAGGGCGTCGGCGCGCGCGTCGCTCAGGCCGACCAGCGTGCCCTGCAGGCGCGGCAGGGCCTCGCGCGGGGCCAGGGCGGCGATGTCCAGGTCGCCCAGCAGGCAGTCGAGCGCCGCCTCGCCGTCGAGCGTGAGCGCGAGGTTGCGCTCGGCCCGCGTCACGGTGCGCACCGGGCCGACCGGCTGGCAGCCCTGCGTCACGCGCGACACCAGCGCCACCCGCTCGCCGAACGCCACGCCTGACAGGCCGCCCGCGAACACGCCGTCGGCGAGGTGGCAGCTGCGGTTGCGCGCCGAGGCGAGGCCGCCGAACAGGTAGCCGGTGGCGGTGCGCGCGGCCATCTCGGCGATCAGCTCGTCGAGGTCGGCGGTGGCGCCGTCGGCATGCACCTGCGCGGTGGCGGCCGCGAAGCCGCCCAGCGGCCGCGCGCCCGAGAACACGCGGAAGTCTTCCGGCGGCAGCGCGCCGAGCATCACCACGAGCCCGGGCTCGTCGAAGTACTCCACGCCGCTGGCGCACACGCCGACGCCGCTCGCGCCCACCCAGGCCACGCCCGGCCAGCGCGCCTGGGCGTCGGCCAGCAGCAGCGCGGCCTCGCCGGCATAGGGCTCGGTGAAGTACAGCCAGCCGAGCGTGGGCGCGGCGCCTCCCGCGGCGGCGCGCTGCGCGTCGACCTGCGCCGCGGCGAGGGCGAGCGCCATGCGCCAGTCGGGGTGCGTGGCGTGGCCGTGCAGGAAGAGGCTCATGGCGCGCGCACGCCCCGATGCAGGATCGCCGCTCAGCGCTTGCCGCCGGTCTTCTTGCGCGCGCCGCCCTTGGCCGGCGCGGCGCCCGCCGCGGCCGCCTTCATCGTCTTCTGCACCGCGTCGAGCCCCTGCTTCGTCATGGCCTCGGCCATGTGCTGCGCGGCGCCGGCGGAGCCTTCCTTCATCGCGTTCGAGGCGATCTCCGTGAACTGCTGGGTGAGGGCGCCCCACCACTGCATCGGATCGACCGCCGCCGCTGCCGCGGGTGCCGGAGCTGGTGCCGCCGCGGGCGCCTCGGCCGCGGGCGCCGCCTTCTTCGCCGGCCTGGCGGGTTTCGCCGGCTCGTCCGTCTTCGCGCCGGCGCCGGGCGTGCGGATCATCAGCGCGTCGCGCAGGTCTTCCATCTGCACGTTCATCGTCGACAGGGTGGACAGCGTCATGCGCTGCACCTCCAGCGCCTGGATGGTCGTGCCCAGCAGGTGCGCGTTCTGCTCCAGCCAGAACTGCACCGTGCGCAGCTCGCCGATGCGCTTGTCGAGCTCGGCCGGGTCCAGCGTCGGCGCCACCCACTGGCCCATGCCGGGCAGCGCGGCGCCCGCGTTCTTCACCAGCCCCTGGAGGAAGTCGAAGCCCGGGACCAGCCTGGCGAAATTCTGTGCGTCGGACATGCGGCGTCTCCTCGAATGGGGGTGCGGGCCATTGTGCCCGCGGCGCGCCTCAGCGCGGGTCGCCCGCGTCGATGACCAGCACCCCGTCGCGCTGCTGCCAGCCCAGGCGCCCGAGCACGTTCATGCCCAGCAGCGGCCGCTCGCCGAGCGCCGGCAGGGCGGTGACGCGCAGGCGCTCGGCGCGGATGCCGCCGCGCAGCTCGATGTCGGCCGACACCACCTCGCCGGTGACGATGCCGCCGGCCGTGTGCGACTGCACGCGGCCGATCACCTCGAGCTTCAGCTCGCGCGCGAGCGCGGTGGAGATGGCGGTGCCGGTGGCGCCGGTGTCGACGAGGAAGTCGACCGCGCGGCCGTTGATCGTGCCCGGCCAGTGGTAGTGGCCGTCGGGGCCGCGGCGGATCTCGATCGTGCCGCCCCGGCTCGAGAAGCGCGTCTGCGCCTCGCGGTGCGTCCACCACTGCACGCCGAGGAAGACCGCCGTGCCGATCAGCAGCCAGACGATGGCGATGCGCAATCCGCTGGGCAGGTCCCGGTTCATGCGCTCGGATCGACGATGCGCACCGCCTGGTCGATCGCGCCGAACACGCTGCGCCCGTCGCTGCCCTTCATCTCGATGCGGATGGTGTCGCCGTCGCGCATGAACTCCGTCTTCGGCTCGCCGCCCTCGATGGTCTCGATGGCGCGCTTCTCGGCGATGCAGGAGTAGCCGCGCGACCAGTCCTTGTTGCTCACCGTGCCGCTGCCGACGATGCTGCCGGCGTGCGCGTTGCGCGTCTTGCACAGGTGGGCGATGAGCTGGCCGAAGTGGAAGGTCATCTCCGGCCCGGCGTCGCACAGGCCGACGCGCTTGCCGTTCCACACGCTTTCCAGGTTCAGGTGCACGCGCCCGCCGCGCCAGGCGCCGCCGAGCTCGTCGGGCGTCGCCGCCACGGGGCTGAAGGCGGTGGCCGGCTTGCCCTGGAAGAAACCGAAGCCCTTGGCCAGCTCGGGCGGAATGACGTGGCGCAGGCTCACGTCGTTGGCCAGCATCACGAGGCGGATGCCTTCGAGCGCGTCCTCGGGCGTGGCGCCCATGCGCACGTCGCCCGTCACCACCGCCACCTCGGCCTCGAAGTCGATGCCCATCGCAACGCTTGGCAGCACGATGTCGTCGCAGGGGCCGAGGAAGTCGTCGCTGCCGCCCTGGTACATCAGCGGGTCGGCGTAGAAGCTCTCGGGCACCTCGGCGTTGCGCGCGCGGCGCACCAGCTCCACGTGGTTGATGAAGGCCGAGCCGTCGGCCCACTGGTAGGCGCGCGGCAGCGGCGCCATGCACTGCTTCGGATCGAAGGCGAACGCGTGGCGCGCGCGCCCCTGGTTCAAGGCGTCGTAGAGGTCCTGGAGCTGCGGCGAGAGGAAGTTCCAGTCGTCGAGCAGCTGCTGCATGCGCGTGGCGAGGCCGGTCGCATAATGCGCCGTCGCCAGGTCGCGCGAGACGACGACGAGCTGGCCGTCGCGCGAGCCGTCCTTGTAGCTTGCCAGTTTCATGTCGGTGAGCCTTGCGCCGCGGGTGTTGCCGAAACGCGCCATTGTCGATGCTCTCCCCGCCCCGTCCCCCGCCAGGCCTGCGCCGCCGCGCCTGGCTCGCCGCCATGGCCGGCACGGCCTGGCTGCCGGTGCGGGCCGCCGCGCGCGCCGTGCCGCCGCCCGACGCCACGCTGCACTACACGCTGCGCCGCGGCTTCCTCTCGGGCAGCGGCGAGATGCAATGGCGCCGCGCGGGCGACGCCTACGAGCTGACGCTCACCGGCGACGTGGCCGGCTTCTCGGTGCTCACGCAGCACAGCGTCGGCCACGTCGACGCCTCCGGCCTCGTGCCCGACCGCTTCACCGACCAGCGCGTGCGCCGCGCGCCGCGGGTGGCGAACTTCGAGCGCGCGCGCCATCGCGTCTCGTTCTCGTCGTCGCCCGAGACCTATCCCATCGTGGCCGGCATGCAGGACCGCCTGAGCTGGATGGTCCAGCTGCCCGCGCTGGTGGCGGCCGACCCCGGCCTGCGCACGCCCTCGGGGCGGGCGGCGATGTTCGTCGTCGGCGCGCGCGGGGACGGCGAGGTGTGGACCTTCGCCTTTTCGGGCACCGAGGCCGTGCGCACGGCCGCCGGCACGGTGCAGGCGGGCAAATTTACCCGCCTGCCGCGTAAGCCTGACGACAGCGCCGTCGAGGTGTGGCTCGATCCGGCGCGCCACGGCCTGCCGGTGGTCGCCCGCCTGGGCGACGGCGGGGGCGGCGACGCCCTCGAACTGCGCCTGCGCGAGTTGCGCCTGCCCTGAGGCGCCGCGCGCCTGTAGGACGCCGCCCCGATCGGGCCGCCGCCGGCCCGTGCGGTGCCGCGCGGGTGCGCGACGGGCTTGAAATTTGCGTCGCACGGCTCAACCTTTCCGGCAAGGAGTCGTCATGCAAATGCTCTACAACTCGGACAGCTACGCGGTGGTGCAATTCGAGGTGCCCGCCGCGCAGGGTCTGGCAGCCGGAAGCGACGACGCGCTCACGCGCGGCGGCTACGAGATCGTCGACAAGTTCGCGCGCAAGGAGATCTTCATCGAGGGCGCCCTGGCGGAAAGCTTCAAGGAGGGCGTGCAGGCGCTCATCGAGACCGAGCCCTCCGAGGAAGAGATCGACGAATACCTGGCGCGCTTCGCCTCCCTCATGCACCAGCCGCTGGTGCTGCACTGACCCCCGCCCGGGGCGCGCGCCGCGCCTGAAGCGCCATTGCGCGCAGGGACTTGTGGCTTGACGCATGCTGCGCCAAGATCGATGAGCCTGCCTGCAAGGCTCTGCAGGACGGAGGTGCCCAGGTGAAGTCTGAAGGCGATGCGCGCGTGCTGCTGTCGCCGGGGCTGAACGATGCCCCGGTGCTCGACCGCATGTGCTCCCAGTTCGTGCTCACGCTCACGATGCGCCATGCGGCGCGCTTCAACCTGCGGCGCGACTGGAACAGCCTGCTCTCGCTCACCGGCCGCCACCTCGTGTGGCCCGCCACCGTGCTGGCGCGGCTGCGCGCCTTCCTCAACGTGCGCTGCCGCGGCAACGAGCACTGGCGCGGCCACGAGGCGCTGTCGCACGAGGCCTTCATGGAACGCCACGGCGGCTGGCGCGGACCGTACGAAGAGGCCACGCTGTTCTTCTACGTCGACGAATACATCAAGGACGCGCCGAAGGACCTGCTCGCCGTGCTCGGCGCCACCGCCGACTGGCTGGACCGCAGCCTGAAGCGCGAGTCCACGCTGGTCGAGAAGAACATCGACGCGCTCGCCGGCCTGCTGCAGCTCAACTCCGCCGAGCGTGCGCTGCTGCTGTACGGCACGCTGGCGCGCTACCAGCGCGACCTGCGCGGGCTGCTGGTGGAGTTCAAGGTGTCGAATGCGCAGGAGGCCTATGCCGCCATCGCGGCGGTGGCCGGCGTCAACGCCAACGACGTGGCCGAGGCGCTGCGCGCCGGCTCGCGGCTGGAGCGCATCGGCATGGTCGAGAACCTCATCTCCGAGCACAACATCACCGACCTCGCCGACCTGATGAAGGTGAGCGAGCAGCTGCCGCCGGTGCTGATGCGCAAGTACGAAGGCCCGTCCGACCTGATGGCGGTGTTCACGCGGCCGGCCTCGCGCAGCGAGCTCGTGCCGGCCGACTTCGCCTTCGTCGGCGTCGACCAGCAGGTGCTCACCGCGCTGCTGCGCAACGCGGTGGCGCAGAAGGAGCCGGGCGTGAACGTGCTGCTCTACGGCCCGCCCGGCACCGGCAAGACCGAGCTCGCCAAGGTGGCCGCGCAGGCCGCGGGGCTGGAGCTCTACGAGGTGGAATACGCCGACCGCGAGGGCAACTCGCTCAGCGGCCGCGACCGCTACCGCTCGCTGCAGATCAGCCAGGTGTTCCTCAAGGGCAGCCCCAACGTGGCGCTGCTGTTCGACGAGGTGGAGGACGTGTTCCCGCCGATCTCCAACGACGCCGCGCAGCTCATGGCGCGGCTCGACACCGGCGACGGCGGCACCTCGGGCAGCGTGAGCGGCAAGGCCTGGGTGAACCAGATCCTCGAGACCAACCCGGTGCCGGTGATCTGGGTCACCAACCGCATCGAGCAGATCGACCCGGCGTTCCGCCGCCGCTTCCAGTACCACCTCGAGCTGAAGAGCCCGCCGCCGGGCGCGCGGCAGGCGCTGGTGGCGCGGGCGCTGGCCGGCGTGGCGGTGTCCGAGACCTTCGCCGCGCGGCTGGCCGAGCGCCGCGGGCTCACGCCGGCGCAGGTGCGCACGGCGGTGAAGTTCGCACGGCTCGCCGGCGGCGCGGCCAGCGCCGAGGCGCTGATCGAGCGCCAGATCGGCAATGCCGACAAGGCGCTCGGCCAGGGCGGCGCCGAGCGCGGCGCGCGCCACGTGGTCACGCGCTACGACCTCGGCCTCGTCAACATCGAGAGCCGCTTCGAGGTGCCCAGGATCATCGAGGCGCTGCGCCGCAAGGGCCTGGGCACGCTGTGCTTCCACGGCCCGCCCGGCACCGGCAAGACGGCGCTGGCCGAGCACCTGGCGCAGCGGATGGAGCGGCCGCTGCTGGTGCGCCAGGCCTCCGACATCATGAGCAAGTACGTCGGCGAGACCGAGCAGAACATGGCGGCCATGTTCGCCGAGGCCGAGGCCGAGCAGGCCGTGCTGCTGCTCGACGAGGCCGACAGCTTCCTGCGCAGCCGCCGCATGGCCGAGCGCAACTACGAGGTGAGCGAGGTCAACGAGATGCTGCAGGGCATGGAGCGCTTCGCCGGCGTCTTCATCTGCACCACCAACCTCTTCGACGAACTCGACGAGGCGGCGCTGCGGCGCTTCACCTTCAAGGTGCGCTTCAAGCCGCTGACGGCCGAGCAGCGCGAACGCATGTTCGTGGCCGAGGCGCTGGGTGGCGACGCCGCGCTGCTCAGCGCCGAGCGCCGCGAGCGGCTGGCGAAGCTGGACGTGCTGACGCCGGGCGACTTCGCCTCGGTGAAGCGGCAGACCGACGTGCTGGGCGAACGCTTCGAGCCCGACGAGTTCCTGTCGCAGCTCGAGGCCGAGCATCGGGTGAAGCCGGAAGTGCGGCAGCAGCGGGGGATCGGCTTCCTGCACTGAACGGACGGCTCCCTCTCCCGCGCGCGGGAGAGGGTGTGCGTGCGCGGCTGATCTTCGTTGGAGCGCCCCGCGTCCGCATCGGCCCCCTCACCCCAGCCCTCTCCCCCGGTGGGGGAGAGGGAGCCGCCACCGTCGAGCGATGTCGGCCACTTGCTACGATCCGCCGCATGAAGCCCATCGCCTACACCCGCGCCCAAGTACTGCCCGAGATCCTGCGCCAGCGCATCGCCATCCTCGACGGCGCGATGGGCACCATGATCCAGCGCTACAAGCTGACCGAGGCCGACTACCGCGGCGAGCGCTTCAAGGACCATGCCAAGGACCTGCGCGGCAACGGCGACCTGCTGCAGCTCACGCGGCCCGACGTGATCACCGAGATCCACGAGCAGTACCTCGCGGCCGGCGCCGACATCATCGAGACCAACACCTTCGGCGCGACCTCGGTGGCGCAGGAGGACTACGCGCTCGGCGAGTTCGCGCGCGAGATGAACGTCGCCGGCGCCCGGCTCGCGCGCGAGGCCTGCGCGCGCCATTCGAGCGCCGACAAGCCGCGCTTCGTCGCCGGCGCGCTCGGCCCCACGCCGCGCACGGCGAGCATCAGCCCCGACGTCAACGACCCGGCCGCGCGCAACATCACCTTCGACGAGCTCAAGGCCGCCTACCTGGAGCAGGCGAGCGGCCTGCTCGAAGGCGGCGCCGACCTGTTCCTCGTCGAGACGATCTTCGACACCCTCAACGCCAAGGCGGCCATCTTCGCGCTCGACGAGCTGATGGAAGCCACCGGCGAGCGCCTGCCCGTCGTCATCTCCGGCACCGTGACCGACGCCTCCGGGCGCATCCTCTCGGGGCAGACGGTCAGCGCCTTCTGGCACAGCGTGCGCCATGCGCGGCCGCTGGCCGTGGGCCTGAACTGCGCGCTGGGCGCGGCGCTGATGCGGCCCTACATCGAGGAGCTGTCGAAGGTGGCGGCCGACACCTTCGTGAGCTGCTACCCGAATGCCGGCCTGCCCAACCCGATGAGCGAGACCGGCTTCGACGAGACGCCCGAGGTCACCAGCAGCCTGCTGGAGGAATTCGCCAGGAGCGGCTTCCTCAACATCGCCGGCGGCTGCTGCGGCACCACGCCGGAGCACATCGCGGCCATCGCCAAGCGGGTCGGCGCCTTCCGGCCGCGCAGCCGGCACGACCCGCTGTTCAGCGGGTTGCTGGCGGCATGAGCCTCATCGCTCGCTGACGCGGATCTCGACCGCGTCGGCGGCATTGCCGGCCACCGCGCTGAAGCGCACCGGCGTGATGCCGTGCCCCACGAGGTAGTCGCGCACGCTGGCAGCGCGTTCCTGGGCGAGCCGGCGGTTGGGGGCCTTGTCGTCGGGCGCGCTGACCGCGAAGCGCGTGGCCTGCAGGCGCTGGCTCTGCGCGAGCTTCTCCAGCACCGCGCCGAGCGCCGGCTTCACCGCCGCGCGCCCGGTGTCGAAGGAATGGCGCAGCGGCACTTCGACACGCATGCGGCCCTCGCCCTCCATCTCGAAGACGACCGGCGTGCCGTCGAAGTAGCGGGCGAGGCGCCGCTGCTCGCTCGCGAGGCCCACCGGCCCTTCGGGCACCGCCGTCACGTCGGAGAGCGGCCCGCCCGCGCAGCCGGCCAGCAGGAGCATGAGGGAGCACAGGTGAAGTCGTCGGCGCATGAGACAGCAGGCGTCAGTGGCGAAGCCCGCAGGGTAAATCACCCGCGCATCACCCCGGCCACTGCCCGGGGGCTCGGGGCCGACGTGGGGCCGGTGACTACAATGCCGGCCTCCCGAGGAGCGTTGCAACGCCGAAGCGAATCCCGCTTCGCGCCAGGCTCGGGAAGCCCGCGGCCTGCGGGCCTGCAACGGCGCTCACCCAGGACCGTGTGCCGGTCCGCGGGTGGGCCGAAAGCCTTCCGCGGCGCACGGTCGTTCGAGCTCGACGAGTGAACGCGCCATGCCTGAAGCCACCGATTCCCCCTCCACCGCCGCGCCGGCCGTCCCGCCGATGCGCCTGTCCGGCCTCGAGCCGGTGCTGATCGGCGAGGGCTCGCTGTTCGTCAACATCGGCGAGCGCACCAACGTCACCGGTTCCAAGGCCTTCGCGCGGCTCATCCTCAACGGCCAGTTCGAGGAGGCGCTGGCCGTGGCGCGCCAGCAGGTGGAGAACGGCGCGCAGGTCATCGACGTCAACATGGACGAGGCCATGCTCGACAGCAAGGGGGCGATGGTGCGCTTCCTGAACCTCATCGCCAGCGAGCCCGAGATCGCGCGCGTGCCGATCATGATCGACAGCTCCAAGTGGGAGGTGATCGAGGCCGGCCTGAAGTGCATCCAGGGCAAGGGCATCGTCAACTCGATCTCGCTCAAGGAAGGCGAGGAGTCCTTCCGCCACCAGGCCAAGCTGGTGCGCCGCTACGGCGCCGCCGCCGTGGTGATGGCCTTCGACGAGCAGGGCCAGGCCGACACCTTCGAGCGCAAGACGCAGATCTGCGCGCGCGCCTACCGGCTGCTGGTCGACGAGATCGGCTTCCCGCCCGAGGACATCATCTTCGACCCCAACATCTTCGCCATCGCGACGGGCATCGAGGAGCACGACAACTACGCGGTCGACTTCATCAACGCCACGCGCTGGATCAAGCAGCACCTGCCGGGCGCGAAGGTGAGCGGCGGCGTGTCGAACGTGAGCTTCAGCTTCCGCGGCAACGACCCGGTGCGCGAGGCCATCCACACCGTGTTCCTCTACCACGCCATCCAGGCGGGGCTGGACATGGGCATCGTCAACGCCGGCATGGTGGGCGTGTACGACGAGCTCGACCCGCAGCTGCGCGAGCGCGTGGAGGACGTGGTGCTCAACCGCCGCCCGGACGCGGGCGAGCGCCTGGTGGAGGTGGCCGAGAACGCCAAGGGCGCGGCCAAGGACGACAGCGCCAAGCTCGCATGGCGGGCCAAGCCGGTGCACGAGCGCCTGTCGCATGCGCTGGTGCACGGCCTCACGGACTTCATCGTCGAGGACACCGAGGAGGTGCGCCGCGAGATCGCCGCCGCCGGCGGTCGCACGCTGGCGGTGATCGAGGGCCCGCTCATGGCCGGCATGAACGTGGTGGGCGACCTCTTCGGCCAGGGCAAGATGTTCCTGCCGCAGGTGGTCAAGAGCGCGCGCGTGATGAAGCAGGCCGTGGCCCACCTGCTGCCCTTCATCGAGGCCGAGAAGCAGGCCCTGCTCGATGCCGGCGGCGAAGCGAAGGCCAAGGGCAAGATCGTCATCGCGACGGTGAAGGGCGACGTGCACGACATCGGCAAGAACATCGTCACGGTGGTCCTGCAGTGCAACAACTTCGAGGTCGTGAACATGGGCGTGATGGTCCCGTGCCAGGACATCCTCGCCCGCGCCAAGGTCGAGGGCGCCGACATCGTCGGCCTGTCGGGCCTGATCACGCCGAGCCTGGAGGAGATGCAGTACGTCGCCGGCGAGATGCAGCGCGACGACTATTTCCGCATGAAGAAGATCCCGCTGCTGATCGGCGGCGCGACGACCAGCCGCGTGCACACCGCGGTGAAGGTGGCGCCGCACTACGACGGCCCGGTGGTCTACGTGCCCGACGCGAGCCGCAGCGTGAACACCTGCAGCGACCTGCTGTCGGACGACAAGGCCGCGGCCTTCATTGCCGAGGTCAAGGCCGACTACGAGCGCGTGCGCGAGCAGCACGCCAACAAGAAGGCCGTGCCGCTGGTCACGCTGGCCGAGGCGCGCGCCAACAAGACGCCGGTCGACTGGGCGGCCACGCTGCCGCCGGCGCCGAAGTTCATCGGCCGGCGCGTGTTCCGCAACTACGACCTGGCCGAGATCGCGCAGTGCCTGGACTGGGGCCCGTTCTTCCAGACCTGGGACCTGGCCGGCCCGTACCCCGCCATCCTCAACGACGAGATCGTGGGCGAATCGGCGCGGCGCGTGCTGAGCGACGGCCAGCGCATGCTCAAGCGCATCATCGAGGGCCGCTGGCTCACCGCCAACGGCGTGATCGGCCTGTTCCCGGCCAACACGGTGAACGACGACGACATCGAGATCTACACCGACGAGACGCGCAGCGAGGTGCTGATGACCTGGCACGGCCTGCGCGTGCAGAGCGTGCGGCCGGTGGTCGATGGCGTGAAGCGCCCGAACCGCTGCCTCGCCGACTTCATCGCGCCCAAGGATTCGGGCCGGCCCGACCACATCGGCCTCTTCGCCGTGACCGCCGGCATCGGCGCGCAGAAGAAGGAGAAGCAGTTCCTCGACGACCTGGACGACTACAGCGCCATCATGTTCAAGGCGCTGGCCGACCGGCTGGCCGAGGGCTTCGCCGAGCGCATGCACCAGCGCGTGCGCACCGAGCTGTGGGGCTACGCGCCCGGCGAGACGCTGGACAACCCCGCGCTCATCGCCGAGCAGTACCAGGGCATCCGTCCCGCGCCTGGCTACCCCGCCTGCCCCGACCACACGGTGAAGAAAGAAATGTTCCGCGTGCTCGGCTGCGACGAGATCGGCATGTCGCTCACCGAGAGCCTGGCCATGGCGCCGGCCGCCAGCGTGAGCGGCTTCTACATCGCGCACCCGCAGGCGACCTACTTCAACGTCGGCAAGGTCGGCGAGGACCAGATGCAGGACTGGTCGCGCCGCAGCGGGCTCGACGTCGACCGCGTGCGGCGCTCGCTCTCGTCGATGCTGTAACGGCCGCGTTTCAACCGGCGTTGCGACTGCTCACGCCGGCGTACGTTTCGTCGCAAGAAGCGCAGGCGGCGTCGGCGCCCGCGGCCGGATCGCCGCGCCGCTGACCCGCGAATGCGGGGAAACGCGGCCGCCGTGCGACGCGAAACGGCGCTCGCCGCGCTGGCATGCCCGCTGCGTGGGCCCGTGCCGGACAGGACACGGGGAGCAGTGCGTGACGGCGATTCGAATCGAAGCAGCAGACGCGGCAGGGCGGGCCCTGCCGGCCCGCGGGCGCTGGCGGCGCCACGGCGCGGCCTGGCTCGCCGCCGCCCTGCTTGCCGCCTGCGGCGGCGGGGGCGGGGGCGAGAGCGCCGGCGAGGGCGCGCTGCGCGAAGGCCAGGCGGCCGTGCCGGCCTCGCGCGCCGAGGCGCAGCGCTTCCTCACGCAGGCGACCTTCGGCCCGGTCGACGCCGACGTGGAGCGCGTGATGGCGCTCGGCTACGGCGCCTGGATCGACGAGCAGTTCGCGCGGCCCGCGAGCTCGCATCTCGCGCAGTGGGCCGCCTACGACGCGGCGCTGAAGGCCGACAACGCCGGCGCGAACGCCGGGCAGGACGGCGTCTTCCATTCGTTCTGGAAGACCGCCGTGGCCGGCGACGACCAGTTGCGCCAGCGCGTGGCCTATGCGCTGTCGCAGATCTTCGTGATCTCGATGATGGACGGCACGGTCGGCGACAACCCCAAGGCCGTGGCCGCCTGGCTCGACATGCTGGCCGACAAGGGGCTCGGCACCTACCGCGAGCTGCTCGAGGCGGTGGCGCTGCACCCGATGATGGGCGTGTACCTCACGCACCTGCGCAACCAGAAGGCCGACCCGAAGACCGGGCGCGTGCCCGACGAGAACTTCGCGCGCGAGGTGATGCAGCTGTTCTCGATCGGCGTGGTCGAGCTCAACCTCGACGGCACGCCCAGGACGGCCGGCGGCGTGCCGGCCGAGACCTACGGCAGCGCGGACATCGCCGGCCTCGCCCGCGTGTTCACCGGCTGGAGCTGGGACTGCCCCGACGCGCCCGACAACAACTGCTTCTTCAACGGCCACGTGGGCGGCAGCGCCAATGGCTATCCCGACCGCACCTGGCGGCCCATGACGGGCTACGGCCAGTACCACAGCCGCGAGGAGAAGCGCTTCCTCGGCGTCGCCATCGCCGAGCAGGGCAGCGCCGATCCGCGCGCCAGCCTGAAGACGGCGCTGGACACGCTGGCCGGCCACCCCAACGTCGGCCCCTTCATCGGCCGCCAGCTCATCCAGCGCCTGGTCACCAGCAACCCGAGCCCGGCTTACGTGGCGGCGGTGGCGCAGGTGTTCAACGACAACGGCAGCGGCGTGCGCGGCGACCTGCGCGCCGTCGTCAAGGCCGTGCTCACCCATCCCGAGGCGCGGGCGGTGTCCGAGACCTCGGGCAAGCTGCGCGAGCCGGTGCTGCGCCTGTCGGCCCTGCTGCGCGCCTTCGACTTCCGCTCGGACAGCGGCTGGTACCGCGTGGGCAACACAGACAACGCCGGCACGTCGCTCGGCCAGAGCGTGCTGCGCTCGCCGTCGGTCTTCAACTTCTACCGGCCCGGCTACGTGCCGCCCAGCACCGCCGCCGCGGCGCGCGGGCTGGCCGTGCCCGAGATGCAGATCACGCACGAGACCACCACCGCCGGCTACGTGAACTTCATGCGCGACGGCCTGCAGTCCGGCATCGGCCAGGGCGCCAACGTGACGGTCGACGGCCGCAGCGTGTACCGCCGCGACCTGCAGCCGGCCTTCGCCGCCGAGCTGGCGCTGGCCGACGACCCCGCGGCGCTCGTCGAGCGCGTGAACGACAAGCTGATGCTGGGCGCCATGCCGCGCGCGCTGAAGGACGAGATCGAGGGCGCGGTCGGCTCGATCGCCATCCCCGCGCTCAACAAGTCGGGCAGCAACCAGGCGTCGATCGACAACGCCCGCCGCAACCGCGTCAACGCCGCCGTGTTCCTGGCGCTCGTGTCGCCGGAATACCAGGTCCAGAAGTGAAGCCGAGCCCCACGCGATGAAACACCCCGACGCTTCCCGCCGCCTCTTCCTGCGCCATGCCGGCGCGCTGTCGTCGCTCGGCCTGGCCGGCGGGCCGCTGGCGCTCAACCTCGCGGCCATGGGCTCGGCCGCGGCCCAGGCCGCCGGCGACTACAAGGCCATCGTCTGCATCTTCCTGTTCGGCGGCAACGACGCCATCAACATGGTGCTGCCCACCGACGCCGAGTCTTGGACGAACTACGCCAACGTGCGGCGCCAGGCGCCCGACTCGATTGCGCTGCTGGCGCCGGGCACGGCGCGCAGCGGCGGCAACGGCACGCGGCCGGAGCAGCTCGGCGGCGTGCTCCCGCTCACGCCGGCGAACGCGCAGGGCCGCAGCTTCGCGCTGCACCCCGTGATGACGGGCGCGCAGGCGCTGTTCGACACCGACCGGCGGCTCGCCGTCCTGCCCAACGTCGGCCCGCTCGTGATGCCCACCACCAAGGCGCAGTACGGCCAGCGCTCGCACCCCCGGCCGCAGAACCTGTTCTCGCACAACGACCAGCAGAACACCTGGCAGTCGTTCCGCCCCGAAGGCGCGACGCAGGGCTGGGGCGGGCGCATGGTCGACCTGCTGATGTCGATGAACGGCCAGCCGGTGTTCAGCGCGATCTCGGCCTCGGGCAACGCGGTGTGGCTCGCGGGCGAATCGGTGCGCCAGTACCAGGTGGGCAGCAACGGCGCGATCCGCATGGGCACCGACGGCAACGGCCGCATCTTCGGCGCCGCCGGCGTGGGCGAGGCGATGCAGCGCATCGTCTCCGCCACGCGCGGCGGCCACGTGCTGGAGGCCGACCTCGCAGCCGTGTCCAAGCGCTCGCTCGACGCCGAGACGACGCTGCGCGGCGCGCTCAAGCCCGCGAGCGACATGCTCTTCGGCACCGCGCCGGCCTCGGGCAACTACAACGCCAACAACGATCCGAAGCTGCAGTACGCCAACCCGAACGGCGGCACGTCGTTCAACGGCCTCGCCCAGCAGCTGCAGGTCGTGGCCCGCATGATCGACGCGAGCGGCGCCGCGGGCATCGGCGCGAAGCGGCAGGTGTTCATGGTCAGCCTGGGCGGCTTCGACACGCACGACAACCAGAACCGCAGCCATGCCGACCTGATGGCCCGGCTGTCGCACGCGCTGCGCTACTTCGACGACACGCTGGGCCGCATGGGCGCGCGCGAGTCGGTCGTCACCTTCACCGCCTCCGACTTCGGCCGCACCTTCACGAGCAACGGCGACGGCACCGACCACGGCTGGGGCGCGCACCACTTCGTGATGGGCGGGGCGGTGAAGGGCGGCGACCTCTACGGCCGCTTCCCCGTGCTCGGCGCCAAGAACGCCAACAACAACAACTTCGACAGCAGCCCCGACCAGCTCGGCAATGGCTCGCTGCTGCCCGTCACCTCGGTCGACCAGCTCGGCGCCACGCTCGGGCGCTGGTTCGGGCTGAGCGACGGGCAGCTCCTCGACGTGTTCCCCAACCTCTCGAACTTCGATGCCTCGCAGCGCAACCTGGGCTTCATGGCCTGACGCCGCGCGCCGCGCCCTGGCCACCGCCGCCGCGGCGCTGTGCCTGGCCGCGGGCGCCGGCGCGGGCGAGGCGGCGGGCATGGTGCCGTGCGAGCGCTGCGCGGTCGTCGAGCAGGTGCGCCGCGTGGCGCGGCAGGGCGAGCCGGCGGCGCTCGGCGCGGCCCCGGGCCAGCGCTTGGGCGACGGCGCGGCGCCGGCCGGCCTGAACCCGCGCCGCCACAGCGTGTGGGTCACGACCGTCAGGCTCGGCAGCGGCAAGTCCCGCAGCTTCGAGTCGCCCGCGCGGCCGGCGCTGCGGCCGGGCGACGTCGTCGTCGTCGAGGACGCCACGCTGCGCCGCCACATCCCCGAGCCCGGCGCGCGCTGACGCTCGCGGCGCTCAGGCCGGCGGCGCGAGCGCCCGCCGGTACTGCACCGCCTCGGCGACGTGCGCCGTGCCGATGCGCGCGGCGCCGGCCAGGTCGGCCGCCGTGCGGGCGATGCGCAGCACGCGGTGGAAGCTGCGCGCCGACCAGCCCAGGCGCGCCGCCGCCTTCTGCAGGAAGGCCGCGCCGGCGTCGTCGGGCGTGCAGTGCGCATCGATCGCGTCGCCGGCCAGCGCGCTGTTCAGGCAGCCCTGGCGCGCCCGCTGCCGCTCGCGCGCGGCGAGCACCCGCTCGGCCACCCGGGCGCTCGATTCGCCGTCGGGCAGCGCCGCCAGCGTGGCCGGCGCCACGGCCGGCACCTCCACCTGCAGGTCGATGCGGTCGAGCAGCGGGCCGCTGATGCGCGACTGGTAGCGGGCGATGACGTCCGGGCTGCAGCGGCAGGCGCGCAAGGGGCTGGCGTGGTGGCCGCAGGGGCAGGGGTTCATCGCCGCGATCAGCTGGAAGCGCGCCGGGAACTCCGCCTGCCGCGCCGCGCGCGAGATGTGGATGCGGCCGGACTCCAGCGGCTCGCGCAGCGCCTCCAGCGCGGCGCGCGGGAACTCGGGCAATTCGTCCAGGAACAGCACGCCTTCGTGCGCCAGCGAGATCTCGCCGGGCCGCGGCGGCGAGCCGCCGCCCACCAACGCCACCGGCGAGGCCGTGTGGTGCGGCGAGCGCAGCACGCGCTGGCGCCAGCGGGCCGGGTCGAAGGCGCCGGCCAGGCTCAGCACGGCCGCCGACTCGATGGCCTGTTCGTCGTCCAGCGCGGGCAGCAGGCCGGGAAAGCGCTGCGCGAGCATCGACTTGCCCGTTCCCGGCGGGCCGACCATCAGCAGGCTGTGGCCGCCGGCGGCGGCGAATTCGAGCGCCCGCTTGGCGGCGGCCTGGCCCTTCACGTCGCGCAGGTCGGGGTGGCGCGCGGCGGCCGTGCCGGCCCGGGGCGCGGCGCGGGGAAGCGGCTGCGCCTGCGCGTCGTCGCCGGGCGGCAGGGCCTTCACCACGTCGAGCAGGTGGCCCGCCGGATGGATGGCCAGGCCGTCCACGAGCGCGGCCTCGGTGGCGCTCGCCTGCGGCAGCACCAGCGCGCGCGAGGCGCCGCCGCGCCTGACGGCCAGCGCCGTCGCCAGCGCGCCGCGCACCGGGCGCAGGTCGCCGGCCAGCGAGAGCTCGCCGGCGAACTCGAAGGCCTCCAGGCGCCGAGCCTCGATCTGGCCCGCGGCGGCCAGGATGCCCAGCGCGATCGGCAGGTCGAAGCGGCCCGATTCCTTGGGCAGGTCGGCCGGCGCGAGGTTCACCGTGATGCGCTTGTTGTGCGGGAAGCCCAGGCCGCAGGTGACGAGCGCCGCGCGCACGCGCTCGCGGGCCTCCTTGACCTCGGTGTCGGCCAGGCCCACCAGCGTGAAGCTGGGCAGGCCGTTGGACAGGTGCACCTCGACCGTGACCTCCGGCGCGGCCAGTCCATCGAGGGCGCGGCTGTGAACCACGGCAAGCGACATCCGGTTTCCTCCCTGTTGGGCGGCGCGGTCTCGGCCGCGCTCGCGCCGCGGATTGTGCCGGCCTCCCGCCGCGGGCCGCCATCGCGCCGCGCCGCCGCACCAAGCAGGTGCCTCGCGCGCCGGTGCCTCCCGCCGGTGCATGCGCGCGGGGCGCCGGGGCGCCGCATGCCCCGCGCTGGGGCTGCCGCGGCCCGCGCGCCGGGCGAGGGCGCGTGGCACACATCGTGCAGAAGCCCCCTCGCGCATCCCACACCACGGAGTTCCCTGCCATGAGAAAAGCCCTGCTCGCCCTCGTCCTCGCGTCCACCTTCGGCCCGGCGGCCTACGCCCAGGTCGCCACCAACTTCGGCCTGACCAGCAACTACAAGTACCGCGGGCAGGACCAGTCCGACAACAAGCCGGCGATCCAGGGCGGCTTCGACTACAGCCACGGCGGCCTCTACGTCGGCAACTGGAACTCGAGCATCGGCTTCACCGACGCCGGCATCGAGATGGACGTCTACGGCGGCTACAAGGGCGAGTTCGGCCCCGGCTTCGGCTACGACGTCGGCGTGCTGCACTACGCCTACCCGAGCCTGAGTTCCGCGGCCACGACCGAGCTCTACGGCGCCGTGTCGTTCTCGATCGCGACGCTGAAGTACTCGCGCACCGTGTCGAGCAAGTACTTCGGCGTCGTCGACGGCAAGGGCACCGGCTACTGGGACCTGAGCGCCAACTACGAGATCGGCGCCGGCTTCACGCTCAACGCGCACGTGGGCTCCACCCAGTTCTCGGGCGGCGCCAAGAACAACGGCGCGGTGAACTACAGCGACTACAGGCTCGGCGCCACCTACGACCTCGGCAGCGGCTTCTCGCTCGGCGGCCATGTCGCGGGCGCCAACAAGCGCGGCACCTACGGCGACATCAACAAGAGCCGCCTGATCGTGAGCCTCACGAAGTCGATGTGAGCGCGACCCGTCCAACCCGACACAGAGAGGAATGACCATGAAGATGGTGACTGCCATCGTCAAGCCCTTCAAGCTCGACGAAGTGCGTGAGGCCCTGAGCGCCATCGGCGTGCAGGGCGTGACGGTGACCGAAGTGAAGGGCTTCGGCCGCCAGAAGGGCCACACCGAGCTGTACCGCGGCGCGGAGTACGTGGTCGACTTCCTGCCCAAGGTGAAGATCGAGGCGGCCGTGGACGACGGCATCGTCGACCGCGTCATCGAGGCGGTCGAAGCCTCCGCGCGCACCGGGAAGATCGGCGACGGAAAGATCTTCGTCTCCGCGCTGGAGCAGGTGATCCGCATCCGCACCGGCGAGACCGGCAAGGACGCCCTCTGAGCCCCGCCCCACGACCAAGAGAGACCGACCCATGAACAAGCTACTTGCCATCCTCGCGCTCGCCGTGGCCGCGCTCGGCTTCGCCGGCCCCGTGCTGGCGCAAGACGCCGCCTCGGCCCCTGCACCGGCCGCGGCGAGCGCCGAGGCGGCGCCTGCCGCCGCTGCCGCCGAAGCGGCCCCGGCCGCGGCCGAAGCCCCCACGCTCGACAGCGGCGACACCGCGTGGATGCTCACCTCCACCATGCTCGTCATCCTCATGACCATCCCCGGCCTCGCGCTGTTCTACGGCGGCCTCGCCCGCTCGAAGAACATGCTGTCGGTGCTGATGCAGGTGTTCGTGATCTTCGCGTTGATCACGCTGCTGTGGGCGGTCTACGGCTTCTCGCTGGCCTTCGGCGGCGAGGGCACGTTCTTCGGCTCGCTGGACAGGCTGTTCCTGCGGGGCATCACCGCCGACACGCTGTCCGGCGCGCTGCCCACCATCCCCGAGTTCGTGTTCGTGGCCTTCCAGTCGACCTTCGCCGCCATCACCGTGGCGCTGATCGTCGGCTCCTTCGCCGAGCGCATCAAGTTCGCGGCCGTGCTGTTCTTCGCCGTGCTGTGGTTCACCTTCAGCTACATCCCGATGGCGCACATGGTGTGGGGCGGCGGCCTGCTGGCCAAGGACGGCGCGCTCGACTTCGCCGGCGGCACGGTGGTGCACATCAACGCCGGCATCGCGGGCCTGGTGGGCGCCTACGTGATCGGCAAGCGCATCGGCTTCGGCAAGGAGGCGCTGACGCCGCATTCGCTCACGCTCACGATGGTCGGCGCCTCGCTGCTGTGGGTGGGCTGGTTCGGCTTCAACGCCGGCTCGGCGGGCGCGGCCAACGGCGTGGCGGGCCTGGCCTTCATCAATACCATCCTCGCTACCGGCGCGGCCACGCTGTCTTGGATCGGCGGCGAGGCGCTCAGCCGCGGCAAGGCCTCGATGCTGGGCGCGGCCTCGGGCGCCGTGGCGGGCCTGGTGGCGGTGACGCCGGCGGCCGGCTTCGTCGGCCCGATGGGCTCGATCGTGCTCGGCCTGGTCGCCGGCGCGGTGTGCCTGTGGGGCGTGAACGGCCTCAAGCGCATGCTGGGGGCGGACGACGCCTTCGACGTGTTCGGCGTGCACGGCGTGGGCGGCATCGTCGGCGCCATCCTGACCGGCGTGTTCGCCGCGCCCGCCCTCGGCGGCACGCAGGGCGCCGACTTCTCCATCGCCGCGCAGGTCTACGTGCAGGTCAAGAGCGTGCTCGTGACCGTCGTGTGGTCGGCGGTGGTGGCCTTCGTCGCCTACAAGGTCGTCGACCTGCTCATCGGCCTGCGCCCGAGCGAGGAGAACGAGCGCGAGGGCCTGGACATCACCTCGCACGGCGAGACCGCCTACAGCCAGTGACGCCGGCGCCCCTCCGCGCCCCTGGGCCGCCTTCGGGCGGCCTTTCCATTGGCTTGACGTGACGCAGTGCACGGGCGCGGACGGCGCTTCGGGGACGGGCTTGCAGCCGGCGGCGGCACCCCCAAATGCCTAGAATCGCTTCCCCGCGCCGGCCGTCCGCGCCGCCGCTCAAGCCCCCGCACCCCATGGTTCCTCACCTCATCACCGCGCTCACGGGCCCGATCAACGAGCTGGAACAGCGCATCCTCGAGTCGCTGCCGGCCATCGAGCGCTGGTTCCGGCTCGAGTGGATGGAGCACACGCCGCCGTTCTACACCTCGGTGGACGTGCGCAACGCCGGCTTCAAGCTGGCGCCGGTGGACACCAACCTGTTCCCCGGCGGCTTCAACAACCTGACGGAAGAGATGCTGCCGCTGGCGGTGCAGGCGGCGATGGCGGCGATCGAGAAGATCTGCCCCGAGGCGCGCAACCTGCTGCTCATTCCCGAGAAGCACACGCGCAATACCTTCTACCTGATGAACGTGGCGCGGCTGGTGCAGATCTTTCACCAGGCGGGCCTGAACGTGCGCCTGGGCACGCTGGACGACACCATCACCGCGCCGACCGACATCGCGCTGCCCGACGGCGAGACGCTCACGCTCGAGCCGCTGGTGCGCAACCGCGGGCGCGTGGGGCTGAAGAACTTCGACCCCTGCACCGTGCTGCTCAACAACGACCTCTCGGGCGGCATCCCGAAGGTGCTGGAGGGCCTGCACGAGCAGTACCTGCTGCCGCCGCTGCACGCCGGCTGGGCGGTGCGGCGCAAGACCAACCACTTCCAGGCCTACGAGGAAGTGGCCAAGAAGTTCGCCAAGCTGCTGGGCATGGACCCGTGGCTGATCAACCCGATGTTCGCGCGCTGCGGCGAGGTGAACTTCAGCGACGGCACCGGCAGCGAATGCCTGATGAGCAACGCCGAGGCGCTGCTCGCCAAGATCCGCCGCAAGTACAAGGAATACGGCATCCAGGAGAAGCCCTTCATCATCGTGAAGGCGGACGCGGGCACCTACGGCATGGGCATCATGACCGTGCGCGACCCGAAGGACCTGGCCGAGCTCAACCGCAAGACGCGCAACAAGATGAGCGTCATCAAGGACGGCCAGGAGGTGAGCGAAGTCATCCTGCAGGAAGGCGTGCCCACCTACGAGCGCGTCAACGACGCGGTGGCCGAGCCGGTGGTCTACATGATCGACCGCTACGTGGTCGGCGGCTTCTACCGCGTGAACGCCGAGCGCGGCATCGACGAGAACCTCAACGCGCCGGGCGCGAGCTTCGTGCCGCTGGCCTTCGCCGAGCCCAACCACCTGCCGCGCCCCGGTGTGAAGCCCGGCGCCAGCGCGCCGAACCGCTTCTACATGTACGGCGTGATCGCCCGCCTGGCGATGGTGGCCGCGAGCTACGAGCTCGAAGCCACCGACCCCGACGCCGAGGTCTACGAGTAGGGCACACCGGCGGCGCAGTCGCCATGCTGCAATGCAGCATGATTCACGCTTTTCCGCCTCCGGTCCCTCGCACGAGGCGTGCAAAGTGTTTTGCTGCGGCGCACAATAGCCGGCCCTGAACAGCCCGCACCGGCCCGGCCGCGCGGCCTCCCGTGACTCCTTCGCAGCGTTCCGCCTCCGGCCTGCCGGCGCTGACCCTCGCCGCGCTGGGCGTGGTCTACGGCGACATCGGCACCAGCCCGCTGTACGCCTTCAAGCAGGCCTTCGCGCCCGGCCGCGTGCCGCTCACCGTGGACAACGTGCACGGCGTGCTGTCGCTGGTGTTCTGGACGCTGACGATCATCGTCTCGCTCAAGTACGTGCTGCTCATCCTGCGCGCCGACAACAACGGCGAGGGCGGGCTGATCGCGATGCTCGCGCTCGCGTCGCAGGCGGTGAAGCACCGGCCCGCCCTGCGCCGGCGGCTGCTCGCGCTGGGCATCTTCGGCACGGCCGTCTTCTTCGGCGACGGCGTCATCACGCCGGCCATCAGCGTGCTGTCGGCCGCCGAGGGGCTGGAGATCGTGGCGCCGGGCCTGCGCGCCTTCATCGTGCCGATGACGCTGGGCGTCATCACCGCGCTGTTCCTCGTGCAGCGCCACGGCACGGCCAGCATGGGCCGCTTCTTCGGGCCGCTGATGCTGGCGTGGTTCCTCTCGCTGGCGGCGCTGGGCGCCGTGCACGTGGCCCGCAACCCGTCGGTGCTGGCCGCGCTGGCCCCGCACCACGCGCTGCGCTTCGTGCTGCAGCAGCCGGGCCTCGCCTTCGTCTCGCTCACGGCCGTGGTGCTGTGCGTCACCGGCGCCGAGGCGCTCTATGCCGACATGGGGCACTTCGGCAAGCGGCCGATCCGCCTGGCGTGGTATGGCCTCGCCATGCCGGCGCTGGTGCTCAACTACTTCGGCCAGGGCGCGCTGCTGCTGGCCGACCCGGACGCGGTGAAGAACCCGTTCTACGAGATGGCGCCGGACTGGGCGCTGCTGCCACTGATCGGCCTGGCCACCGGGGCCACCGTCATCGCCTCGCAGGCGCTCATCACCGCCGCCTTCTCGATCACCAAGCAGGCCATCCAGCTCGGCTACCTGCCGCGGCTGCGCATCCTGCACACCTCGGTGCGCGAGACGGGGCAGGTCTACGTGCCGTTCGTGAACTGGAGCCTGTACGGATCCATCGTGCTGGCCGTGGCGCTGTTCGGCTCGAGCCACGCGCTGGCCGGCGCCTACGGCATCGCGGTGACGATCGACATGCTCATCACCACGGTGATGACCTTCTTCGTCGTCCGCTACGCCTGGAAGTACCCGTGGTGGGTGTGCGTCGCGGCCACCGGCTTCTTCTTCGCCGTCGACCTGGTGTTTTTCTCGGCGAACGCGTTCAAGCTCCTCGAGGGCGGCTGGTTCCCGGTGCTCATCGGCCTGGTGGTGTTCGTCCTGCTGATGACGTGGAAGCAGGGCCGCGCCCTGATGGGCGAGCGGCTGCGCGAGGACTCGATCGACCTGAAGAGCTTCCTGGACGCGGTGTTCGTGAGCCCGCCGCTGCGCGTGGAAGGCACGGCCGTGTTCCTGTCGGCCGAGCGGGGCGTCACGCCCAACGCGCTGATGCACAACCTCAAGCACAACAAGGTGCTGCACGAGACCAACCTGTTCGTCACCGTCCAGCACCACGAGCGGCCGTGGATCGGCTTCGAGCGCCGCTGCGAGATCGAACCGCTCGGGCGCGACTGCTGGCAGGTGACGCTGCACTTCGGCTTCAAGAACGAGCCCGACGTGCCCGAGGCGCTGGCGCTGCTGCGCACGCGCGGCTGCCAGCTCGACGACATGCAGACCTCGTACTTCCTGTCGCGCGACATCGTCATCCCCACCACCGGCGGGGGCATGGCCGGCTGGCGGGAGAAACTCTTCGCCAGCATGCACCGCAACGCCGCCGGCGTGGCCGATTTCCTCAGCCTGCCGGCCAACCGGGTGGTGGAACTCGGCTCCAAACTCGAAATCTGAGGGGCAGCCCGGGCATGGGCCGAGGGCGATCTGTGTCACAGTGGCGCCCCCGTTCTGCCCTGGCCTCAACGGAACCGCCATGGATCTTCTCTTCGTCGCCGACCCGCTCGAGGGTTTCAAGACCCACAAGGACTCGACCTTCGCCATGATGCGCGAGGCCGCCGCGCGCGGCTGCACGCTGTGGGCCTGCGAGCCGGCCGACCTGGTGTGGGTGCGCGGCGCGCGCGTGGTGGCGCGCGCGGCGCGCGCGATCACGCTCACGGGCGATGCGAAAGACTGGTTCACGGTGATCGCGCAGAAGGAGCTCGCGCTCGCCGACGCCGCGGCGGTGGTGATGCGCAAGGACCCGCCCTTCGACAGCGAGTACTTCTACGCCACGCACCTACTGAGCCAGGCGCAGCGCGAGGGCGCGAAGGTGTTCAACGACCCGGCGGCGCTGCGCAACCACCCCGAGAAGCTCGCCATCCTCGAATTCCCGCAGTTCATCGCGCCCACGCTGGTCACGCGCGACGAGCAGGCCATCCGCGCCTTCCATGCCGAGCACCGCGACATCATCCTCAAGCCGCTGGACGGCATGGGCGGCGCCGGCATCTTCCGCGTCGGCCCCGACGGGCTGAACCTGGGCAGCATCGCCGAGACGCTGAACCGCGGCGGCGCGCAGACGGTGATGGTGCAGCGCTACCTGCCCGAGATCACGAAGGGCGACAAGCGCGTGCTGGTGATCGACGGCGAGCCCGTGCCTTACAGTCTGGCCCGCATTCCGCAAGGCAGCGAGATCCGCGGCAACCTGGCCGCCGGCGGCAAGGGGGTGGCGCAGCCCCTCACCGCGCGCGACCGCGAGATCGCTGCTGCCATCGGCCCCGTGCTCGCCAGGCGCGGGCTGTTGTTGGTGGGCCTGGACGTGATCGGTGACAGCCTCACCGAGATCAACGTCACCAGCCCCACCTGTTTTCAGGAAATCACGCAGCAGGCGGGTTTCGACGTGGCGCAACGCTTCGTCGATGCACTGCTGCAGAAGATCGCGTAGCGATCGACGCGCATCCTCGGCGTCGTGCCTCCCAGGGCACGGCGTCGTCGCCCCGGCGAGGTCAGGCAGTCCGCCCGCCGGAACGGGCTCGCGCGGTCGTCCATCGGCCGCGGGGGCGCTCATGTACCAAAGGAGGCACCCATGATCAGAGTCGGCTTGATGGGTTACGGCAAGGCCGGGCAGTCGGTGGCCAACGTGCTGGCGACCGATCCGCGGCTGGACCTGCGCTGGATCGCGCGCAGGAGTTCGCCCGAAGGAATGCGCCATACCCCCGAGCCCGGCATCGACGTGCCGGTGGTCGGCCTGGAGCAGCGGCCGCTCGATGCCTTGCTGGACGAGCAGCCGGTCGACGCACTGGTCGATTTCTCGCAGCGCGAAAGCGTGCATGCGTACGGTGAAGAACTGCGCCGACGCAAGCTCATGCTGCTGAGCGCCATCTCCGCGTACGAGCCCGACGACCTCGCGTACCTGCACGATCTCGGGCGGGACGCCCGGGTCCTGGCCTCGCCCAACATCACGCTGGGCATCAACTTCGTGCTGCTGGCGTCGCGCATGCTGCGCATCATCGCGCCGTTCGCCGACATCGAGATCCTCGAGCAGCACTTTCGCGACAAGCCCGAGGTCTCGGGCACCGCACGCAAGATCGCGCAGGCGCTCGAAGTCGAGGACGAACGCATCACCTCTCTGCGGCTGGGCGGCATCGTCGGCCACCACGAGGTGATCTTCGGCTTCCCGAACCAGACGGTGCGCATCATTCACGATGCCATCCGGCGCGAGGCCTTCGGCACCGGCGCCGCCTTCGCGCTGCGCGAGCTGGCCAAGCGCAGCAACGGCTTCTATACCTTCGACGATCTGCTGATGCACATCGTCCGCGGGGAGCTGCTGAAAACCCCCGACCCGGCCTGAGGGCCGCCAGACGCACTGTTGTTCATCCGATGGCCGTATTGTCCCTCTCCAATGCCCACCTCGCCTACGGCCACGTCGCGCTGCTCGACGGCGCGGCCTTCTCGCTCGAAGCCGGCGAGCGCCTCGGCCTCATCGGGCGCAACGGCGCGGGCAAGTCCTCGCTGCTGAAGATCGTCGCCGGGCTGGAGAAGCCCGACGACGGCCTGCTGCAGATGACGCAGGGCCTGCGCATCCGGTACGTGCCGCAGGAGCCGGCGTTCGATCCCGCGCACACGGTGTTCGAGATGGTGAGCGAAGGCGTGGCCGAGGCGCGCGCCGTGCGCGACGCCTACGAGGCGCATGCCGAAGGCGCCGACCTCGACGCGCTGCAGACGCGCATCGAGGCGCTGGACGCATGGAACTGGGAGCAGCGCGTGGAGACCACGCTGCACCGGCTGCAGCTCGACGGCGCGCGCGTCGTCGGCGAGCTCTCGGGCGGCATGAAGAAGCGCGTGGCGCTGGCGCAGGCGCTGGTGGCCGTGCCCGACGTGCTGCTGCTCGACGAGCCGACCAACCACCTCGACCTCGACTCGATCGCCTGGCTGGAGGAACTGCTGCGCGCCTTCCAGGGCAGCGTGATGCTCATCACCCACGACCGCGCCTTCCTCGACGGCGTGGCCACGCGCATCATCGAGCTCGACCGCGGCGTGATCCGCAGCTACCCGGGCAACTTCAGCGCCTACGAGCGCACGAAGGAAGAGCAGCTCGCCGCCGAGGCGCTGGCCAACGCGCGCGCCGACAAGCTGCTGGCGCAGGAGGAGGTGTGGATCCGCAAGGGCGTGGAGGCGCGGCGCACGCGCAGCGTGGCGCGCGTCGAGCGGCTGCAGGCGCTGCGCGCGCAGCGCGCGAAGCGGCGCGAATCGCTGGGCCAGGTGCGGCTGGAGGTCGACTCGGGCGTGCCCAGCGGCAAGATCGTGGCGGAGTTGCGCGACGTGTCGCTCAGCTTCGGCGGCAAGCCCATCGTCGACCGCTTCAGCGCCACCCTGCTGCGCGGCGACAAGGTGGGCCTCATCGGCCCGAACGGCGCGGGCAAGACCACGCTGCTCAAGCTCATCCTCGGCGAGCTGCGGCCCGATTCGGGCAGCGTGCGCCAGGGCACGCGGCTCGAGGTCGCCTACTTCGACCAGATGCGCAGCCGGCTCGACCTGGACGCGACGCTGGCCGACACCATCAGCCCCGGCAGCGAATGGGTGGAGGTGGGCGGCGCGCGCAAGCACGTGATGAGCTACCTCAACGACTTCCTGTTCTCGCCCGAGCGCGCGAACTCGCCGGTGCGCACGCTCTCGGGCGGCGAGCGCAACCGCCTGCTGCTCGCGCGCCTGTTCGCGCTGCCGGCCAACGTGCTGGTGCTCGACGAGCCGACCAACGACCTCGACATCGACACGCTGGAACTGCTGGAGGAGCTGCTGCAGAACTACGCCGGCACGGTGTTCCTCGTCAGCCACGACCGGCGCTTTCTCGACAACGTGGTCACCAGCACCATCGCCTGGGAAGGCGACGAGCGGCCGGGCTTCTGGCGCGAGTACGAAGGCGGGTACGAGGACTGGAAGCTGCAGCGCGACCGGGCGCGTGCCATGCGGCCCGTGGCCGAGCGCAAGCCGGAGGCGGCCGAGAAGCCCAAGACGCCGCCCGCCGCGCCGGCCGCCAAGCCGCGCAAGCTCAGCTACAAGGAGCAGCGCGAGCTCGACGAGCTGCCGGGCCGCATCGAGGCGCTGGAGGCCGAGCAGGCCGAGCTCGGCACGCTGATCGGCGATCCCGACTTCTACGCCGCCGAGCCGCAGCGCGCGGCCGAGGCGCAGACGCGCTACGCGCGGATCGACGACGAGCTGCTGGCGGCGCTGGAACGCTGGGAAGCGCTGCAGCGCTGAACCCGCCGGCGCTCAGCCGAGCGCCGCGCCGGGGGCTCCACCCCTAGCGCACCAGCGCGCCGAACCAGCCCTCGCCGACGGCGTCCGGGTGCGAGCGGCTGACCATCAGCCCGGCCAGCACGTACAGCGCATTGAGCAGCCGCGCGGCGCGCTCGCGGTCGAAGCCGGGCCAGTCGGCGATCTCGCGCAGCGAGGTGCATTCGCGCCGCAGCCGCTGCACGGCGGCGAGCAGCGGCCCGCCGATGGGTACGCCGGCCAGCACCAGCCCCGGCGCCACCCGGTACACCGCGGGGCCGGCGATCTCCGGCAGCAACTCGGTGCGCCGCCCGTGCATGGCCAATTCCCACAGCACCGGGGCGAGCGGGTAGTGCTGCTCGCGCGGGCCGACCAGCGCCTGCGTCGGGTCGCCCGGCGGGCGCAGCAGCGCGGGCTCGACGTGCAGCACCTTCAGGTCGGGCACGCCGCTGGCGAGCAGCATCGACATCGGCACCGGGCAGTGCACCAGGCGCTCTTCGGGAAAGACGGTGAGCGGCACCACGCGTTCGTCGTACAGCAGGTGGATCGTCACCCGGCGGGCGTGGCGCACGCAGGCGGCCACCACCTCCAGCGCCTCCAGCGACTCGGGCCCGGCGCCGTCGCCCTCGAAGCGGTACAGGTCGGCGCGCAGCGAGGGGCTGAGCGAGGCGATGCGCGAGCTCGTGCCGTTGCGCGCGGCCTCTTCCTCCAGCTCCTTCAGGTAGAGCCGGTAGGCGCTGGCGCGCATCAGTTCGGGGGCGCCGAACGGGATGGTGGAGTCGAACATGCTGTTCATGAACACTTGCGATTTTCACAAGCTGACGCAGATTCCACACCTGAAAGACCTTGCAGGGAGGCGGGCACGGGCGTACCGCGCCGCCATTCCGACGTGGGCGCCCGCTACGCCGCACGGCGTGCTGCAGCCAGCGCTTTCCAGAAGCGTGCGTCCTGGGTGCTGGCGAAGTTGATGCGCATGAGCGGCGTCGGCCGCGGAGTGGCGTGGAACAGCGCGCCCGGGGCCAGCAGCCAGCCGTCGTCGAGCATCACCCGGGCCAGGCGCTCGGTGTCGGCCCCCGCGTCCACCCAGCCGAACAGCCCGCGCGGCGGCGCCGCGAAGCGGCAGCCGTGGGTCTCGGCCAGCCGCACGGCGCGCGTGCGCGCCGCGTCGAGCTTGGCCGCCACCCGCTCGGTGTGGCGGCGCACGAGGCCGGTCTCCAGGCAGTGGGCGAGCGCCTGCTCGGTGAGCGCGGGGCTGGTGAGGGTGCTCAGCAGCTTGGTGTCGACGAAGCGGTCGACGAGCCGCCGCGGCGCGGCGAGGAAGCCCACCCGCCAGTTCGGTGCCAGGATCTTGGAGAAGCCCGACACGTAGACCGTGCGCTCCAGCCCGTCCAGCGCCGACAGCCGCGGCAGGTGCGCCGGCGCGAGGTGGGCGTAGCTGTCGTCCTCCACGATCTGCAGGTCGTGCGCCTGCGCGAGCTTGAGCAGCTGGTGCGCCGCGCCCAGCGAGAGCGAGGCGCCGGTCGGGTTGTGCAGCACCGAGACGGTGATGTACAGGCGCGGGCGGTGCGCCTCGATCAGGCGCTGCATCACCGCGAGATCCGGCCCGGCCTCGCCGCGCGGCACCGGCAGCAGCCGCAGGCCGAGCGCCGCCAGGCGCGCGTACTCCAGCGGCCAGCCGGGCTCGTCGACCAGCACGGCGTCGCCGGCGCGCAGCAGCGCGCGGGTGACGACGTCCAGCGCGTGCGTGGCGCCCACCGTCGTGACGATCTGCTCCGGCGCCGCCTCGATGCCGTGGTCGGCCAGCTTGCGCGCCAGCGCCTGCCGCAGCCGCGGGTCGCCGGCCGGCTCGCCGTATTGCAGCGACACGTCGGCCAGCCGGCTGCCGGCGGTGACGCGGCGCATGGCGCTCGCGAGCATCGGCAGGTCCAGCCATTCGACGGGCAGCGTGCCCAGCCCCGGCATCGGCAGCGCACCGGGCGGCTGGAACATGCCGCGCACCAGCGTGGTGGCGCTGATGGGCAGCTGGCGCGGCGCTGCCGGGCCGGGGTGGCTGGCGCGGCGCGGCTCGGGGCCGCCCTCGCGCACGAAGAAGCCGCGCTGGCGGCGCGCCTCCACCAGGCCCTGCGCCAGCAGCTGGTCGTAGGCCGCCACCACGGTGTACGGGCTCACGCCGTGGCGGCGCGCGCATTCGCGCACCGAGGGCAGCCGCGAGCCGGGCGCCAGCAGCCGCTGGCGGATGCGCCCCGCGAAGCGCGCGGCGAGCTGCTCGGTGAGCGTGGTGTCGGCGCCGCGGGAAAGGCCGGCGTCGGGGCCGAGGGGAGAGTCCATGGCAGGCTGTGTGGTGCGCGGCGCCGGTACAGATCGATGGGTGTGACGGGAAAGTGTACTGGCGATGTGATGGCGCCGGCCCGTAGACTGCGCCGGATGACTGCCGACGAGTTCACCGCCCTGCTCGCCTTCGCCACCGCGATGAGCTTCTCCCCCGGGCCCAACACCACCCTCGCCACCGCGCTGGCCGCCAACTTCGGCCTGCGCCGGGCGCTGCGCTTCGTCGTCGCGGTGCCGGCGGGCTGGACGGTGCTGATGCTGGCCTGCGGCCTGGGCCTGGGCGCGCTGGTGCTGGCCGTGCCGGCGGCGCGCTGGGCGGTCAAGGTCGTCGGCGTCGGCTACCTGCTGTGGCTCGCGTGGAAGCTGTCGCGCACCGCCCGCCTGGGCGAAGCCGACGCCCACCGGCTGCGCGTCGGCTTCTGGCAGGGCGTGGCGCTGCAGTTCGTCAACATCAAGGCCTGGATGCTGGCGCTCACGCTGGCGGCCGGCTGGGTGGCCTCGGCCGACGGCGTGCCGGCCACGAACCCGGGCGAGCGCCTGGCCATCGTGAGCGCCGTGATGGTGGTGTTCGCCTTCAGCAGCAACTTCACCTACGCGGCGGTCGGCTCCGTCCTGCGGCACTGGCTGGCGCAGGGCGCGCGGCTGCTGTGGTTCAACCGCGCGATGGCGGTGGTGCTCGTGGCCGTGGCCTTCTGGATGGCGGTGGCGTGAATGACGGCCCCTCGCCCGACGAGTACATCGTGCGATCCCCCGGGGGGATGCGGGCCGGCTTGGGGCGGCCCGGCGCTCGGCCCGCTGCGCGTACGGAGGGCCCATGAAGCCTGATGACGAGGCACGCGGCCTGTGGCTCGGGGCGCTGGGCGTGGCGATCTTCGCCATGACCCTGCCGATGACGCGCCTGGCCGTCGGGCCGGCGAGCGACCCGCAGCTGCCGCCGGTGTTCGTGGCGGCCGGGCGCGCGGCCGTGGCGGGGCTGCTGAGCATCGGCTGGCTGCTCGCCACCCGCGCGCCGCGCCCGCGGCGGGACCAGTTCGGCGCGTTCGCCGTCTCGGCGCTGGGCACGGTGCTCGGCTTTCCGCTCTTCCTCGGCTTCGCGCTGCGCGAGGTCGACGCCATGCACGCCGCGGTCGTCACCGGCGTGCTGCCGCTGGCCACGGCCGCCGCGGCCGCGGTGGCATTCCGCCAGCGGCCGAGCGCGGGCTTCTGGCTCTGCGCGGGGATCGGCTGCGCCCTGGTGCTCGCCTTCGCTGCGCACCAGGGCAGCGGGCGGCTGTCCATGGGCGATGGCCTGCTGCTGCTCGCCGTCGTCAGCGCGGCCATCGGCTACGTGGCCGGCGCGCGGCTGTCGGCGCAGATGCGCGCCGAGCACGTGATCTGCTGGGTGCTGGTCGGCAGCCTGCCCTTCACCCTGCCGGTGATGCTGGCGAGCTGGCCGGCGCGGGCGGTGCAGCCCGCGGCCTGGCTCGGCTTCGGCTACGTCACGCTGTTCTCGATGTGGCTCGGCTTCTTCGCCTGGTACCGCGGCCTCGCGCTCGGCGGCACGGTGCGGGTGAGCCAGGTGCAGCTGGTGCAGCCCTTTCTCGCGCTGCTGTTCGCCGTGCCCGTGCTGGGCGAGACGCTGGACGCGGCGACGGTGATCTTTTCGCTGGCCGTCGTCGGCGTGGTCTTCGCCGGCAAGCGCATGCCGGCGGACGTGCGGCCGGCGACCTGATCCGAACCCGAGGGACTTCCCATGAGCTTCAAGCTGTCGCGCCGTGCCGAGCGCATGAACCCGTCCATCATCCGCGAGATCCTCAAGCTCACCGAGCAGCCGGGCGTCATCTCGCTGGCCGGCGGCCTGCCGTCGCCCGACAGCTTCCCCATCGAGGCGATGCGCGAGGCCAGCGAGCGCGTGCTGCGCGACACGCCGCGCGAGGCGCTGCAGTACGCGGCCAGCGAAGGCCACGGGCCGCTGCGTGAATGGGTGGCGCAGGAGCTCGCGGGCCAGGGCCTGGCGGTGGAGCCGGGGCAGGTGCTCATCACCACCGGTTCTCAGCAGGGGCTGGACCTCGCCGGCAAGGCGCTGATCGACGGCGGCAGCCGCGTGGCGGTGGAGTCGCCCACCTACCTCGGCGCGCTGCAGGCCTTCGCGCCCTACGAGCCCGCCTTCGTGCCGGTGGACTGCGACGACGACGGCCCCGTCCCCGAGGGGCTGGACGCGGCGCGCGGCGCGCAGTTCCTCTACGCGCTGCCCAACTTCCAGAACCCGAGCGGACGCTGCGTGAGCGAGGCGCGGCGCGAGGCGCTCGCGGCGCGCGCGGCGGACATCGGCCTGCCCATCGTCGAGGACAACCCCTACGGCGAGCTGTGGTACGACGCGCCGCCGCCCGCGCCGCTCGCCGCGCGCTGGCCCGAGGGCGTGCTCTACCTCGGCTCGTTCTCCAAGGTGCTGGCGCCGGGGCTGCGGCTGGGCTTCGTGGCTGCGCCCAAGCCGCTGTTCCCCAAGCTGCTGCAGGCCAAGCAGGCGGCTGACCTGCACACGCCGGGCTTCAACCAGCGGCTGGTGCACGAGGTCATCCGCGATGGCTTCCTGCGCGAGCACGTGCCGACCATCCGCGCGCGCTACAGGACGCAGCGCGACGCGATGCAGCGTGCGCTCGAGGCGCACATGCCGCGCGGCTGCCGGTGGGTGACGCCGCGCGGCGGCATGTTCTTCTGGCTCGAGCTGCCGGCCGGCGTCGACACGCTGGCGCTGCTGCCGCGGGCCGTGGCGCGCGGCGTGGCCTTCGTGCCGGGCGCCGCCTTCTTCGCCGAGGCGCCGAAGGCGAACACGCTGCGGCTGTCGTTCGTGACGATGCCGCCGGCGCGCATCGACGAGGGCATCGCGGCGCTGGCCGCGGTGGTGGAGGAATCGCTGTGAGCACTCATGCGTTTACCCAGGTCGACGTCTTCACCGAGACGCCGCTGCGCGGCAACCCGCTGGCCGTCGTGCACGACGCCGACGGCCTGAGCGAGGCGCGCATGCAGGACTTCGCGCGCTGGACCAACCTGTCGGAAACCACCTTCCTGCTGCGGCCCACCGAGCCGGGCGCCGACTACCGCGTGCGCATCTTCACGCCCGGCGGCGAGCTGCCCTTCGCCGGCCATCCGACGCTGGGCAGCTGCCATGCGTGGCGGGCGCAGGGCGGGGTGCCGCGGCAGGCGGGCGAGGTGGTGCAGCAGTGCGGCGTCGGGTTTGTGCGCATCCGCGTGGAAGCCGGGCGGGCGGCGTTCGCCGCGCCGCCGCTGCGCATGCGCGAGGTCGACGACGGCCTGCTGTCGAAGGTGCGGGCCGCGCTCGGCCTGGACGCCGCCCAGGTGCTCGCCGCGCGCTGGCTCGACAACGGCCCGCAGTGGCTCGCGCTGCGGCTCGCCGACGCGGCGACGGTGCTGGCGCTCGAGCCGGACCATGCGGCGCTGAAGCCGCTGGCCAAGGTCGGCGTGGTGGGCGCGCACCCGGCCGGCAGCGACTGCGCGTTCGAGGTGCGTGCGTTCGCCGCCGCCATCGGCATTCCCGAGGACCCGGTCACCGGCAGCCTCAACGCCAGCCTGGCGCAGTGGCTGATGGGCGAGGGCGCGGCGCCGGCGCGCTACGTGGCGTCGCAGGGCGCGCGGCTCGGGCGCGCGGGAAGGGTGCACCTCGACCGCGCCGATGGCGACGTCTGGGTCGGCGGCGCGAGCGTGAGCTGCATCCGCGGCACGGTGGCGCTGTGAACGCGGGCGTCGAGCTCGACCACCTCGTCGTCGCGGCGCGCACGCTGGACGAGGGCGCGGCCTGGTGCGAGGCGACGTTCGGCGTGGTGCCGGGCGCGGGCGGCCGCCATGCGCTGATGGGCACGCACAACCGGCTGCTGCCGCTGGGGGCGCGCCGCTATCTCGAAATCATCGCCGTCGACCCCGACGCGCCTGCGCCCGCACGCGTGCGCTGGTTCGACCTCGACGCGCCGGCGATGCGGCAGGCGCTCGCGGCCGGGCCGCGGCTGGTGCACTGGGTGGCGCGCTGCGCGGCGATCGACGCGGCGGCGGAGCGGCTGCGCCGCGCGGGCGCGGACGCCGGCGAGATCGTCGACGCGGAACGCGCCTCCGCCGCCGGCCTGCTGCGCTGGCGCATCAGCCTGCGGGCCGACGGCCGGCGGCTCGCCGCCGGGGCGCTGCCGGCGCTGATCGAATGGCGCGGCGCGCACCCGGCGGACGCGATGAATGAGCCGCCGCTCGCGCTCGCCGCGCTGGAGGTGGCAGGGCTCGACGATGCGGTGTGGTCGGCGCTCGCGCCGCGCGGCGTGACGCGCCGCGGCGACGGGCCGCCCCTGCGCGCCGTGGTCGACGGCCCGAACGGGCGCGTCATCCTCGACGCGCCATCCTGAAGGAGTTGCGATGCAGTTCAGCCGCGAAGATCTCGAATCCGCCCGGCGCAGCGTGCAGGCCGTGTTCGCGCCGACGCCGCAGCAGCGCTGGCCGCTGCTCGACCGGCGCCTCGGCGCCGAGGTGTGGGTCAAGCACGAGAACCACACGCCGGTCGGCGCGTTCAAGCTGCGCGGCGGGCTCACCTATTTCGAGGGCCTGCGCCGGCGCGAGCCGCACTGCACCGGCGTCGTCAGCGCGACCCGCGGCAACCACGGCCAGTCGGTCGGCTTCGCGGCGCGGCGCCACGGGCTGGCGGCGAGCATCGTCGTGCCGCACGGCAACTCGGTCGAGAAGAACGCGGCCATGCGCGCGCTGGGCGTCGAGCTGATCGAGCACGGCGACGACTTCCAGGCCGCGCGCGAACATGCCGCGGTGCTGGCGCGCGAACGCGGGCTGCACATGGTGCCGTCGTTCCACCCCGACCTGGTGCGCGGCGTGGCGACCTGCTGGCTGGAGTTCTTCGCCGCCGTGCAGCCGGACGTGGTGTTCGTGCCCATCGGCCTCGGCTCGGGCATCTGCGGCTGCGCGGCGGCCCGGGCCCACACCGGCGCGCGCAGCCGCATCGTCGGCGTGGTGTCGGCGCATGCCACCGCCTACCAGCAGTCGTTCCGCGCCGGCCGGCCGGTCGAGTCGCCCGTCACCACGGTGCTCGCCGACGGCATGGCCTGCCGCACGCCCGACGCCGAGGCGCTGGCGGTGATCCGCCGCGAGGTCGACGACGTGGTGGCGGTGAGCGACGCCGAGGTGGCCGCCGCGATGCGCGCCCTGTTCCGCGACACGCACAACGTGGCCGAAGGGGCGGGCGCCGCCGCGCTGGCGGCGGCGCTGGCTCAGCAGGAGCGCTGGAAGGGCCGCGCCGTCGGCGTCGCGCTGACTGGCGGCAACGTGGACAGCGAGGTGTTCGCGGGCGTGCTGGGCGGCCGCTGAGCCCGGCGCCGGGCGGTCAGGCCCGCCAGCGCCAGGCGCGCGCCATCGCCTGCCACGCGGCCTCGGCGTTCGGGTCCTGCTCGCGCACCAGCCGCGCATAGCCGCGCCAGACGACCCACAGGCTCGAGCCGAGCAGGCCCAGCAGCAGGCCGGACAGCATGATGAGCGCGCGCGAGGGCTTGGACTTGTAGTCGGGCGGCAGGGCCTTGTCGATCTGCTGCACCGCCGCGCCTTCCTTGGCTTCGTCGAGCTTGGCGGCCTCGAACTGGCGGATCATGGTCTGGAGGATCGCCTCCTGGATCTTCACTTCCCGGGCGGCGCGGATGTAGTCGATGGCGGCCTCGGGAATGCGCCCGACCGGCAGGTCCAGCGGGCTGCCGCTGCCGGTGCGCTCGGACGACTCCATGCGGGCCAGCTCGGCGCGCAGGGCGCGCAGTTCGGAGTTGAGGCGGATGACCGCCGGGTTCTGCTCGGTGGCCGTGGTGCGCAGCACCTTCAGCTGCACCTCGCGCTCGGCGATCAGCGCGCGGATCTGCGCCGCGCCGCCGATCAGGGCCTCCGCCTGCCGGTCGAGCACGATCAGCCCGGACTTCTCCTGCACGCGGCGAAGGTCCTGCTCGGCCTTGATCAGGTTCTCCTTGGTCTCCGCCATCTGCCGGGAGAAGAACACGCGGCGCTGCTGCGCCTCGGAGACGGCCAGCCGGTCGAGCACGCGCGTCAGCTCCTCGACGTGCGCATTGGCGAGTTCGGCGGCGAACTGCGGGTCCTCGTCGTCGACGTCGAGGTTGATGATGCCGCTTTTCTTCTCGGCCGCGACCTTCACGTACCTGGGCAGCGTCTTGCGCAGCGCCTCGAAGTTCTTGACCTCGTAGCGTGCCTGCAGGCCGAAGCGCTGGTCCAGCGCGCGGACGATGCTGTCGCTCTTGAGCAGCGAGATGTAGAGCTCGTCGGGGGTCTTGCCCGAGATGCCGGCCAGTCCGGCCAGGCCGCCCAGCGAGCCCAGCGCCGCCATGGCGGCCGCGCCGGCGCCCTGCTGCTGCGAGCCGGGCGGCAGCAGCGCCGTGCGCGCGGTGTAGATCTTGGGCATCGCGAAGGCGACGGCCGTGGCGATCAGCGTGGCAGCCAGCGTCACCGCGGCCACCAGCCGCTTGCGCTCGCCGATCCAGGTCAGCAGGTCGACGAGGCTGATTTCGGGGCCGTCGTCCTCGATGTCCTCGACGGGCGGCAGGCCCGGGTTCTGGGGGGAGGTCATGCGTGCGCTCAATCGTTCTTGATGGCGTTGATCGCCGCGATGCCCAGGCCGAACTGCGAGAAGATCTGCGACCAGTCCTTCAGGTTGCGCACCAGGGCGCGGCCCCAGGTCTCGTAGTCGAGCTGGCTCGGCACGATCACGGCGTCGCCGGGCTGCAGCACCTGCGAGTCGACGCCGCCGTAGCCGAAGAACCCGCGCTGGTCGTTCGCATGCGTCACCGTGCCGTCGGCGCGCAGGATGAACATGTTCTCCGGCTCGGCGCCGATGTCCAGGCCGGCCAGCCGCACGTAGTCGCCGACCGTGCGGCCCGATTTCCAGAGGAAGGCGTTGCTGTTCACCACCGCGCCGGCCACCGTCACGAAGCCCGGCCGCGCCGGCACGCTGATGCGGTCGCCGTGCTCCAGCGGCACGTCGGGCAGGGCGTCGAGCGTCTGGATGCCGGGGTTCAGCTCGAGCGCGATGCGGCCGTTGGGCTCCATGCGCGACAGCCGCGCGATCTGCGCCTGGGTGGCGGCGCTGCTCGCGACGGTGCCTCGGTCGTCGCGGTTGGCGGCGTCGCGCGCGGCCTGCGTGGCCGACAGCGCCTCCAGGCGCGCCAGGGCGGTGGTCAGGTTCTCGCGCTGGCGCCGGCGCGTCTGCTCGCGGCTGAACTCGAGCCCGTAGGCGTAGGCCTGGGGCGTCAGGCCGCCGGCGCGCAAGATCAGGCTGCGCAGGGTCTCGCCGGCTTCGAGCTGGTAGACGCCGGGCGCGGTCACCTCGCCCTCGAGCGAGACCAGCCGCGTCTGGCGCGCCACCGGCACGCGCACGTCCTTCTGGCTGTAGACGGTGACCACGTCGCCCGGCAGCAGCTCGAGGTTCTGCGACGGGTCGCCCTGCAGCACGGCGCGGCCGAGGTTGAAGGGGATGATCTGCGTGCGCAGCTCCTGGCGGTTCAGTCGCTCGATGACGGCGTAGTCCCAGTTGAGCTCGTCGAACAGCGGGCCGGGCGCCCGGCGGCGCTCGTCGTCGTCGAAGCGGCGGTCGATGCCGGCCGTGCCGCCGTTGCGCGAGGACTCGCGCGTGCGTTCGCCGCGCGGGTCGTCGCGCCGGTCGGCGCGTGCGCCGGACAGGCGGGCGTCGGCATAGGCGCGCTCACGCTCGCGTTCGCGCTCGGTGCGCGGCAGGCCGGTGTCCTCGCCGCCGCGCTCGTAGGCGCCGTCGCGCAGGGGATTGCCGGCATCGCGCTCGCCGCGGGCGAAGCGCGCCACGCCGTCGCCGCGCGGCTCGACGTCGTCCTCGATCACCTGCACCAGCAGGTTCTTGCGGCGGTAGAAGTCGGGCGAGATCAGGGCTTCCTTGTCCGGAATGAGATCGGTGATGCGCATGCCGGGGCGGTGCGGATAGCGCAGCGGCTGCGCCACGTGGCCGCGCAGCGTCACCGCGTTGGCGAACTGCGGCGAGATCGCCAGCAGCGTCAGCACGTCGCCGTCGCGCAGCGTCTTGGCCTGCCCGGCGGGGTCGAGGCGGAACTCCTCGACGTAGCGCGCCGCCTGCTGGCTCGGGTCGATGCGCTCGAGCTGCACGCGGTTCGGGTTGGCGAGCACCGGCGCGCCGCCGGCGTAGCGCAGCACGTCGCCGGCCGGCTCCTCGGCCTGCTTCAGCTCGTAGACCGCCGGCGTGTCGATGGCGCCGTTGATCGCCACCTGCGGGCCCACGGGGTAGAACACCACCACGTCGCCGTTGGCGATCTGCAGGTCCTTCGACTTGTCGCCGCGCACCAGGAAGTCGTAGATGTCCAGGTCGGCGACGACCTTGCCGTCGCGGCGCAGGCTGACGCGCCGCATCGAGCCGGTGGGCGAGGGCCCGCCCGCGGCCACCACCGCCGACAGCAGCGTCGACTGGCTGGGCAGGGTGTAGGCGCCCGGCCACTGCGCCGGGCCGACGACGAAGACCCGGGTCCAGCGCAGCTGGCCGAGCGTGACGTTGAGATTGAAGTTGGTGAACAGCCGGCCGATCTGCGCGCGCAGGTGCGATTCGAGCTCCGAGGCCTTGATCCCCGCCACGCTGAAGGTGCCCACGCGCGGCAGGCTGACCTGCCCGTTGCGGTCCACCGTCGCGCGGTAGTCGACGTCGATCGAGCCCCAGGCGCGGATCAGCAGCTCGTCGCCCGGCCCCACCACGTAGTCGCCGGACACCGGCACGCTGTGCAGCGCGTCGACCGGGTCCGGCGCCGAGGCGAAGAACCGGGCGCCGAACACCGGCAGCAGGCGGCCCGTGGCGTTCGCGACGAACTTCTGGAACTCGCTCGGCGCGGGCGGCGGGCGGTCGATGCGGCGCATCGGCCGGTTCTCCTGCGCCTCGATGCGGTGGTCCCGCTGCAGGGCCGTGCCGAAGGGGCTGGCGCTGCCGGACGACCGGATCGACGGCGGGTCGAACTGGTTCGACGTTCCCGACCCCAGGCCCAGGCCCGGCTGCATGCCGTAGCCGGACGATGACGACGGCTGCTGCGACTGGGGCTGCTGCGTCGTGCCGTAGCCGGGATAGCCGGACCCGCCGAACGGGTTGCGCGACGGGTCGGTCGACTGGGCGGACGCGGCGCCGAGGCACAGTCCCAGGACGGCGAGGACGAAGAGATGGCGCATGCTCATGCGAAGGGCGACGCGGTTGGAGTGCGTGGTTCGATCGAGGCCGGGCCGCGGGCGCGCGCGGCAGCGCGGGCAGGCAAGCGCCCGCATCCTGTGCCCAAGGGGATTCCCGCGATGCAAGGCGGCCGGCCGGCTCGGCAAGGCAGCGATGGTACTGGATGGGGATGGTGCGCCCGCCCCGGATGCGGCCCGGCGGGCCGCCCTGGCGGGCCGCCCTGGCGGGCGGCGGCGGGCGATCCGTGGCAGGCGGCACGAAAAGCGCGCCGCCGGATGCAGCGGCGGGTGGCCGGGGGTGGCGCGTCAGTCGGTGCGGTAGCTGTCGTGGCAGGCCTTGCAGCTGCGTGCCGCGCCGCCGAAGGCGGCCTTCAGGTTGTCCAGGCTGCCGGTCTTGGCGGCGGCGTTGAGCTTGGCCACCTCCTGCTGCATCTTCGTGGCGGCCGCCCGGAACTTGTCGGCCTCGGACCAGATTTCGGGCCTGGCGCGGGTCTCGCCCAGATCGGTCCCGCTGCCGAAGGCCGCGAACGGCAGGTGCGAGGCGACGGCCACGAGCTCGGCGTTCTCGCTGGCCGCCTTGGCGTCGAAGGGCATGCGGCCGTTCGCCATGGCGCCCAGGCGGCCGAAGTGCGTGCCCATCACGGTGAACGCGGCCTTGCGGTACTTGATCGCGTCTTCGGGCTTCGCGAACTGCGCGGCGGCCGGCAGCGCGGTCGCCGCGCCGAGGACCGCGGCGGCGACCAGGAACATCTTCTTCATTCTCATTCGGGGGTTTCTCCGGAGGGCAGGGTTGAGGGCGGCGGTGCCGGCTGTCCCGCAGGCACGCCGCCGGTGTACGTCGAGCCGGCGGAGCTTATTCCGTCGGCGCGGGCGCCTGCCGGCCGGGGTTCGGCGCCGGGGCCTTTGCGGTTATGGTTGCAGCCACGACGGACCACGCCCCCGCGCCCGATGACCGACCCGCTGATACCCCTGCGCATCTGGGACCTGCCCACCCGGTTGTTCCATTGGGCGCTGGCGGTGTGCGTGCTGGGCGCGGTGCTGAGCGCCAAGATCGGCGGCGACGCCATGGTGTGGCACCTGCGGCTCGGCTATGCGGTGCTGGCGCTGCTGGGCTTCAGGCTGCTGTGGGGCTTCGTCGGCGGGCGCTGGTCGCGCTTCTCCGCGTTCGTCTACGCGCCCTCGACCGTGTGGCGCTACCTGCGCGGGCGCCACGGGGCGCACGAATTCCTCGACGTCGGCCACAGCCCGCTGGGCGCGCTCTCGGTGTTCGCGCTGCTCGGGATCCTCGCGCTGCAGGCCGGCACGGGCCTGTTCGCCGACGACGAGATCGCCACCACCGGGCCGCTGGCCGCCCAGGTGAGCAGCGCCACGAGCCTCGCGCTCACGCGCTGGCACAAGGGCTGGGGCCAGGGGCTGGTGATCGGGCTCGTGCTGCTGCACCTGGCAGCGATCGCCGTCTACGCGCTGCGCCGGCGCGGCCTGGTCGCCCCGATGGTCGTGGGCGACAAGCGCCTGCCCGCGCACGTGCCCGCCTCGGCCGACCACGCCGGCTCGCGCCTCCTGGCGCTGGTGCTGCTGGCCGGCTGCGCCGCCGCCGTGGCGTGGCTGGTGAACCCCGGCGGATGATGGTGCGCCTGCGCCGCGAGGGAAACCGCCCGATGGAACTGTGCTGATGGATCTGCCGGACATCCAGATCATCCCGGTCGACCGCCCCGAGTCCATCGCGCTGGTGCGCGAGCTGTTCAGCGAATACGCGGCGAGCCTCGGCATCGACCTGTGCTTCCAGAACTTCGAGGAGGAGCTCGCGACGCTGCCCGGCGAATACGCCGTGCCGCGCGGGGTGCTGCTGCTCGCGCTGGTCGACGGGGCGCCCGCGGGCTGCGTCGCCATGCGCCCGCTGCCCGATGCCGACGACCCCAACGCCTGCGAGATGAAGCGCCTGTACGTGCGCCCCGCGTTCCGCCGCTTCGGGCTCGGCCGCCGGCTGGCCGAGGCTCTGCTGGACGAAGGCATGCGCGCGGGCTACTCGGCGATGTTCCTCGACACGCTCGACGAGATGGAGGCCGCGCGCGAGCTGTACGCCTCGCTCGGCTTCGAGGAGGTGCCGCCCTACTACTACAACCCGATTCCGGGCGCGCACTACCTGCGGGCCCCGCTGAACCGGGGCAACAGCCGGCTCTGACGGCAGGGCCGGGAGCGCGCGTGATTTCGAGCATGGCGGCGACGCTCCCGACTGTCATCATGCGCAGGCCATGCGAAGCAAGGGAGCCGCGATGAACGCCTTCGAACACCTGCTCCGGTCCGCCGGCGCGCACCCGCCGGTAGGCACCTGGATCATGTCGGCCAGCCCGCTCGTGGCCGAAGCGCTCGGCTGCGCCGGTTTCGACTGGGCGGTGGTCGACATGGAGCACGCCCCCATCGACATGATGGAAGTCGTGCACCTGCTGCAGGCCATGGCCGGCACCCGCACGCTGCCCGTGGTGCGCGTGGCGTGGAACGACGCCGTCCTGGTCAAGCGCGTGCTCGATGCGGGCGCGACCACGGTGATGTTCCCCTTCGTGCAGGATGCCGCCGAGGCGGCGCGCGCGGTGGCGTCCACGCGCTACCCGCCCGGCGGCGTGCGCGGCATGGCCGGCATGAGCCGCGGCTCGCGCTACGGCACCACACCGAACTACCTGCAGGACGCCAACCGGCACATGGGCGTGATCGTGCAGCTCGAAACGCCGCAGGCGCTGGCCGGCATCGAGGCGATCGCCGCCGTCGACGGCGTCGATGCCGTCTTCCTCGGCCCCGCCGACCTCTCGGCCGCCATGGGCCACCCGGGGCAGCTGATGCATCCGCAGGTGATGGAGGCGATGGCGCGCGCCGTGCAGCGCTGCAAGAGCGCCGGCACGCCGGTCGGCACCGTCGGCGGCACGCCCGAGCAGGTCGCGCAGTACCGTGCGGCCGGGTTCGACTTCGTCGCCATCGCGTCCGACCTCGGCCTGATGATGCACGCCGCCCGCCTGGCGATCGGCGCGCTGCGCACGCAGGACGGCGAGCACGTGCACACGCTGGCCGGCGGCACGCGCTCGGGCCACTGATTCCCTCACGCCGTCTGCCTTTCTTTCCCACGGGAGCGCCATGACCGCCACCTTGCCCGCCGCGGCCGCCGGCACCTGCGAACTGCACGCGGGGGCCCTGCGCCTGGCGCTGCGCGCCGACCTCGGCGGCTCGATCGCCGGCCTCTGGCATGGCGACACGCCGGTGCTGCGGTCGACCGAGCCCGCGCTGCTCGCCGACGCGCGCGACGCGGCCTCCTACCCGCTCGTGCCCTACTCGAACCGCATCGGCCTGTGCCGCTTCCGCTTTCGCGGCCGCGACTACACCACCGAGCGCAACTTCAACGACGGACCGCACTCGCTGCACGGCGTCGGCTGGATGCGCCCGTGGCAGGTGGCCTCGAACAGCGCCGTCGACGTGGTGCTGACGATGCGGCACGCGCCCGACGCCCACTGGCCCTTCGCCTTCGAGGCGCGGCAGTTCTTCGCGCTCACCCCGCAGTCGCTCACGCTGCAGATGCAGGTCACCAACACCGGCGAGGTGGCGCAGCCGGTGGGCCTCGGCTGGCATCCGTACTTTCCGCGGCGCGCCCGCAGCCGGCTGCATGCCGAGCTGAGCCACCGCTGGGACCACGAGCCCACGCTGCTGCCCACGCGCAAGGTGGCGCAGCCGGGCATCGACGCCGACGTCGCGCACCTCGATTTCGACCACTGCTTCGAGGGCTGGCGCGGCCCGGTGCGCATCCGCGACGAACGTCTGTCGCTGCAGCTCACGTCGTCGCTGTCCTACCTCGTCGTCTATGCGCGGCCCGAGCGCGACGTCTTCTGCGTCGAGCCGGTGAGCCACGTCAACAACGCCATCCACATGGCCGATCCGGCGTCGCTCGGCCTGCGCACGCTGGAACCGGGCGAGACCTTCGATGCGTGGATGAAGCTCGAGGTCGCGCGGCCTTGACCCGCCGCCGCCCGATCGACGAGGTGCGGCTGGCGGTCGCGTCGGCGAGCGACCTCGGCGAGTCGCCGGTGTGGCACCCGGGCGAGCAGGCGCTGTATTCGTGCGACATCGACGGCAGGCGGCTGCAGCGCTTCGATCCGGCCAGCGGCGCATTGGCGCACTGGCAGTTCGACGCCGAGCCGGCGAGCCTCGCGCCCATGCAGGGCGGCGCCCTGCTGCTGGCGATGCGCGATGGGCTGTGGCGCTTCGACCCGGCCACGGGCGTGCGAAGCCCGCTCGCCCCGCCGCCCTACGACCCGCGGACCGAGCGCTTCAACGACGGCAAGTGCGATCCGCAGGGCCGCTTCTGGGTCGGCACCATCTACGAGCCGCGCGAGCCGGCGCTCGCGTCGCTGCACTGCTTCGGCGGCGGCGTGCTCGAGCGCCGGCTCGGCGGCCTGACCGTCTGCAACGGCCTCGCCTGGAGCCCCGACGGACGCACGATGTACTGCAGCGACACCCGCGCGCACGCCGTCTACGCCTTCGATTTCGACGCCGCGAGCGGCGCCATCTCGGCGCGCCGCACCTTCGCCGCCTTCGCGCCGCGCGCGCCCGGCCAGCCGCTCGCGGACTACGGCGGCCGCCCCGACGGCGCCGCCGTCGACGCCGAAGGCTGCTACTGGGTCGCGATGTACGAAGGCGCGCGGCTGCTGCGCCTCTCGCCCGCCGGCGAGATCGTCGAGGAGGTGCCGCTGCCCGTGCGCTGCCCGACCATGCCCTGCTTCGGCGGCCCGGCGCTCGACACGCTGTACGTCACCACCGCGCGCGCGAAGCGCCCCGCGGCCGAGCTCGCCGCCGAGCCCTGGGCCGGCTGCGTGCTGGCGCTGCGCGTCGACGTGCCCGGCCTGCCGGCGAATTTCTGCGCCGATTGAGCCGCAGCCGGGCGGCTGCGGGATTGACGCGAGACCGGTACGGGTTACCTCGTATAATCCCGCGGCTTTGCCCAGATCGACTGTGCCAGCGGCCATGAGCAACCCCATTGACCGTGGCGACGGTTCCGATCCCGACCCGGATCTGCCGTTCAAGACCCTGACGCGCGAGGAGGCGCAGGTCTTCCGGCGCGAACACCCACCGGTGTCGCCCTGGATCACGGTCGGCCTTCAGGCGCTCATCGGCATCTTGTGTGCCGGTGTGACCTGGGCGGTCACGCAACGCAGCAGCGCCGCCTGGTCGGCGCTCTACGGTGCGGCCACCGCGGTTCTTCCCAACGTCTTGATGGCACGCGGGATGACCCGGCGGACCAGTTCCAACCCGATGGCCGCGGCACTCGGGTTCATGTTCTGGGAAATGTTGAAGTTGGCCCTGGCCGTGGCGATGCTCTTCGCCGCAGCCCGGGTGGTACCCGGTCTGAGCTGGCCCGCGTTGCTGGTGGCGCTGATCGTGTGCGTGAAGGTGAACTGGCTGGCGCTGCTGTGGCGCCGCCGCTGATGAACTGTTGAACAGGGTCAAGCGACAACATGGCAGCCGAAGGACATGCGCCCACCAGCGGTGAATACATCGTTCACCACCTGACGCACTTGCAAAGCGAGAAGCAGACCGCCCTCGTCGACTTCTCGGTCTTCAATCTCGACTCCATCTTCTTCTCCGTCGTCCTGGGCGTGCTCACCTGCTGGCTGTTCTGGCTGGCCGCGCGCAAGGCGACCTCGGGCGTGCCGGGCCGCTTCCAGGCCGCCGTCGAGATCCTCGTCGAGATGGTCGAGAACGAGGCCAAGGGCATCGTGCACAACGCCCAGAGCCGCAAGCTGGTGGCCCCCCTCGCGCTGACCGTCTTCATCTGGATCTTCCTGATGAACGCGATGGACCTGCTGCCGGTCGACCTGCTGCCGCGCATCGGCGAGCTGTTCGGCATCCACTACATGCGCGTCGTGCCCACCGCCGACATCTCGGTGTCCATGGGCCTGTCGGTCGGCGTGCTGCTCGTCTGCCTGGTCTACAACGTCAAGATCAAGGGCGCGGGCGGCTGGGTCCACGAGCTCTTCACCGCGCCCTTCGGCAACAAGTGGTTCCTGTACCCGGTGAACTTCGCGATGCAGATCATCGAGTTCGTCGCCAAGACCGTCTCGCACGGCATGCGGCTGTTCGGCAACATGTACGCCGGCGAGCTGATCTTCCTGCTGATCGCCCTGATGGGCGGCGCCTGGACGCTCAGCGGCAGCGGCGTCGCCTTCGCGCTCGGCCACATCGTCGCCGGCACCGTGTGGGCCATCTTCCACATCCTGATCATCACGCTGCAGGCCTTCGTCTTCATGATGCTGGCGCTGGTGTACCTCGGCCAGGCGCACGACGCGCACTGATCCACGTTTCCTCGTTTTCCCGTTTCCAGCCAACCTCAACTCACTAGGAGTCACCATGGAAGTCATCAGCTTTGTCGCCCTCGCCGTCGGCGTGATCATCGGTCTGGGCGCGCTCGGCGCCTGTATCGGCATCGGCATCATGGGCAGCAAGTACCTCGAGTCGGCCGCCCGCCAGCCCGAACTGATGGGCGAACTGCAAACCAAGATGTTCCTGCTGGTCGGCCTGATCGACGCCTCGTTCATCATCGGCACGGGCGTCGCGCTGTGGTTCGCCACCGCCAACCCGTTCCTGGCGCAGATCGCCAACCTGCCGCAATAAATCGCGTGGTGGCTCCCGCCGCCGGCCTGCGGGCCGGCGGTGCACATGGCCGCTTTTGTTCAATACCGTGATTGAGGCAACAACGTGAACATCAACGGTACCCTGATCATCCAGATGATCGTCTTCGCGATCCTGGTGTGGTTCACGATGAAGTTCGTCTGGCCACCGATCGCCGCCGCGCTCGACGAGCGGGCGAAGAAGATCGCCGAAGGCCTGTCGGCCGCCGACAAGGCGAAGTCCGAGCTGGCCGTGGCCAACAAGCGCGTCGAGGAGCAGCTGTCGGCCGCCCGCGACGACGCGAGCAAGCGCCTGGCCGACGCCGAGCGCCTGGCGCAGTCCATGGTCGAGGACGCCAAGGCCCGCGCCTCGGAAGAGGGCGCCAAGATCGTCGCCGCCGCACGCGCCGAAGCCGCGCAGGAGTCGACCAAGGCGCGCGAAGCGCTGCGCGACCAGGTGGCGGCGCTGGCCGTCAAGGGCGCCGAGCAGATCCTGCGCCGCGAGGTCAACGCCGGCGTGCATGCCGAGCTGCTGGGCCGGCTGAAGGCCGAGCTGTAAGCCATGGCCGAGCTCGCAACCATCGCGCGGCCCTACGCCGAGGCCTTGTTCAAGGCCAGCGCCGCGGCCGACGGCGCGGCCCTCGCCGCGCAGCTGGGCGCGCTGGCCGAGGTGGCCGGCAACGCGCAGCTGCGCCAGTTCGCCGACAACCCCAAGGTCAGCGATTCGCAGGTGCTCGACGTGATCGGGGCGGTGGTGAAGGCGCCGCTGTCCGCGCCCGTCGCCAACCTGCTGCGCACCATGATCGAGAACGGCCGCCTGGCCGCGCTGCCCGAGGTCGCCGCGCAGTTCCATGCGCTGGTGAACCAGCAGGCCGGGGTGTCGGACGCCGTCATCCACAGCGCCTTCCCGATCGAGCCCGCGCAGCTCGGTGACGTGGTCGCGGCCCTCGAGAAGCGCTTCGGCCGCAAGCTGAACCCGAGCGTGGTGGTCGAGCCCGAGCTGATCGGCGGCATCCGCGTGGTGGTCGGCGACGAAGTGCTGGACACCTCCGTCAAGGCCCGCCTCCAACAAATGAAGGTCGCGCTGACCGCCTGACCCGACGCATTCCAACGCGGGCCTCGACCATCCGTTCGGGGCCGGTGACCGGAGAAAGCAATGCAACTGAATCCCGCTGAAATTTCCGAACTGATCAAGAGCCGCATCGAGGGCCTCGACGGCTCGGCGGACATCCGCAACCAGGGCACCGTCGTGTCGGTGACCGACGGCATCGTGCGCGTGCACGGCCTGTCCGAGGTGATGGCCGGCGAAATGCTGGAATTCCCCGCAGGCTCGGACGGCCAGCCGACCTTCGGCCTGGCCCTGAACCTCGAGCGCGACTCGGTCGGTGCCGTGATCCTGGGCGAGTACGAGCACATCTCCGAAGGCGACACGGTCAAGTGCACCGGCCGCATCCTGGAAGTGCCGGTCGGCCCCGAGCTGATCGGCCGCGTCGTCAACGCGCTCGGCCAGCCGATCGACGGCAAGGGCCCGATCAACGCCAAGATGACCGACGTGATCGAGAAGGTCGCCCCGGGCGTGATCGCGCGCCAGTCGGTGAGCCAGCCGGTGCAGACGGGCCTGAAGGCCATCGACTCCATGGTGCCGATCGGCCGCGGCCAGCGCGAGCTGATCATCGGCGACCGCCAGACCGGCAAGACCGCGGTGGCGATCGACACGATCATCAACCAGAAGGGTCAGAACATGACCTGCGTCTACGTCGCCATCGGCCAGAAGGCGTCGTCGATCAAGAACGTGGTGCGCGCGCTCGAGCAGAACGGCGCGATGGCCTACACCATCGTCGTCGCCGCCTCGGCCTCGGAATCGGCGGCCATGCAGTACGTGTCGGCCTACTCCGGCTGCACCATGGGCGAGTACTTCCGCGACCGCGGCCAGGACGCGCTCATCATCTACGACGACCTGTCCAAGCAGGCCGTCGCCTACCGCCAGGTGTCGCTGCTGCTGCGCCGCCCGCCGGGCCGCGAAGCCTTCCCGGGCGACGTGTTCTATCTGCACAGCCGCCTGCTCGAGCGCGCCGCGCGCGTGAACGCCGACTACGTCGAGAAGTTCACCAACGGCGAGGTCAAGGGCCAGACCGGCTCGCTGACCGCGCTGCCGATCATCGAGACGCAGGCCGGCGACGTGTCCGCGTTCGTGCCGACCAACGTGATCTCGATCACCGACGGCCAGATCTTCCTGGAAACCAGCCTGTTCAACGCCGGCATCCGTCCCGCCATCAACGCCGGCATTTCGGTGTCGCGCGTGGGCGGCGCGGCGCAGACCAAGCTGATCCAGAAGCTGTCGGGCGGCATCCGTACCGACCTGGCGCAGTACCGCGAGCTGGCGGCCTTCGCGCAGTTCGCCT
>JBIQHD010000015.1:0-103270 GCA_044508835.1 Rubrivivax sp.
GCCGGCTTCGGCGGCGTGCTCAACGCCTTCGAGCTGATGAAGGCCATGATCGAGGCGGGCGCCGCCGGCGTCCACTTCGAGGACCAGCTCGCCGCGGCCAAGAAGTGCGGCCACATGGGCGGCAAGGTGCTGGTGCCCACGCGCGAAGCCGTCTCCAAGCTCATCGCCGCGCGCCTGGCCGCCGACGTGATGGGCACGCCCACCGTGCTGCTGGCCCGCACCGACGCGGAAGCCGCCGACCTGGTGACCAGCGACGTCGACGACAACGACAAGCCCTTCTTCACCGGCGAGCGCACGGTCGAAGGCTTCTACCGCAGCAAGAACGGCGTGGAGCAGGCCATCAGCCGGGGTCTCGCCTATGCCGAGTACGCCGACCTGATCTGGTGCGAAACCGGCACGCCGGACCTGGCCTTCGCCAAGAAGTTCGCCGACGCCATCCACGCCAAGTTCCCGGGCAAGCTGCTGGCCTACAACTGCTCGCCGTCGTTCAACTGGAAGAAGAACCTCGACGACGCGACGATCGCCAAGTTCCAGCGCGAGCTGGGCGCGATGGGCTACAAGTTCCAGTTCATCACGCTGGCCGGCTTCCACGCCCTGAACTACTCGATGTTCAACCTGGCCTACGGCTACGCCCGCAACCAGATGAGCGCCTTCGTGGAACTGCAGGAAGCCGAGTTCGCCGCCGCCGAGAAGGGCTTCACCGCCGTGAAGCACCAGCGTGAGGTGGGCACCGGCTACTTCGACGCCGTGACCACGACGATCGAGAAGGACGCCTCGACCGGCGCGCTGAAGGGCTCGACCGAGGACGCGCAGTTCTTCGACAAGAAGCACGGCTGATCGGCCGCACGCTGACGAAAACGCCCGCATCCCGCGGGCGTTTTTCTTTGCGGACGTACCGCGCCCACCCACCCGTTCGCGCCGAGGCATCGAAGCGCCCGCCGCCAAAAACCGTTCGCGCTGAGCTTGTCGAAGCGTGCGCGTCGTCCGATCCGGCCATTCAACCTGCGGGCTGGACGACACACGCGCTTCGACAAGCTCAGCGCGAACGGGTTTGGGCAACGGGTGGCGCCTCGGCACCGCCGCCCGAACGGCTCGTCGGAACGCCGCCGCGCTACATCGACGCCTCGATGATCTCGCGGTATTCCTCGGCCGTCGCCACCCGGGGGTTGGTCTTGTGGCAGTGGTCCTTCATCGCCCCGTCGATGATGCGGTCGAACAGCGCCGGCTCCACGCCCATCGCCTTCAGCCCCGAAGGCAGCCCGAGGCGGGCGTTCAGCTCGCGCAGCGCCTCGGCGAGTTCCGTGCCCTTGGCGTCGCACGAGCCGATGCCGATGGCGTGCGCCATGCGTTGCAGCCGCTGCTCGCGCTGGATGGAATCGGCCGCGGCGTTGAACTTCACCACCTCGGGCAGGAACATTGCGTTCAGCGTGCCGTGGTGCAGCCGCGGGTCGGCGCCGCCCAGGCTGTGGCTGAGCGAGTGCACGGCGCCCAGGCCCTTCTGGAAGGCCATCGCGCCCTGCATGCTCGCGCTCATCATGTTCCAGCGCGCCTCGCGGTCGGCGCCGTTCGCGGTGGCGCGCGCGATGTGCTTCCAGCCGCGCTCCAGCCCGTCGAGCGCGATGCCGTCGGCCGGCGGGTTGACGGCCGGCGCCATGAAGGTCTCCATGCAGTGCGCGATGGCATCCATGCCGGTGGCGGCCGTCAGGAAGGGCGGCAGGCCGAGCGTGAGCTCGGGGTCGCAGATGGCGGTCTTGGGCACCAGGTGCCAGCTGTGGAAGCCGAGCTTGCGGCCGTCGTCGACGATGACGATCGCGCCGCGCGCCACCTCGCTGCCGGTGCCGGCGGTGGTCGGCACGGCGATCAGCGGCGCCACGCGCTCGGTGATCTTCGGGCTGCCGCCTTCGATGGTGGCGTAGGTCTTGAGCGGCCCCTCGTGCGTGGCGGCGATGGCCACGCCCTTGGCCAGGTCGATGCTCGAGCCGCCGCCGACGGCGATCAGGCCGTCGCAGCCGTTCGCGCGGTAGACCTCGGCCGCCGCGCGCACGCCCGCCTCGGTGGGGTTGGACGGCGTCTGGTCGAACACCGCGTGCGGCAGCCCGCCGAGCGCGGCCAGTGCCTGGTCGAGCACGCCCGCGGCGCGCACGCCGGCGTCGGTGACGACCAGCGGCTTCTTGATGCCGCTGCGCTCGCACTCCTGCGGCAGCAGGGCGATGGCGCCGAAGTCGAGCTGGATCTGGGTGACGTAGTAGATGAAGGCCATGGCGGGCAGTGGAATGGAGCCGGAAGTTGCCGCCGAGTATCCTCGTGCGCTGCGCCGACTGCATCGGTGAATGCCACCAACCCCGCGCCGTGCCCCGACACCTGCTCACCCCTCGCATGGCCGAGGTGCTCCACAACATCCGGCGTGCCAACCGGCCGCCGTTCCATGCCATGGGCGTGCCCGAGGCGCGCCGCGCCTACGTCTCCGCTTCCGAGGTGCTGGAGCGCCCGCGCGCCGGGCTGCCGCGGGTGCTCGACTTCGAGCTGCCGGCCGGCGAGGGCGTGCGCCTGCGCAGCCGCCTCTACGCGCCTTCCGGCGAGCGGCTGCCCGTGCTGCTGTACCTGCACGGCGGCGGCTTCACCATCGGCACCCTGGAAACGCACGACAGCCTGTGCCGCCAGCTCGCGCTGCAGAGCGGCGCCGCGGTGGCGGCGGTGGAATACCGGCTCGCCCCGGAGCACCGCTTCCCGGCCGCCGTGGACGACAGCTGGGCCGCCATGCGCTGGCTGGCCGGGGAGGGCGCCGCGGCGCTCGGCCTGGACGGCCGCGTGGCCGTGGGCGGCGACAGCGCGGGCGGCACGCTCGCCGCCGTGTGCGCCCTGCATGCGCGCGACACCGGGCTGCCGCTCGCCGCGCAGCTGCTCATCACGCCAGGCACCACGGCCCACGCCGACACCGAATCGCACCGGCGCTTCGCGAGCGGCTTCCTGCTCGAGGCGGCGGGCATCGAGTGGTTCTTCGACCAATACATCGACCCGGCGCAGCGCGATGACTGGCGCTTCGCGCCGCTGAACGCCGACGACCTGGACGGCGTGGCGCCGGCCTGCGTGATCCTCGCCGAGTGCGACCCGCTGGTCGACGAAGGCATCGCCTACGCCGACCGATTGCGTGCCGCCGGCGTGGCCGTGGAGCTGGAGCTGTACCGCGGCGTGACGCACGATTTCATCAAGATGGGCCGCGTCCTCGACGAGGCCCACCATGCCCAGGCCGCCTGCGCGGCCGCTCTCAGAAAGGCCTTCGCGCTGTGACCCGCACCGAATTCCGCTTCTTCGACCGCCTGCGCGTGCGCTGGGCCGAGATCGATTCCCAGAAAATCGTCTTCAACGCCCACTACCTCACCTACGTCGACACCGCCCTGGCGGGCTACTGGCGCGCGCTCGCGCTGCCCTATGCCTCGACGATGGAATACCTCGGCGGCGACCTCTTCCTGCGCAAGGCCACCGTCGAGTACGAGCGCTCGGCGCGCTACGACGACGTGCTCGACGTGGGCATCCGCTGCGCGCGCATCGGCAACTCCTCGCTCCTGTTCAGCGCAGGCGTGTTCCGGCAGGACGAGCTGCTGGTCTCGGGCGAGCTGGTCTACGTGTTCGCCGACCCGCACACGCAGAGCTCCAAGCCGGTGCCGCAGGAGCTGCGCGACGTGCTGCAGGGCTTCGAGGCCGGCAAGCCGATGATCGAGGTGCGCGTGGGCCGCTGGGCGCAGCTCGGCGCCGACGCGCAGGCCATCCGCACCGCGGTGTTCATCGAGGAGCAGAAGATCCCCGCCGAGATGGAGTGGGACACGGCCGACGAGGCCTGCATCCATGCCGTCGCCTACAACCGCTTCGGCGTGCCGCTGGCCACCGGGCGGCTGCTGGAGCACGTGCCGGGCGTGGCCAAGATCGGCCGCATGGCGGTGTCGCAGGCCATGCGCGGCAGCCGCATCGGGCGCCACGTGCTGGACGCGCTGATGAAGGCGGCGCGAGAGCGCGGCGACCAGGAGGCGGTGCTGCACGCGCAGGTGTCGGCCTCGGCCTTCTATGCGCGCGCCGGCTTCAGCGAGCGCGGCTCGGTGTTCGACGAGGCGGGCATCCCGCACGTCGAGATGGTGCGGGTGCTGTGAGCCGCTCGCCCGGTGGGTAACTAGATAGAGGAGGGCGGGACGGCGCCCGGCGCGCCCCGTCCGCCGATCAGCGGGCGGCGGCGGACGCGCGCACGCGCTTGCCCGGCGGCTTGAGCAGGCTGCGCACGCGCGTGCGCTTCACCGGCTGGGCCGCCGCGGTGCCCGGCAGCTCGAGCTCCGCTTCCGACACCGGCTGCTGCTCGCTCACCGCGGCGCCCGGCGCGTCCTCGGTGTAGCGCGGCGGCCAGTGCTTGAGCGAGGAGCGCCGCAGCAGCGCCACGCCGGTCGGGCTGAAGCTGCGCTCCAGCACGTGCGTGACGAGGTGGCGGTTCACCCGCTCGGCGATGACGAGCGTCGAGCTGCGCGTGCCGTAGTTCAGCTCGGCCGCGCGGATGAAGGCCGCCGACAGCATGCGCTCGCGGTCGCGCGCGAGGCCGGTCTCGGGCAGCTCGTGAGCCGCCGCCTCGGTGCGGTCGGCCAGGGCCTCGAACAGCAGGGCCGACAGCGCGTCCACCGACTCCGCGCGCGGCAGCGCGTCGGCCAGCCGGGCCTTGAGCGCATTGACCTTCGGCCACGGCGTGTCGAGCGAGGCGTTGGACAGGCCGTACACCCCGCGCTCGATGCGCTGCGGCGTGGCCTGCTGGTTGGTGGCGAAGAAGCAGTCGCCGCGGCGGAAGTCCGCCGCGATCAGGTTGAAGCCGTTGTAGCCCGACAGCGCGGTGCGCATCCAGAAGCGGTCGGCGCTCTCGCGGGACGCCAGCCACTCGGCGACGATCTGGCCGCGCGAGGGCGACTGCGGGTCCGCGGGCTTGGCGTGCCGCACGTTGGTCACGAGGCCGAGCCGGCCCTCGGCCGTGAGGCCGAGCCAGGTGCCGCCGGCCTGCAGGTCGCGCCCGGACAGGATGGCCGGGCCGCCGGCGTCCGGCGTCCACCAGGCCAGGCGGGCGGTCGGGCGGGCGAAGAATTCGTCGCGGTTGGCCGCCAGCACCAGCGGGAAGCGCCGGCTCTGGTCGATGGCGAGGGCTACGAGGCACATGAGACGAACACCTCGATGTGGCGCGTGCCTTCGACATGGGGCGCGAGCGCCTGCGCTTCGCGTTCGATCTCGGCGGCCAGCGCATCGTCGATGCTGCCCGCCGCCGCGTGCTTGTAGGTTTCCATCCAGGTCTGCCGGCCCAACTGTTCGTCCGGGCGATGCAGCAAGCGCGCCGTCAGCCCGGGGTGGCGCGCTTGCAGCCGCGCCTGATACTCATCGACGATTTCCCGTGCGGCGAGCGCCCCGGAACTCGACATTCGATAGTAGATGAACAGCTCGCGCGACGGGCCGCGCTGCACGTGAACTGGTTCCCGCGGCATTGCGTCTTGATGCGGCCGGGCGGGTCGGCAGGGTGCGTCAGCCGCCCGTGGCGTCGTCGTCGGGCAGGGGCAGGGCGTAGGGCAGCGCCTGCCGCGCGAGCAGCGGGCCGTCGGGGGCGCCCAGGTGCAGGCTGCCCGCCGGCAGGGCGGCGAGCTTCACCTCCGCCAGCACCGCGCTGCCGCCGCGCGGGCTCGGCGCGGCGTTCGCCACGCGCCCGGCGGGCTGGGCGGCGTCGCCGCTGTGGAAGATCTCCTGGCCGGCGAGCGCGGCCGCCGGCGTCTCGAAGAGGAAGGCGCGGCGCTTCACCGCGCCGCGGTACTGGGCGCGCGCCACGACCTCCTGGCCGGGGTAGCAGCCCTTCTGGAAGTTCACGCCGCCGACGACCTCGAAGTTCAGCATCTGCGGCACGAACTGGTCGGCGGTGGCGGCCTCGATCACGGCCACGCCGCTGCGCACCTCGAGCCAGCGCCAGGCGTCGAGCGGCAGCGCCGGCCCCGCGGGCGCGGCGCCGGCGACGAGCGCGCGCGCGACGCCCTCGGCATCGGGCAGGCGGATCACCGTGCGGCCGTCCGCCGCGCGGGCCGACCACACCGGCGCGTCGCCCAGCAGGCCCTGCGCCGTCGCGCCCGCCGCGCCGTGGAGCGGCAGCTCGGCGCTGGCGTCGCTCAACTTGCACTTGGCGCGCAGCACGAACATCGACAGCCGCTTCAGCGTGGCCGCCAGCAGGCTCGCGTGGCAGGCGAGCAGCAGCTCCTCGGCCGCGGGCCGCCACACGACGAAGCTCGCCAGCAGCCGGCCCTTGGGCGAGCAGTACCCGGCCAGGCAGGCGGCGCCCGCCGCCAGGTGCTCGACGTCGTTGGTGAGCTGGCCGTGCAGGAAGCCCGCCGCGTCTGGCCCGACGGCGCGGATCACGCCCCAGTCCCCCAGTGGCGCCACGCCGTCCATCACCGTTTCGTCGCTCATGCGCCGATTATCATCAGCCCCCTTTCTTCTCGCGTCCTGGGGCTTTGTGGGCCGCGCACTCCCTGATCGATGAAGTTGCTGCGTTCGTTGGTGTTGCTCGTCGTGGTGCTGGCCGCCGGTGCCGCGGGGGCGGCGCTGTGGTGGGTCAACCACCCGCTGGAGCTGGCCCGGCCGTCGGTGGAGCTGTCGATCGAGACGGGCGCCACGCCGCGCGCCATTGCCAACGACTGGGTCGAAGCCGGCGTGCGCACCTCGCCGACGCTGCTGTACGAATGGTTCCGCTGGTCGCGCCAGGCGCGCAGCATCCGCGCCGGCAGCTACGAGATCTCCACCGGCACCACGCCGCGCCAGCTGCTCGACAAGATGGTGCGCGGCGACGAGACGCTGGCCTTCGTGCGCCTGATCGAGGGCTGGACCTTCAAGCAGTTCCGCGAGGCGCTGGCCAAGGCCGATGCGCTCAAGCCCACCACCGTGACGATGACCGACGCGCAGGTGATGGAGGCGCTCGGCCATCCCGGCATGCCGCCCGAGGGCCGCTTCTTTCCCGACACCTACGCCTACAGCAAGGGCGTGAGCGACCTGGCCGTGCTGCGGCGCGCCCACCACGCGATGCAGCAGCGGCTGGAGGAAGCCTGGGCCGGGCGCCTGCCCGATACCCCGCTGCGCACGCCGGACGAGTTGCTCACGCTGGCGTCGATCGTCGAGAAGGAGACCGGCCACGTCGAGGACCGGGGCAAGGTCGCGGCGGTGTTCCTGAACCGGCTGCGCATCGGCATGCCGCTGCAGACCGACCCGACGGTGATCTACGGCATGGGCAGCGCCTTCGACGGCAACCTGCGCCGCGCCGACCTGCAGCGCGACACGCCCTACAACACCTACCTGCGCGCCGGCCTGCCGCCGACGCCGATCGCCATGCCGGGCAAGGCCTCGCTGGCGGCGGTGGTCCGGCCCGAGGCGACCAAGGCGCTGTACTTCGTCTCGCGCGGCGACGGCACGAGCGAATTCAGCGAGACGCTCATGCAGCACAACCGCGCGGTCGACCGCTATCAGCGCGGCAAGCGGCCATGAACGGCGGGCGTTTCATCAGCTTCGAGGGCATCGACGGCGCGGGCAAGTCGAGCCACATCGACGCCGTGGCCGAGCGCCTGCGCCGCGGCGGCGCGACGGTGGTCGCCACCCGCGAGCCCGGCGGCACGGCCCTGGCCGAGCGGCTGCGCGAGCTGGTGCTGCACGAGCCGATGGATGCGCTGACCGAGGCCCTGCTGGTGTTCGCCGCGCGGCGCGACCACGTGCGCCAGCGCATCGCCCCGGCGCTCGCGCGCGGCGAGACGGTGCTGTGCGACCGCTTCACCGACGCCACCTTCGCCTACCAGGGCAGCGGCCGCGGGTTCGACACCGCGGTGCTCGCGCAGCTCGAGCAATGGGTGCACGGCGAGCTGCAGCCCACGCTGACCTTCTGGTTCGACGTGGCGCCGGCCGTCGCCGCCGAGCGCCGCGCCGCGGCGCGTGCGCCCGACCGCTTCGAGGCGCAGGACCTGGCCTTCTTCGAGCGCGTGCGCGCCGGCTACCGGCAGCGCATGGACGAATCGCCCGGGCGCTTCGTGCGCATCGACTCGGCGCTCTCGCGCGAGGCGGTGGACGCGCAGATCGGCGCCGCGCTGGAGGCCCGCGGGTGGTAGGCGCCGACGCCACGCTGCCGCTGCCCTGGCTCGAGGCGCCGCTGCGCCAGGCGCTGGCGCACGGGCGCGCGCATGCGCTGCTGGTGCACGGGCCGCAGGGCGTCGGCCAGTTCGAGCTCGCCATCGCGCTGGCGCAGGCCTGGCTGTGCGAAGGCGACGCCGGCCCGCGCCGGCCCTGCGGGCGCTGCGCCGCCTGCCGGCTGGTGCAGTCGCATTCGCACCCCGACCTGCTGGTGCTGCTGCCCGAGGCGCTGCGCGCCGACCTCGGCTGGGGCGGCGACGAGGAGCCCGCGGACACCGACAGGGCCGCCAAGCGCAAGCCCAGCCGCGACATCCGCGTGGACGACGTGCGCCGCGCCATCGCCTTCGCGCAGACCACCTCGGCGCGCGGCCGCGGCAAGGTGGTGGTGCTGCACCCGGCCGAGCGGCTGAACGGCGTGGCCGCCAATGCGCTGCTCAAGACGCTGGAAGAGCCGCCGGGCGACGCGCGCCTGGTGCTCTCCTGTGCCGCGCCCGACGCGCTGCTGCCCACCATCCGCAGCCGCTGCCAGGCGCTGGCCCTGGCGCTGCCCGAAACCGAGATGGCGAGCGCATGGCTCGCGCAGCAGGGCATCGACGAACCGGCCGTGCTGCTGGGCGCGGCAGGCGGCCAGCCGCAGGACGCGCTGGCCTGGGCCGCCGAGGGCATCGACGCACGCACCTGGGCGGCGCTGCCGCGGCAAATCGCGCAGGGCGACGCGGCGGGCCTCGCGGCATGGCCGCTGCCGCGCCTGGTCGACATGCTGCACAAGCTCTGCCACGACCTGATGCGGCTGGCCGCGGGCGGCGAGCCGCGCTACTTCCCGCGCGCGGCGCTGCCCGCGAAGCCGGTGCCGCTCGCGCGGCTGGCCCCCTGGGCCAAGGCGCTCGCCGCACATGCCCGGTCGGCCGAGCACACCTGGAACGCCGGCCTGATGGCCGAGGCCCTGGTGCAGCAGGCGCGGCAGGCCTTCGCGGCCGCGGCGTCCGTGCAGGAGCGCACGCCTTCGCGCCAAGGTGTTTCAGTACACTCGATTCGATGAGCGAACCCAGCCCGCGCAGCGACATGCTTCCGCGCAGCGCGCCCCCCGGTGCGGCGCTGCCCGCGGGGCCGCGCCCGAGCGTGATCCAGCTGGTGTTCCGCGAGAAGGGCGCGCTCTACGCCGCCTACATCCCGCTCTTCACCGAAGGCGGCCTGTTCGTGCCGACCACGCGCGAGTACCGGCTCGGCGACGACATCTACCTGCTGCTGTCGCTGCCCGACGATGCCCAGCGCTATCCCGTGGCCGGCAAGGTGGCGTGGATCACGCCGGCCAACGCCTCGGGCGGGCGCACGCAGGGCGTGGGCGTGCGCTTCCCCGGCGACGAGAAGACGCGGCTGCTGAAGCTGCGCATCGAGGAGCTCCTGGGCACCTCGATCTCCTCGTCCAAACCCACGCAGACCATCTGATCCGCCGGCGCGCGGTACGCTGCGGGGCTGCTTCCCGCCGTGGCCGCGCCATGGCCGTCCCGCCTTCGCATCCCCCATGTACGTCGACTCCCACTGCCACCTGAGCTTTCCCGAACTGGCCGCGCGCATCGACGGCATCCGCGCCGACATGCAGGCCGCCCGGGTGGACCGCGCGCTGTGCATCTGCACCACGCTGGAGGAATTCGACGCGGTGCACGGGCTCGCGCAGCGCTTCGACAACTTCTGGGCCAGCGTCGGCGTGCATCCCGACACCGAGGGCGTGCGCGAGCCGGGCGTCGACGAGCTGGTCGCGCTGGCCGGGCGGCCGCGCGTCGTGGCCATCGGCGAGACCGGGCTCGACTACTACCGCCTGAACGGCCGCAGCGTGGCCGACATGGCCTGGCAGCGCGAGCGCTTCCGGGTGCACATCCGGGCCGGGCGGCGGACCGGGCTGCCGCTGGTCATCCACACCCGCAGCGCCAGCGACGACACGCTGGCCCTGCTGCGCGAGGAGGGCGGCCACCACGGCGTGTTCCACTGCTTCACCGAGACCGAGGCGGTGGCCCGCGCGGCGCTCGACCTCGGCTTCTTCATCTCGTTCTCCGGCATCCTGACCTTCAAGACCGCCGCCGACCTGCGCGAGGTGGCGCGCTTCGTGCCGCTCGACCGCTGCCTGATCGAGACCGACAGCCCCTACCTCGCCCCCGTGCCGTTCCGCGGCAAGACCAACTCGCCGGCCTACGTGCCCCACGTGGCGGCGCAGATCGCCGCGCTGAAGGGCGTTGACGTCGAGGCGGTGGCCGAGGCGACGTCGCGCAACTTCGAGCGGCTGTTCCTCGCCTCGCGCACCGCCTTCGAGGAGGCGCTCCGATCATGAGAATCCTCTTCAAGACATTCGCCTATCTATCTGTCGTTCTATGCGTTTCTCTGGCGCATGCCGGCTCGTACGAAGACTTCTTCACGGCCGTGACGCGTGACGACGGCGCCGCGATCGGCCGCCTCGTCGCCCGCGGGTTCGACCCCAATTCGCTCGACCCGAACGGCCAGACGGGGCTGATCCTGGCGCTGCGCGCCGACTCCGCGAGCGTGGTCGAGGCGCTGCTCGCCGTGCCCGGGACCGACGTGAACGCCGAGAACCCGAGCGGCGAGACGGCGCTGATGATGGCCGCGCTGAAGGGCCGGCTCGACTGGTGCGAGCAGCTCCTGGCGCGCGGCGCGGCGGTGAACAAGCGCGGCTGGACGCCGCTGCACTACGCCGCCACGGGGCCGGCGCCGACGATCGTCCAGCTGCTCATCGACAAGGGCGCACGCATCGAGGCGCCGTCGCCCAACCGCAGCACGCCGCTGATGATGGCCGCCGGCTACGGCGCCGAGGCCAACGTCGACGTGCTGCTCGGCCGCGGCGCCGACCCGCGCGCGCGCAACGACCTGCAGCTCACGGCCGCCGATTTCGCCCGCCGCGCGCAGCGCGAGCCGCTGGCCGGCCGGCTCGACAGGCTGGCCCGCTGAGGCCTCGCGCGGCGCCGCCGCGCCGACGGCGTGTCAGGGAATTTCCGACACGCTTCATGGCGCCGCGCTGACTGATCGGGCGATTCGTCTCTCCCTACATTGCGGCCATCGACATCCGCATGCAAAGGAGCGCGTCATGCACAAGTCACCGCTGTCAGCCAATCCCTTCGCGCTGATGATGGAGCCCGAGGCCGTGCTGCAGGCGATCGAGCAGGCGCAGAGCCAGAGCGGCGTGAAGGGCAGGATCTACCGCCCGCTCGACAAGCCGGCGATCCCCGACACGCCGGAAGCCATCCGTGCGTTCGACCGCCGCGAGAAGGCGGGCCTGCACGACTGAGATCCCGTCGCTGCCTCGCGCCGGGCCGTGCACGGGCCGGCATCGCGGGGCATGCCACTTGCCAGGAGAGGCGGCTGGGCCACGACGGGCCCGGCCGCCTTTTTTCATGCCGCCTGCGCCGCGGCGACACGGGTTCCCCGCCATGGCACGAACGCAAGCCCATCCGAGCGCGCCGCAGCCCGCGGGCGGCATCCCGGTGCGCCGCTGGCTCGGCGCGGCGATCGTCCTCGGCGGCGCGGCGGCGCTCGCGTCGGACTTCTTCCAGTACGTCGTCCTGCAGGACTCGCGGGTCTACCGGGCCCTGCTCGGCGGCTCGATGGCGGCGCTCGCCACGGCGCTGGGCACCTTGCCGGTGCTGCTGTCGCAGCGGCTCTCGCAGCGCCTGCAGGACACGCTGCTCGGCTTCGGCGCCGGGGTGATGCTGGCGGCCTGCGCCTTCTCGCTCATCGTGCCGGCCATCGCCAGCGCCGGGCAGCAGGGCGCCGGTGCGTGGGGGGCGAGCGGCATCGTCGGCGCGGGCATCACGCTCGGCGCGCTGGCGCTGCTCGCCATCGACCGGCTGGTGCCGCACGAGCACTTCTTCAAGGGCCACGAGGGGCCGCAGGCGAGGGCGCTCAAGCGGGCGTGGCTGTTCATCCTGGCGATCACGCTGCACAACCTGCCCGAAGGGCTGGCGATCGGCGTGGCCTTCGCCGGGCCGGACGTGGTAGGCGCCAACGCGCTCGCCACCGGCATCTCCATCCAGGACGTGCCCGAGGGCCTGGTGGTCGCGCTCGCGCTGCGGGGCGTGGGCTACGGGCGCGGTGCGTCGGTGGCCATGGGCGCCGCCTCCGGCCTGGTCGAGCCGCTGGGCGCGGTGTTCGGCGCGGCGGTGATCGGCCTGTCGGCCGCGCTGCTGCCCTGGGGGCTGGCGGCGGCGGCCGGCGCGATGCTGTTCGTCATCAGCCACGAGATCATTCCCGAGTCGCACCGCCAGGGCCACGAGGCCTTCGCCACCTGCGGGCTGGTGCTCGGCTTCGTGCTGATGATGATGCTCGACACCGCGCTGGGCTGAACGGCCGGCGCGGGGAAGGGCGATATGCTCGCCCACCTGCCCGTCGACGCGAGCGCCGGCACGCGCCGCGGGACCGAGAGGATGCCTACCTTGCCCCAGCCCTTCTTCAACCTCTACAGCCACGGCTTCGTGCGCGTGGCCGTCGGCGTGCCGCGCATCCGCGTGGCCGACCCGATGTTCAACGCCGGGCAGACGGCCGCGCTGATGGCCGACGCGGCGCGGCGCGGCGCCACGCTCGCGCTGTTCCCGGAGCTCGGCCTGTCGGCCTACACCTGCGACGACCTCTTCCACCAGAGCGCCTTGCTCGATGCCTGCGAGGCCGCGCTCGGCGTCGTCGCGCAGGCCTCGAAGACGCATGCGATCACCGCCGTGGTGGGCCTGCCGCTGCGCGTGGACCACCGGCTGTTCAACTGCGCCGCGGTGGTGCACGACGGCCGCGTGCTCGGCGTGGTGCCCAAGACCTACCTGCCCAACTACGCCGAGTTCTACGAGGCCCGGCAGTTCAACCCCGCCGACGCGGCCGTGAGCGACGAGGTGCCGCTGCTCGGCGAGCGGGTGCCGTTCGGCGCGCAGCTGCTGTTCGAAGCCGGGAACCTGCCGCTGCTGAAGTTCGCCGCCGAGATCTGCGAGGACGTGTGGGTGCCGATCCCGCCGTCGTCGTACGCCGCGCTGGCCGGGGCGACGGTGCTGCTGAACCTGTCGGCGTCGAACATCACCATCGGCAAGTCGCGCTACCGGCACCAGCTCGTGAGCCTGCAGTCGGCGCGCTCGCTCGCGGCCTACCTGTACGCGTCGGCCGGCATGGGCGAGTCGACCACCGACCTGGCCTGGGACGGCCAGGCCGTGGTCTGCGAGAACGGCGAGCTGCTGGCCGAGTCGCCGCGCTTCGCCGACGAGTCGCACCTCGTCACCGCCGACATCGACCTGCAGCGCCTGGCCCACGAGCGCATGCGCCAGACGAGCTTCGGCCAGTCGGCCGCGCGGCACCGGGCGCAGCTCGCGGGCTGGCGCACGGTGCGCTTCACGGCCCACGTGCCGGCCGACGAGGTGCTGCCGCTCGCGCGGCCGGTCGAACGCTTTCCCTACGTGCCGGCCGACACCACGCAGCGCGACGAACGCTGCCGCGAGGTCTACGACATCCAGGTGCAGGCGCTGGTGCAGCGCATGTCGGCCGCGGGCATCACCAAGCTCGTGATCGGCGTCTCCGGCGGGCTCGATTCCACCCATGCGCTGCTGGTGTGCGCCAAGGCGATGGACCGGCTCGGCCTGCCGCGCACCGACATCCTCGGCTTCACCATGCCGGGCTTCGCCACCAGCGGGCGCACGCTCGACCAGGCGCTGCGGCTGATGGAGGCGGTGGGCTGCAGCAGCCGGCAGATCGACATCCGCCCAAGCTGCGAGCAGATGCTGCGCGACCTGGGCCACCCGTATGCGAACGGCGAGCCGGTCTACGACGTCACCTTCGAGAACGTGCAGGCCGGCGAGCGCACCAGCCACCTGTTCCGCCTGGCCAACCACCACGGCGGCATCGTCGTCGGCACCGGCGACCTGTCCGAGCTCGCGCTCGGCTGGTGCACCTACGGCGTGGGCGACCACATGTCGCACTACAACGTCAACGCCAGCGTGCCCAAGACGCTCATCAAGCACCTGGTGCGCTGGGTGGCCGACACGGGCCAGGTGGGCGAGGGCGGCAGCCGGGTGCTGCGCGACATCCTCGACACCGAGGTCAGCCCCGAGCTGGTGCCGGGCGACGCGACCGACGCAGACGGCACGAAGCAGCCGAGCCAGAGCACGGAGGCCGTGATCGGCCCGTACGAACTGCAGGACTTCAACCTCTTCTACACGCTGCGCTACGGCTTCCGCCCGGCGAAGGTGGCCTTCCTGTCGTACACGGCGTGGCACGACGCGGCGGCCGGCGCCTGGCCGGAAGGCCCGGACGTGGCGCGCCACCAGTACGGCATCGGCGCCATCAAGAAGCACCTGGGCACCTTCCTGTGGCGCTTCTTCAAGACCAGCCAGTTCAAGCGCTCGTGCGTGCCGAACGCGCCCAAGGTCGGCTCGGGCGGCTCGCTCTCGCCGCGCGGCGACTGGCGCGCGCCCAGCGACTCGGAGGCCGTGGCGTGGCTGGCCGATCTCGAGGCCGTGCCGGACGCCGCGCCCGTGACGCCCGTCGCTTGACAAGCCGCCGCCCGCTGGAACCCAATCGTCCACCGCCAGCGCGGCCGCGACATCCACCATTCGAATCACGAACGAAGGACAGCACATGGCACTCAACGCATTCATCAAGATCGGCAAGGCCCAGGGGGAGGCGCTGCAGGGAAAGTACGGCACCCCGGGCGACCGCTGGATCGAGATCCAGGACTGGGAATGGGAGGTGGAAGCCGAGACCAGCTGGACCAAGGGCGGCGGCGCCAGCGTGGGCAAGCCGAACCCGGGCAAGCTGATGTGGCAGCACTACTGGGACAAGTCGTCGCACCTGCTGCTGGGCTACATCTGCACCGGCACCGCGTTCGACACCGTCGTCCTCGAGATGTGCAAGGGCACCGGCATGACGAAGGACGGCATGCCCGAGGCCTTCCTGATCATCACCATGAAGGAAGCCTTCATCACTAAGGTGAACAGCAACGCCAACGAGGAAGGCAACGTGGTGCAGAAGGTCGAGATGGTGTTCAAGGAAATCACCATCGACTACCGCGCCCAGGGCGAGGACAAGGCCAAGCCCGGCGCCCTGTCGCCCAAGGTGACCTTCAACTGGGACATCCCCGGCGGGCGCGCCTCGCCGTCGAGCGGCGCCTGAGCCCCGGGCCGCACCCTCGAGCGGCTGCCGGGGGCGGCCGCTTTTTTTTCGCCTCCGCGGCGTTCGACGAATGCCGCGCACCCCCTGATCAACCCGAGGAAGACCATGCGCAACGTCCCCGATCCCGAAGACATGTTCATCACGCGGCTCGAAGAGCTGCGGGCCAAGTCGGTGCCCGCCGGCGAGATCGAGGCGGCCATCACCGTGCACGAGCGCCTGCGCACCGCGCAGGCGATCTGCCATTCACTGGTGCCGGGCGGCTACTCGGAATCGGCCATGCTGGCGCTGCTGAAAACCCTGTCGGACCAGGCGCAGGCCGAGCGCGCCGAACGCGCGGCCGCACGCTAGCGGCACGCGGCCCCGTCCGAGGTCGGGCCGGCGCGCCGTCAGCGCACGCGCTGCATTTCCTTCCCCTGGACGCCGAGGTCGCGCGACGGATCGAAGTTGGGATCGTCGGTCGCGATGTACCGGCCGTCGTCGGTGCGCCAGCCGTGGTTGTAGTGGCTGGACAGCGTGACCTCCCGGTTCGCCGCGGGGTCGTGGTAGCGGTTCACCTCGCGGATCGTGTCGACCCGGTCGCGGTGCATGCGGTCGATGCTCTGCTGCCGCGCCTTCCAGCCGGCGGTGTTGATCTCGCCGATCTCGCGGATGGTCTGCGCGCGGATGGCCGCCCGGTCACGTGCGCCGCGCGCCGAGATCTCCGCCATGCGCGCGTTGTGCCACCGGTCGATCTGCGCCCGCTGCGCCGCGCCCTTGGCGTCGGCCGTCTCCTTGGCGTAGGCGCTGATCCTGGCAATCCAGTCCTTGTCGGCCGTCATCGACTGGCGGATGCGCTCGCCCAGCGCGGCGTCCCATTGCGACGCCGGCGCACGCACGACGTAGGCGTTCGGCACGCCGCCCATCAGCGAGGGCCGCATGCCCTGGATCGTCACCTCCGTGAAGGTCGCGACGGCCGCGATGCTCTCGCGCATCTCGCGGCCGTCGCTCGAATAGCCGAGCACGATCTCGCCCGCCTCCTGGCGCGCCTTCACGCCGGGAGCGGCGGGCGGCGCCTTGGAGCCGGCCAGGAGGTCGGCCCGGTCGCGGTACTCGATCACCGTCACCCCGGGGTAGAGCTCGCGCACCAGCGCGTCGAGGTAGGCCCGCACCGACCGCATCGACGCCACGGGGCAGGGGTTCATGCCGACCTCGAAGCCCTTGACCTGCCAGGCGAAGCCCGGCATCAGCTCCACGGCGCGCAGGCCGTCGGGCGACACGGCGGACCATTCCACGCGCATCGAGTTGCTGATGCATTCCACCTGCCGGTTCCACTGGATGCCGCCGCGCGTCTTCCAGTTGCCGGGCACCTCGATCGTCGCCGCCGCCATCGGCTCGCCGAAGCCGTAGTCGAACACCTGAACCTTGCGGGGCTCGGCGTCGCGCTCGCCGACGAGACGCGACAGCACCTCGATCGGCCCGGCCGGCTGCGCCTCGGCCGAGGATGCGGCACCCGGAGCGCCGGCGTCGTCGCAGCCGGCCAGCAGCGTCAGCACCGCGCTGAGCAGTGCCATGCCGAGGCTCGATGACCATGCGCGAGCGTTCATGTTCCGTCCCTCCGATTGGTCGGCGATCGCGGCAGTGTAGGCGGCGCGAAGTCAATTCGGATAAATCTACAATGTATATTATGTTTACTACTGCATGTGCAGATGGCTGCACCGGGTCATCGCCCGCCTGCATCAGCCGAGGATGCGGGCGTGTGAAGTTCCTTAGCCGAACCAGGAACATCACATCCGTCCGCGCCGCGCTCAAGTCCCGCCTCCAGCACGGCGCCCAAGCGGCGTCGCAGCGCTTCGGCCAGCCGCGCAGGCCCCATGGGCTGGCCGAGCAGCCGCGTGCACTCGACGGTACGAGCCGCCAGATCGGACAGATCCTCCGACCGCCCGGCCGCCTCGCACAGCAGGCGCCAGTCCGGCGCACTCACCAACGTGCCGGCGACGAGCAGCACGGCGGCGGCCCGCCGGCGTTGCGCGAAGCCGACCAGCTTGCGCCCGCGGGCGTCCGTGATCTCCCAAGGCGAGACGCTCCCGAAGCAGGCCCAGCCTGCCCTCACGGGCGCCGCTTCGGGTGCCGGGCCCTTGGAGACGTTCAGCGTCCGCAGGCCCAGCTGGCGCAGCGCGCCGAGGTGCAGTTGCGCCATGTGCCGGTAGCCCTCGTCGATGCTGCCGCACCCCCAGTGGCCGCGCGGCAGCACGACCGACACGCTCACCAGCCACGGCCCGGCCAGCACCATGCCGCCGCCCGCATCCCGCACGTGCACCCGGGCACGGCATCCCAGCCTGGCGGCGACCTCGTCGCGCAAGGCCTGCTGCGAGCGGCCGAGGACGACGGCCGGCGCGTCGTAGGTCCACACGCGAAACGACGGCCCGGCGGCACCGGAGGCCACCTCGTCGAGGCGCTGCCGGTTCCAGGCCTGCTCGTCGGCGGCGGTGTCTACGGGGCCTCCCGCACGGTCGCGAGCACGGCCCCTCGCGGGAAGGTCGCGCCTGCCGGAACGAGGATCGACTCGATCCGGCCTGCCGCCGGGGCGGCGACGTCGAGCGTCGCCTTGACCAGCACGACCGTGGCCACCGTCTGGCCGGCCGCGACGCCGTCGCCCGGCGCCACCTGCCAGCTCTCGACGAGCGCTTCCACGCCCGCGTCGACGCCCTCCCACACCGCGTCGTCGAGCACGACCGGCTTCATGCCGGCAGGCCGGCCGCCATGCGGCTGTCGACGAGGCGGCGCGCGGCTTCGACCAGGTGGGCGGTCTGGGGAATGACGAACTGCTCCAGCGGCCGGCTATAGGGGATGGGCACGTCGGGCACCGCCACGCGCCGGACCGGCGCTTTCAGCGACAGGGTGTCGAGGTTCTCGGCCACCAGCGCGGCGATCTCGCCGGTCAGGCCGAAGCCGAGGTAGTCCTCGTCGGCCACCAGCAGGCGGCCCGTCCTGGCGACCGAGTCGAGCACCGTGCGCCGGTCCAGCGGCACGAGCGTGCGCAGGTCGATCACCTCGGCGCTCACGCCGCCGCGGGCCAGTTCCTCGGCCGCCGCCGTGGCCTTGTGCACCATCTGGCTGATCGTCACGATGGTCAGGTCGCGCCCCTCGCGCACGACGCGCGCCTGCCCGAAGGGCAGCACGTACGGCGCCTCGGGGACCTCGGTCGTGCTGCCTTCGAAGTAGGCCATCCAGGGCAGGCCCATGAGCCCCTTGTGGTACATGAAGATCACCGGGTTGTCGTCGCGGATGGCCTGGGTCATCAAGCCCTTCGCGTCGTAGGCGTTCGACGGCACCACCACCTTGAGCCCCGGCATGTGCGCGAACGTGGCGTACAGGCATTGCGAGTGCTGCGCCGCGTCGCTGTAGCCGCCGCCGATCGCCGTGGTCAGCACCACCGGCAGGCGCAGGCTGCCGCCGGACATGTAGGTGTTCTTGGCGAGGTGGTTGTAGATCTGGTCCATGCAGACGCCGAAGAAGTCCACGAACATCAGCTCGGCGATGGGCCGCAGGCCCGCGGCGGCGGCGCCGGTGGCCGCGCCGATGAAGGCGCTCTCCGAGATCGGCGTGTCCATGATGCGCTCCTCGCCGAACCTGCGCAGCAGGCCGCCGGTGGCGCCGAAGATGCCGCCGTAGGTGCCGATGTCCTCGCCCATCACGAAGACCGCCGGGTCGCGTTCCATTTCCTCGGCGATGGCCTCGCAGATCGCCTGTGCCATCGTCAGCTTGCGTGTCGTGCTCATGGGGTTCTCCTCGGTGGCCGGGTCAGGCGAAGACGTGCAGCAGCGCATCCTGCGCCGGCGGATGGTCGCTTTCACGCGCGAAGCGGAACGCCGCGTCCACGCGCCCGCGCGCCGCGGCGGCCAGCTCGGCTTCCTCGTGGTCGGTGAGCCAGCCGTGCTGCTTCATCGCGGCGGCGAGCCGCGGGATGGGGTCGGCCTGGCGCAGGGTGCTCACTTCGTCCTTCTGCCGGTACACCTGCGCATCGCCCTCGAAGTGGCCCATGTAGCGATCCGTCTTCACCTCGATGAGCGTGGGGCCCTCGCCGCGGCGCGCCCGCGCGATGGCCGGCGCGGCGGCATCGAACACCGCCAGCGCGTCGTTGCTGGCCACGTGCACGCCGGGGATGCCGTAGGCGCCGGCCCGGTCCGCCACCGAGGGAATCGAGGTGGCCCGCGCCTTCGGCACGGAGATCGCCCACTGGTTGTCCTCGCAGACGAACACCGCCGGCAGCTTCCACAGAGCGGCCAGGTTCAGCGATTCGTGGAACGCGCCCTGGTTGGCGGCGCCTTCGCCGAAGAAGGCCAGCGCCACGGCGTCGCTGCCCTGCTTCTTCGCCGCCAGCGCCGCGCCGCACGCGGGCGGCAGGCTGGCGCCGACGATGCCGCTGCAGCTGAACCGGCGCTCGGGGTCGAACAGGTGCATGTGCCCGCCCTTGCCCTGCCCCAGGCCGGTGGCCTTGCCGAAGATCTCCGCCGTCATGCGGTCCAGGGGCACGCCCTTGGCGATCGCGAAGTGGTGCGGACGGTGCGTGCCCACGACCGTGTCGTCCTGCCGCAGGTGGACGCACAGGCCCACCGCCACCGGCTCCTGCCCTGCCGCCAGGTGCATCTCGCCGGGCACCGGGCCCGACCCGATGTCGAACGCCAGGCCCTTCTGGATGTTCGGCGGCAGCTTGCCTTCGAGATAGGCGCTGGCCAGGGTCTCCTCGTAGTAGCGGATGGCCACCATGGTCTCGAGCATCCACCGCTGCTGTTCTCTGCTGGCGCTCATGGGCACCTCCTGTGTCGTGACGGGGTTCGGGAACGACGGCGGAAGATTCCGCGCGACGCAGGGCACCTTGTCACCGCCGCGTGGACGGCCGATTGCGAATCCGCAAGCCGAGGCCGGGCCGGCCGGCCTGCCCGCGCTCGCATGGCCGTGGTTGCGAATCCGCAAGCCGGGCCCCGCACGGCTGCCTAGAGTGAATTCGTCGCCACCGTCGGCGTCGACCGTCCGCTTTCATCGAGGAGTACCGCCATGACCGCCCTAGCCCGCATCGATCCGCGCCAGGACCTGTTCCGCGATTCCCTGCCCGAGCTGTTCCGCCGCTTCACGCGGATGGCCGATTGGCCGCCGTCGCAGATGCTGGAGGAACTCAGGCTCGACGCGGTGGAGGACGACAAGGAATACCGGGTGAAGGTCGAGATCCCCGGCGCGAAGAAGGAAGACGTGCACATCAGCGTGGAAGGCAACTACGTCTCCGTCACCGCCGAGGTCAAGGAAGAGAAGAAGGAGACGCGCAAGCAGAACGGCGAGCGCGTGCTGCTGCAGGAGCTGCGCACCGGCAGCTTCAGCCGCGGCTTCACCCTGCCCCAGGACGTGGACGCCGGCAGGACGAGCGCGAAGCTCGAGAACGGCGTGCTGTCCATCACCCTGCCCAAGCGCGAGCCCGTGGCCGGCACCCGCATTTCCGTGCAGTAGCGCGGCGGCTCGCCGCCTCCACCGGCAGGCCCGGCGCGGCGGGCCGCGGGCGCTCAGTGCCGCATCCAGCGCCGGGCGAGCGCGGCCGCGTCCACGGGGCGATCGGTCCTCACCGCCACGGCATCCCGCCGCTCGTCGCCCGAGAGCGGCTCGTGCAGGCGGATCTGGCGCTCCAGCACGGCGAGGCCGGCTTCCGAGGCGTCGCCGCCCGCGGCGGCCCGCGCGGCCACCCGCCGCCGCAGCACGTCGGGCGGGGCCTCGCAGGCGATCAGCGCGAAGGGAACGCCCTCCTCCCGCGCCAGCGCCCCGAAGGCCTCGCGCTCGGCGCGCTGCAGGAAGGCCGCATCCACCAGCACCGGGTAGCCCGCCCGCAGCGCATGGCGCACGCAGTCGGCCAGCCGGTCGTAGGTGCGGCGGGTGGCGTCCGCCGTGTACAGGTCCTGCAGGCGGGCGTCGCTGCGCTGCAGGGCCGTGAGGTCGAACAGGCGCTTGCGCTCGACGTCCGAGCGCACCCGCACCGCGCCCGCGGCCTGCACGAGCTCGAGCGCCAGCGTCGACTTGCCCGAACCCGACAGGCCGAACAGGATCGCCAGCCGCGGCCGGCGCCGGGACTCGGCCACCAGCGCCTGCGCGGCCAGGCCGTAGTCCACCGCCGCGCCTTCGCCGCGACGCGGCGGCGTGATCCGCGCCACCAGCGCCCGCACGAGCGCGCGGTACACCTCGTAGTAGCGCAGCACCGCGAGGCCCGGGTAGTCGCCGCCGTCCTGCAGGTAGGCATCGAGGAAGCGCCAGGCCAGGTCCGCGCGGCCGCGGGCGCGCAGGTCCATGGCGAGGAACGCGACGTCGCTCATCACGTCGATCCAGCGCAGCACCGGGTCGAACTCGATGCAGTCGAAGGCGGTGACCTCGGCATCCAGGACGACCGTGTTCGCGAGGTGCAGGTCGCCGTGGCCCTCGCGCACGAAGCCGCCGGCGAGCCGCTGGCGCCATGGCGCCTGGAGCGCCCGGGCCTGCGCCTCCATCCACGCCTCGATGCCGTCCGGCACGCCGCCCAGCTCGGCGAGCTGCCGCAGCACCGCCGACGTCGCCTGCGCGATGCCCTGCGGCGTGCCGAACGGGCCGTCGGCCGCGGCCGCGGGGGCGTCGCGGTGGAACCGCGCGATGCGCTGCGCCAGCCGGTCCACTTCCCGAGGCTGGAGCCGCCCTGCCGCCAGCCGCTGCGACAGCAGGGCATCGTCCGGGAACCGGCGCATGCACAGCAGCCAGTCGATCGGCTCGCCCCCGCCGCCGAACCGCGGCGCGGCGGCGCTGCCGCGCACCGCCAGGGCGGCGCGGTACAGGCGCGGCGCCAGCCGGCGGTTCAGCCGCAGTTCCTCCTCGCAGAACCGGCGGCGCAGGGCCGGCGTTCCGAAGTCGAGGAACGGCAGCTGCACCGGCTTCTTCAGCTTCAGCGCCAGCCGCTCGGTGAGCAGCACCCAGGAAATGTGCGTCTCCACCAGCGCGACGGGCCGGCCGGTGCGCCGCTCCAGCAGCGCACGCAGCGCGTGGACCAGCGGGGAGCCGGGAGCGGGAGGAGCCGTCGCACGCATGGCCGCAGTGTGGCCCGCACCCGCCGACCCTGCTTGCGCAACCGCAATGCGCAGGCCGTGCGGACGCCGCACGCGCCCGTTCCGTCCCCTCGCCAAGGGATGGCCCGCCGGCTGGGCGCCTCCCGAGGCGTCCGCGTTGCTTGATCGATCTCAAGCCTGTTTCCGGCACCGGCCGAAAGAATCCGCTCTCCGGCGCCGTCGGGCACGGCACCGCAGGAAGGAGCAGAACCTTGCGTCAACTGCCGTTGAACCGCCAGGTGCTGGCAGGCTTCGGCATGGCGGTGTGCGTCCTCGTCGCCGTGGCTGCCGCTGCGTGGTACGCCACCGACCGGTTCATGCACAGCTCGCACGAAGCCGTGCGGCATGCGGAGATCGTCGTGCCGCTGGAGCGCGCGCTGTCGCACCTGTACGAGGTGGAGGCGGCGCAGCGCGGCTATCTCTTCACCAGCGCGCCGCTCTTCCTCACGCAGCGTGCCGCCGCGGTCGACGGCTGGCAGCGCGCGCTGGCCGAGCTGCGCCGGCTGGCGGCCGGCGACGCGGCGCTGCTGGCCCAGATGCAGGAGCTGCAGCGCCTTTCCGACGTCCGCATGCAGCGGCTCGACGAGGTGCTGGACGCGCATGCCCGGCAGCCCGACGAGACGCGCCGGCTGCTGGCGGCCGGGCTCGGCACGGCGGAGATGACCGCGGTCGCGCGGCTCGCCACGTCGATCGCCGACACGCGCCGCGACCTGCTGCGGCGCAACGGGGAGGCGGCGCGCACCGAGGCGGGCCGCATGCTGCTCGCGCTGGGCGCCTCGGTGCTGTCGGTGGTGACGGCGCTGCTGCTCATCCTGCGGATGATTCTTCGCGGCATGGCCGAGCGGCAGCGCACGTATGCCGCCCTCGCCGACAGCCAGGCGCGCATGAACGCCGTGGTGGACACCGCGCAGGACGGCATCGTCGTGATCGACGGCGAGGGGCGCATCGAACGGTTCAACCGCGCCGCCGAGCGCATGTTCGGCTACGCCGAGGCCGAAGTGCTGGGGCGCAACGTCTCCCTGCTGATGCCCGAGTCGCAGCGCGCCGCCCACGACGACCACCTCGCGCGCTACCGGCTCACCGGCGAGCGCCGCATCATCGGCATCGGGCGGCAGGTGGCCGCCCAGCGCCGGGACGGCTCGCAGTTCCCGATCGAGCTGGCGGTGGGCGAGACCCACGTCGGCGGCCACGCGCTGTTCACCGGGCTGCTGCGCGACATCACGCAGCGCAAGCTGGCCGAGGAACGGCAGGCGCAGCTGGTGCAGGAGCTGCGCGGCGCGAACGAGGAGCTGTCCAACTTCGCCTACATCGCCTCGCACGACCTCAAGGCGCCGCTGCGCGCGATCGGCTCGCTGTCGCAGTGGCTGTCGTCCGACTATGCCGACCGCTTCGACGACGAGGGCCGCAGCCACATGGCGCTGCTGCTCTCGCGCGTCAAGCGCATGGACCGCCTGATCGACGGCATCCTGCAGTACTCGCGCCTCGGGCGCGTGCGCGAGACGCCCAGCCGGGTGGACCTGAACGCACTGGTCGACGAGACCGTGGACCTGCTCGCCCCGCCCGCCCACGTGGCGGTGCACGTCGGGGCGCTTCCCACCCTGCGGCTGGAGCGCACGCGGGCCCAGCAGCTGTTCCAGAACCTGCTCGGCAACGCCATCCAGTACATGGACAAGCCCGAGGGGCGCATCGACGTGGACTGCGAGGAGCAAGGCGCCGAATGGCACTTCCGCGTGCGGGACAACGGCCCGGGCATCGACCGCCGCCACTGGGACCGGGTGTTCCAGCTCTTCCAGTCGCTGAAGACCCGCGACGCCACCGAAAGCACGGGCATCGGCCTGTCGCTGGTGAAGAAGATCGTCGAAATGTACGGCGGGCGCATCTGGCTGGAGTCCGAGCCCGGCCAGGGCACCACGTTCCACTTCACGCTTCCGAAGGACGGCCCATGCACGTGAACAACCATCCGATCCTGCTGATCGAGGACGACGAGGTCGACGCGATGACGGTGCGGCGCGCGCTCAGGGACATCCGCGTGACCAACCCGCTGGTGCAGGCCATGCACGGCGAGGCCGCGCTCGCGCACCTGGGCGACGCGGCCAACCCGCGGCCCTGCCTCATCCTGCTCGACCTGAACATGCCGATCATGAACGGCATCGAGTTCCTGCGCGTCGTCAAGCGGCACGACCAGTGGCGGCGGATCCCCGTGGTCGTGCTCACCACCTCCCACGAGGAGCAGGACAAGATCGCCAGCTTCGACTGGAGCGTGGCCGGCTACATGACCAAGCCGGTCGACTACCTGAAGTTCGTCGAGGCCATGCGCACGATCGACGCCTACTGGACGCTCTCCGAGCCTGCGCCGTTGTGAACGCCCCGCTCGCCTGCGTGCTGGTCGTCGACGACGACGAGGTCGATCGGCTGATCTGCCGCCACGCTCTCGCGCGCGCGGCGGCCGCGCCGCCCGAGGTGGTGGAAGCGTGCAGCGCCCGGGAGGCGATCGAGCTCGCCGGCGCGCGGCGCTTCGACTGCATCCTGCTCGACTACCGCCTGCCCGACATGAACGGCGTGGAACTGATGGGCCTGCTGCCGCAGCCGGCCGCGGACGAGCCGGTGCCGGTGGTCATGCTCACCGGCGCGGGCGACGTGGCGGTGGCCGTCGAGGCGATGCGCCAGGGCGCGAGCGACTACCTGGTCAAGGACGTCGAGGGCAGCTACCAGTCGCTGATCCCCGTGGTGGCGCAGCGCGCCGCGAACGAGTGCGACCTGCGGCGCGAGAAGCGGCGCGCCGAGCGCGCGCTGGAGCGCTATCGCGTCGAGCTGCAGCACCTGACGCAGAAGCTGATGGCGCAGGAGAAGATCACGACGCGCCGCCTGGCCCAGTCGCTGCACGACCACCTCGGCCAGACGCTGGCGGCGCTGCGCCTCGGCCTCGATGCCGTCGCGGCGACGCCCGGGGAGCGGCGGTGCGAGGCCTTCGACCGCCAGTCGCCGCGGCTGGCGAGCCTCATCGAGCAGGCGGTGCGCGAGGTGCGCCGCGTGCTGATGGAGCTGCGCCCGCCGATGCTCGACGACGCCGGGCTCACCGCGGCGCTGGACAACGAGCTGCGCACCCGCTCGAGCGACCACGAGCGGACCGCGATGCGGCTGGAGCCGGGCCCCGGCTGCGCGTCGCTGCGCTGGCCGGCCGACGTGGAGTACGCCGGCTTCATGGTGGCCCGCGAGGCGCTGTCCAACGCCCTGCAGCACGCCGATGCCGCGACCGTCCGGCTGCTGGTGCACGGCGGCCCGGGCCGTCTGGACCTGCGCATCGAGGACGACGGCCGCGGCATCGACGAAGCCGCCCTCGCCGGACGGCCCGGGCACCTGGGCCTGGTGGGCATGCGCGAGCGCGCGGCGGCGATCGGGGCCAGCTGCACGGTGCAGCGCAACGCCGCCGGCGGCACCCGCGTGCGGCTGCTCTGGGAGCAGCGATGAGCACCGCCGTGCGCACGCTGTACCTGGTGGACGACCACCGGATGGTGTGCGAAGGGCTGCGCGCGGTGCTGGAGGCCGCCGGCCACCGGGTGGTCGGCGAGAGCGCCGACCCCACGCGCGCGCTGGCCGAGCTGGCGGCGCTGCGGCCCGACGTGCTGCTCCTGGATCTGCACCTGGGCGAGCGCTCGGGGCTGGAGCTGCTGGCCGAGCTGCAGCGGCGGCCGCTGCGCCTGCAGACCATCGTGCTGACGATGTCCGCGCAGCCCCGCAACGTCGCCGAGGCGCTGCGCCTGGGCGCGGCGGGCTACGTGCTCAAGGGCGCGCCGGCCAGCGAGCTGCTGCATGCCATCGACGCCGTCACTCTCGGGCGCCGCCACGTCTGCGCCGAGCTGGCCGACGCGGCGCTGCAGGCACTGGCCGTGCCGGCCGGCGAAGACCCGCTCGGTGCGCTGTCCCCGCGCGAGCAGCAGATCCTCGCGCTCGTGGTGCAGGGCCGCTCCAGCGCGGCCATCGGCCTGGCGCTGCACCTGTCGCCGAAGACGGTGGACACCTACCGCAGCCGCCTGATGGGCAAGCTCCACGTGACCGACGTGCCGGCCCTCGTGCGCCTGGCGATCCGCAGCGGTTTGATCGACGTCAGCGGCTGACCCGGGCGTCGAGAACTCACCACGCCGCCGATCCAGAACTCCCTACAGACCGGCGCCGCACCGCTGCCTAGAGTGGACTCGTTGCCAGCCACGAGGGCCCCCTCCATGCATGCCATCCCTGCTGCCGCCGCCGGCGCCGACCGGCCCACCGGCCACCCCTTCGGCCGCCGGCCGCGGGCTCTTCGCCCCGGGCCCGCGGCGCTGCCGCCGGCCGAGCCGCCGCGCGAGAGCCCCGGGGCGCAGCACCGCGGGTGCTTCATCTGCGAGCTGCGCGAGTCGTGGCTCGCCGTCGACCCCATGCGCCGGGCGGCCTCGGCGCGGCCCTGGCCGGCGAGCACGCGCCGGCGCGTCGCGCGGGGCCAGGCCCTGTTCCGCGCCGGCGACCCGCTGCGCCACCTCCATGCGGTGACGAGCGGCCAGTTCAAGACCTGCACCTGCACCGCGGACGGGCTGGCGCAGGTCACCGGCTTCCACGTGTCCGGCGAGCTGCTGGGGCTCGACGGCGTGGGCACCGGCCGCCATGCCAGCGACGCGATCGCGCTCGAGGACGCGCAGGTCTGCACCATCGGCTACGACGAGCTGCTGCACATGCTGGGCACCGAGCCCTCGCTGCAGGAGCGGTTCTGGCAGCTCATGGGCAGCCAGATCAACCGCGACCACGAGGTGATGCTGTGGCTCGGCAGCCTGAACGCCGAGGAGCGCGTCGCCAGCTTCGTGCTGAACCTGCTGGACCGCCTGCACATGATCGGCTTCTCCGCCTCGGCGCTGATCCTGCGCATGACGCGCGAGGAGATCGGCAGCTACCTCGGGCTGTCGCTCGAGACCGTGAGCCGCGCCTTCTCCCGCTTCAGGCAGCTCGGCCTGCTCGACGTGAAGGAGCGCGACCTGCGCGTGCTCGACCGCGGCCGCCTGCTGCGCCTGAGCTGCAAGCCCTGATCACCCCTGCCAACCGGAAAGGACCCTCTCATGAACATCGACACCCCCCTCTCGAGCGCGGCCGACAAGACCAAGGAGCGCCTGGCCGCGGGCGTACGCCAGATGGTCGAGGAAACCGATCACCTCCTGAAGGCCGCCGCCGGCACGGCCGACCAGAAGTTCGACGAGGCCCGCATGCAGCTCGAGCACCAGCTGCGCCGCATGCGGCTGCAGCTGGAGGAACTGGAGGACGAGGCGATGCATCGCGCCCGCCGCACCGCGCGGCGCGCGGGCGAGGCCGTGCAGGCCCATCCGTACGGCGCCATGGGCGCCGCCGCGGCGGTCGGCCTGCTGATCGGGGTGCTGCTGAGCCGCCGCTGACGGCGGCCGGGGCGGCACGCCGTCCCGCGGCGCCGCGAGTCTTGGAAAGGAGTTGCACATGAACAAGGTCCTGGTCGTCTTCTATTCGCGGACGGGAACGTCCCGGCAGCTCGCCAGCCTCCTGGCCGAGTCGAAGGGCTGGGCCGTCGGCGAGATCACCGATGCGCGCCCCGGGCGCGGCGATTGGCGCTGCGTGCTCGACTCGCTGCTGGTCCGCAGGCCGCCCATCCGCTACCAGGGCCCGCCGCCGGAGCAGTTCGATGCGGTGGTGCTGGCCGCGCCCATCTGGATGTACCGCCTGGCAGGCCCGATGCGCAGCTTCGTGGCGCAGTACCGCGAGGGCCTGCGCACGGTCGCCGTGATGACGTCCATGGGAAGCCGCGGCGCGCCGAACGCGGTGGCGGAGATCGCCGACATCCTCGGACGCTCGCCCGTCTTCGCCGCGGCCTTCACCGACCGCGAGATCCAGAGCGGGCAGTGCGCGCCCCGGCTCGCGGGCTTTGCCGAGGCCGTGGACAAGGCGGCGGGCGGCGGCGAGCCCCTGCGGCCGGCCACGCTGTCGCCCAGCGCGGCGTAGCGGCGTCCCGTGGGCCGGCGCGGCATGCTGAACGTCTTCGATCCATGGCACTCGGCCGCTGCCGCCACCGACGTGGCCGCGGCCACGTTCGCCCCGGCGGCGCAGATCGAGGCGCGGCGGGAGCACCGGCTGCGCCGGCTGCTCCAGGTCGCGGCCGAACGCTCGCCGCTGTACCGTGAATGGCTCGGCCCGCACGGCCCGGCGGCGCGCCTCGCGGACCTGCCGATCGTCCGCAAGCCCGAGCTGATGGCGCGCTTCGACGACTGGGTCACCGACCCGGCCCTGACGCTCGCCGGGCTGCGCCGCTTCATCGCCGACCCGGCCAACATCGGCCGCCCCTACCTCGGCCGCTATCTCGCGTGGGAAAGCTCCGGCAGCAGCGGCGAGCCCGGCGTGTTCGTGCAGGACGCCGCCGCGATGGCCGTGTACGACGCCCTGCAGGCGCTGCGCCGGCCGGAGAAGCGGCCGGTCGCGCGCGCCGTCGACCCGGCGTACTGGGCGGAGCGCATCGTGCTCGTCGGCGCCATCGACGGCCACTTCGCGAGCATCGTCGCCGCCACGCGGCTGCGCGCGCTCAACCCGGCGCTGGCGTTCGCGCTGCAGGCGGTGTCGTTCCTGCAGCCGCTGCCCGCGCTGGTGGCCGCGCTCGACGCCATCTCGCCGACCATCCTGACGACCTACCCCAGCACCGCCCTGCTGCTCGCGCAGGAGCACGTGGCCGGGCGGCTCAGGTCGCGGCCGCGGGAGGTCTGGACCGGCGGCGAGACGCTGACGCCGGCGGTTCGCCGCTTCGTCGCGGAGGCCTTCGACTGCGCGGTCGTCGACAGCTACGGCGCCTCGGAGTGCTTCGCGCTGGCCGGCGAATGCCGCTGCGGCGGGCTGCACCTCAACAGCGACTGGGTGATCCTCGAGCCCGTGGACGAGCGCGGCCGGCCGGTGCCCGCGGGCGAGGTCGGCGCCAGCGTGCTGCTCACCAACCTGGCCAACCACGTGCAGCCGCTGCTGCGCTACGACCTGGGCGACCGCGTGCGCCTGCACGTGGAGCGCTGCGCCTGCGGCTCGGCGCTGCCGCTGATCGACCTGCAGGGCCGCTGCGACGACACGCTGCGGCTGAGCCCGCCGGACCACGAGCCGGTCACGCTGGTGCCGCTGGCACTGACCACCGTGCTCGAGGACGAGGCCGGGCTGTTCGACTTCCAGCTGTGCCAGACCGGCCCGGCGGCCCTGCGGCTGAGCACCGGGTCGGACGGCCCGGCGGCGCGGCAGGCGCTGGCGCGCGGCAGCCGCGCCCTGCGGGCGTTCCTGAGCGCCCAGGGCGCGGGAGCGGTCACCATCGGCACGCGCAGCGGCGTGGTGCCGCGGCCGGGCCGCAGCGGCAAGACGCGGCGGGTGGTCGCGCTCGCGCGCTGAGCCGGCGCGCTCGTCGGGCGGGCCGGCCTACGGCCGCTTCCCGTAGGCCTCCATGAACAGGGCCTGCATCGAGTCGCTGGCCACCGGCAGCCGGTCGGCGACCTGCTTGGCCCCGTCGAAATAGTCGCGCAGGCGCTGCGGCGACCACTGCGCGGGAGGCGCGGTGAAGGCGTCGCGCAGGTGGCAGGTCTTGTCGGCCAGCTTGATCAGCGCGGCCGCCGGGCTCTTGTGCGGGGCATGCGCGATCTGCAGCTCCCTGCGGCGGAGCTTGGGCAGGCACTTGTCGTCCGTGAGCTCGGCGACGAGCCCCGCCACGCGCTCGCCGAAGCGCTCGCCGACCTCCTCGATGGTCGCGTCGGTGTCCTCGACCGTGTCGTGCAGGACGGCCGCCATCAGCAGCTCCACGTCCGACACGCCGCCGTCCACGGCCAGCAGGCGGGCCAGCGCGAGCGGATGGTTGATGTACGGGGTGGCCTCGGCGTCGCGGCAGCGCTGGTTCCTGTGCTTCTGCGCGGCAAAGTGGATCGCGTCGAGAAGGCGGGCGATGGCGTCCATGGAAGGATGCGGGAGTGAGCGGATTCGCGGAACGTGGCGCACGGGCGGCACGGGAGGCCTGCACCCTCGCCCTCCAAAAAGAAACGGCGGCGTGGGCGCGCCGCCGTGGTTTGCTGCTACTTCTTCGGCTGGAGAAGCGCCTGCAGGTTCGCCATGTTCTCCTGCAGGCGATCCTGCAGCACCTTCCACGCCTTGTTGCGCGCCTCGGCCTCCATCTCGGACAGCTCGCGGAAGTTCTCGATCGCCTGCTGCACGCCGCGCGTGGCGGCCTCCGACTGCTTCGCCATCGCGTCCTGGCCGGGGGCCTGCGTGAGCGCCTCCTGCCACTGCGCGAGCGTCTCGCGCAGGATCTCGTTGCGCCGCTCCATGACGGCCTTGATGCCCTCGTAGGACTGGCGGTGCGCTTCGGCCAGCGTCTCCAGGTCCTTGCGCTGCCAGTCGACGAGCGCGCCGACGTCCACGCCGGGCAGCTGGAAGCGCTCGGTCAGCTTCTTCAGGTCCTCCATGGACGGCAGGCTGAACGCCGGGGTGTCCGTCGCCGCGGCGGCGGGCTTCTTGCTGGTTGCCATGAGATTTCTCCTTCGCGTGCTGGTGTGGGTGGGGGAACGTCAGGCTCGCGCCGGTGCGAACCGCAGGCTGGCCGCGCCGGCCGGTCGCATGGCGCGCAGCAGGATAAGCCCTGAGATCATCCACGGCGAGATCACGAGTTCGTCGCCGCGGGTGCCCGCCTGGCCGGCGGCGTGCCGGGTCCTAGTTCGTGGCGACCTTCCGTGCCGCCGCCGTTCTCGGCTTCGCCGCGCGGGCGGGCGGGCGCGGCTTCTTCGCTGCCGCGACGCCGTTGGACGCCGCCGTGGCGCGCGGACGCTTGGCGGCCGGGCGCTTCGCCGGGGGCGGCGCCTTCGCCGCCGGTGCCGTTGCTGCCGCTTCCACGGGCCTGGCCGCCGCGGCGTCGCCGGCGGCGCTCGGCATGCGCTCGATCTCCTTCAGCGCGGCGCGCAGGTGCCCGATCAGCTCGTACGACTCCTCCTGCGACAGGATGCGCCGGCAGGCGGTGAGGCCGAAGTCGAGCGAGCCGGCATAGCTCTGCACCGTGATGTTCAGCGCGCTGCCGTGATAGGGGATGGAGACCGGATAGAAGCGGGTCATCCGCGCGCCGCACACGTACAGCGTGGTGGGCGGCCCCGGCACGTTCGAGATCAGCACGTTGGCCGCCGGCGGCAGCCGGCGCGCCAGGTTGGAGCGGCCGTACAGCGAGGCGATGCTCGTCATGAACCACGGCGAGCCCGTCACCGGCACGTCGGTGCCCAGCACCGGCTTGAGCTCGCGCACGACGGCCTTGGCCGCCTCGGACGACACGTGGATGGCCTTGAAGCGCTCGGCCGGGTCGTCGATGTCGGTCGCCAGGTCCACCCGGACCATCGACACCTGGTTGTTCATCGAATCGTCGCCCTCCGCGCGCAGGCTGACCGGCACCGCCGCGATCAGCGTCTCCCGCGGCAGCAGGTTACGCTCCTTCATGAAGCGGCGCAGCGCGCCGCTGCACATCGCCATCACGATGGTGTTGACGGTGCCGCCCACGCGCTTGCCGAGCGCCTTGAGCTCGTCGAACGGCAGCGACATCGTGCTGAACGAGCGCTGGTTGGTGATCGAGTCGTTGAAGATCGCCTTGGGCGCGAGGCCGAGCGTGACGGCCCGCTCGCCCGGGGCCCTGCGCTGGCTCGCCAGCACGCTGCCGGCCGCGCTCAGCGCCTTGGTGGCCGCCGGCAGCAGCTCGGCGAGCCGGCGGTACTGCCGGGCCGAGTTGGACATCGCGGCCTGCAGCAGCTCCACCACGCCGAGCTGGTAGCTGCCGCCGCCGTAGCGCCGGCGCGGCGGCGCCACCTCGCGGATGACCGGCGAGATGTCGTACATGACCTTGGCCAGCTCCGTCCCCGCTTTGCCGTCGACGCCGCTGTGGTGGGCCTTGGTGTAGAAGGCGATCTCGCCGCTCTGCAGGCCCTCGATGACGTACATCTCCCACAGCGGCCGGCTGCGGTCCAGCAGCGTCGAGTGCAGCCGGGCGACGAGCGCGTGCAGCTGCTCCATCGTGCCGGGGCGGCGCAGGGTCAGGCTGCGCACGTGGTAGTCGATGTCGATGTCGTCGTCGTCGATCCACACCGGCTCGGCCAGCTCGAACGGCATCTGCGCCAGCTTGCGGCGCATCACGGCGGCCAGGTGCAGCCGCTGGCCCACCATGCCTTTCAGGTTCTCGTAGAAGTCGCCGTCGAAGCCTTCGGGCGGGTCGAGCAGCATCAGGCTGCCCACGTGCATCGGCGTCTCGGGGGTCTCGAGATGAAGGAACGAAGCGTCAACGCTGCTGAGGTGATCCATCGCGGAGGTCTTTCGGTTCAAGCGTGGGTGGACGCGGCCGCGCGCCCGGGGAGAAGGCGCTCAGGCCCGCGCCTCGCGCGCGTGCGTCTCTTCGTCGACCAGCTGCTTCTTCGACAGCTTGCCGACCGGCGTCTTGGGCAGGTCGGCGCGGATCTCGAGCGCCTGCACCATCTCGTGCTTGCCCAGCCGGTCCTTCAGGAAGGCCTGCAGCTCCTTCAGCTCGAGCGGCGCCGCGCCGGGCTTGAGCGAGACGAAGGCCTTCGGCGCCTGGCCGCGGTAGGGATCGGGAATGCCGATCACGCAGGCCTCGCGCACCGCGGGGTGCTGGTAGATGGCCTCCTCCAGCACGCGCGGATAGACGTTGTAGCCGCTGCACAGCAGCATGTCCTTGCAGCGGTCGACGATGAAGACGTAGCCCTCCTCGTCCATGCGGGCCACGTCGCCGGTGCGCAGGAAGCCGTCGAAGGTGGTCACCTCGGCCGTCGCGTCGGGCTTGTTCCAGTAGCCCTTCATCACGTTCGGACCCTGGATGCAGATCTCGCCGTTCTCGCCGATGCCCACGTAGCGGGCCGGATCCTCCAGCGACAGCAGCTTGATCTCGATGCCCGGCAGCGGGATGCCGCACGAGCCGGGCTTGCCGCCGCCGTTCGGCGTGAAGGTGCCGGTCGGCGAGGTCTCGGTCATGCCCCAGCCCTCGGAGATCGGGCAGCCGGTGATCTCGGCATAGCGCCGGCCCACCTCGACCGGCAGCGGCGCGCCGCCCGAGCCGCAGAACCTGAGCGAGCGCAGGTCGTGCCGCGGCGTGTCGGGATGGTCGATCAGCGCCGTGAACATCGTCGGCACGCCGCAGAACACGCTGATCTTCTTGCCCGAGATGTCTTCGAGCGCGGCCTTGGGGTCGAAGCGCAGGTGCAGCACCAGCTCCGCGCCCAGCGCCAGCCCCAGCAGCATGTTCACCGACAGCGCGTAGATGTGGAACGGCGGCAGCACCGCGAGAAAGCGCTCGCCGTCCTCGCCGAGCACGGGCGGCTCGCCGCGGGTCGATTCCACGTACTGCCTGCCGGCCGCCGTGAGGTTGGCGTGCGTGAGCATCGCGCCCTTGGGCAGGCCGGTGGTGCCGCCGGTGTACTGCAGCACGGCCACGGCCTGCCGCGGGTCCCCGACGGGATGGGGCGTGAAGGCGCCGTCGTTGTCGAGCAGCGCCGCGAAGCCGAGGTGCCCGTCGTCCCAGGCGACGTCGGCGAGCTGCCCGGCGGCCTTCATCTGCGCGTTGACGGCATCGGGCGCCGGCGCCATCTCGCCCAGGTTGCCGACGACGAGCTTCTTCAGCCGCGTCCGGCCGAGCATGGCGGCCATCTGCGGATACAGCGAGGCGAGGTCGAGCGTGAACAGGACGTCGGTGCAGCTGTCGCCGACCTTGTGCTCGAGCACCCGCGCGGCGTCCAGCGGCGAGTAGTTGACCACCGTGCCGCCGGCCTTGAGCACGCCGAAGAACGCGACGAGGTAGTGCGGCGTGTTGGGCAGGAACAGGCCGACGTGCACGCCGGGCCCCACGCCGAGCGACTGCAGCCCCTTCGCAGCGCGGTTCGCGAGGTCCTGCAGCTCGCGGTAGCTCAGGCGCTTGCCCATGAACTCGACCGCGGGGCGCTGCGGCCACTTCGCCGCGGCCTCGTCGAGGATGCGCTGCACGGGGCCGGGGTCGATGGGCGCATCCCAGCGCATGCCGGCGGGATAGGACGCAAGCCAGGGCAGGTTCTTCATCGCTCGTCTCCTTCGTCTTGCATGGGCGCGGCCTTCCGTCGGGTCGCTGCTCTCGTGTGGGGCGCCTGATCTTTTCGCCGCGCCGGCGGCCGGGAAAGGTGCGTTCAGCCCGCTTCGCGGTGATTTCCGGACGGCCCCCCGTCCCGCTGCGGATCGGGATAGACGAAGCGGCGCAGGCCGCTGCGGTCGAACGGCTTCCACTGGCCCGGCGCCTGCGCCAGGCGGTCGGCGATCACGTACAGCACGGCCGGGTTGTGCCCCAGGCCGCAGTGGCTGCCCTCGACCTCGACGTTCTCCGACATCGGCCCTTCCCGCTCGAGGCAGCCCTGCCAGGCGACGATGCCGTCGCTGCGGGTGAAGATCGCCGTGGACGGCACGGGCGGCGGCTCCTTCGCCGCCTCGCGCTCGGGCCAGTCGTCGACGCTGCGCCGGCTCACCGTCTCGTAGAGCCGCCAGGCGTTGCTCGCGCGCGGGTCGCCGGCGAAGGGGCTGCCGAGCGTGATCACGCCGCGCACGCGCGCCGGTGCGCGGCGGGCGAGCTCGCGGGCGAAGATGCCGCCGAGGCTCCAGCCCACCAGGCTCACCGGACGCCCGTAGCGCGATTGCAGTTCGGCGAGGCGCTCGTCCATCTGCGCCTCGACGCCGGGGCGCAGGCCGAAGTTGCTGCCCAGCTTCCAGCCGTGCACGCGGTAGCCGCGGTCGCGCAGGAACGCGCGCAGGGGCCGCGTCGACGCATCGCTCGCCGCGAGCCCCGGCAGCACCAGCACCGGATGCCCGTCGCCGGACGGCGCCAGCCGCAGCGCGGGCGCCATCGAGAAGAAGGCCGACAGCTCGGCGATGGCGCGCACCTCCATCCACAGCAGTTGCCGGGACGGTGGCGCAAGGGGGTCGGAAGAGGTCATGGGCTCGTTCGTTCGCGCAAGGCATGGCGGCACGCCAGACGGCCATCTTTTCGTGGGCCCGCCGGCCGCGAAAGGTGCGATTCGCCCGTGATGCGGTGAATTGAGGACGACGCCGCCCCGGCCGCGCCGCCGTTTAGGCGGGGCCGCCTAACTTTCGCGCGGATCTGGCTTCACACGCCCAGGCGATTCGGGAGACGATGCGCCCATCGCAGGCTCGCGCCGAGCGGCCTCCCCCCGAACCCTGATCGAACGGAGAACTTCCATGTCCACGCAATCCCTCGCCCAAGCCGCCGTCGAGATCGTCGATCGCTACCAGCAGGCCGCGAAGCACCTCGTGGGTGCCTGCCAGGCCGGCATCGAGCGCGCCGCGCGCGCCGAACGCGAGCGCCTCACGGCCGCCGTCGAGCGCGCCGCATCGCCGCTGGCCGACGAGGCCTTCAAGTCCAGCGTGCTGGAGGCGCACCGGCGCGGCGCCGAGCTCGTCGTCACCGGCCTGCGCGCCGGAACGGCCGCGCTCGACGGCGCGAACGAGCGCATCGCCCGCGGCGTGAAGACCGGCATCGAGCGCATCGCCGACGCCGGCGGCCGCTTCGGCACGGCCTTCGACAACGGCGCGAGCGACACGCTGGCGCTCTTCGGCCTGCCGGCCGCGCGCCTGCAGCTGTCGCTGGCCAACGCGTTCGCCGAAGGTGCCCAGCGCATCGAGGCCCGCGTGGCGTCCGATGGCGCGGCCGCCGAGGCTGCCGAAGCCAGGCCCGCGGCCAAGAAGACGGCGCGCCGCGGCTGACGCGGACCCGCCATGGCGACCCGGGCACCCCGCAAGACGCCGGCGCGCGGCACGCGCGCGGCCGCCTCCCCGGCGGCGCCGCCGGCGGGCGGCAGCGCCGACCTGCTGAAGGCGGGCCTCAAGGCCGTCACCGGACGCCATCCGCTGTTCGAGGCCCTGCTCGGGCTCGACGCGGCCCAGGCCTCCAAGCGCAAGGAGCTGTTCCGGCTGCCCACCTTCGAGGACCTGTTCGACGAGCGCGTCGCGCGCGCTGGCGCGGCTGGGCGCGGTGCAGGAGATCGAGGACGTGCGCACGCAGCTCGCGGCGATCGACAAGCGGCTGCAGCGGCTCGAACGGCTGCTGGCGCCCGAGCCGCGCGCGAAGCGCCCGAAGCGCTGAAGGCCCGGGGCCCGTGGCGTCCAAGACGCGCGAGCGCATCGTCGAGGCGGCGCTGCGCCTGTTCAACGACGAAGGCCTGGCGGCCGTGACGACGCACCGCATCGCGGCCGAGATCGGCATCAGCCCGGGAAACCTGCACTACCACTTCAAGTCCAAGCGCGTCATCGTCGCCTGGCTGTTCCGCCGCTTCGAGGACCGGCTCGCGCCCTGCGTGGACGCCGCCTCGACGGCCACCGCGCTCGACGACCTGTGGCTGTCGCTGCACCTCACCTTCGAGGCGATCGACGAATACCGCTTCGCCATGCGCGACCTGGAGGTGCTCGTCAAGGAGAACCCCGAGCTCGAGGCGCGCGCGCAGGCGCTGACGGCGCGCCAGCTGCTCGCGGCGCGCACCGTGTGCGCGGGGCTCGCGAACGCCGGCGTGATCGAGGCCTCGAGCGAGGACGTCGAGATGATCGCGCTGCAGATCGTCTTCACGACGACCTGCTGGTTCTCCTTCAAGCGGCTCATGCCGGCGCGGCGCAATGCGGCCCACGGGGACGCCGCGCTCGCCGCCTACTACACCCTCACGCTGCTCTCGCCCTACGTCGTGGGCGAGTCGCGCGACTACCTCAACTTCCTGCGCGCCAAGTACCTGAGAACGGAGAACCCGCGATGAACGCCGCCCCCACCTTCGCCCCGCCGCCGCGGTTCCTGCAATGGATCGAGTGGCGGGCCCTCGGCGAGATGGCCGCCACCGCGCTGGCATGGCCGTCGCTGTCGTTCTCGCCCCGCGGCGACGGCCATGCCGTGCTCGTGCTGCCGGGGCTGATCGCCAGCGACCAGTCCACCGCGCTGCTGCGGCGCTTCCTGAGCGAGCGCGGCTACGAGGTGCACGGGTGGGGCCAGGGGCGCAACCTCGGCCCGCGCGACGGCGTGCGCGAGGCCATGACGGCGCAGCTCGACCGCCTGCATGCCGCCAGCGGGCGCAAGGTGAGCCTCGTGGGCTGGAGCCTGGGCGGCCTGTACGCGCGCATGCTGGCCCACGAGCGGCCCGAGGCGGTGCGCGGGGTGATCACGCTCGGCAGCCCCCTCGGCGGCCAGCCGCGCGCGACGCGGGCCTGGCGGCTGTACGAGCTGACGAGCGGGCAGCGCGCCGACAACGCCGCCGACTGGTCCTGGGCCCGCACGCCGCCCGCGGTGCCCACCACCTCCATCTGGAGCCGCGGCGACGGCATCGTGGCCTGGCGCAACAGCGTCCTCGCGCCCGGCGAGTCGACCGAGAACATCGCGGTCTACGGCAGCCACCTGGGCCTGGGCGTCAATGCCGCGGTGCTGCACGCGGTGGCCGACCGGCTCGCCCAGCCCGAAGGGCAATGGCAGCCGTTCGAGGCGCCGCCGGCGATGCGGCCGCTGTACCCGAGCGCCGACGCGGCCTGATTCGAATCGTCATGAGCGGCGTCAGCCGGCCCGCGCGGCGTGCTCGGCGATGCCGTCGATGATCCGCGGCCAGGCCGCGCCGGGCAGCGCGTGCCCCATGCCGCCGATGGTGAGCATGCGTGCGCCGGGCACGCTGCGCGCGACGTCGGCGCCGCACTCGATCGGCACCAGCGGGTCGGCGTCGCCGTGGATGACGAGCGTCGGCGTGCGCAGGGCGGCGAGCCGCTCGCGGCGGCTGCCCGACGCGATGATCGCGGCCAGCTGCCGCGCGTAGCCGGGCGGGTTCAGCCCGCGCTCGAAGGTGCGTGTGGCGCGCGCGGGGTCGAGCGCCTCCTCCTCCGGGAAGGCGCCGCCGCGCAGGACCTTCATCGCGCGCAGGTGGCGCTCCACGTAGCCATCGCGATCGGTCGGGGTGGGCGTCATCAGCAGGGCCAGCGCCTCGGCCCGCGGCGGCGGCAGCCCGGGCGCGCCGCTCGTGGCCATGATCGACACCAGCGTGCGTACGCGCGCCGGATGGCGCAGGGCCATCTCCTGGGCGATGGCCCCGCCCATGGAGGCGCCGACGACGTGCGCGCTCCCGATGCTCAGCGCATCCAGCAGCCCCACGGCGTCGTCGGCCATGTCGGCCAGCGTGTAGGGCACGCTGGCCGGATCGATGGCCTGGCCGGCCAGGGCGCGCGCCAGCAGCCCGGCGATGCCGGGCACGCCCGCCTCGCCGAGCTTCGTCGACAGCCCGACGTCGCGGTTGTCGAAGCGGACGACGCGGAAGCCGCGCGCCGCCAGGCGCTCGCAGAACGACTCGTCCCAGGCGATCATCTGCGTGCCCAGCCCCATGACGAGCAGCAGCGGCGGCGCAGCGGCGTCGCCGAAGGTGTCGTAGGCCAGTTCGATGCCGTTGGCGCGTGCGAAGAGCGTCGGCGGAAGGTCGCGTTTCATCATGGCGTGCTGAGTGATGGGCGTGATGGACGGCCGGTGCCGCCGCCTTTCGTGGCAGCGATGTTTTCGCAGCGCGCGCCGCCGAAACAGGTCTCTTCGGACCGAACGCCGGTGATTCCGGGACAGTCCCGATACGCCGCACGCAGGCGGCTTGCTAGCTTCCGTTCCACAAGGTCAGCGGAACCGGACCTGAAGTAGGCACAGCTTGCGAAAGAGGCCATGCACCGACCACCGCCCGACCCCGAACTGCGCCTGTACGGGCCGCAGCGCATTGCCGCCGTCGTCGCCACGCTCGCGGAGGACGGCATCGCCCCCGCCGCGGCCCTGGCCGGCAGCGGCATCGACGAGAGCGCGCTCGAGAACGCCGCCACGCGCATCTGCTACCACCAGGTGGCGACGGTGTTCCGCAACGCGGCGCGGCTCGCCACCGGGCCCACCACGGCCTTCCGCGCCGGAACGCGCATGCACCTGACGGCCTACGGCATGTACGGCTACGGCCTGCTCAGCAGCCCGACGCACCCCGACCAGGTCGAGTTCACGCTCAAGTACAACCGGTCCATGGGCCCGGTGGCGGGCCCGGTCGCCTTCTCGCTGCAGGACGGCATGGCCGTCTACACCTACGAGGTGCTGCTGACGCCGGACCCGCACGACGACCTGTACCGCTTCGCGCTCGAGTTCGCCTACTCGGCGCAGCTGACGATGAGCCGCGACCTGTACGGCCAGGGGTTCGGCTTCGCCGCCCTGCACGCCTCGTGCGACGCGCCGGCGCACGCCGGCGTGTACCCATCGCTGTTCGGCTGCCCCGTGGAGTTCGGCCATCGCCACGACGAGGTGCTGATCGACCCGGCCTGGTGCGGCCTGCCCCGGCGCATGCCCGATCCCGTCACGCACGCCGCCGTGCGCGATATCTGCCAGCAGATCCTGGCCGACCGCGTGCACGCGGGCAGCACGGCCTCGCTCGTGCGGCGCACGCTGGTCGAGCAGATGCCGTGGCGCTTCCCGACCATCGAGACCATGGCCGACGCGCTGTCGCTGCATCCGCGCACCCTGCGCCGGCGGCTGGAGAGCGACGGCACCACCTACCGCGACCTGCTGTCGGACGTGCGCTGCCGGCTCGCGATCGAGTACCTGCGCCGCACGAGGATGACCACCGAGGAGATCGCCAGCCGCCTCGGCTACAGCGACGCGGCGAACTTCCGGCACGCCTTCGCGCCCTGGACGGGCAAGACCCCGCACGAATACCGCGCGAACTGAGCGGCGGCGCCGCAAGGCGGGCGCGGCCGCTCAGGACCCGATGACCTGCCACTCCCCGCCGGCCCCCGACAGCTGCCGCACCTGCTGCGCGAGCGAGCCGAAGAGCCGGCCGGCCAGGCCCGGCTCCTCGCGGCCGAAGATGATGCGGTCGCAGTGCCAGTCGCGGGCGGCGCGCACGATGGTGGCGGCGCTGCGGCCCACGCGCACGGCGTCGGTGTGCGGCACGCCGGCCGCGTCGAGCAGCTGCCGCGCGTACTGCAGGTCCTCGGCGCCCGCGTCCTGCTGCAGCTGCTCCAGCTCGCGCGTGCCGAAGAACATCGCCACGTGGCCGGACACCTTGGGCCGCACGCGCAGCAGCCGCACCGTGGCCGGCTCCTCGCGGACCAGGCGCAGGACCTCGTCGACGGCCGAGCGCGTGCGGTCCGGCTGCGCCGGGTCGATGGGCACCAGGATGTTTCGCATGTCGTCTCCTCAGGCGCCCTGGTTGGCCGCTTCGGCCGATTCGGCCGACTCGGCCGCTTCCTGCTGCTGTTGCTGGCGGCTGGTCAGCCACTTGCCCACCACGACCACGGCCACCGCGCCGACGGCCGGCACGACGGTGTGCAGCGCATGCTGGTGCTCGGCCCAGCCGGCGATGGAGGGATCGGTCATCGCCATCTCGCCGGCCACCCAGCCGAGCAGCGCGGCACCGAGGGTGATGATGACCGGGAAGCGGCCCATCAGCTTGAGGATGAGCGTGCTGCCGAAGATGATGAGCGGGATGCTGATGACCAGCCCGAACACCAGCAGCGGCACGTTGCCCTTGGCGGCGGCGGCGACGCCGACCACGTTGTCCAGGCTCATGATGAGGTCGGCCACGATGATGGTCTTGATGGCGGCGGCGAGGTTGGAATGGCTTGCCAGCTCGCCCTCCCCGTCCTCGCCCTTGAGCAGCCCGACGCCGATCCACAGCAGCAGCGCCGCGCCCACGAGCTTGAGGTAGGGCAGCGTGAGCAGGTAGACGGCGAAGAAGGTCAGCACCACCCGCAGCACGATGGCGCCGATGCTGCCGAAGAAGATGGCCTTCTTCTGCTGCGAGGGTGCGAGCGAGCGCGACGCCATCGCGATCACCACGGCGTTGTCGCCGCTCAGCACGATGTTGATCAGGATGATCTGCGACAGCGCAATCCAGAAGTCCGCACTGGACAGGAACGACATGGTGTCTCCTCGAAGGGTCGGTGGAACCGGGGTGGTTCCCCATGCCGTCGAGGCTACGCAGCCTGCCTGTCGCCTTTCTGCCGCTGCGCTGTCGGTTCGTTGACGGCTGGCTGTCAGCCGGCTGACAGCGGCTCAGCCGGCGCGCAGCGGGAAGAACACGCTGAAGGTGTTGCCCACGCCGTCGGTGTCTTCCTCGAGCGTGATGCGCGCGCCGTGCAGCGTGGCGATCTCGCTGACGATGGCCAGGCCCAGGCCGCTGCCGTCCTCCTGCGTGCCGAGCAGGCGGTGGAAGCGCTCGAAGATGCGGGCGCGCTCCTGCACCGGGATGCCGGGGCCGTCGTCGCTGATGGACAGGCGGCAGTGGCCGTCGGCGCCGGGCTCCACCCGCACCGTCACCCGGCCGCCCGCGTGGCTGTAGCGGATGGCGTTGTCGATCAGGTTGTTGATGAGCTCGCGCAGCCGGTCGCGGTCGGCGTCGATCGTCTGCGCGCGCCCGGCGCCCTCGAAGCCCAGGTCGATGCCGCGCTTGATCGCCTGCGGCACCCATTCCATGCTCACCTCCAGCGCGTAGGCGTTGAGGTCCAGCGGCTGCAGCTGCATGGAGGCGAGCGCGCCGGGCTCGTTGCGCGCCAGCGAAAGCAGCTGCCGCACCAGCCGCGACAGCCGGTCGGCGCTGAGGTAGAGCTGCGCCAGCGAATGGCGCACGCGGTCCGCGTCGGTCTCGCGCAGGGCCAGCTCGATCTGCGCCTTCAGGCCGCTGACCGGCGTCTTGAGCTGGTGGGCGGCATCGGCGACGAAGCGGTTCTGGAAGTCGAAGGTGCGCTTCAGGCGCGCCATCAGCTCGTTGACCTCGTCGACCAGCGGGCGCACCTCGCCGGGCACCGCGTGCGTGTCGATCGGGCTCAGGTCCAGGTGCGAGCGGTCGGACACCGCACGCCGCAGCCGCTGCAGCGGCGCCAGCCCGCGCGAGACGCCGAACCACACCACCGCCGTGGCCATCACGATCAACAGCAGCTGCGGCAGCACCACCGTGGCGAGCATCTCCCAGGCGAGGCGGCTGCGCTTGTTCAGGGTCTCGGCCACCTGCACCTGCACCAGCAGGGGCGCCGCGTCCGGCGCGGTCTCCACGGGCATCCACGCCACCATCATGCGTACGGCGCGGCCGCGCACCGTCTCGCCGTAGAAGCGCGTGCGCGCGGCCTGCATGCCGCGCGGCGGCGGCATGTCCGCGTCCCCGCCCAGCGGCGTGCCGTCCTGCGCGGCGACGCGGTAGAAGATGAGGTCGTCCTGGTCCAGCAGCAGCACCTTGCCCGCCGCCTCGGAGAGATCGAGCACGGGCCGGCCGCCGGCCGGCCTCGCGTGCAGCACGATCTCGCGGCCGATCTCGACCAGCGCGCGGTCGTAGGCCAGGTTGGACACGCGCACCGCGTTCCAGTAGGCCGCCGCGGTGTCCAGCACCAGCAGCGCGGCGAGCGGCCCCAGCAGCCAGGCCAGCAGCTTGCGCTGCAGCCGCGGCTCAGGTTTGCGCATCGGTGCGGTCCATGAGGTAGCCCATGCCGCGAACCGTGCGGATCTCGCAGCCCAGCGGCTCGAGCTTCTTGCGCAGCCGGTAGACGTTGACCTCGATCGCGTTGTCGCCCACCTCGTCGCTGAAGCCGTACAGGTGGTTGACCATCTGCTCCTTGCTGACCACGCGGCCGGCGCGCATCAGCAGCAGCTCCAGCACGGCCAGCTCGCGCGGCGACAGCTCCAGCGGCCGCTTGCCGTGGAAGACGCGCCGCCCCACGGTGTCGAAGCGCAGCGGACCGTGCTCGAGGAACGGCGTCGAGTTGCTGCCGCGGCGCAGCAGCGCCCGCACCCGGGCCTCCAGCTCCGGCAGGTCGAAGGGCTTGGCCAGGTAGTCGTCCGCGCCCAGGTCGAGACCGCGCACGCGGTCTTCCAGCGTGTCGAGCGCGGTGAGCATCAGCACCGGCAGCGTCACCCGGCGCGCGCGCAGGCGGCGCAGCACCTCCAGGCCGCTCAGGCCCGGCAGGCCGATGTCGAGGATCGCGAGGTCGTAGATGCCCAGCGACAACGCATGGTCGGCCTCCTCGCCGGTGGCGACGATGTCCACGGCATGCGCCGACTGGACCAGCGCGCGCGAGAGCGCGTCGGCCAGCACCTTGTCGTCTTCGACGAGCAGTATGCGCATGGGGAATCGGGGGGGGGATGGCGGCGGTGGGGCGGCGGTGGGGAACGCAGCCGCACATGCTAACGGCTGCGCCGCGCGGGGCGCGTGCGCCCGGCCCGTCAGGCGGCGGGGTTGCGCACTTCCTGCCGCGGCTCCACCAGGCCGTGGCGGACGCAGTAGAGCGTCAGCCCCGCGACGTCGTCGATGCCCAGGCGCTCCATGATGCGGGCGCGGTGGACGTCCACGGTCTTCGGGCTCAGGCCGAGCTTGAACGCGATCTCCTTGGCCGCATGGCCCCGCGCGATGAGGCCGATGATCTCGATCTGCCGCTCGGTGAGCACCTCTTCCGGCGAGCGCTCGTGCGCCTGCAGCAGCTTCCTCGACACCTGCGGGCTGTAGTAGCTCTGCCCCGCCATCACGCTGCGCACGGCCTGTTCCAGTTCCAGCGGCGAGCCCTCCTTCATCACGTAGCCGTCGGCGCCGAGCTTGAAGGCGCGCCGGATGAAGTCGGGCGAGTCGTGCATCGAGACCACCAGCACCCGCGGGCGCGCGGGCATCTCGCGGATCCTCGCGAGCGCGCCGAGGCCGTCGAGCGCGGGCATGGAGATGTCGGTCACCACCAGGTCGGGCCGGTGGTGCGCCACGGCGTCGAGCAGCTCTTCGCCGTTGCGCGCCTCGCTCACGACCTCGAGGCCGGCCATGCGCTGCAGCAGCAGCTTCAGCCCGGAGCGGACGAGGTCGTGGTCGTCTGCGAGCACCACGCGGATGGAGTCGGCTGTGTTCATGCGTTCAGAGCTTCAGGCGGACGACCGTCCCGCCGCCGGGCCGGGACCGGAAGCGGATGCTCCCGCCCATCAGCTCGGCGCGTTCGAGCATGCCATGGAGGCCGAGGTTCGACTCGCTCAGGCCGCCCGCCAGCGCGGCCGCGACGTCGAAGCCGCGGCCGTCGTCGGCGACCGTCAGCACGAAGCGGTCGCCCTCGGCGAAGCGCAGCCGCACCACCGCGGTGGCGGCGCCCGAATGGCGCAGGATGTTGGTCAGCGCCTCCTGGAGCACGCGCAGCGCCACCGAGTGCGCCGCGGCGGGGCGCTGCGGGTCGGCGCCGCGCAGGCGCAGCGACCCGCTGACCTCGCTCGACTCGAGCTGGCGCTCGATCGTCGCCCGCACCGCCGCCGCGAAGCCCAGCAGCTCGAGCTGCGCCGGCCGCAGGTTGAACGACATCGACTTCACCTGCCGGATCGCCTGCTGCGTGAGCTCGGCCGCCCGCTGCGTGCAGCGCTCGGCCTCGGCGGGCGTCTCGGCGCGCGCGGCGGCGTGCAGGTGGATGACCACGCTCGTGAGCAGCTGGCCCAGGCTGTCGTGCAGCTCGCGGGCCACCAGGGTGCGCTCGCGCTCCTGCGCATCCACCACCCGCGACGACAGCAGGCGCAGCCGGTCGTAGGCCTGCGCCAGCGCCTGCGCCGTGCGCTCGCGGTCGAGTTCGAGCGCGCGCTCGCGCAGCACGCGCCAGATCACCGAAGGCAGCAGCGCCAGCTTGTCCTTGGCGACGTAGTCCTTCGCGCCGCTTCGGAACAGCTGCACCACGGCCTCCTCGCCGATGGCGCGCGTGACCACCACCAGCGGCAGGCCCGGCGCCTCGGCGGCCACCACGGCCAGTGCGCGCTCGGCCGAGAAGCCCGGCATGGCGTAGTCGCACAGCAGCAGGTCGGGCGGCGTGCGCAGGCACGCGCGCAGCCCGGCCTCGTCGTCGATGCGGCCGACCTCGGCGCGCATCCCCGCGCGCTCCAGCGCCAGGCAGATCAGCTCGACGTCGACGGCCTCGTCGTCGATGCAGACGATGCGCAGCATGGCGGTCCCCTCCTCTCGTTCGGTGCTTTCGCGTCGGTGGCGGCGCCGCTCAGAGCCGCGTGCCGAGGTCCGCGGCGAGCCAGTAGCCGGCCACGCGCGCGACCACGTCGGACCAGGTGCGCCCGCCGAGCGGCTTCTGCACGTAGCCGTCCGCCCCCGCCGCCCGGGCGCGCCGCACGTCGCCCGGCTCGTCGGAGGTGGACATCATCACGATGGGCACGAACTCGCCCGCGGCCAGGCGGCGGATGCGCGCGGCGGTCGCCGGGCCGTCGAGCCCCGGCATGTGGACGTCCAGCAGCACGAGCCGCGGCGTCACCGCGCCGCTCTCGATCGCCGCCACCGCCGCCTCGCCGGCGCCGAAGGTCGCCAGCGGGGCCTCGATGCCCTGCGCGGCGAAGGCCAGCCGGGCGAGTTCGACCTGGTCGGCGCTGTCGTCGATCAACACCACGTGCTTCATGCCGGCCGTCTCTCCATCGTCGCGGGACAGGATGCCTTCGCGTCCGCACCGTCCGGTGCGGGCGGCCCCAATGGTGCACCATGCGGCGCCGCCGCGGGGCGCGGCCGCCCGCCCGCGCCTGTGGGCGAATGCGCACCAGTGCTTAAGAAAAATGCCTACGGCGCGCCGGGAGGGCCGCCATAGAGTGCCTGCGAGCAAGAGTTCTTGCGAACGCGCCGACGGGCTTTGCACAGAGGCGCTGCACTCGATGAACCGACAACCCATCCCACGGCGGCGGCGTGCCAAGGTCCGGCGCGGCGCAGGCCCGGCGGCACCGCGGCCCGCGCACGACCCGCTGGTCGAGCTCGCCGGCCGCATGGCCAGGATCGGCGGCTGGGCGCTCGACGTGGCGACGCGCGAGCTGCACTGGTCGGCCGAGGTGGCGGCCATCCACGAGATGCCGCCGGGCGCGCATCCCGACGCGGCCTCGGCGCTCGCGCTGTACCTGCCCGCGCACCGCCCGGTCATCGAGGCGGCCTTCCGGCGCTGCATCGACGACGGCACGCCCTTCGATCTGGAGCTGGAGGTCGTCACCACGGCCGGGCGCCGCCGCTGGGTGCGCACCATCGGCCAGGCCGAGCGCGGCGGCAGCGGCGCGGTCGCGCGCGTGGTCGGCGCGCTCGTGGACATCTCGGAGCGCCGGCAGGCCGAGCAGTCCCTGCGCGACCTGTCGGAGCGGCTGGGCGCCACGCTCGAAAGCATCAGCGACGGGCTGCTCACCTTCGACAGGGACTGGCGCTTCACCTACGTCAACCGGCGCGGCGCGGAGATCCTCGGCGGCCGCACCCCCGAGGCGCTGATCGGGCGCACGGTGACGGAGGTGTTCCCCGACGCGGCGGGCAACGTCTTCATGCGCCGCTACGAAGAGGCGATGGCGCGCCAGGAGAGCGTCACCTTCGAGGCCTACTACGAGCCGCTGGACCTGTGGCTGGAGGTGGTGGCCTACCCGTCGCCGCAGGCCCTGTCCGTCTACTACCACGGCATCAACGCGCGCAAGCAGGCGGAAGCCGAGCGCGCCGCGCTGCTGGAGCGCGAGCGCGTGGCGCGGCAGGAGGCTGAGGCGGCGCGCCGGCATTTCCGGGCGCTCTTCGAGTCGATGCCGGGCATGTTCCTCGTGCTGCAGCCGCAGGACCTGACGATCCTCGCGGCGAGCGAAGGCTATCTCGAGGCGACGCGCACGCGCCGCGCCGACATCGTCGGCCGCCCGCTCTTCGAGGTGTTTCCCGCCGCGCCGCACGAGCCGCAGGCCGACGGCGAGCGCAACCTGCGCGCGTCGCTGGAGCGCGTGCGCCTGCTCGGCCAGCCCGACGCGATGGCGGTGCAGCGCTATCCGATCCCCCTGCCGCCGGAGCTGGGCGGCGGCTTCGAGGAACGCTTCACCAGCGCCGTCAACTCGCCCGTGCTCGGGCCCGACGGGCGGGTGATCTCGATCATCCACCGCGTGGAGGACGTGACCGAGTACGTGCGCCTGCGCCGGCAGGGTGCGCGCGCGGACGACGGGACGGCCCCGCCCGACGCCGCCCTCGACCGCATGGCGGCCGACATCCTGCAGCGCTCGCGGGAGCTGCAGCAGATCAACGACCATCTGCGGGTGGTCCAGCGCGTGGCGCGCATCGGCAGCTGGCAGCTCGCCCTGCACGACGGCGGCCGGATGAGCTGGTCGCCCGAGACGGGCCGCATCCTCGGCCTCGAGCACGGCGCGCTCGGCGACCACTTCGAGTCCTTCCTCTCGCTCGTGCATCCCGACGACCGCCCGCGGCTGGCCGAGTACCGCGAGCGCGCCCGCCGCGGCGAGGGCGGGCTGGAGCTCGGCTACCGCGTGGTGTGCCCCGACGGGCGCGAGCGGCACCTGCACGCCATGGCGGAGGTGGCGCGCAACGACGCCGGCGTGCCCCACCTCCTGTACGGCACCGTGCAGGACGTGACCGAGCGCCATGCGGCCGACCTGCGGGTACAGGCGCAGCTCGCGCGGCTGCACCTGCTGCAGGACATCACCCGCGCCATCGGCGACCGGCTGCAGGTCGGCGACGTCCTGCACGCCGTGACCGACCGGCTGCAGCGGCAGCTGCCGCTCGCCTTCTGCGCCATCGCCCGCCGGGACGGCGCGGACGGCTGGATGCGGGTCGACAGCGTGCGCGAGGCGAACCCCGGCCTGGCCCGGCGCCTGGCGCTGGAGGAAGGCAGCCGCCTGTCCCTGCCGGAGAACGGCCTGGCCGCCTGCCTCGAGGGCCGACCGGTGCACGAGCCGGACGTGCGCATGCGCGACACGGCGCTGCACCGCCGCCTCGCCGCCGCGGGCCTGCACAGCGCGGTGTTCACGCCGCTGCAGGCCGAGGGCTGCACGCTCGGCGTGCTGGTCGCGGCGCGCACCGCGCCGCGCGGCTTCGCGCAGGAGGAGGTCGACTTCCTCGGGCAGCTCGCCGAGCACGCCGCGCTCGCCCTGCACCAGGCCGACCTGCACGGCAGGCTGCAGACCGCCTACGACGACCTGCGCCGCACGCAGCGCACCGTGCTGCAGCACGAGCGGCTACGCGCCGTGGGGGCGATGGCCAGCGGCATCGCCCACGACATCAACAACGCCATCGCGCCCGCCGCGCTCTACGCCGAATCGCTGCTCGACAAGGAAGCCGGCCTCAGCGAGGGCGGGCGGCGGCAGCTGCAGACCATCCAGCTCGCCATCGACGACGTGGCGGGCACGGTGGCGCGCATGCGCGAGTTCTACCGCGAGGACGACGCCGCGGTGCCGGACACGCCGGTCGCGCTGAACGCGGTGGTGCGGCAGTCGATCGACCTGACGCAGGCGCGCTGGCGCGACATGCCGCGGCGCGCGGGCGTAGCCATCCGCGTCGAGGCCGTGCTGGACGAGGCGCTGCCCGACGTGCTGGCGAGCGAGCGCGAGATCCGGGAGGCGCTGGTGAACCTGATCTTCAACGCCGTGGACGCGATGCCGCAGGGCGGCACGCTGACGCTGCGCACCCGCATGGCCGGGCGCGGCCTGGACGATGCGCGCGTGGTGCTGGAAGTGGCGGACACCGGCGTCGGCATGGACGACGACACCCGCCGCCGCTGCATGGAGCCCTTCTTCACCACCAAGGGCGAGCGCGGCACGGGCCTCGGCCTGGCGATGGTGTACGGCACGGCGCAGCGGCACCGCGCCGAGATCGAGATCGACAGCGCGCCCGCCCGCGGCACGACGGTGCGCATGGCGTTCCGCCCCGGCCCTTGATCCTGTCCGGCCGCCGGCCGCGGAGATTCCTCAAGCCGCCTTAGGCGAATCGCCTAAGCCGTGCGGTCCCGGCGGTGCGAACGTAGCGGTCGACGCTTCGCCACGACGATCACCCGGGACCCGACACATGCAACACACGGCCAGCCATCCGATCCCCGCGCGGGACACGACCCGACACGCCAGTGAGCGCCGCCTGATGGTCAAGCTCGCGCGCCACCTCGTGAGCACCGTGAAGACGGGCCGCGGCGGCTCGCGCGCCACGCAGGGCACCTACGCCTCGCGCCGCATCAGCGCCCTCACCTTCGCGGTGATGCCGCCGCTGCACACCCTCCCGCCCGCCGTGCAGGCGCAGCAGCGCCGCATCCGGGCCGCCGTCGCGGAACTGCAGCTGCGGCTGGAGCGCGCGCCGTGCGCCCGCGAGCTGGCCGCGGCGCTGGACTGGCCCATCGCCGACCTCTTCCACGCCATGCTCGCGGCCGGCGCCGGCGGCCTGCGGGCGGGCGACCCGCCCATCGAGGCGCTCGACGACGCGGCCGAGGCGGCCCCGGGCGCCGGGCTGCACCTGCGGGTCGGCGGCTCGCCGCGCCAGCGGCTGAGCGCCCTGCTCAGCGGCTTCTTCGACCTGGGCGACCGGGAGCAGCTGGTGCTGCTCATGCTGGCCGACCGCCGCATGGCGCACGACGACGCGGCCCGCGCCTTCGGCGACACCACCGAGCGCGTGCGGCAGCTGCACGACGGCGCGGTGGGCAAGCTGCTGCGGCACCTCACGGCGACGCCCGCGAGCCACTGACGCGCGCCGTCCGGAAGGCGGGTCAGCCGCCGGGGAACCAGAGGCGGAACGTCGCCCCCTCGTCCGGGGCGGACTCGGCGCTCACCGTGCCGCCGTGGCGCTCGATGATGCGGCGCACGTTCGCGAGCCCCATGCCGTTGCCCTCGAAGTCCTCGGTGCGGTGCAGCCGCTGGAAGGGCGAGAACAGCCGGTCCGCGTAGGCCGGGTCGAAGCCCACGCCGTTGTCGCGCACCCACACGGTGTGCCCGCCCCTGGACGCCGGCTCGGCGCCCACCTCGATCAGCGACTTCGCGCGCTTGCCGCTGTACTTCAGCGCGTTGGACAGCAGGTTGACGAACACCTGCTCCAGCAGCGAGGCATCGCCGCGCACCGTGGGCAGGGGCGCGATCACCCACTCGACCGGGTGGTCCGGCGTGGGCACGTCGAGCGCCAGGCGGGCCGTGCGCACCGTCTCGTCCAGGTCGACCTGCGCCTGCTGCACGGGCCTGTCGCCCATGCGGGCGAAGGCCAGCAGGTCGGCGATCATGCGGTCGCCGCGCTCGCCGGCGGCGATGACGCGGGCGAGGTACCCCTCGCTCGGCCCGGCCAGGCGGCCGGCATTCAGCTCCTGCACGATGCGCGAGAAGCCGAGCACGGCCAGCAGCGGCCCGCGCAGGTCGTGGGCGATGCGCGCCGCGAAGCTGTCGAGCTCGCGGTTGGCCGCCTCGAGCTGCTGCGTGCGCCGCGCCACGGCCTCCTGCAGCTCGCGGTTGTGCACGCGCAGCCGGCGGATCTCGATCGCGCGCTGCAGCACCGGGCGGATCGACGCGAGGCGAAAGGGCTTGAGCACGTAGTCGAGCGCGCCGACCTTCATGGCCTCCACCGCCGTCGGGATGCTGCCCTGCCCTGTCATCAGCACCGGCACCAGGCCCGGCTGCAGCTCCAGCGAGCGGCGGATGAGCGCGATGCCGTCCATCTCGGGCATGTTGAGGTCGCTCAGCATGACGTCGAAGTCCCGCTCGCCCAGCGCCTTCAGCGCCTCGCCCGGCGTGCCGCAGCCGAGCACGGCGTAGCCCTCCTCCTCGAGCACCGTGCACAGCGCGTCCAGCTGCGGCCGTTCGTCGTCGACCACGATCAGTTGTGCCACCGCCGTCATGCCTGCGCCTTTCCCGTCGTTGCGCCCGCGGCCGCGCAGCGGGCCAGCACCGCGCGCAGCTGGTGCATCGCCGGCGGCTTGCCGAGCAGGTAGTCCACGCCCTCGGGCATCTCGCCGTCCTCGGCCATGCGCCGGCCCCAGCCGGTGAGCATGATCACCGGCGTCGCCTGCGAGGCCTGCTTCACGCCGCGGGCGACCTGCCGCCCGTCCACGCCGGGCATGCCGAGGTCGGTGATCACCGCCTCGAAGCCCGCGCCGCCGGCCAGGGCGGCGTGGAACGCGTCCAGGCCTTCCTGCCCGCCGGCGGCCGTCGCCACGCGGTGGCCCTCGCTGCCCAGCACGTCGGACAGGGAGCGCAGCAGCGCCGGGTCGCCGTCGATCAGCAGGAGCTTCAGGGGCCGGGCCGGCTCGGCGGGCAGGTCGAGCGCCGCCCAGTCGGTGTCCGCCAGCGCCTTGGAGTGGGCCTTGGCGAACACCAGCCGCACCGCCGTGCCCTTGCCCGGCGCGCTGTCGATCTCGACGCTGCCGCCGTTGCGCTGCATGGTGCCGTAGACCATGGGCAGGCCCAGGCCGGTCCCGCGGTCGCCCTTGGTGGTGAAGAAGGGCTCGAAGCAGCGCCGGCGCGTCTCGTCGTCCATGCCGACGCCGCTGTCGCGCACCTCGACGTGGACGCGCTCGCTGCCGTCGGCGCCGAAGTCGGTGCCGGTGCGCACGGTGAGCGTGCCGCCGGCCGGCATGGCGTCGACCGCGTTGAACACCAGGTTCGTCAGCGCCTCGCGGATCTCGCCCTCGGCGGCCGCGTGCACGCGCGGCAGGTCGTCCGCGAGGTCGGTGGCCACGTCGATCAGCACGCCGGCCTGCTGCGCCATGTCGCGCCAGCGCGCGCGCGTGAGCTCGATCGCCTGCCGCGCGATCAGCGCCAGGTCGATCGGGGCGCCCTGCTGCTCGGCGTCGCGCGGGCGGTAGAACTCGCGCAGGCGGGCTACCGTCTCGGCCACGTCGTCGATGGCGCGCTGGATGGTCTCCAGGTGCTCGCGGCCGCGGGGGGTGAGGTTCGGCTCGCGCGCGAGCAGCGACTCGGTGTACAGCGCCACCGGCGAGATGGCGTTGTTGATGTCGTGGGCGATGCCGCTGGCCATCTGGCCGAGCGCGCGCAGGCGCTCTTGCTGCAGCACCATCTGCTGGGTCTCGTGCAGCTCGTCGTAGGCGCGCCGCAGCTCGCCGTGCAGTCGGGCCTGCGAGGCGGCCAGGGCCACGTGCTCGCTGAGCTGCACGAGGAATTCGAGATCGGCGTCCGAGAACGCGCGGCCGTGGCGCCGCGCCGCGACGACGAGGCCGAAGCTGCGCTCGTCCACGCGCAGCGGCGCGAGCACGGCGCTGCCCAGGCCCTCGGCCTCCAGCCGCCGCACGAGCGCGGAGGGCCGCGGGCCCGGCGCGGCCTCGTGCACCAGGGCGCCGGCGAGGCAGCGGTGCACGGCGGGGTCGTCGGTCGACAGGCTGCCGGCCTGGCGCAGGCCGAGGCGCTCGACCGCCTCCGCGCTGCGCGCGCCGGCGCCGCCGAGGGCGATGCGCCCCTGGACTTCGTCGTACAGCGCCACGGCGCACAGGTCGACCGGCAGCTGCTCCTCGAGGCTGTCGCACATCACCGCGAAGATGCGGTTCAGGTCCGTGCCGCGGCTGATCGCCCGCGTGGTCTCGCGCAGCAGCTGCAGCCGCGCCAGCTTCTCCTTGAGGCTCACCTCGGCGCGCTTGCGCTCCTCGATCTCCTGGTCGAGCTCGCGCGTGCGCCGCGTCACGGCGACCTCGAGCCCTTCGTTGAGCAGCGTGAGCTCCTCCTGCACGCGCGACAGCTCCTGGTTGCGCTGCACCGCCGCCTCGTAGGTCGACAGCAGCAGGTTGAGGATCTGCAGCCGGTTCGAGGTGATGAAGAACTTGCGGTTGGCGAAGAAGATCTCCACGCCCATCTGCGCGCTGTCGGCGCCGCCGAGGTGGCGGCTGGCGAGCAGCGAGTCGATGCGGGCGAGCAGGTGGCGCTCGTTGTAGGGCTTGAAGAGGAAGCTGTCGGCGCCGGCCTCCAGCCCGCGGATCACGTCCGCCGGGTCGTTGAGCGAGGTCAGCAGCATCACCGGCACGTCGGCGTGCAGCGCCTTGATCGCCGCGCAGAGCACGTAGCCGTCCATCTCGGGCATCACCACGTCGGTGAGCACGAGGGCCGGCGGCTGCCGCCGGACCCGGTCGAGCGCCTCGCGCCCGTTGGCGGCGACGGCCACGCGGTAGCCGCGCCTTTCCAGGGTGAACCGCAGCTGCTGCGCCTGCGTCGGGCTGTCTTCCGCGAGCAGGATGTCTCGGTGGTCGTCTTGCATGGCCGTGGGCTATGGGAGGGGCGCGAGGCTCGCCAGCTTGCCGGCGATGGCCTCCGGTGAAAGGACGTGGGACGCGGCGCCGGCCTTGACGGCCTGGCCCGGCATGCCGAAGACGACGCAGGACGCTTCGTCCTGCACCAGCGTGAGCGCGCCTTCGTCCTTCAGGCGCAGCAGCTCCTCGACGCCGTCGCGCCCCATGCCGGTGAGCAGCACGGCCACCACGCGGGAGGCCATGGGCACGATCGAGCGGAACAGGAAAGACACCGCCGGGCGCACGCCGTTCTCGGCCGGCGCCTCGGCGAGCACGATGCGGTCGTCGCCGCCCAGGCCCATGTGCAGGCCGTCGGGCGCGAGGTAGGCCTGGCCGGCCAGCGCCGGCTCGCCGTCGGCGGCGATGCGCACGGGAAAGCCCGTCGACTGCTGCAGCCACTCGCAGAAGCTGGAGACGAATCCCGCCGCCATGTGCTGCACGATGAGCACGGGCATGGGCAGGTGGCGCGGCAGGCCGCGCAGCAGCGTCTGCAGCACGAGGGGCCCGCCGGTCGAGGCGCCGATGGCGATGAGCCGCGGCGAGGCCGCGCACCGGTGCCCGCCCCCCGGCCGGGCGGCCGGCTTCGCCAGGCCCGGCTGCGGCCAGCGGCGCACCACCTTCACCTCGGACATGAGCTTGACGGTCTCGGTCAGCGTGCGGGCGGTGTCCGCATGCCCCGGGTGGCCGAAGCCGTGCGGGAGGGGCACCATCGCCAGCGCGCCCGATGCCTGGGCCAGCGGCTGCGCGCCGGCGTCGTGCGGCTCCATGCCGCTCACGATGACCACCGGCGTCGGGCAGGTCTCCATGATGCGGCGGGTGGCCTCGAAGCCGCCCATGCCGGGCATGTGCACGTCCATCGTGATGATGGCCGGGCGCAGCCGGTGCGCGGCCTCGATCGCCGCCTGGCCGTCTCGCGCCACGCCCACCACGCGGATGGCCGGGTCGGCGCCCAGCACCGCCTGCAGGAATTCGGCGACGGCCGCCGAGTCCTCGACGACGAGCACGGAGACGGAGCCGGGTTCGAGGCGGCTCATAGCAGGCGCTGCACGACGTCGAGCAGGTTGCTCTGGTCGAAGCTGCTCTTGACGATGTAGGCATTGGCGCCGACGTCGATGCCCTGCTCCCGGTCCTCGCGCGATTCCAGCGCCGTCACCAGCACCACCGGCAGCTCGGCCAGCTTGCGGTCGGCCCGCACGCGCGCGGTCAGGCCGAAGCCGTTCAGGCGCGGCATGTCGACGTCGGACACGACGAGGTCGAAGCTGCCGCTGCGCAGGGCGGTGAAGGCGTCCAGCCCGTCGGCGGCCGTCTCCACGCGGTAGCCCGCCGCTTCCAGGATGCCCTTGAGCAGGGTGCGCGAGGTGATCGAGTCCTCGGCGACCAGCACCGACCGGCGCGGCGCCGCGGCGGCGGCCGCCGGGACGTGCGCGGCCTGCGTGCCGGCGGCGGCCGAGGCGAGCAGGTCCGGCACGTGGAGCACCGGCACGACCTGCCCGTTGCCGAGCACGCTGGCGCCCGCCATGTGGCGCACCGATTCAAGCTGCGTGCCGAGCGGCTTGACGAGCACCTCGCGCTCCTCGATCACTTCGTCGACGCGGAAGGCGATGGCCTGGTGCGCGTCGTGGAGCACCGCGACGGGAAAGGCCGCGCGCCCGTCCGCCTCCGCCTCGGCGGGCACGCCCAGCACGCGGTCGAGCCGCGCGAAGGCCAGCACCCGCCCTTCGATCGCGACCGTCTCGCGGCTCTCCACCGTCTTCACCTCGTCGGCGCGGACCCGCGCCACGCGGGCGACGCTGCGGGTGGGCACGATGAAGCGCTGCCGCCCGGCGCGCAGCACCACGCCGCGAAACCGCGCCAGCGACAGCGGCAGCACCAGGCGGAAGCTCGCGCCCCGCCCCGGCGACGACGCCAGCGTGAGCGTGCCGCCCAGGCGCTCGACCTGCTGCGCCACGACGGACAGGCCCATGCCGCGGCCGGAAATGTCGGTGATCAGCGGGCTGGTGGAAACGCCCGGCTCGGTGGCGAGCGCCAGCAGCTCGGCATCGCTGGCGGCGGCATCCGCCGGCGGCGCACCGTCGCCGTCGTCGCCGCCGGCCTGGGCGCGCGCCGCCCGCCGCAGCGCCGGCGCGTCGAAGCCGGCGCCGTCGTCGCGCACCACGATGCTGACCTGCCGGCCTTCGAGCGCGCTCACCTCGATGGCCAGCGTGCCGCGCGCGGGCTTGCCCGCGGCCAGCCGCATCGCCCGCGGCTCGATGCCGTGGTCGATGCCGTTGCGCACCAGGTGGATCAGCGGGTCCTTGATGTCGTCGAGGATGCGCCGGTCGATCTCCAGCTCGGCCCCGGTGACGACGAGCTGCACCTCCTTGCCGCATTCGCGCGCCAGCTCGCGCACCGAGGCGCGGAACAGGTCGGACAGCGTCGAGAACGGCTGGACCGCCATCTGCTTCATCTGCTCGAGCAGCTGGTCGACCATCTGGCCGATGGTGCGCTCCTCCTGGCCGGCCATGCGCGACTGGCGCAGCAGCTCGCCGTCGAACTCGGCCGCGGCGTCCTCGGACGCCTCCAGGTGCTGGCGCAGGCGGTCCCAGGCGGCCCGCGGCTGCGCGGCTTCGAGGCCGCCGTCGGCGAACGCGCGCTCGATGCAGCGCACGTCGTCGCGCAGGCGCGCCGAGCGCTTGCGCCAGGCGAGCGGGCGCTGGCGCAGGCGGCGCAGGCCCGCCGCCCGCTGGGCCGAGGCCGCCTTGGCGAACAGCAGCTCCTCCGACTGCCGCAGCACCGCGTCGAGCACGCGCGTGCGGATGCGCACGGTCTCCGCGGAGAAGCGCGGGGGCAGCGCGCCGGCCGCCGGCTCCGGCGCCGCGGCGGGGGCGGCCTCGTGCGGCGGCCCGGCCGCCTCCTCCGCCGGCGCCGGCCGGGCCAGGAAGGCGTGCAGGTCGTAGCGGACCTCGGCCGAAGCGCGCTGCCGGTCCGGCGCGGGCGCGCCGTCGAGCGCCGCCAGCAGGCCGGCGAGCGCGTCCAGGCCGCGGTGCAGCACGTCGTAGAGGGCGGCCGTGGGCGCGAGGCTTCGCCGGCGCATGGCCGCGAACACGTGCTCGAGGGTCTGGCACAGCGACTCGACGTCGCCGGCGTTCACCGCGCGCGCGGCGCCCTTGAGGCTGTGCGCCGCGCGGAACACCACGTCCAGCGACGCCACCGGCAGCGGGCCGCCGCCCTGCTCGAGCGCGAGCAGGCCCGCGGTCATCGTCTGGAGGTGCTCCTGCGCCTCCACGCCGAACGTCGCCCGCAAGCGGGCCAGCAGGTCGTCGTCACTGGCCGACATGGCGGGCTGGCATCAGAGCTTGTACCGGCCGACGATGTCCTTGAGGCTGCCGCCGATCTCATTGAGACTCTTCGCGGCAACCTCCGCCTGGCGCGTGGCCGACACGTTCTGCATGCTGGCCTGCTTGATGTTCTGCATGGCCAGCGCCACCTGGTCGGTGCCCACGAGCTGCTGCTGGCTCGACGCCGCGATCTGCGTGGCCGCCTGCGCCGCCTCGCTGATCGTGCCGGCGAGCTGCGCGATGGCCGCGCCCGCCTCGGTCGACTGCTTCATGCCGGCCTCGACCGCCTTGCTGCCCTGCTCCGTGGCCAGCACCGCGGCGGTGGTCGACTTCTGGATCTCGTGCAGGATCGAGCGCACCTGCGCCGTCGCCTGGCGCGACTGCTCCGCGAGGCTGCGTACCTCCTGCGCCACCACCGAGAAGCCCCTGCCGTGCTCGCCCGCCTTGGCCGCCTCGATCGCGGCGTTGACGGCCAGCAGGTTCGACTGCTCCGCCAGGTCGTTCACCGCCGCGATGATCTCGCCGATGGCCTGGCTGTTCTCGCTCAGGCGCACCACGGTCTCGGCGATGGATTCCATCTGCGACTGGATCTGCCGCATGCCCTCGATGGCCGCGTCGACCGACTGGCGCCCCGTCTGCCCGATGGCCGTGGCGGTCTGCGCGCCGTCGGCCACCAGCCGGGCCTTCTGGCTGGCGAGCTGCGCCGTCTGCTTGACCTCCTCCACCGTCGTCGTCGTCTGCGCGATGGCGGTGCCCGTCTCGGCCGCGCCCGAGGCCACCTGCGTGGTGGCGGCGAGGATCTCGCTCGCCGACGCGGCCAGCGTGCCGATGTTGGCCGACAGGCTCTCGGTCGCGCGGCGCAGGTTGGCCACCATGGTCGCGAAGGCCTGGCCGAGCTGGTCGCGCGCGGACTGCGGCCGCACCTCCACCGTCAGGTCCTGGGCGGCGATGCGGCGCGCCACGCCGGCCATGGCCTGCAGCGATCCGCCCATGCGCACGAAGGCCTGCGCCAGCGTGCCGATTTCGTCGGTGCGCCGGGTGTCGAGCGCCGGCACGTCGAGGTCGCCCTCGGCGATGCGGTCGGCGGCCCGCGCGAGCTGTTCCAGCGGCGTGGCCGTCAGGCGCGTCAGCACGGCGACGATCACCGCGGCGGCCAGCAGCGCGGCGACGGTGGTGTAGCCGAGCACCTGCACCGCGTCCGCCATCGCCGCCCGGGCCGACCGGTGGGCACGCTCGCCCAGCGTGGCGAGCAGCTCGCGCTGCCGGTCGTAGGTCTGCATCTGCGCGGCCAGCGCCTCCTCGAGCGCCGCGCCGGTGGCGCCCTGCGCCAGGGGCGCGAGCACCTGCTCGCTGCGCACGCGGCGGTGCTCGGCCGCCAGGCGCTCGAGCTCCTGCAGCGGCTGGGCGATGTCCGCGTGGTCGCGGGTGGCCTCCGCCAGGCGGCGGCGCAGCAGCTCGTTGCGCTGCGAGTTGGCCTCGATGGCGCGGCGCGCCGCCTCCGGGCTGGCGCCGCGGTCGGCGTTCATCACCAGCCCCACGAGCAGCGCGCGCGACTCGTGCAGGTTGCCGTCGAGCTCGCGCACCGCGGACTCGATCTCGGTCTGCGCGCTGATCTGGGCCATGCCGCGGTAGCCGGACATCACGGCCAGGCCGAGCAGCAGCACGATGATCCCGAAGCCGAGGAGCAGCCGGGGGGCGGTGCGCAGGTTGGTGAACCAGGTCATTCGGGAATCCCTTGCCGTCGTTCTTGGTGTGGAGCGGATGAGCCGCGCGCGTCGCGCACGATGATGTCAGGATCACCGACGATGCGCTCGACGTCGAGCACCGCCAGCCGCTCGGGCGTGATGCCCAGCAGGTAGCGCGCCCGCACGCCGCTCATGGTGGGCAGCGGCGGCTGCAGGTCGGCCAGCCGCACGCGGCGCATGCCCGTCACCGAATCGACGAGCAGCCCGAACTCGATGCGGCCGTCGGAGACGACCAGCACGCGGTTGAGGTCGGGCAGACCCCGGGCCGGGAGGCCGAAGAAGGCCTTGAGGTCGACGACCGACACGATGCGCCCGCGCACGTTCACGATGCCGGCGACGAAGCGCGGCGCACCGGGCAGCGGCGTGAGCTCCCGCAGCGCGATCACCTCCTGCACGAGCGCGGTGCCGATCGCATGGTGCTCGTAGCCCATCAGGAACTCGATGACCTCGAGGCTTTGCGCGCCGTCGTCGGCCCCGGGCTCGCGCGCGGCGCTGCGCGCGCGGGCCTGCAGGATGCGCCGGCGCGTGGCGTCGTCGAGCGCCGGCTCGGCCAGCGCGGCCTCGGCCCGCGCGAGGCGGGCGCGCAGCTGCGCCCAGTCGACCGGCGGGCGCCCCGTCATCGGGCGGCCGGGCCGCACACGGCGGCGTTCACGAGGGCCTGGAGCCGGCCGGCGGCCAGGCCGCCGCTGTGCGGCAGCACCTCCTCGGGGTCCGTGCCGTCGAGCAGGCGCAGCACGTTGCGGAAGTGCCGCGCGGCGTCGGCCTGCTCGCCCTCGCGCAGGGCCAGCAGGCCGAGTGCATGGTGTGCGATCACGAAGTTCGGCTCCAGGTAGAGGGCGCGCCGCAGCGCCGCCCGGGCGCGCCCGAGGTGCCCCATCTCGAGCAGGACGACGGCGTGCAGATGATGCATGCCGGCATCCATCTTGTCGCCGGCCAGGGCCTGCTCGACCGCCTCGAGCGCCGGCGCCAGCCGCCCGGCGTCGGCATGCGCGCGCGCCAGCCGGGCGAGGCGGCGACCGTCGTCGTCGTTACTCGGGGGGATGTCGGCCACCGGCAGCGGCGCGGCGGCGGAAGCCGGCGCCGCCGCCGCAGGCACCGCGCCTGCCACCCGGGCGGGCGCCGGCGTGGCCATGGTTCCGGCCGATGCGGCGACGGGCGCGCGGCCCGTCTTGCGGTAGAACACCGCGTCCTCGAAGTACACGGCGTCGAGCGACGCCGCCGCGTGCGCCCCCAGCTCGGTGGCCGCCAGCGACAGCCAGCCGCCATCCGCCAGCGCCTGCCGGAAGCCGCGGCAGACCCGGCGCATCAGCGCCGGCGGGAAGTACATCAGGACGTTGCGGCACAGGATCACGTCCATCGCGAAGGCCTCGCCGTGCGGCTGCGGGAACGGCAGCTCGGCAAGGTTGAGCGGCGCGAACCTCACCATCCGCCGGATGCGCGGCAGCAGCGCATGGCCGCGCCGCCCGGCGGTGAAGTAGCGGCCCTTCAGCCAGGGCGGCGCGTCGCGGAACGACCATTCGCCGTACTCGGCCCGCGCCGCCTGGCGCAGGAACCGGCGGTTGACGTCGGTCGCGAGGATCGTGACCTGCCAGTCGTCCAGGTCCGGCATCAGGCGGTCGAGCAGGATGGCGAGCGAATACGCCTCCTCGCCGGTGCAGCAGCCGGCGCTCCAGAAGCGCAGGCGCCGCGAGCCGGCGCGCCGGTCCGCGATCAGCGGCGGCAGGATCTCGTCGGCCAGGGCCTCGAAGCTGCGGCGCTCGCGGAAGAAGTAGGTCTCGCCCACCGTCAGCGCCTCGGCCAGCGCCTGCAGCGCCGCGGCATCGGGGGCCGGGGCCAGCAGCCGCTGCACGAAGGCCTCGGCCTCGCCCGCGCCGTCCGCGCGCGCGGCGGCGGCGGTGCCGCGCAGCAGGTCGGGCCAGCGGCCGGGCGGGAAGTCGAGCCCCAGGTGTTCCGTCACCCGGGCCGCCAGCGGGGCCAGCCAGGGCGCATCCGGCGGCGGCGTCATGCCGGCGCCTGCCGGTCGAGCGCGACGGCCAGCCGCTCGCGCTCGGGCAGCGACAGGAAGGCTTCGAGGTCGTGGATCAGCACCAGGCCGTCGTCGAGCTTGACGACGCCCGCGACGTGGCGGACGCCAGGCACGATGTCGTCCGCCGGCAGCGGCTCGTGCGGCGGCGCCAGCAGCCCCACCACGCCGTCGGCGGGCAGCGCCACGAGGAGCCCGCCGGCGTGCGCGAGCACCAGCACGTCGCTCAGCAGCGCCTCGCGCTCGGGCAGCGCGAGGCGCTGCCGCAGCCGCATGACCGGCACCACCCGCCCGGCGACGTTGATCATCCCCTCGACGATCTCCGGCGCGCCGGGAAGCGGCTCGACGTGCAGCATCGGCAGGACGCGCAGCACGTGCACGATGCGCAGCGCATAGCGCTGCGCCTCCACGCGGAAGACGAGCAGTTGGCGAAGCGGGGCGTCGGCAGGGGTCACGTGTTCTTCATGGCGGCCCGGGATGGAGTGGAGTCGCTCGACGGGTGCCCGCGGCATTTGACACCACGGCGCCATGCCGGCCAATGGTGGATTCCATCCGTTTCCGATGCCCTGCCGGCCATGAACGGCCGTGAAGGACGCCGGGCCGTGAATCAGTCCACGATGCGCCCGTCCGCGCCGATCAGCGTGATGTCCACGTAGCGCGAGCCGTGGTGCCGCTGCGGCCCGAAGCGCACGGCGTAGCCGCCCACGTCGAACTCGCCCATGCCCTCGAGCGCGCGCACGAGCCTGGCGCGCGTCGGCTGCGGGCCGGCGCGGCGCAGCGCCTCGACGAACACCTTCGCGACGATCATGCCCTCGAGCCCGATGTAGTCGGGCTTGAGCGCCGGGTCCAGCCGCGCGAGCAGCCGGCGGTACTCGACGGCGACGCCGGCGCGGCTGCGGTGCGGGTTGGGCGCCGTCTGGCTGACGGACACGCCGCGCGCCAGCGGGCCGAGCTCCTCGATGAGCTGCTTCGTGCCGATGAGGCTGCGGGCGTAGTACTGCGTGCGGCCGCGGCGCACCTGCTCGAACGCCCGGATGAAGGACACGGCGTCGCTGCCCGAGGCGCCGATCACGAGCGCCTGCAGCTCGGCATCCTTCAGCGCATCGACCGCCGCGGCCGGCGCCTTCGAGCCGGTCGCCATCGTCCCGACGGCCTGCAGCTCGAGGCCGAGCGCCTGCATGCGCCGGCGCGTGTCGGCCAGCAGCTCGCGCCCCGAGGCGCTGTCGTAGTGCAGCAGGCCGATGCGCGTGAGGCCGATGGTGTGCAGGTGCTGCACGATCTGCTGCAGCTCGTCGGAGAAGCTCGCGCGCGTGGTGAACGCCACCGGCGACGTGCTGCCGTAGAGCTCCTCGTAGCCCGTGTACGGCCCGATCATCGGCACGCCGGCCTGCTCGGCCAGCGGCAGCGAATGCCTCACCGTGTTGGTCCACATGTAGTTGACGAGCGCGAACACCTTCTCGTCATCGATGAGCCGGCGCGTGTTCGCCTCCGAGCGCTCGACGACGTAGCCGTCGTCCAGCGACACCAGCCGCAGCCGCCGGCCGTGCACCCCGCCGCTGTCGTTGACGGCGGCGAAGTAGGCCAGCGCGCCTTCGCGGTACGAGCGGGCCTGCGACGCGAAGCTGCCCGAGAACGAGGCCGACTGGCCGAGCACGATCTCGTGCTCGCCGACGCCCGGCTCGGCGCGCGCGACGGCCGCGCACCACAGGGCCGAGATCGCGAGCAGCCACGGGCCCAGCCGGCTCGCGCGGCGCGCGTGTGCGGCGGCATGCGGAAGGGAGTGCGGCATGGCGGGCTCCAACAGTGTCGATGGGCCCGTATTTCGACACGTCCGCCGGCGCCGCGCGCCGACGGTCCGTCACTGCGTCATTCCACGGCGGAATGGTTCACGAGGCAGGCGGCACACCGGCCGCGGCGCGCCGCCTGCCGGCCGCGTGAACTGCGGCACGCACGAAGCGGCGCGTCAGCCGCCGTGGCGATGGGAGCGGCGATCGCGGCGGTCGGGAATGCCGTTGCCGTCGCGGTCCCAGCGGGTGCGATGGAAGCGGGGCGCCGCGTGGCCGCCGCCGCGGTGGACGTGGTGCGCCGGCCGGGGCTGCACGCGCACCGGCACGTGGCGCACCTGCACCGGCACCGTCTGCACGTGGACCGGCACGGGCCGCACCTGCACCGGCGAGCCGATGGTGATCGACCACTGCACGTCGACGGCGTGGGCGCGCGCGGCGCCCGCACCCAGGGTGCCCGCGAGGGCGATGGCGGCACTGATGGCGACGGTTCGGATACCCATGGACGTTCTCCTTCTTCCTTCTGGCGTCGGCCACGCGGCTCGCAAGAGATGTTGCGCAGCCGCGGCCAACGCCTTCATTGAAGGCGGGCGGTGCATCGCGGGTATCAATGCCGCGTAAAGCTGCGTGAAGCGGCGCGGTGCGCCGGTTCGCCGCGCGTGGGGGCCCGGAAAGCCCCTGCGCCGGGCGGCCGCGGGGCGGCGCCGTCCGACCGGGGCTGTCGGCGCCCTCCTACGAACGATGAGGATGTCGGCCACTGACGGCGCGCCGGATGCGGCCGTACGCTTTCTCTCACTGGGCACTGCCGGATGCAGGGGTCTGAACCCGAAAGCCTTGCACCGCAGCCGCCGGATCTTTCCACTTCGAGGAGAAACTGATGAACCTGATTCTTTGGCTGGTGATTGGCGGTGTGGTCGGCTGGCTCGCGAGCCTGATGATGCGCACCGACGGGCAACAGGGAATCATCCTGAACGTGGTGGTCGGCATCGTCGGCGCACTGCTCGGCGGCTGGCTGATCTCGCCCCTGCTCGGGGTGGGCACCATCAACCAGAACGACTTCAGCATCATGTCGATCATCGTCTCGCTGATCGGCGCGGTGATCCTGCTGGGCATCGTGAACCTGGTGCGGCGCGGCCGCATCCGCTGACCCTCCGCTCCGCCCGCCGGCGGGTGCCGTCCTTCGGGGCGGCACCCGCTTTTTCGTGGCGGCCGCCGCGAGCGCGCCGGAAGCCCCCCGGCCTGCCGACCGGCAGGTCCCTGGCGATAATGAACGCCTCCTTCGCCGGGCCTCGTCCGCCGGCGGCCCTACCTTCCTGCAGCACCCGTGTCGACGAGCCCGCTCCCTTCCCCGCCCGCCGGGCTCGCCCCCCACGACCGGTACCTTGCGGCCTTCATGTCGCTCAGCGTGCTGGTGGGCACGGCCAACGGCATCTCGCGCGTGTGCCTGCCGCTGTTCGCGGCGTCGCTGCATGCCGCGGCATGGCAGATCGGCGTCGTCGGCGGGCTGCAGTTCGCGGGCATGCTGCTGCTGTCGATGCCGCTGGGCGCGCTGATCGACCGCCACGGCAGCCGGCCGCTGTTCCGCATCGGTGCGACGGCCGCCGCCGCGGTGTTCCTGTTCGGGCTGACGCAGGTGCGCGAGCCGTGGCAGCTCATCGCCTGCGTCTTCCTGCTGGGCCTGTCGGTGCCGTTCCGCATCGTCCCGACGCAGACCGAGTTCCTGCACCTGCTGCCCTCGCTCGGCCCGGTGAAGGCGGGCTGGAACCGCGGCTCGCACACGCTCGGCATGTTCTTCGTCGGGCCGACCCTGGGCGCCTTCCTCATCGTGGCGCTGGGCTTCGCGCCGACCTTCGCCCTGGTCGGCGCCGGGCTGCTGCTCACGCTGCTCATCGGCAGCCGCGTGCTGCAGGGCGCCCCGCCCGGACGCGGCAGCGACGCGACGCCGCTGACCGCGCGCGTGCGCCAGCAGTTCGCGCTGATGTCGCAGCGGCCCGAGCTGCGCCGCACGATGCTGATCGACTTCTGCGGGCAGATGTCGCTCGCCTACTTCTCGGTGTTCATCGTGCTCGTGGGCATGCACGGCTTCGGCATGAGCACCCAGCGGGCGGCCGGCCTCATCACCCTGCAGGGCGCCTTGTTCGTGGGCACGCTGTTCGTGGGCGGCGTGGTGCTCGCGCGGCTGGACGAGGAGCGCCGCTACATGCTCGCCTTCGTGCTGCTGCTCGCGCATGCGGCGCTGCTGTCCGCCCCGCCCTCGACCGCCTGGCTGTGGGCCGGCGCGGCCTGCCTCGGGCTGGGCCTGGGCGTGCAGCACCTCACCAGCGTCAACCGCTTCGGCACGCTGATGCGCGAGCTCGGGCGCGGCAAGGTGGGCGGCATGTCCTCGCTCGCCGGGCCGGCCGGCGGGCTGACGGGCGCGACGCTCGGCGGCGCGCTCAGCCAGCACTTCGGCATGATGGCCGGCTTTCGCGTGCTGGCCGTGGTCTATGTGCTGCAGGCCGTGCTGCAGTGGCGGCGGCTGCGGGCGCTGCGCACCGCTGCCGTCTAGGCGGGGGTGCTGGCCCCGTACGCCTCGCGCAGCTCGCGCTTGAGCACCTTGCCGATGGCGCTGCGCGGCAGCGAATCGACCAGCTTCAGGTCGGACAGGCGCTGTGTCTTGCCGAGCTGGGCGTTGACCGATTCCTTCAGCGCCTCGGCGCTCTCCGTCGCGCCCGGCGCGGGCACGACGAAGGCCACCGGCGTCTCGCCCCAGGCGCGCGAGGCCACGCCGACCACCGCCACGTCGGCGATGGCCGGGTGCTTGCGCATCACGGCCTCGAGGTCGCTCGGGTAGATGTTGAAGCCGCCGCTGATGATCATGTCCTTCTTGCGGTCGAACAGCGTGAGGAAGCCGTCGGCGTCGAAGCGGCCGATGTCGCCGGTGCGGATGTAGCGCCGGCCCTCGGCATCGCGCCATTCGGCCTCGGCGGTCTTGGCCGGCTGGTTGTGGTAGCCGGTCATCATGGTGGACGAGCGGCCCACCACCTCGCCGGCCTCGCCCTGCGGCACCTCCCTGCCCTGCTCGTCGATGAGGCGGATGTCGTGGCCCTCGATGGGCCGGCCCACCGTGTGCAGCTTGTCCGGATGCAGGTGCGCGGCCAGCATGCAGCTGCCGCCGCCCTCGGTCATGCCGTAGTACTCGACCAGGCCGCCCGGCCAGCGCTCGAGCACGTCGGCCTTCAGCGACGCGTGGAAGGGCGCGCTGGTGCAGAACTTGACGACGAAGCTGCCCAGGTCGAAGCGGTCGAAGTCGGGCAGGTCCATCAGCCGCTGGTACTGCACCGGCACCAGCATGGTGTGGGTGGCGCGGTGCTTCTCGGCCAGGCGCAGGTAGCCGGCGGCGTCGAACTTGGGCATCAGCACCACCGTGCCGCCGCGGGCGATGGTGGGCAGGAAGACGACGAGCGTGGTGTTGGAGTACAGCGGCGTGGACAGCAGCGTCACCGCCTGCGGCCCGTAGCCCGAGGTCTCGGCCCGCTGCACCTGCGCCCAGCGCATGGCGTGCGGCTGCACGATGCCCTTGGGCGTGCCGGTGGTGCCCGACGAATAGATGATGTTGAACGGCCACTCGGGCTGTGCCTCGACGGGCGCGGGCCGCGCGCCCTGCGGCGCCAGCCAGTCGGCGAGGGCGCGTCCGGCCTCGGGCGAAGCGTCGAGCGCGATGCGCTGCACCGTGTCCGGCAGTGCGACGCCGGCGAGCGCCGCGGCCACGCCGCGGTCGGTGAAGAAGTGGCGCGCGCCGCAGTCGGCCACCATCGCGGCGAGCTGCTCGGGGGTGGAGCTGGGCGCGAGCGGCGTCACCGCCGCCCCCGCACGCAGCACGCCGAGGAACAGCGCGGCGTAGTCGACCGAGGCGGTGGCGCACACCGCGACCGCGTCGCGCGGGGCGATGCCGTCGCGCTGCAGCGACGCGGCGATGCTGTCCATCATGGCGTCGAGCTCGCCGTAGCTCATCACCCGCTCGCCCTCGATCAGGGCGGGCTGTGCGGGGCGCGCACGGGCGTGCTCGCGCACCAGGTCGGCGATGGCGCGGAAAGGCAGGGGTTCGGTGGCGGCGGGTGCGTCCGCGGCGGGTTGCGCGGCGCTGGCTTGGACAGAGGTCATGGGTACTGCGTTCGTACGGGGGCCGCGGGGCGCGCGGCGCGCTTCAGGCTGCGGGTGCCTCTGCCTGGCCGCCGGATGCCGGCGGGCGGTGCAGCAGCCCCTTCAGCATGGGCCGCGCATAGAGGTCGGCCGCATTCTCCATCGTCACGCCCGGCACCCAGTGCTCGATCTCGGCGGCGGCGTTGATCATGCCGTTCACCATCTGCGCCGCCACCGTCTGGTCGACCACGCGCACCGAGCCGTCCTGCATGCCGTCGACGATGAAGCCGGCGAAGCGCTCGCTCAGGCGGTTCATCGTGCGCAGCTTCTCGGAGCGCAGCGCGACCGGCAGCGCGCTCCAGGCGGAGACGCGCATCAGCGGCCCGTCGGCCGAGAGCTGGTAGCGCAGCAGCGAGCGCGTGGCGAGCACCAGGCGCTCCCAGCCGTTGCCGTCATGGCTGGCGGCGGCCGCCTGCACTCGGCGGATCACGCCGAAGGTGCGGTCGAGGCAGGCGGAGATGAGGTCTTCCTTGGTCTCATGGTGGTGATAGAACGAGCCCTTGGTGAGCTGGAGCTCGGCCGAGATGCGGTCGACCGACGCGCCGCGGTAGCCGTGCTCGTTGACCAGGCGCGTGGCGGCGCGCAGGAAGGCCTCCGGCGTGGCCGACTGCCCGGCCGCCGGCGAGCCGAGCGGCATCTCGATGCGGCTCCAGGCCGACTGCGGCGACGCCAGCCCGTGCAGCAGGATGTCGGCCATCCAGTGCCCGGCGCGCACGTAGTCCTGCGGCTCGTAGCGCGGGATCCAGGCGCGCGTCCACGAGGCGATGGACAGCAGCAGGTGCGCGCGGGCATTGAGGTCGTCGCGGTCGACCCCCTCGACGCCCTCTTCCTTGAGCAGCCCGCGCAGGCGGCGGAACATGTTGGTGTAGGCGGGGAACACCGTCTCGTCGTGCGGCGCGGTGAGCGCGCGCGTCTCGCTGAACAGCACCACTTCCGGATGCCGGCCCTCGGCGATGTCGGCGAGCATGCCGGCATGGGCGACGAGGAACGCGCGCACGCGCGCCTGGACGCTGGGCTCCCGCTCGGCCTGGGCGATGAGCTGCTCGACCGTCTCGATCGAACGCAGCAGGCAGGCGCAGACCAGGTCTTCCTTCTTGCGGTAGTAGTAGGTGATGCTGTTGGTGATGAGCCCGACGCTGCGGGCCACGTCGGCCAGCGTCCCGCCCTTGATGCCGTTCTGGTTGAACTGCCGGGCGGCGCCGTCGAGGATGGCTTCGCGCTTCTCCTGGAAGCGCGGCGTGCCGGCGGTCACAGCGCCGCCGCGGCCTGGGCGGGCGCGATCGGCACCGTCCTGGCCGCCGGCGCCTTGTGCAGATGGCAGGCCACCTCGCGGCCGTCGCCGATGGCGTCGAGCGTGGGGTCCTGGGTGCGGCAGATGTCCATGGCCTGCGGGCAGCGCGGATGGAAGCGGCAGCCCGGCGGCGGGCGCATCGCGCTCGGCACCTCGCCGCTCACGATGGTGCGCTCGCGCGCGGCCTCCACGCGCGCGTCGGCCACCGGCACGGCCTGCAGCAGCGCCTGGGTGTACGGATGCAGCGGCGCGCGGTAGAGGTCGTCGCGGGTGGCGATCTCGACGATGCGCCCGAGGTACATCACCGCGATGCGGTCGCTGATGTGGCGCACCACGGCCAGGTCGTGCGCGACGAAGAGGTACGACAGCCCGAGGCGCTGCTGCAGGTCGACGAAGACGTTGATGACCTGCGCCTGGATCGAGACGTCGAGCGCCGACACGGGCTCGTCGCAGATGATGAGGCTGGGCTCCAGCGCCAGCGCGCGGGCGATGCCGATGCGCTGGCGCTGGCCGCCCGAGAACTCGTGCGGATAGCGGTCGGCCATGCCGGGCAGCAGGCCCACCGTGGCGAGCAGCGAGGCGACGCGGTCGCGCTCGTCGGCCGCGTTGGCGGCCACGCGGTGCACGCGCAGCGGCTCGGCCACGATGTCGCGCACGCGCATGCGCGGGTTGAGCGAGCCGTACGGGTCCTGGTAGACCATCTGCATGCGCCGGCGCATCGGCCGCATGCGCGCCTTGTCGTGGTGGGTGATGTCCTCGCCCTCGAAGACGATCCGCCCGCCCGTCGGCTCGAGCATGCGCAGCGCGGCCAGGCCCGTGGTCGACTTGCCGCAGCCCGACTCCCCCACCAGGCCGAGCGTCTCGCCGCGGCGCAGCGTGAAGGACACGCCGTCCACCGCCTTCACGGTCGGCAGCGGCTTGCCGAAGGGCAGGCGCGTGCCGATGGGGAAATGGACCTTCAGGTTCTCGACCCGCAGGACCTCGTCGGACGCGGTGTGCAGGGGCTCAGACATCGACGAAGCACGCTTTCATGTGACGGGGGCCGACTTCGCGCAGCGCCGGCCGTTCCTCGCGGCAGCGGTCGACGGCGTACTTGCACCGCGGCGCGAACGCGCAGCCCGGGGGCAGCGCGGCCAGGTCGGGCGGGCTGCCCTCGATCGGGATGAGGCGCTTGGTGTGGTCGCCGTCGAGGCGGGGCACCGACGCCATGAGGCCGATGGTGTACGGGTGGCGCGGGTTCTCGTAGAGCGTGCGCGCCGGCGCGCTCTCGACGATGCGCCCGGCGTACATCACCGCCACCCGGTCGGCATAGCGGGCGACGACGCCCAGGTCGTGGGTGATGAGGATGAGCGCCGAGCGGGCCCCCGCCGCCAGTTCCTTGAGCAGGTCGAGGATCTGCGCCTGCACCGTCACGTCGAGCGCGGTGGTGGGTTCGTCGGCGATGATGAGCTGCGGCTTGCATGCGAGCGACATGGCGATCATGGCGCGCTGGCGCATGCCGCCGGAGAACTGGTGCGGATACGCATCGCGGCGCGACCTCGCGTCGGGCATGCGCACGGTGTTGATCAGCTCCACCGCCATGTCCAGCGCCTGGCTCCACGGCGTCTTGCGATGCACGTTGATCGGCTCGGCGATCTGGAAGCCGATGGTCAGCGCCGGGTTCAGCGACGACATCGGCTCCTGGAAGATCATCGCGATGCGGTCGCCGCGCACGGCGCGCATCTGCGGTTCGGTGAGCTTGAGCAGGTCCTGGCCGTCGAAGACGATCTCGCCCTGCTCGATGTGGCCCGGCGGGCTGGGGATGAGGCGCATCACCGACATCGCGGTGACGCTCTTGCCCGAGCCCGATTCGCCGACGATGGCGAGCGTCTCGCCCGCCTCGACGTCGAACGACACGTCGTCGACGGCGGACACCATGCCGCGCTCGGTCTTGAATCGCGTGCGCAGGTTGCGCACGCGCAGCAGGGGTTCCGCCATCGTCGACTTTCCTTGGTACTTCCCGGGGCCTCAGAAGCCCATCTTCTTCTTGAGCTCCTGGTCGACCCACATGCGCGCGTGGATCGGGCCCGGCCGCTCGGCGCCGGCGCGCAGCTCGCCGCCGTAGTTCTTCACCCACGGCCAGTAGCCGGTGAAGGTGTAGGGCGACGGCAGGAAGATCATCGGCGCCTGCTCCATCACCTCGCGCACCAGCAGCCGCACCTTGACCTGGCGCACGCGCTCGTCCGGCTCGAGGTAGATCTCGTCCATCTTCTTCGTGACCGCGGGATCGTCGAACTGCGACGGGTTCCACAGTTGCCCCGGCGTGAAGGTCTTGCGCAGCGACGTCGTCGGGTTGGTGTGGCCGAGGAACATGAAGTAGCCCGGCGCGTTGGTGCGCTTCATCATGGCCTGCATGTAGGCGCCGTACTCGAGCGTCTCGATCTGCATCTTCACCCCGACCTGCTCGAGGTAGGCCGCCACCATCGCCAGCAGGTCCTGCTCGACGCTGGCCGCCGAGGTCTGCACCTTGAAGGTGAAGCCCTTGGCGTAGCCGGCCTCGGCCAGCAGCGCCTTGGCCTTCTTCGGGTCGTAGGTGAACAGCTCCTTGACCGAATCGGGCATCGACTCCAGCGGCTCGAAGTAGCCCTCGTAGTTCTGATGCATCGGGTAGTTCAGCATCTCCGCGTTGCCGCCGTAGTAGGCCTTGATGATGGCCTGCTTGTTCACCGCCATGTTCATGGCGCGGCGCACGCGCACGTCATCGAACGGCTTGGTGTCCATGCGCAAGGCGATGAACTGCCCGCCGTTGGCGAGGTAGCGGTTCCACTTGATCTGCGGCGCGCTCTTCTTGAGCTCCTCGACGGCGCTCCAGCGCACGGCCTCGAGCACGTCGAGCTTGGCGGTGCGCAGCGCCGTGAGGAAGGTCGACTCGTCCTTGATGATGCGGTAGTTGATCTTGTCGACGAAAGGCAGCTTGTAGCTCTGGCCGCCGATCTTCTCGCTGTCCCAGTAGTTCGGGTTCTTCTGGAACTGCAGCGCGTTGCTCTGCACGTAGTTCGTGAGCATGAACGGGCCGGTGCCGTTCACGTTCTTCCAGTCGCGCCCGCCCGCCTCGGTCACTTCCTTGGGCACGATGGCCGAGTAGTAGCCCCAGCCGAAGCGGTAGTCCCACTCGGCGTTGTACTTGTTCATGTGGAACACCACCGTGTACTTGTCGGTGGCCTCGACCTTGTCGACGTGGTCGAAGTAGCGCGGGATCTTCTTCGGGCTCTTGTTCAGGCGCTCGTAGCTGTAGATGACGTCGTCCGCGGTGAACTCGCGCGACTTCATCACGCCGGGCTTCTCGGGGAACATCACGCCCTTGCGCAGCTTCACCTCCACGCGCAGCGGGTTCTGCTTCATCTCCCAGCTCTCGGCCAGCTCGCCGCGCAGCGCGTCGGGCGGCAGCCAGGCGTCAGGGGTGAAGCTGTACTTGCCGCCGTTGCGCTTGGACTTGGACAGGTCCGCGGCAAAGAGCTGCTCATAGCTCAGCCCGAGGTCCTGGTTGATCTTCCAGATCCAGTCGGAGGGGTCGGGCGACAGCGGCGAGACCGTCAGGTAGACGGTGCCGATGTTCAGCTCGCCGCCGTACTGCGGTTTCTGCGCCTGCGCCGATGCGGCCGCGGGCAGCATGGCCAAGGCAGCCGGCAGCGCGGCGAGGCCGAGAAGGCGGGTGATTCGTGAGATCTGCATGCAAGTCTTCCTTGGTCGTTGAGCAGGGTGGAGGGACAACGGCTACAGCAAACGGCGGAGGTGCCCGGCAGGCGCGCCGGGTCAGCGGGAGCCGCGCATGCGCGGATCGAGCAGGTCGCGCAGCGCGTCGCCGAAGACGTTGGTGGCGTACACGACGACGGTCAGGCACAGGCCCGGCGCGAGTGCGAGCCACGGCCCCTGGAACATGTAGGTGCGCCCGCTGCCCGAGAGCATGGCGCCCCAGCTCGGCGCCGGCGGCGGCACGCCCAGGCCCAGGAAGGACAGGCCCGACTCGGCCAGGATGACGGCGCCCACGCGGGTGGTGAACAGCACGATGACCGGCGGCAGCACGTTGGGCACGATGTGCGACCACAGGATGCGCTTGGTGGAGGCGCCGATCGACTGCGCCGCGTGCACGTACATGTTCTCGCGCACCGACACCACGGCGCTGCGGATGATGCGCGAGCCGCCGATGCCCAGCAGCAGGCCGAGCACGCCCACGATGGTCAGCGTTCCCGGGCCGAGCACCGAGACCACGACGATCAGGATGACGAGGTCGGGAAAGCTCATCCAGGCGTCGACGAAGCGCTGCACGATCATGTCGAACTTGCCGCCGATGTAGCCCGTGACCACGCCCAGCACCAGCGAGATCAGCGTGGCCAGCCCCGCCGCGGCCAGCCCGATGATCACCGACAGCTGCGCGCCGTAGAGGCAGCGCGAGAGCATGTCGCGCCCGAGGTTGTCGGTGCCAAAGGGGAACTCGAGCGACGGCGCCTTCAGGCGGTTCAGCATGTCGATCTCGTTCGGGCCGTAGGGCGCGAGCACGTCGGCGAAGATGCCGCAGAACAGGAAGACCAGGAACACCACGCCGCCCGCCGCGCCCAGCGGCTTGTCGCGGAACATGCGGGTGGTGAGCGACCACAGGCCGCGCACGAAGCCCATTCCCGGGTAGACGCGCGGCGCCGCGGTGCCCGCGCCGGCGAACTGATCGGACGTGGCGCTCATTTGTTCCTCACGCGCGGGTCCAGCAGACCGTAGCTCAGGTCCACCAGCAGGTTGATCAACATCACGCCGACACCCACGACGAGGAAGACGCCGGTGATGATCGGGTAGTCGCGCTGGTTCACCGCGTCGAGCAGCATCAGCCCCATGCCGGGGATCACGAAGATCTGCTCGATGATCACCGCCCCGCCGATGAGCAGCGGCGCCTGCAGCCCGACGAGCGTGACCACCGGGATGAGCGCGTTGCGCAGCGCGTGGCGCATCACGACCAGGCGCTCGTCCAGGCCCTTGGCCCAGGCGGTGCGGATGTAGTCCTGGCGCAGCACCTCGAGCACCATGGTGCGCGTCATGCGCATGGTCACGGCCGACAGGCCCATGCCCAGCACGATGGCCGGCAGCAGCATCTGCTGGAGGTTGCGCAGCGGATCGTCGGAGAAGCGCACGAAATCGATCGGCGGCGACCAGCCCCACCAGATCGAGGGGAACACCATCACCATGGTGCCGATCCAGAAGCTCGGCACCGCGAGCATGAGGATGGAGGCCGAGCGGGTGATGTAGTCGCCCTTGGTGTCCTGCCGCACGGCCGAGTACACGCCGACCGGCACCGCGAGCACGAGCGCGAAGATCATCGCCAGCAGGCCGAGCTCCGCGCTCACCGGCAGGCGCCTGGCGATCTCGTCCCACACGGAGCTGCTGTGCCACAGCGACTGGCCGAGGTCGCCGTGCAGGACGATGCGGCCGACCCACACCCCGTACTGCTCCCACATCGGCTTGTCCAGGCCGAGGGCGGCCACCAGCTCTTCACGGGTCTTGCTGTCCGCACCCATGTCGTTCTGGCTCATCATGATGTCGATGACGTCGCCCGGGATCAGGCGCACCGTCACGAACACGATGAGGCTCGCGAAGAAGAGCGTCGGCACCAGCGCCAGGATGCGGCGCACGACGTAGCCGCTCAAGGCCGGCTCCTTTTTGTGCTGCGCACCATACGCAAGATTCGATCCGCGGGGACCGCGCACCCGCCGGCAGCGCCTGGCCGAACGGCATGCGCAGGAGGCGACATGACGCGGATCAAGCGTGCTCCCATGGGTATTCCCGGGTGTCCCGGGGTGCCAGCGGGCCCGGCTGCCGGTGGCGGCAATGCGCTGGTCATTGGTGGCAAGGCTCCATACTGCAAATTCCAATGGCGCGCATCATTGCCGATCGGCAGGTGAAGACCAATCAGGGCCAACCCGCTGTCGCGCGCCGCAGGGCGGCCGCCAGTTCGAGGGGCTGGTCGACCATCACGTGGTGCTCCGCGTCGGCGATGCTGATGGCGGCCGTGCCGCGCGGCGCGAGGCTTTGCGCGTAGGCGAAGGCGGCGTCCTGCACCAGCCTGGAACGCGCGCCGCGCACGAGTGCGACGGGGCAGCGTGCGGCGGCGAGGTCGCGGGCCGGGTTGCTCATCCGGTAGCCGCGCCACAGCCAGGGGTCGAAGCGCCAGGTCCAGCCCGCCTCGCCCGCCGCGCCGCGCACCCGCCGCAGCGACGTGCGGGCGATGTGGTCGGCGATGAAGAGGTTCGCGCAGCCCTGCGGCGGCGCGAAGCGGAAGCGCGCCAGCGCCTCGGCCTCGCTCGGGTACACGCGCACCGGCCGCGCGCCGGCGAAGCGCTCGCGCCGCGCGCCGTCGTCGCGCTGCCGCGCGGCGCGCGCCTGCAGTTCCTCGGGCGTGTGCAGCGGCATGTCGATCGCCACGATGCCTCGCAGCCGCTGGCCCGCGCGTGCGGCGCAGGCCAGCGTGGGGAAGCTGCCGAACGAGTGGCCGGCGAACACGGGCTTCGTGCCGCCCTCGAACAGGCCGGTCGCCTCGGCCACGGCGAAGGCCTCGGCGACGTAGAGATCGAGCGAGTAGGCGGTGCGCCAGTCGGAGCCGCCCATGCCCGACCACGACAGCGCGACCACGCGGTACTCGTCGGCCAGCAGCGGCGCGATGAAGCCGTACCAGTCGGCATGCGCGCCGTTGCCGTGCAGCAGCAGCAGGCCGGGCCGGCCGACCTGCCCCCAGCTCAGCGCCTCGATCTGCGCGCCCTGCACCTCGTGCCGCGTGCGTTCGGGCGCCTGCGCCAGCGCGCGCTCGAACCATTCGGGCGCCGGCGGCCGCGCGCCGCCCAGGTGCGCGAGCGGCGGCGGGATCCGGTCAGCGCTCAAGCGCGCGACGCGCCGGCCAGCGCCTTCGACACCTCATTGCGGCCCTGCGCGCCGCCGTTCTCGGGCACGATCGAGCCGTCGCGGTCGATGACCTCGCCGAGCTGCGCGGCCAGGCGCTCGTCGGCGTCGTCGTCGCTGCCGATGAACGCGCCCGAAGTCATGGTGATGTGCGCGGCCTCGAAGGTGCCCGCGCCGGCGCACAGGATGGTGCGGGTGGGCGCCTGCTGCGAGGCGAGCACGAGCATGGCCGGCACCACCGCCTCGGGCTTGAGCGCGTCGAGCACCGGCTGCGGCATCAGGCCCTCGGTCATGCGGGTGGCCGCGGTGGGCGCGAGGCAGTTGACGCGGATGTCGTTCTTCGCGCCTTCGATCGACAGCGTCTGCATCAGGCCGACCAGCGCCATCTTGGCGGCGCCGTAGTTCGCCTGGCCGAAGTTGCCGTACAGGCCCGACGACGAGGTCGTCATCACGATGCGGCCGTACTTCTGCTCGCTCATGATGGGCCACACGGCCTTGGTGCAGTTGACCGCGCCCATGAGGTGCACGTCGACCACGAGGCGGAAGTCCGCGAGGTCCATCTTGGCGAAGCTCTTGTCGCGCAGGATGCCGGCGTTGTTGACCAGGATGTCGATGCGGCCCCAGGCGTCCATCGCCTGCTTGACCATCGCCTCGACGCCGGCCAGGTCGGTCACCGAGGCGCCGTTGGCCAGGGCCTCGCCGCCGGCATCGCGGATCTCCTTCACCACGGCCTCGGCGGCAGCCGAGGAGCCGCCCGAGCCGTCGGTCGCGCTGCCCAGGTCGTTGACCAGCACCTTGGCGCCGCGCCTGGCGAGCGCCAGCGCGTGCTGGCGGCCCAGGCCGCCGCCGGCCCCGGTGACGATGGCGACGCGACCCGTGAAATCGATGCTCATGGAATTCTCTCGAAAGTTTTGGTATGTTGAACACTTACGGAAAAGTCTATATGCCGTAAGTACTTAGAGTGATTTCAATGTGAACATTGGAAAATAGGCAACGGTATTCGGGCAAACCCGATGGGTGGCGCCCGGCTTCATTCACACCACACAGGAGTTGAGAGATGTCGCTGTTTGATCTGACGGGCAAGGTCGCCATCGTCACCGGCTCGTCGCGCGGCATCGGCCGCGCCATCGCCGAGCGGCTGGCCGAACAGGGGGCGAAGGTCGTGATCTCCTCGCGCAAGCAGCCGGCCTGCGACGAGGTGGCCGCCGCCATCAATGCGAAGCACGGCGCGGGCACGGCGCTGGCGCAGGCCGCGAGCATTTCGTCGAAGGACGACCTGGCCGCGCTGGTCGCGAAGACGAACGAGGTCTTCGGCAAGGTCGACATCGTGGTCTGCAACGCCGCCTCGAACCCGTACTACGGGCCGATGTCGGGCATCAGCGACGAGCAGTTCCGCAAGATCCTCGACAACAACGTGATCGCCAACCACTGGCTGATCCAGATGGCGCTGCCGCAGATGGTCGAGCGCAAGGACGGCGTGGTCATCATCGTCTCGTCCATCGGCGGGCTGCGCGGCAGCACCACCATCGGCGCGTACAACGTGTCGAAGGCGGCCGACTTCCAGCTCGCGCGCAACCTCGCCCACGAGTACGGCCCGCACGGCATCCGCGTGAACTGCATCGCGCCGGGGCTGATCCGCACCGACTTCGCCCGGGCGCTCTGGGAGAACCCGGACACGCTCAAGCGCGCCACCGCCACCACCCCGCTGCGCCGCATCGGCGAGCCCGACGAGATCGCCGGCGCGGCCGTCTTCCTCGCGTCGAAGGCGGGCAGCTTCATGACCGGCCAGGCCATCGTCGTCGACGGCGGCGCCACCATCTGACCGACCCGAGGAGACCTGATGACCGACATCGACACCTTCCGCAAGGAAACGCGCGCCTGGCTGGAAGCCAACTGCCCGCCGGAGATGCGCCGGCCCATGACCAGCGAGAACGACACCTGCTGGGGCGGGCGCAGGTTCCAGTTCCAGTCGGAAGCGCAGCGCACCTGGATGAACCGCATGGCCGAGCGCGGCTGGACGGTGCCCGCCTGGCCGAAGGAATACGGCGGCGGCGGCCTGTCGAAGGAAGAGGCCAACGTGCTCAGGCAGGAGATGCGGGCGCTCGGCTGCCGCTCGCCGCTGGACAGCTTCGGCATCTGGATGCTGGGCCCGGCGCTGCTGAAGTACGGCACGCACGAGCAGAAGCTCGAGCACCTGCCCAGGATCGCGCGCGGCGAGATCCGCTGGTGCCAGGGCTACTCCGAGCCCGGCGCCGGCTCCGACCTGGCCTCGCTGAAGACGCGCGCCGACGTGCACGACGACCACTTCGTCGTCAACGGCCAGAAGATCTGGACGTCCTACGCCGACAAGGCCGACTGGATCTTCTGCCTGGTGCGCACCGATTTCGCGGCCAAGAAGCACACCGGCATCAGCTTCATCCTGTTCGACATGGAGACGCCGGGCGTGACCACCAAGCCCATCGTGCTGATCTCCGGCAAGTCGCCCTTCTGCGAGACCTTCTTCGACGACGTGAAGGTGCCGCGCAAGAACCTCGTCGGCGAGATGAACGCCGGCTGGACCATCGCCAAGTACCTGCTCACGCACGAGCGCGAGATGATCGGCGGCATCGGCGACCGCACCGGCACGCGCTCAATGGGCCGGTTCGCCGCCGAGGCGGTGGGCGTCGACGGGCAGGGCCGCCTGCTCGACACGCCGCTGCGCGGGCAGATCGCGGGCTTCGAGATCGACGAGCTCGCCTTCCGCTGCCTGATGGAGCGCTCGGGCGACCTGGCGCGCCGCGGCAAGCTCGACCCGGCGATGTCGTCCACGCTCAAGTACTACGGCGCCGAGCTGAACAAGCGCCGCCACGAGCTGTTTATGTCCATCGGCGGCTCGGACGCGCTCGAGTGGGAGAGCGCGCGCAGCCGCGACGGCGCCATGGCGCGCACCTGGCTGCGCACCAAGGGCAACTCCATCGAGGGCGGCACCAGCGAGGTGCAGCTCAACATCATCAGCAAGCGCATCCTCGGCCTGCCGGGCGCTTGAAGGACCCACTCACATGGCACTCATCCTCAACGAAGAGCAAGGCATGCTGCGCGACAGCGCGCAGTCGTTCCTGAGCGAAAGCGCGCCCGTCGCGCACCTGCGCAAGCTGCGCGACAGCCGCAGCGAGGACGGCTTCGACCGCGCGCTGTGGAAGAAATTCGCCGAGCTCGGCTTCGCCGGCGTGCTGGTTCCCGAAGCCCACGGCGGCATCGGCCTCGGCGTGGTGGAGGCCGGCGTGATCGCCGAGCAGCTCGGCCGCATGCTCACGCCCTCGCCCTTCCTCTCCACCGCCGTGCTGTCGGCGCGCGCGCTCGCGAAGGCGGGCAGCGAGGCGCAGCAGGCCCGGCTGCTGCCGGCGATCGCCGCGGCCGAGACGGTGGTGGCGTTCGCGGTCGACGAGCATTCGAAGCACCGCCCGTCGGCCATCGCCACGGCCGCCGTGCGCGACGGCGACGGCTGGCGCCTCGACGGCGCGAAGGCCTTCGTGCTCGACGGGCATGTGGCCGATGCGCTGATCGTCGTCGCCCGCACGTCCGATGCCGGCCTCACGCTGTTCCTCGTCGACGCCAGGACGGCCGGCGTGGCGATCGAGCGCACGGTGATGGTCGACGCGCACAACGCCGCGCGCGTCACGCTCGCGGGCGTGAAAGTCGGTGCCGATGCGGTCCTGGGCCTGGTGGACGGCGGCGCCGCCGTCCTCGAGGACGTGCTCGACGCCGGCCGTGCCGTGGTGGCCAGCCTGCTGCTGGGCATCGCCGACGAATCCTTCACCCGCACGCTCGGCTACCTGAAGGAGCGCAAGCAGTTCGACCGCATCATCGGCGAGTTCCAGGCGCTGCAGCACCGCGCCTCGGAGCTGTTCACCGACATCGAGCTGTGCCGCGCGCTCACGCTGCGCGCGCTGCAGGCGGTCGACGGCGATCCCGCGGCCGCGCCCAAGGTCGTCTCGGCCGCCAAGGCCCAGGCCTGCACCACGGCCAGCCGCGCGGTGCGCGAGGCCGTGCAGATGCACGGCGGCATGGGCATGACCGACGAGTTCGACCTGGGCCTGTTCATGAAGCGCGCGCGCGTGGCGCAGGAGCTCCTGGGCGACGCCACCTTCCACGCCGACCGGTTCGCAGCACTCAATGGCTACTGACGACGCCCCCACGCCGGCCGGGTGGCCGGCGATGTCGATCGAGCAGGCGCATGCCCTGCTCACCGCCCCCGGCACGCCGCACGAGATCGAGGAGCGCGAGATCCGCGGCCAGCGGCTGCGCGTGTGGAAGAACGCCCCGCCCTCGCTGCGCGACGTGTTCGTCGCCGCGCGCGAGGCGTACGGCGCCAAGGCCTTCCTCGTGCACGAGGACGAGCGCGCCACGGTGGAAACCTTCGCGCGCGCCGCGCTCGCCATCGCCCAGGCGCTGGCGGCCGACGGCGTGCGCAAGGGCGACCGCGTGGCGATCGCCATGCGCAACGTGCCGGAATGGGCCGCGGCCTTCTACGGCACCATGCTCGTGGGCGGCATCGCCACCTCGCTCAATGCGTGGTGGACGGGCGAGGAGCTGGAATACGGCGTCACCGATTCGGGCGCCAAGGTCGCGTTCGTCGATGCCGAGCGCTTCGAGCGGCTGCGCCCCCACCTCGACCATTGCCCGGCGCTCGCGCGCCTGTGGGTCAGCCGCAGCCGCGGCGATCTCGGGCACCCGCGGGCCTCGCGCCTCGAAGACGTGACCGGCGGCGTCAACGACTGGGGGCGTCTGCCCGACTGGCCGCTGCCCGACGTGGCGCTCGAACCCGAAGACGACGCGACGATCTTCTACACCTCGGGCACCACCGGCAAGCCCAAGGGCGCGCTGGGCACGCACCGCAACTCGCTGACCACGTTGATGGCCGGCGCGCTGACGGTGCAACGCAACTTCCTGCGCCGCGGCGAGCCGCTGCCCCAGCCCGACCCGAACGCGCCGCAGCGGGCGATGCTGATCTCCATCCCGCTGTTCCACACCACGGGCTGCCAGGTCATCCTCAATGGGGCGCTGGCCAACGGCACCAAGCTCGTGATGATGCGCAAGTGGGACACCGAGCAGGCGCTCGGCCTCATCGAGCGCGAGCGCATCACCACCGCCGGCGGCGTGCCGACCATCGCCTGGCAGATCGTCGAGCACCCGAACCGCGCGCAGTACGACCTGTCGTCGATCGAGAGCATCTCCTACGGCGGCGCGCCGGCGGCGTCCGAGCTCGTGCGCCGCATCAAGGCGGTGTTCCCGACCACGGCACCGGGCACGGGCTGGGGCATGTCGGAGACCTCGGCCACCTTCACGCACCACAGCAACGAGGAATACGTGAACCGCCCCGACAGCGCCGGCCCCGCGCTGCCGGTGGGCGACATGAAGATCGTCGACGTGGACGGCAGCACGCTGCCGCCGAACACCGTGGGCGAGCTGTGGGTGCGCGGGCCGAACGTGGTCAAGGGCTACTGGGGCAAGCCGGAGGCGACGGCCGCCACCTTCGTCGACGGCTGGCTGCGCACCGGCGACCTGGCACGCCTGGACGAGGAAGGCTTCGTCTTCATCGTCGACCGCATGAAGGACATGATCATCCGCGGCGGCGAGAACATCTACTGCATCGAGGTGGAGGAAGCCCTGTACCGCCACCCGGCGGTGATGGACGCGGCCGTGATCCCGCTGCCGCACCGCACCCTCGGCGAGGAACCGGCCGCGGTGGTCACGCTCAAGCCGGGCATGCAGGCCACGGAGGCCGAACTGCGCGGCTTCGTCGGCCAGCACATCGCGGCGTTCAAGGTGCCGGTGCGCATCGCCTTCCACGGCGACCAGTTGCCGCGCAACCCGAACGGCAAGATTCTCAAGAAGGAGTTGAAGGCGCTGTTTGCCTGACCCGGCACCCCGAATGGAAAACGCCCGCGAGCCGGATCGGCCCGCGGGCGTTCTTCATGGGGGACGCGCTCAGGCCTGCTTGCGGTTCTCGCGCTCCTGCAGCTCGCGCCACATCACCTTGCCCGTGCCCGACTTGGGCAGCGTCTCGACGAACTCGACGATGCGCGGGCTCTTGTAGGCCGCCATGTTCTCGTGCGCCCAATCGACGATCTGCTGCTCGGTGACCGTGCCCACGTGCTCCTTGCGCAGCACGACGGCGGCCTTCACCGTCTCGCCGCGGCGCGGGTCCTGGGCGGCGATGACGCAGGCCTCCTGGATGGCGGGGTGGCGGTACAGCATCGCCTCCACCTCGGCCGGCCAGACCTTGAAGCCGGCGGCATTGATCATGCGCTTGAGGCGGTCGACGAAGAAGAAGTAGCCCTCCTCGTCGGTCTGCGCCAGGTCGCCGGTGCGCAGGAAGCGCTTGCCGTCGATCTCGACGAAGGCGTCCGCCGTGGCCTGCGGGTTGTTCCAGTAGCCCACCATGACCTGCGGGCCGTGCACGATGATCTCGCCCGTCTCGCCGGGCGGCAGCTCCTGCAGCGTCTGCGGGTCGACGACGCGCGCGTCGACGTCGAACGACGGGATGCCCAGGCACTGCGCCTTGCTGCGGTCGGGCGGGTTCATGTGCGTGGCGGCCATGGTCTCGGACATGCCGTAGCCCTCGCCGTACTTCATGCCGAAGCGGCGCTCGAGCTGCTCGGCCACCGCCTTGGGCATGGCCGCCCCGCCGCCGGCGATGCGCCGCAGGCTGCTCAGGTCGTAGCTGTCGAGCTTCGGGTTGGCGAGGAAGTCGATCACCATCGCGGTGATGAGGCCGAGCCCGGTGACGCGGTAGCGCTCCACGCAGCGCGCCGCGGCATCGCGGTCCCAGCGCGGCAGCAGCACGATGGTCGAGGCGTTGTAGAGCGCGCCGTTCATCGACGCCTGCATGCCCGTCACGTGGAACAGCGGCAGGATCGCCATGCCCACCGAGCCCTGGTTGACGCGCCCCCAGACGCCGCCCGAGACGGTGTTGACCATCGTCGTGCGGTGCGTGTGCATGCAGCCCTTGGGATGGCCGGTGGTGCCCGAGGTGTAGGGCATCACGCACAGGTCGTCCGGGCCGGCGGTGAGCGGCCCGGGCGCCAAGCCGGCGGCCAGCGCGTCGGCCCACAGCGTCACGCCGGCATCGCCGATCGCCGCGCGCGGGGCCGACACGAACTCCGGCACCGGCAGGTCGGTCGGCACGCGCAGGTAGTCGCTGTAGGCCGCGACGACGATGCGCTCCAGCCCCCGGCCGACGAGCGGCTTCATGCGCGGGTACAGCTCCTGCGACACCAGCGCCACCTTCGCCCCGCTGTCGCCGACGTAGTGCTCGAGCTCGCCCGTCAGGTTCATCGGGTTGACGGGCACGACCACCGCGTTGGCGCGCAGGATCGCGTAGAAGCCCAGCATGAACTGCGGGCTGTTCTGCATGTAGAGCAGCACCCGGTCGCCCGGGCGCACGCCGCATTCGCGCTCGAGGTAGCCCGCCAGGCGCTGCGTTTCCTGCTGGAACTCGGCGAAGGTGATCGCCGTGTCGTAGAAGATCAGGAACGGCTTGTCCGGGAAGCGCATCGCCGAAACCTCGACGTTGCGGTACAGATTCGTCGCGGGCACCCACAGGTGCCGCGGCACGGCTTCGGGCCAGTACGCCAGGTGTCGGTCGGACATCGCTGCTGTCGTCTCCTTGGATGCGGGCTCGGCCGGAAGCGTCAGCGCGCCTTCGGCGCCATGTACTTCGCGATCTCCATCTTGCCGATCTGGTTGCGGTGCACCTCGTCGGGGCCGTCGGCGAAGCGGATGGTGCGCGCGCCGGTGTAGGCCGCGGCCAGCGGCGTGTCCTGCGAGACGCCGGCGCCGCCGTGGATCTGGATCGCCCAGTCGATCACCTGGCAGGCCATCTGCGGCGCGGCGACCTTGATCATCGCGATCTCGCGGCGCGCTTCCTTGTTGCCCACGGTGTCCATCTTGTAGGCGGCGTTGAGCACCAGCCAGCGGCACTGGTCGATCATGATGCGCGAGTCGGCGATGCGCTCACGCCAGACGCCCTGCTCGGACAGCAGCTTGCCGAAGGGCCGGCGCTCCAGCGCGCGCTTGCACATCAGCTCGAGCGCGCGCTCGGCGCCGCCGATCAGCCGCATGCAGTGGTGGATGCGGCCCGGGCCGAGGCGGCCCTGCGCGATCTCGAAGCCGCGGCCTTCGCCGAGCAGCAGGTGGTCCTTGGGCACGCGCACGTTGGTGAAGCTCACCTCGGCGTGGCCGTGCGGCGCGTGGTCGTAGCCGAACACCGAGAGCCAGCGCTCGACCTTCACCCCGGGCGTTTCCATCGGCACGACGATCATCGACTGCTGCCGGTACGGGCTCGGGTCATCGATGCCGCCGGTCTTGCCCATGAAGATCAGCACCTTGCAGCGCGGGTCGGGCGCGCCCGAGGTCCACCACTTGCGGCCGTTGATGACGTAGTGGTCGCCGTCGGGTTCGATGCGCGACTGGATCTGCGTCGCGTCCGACGAGGCCACGTTCGGCTCGGTCATCGCGAAGCCCGAGCGGATCTCGCCGGCCAGCAGCGGCTCGAGCCACTGCTTCTTGAGCGCGGGCGTGCCGTAGCGCTCCAGCACCTCCATGTTGCCGGTGTCGGGCGCCGAGCAGTTCATGGCCTCGGCGGTGAGCGGGTAGCGGCCCATGATCTCGCACAGCGGCGCGTACTCGAGGTTGGTCAGGCCCGCACCGTTCTGCGAAGCCGGCAGGAACATGTTCCACAGGCCGGCCTTCTTGGCCTTGTCCTTGAGCTCGTCCATCACCGCGTGGCTGCCGTCCCACTCCTTGCCCTGGCGGCGGTTCTCGTCCATCTCGGCCTTGAAGCGCGGCTCGGCGGGAATGACGTTTGCGTTGACGAAGTCCATCAAGCGGTTCTGCCACTCGGTCATCTTGGGCGTGAAACCAAAGTCCATCGTTGTCTCCAGTTGGGGTTCGGAAAATCGGGATGAAAGAAGAAGAGAAAGAGAAGGTCAGGCCACCTCGAACAAGCCGGCCGCGCCCTGCCCGCCGCCGATGCACATGGTGACCACCACGTACCTAGCGCCGCGGCGCTTGCCCTCGATGAGCGCATGCCCCGTCAGCCGGCTGCCCGTCACCCCGTAAGGATGGCCCACCGCGATCGCCCCGCCGTTGACGTTGAGCAGTTCGTCGGGAATCCCCAGCTTGTCCCGGCAGTACAGCACCTGGCACGCGAACGCCTCGTTGAGCTCCCACAGCCCGATGTCGCCGATCTTCAGCCCCGCGCGCTCGAGCAGCCGCGGAATGGCGAAGACCGGCCCGATGCCCATCTCGTCGGGCTCGCAGCCGGCCACCGCGAAGCCGCGGAAGATCCCCAGCGGCTGGATCCCCCGCTGCTCGGCCAGCTTGCCGTCCATCAGCACGCACGCGCTCGCCCCGTCGCTGAACTGGCTCGCGTTGCCCGCCGTCACCACCCCGCCGGGCAGCGCCGCGCGGATCTTGCTCACGCCTTCGAGCGTGGTGTCCGGGCGGATGCCCTCGTCGCGGTCGATGGTCACCTCTTTCGTGGTGATGCGGCCCGTGGCCTTGTCGACCACGCCCATGGTGGTGGTCATCGGGACGATCTCGTCCTTGAACTTGCCCGCTTCCTGCGCGGCGGCGGCCCGCAGCTGGCTCCTCACGCCGTACTCGTCCTGCGCCTGCTTGCTGATCTTGTAGCGCTCGGCCACCTTCTCGGCGGTCTGCAGCATGCTCCAGTAGATCTCGGGCTTGTACTGCACCAGCCACGGGTCGGCGCGCATGTGGCGGTTGGTCTCGTTCTGCACGCAGGAGATGCTCTCCACGCCGCCGGCGACCATCACGGGCACCTTGTCGACGATGATGCGCTGCGCGGCCATGGCGATGGCCTGCAGCCCGGAGCTGCAGAAGCGGTTGATGGTCACCCCGGCGGTGGTCACGGGCAGCCCGGCGCGCAGCGCGATGGTGCGCGCGACGTTGCCCCCGGTGGTGCCTTCGCTGAGGCTGCCGCCCATGATGCAGTCCTCGACCTCGGCGGGGTCGACGCCGGCGCGCTTGACGGCGTGCTCGACCGCGTGGCCGCCGAGCGTTGCGCCATAGGTCAGGTTGAACGATCCCTTCCAGCTCTTGGCCAGGCCGGTGCGGGCGGTGGAGACGATGACGGCGTCGGTCATGGGGAGTCCTCGGGTCCTGTCTTGATCAGTTGAAGGTCTTGCCTTCTTCGGCCAGCTTGACGAGCAGCGGCGCGGGCTGCCACGACGCATCGGCGCCGGGTTCCGCGGCGAAGCGCTTGAGCGCGCGCACGACGTTGGGCAGGCCGACGATGTCGGCATGGAGCATCGGCCCGCCGCGGTGCGCGGGGAAGCCGTAGCCGTTGAGGTAGACGATGTCGATGTCGCTCGCCCGCGCGGCGATGCCTTCTTCCAGGATGCGTGCGCCTTCGTTGACGAGGGCGTAGATGCAGCGCTCCACCACTTCCTCGTCGCTGATCGCGCGCGGGGTGATGCCCTTGTCCGCCCGGAACTGGGTGATCAGCCCTTCGGTCACCGGATCGGGAATCGGGTCGCGCTTGCCGGCTTCGTAGCGGTACCAGCCGGCGCCCGTCTTCTGGCCGAAGCGGCCCGCCTCGCACAGCCGGTCGGCCACGATGGGCGCCATCGCCACGCCCGCCTCGGCGGCCTTGCGCTTGCGCGTGGCCCAGCCGATGTCCAGGCCGGCCAGGTCGCCCATGCGGAACGGCCCCATGGCCATGCCGAACTTCTGCAGCGCGCCGTCGACCTGCTGCGGCAGCGCGCCGGCGTTGATCAGGCCCTGCGCCGCGGCCCCGTAGCGCGCCAGCATGCGGTTGCCGATGAAGCCGTCGCACACGCCCGAGACGACGGCGATCTTCTTGATCTTCTTCGCGAGCTTCATGCTCGTGGCGAGCACGTCCGGCGCCGTCTTCGCGCCGCGCACGATTTCCAGCAGGCGCATGACGTTGGCCGGGCTGAAGAAGTGCAGGCCGATCACGTCCTGCGGCCGGCGGGTGAAGCCGGCGATGGTGTCGATGTTGAGGTAGGAGGTGTTGGACGCGAGGATGGCGCCGGGCTTGCACACCTCGTCGAGCGTCTTGAACACCTGCTGCTTCACGTCCATGTTCTCGAACACGGCCTCGATGACGAGGTCGACGTCCTTGAAGGCGTCGTAGCTCAGCGTGGGCGTGACCAGGCCCATGCGCTCCTCGACCTGGGCCGGCGTGAGCTTGCCCTTCTTCATCGAGTTCTCGTAGTTGCGGCGGATGGTGGCCAGGCCCTTGTCCAGCGCCTCCTGCTTCATCTCGAGCAGCGTCACGGGGATGCCCGCGTTCAGGAAGTTCATCGTGATGCCGCCGCCCATCGTGCCGGCGCCGATCACCGCGACCTTGCGGATGTCGCGGATCGGGGTGCCTTCGGGCACGTCGGGAATCTTGGCCGCCGCCCGCTCGGCGTTGAAGATGTGGCGCAGCGCGCGCGACTCGGGCGTCTGCATCAGCGCCATGAAGGTGGCCCGCTCCAGCGCCATGCCTTCGTCGAAGGACTTGCTCACCGAGGCGGCTACCGCCTCCACGCACTTGAGCGGTGCGGGGAAGTGCCGGGCCATGGCGCCCACCGAGTTCCTCGCGAACTGCAGGTAGGGCTCGGCGATCGGGCTCCTGACCTTGAGATCGCGCACGCGCTTGAGCGGCAACTTTTCAGCCACGGCACGCTCGGCGAAGGCCACGCCGGCGGCGACCACGTCGCCCTCGGTCACCTCGTCGAACAGCGGCGTGCCCTTGAACTGCGCCGCCGGCACGATCGCGCCGCTGACGATGAGGTTCAACGCCGCGTCCAGCCCGATGAGCCGCGGCAGGCGCTGCGTGCCCCCGGCCCCGGGGATGAGGCCGAGCTTGACCTCGGGCAGGCCGATCGTCGCGTCAGCCTTGGCCACGCGGAAATGCGCACCCAGCGCCAGCTCCAGCCCGCCGCCCAGGCAGTTGCCGGCGATGGCCGCGACCACGGGCTTGGCACTGTTCTCCAGCGCCTTGATGACGGTCAGCAGGTTGGGCTCGCGCGCGGACTTGGGGGTGCCGAACTCGCGCACGTCGGCGCCGCCGGAGAAGGCGCGGTCGTTGCCGGTGATCACCACCGCCTGCACCGCGGGATCGGCCAGCGCACGATCGAGGCCGTCGACCAGCCCGCTGCGAAGATCCGCCCCGAGGCCGTTGACCGGCGGGTTGTCCAGCGTGATCACGGCTACCGCGCCGCGGGTTGCATAGTGGGTGGCAGGCATGAGGGAATCTCCGAGGCGGGGCGGGTGGACACGGCGCATGGCCGCCGCGACGGACTGCCATGCAGAACGATGTTCTGAAAATCGAGGTGCATCCTATCAGCACCGGCCGCTCGGCTAGGACGCGCTGGATCAATCGTCCGGCGCATGCGCTCGCCGAAGGGCCCCCGCTATCATCGAGCCCCGCTTCAGGCGGCATGCCATCCGCCGCTCTTCCACCCGCGCCCCCTCATGGACTCCAAAGCGAGCACCCCTGCGTCGAAGAAGCTCCCGCGCCTTCCCGAAGGCCAGTTGCGGGACGAACAACTGGTGCAGATTGCGGCCGACCTCTTCGCCCGCAAAGGCTACGACGGCACCTCGCTGCGCGACATCGCCGAAGCGGCCGGCATCACCAAGGCGGCGCTCTACTACTGGTTCCCCGAGAAGGAACAGCTCTTCGAGCGGGTGGTGGCCAGCCGCCTCGCGGCGCTGGTCGACCGCGTGTCGCAGGCCGCGGCGCAGGGCGCCGATCCGGTGGACCGCATCCGCCGCATCATGCGCGCCTGCGCCGAGCAGATGGACCGCGACCGCACGGCCTGGGTCGCGTCGTCGAGCACGTTCTGGTCCAACTTCAACCAGGCGCAGCGCGACGCCGTGGTGCCGCTGCGCGACCGCTTCGAGCGCGTCCTGCGCGACTGCGTGCAGGACGCCATCGAGGCCGGCCAGCTGCGCCCGGTCGACCCGGCGATCGCCACGCGGCTGATGCTCTCGGGCCTGAACATGCTGCCGCGCTGGCACAAGCCGGGCGGCCGGCTCAGCGCCGCGGAAGTGGTCGAGCAGTACCTCGACATCGTGCTCGCGGGGCTGCTGCCGCGCTGAGCGCGCGCCGGCTCAGGCGCGCTGCGCCGCGGCGGCGATGTTGTCGGTGAAGCGCGGCCACAGCGCCATCGGCAGGTCGTGGCCCATGCCCTCCACCACGTCGATCGCCGCGTGGCGGATCTTGCGCGCCAGGTCGTGGCCGCCCGCCACCGGCACCAGCGGATCGGCGCTGCCGTGGACGATCCGCGTGGGCGCGGCGATGCGCCCGAGCAGCGGCGAACGGTCGCCGTCGGACACCACGGCCAGCAATTGCCGCGTGCTGCCCTGCGGCCGGTGGCTGCGGCGCACGGACAGCTCGTAGCGCGCGGCCATCCAGCCCGCGGGGCTGCGGTACGACGGGCTCTCGATGAGCGCGTAGAAGTCCATCGCGTGGGCGACGATGCCCTGCACCGAGGCCCCGGCCGGCGGGCGGGAGAGCAAGGCCCGCCGCACGCGCGCCGTCGGCCCCGGCAGGCGGCGCGCGCCGCTGGTGGTCATCATCAGCGTCAGGCTCTTCACGCGGTGCGGATGCCTCGCCGCCAGATGCTGCGCGATCATGCCGCCCATCGACGCGCCGCACACGTGCGCCCGCGCGATGCCGAGCGCGTCGAGCAGCTGGGCGGCGTCGTCGGCCATGTCGGCGAGCGTGTAGTGGCTGCGCACCGGCAGGCCGAGCGCATGGCGCAGCGCGGCCCAGGCGACGCTCGGCACCCCGAGGTGGTCGAAGGGCTGGCTCAGGCCGATGTCGCGGTTGTCGAAGCGGATGACGCGGAAGCCTCGCGCGACCAGCTGCCGCACGAAATCCTCGTGCCAGCCGAGCAACTGCATCCCCAGGCCCATGACGAGCAGCAGCGGCTCGCCCTGGGGCGAGCCGTGGTCCTCGACTTCGAGCGCGAGGCCCTGGCCCGTGGTGATCTTCATGGCGAGAGCAGGCGCCTCAGGCGAGCAGCTGGGTGCGCGCCGCGATGCCGCGCTGGCGCATCCCCAGCAGCTCGTTGGCCGCGAGCGTGGCGAGGACGAGCGAGCCGCCCGCCAGCACGCGCTCGCCGGGGGCCTCGCCCGCGCCGAGCCACGCCCAGGCGATGCCGAACACGACTTCCAGCAAGGCCAGCAGCGCCACTTCGGCGGCCGGCAGATGGCGGGCGATGCGCACGGCCAGCATGCAGGGGATCGCGAGCTGCACGACGCCCAGGCCGCCGAGCAGGCCGATGTCCCGCGGCGTGGCCTCGAACGGGAGCGCGAGCGGCAGGGTCGCGGCGCTGGACAGCAGCGCGCCGATCAGCAGGGCCGGCAGCAGATCGACCGAGGTGCCGCTGCGCTGCATGGTGCTCCAGTTGACGGCCGCGGCCATCGGCACGCACAGCGCCACCAGGCTGCCGAGCAGGTGCGTCGGGTCGGCGCTCAGCCGGCCGCTGAACATCCACGCGATGCCGGCGCCCGCCAGCACGATGGCCACCCAGGTGCGCGCGGCGATGCGCTGGCCGAGCATGAAGCGGGCGAGCAGCGCCGTGAACAGCGGCGCGAGGCTCATGGTGATGAGCACGTTCGCGACGGTGGTGAGCGTGAGCGCCACCATGAAGCAGGTGAACATCACGCTCCACATCAGCCCCGACACCCACAGCGCCCGGCCGCCCTGCCTCATCACCGCGAGGGTGCCGCGGCCGTGCACGACGGCGCAGTAGCCGCCGAGCGCCAGCGCGGTGAAGAGGCTGCGCCAGAACGTGACCTCGAAGCTGCGCGCGCCGTCGAGGTGGCGCGTGACGACGCCGGCCACGCTCCACAGCAGCGTGACGGCGAGCATGCCCGCCAGCGCCCGCGCGTGCGTCATGACGGTCAGGCCGCCTCGCGCGATGCGCGCTTGCGCTCGTGCTCCTTCAGGAAGCGCTTGCGGATGCGGATGCTCTTGGGCGTGATCTCCACCAGCTCGTCGTCGGCGATGAACTCCACCGCGTACTCGAGCGTGAGGATGATCGGCGGCGTGATCTTGATCGCGTCTTCCTTGCCCGAGACGCGGAAGTTGGTGAGCTGCTTGCCGCGCACGGCGTTCACCACCAGGTCGTTGTCGCGGCTGTGGATGCCGATGACCATGCCTTCGTACAGCGGGTCGCCCGCCTTCACGAACATGCGGCCGCGGTCGTCGAGCTTGCCCAGCGAGTACGTCACGGCCTCGCCGTCGTCCTGGCTGATGAGCACGCCGTTCTTGCGGCCCTCGATCTCGCCCTTGTAGGGCTCGTAGCCGTCGAAGATGTTGCTGATCAGGCCCGTGCCGCGCGTCAGGTTCAGGAACTCGTTCTGGAAGCCGATCAGCCCGCGCGCCGGGATGCGGTACTCCAGGCGCACGCGGCCCATGCCGTCGGGCTCCATGTTGACGAGCTCGGCCTTGCGCTCGCCCATGGCCTGCATCACGGCGCCCTGGTGCTGGTCCTCGACGTCGGCCGTCACCATCTCGATCGGCTCCAGGCGTTCGCCGTTCTCTTCCTTGAACACCACGCGCGGCTTGCTCACCGCGAGCTCGTAGCCTTCTCGGCGCATGTTCTCCAGCAGGATGGTGAGGTGCAGCTCGCCGCGGCCGGAGACCTCGAAGATGCCGTCTTCGTCGGTCGCCCGGACCTTGAGCGCCACATTCGACTGCAGCTCGCGCTGCAGCCGGTCCCACAGCTGGCGGCTGGTGACGAACTTGCCCTCGCGGCCGGCCAGCGGCGAGTTGTTGACGCAGAAGTTCATCGTGAGCGTCGGCTCGTCGACCTTCAGCATGGGCAGCGGCACCGGGTTCTCCGGGTCGGTGAGCGTCACGCCGATGCCGATGTTCTCGATGCCGTTGATGAGCACGATGTCGCCCGGGCCGGCCTCGGCGGCCTGCTGGCGCTCCAGGCCCTCGAACTTCAGCACCTGGTTCACGCGCGCGTTGAACGGCGCGCTCTCGGGGCCGCTGAAGACGGCGACCTGCTGCATCGGCTTGAGCGTGCCCTGGTTGATGCGGCCGATGCCGATGCGCCCGACGTAGGTGGAGTAGTCGAGCGAGCAGATCTGCAGCTGCAGCGGCGCGTCGGGCGAGCCCTCGTGCGCCGGCACGTGCTGCAGGATGGCGTCGAACAGCGGCGCGAGGTCGGTGCCGGTGGCGCCCTTCTCCAGCGTCGCCCAGCCGTTCAGGCCGGAGGCGAAGACGACGGGGAAGTCGAGCTGCTCCTCGGTGGCGCCCAGCTTGTCGAACAGGTCGAAGGTGGCGTTGATCACGTAGTCGGGCCGCGCGCCGGGGCGGTCGACCTTGTTGATCACGACGATGGGCTTGAGGCCGAGCGCGAGCGCCTTCTTGGTGACGAAGCGCGTCTGCGGCATCGGGCCCTCGACGGCATCGACCAGCAGCAGCACGCTGTCGACCATCGACAGCACGCGCTCGACCTCGCCGCCGAAGTCGGCGTGCCCGGGCGTGTCGACGATGTTGACGTGCGTGCCCTTCCACTCCACCGCGCAGTTCTTGGAGAGGATGGTGATGCCGCGTTCGCGTTCGAGGTCGCCGCTGTCCATCACCCGCTCGGCGATCTTTTCGTTGGAGCGGAAGGTGCCGCTCTGGCGCAGCAGCTGGTCGACCATGGTGGTCTTGCCATGGTCGACGTGGGCGATGATGGCGATGTTGCGGATCTGTAGCGTCATGATGGGTTCGTTGCGTTCAGGAGGCCTTCCACCTCCACCGGGCTCAGCAGCCTCGTTGAAATGAGTTCGCCGCCGGCGACGCGGCCGCTGCCCAGGAAGGCGCGCGGCTCGGGGCCGTAGACGCGCACGCCCGGCGCGTCGGCGAGCGGGAGGCGGCGCCGCACGCCGCTCAGGAAGCGGCCGGCGTCCTCGGCCTGCAGCCGGACCAGCGGCCAGTCGGCGAGCAGCACGTCGGGATCTTGCAGCAACGCGTCGCGCTCGGCCTCGGTCATCGATTCGAGCCGTTCCAGCGTGTGGGCCGAAGCGACGTCCAGCGGGCCGCAGCCCGTGCGGCGCAGCGCCGCGAGGTGCGCGCCGCAGCCGAGCGCCTCGCCGATGTCCTCGGCCAGGGTGCGGATGTAGGTGCCCTTGCTGCACTGCACGTCGATCGTCCAGGCGTCGCCGCGACCGGCGGCGCTCGCCTCGTCCACGAGGTCGATGCGGTGGATCGTCACGCGCCGCGCCGCGCGCTCGACCTCGATGCCGGCGCGCGCGTAGTCGTAGAGCGCCCGCCCGTCGCGCTTGAGCGCCGAATGCATCGGCGGCACCTGGTCGATCTCGCCGGTCAGCCGCTCGCAGGCGCGCTGCAGGTCGGCGCGCGACACGTTCACCGGCCGCGTGCGCACGACCTCGCCTTCCGCGTCGCCTGTCGTGGTGGTCACGCCCAGCGCCAGCGTTGCCCGGTAGCGCTTGTCGGCCTCGAGGCTGACCTGCGAGAACTTGGTGGCCGCGCCGAAGCACAGCGGCAGCAGCCCCGTGGCCAGCGGGTCGAGCGTGCCGGTATGGCCCGCCTTCTCGGCGCGGAACAGGCGCTTGGCCTTCTGTAGGGCGTCGTTGCTCGACAGGCCCAGCGGCTTGTCGAGCAGCAGCACGCCGTGCACGGCACGGCGGAGGATGCGGGCGCGCACGGCCGGCACGGTTCAGTCGTCCTTCGCCCGGGTGGCGTTGGCCTGCTGGATCAGCAGGTTGAGCTCCGCCGCCCGCTCGGTGGTGCGGTCGAAGACGAAATGCAGCGTCGGCACGGTGTGGATCTGCAGCTTCTTGAACAGGCCGTTGCGCAGGAAGCCGGCGGCTTCGTTCAGCGCCGCCTCCGACTCCTGCGGGTCGCCCACGAGCACCGAGAAGAACACCTTGGCGTGCGCATAGTCGGGCGTCACCTCCACGGCGTGGATCGTCACCATGCCGATGCGCGGGTCCTTCAGGTCGCGGATGAGCTCGGCCACGTCGCGCTGGATCTGGTCGGCGACGCGGAAACTGCGGTTGGGGATGGATCGCTTGTGTCGCATGGGAACTCCTTGCGGCCCTGAAACAGAAGACCCCGCCGTCGTGTCTGCGAAGGCGGGGTCCGATCGCTCAGGCCGGGCCGAACTACAGCGTTCGAGCCACTTCCTTGATCTCGAAGAACTCGAGCTGGTCGCCTTCCTTGATGTCGTTGTAGTTCTTCAGCTTGATGCCGCACTCGAAGCCTTCCTTGACCTCGCGCACGTCGTCCTTCATGCGGCGCACCGACTCGACCTCGCCGGTGTAGACGACCACGTTCTCGCGCAGCAGGCGGAAGCGGGCGTTGCGGCGCACCACCCCGGCGGTGACCATCGAGCCGGCCACGGTGCCGATCTTCGAGGCCACGAACACCGTGCGGATCTCGGCCGTGCCGATGACTTCCTCGCGCTGCTCGGGCGCCAGCATGCCGGTCATGGCCGCCTTCACCTCGTCGACCGCGTCGTAGATGATGTCGTAGTAGCGGATGTCCACGCCGTTGTTCTCGGCCAGCTTGCGAGCGCCGGCGTCGGCGCGCACGTTGAAGCCGACGATGACGGCCTTGGACGCGATGGCGAGGTTGATGTCGCTCTCGCTGATGCCGCCCACCGCCGCGTGCACGATCTGCACCCGCACCTCGTCGGTGCTGAGCTTCTGCAGCGACTGGCCCAGCGCTTCCTGCGAGCCCTGCACGTCGGCCTTGATGATGAGCGCGAGCGTCTGCGCCTCGCCCTGGCCCATGCTCTCGAACACGTTCTCGAGCTTGGCGGCCTGCTGCTTGGCGAGCTTCACGTCGCGGTACTTGCCCTGGCGGAAGGTGGCGATCTCTCGCGCGCGCCGCTCGTCGGACAGCACCATGAACTCGTCGCCGGCGCGCGGCACTTCGGTCAGGCCCTGGATCTCCACCGGCAGCGAGGGGCCGGCCTCGAGCGTGTTGCGGCCGTTCTCGTCGAGCATGGCGCGCACGCGGCCGTAGCTGGAGCCGGCCAGCACCACGTCGCCGCGCTTGAGCGTGCCCGACTGGACCAGCACGGTCGCCACCGGGCCGCGACCCTTGTCGAGCTGCGCCTCGATGACGAGACCCTTGGCCGGCGCGTCGACCGCGGCCTTCAGCTCCAGCACCTCGGCCTGCAGCAGCACCTGCTCCAGCAGGGCGTCCATGCCCTGGCCGGTCTTGGCGGAGACGGGCACGAACGGCGCGTCGCCGCCGAACTCCTCGGGCACCACCTCCTCGGCCACCAGCTCGCTCTTCAGGCGCTCGGTGTTGGCCTCGGGCTTGTCGATCTTGTTCATCGCCACGACGATGGGCACCCCCGCCGCCTTGGCGTGGTGGATGGCTTCCTTCGTCTGCGGCATCACGCCGTCGTCGGCCGCCACCACCAGGATGACGATGTCGGTGGCCTTCGCGCCGCGCGCCCGCATGGCGGTGAACGCCGCGTGGCCCGGGGTGTCGAGGAAGGTGATCATGCCGCGCGGCGTGTCGACGTGGTAGGCGCCGATGTGCTGCGTGATGCCGCCGGCCTCGCCGGTGGCCACGCGGCTCTTGCGGATGTAGTCGAGCAGCGAGGTCTTGCCGTGGTCGACGTGGCCCATGACGGTGACCACCGGCGCGCGCGGCAGCTGCTCGTGCTCCTGCTCGCTCTCGCCCTCTTCCAGGAAGGCTTCCGGGTCGTCCAGCTTGGCGGCGAACGCCTTGTGGCCCATCTCCTCGACGAGGATCATGGCCGTCTCCTGGTCGAGCTGCTGGTTGATGGTGACCATCTGGCCCAGCTTCATCAGCTGCTTGATGACCTCGGAGGCCTTCACCGACATCTTGTGGGCGAGGTCGGCGACGCTGATCGTTTCCGGCACGTGCACCTCGTAGATCTGCTGCTCGACCGGCGCCACGTACGACGACACCTGGCCGTCGCCGCGCTCGCCGCGGCGCCCGCCGCGGGGCGCGCGCCAGCCCGGGCGCGCGCCGCCCGGCGTGTCGTTGCGCGTCTTGAGCCCGCGCTTCTTGGCGTCGTCGGCCCAGCTCGACGAGAGCTTCTCCGACTTGATCGACTTCTTGTCGCCCGGCTTGGCGGCGGTGGCCGCGCCCGGCGCGGCCGCGGCCTTGTGGATCGTGCCCTTGATGCCTTCCTTGCCCGCCTCGGGCTTGGGCGGCTCTTCCTTCTTGGCCGTGAGCACGCGCTTGGGCGCATTCATCATGGCGCGGATGGCCGCGGCCTCTTCCTCGGCGGCCTTGCGGCGCTTGGCCAGGTCGGCGGCACGCTGCTTCTCCTCGTCGACGACGTCGGCGGCCTTGATCACGCGCAGCGCGGGCTTGGGCGGCTCGGCGGCCGGCACGGGCGCCGCCACGGCGGCTTCGGCCGGCGCGGGCGCTTCCACGGCGGCCTTGGCCTTGCCCTTCTTCGCCGGCGCCTTCGCCGCCTCGGCGGCGGCGGCTTCGGCGGCCGCGCGGGCGGCGGCGGCCTGCGCTTCCTCTTCGCGCTGGCGGGCCTCGGCCGCTTCGCGCTCCAGGCGCAGCTGTTCCTCGCGCTGGCGGCGCTTCTCTTCGAGTTCGGCCTCCTGCCGGCGCAGCAGCTCGGCCTGGGCCTTGGCCTCGTTCTCGCGGCGCTCGAGCTCGGCCTCGTCCACCTGCGGCGCGGCGGGCACTTCCGGTGTGCCCGGCGTGTCGTCGCGCTTGACGAAGGTGCGCTTCTTGCGCACCTCGACCTGGATCGTGCGCGCCTTGCCGCTCGAATCGGCCTGCTTGATCTCGCTGGTCGACTTGCGGGTGATGGATATCTTCTTGCGCTCGCCGGCGGCGGTGCCGTGGGCCGACCGCAGGTGGTCGAGCAGGCGCTCCTTGTCCGCGTCGGTGAGCTCGTCCGCCGTCGACGCCTTGCGGACGCCGGCCGACTGGAGCTGCTCGAGCAGCGCCGTGGCTGAGCGGTTCAGCTCGGCGGCGAGTTGTGCGACGGTTGTCACGGCCATTCTTGAATCCTTGCTTCGGTCTTGCGGTGGCGGGCGAGCGTTCGATACCTGGAGATCGGCTTCAGGTGGTGAACCAATGCTCCCGCGCCTTCATGATCAGTGCCTTGGCCTGCTCGTCGTCGACGCCGGTCATCTCGACCAGCTCGTCCACGGCCAGGTCGGCCAGGTCGTCGCGCGAATGGACGCCCTTCTCGGCGAGCGTGGCGATCAGCTCCGGCGTCAGGCCGTCCAGGTCGCGCAGGTTCTGCGACACGTCTTCCATTTTCTCTTCGCGGGCGATTTCCATCGTCAGCAGCACGTCCTTCGCCCGGGTGCGCAGCTCGGTGATGGCCTCCTCGTCGAGGCCCTCGATCTCGAGCATTTCCTGCATCGGCACGTAGGCCACTTCCTCGAGGCTGGAGAAGCCCTCGGAGATCAGCAGGTCGGCCACCTCGGCGTCGACGTCGAGCTTCTCGACGAAGAGCTTGCGCACCGAATCGGTCTCCTCGGCCTGCTTGGCGGAGGATTCCTCGGCGGTCATGATGTTGATGCGCCAGCCCGTCATCTCGGAGGCGAGCCGCACGTTCTGGCCGCCGCGGCCGATGGCGATGGCGAGGTTCTCCTCGTCGACCACCACGTCCATCGCGTGGCGCTCCTCGTCGACCACGATGGACTGCACGTTCGCCGGCGCCAGCGCGCCGATCACGAACTGCGCCGGGTCCTCCGACCACAGCACGATGTCCACGCGCTCTCCGGCGAGCTCGTTGGTGACGGCGTTGACGCGCGAGCCGCGCACGCCCACGCAGGTGCCGATCGGGTCGACCCGCTTGTCGTGCGACTGCACGGCGATCTTGGCGCGCGAACCGGGGTCGCGCGCGCAGCTCTTGATCTCGAGCAGGCCTTGCTCGATCTCGGGCACTTCCTGGGCGAAGAGCTCGACCATGAAGCCGGGCGCGCTGCGCGACAGCAGGATCTGCGGGCCGCGCAGCGTCGGGTCGACCTCGGCGATGAAGGCGCGCACGCGGTCGCCGGTGCGCAGGTTCTCCTTCGGGATCATCTCGCTGCGGCGCAGGCGGCCCTCGATGCGGCCGGACTCGACGATGATGTCGCCCTTGTCGAGGCGCTTGACGGTGCCCACGAAGATCTTCTCGCCGCGCGAGAGGAAGTCGCTCAGCAGCTGCTCGCGCTCGGCGTCGCGGATCTTCTGCAGGATCACCTGCTTGGCGGCCTGGGCGCCGATGCGCCCGATCGAGACCGACTCCACCGGCTCCTCGATGTAGTCGCCTTCCTCGATGTCCTCGATGCGCTCGAGGGCGTCGCTCAGCAGTTCTTCGGCGTCGGGGTTCTGCAGGCCGGCGCTGTCGGGCACCACCAGCCAACGGCGGAAGGTCTCGTAGTCGCCGGTCTCGCGGTCGATCGACACGCGCATGTCGACCTCGCCGCCGTGCAGCTTCTTCGAGGCCGAGGCGAGCGCGGCTTCCACCGCGCCGAACACCACCTCGAGATCGACGCTCTTCTCGCGCGAGATCGCATCCACCAGCATCAAGAGTTCGCGGTTCATTGTTTGGGTTCTCCGTCCACCTCTGCTTCGCGCGCCGCGGCATCGGCCGCGGGCGCCACCGGGGGCGCGAACCGGCGCCCCTTGAAATCAATCACCGGCACGAGCCGGGCTTCGCGCACTTCCTCGAATGCGAAATCGAGCGCCTTCTCGTGCAGGCCGTCCTCGAACACCAGCCGCCATCCGGCGCCCTCGCCTTCCTGCCCGTCGCGGGCCTGCAGCACGCCCTGGTACTTCTTGCGGCCCTGGAAGGGCAGCTTGAGCGTGAGGTCGATCCGCTCGCCGGCGAACCGGGCGTAGTGGGCCGCCGTCTTGAGCGGCCGGTCGAGGCCGGGGGACGACACCTCCAGCCGCTCGTAGGCGCAGCCCTCGACCTCCAGCACGTGCTGCAGCTGCCGGGTGACCTTCTCGCAGTCCTCGACAGTGACGAACGCGCCGGTCGGATCGTCCTGCAGCCGGTCGATGTAGACGCGCAGCAGCCCCCGAGCACCACGCTCGGTGTCCACCAGTTCGTAACCGAGCCCGGTCACGGTGCGTTCAATCGCGGCCTGCCAATTCATCGATCTGCACAAATCCAGTCAGCGTCTCGAAAGACGACCGAGCAAAAAAAATGGGCTGGAAAGAATCCGCCCACACAGCATTCTCAGCTTTCTCGGAAAACGTGGATTGTACTGCGAGGCGGAATTACAGGCAATACCCGTGGTTGTCAAGTACAGGGCGCCGCAGCCCTTCGCGCGCCGCCCGCCCGGGCGACCGCGCCAGTGGCGGATGCGAGAATTCCCGCTGCTTCGAAACACGGGAGACATCATGGGATTTCTGGCCGGCAAGCGGTTCCTCATCACCGGCGTGCTGTCGAACCGCTCGATCGCCTATGGCATCGCCCGCGCCTGCCACCGCGAGGGCGCGGAGCTGGCGTTCAGCTACGTGGGCGAGCGCTTCAAGGAGCGCATCGACGGCTTCGCCGCCGAATTCGGCTCCAAGCTGGTCTTCGACTGCGACGTGGGCGACGACGCGCAGATCGAGCGCACGTTCGCGCAGCTCGGCGACGTCTGGCCCGAGTTCGACGGCTTCGTGCACGCCATCGGCTTCGCGCCGCGCGAGGCCATCGCCGGGAACTTCCTCGAGGGCCTGACGCGCGAGAACTTCCGCATCGCGCACGACATCTCGGCCTACAGCTTCCCGGCCATGGCCAAGGCCGCCGCGCCGCGGCTGCGCACCGGCGCGGCCCTGCTGACGCTCAGCTACCTGGGCGCCGTGCGCCGCGTGCCCAACTACAACACCATGGGCCTGGCCAAGGCCTCGCTCGAGGCGAGCGTGCGCTACCTGGCCGCCGCGCTGGGGCCGAAGGGCGTGCGCGTCAACGGCATCTCCGCCGGCCCCATCAAGACGCTGGCGGCGTCCGGCATCAAGGACTTCGGCAAGATGCTCGCCGTGGTGGCCGCCAACTCCCCGCTGGGGCGCAACGTCACGATCGACGACGTCGGCAACACGGCGGCCTTCCTGCTCTCGGACCTGTCGGCCGGCATGACCTCGGAAATCGTCTACGTCGACGGCGGCTTCAGCCACGCGATGAGCGGGGCCGACGCGGAGTGAGCTGGCCGCGCCTCCTCGCCGACGTCGGCGGCACCAACACCCGCTTCGCGGTGCAGCTGCGCGCGGGCGGCGCGCTCGAGCACCTGGCCGTCACGCCCTCGGCCCGGCACGGCTCGCTGCGCGAGGCCGTGCGCTGGTACCTCGACGGGCAGGGGCTGCCCCCGCCCCGCGCCGCCGCCATCGGCATCGCCAACCCGGTGACCGGCGACCAGGTGTCGATGACCAATCACGACTGGTCGTTCTCCATCTCGCAGCTGCAGGCCGCGCTCGGGCTGGAGCGCCTGCTGGTGCTGAACGACTTCGCGGTGCTGGCGCTGGCGCTGCCGAAGCTGCGCCCCGAGGACCTGCGCCAGATCGGCGGCGGCGCGGCCGCGCAGGACGCGCCGCTGGCCGTCATCGGCGCCGGCACGGGGCTCGGCATGGCGGGGCTGCTGCCGGTGCCGGCGGGGCGCTTCGCCACCGTGGCCGGCGAAGGCGGGCACGGCACGCTGGCGGCCGCCGACGAGTTCGAGGACCGGGTCGTGGCGCGGCTGCGCACGCGCTTCGGCCACGCCTCGGCCGAGCGCGCGCTCTCCGGGCCGGGGCTGGAGAACCTGCACGAGGCCTGCGCGGCCCTCGCGGGCGAGCCCACGCCGCTGCTCGCCGCCCCCGAGATCACGCGCCGCGCGCTGGCGGGCGAGGACGCGCACTGCCAGCGCGCGGTCGAGCTCTTCTTCAGCTTTCTCGGCACCGAGGCGGGCAACCTGGCGCTCACCCTGGGTGCGCGCGGCGGCGTCTACATCAGCGGCGGCGTCGCGCCCCGGCTGCTGCCGCTGATGCAGGCGTCGCCGTTTCGCCGCCGGTTCGAGGCCAAGGGGCGCTTCGCGAGCTACCTGAGGCCCATCCCGACCTGGGTCATCGACAGCACGTTCTCGCCGGCGCTGATCGGCGCCGCCGCCGCGCTCGACCAGGCCGGCTGAGCCCGCGGCGGGCCCCTGTGCCGCCGCCCTACTGGGGCTTCACGCAGTCGACGTAGTAGCGCCGGCCCGTGCCGTCGTCGCCGTCGGACTCGACCAGGCCGTGCACGTCGGTGTCGAAGCCCGGGAAGGCGGCGTTGAACTCGCGCGTGAAGCGCAGGTAGTCGACGATCTTGCGGTTGAAGCGCTCGCCCGGGATCAGCAGCGGGATTCCCGGCGGGTACGGCGTCAGCAGCGAGGTGGTGATGCGCCCTTCCAGGTCGTCGATGCCCACGCGCTCGGTCTTGCGGTGCGCGATGTACGAATAGGCGTCGCTCGGCTTCATCGCCGGCTGCAAGTCCGACAGGTACATCTCGGTGGTGAGCCGCGCGATGTCGCCCTTGGCGTACATCTCGTGGATGCTCTGGCACAGGTCGCGCAGGCCCATGCGCTCGTAGCGCGGGTGCTTGGCGACGAACTCGGGCAGCGCACGCCACATCGGGGCGTTGCGGTCGTAGTCGTCCTTGAACTGCTGCAGCGCGGTGAGCAGCGTGTTCCAGCGGCCCTTGGTGATGCCGATGGTGAACATGATGAAGAACGAGTAGAGCCCCGTCTTCTCCACCACGATGCCGTGCTCGGCGAGGTACTTGGTGACGATGCTGGCCGGGATGCCCGTCTTGGCGAAGCGCCCCGACATGTCGAGCCCCGGCGTGATGATGGTGCTCTTGATCGGGTCGAGCATGTTGAAGCCTTCGGCCAGCCTGCCGAAGCCGTGCCACTTCTCGCCCGCCTTGAGCACCCAGTCGCCGCTCTTGCCGATGCCGTCGGACGCGAGCTTCTCGGGGCCCCAGACCTTGAACCACCAGTCGTTGCCGAACTCCTTGTCGACCTTGCGCATCGCACGGCGGAAGTCGAGCGCTTCCTGGATGCTCTCCTCCACCAGCGCCTTGCCGCCCGGCGCCTCCATCATGGCGGCGGCCACGTCGCACGACGCGATGATCGCGTACTGCGGGCTCGTCGAGGTGTGCATCAGGTAGGCCTCGTTGAAGAGGTGCCGGTCGAGCTTGCGGTCCTGCGCGTCCTGCACCAGCACCTGCGAGGCCTGGCTCAGGCCGGCCAGCAGCTTGTGCGTGGACTGCGTGGCGAACACCAGCTGGTCCTTCGGCCGCTGGCGCTTCTTGCCCATCGCGTGGTAGGCGCCGTAGAAGGGGTGGAAGGCGGCGTGCGGCAGCCAGGCCTCGTCGAAGTGCAGCGTGTCGATGTAGCCGTCGAGCGAGTGCTTGATGGTCTCGGTGTTGTAGAGCACGCCGTCGTAGGTGCTCTGCGTGAGCGTGAGGATGCGCGGGCGCACCGTCTTCGGGTCGACGTCGGCCAGCAGCGGGTTGGCGGCGATCTTGCGGCGGATGGCCTCGGGCGAGAACTCGCTCTCGGGGATGGGGCCGATGATCCCGTAGTGGTTGCGCGTGGGCGTGAGGAACACCGGCACCGCGCCCGTCATGATGATGGCGTGCAGGATGGACTTGTGGCAGTTGCGGTCCACCACCACCACGTCGCCCGGCGCCACCGTGTGGTGCCACACCATCTTGTTGCTGGTGCTGGTGCCGTTGGTGACGAAGAAGCAGTGGTCGGCGTTGAAGATGCGCGCCGCGTTGCGCTCGCTGGCGGCCACGGGGCCGGTGTGGTCCAGCAGCTGGCCCAGCTCGTCCACCGCGTTGCACACGTCGGCGCGCAGCATGTTCTCGCCGAAGAACTGGTGGAACATCTGCCCCACCGGCGTCTTCAGGAACGCCACGCCGCCCGAGTGGCCGGGGCAGTGCCACGAGTACGAGCCGTCCTGCGCATAGTCGACCAGCGCGCTGAAGAACGGCGGCGCCAGCCCGTCCAGGTAGCTCTTGGCCTCGCGGATGATGTGGCGCGCCTGGAACTCCGGCGTGTCCTCGAACATGTGGATGAAGCCGTGCAGCTCGCGCAGGATGTCGTTCGGGATGTGCTGCGAGGTGCGCGTCTCGCCGTAGAGGTAGATCGGGATCTCGGCGTTCTTGAAGCGGATCTCGGTGATGAACTTGCGCAGGTTCACGACCGCCACGTCGTCGCCGTCGGCCGAGACGAACTCGTTGTCGTCGATCGACAGGATGAAGGCGCTGGCGCGGCTTTGCTGCTGCGCGAACTGCGACAGGTCGCCGTAGCTCGTGGCGCCCAGCACCTCGAAGCCTTCCTTCTGGATCGCGTCGGCCAGCGCGCGTATGCCCAGGCCCGAGGTGTTCTCCGAGCGGAAATCCTCGTCGATGATCATGATCGGGAAGCGGAAACGCAGCATGTGCAACCCTCGGCCGGCACGTTGAAAAGCGCGCAGTGTAGGCGCTGGCAGCCGACCCTTCACGCCGCGTTTCGCCCCTACACTCGGCGCGCGCAAGAAGGAGGGACGCATGGACATTTCCGCAGCATCGTGGTGGTGGATCGCCGCCGGCGCGATGGTGGCCGCCGAGCTCGCCACCGGCACCTTCTACCTGCTGATGCTGGCGCTGGGCATGGCCTGCGCGGCGTTCGCGGCGCACCTGGGCTTCGCCGTGCCGGCGCAGGTGACCGCGGCGGCGCTGGCCGGCGGCGGCGCCACGGCGCTGTGGCACTGGCGGCGGGCCCGCCGGCCGCGCTCGGCGCCGGCGCGCGAGAACCGCGACGTGAACCTGGACATCGGCGAGCGCGTCCACGTGGCGCAATGGTCGCCGGACGGGACGGCGCGCGTCAGCTACCGCGGCGCCCTCTGGACGGTGCGCCTGCAGGAAGGCGCGGCGGCGGCACCCGGCGAGCATCTCGTCGTGGCCGTCGAAGGCAACTGGCTCGTGCTCGCGCCGCGCGCGGCCCACTGATTTCATCGACTCGGGAGAACGACAGCATGGGACTCGAAATCGGCCTCGTCATCGCCGTCATTGCAATCATCTTCGTCGTGCGCACCTTCAAGATCGTGCCGCAGCAGCATGCCTGGGTGGTCGAGCGGCTGGGCAAGTACGACCGCACGCTGACGCCGGGCCTGAAGTTCGTCGTGCCCTTCATCGAGCGCGTGGCCTACAGGCACTCGCTCAAGGAGGTGCCGCTGGACGTGCCCAGCCAGATCTGCATCACCAAGGACAACACCCAGCTCCAGGTCGACGGCATCATCTACTTCCAGGTGACCGACCCGATGCGCGCGAGCTACGGCTCGAGCAACTACGTGTTCGCCATCACCCAGCTCGCGCAGACGCTGCTGCGCTCGGTGATCGGCAAGATGGAGCTCGACAAGACCTTCGAGGAGCGCGACGCGATCAACTCGCACGTCGTCAACGCGCTCGACGAGGCCGCCGCCAACTGGGGCGTGAAGGTGCTGCGCTACGAGATCAAGGACCTCACGCCGCCGGCCGAGATCCTGCGGGCGATGCAGGCCCAGATCACCGCCGAGCGCGAGAAGCGCGCGCTGATCGCCGCCTCCGAGGGCCGCAAGCAGGAGCAGATCAACATCGCCACCGGCGAGCGCGAGGCCTTCATCGCCCGCTCCGAGGGCGA
>JBIQHD010000016.1:0-101147 GCA_044508835.1 Rubrivivax sp.
CTTGCTCAATGTCTGCAGTTGCCGCTGTCGCGCGCGTTGTGCAGACCTTCCTTAAAGATCTCCGCCTCACGGAAATCTCCACCGGCCATGGAGTGAACCGCGTCTACATGTACGGGGTTGCCGAACTGATCGCGCTTCCTGGGGTCATAGCCTGGCCGCCGCTGGATGTCCCAACCAAAGTACACACCGTCGTTGCTGAGCTGGAACTTCAGCCGTAGTAGCCCGCGCTCGCGTCGAAGGCTGTCCAACACCTCCTGCGGGATACGTGGGCCCACGTCGATGGTGTCGCTGCCGATGATGCGATCGTCGTAGGTCATCTGCCCGTACTTTCCCCCCACCGGTTTGTCTGCTGCTTCGCGCCACACTACAGTGACACGCTCGGGAATGTGCAGCGGCATCATCATGTTGACGCGCGTATCTAGACGCTGCGAAGACTTAGCATAGAACGGTCGATCCGAGCCGTCGGCAAAGAACTCCACACCAAGGAACTCCTGCCTCGCAAACGCATCCACGCGAAGCTCTGCGCCGATATCACCGAATTTCTCCAGCATGCGTTGTCGGCTGGCCTCATACGGTGTCGGTGCGGCGGAAGTTGTTTGCTTTTCAAAGCCTGCGCGGGCTCTTCGAGTTGCACACCCATTCATTCCAAATAGCAGCGGAAATGAAAGCATCCCGACGAACTGGCGACGCCTCGGAGATTCGATCACGATGTTCCTTCCAAAAGGTTTCATATTGGCGAATCGAGGCAGCTTGCTAATCCGGAAGGGTGTAGCCATGCTCACGCAGCCACTGCAGGTAGCCGGCGATGTCTACGGTCGCCGTGATCTCGCCCATGTTCTTAGGGTTCAACGGTGAATCCAGCGGCGCGTCGATATCGCGCGGGAGATAGCTGATGAACTGATGCGTGTCGGCATTCGTCATGCTGCCGCTGTCGAACTGCATCGTTCGCTGGGCGTTTCCGGCCGTGGCGCCTTTCACATTGCAGTCTTCAGCAACAACCATCGTAATCGGAGGTGGAGTCACTGGGATTGCCGGATCCTCCTTCTGTTCGTACACATCGGTGCGCCGGGGTCGCCCAGCCGCAGGGCGTTGCTCTTGTCGTGCATCACCGGGTCGGCTGCGGGTGGCGCGTCGGCGCGTCTCATCGTCACGCCGGCAGTCCGCGCCTGCTCCACCATCCAGTTCAGGGCCACCAGGGAGAGGCTGGTTCTGGCCCTCGGGATAGTCCCCGCTGATGTCCGCATGTGCGCCGAGAAAGCCCATCTCGAGGCGGACGCGGCCATCGGCATTGTCGCTGGGGCCGATGGATTCCAACTGAAACCCGCCCCAATGCTGAAAACCAGGTAGCGGGTTGCGTTGGTCAACGTTGATCAACACGCCCGATCGGTATTCGTTCAGCGCGACTGCGTGCGCCACATAGGCGAAGGCATCGGGAATCGCCAGGTTGTAGGCGCCGCCGCTGTAGTTGATGCTGAGCACCGTGTCGAACAGGTTCATGAAGCGAAAGTCCACGCGCTGGCAGCGTTGTACTTGTTGTCCGTTCTGAGGAGCGAAGTAGCGATACCACCCGTCCTGTGTCGCCGCCATGATGAAACTGGCGAACTCACGTGCCTGTGCGGCTCCGCGGCTGAAGCTCACCGTCGGGCAGCGGCCCATCGACCCGGGTGAGCACGCTGAAGCCTGTTGATGCGGCTGTAGACGTAGCGGGTGCTGCGATAGTGCTTCCAATGCCTACGGCTCGATCACCAACTGATGACATCCAAACGACTCCGTGGAGATGCGTCGTTTGCAGTGAGGCACAAAGTGTCGTGTCATCAATTCATGGCAGTGGATCACCGCCTTCACGCAGTACTCTTGGCTGCTCGCGTGTTGGCTGAGTGCGCTCGACCTGCCATCGAAACTTCACGCCGTCGTCAGTCCATACAAAGTACATCCAGAGCATCTTCTCTGGCAGCTTGCCACGCGGGGTGTCGCGTTTGGACTGGATGACTTCCTCGACGGCTTCAAAAGGCACGCGGTCGCGAATCATGACGCGCTGCTTGTAACGCGGCAGAGCTCTCATTTCCTCGCGCGAGTACTCTTGTCCGTAGATGTGTTCGGACCATTCGAACTCCACCCATTCCGGCAGTTGCTGCCCGTCCGGCACGACGCTCATGGTTTTTCCGGATGTTTTCCAGTCTTTGTTTGGTCCGATCGATCCACCATGTGGAAATGTCATTCCACTCGGCAACTGGGCGCTGTCAATGTAAATGCGGACTATCTTCTTCAGGCTCACAAACGTAGTGATCATGCCTGGCCCTTCGGTTGGACCGGCGTGCAGGCAGCCGTATAGAGGAAGGATAATCAATAGAAATAGGAGCTTGATACTCTTAAGCATTCTTCGTCTCATTCGCAAGGATGAGCTGTTGCCGGAGCTGCGTAGGCGATGTCCACGCCTTGTTGCTTCAGCCATTCGCTGTACTGCGTCATGTCTACTACGCCGACTGCTGGCGCGCCTCGAGGGCCGCACCAAGGAGGGGGGTAGTAGCTCACGAAGCTGCGAGCCCAAGCTGTGTCGTTTGCGCCGATGACAGCCTGACTTTGTCTAACCTTGGTACCGTCACCATAGATGAAGTCTCGGTCTCCGTATTGCGGCGGATATGTCTGTGGATCGATCTTGTTGCCACTTTTGTCGTGAATGATGGGGTTCGAAACAATATTCCATCCTTCCTTTGTCAACGTATCATCGAACTGAATTCCTTGATCCTTCGCCTGTTTCACCATCCACATCAGCGCTACGTCGGACAAGTCACCGGTTCCATAGCCGCCACCTATGTCGGCGTGGCTACCGACCATGCCGATCTCGGATCGACCAGGGGTGGTGCTGGTTTGTGGTGAATCGAAGATTGAGTGACTGTCGAAATCCACCACGTCGCCTCGGTGTTCGTTGAGGGCGACTGCATGAGCGACGTACTTCATCTCCGATGGAATCCCAAAGTCGTAGTTGCTTTCTTTGCCATGGATAAACCCTAAATGCGGCACCGTGTCCCACAGGCCAGTGAAGCGCAGGTTGAGGCATCGTGTGTTCCCTTTCTCTGTGGTGTAGGCGCCGTTGTTCATGGCGGTGACCAGTCGATTGACCCATACTCTGGCTTCTGCGGCACCACGACTGAATCCGACGACGTCTATGTCCAATGTAAAGGTGTCATTGCCGCCATCGATCAACTTTTCGAGAAATGTGAATCCCAGCGTGATCCGCTGTTCGAAACCATCTCCTGTGAGCATATTTCCCTTGTAGGGCATATCTTCGTTGACCGTGCCGATTCCGGTAATGTAGAACGCCATTCCGTTGACGTTTTCGTCATACGCCAAATAGAACTTTCGGACATTGGAAATGGAGTCACCCGCTGGGGCCGGATCGCTGTTCCCCGTTCCGTCGAAAGCAAACAACACCAACCCCAAGGGGTCGCTGTAACCCATGGGGTTGTTGCCTACATAGGCGTAAGCGTTTAGTCCACCGGCCACGCCCAATGGATCGGGGCTCAGGTAGCGTCCCGCGTTCGGGTCGTAGTAGCGCTGATCGTTGTAGTGCAGCCCGCTTTCTGCGTCTTCCCATTGCCCGGCCAGTCGCAGATCCAGGCGTATGCCCTGCATACCTGGGTGTGTCATGTGGCTCGGCGTTGCCGTGTCGATGGCGTGCGCATCGATACGCTGCCCGAAGGGCGCGTACGCCGCGGTCCAGACCGGTCGTGCCTTCTCATCAGTCAATGCGATCGGTGCACCGAGATGGTTGGTGTGGACGTAGGCTACTGTGTCGTCGCGGATTAGACGTGCGCGTGCCACGTCTGCCATGCGGATCAGTCCTTCGACAAAGCCGCCTTCCGACGCATGGGGTGTTGTGGGGCGCTGAGCGTCGATCACCGCTACGAGGTGGTCCGCGAGCCAGACATACTGCCGGGTGATGCGGCCCCGCGCATCGAGTTCGGCCAGCCGGTGACGTGCATCGTCGTACAGATAGTGCTGCGCGCTTTCACCGTACTTGGCGATGCGCAGGCCAAGACGGTTGTAGCGATAGGTCGTGGTCTTGCCGTCTTGCGTCAGGCGCTGGAGCCGCCCGAGGCCGTCCCACTCGTAACGCCGGTTGGCCTCCTGCAGGGGGCGGCCGGCGGCGTCGAGTATTGGCCCGGTGCTGCGGCTGCTGTCGGGTGCATACGTGAGCTTGATGGTGCGGGCCGTCGTCTCGCTGGCCGATGGTGCCTGCTGTGCCAGCAGCCGGTTGCCGAGGCTGTCTTGGTGATAGCGCCAGATGTGTGCGGCCGGAGCCGCTCCCGCTGCAACGGCAGCGGTGCCGTCGGGCCGCCGAACGGCCTGCATCAGCTGATCCTGCGGGTCATAGGTCAGCAAGGTGGTGTGGGATTGTGCCGCCGCACTGCGTGCGAACTGGCTTTGCACACGGATGTTTCCCGCGGCGTCGAACAATAGTCGGCTGTCCCATAGTGCATTCGCCTCGCGGGGCAGGGCGAATGCGCCAAGGGCTGCTGCGCTCGGTGTCCCGTGTCCTCCGGCTTGTGCCTTGGCCTCGGGGATCAGGCGTTCCAGGGCGGCGCGCAAGGCGGAGTTTGGTGGTTTGGGCGTGGTGTACGCGACTCGCGCCAGCACGCCGGCGCGGCTGCGTTGCCATTTACCTTGGACACCGTTGCCGTAGGTGAGCTGGCGCAGCCCGACGAGGTCGCGCTGCAGGTTTCGAACCAAGGTGGTGCGTCCCCATCCGAATGGCGCCCAGGGCGTCGTCTGGCGATGCAGTGCGACGATCTGTCCTTGACCGTTGCGTTCGTACTGCAGTTCGCTTCCGTCGGGCAGGCTTTGTGCAACCAACCGGCCTTGTGGGTCATAGCGGTAGTGAGTGATGCTGTTGACCCGGCGGCCATCGTTCAGCCGTAGCGAGACGGTCTTGGCGGTGACTCTGCCGCGTTGGTCATAGGCGTAGCGCTCGGTTTGCTCGGGATCCTGGACTTGCGCCAGACGGTTGGCCTCGTAGGTGTAGCGGACGGTTTGTAGCCAGGCTCCTTGGCTGGGGATTTCGTGCGGAGTGACCGTGCGTCTCAACAGGCGGCCGGCACTGTCGCGCTCGAAGTCCACTTTGCTGCCGTCGGGCAAAAGAACTTGCACGACACGCCCTGCGCTGTCGAAGCGGCGCACTTCCCGGCCGCTGTCGGGGTTGAAGATGGCCACTTTGCGGCCGAAGTCGTCGGCCCAGCGCTGGTGCGTCACGGTGCGCGCGGTCCGCATGCCGTCGCTGGCTTCGACACGAGTCGCCTGCAGTTCCCCGCGCTCGTCGAGTTCGTGAAGCACAGTGAGCGGCTTGGAAGTATTGGCCGCCTGGGTGATGCGCAAGGCATTGGGCTCGCGCTCGTAGCGCGTCCAGCGGCCCAGTGGGTCGATGGTGGCCTCGAGTCGGCCGGCGCCGTCGCGCACCAGACTGCGCAGGGCGCCCGTGCCGTCGCTCACGTGCTGCAGCCGGCCCTTCTCATCGTAGGCATAGGTTTCCTGCTGACGCATGCCGGCACCGGTGATGGTGCTGATCAGCAGACGTCCTTCGAGGTCATATGTGGCTTGCCGCAGGATGCCCAATGCGTCGGCTTGCCATTGCATCCGGTTGGCCGCGTCGAAGGCCTGGGCAGTGCGCGGCAGCTTTTCACCACCGGCCAGCGCCGACATTTCGGTCATTCGACCCAGTGCGTCATAGCGATAGGCCACGCCGTCGGCGGCAGTGCCGTTGATGTCGTGCGAAATCGTCAGTAGCCGACCCTGTCGGTCATGGCTGTATCGGGTGATGAGTCCGCCGGGATCTGTCACCTCGGCAACGCGGCCCGCATGGTCGAACTGGATGCGTGCGCGCAGGTTCGCCGGTGCGATCAGCGACTGCATGCGGTTGCCCTTGCCATCCCACTCGATGCGCGTGACGTCGGAGTCGTCCGGCTCGTTCGTCGGCCCGTTTGGCAGTGGCCCGTCGATCTGCGTGAGCACGCTGCGCCCGTTGATGCGGCCGTAGCCATAGCTCGTGCTGCGGCGGATAGGTGTGCCGGCTGGGCTGGGCTGGCCCTGGTCGTCGATCGGGCTGAAGCCGGTCTCGGTGATGCCCGTGGGCTGCCCGGCGTCGTTGTAGTCGACGCGGCGCAGGTGCTCCTTGCCCGGCACGACGCTGGGCGTGGCGATCAGCGTGGGCTGCATCGGCACCTGCCGCAGCCCCTGGGCGTCCACCCGCGGCGGCGCGTATTCGTAGCGCGCAAGCCACTGCGCCGGCCGTGCCTTGCCATTCGCGTCGTAGTCGATGCGGCCGAGCCGGAGCAGGCGGCCTTGTGCGTCGAGCTCGCGCCGCAGCGTCTGCACGGGCTGGCCCCGGTCGTCCAGCCGGGTGCTGCCCGTCAGCCGCCCCTGCGCGTCGTAGTCGTAGCGCATGTTGGCTTCACCGCAGCTTGCGCAGCCGGCGCCACGCACCTGCAGCAGCCGATATTTGCCGGCGATGACCTGATGCGTGTAGACGGTCTCTTGCCCGAAGGCGTTCTGAAGCACGGTCTGGCCAGGCGGCCCGCCGGGCAGCGAGGGCTGCGTGAACCGCAGCGCCACCTGCTCGATGCCCGTGCCTTCGACCAGCCGGTGCGGCTGCAGCGGCTGGCCGTGGGCGCCGGTTTGCAGCCGGGCCGGCTCACCCATGACGCTCAGGTTCGCCCGGCCTCGTTCGTCATAGGCCCAGGTCACGATACGCTGGTTCATCGGCCGGCCGTCGCTGCCTCGGCCCGTCACGCTGAGGCCCGTCAGCAGGGTGGGCCATCTGGGGTCTTCGTAGTGGTAGGTGCGGCGGATGCCGGAGACGCTGGTGTCCTCTCCGGTCGACGCCTTGGAGCCTTGCTCGTCATGTGTCGGCAGCGTCACCGACACGAGGTTGGCGCGCGTGCTGTCGGCCGGTGCCTGGCTGCCTGCCGGCAGTGCGCTGCCGTAGCCGTACGCGTAGCGGCCCACCGGCGTGTCGATGCTCCGCACACCGGCGAACCGGTCGCCCTTGCGTTGCTCGCCGTCGGGGTAGTTCAGCCGCAGGCTGCGGCCTTGCGGGTCAGTCACCTGCAGCAGGTGGCCTTTGGCGCCGTACTGCAGGCTGACGAACTCCCCCGTGGGCGCGAGGATCTGGGTGAGCTTGCCCTGCGCGTCGAAGCTCAGCCGCCGGCCGTCGGGCCACACCCAGGTGTAGCGCTCGCCCCGGGCGTCGCGCTGCACGAGCACCTGGCCCTGCGCGGGGTCGTCGCTGCTGCACAGGCTGGGGTGCTGGGGATCTCGGCTGAAGACCAGCCGCGTGCCATCGGCCTGCAGGATCTGCATCGTGTGGCCGATGGCGTGCAGGCGGGTCTCGTAGCTCAGCAGCCAGCCCCTGCCGAGGATGCCGGCCGGCGCGTTCGGCCCGGCGTGGGTGCTGTTGTAGTGGCGCACCAGCTCCAGCCCCAGCACGCCGGGCAGCGCCGGCAGGTCTTCTTCGCGTTCGTACTTGTTGCCGGTGACGACGTTGATCGGGTTGCCCACGCCCACGTCGGGCGCCGGATCGCTGCCCAGGCTGGCCGGGCCTGCGCCGCAGCTGTGGGTCGGCGGACCCGACGGGCTCGGGCCGCAGCCTGACGGGCCGTCCGCCCATGCGGGGGCGCCGGCCCATGCGAGTGCACAGGTGCCCGCGGCGAGAAGCCGCCGCAGGCCTGCCGTCCGCTTCGTTGTCGTGCCGATGTCGGCGGCAACTGCGTCCATTGAATGACCTCCCTGGCGGCCGCGCCCTTCGGGGTCTGTGTCGGCGGCCTTCCTTGTTTTCAGTTCAATTCGGATCGATGGCAGGGCGGCTGGCGGCGCTGCCTGTTTCCGATGCCTAGGGCGTGGCGAGTACGTCTCGAATGCCCAGGCCGGGTGTGGCGACGCAGCACATGGCTTGGCACATCGGGTCGCACGAGGGGTTGCCGCTCCTGCAACCTGGCGGCAGGCATGTCGAATCGCCGGGCAGGCACGGCCCGGGCGGCGGCTCGCACGCGCCGCCTGCGCAGGGGTCGTCGGGCAAGGGCGGCGTGCCGGGTGATGGGGCGGGAGGGTCAGGGTCGGGCGCCGGAGGCGGCGTTCCGCCGCTGCCTCCGCCGCCGCCGGTGGACGGCCCGCCGGCGCGCGACGCCATGGCGATGTTCTCCACGGGCTCGCTTTCCATCCGCACGGACGCCTGGGCCACGATGGGAATGCGGCCGTTCGCGACGAGCGCCTGCTGATAGGGGTCGGAGGGCGGGCTGAACCCGTGGGCGACGCTCCACGCGCCGACCATGAGCTGGCTGGCGATCGGAATCCGGGGCTGGTAGCCGTAGGTGATGCGCAGCTTCAGGAGGTTGGCGTCGTAGAGGTTCTGGCCCGATGCCGGGCGCACGGCGCCGGCGTTCGGCCGGAGATTCAGCGCGGTGTTCGGGATGACGCGGGGCGTGTTGCCCGAGACCGTCGGAAAGCCGGCCCCGATGAGCGCCTGCAGCGCGGGGTCGTTCCATTCGAAGCTTTCCCTGACGGGGTTCAGGATCTCGATCCGCGCGTGGGCCGCGAGGTCGGCCTTGGCCCTTGCGGACGACGCGGCGAGCTCGGCCGGCGTCGTCCCGCCGCCGTACAGGCCAGCGAGCGCCCGCGCGAACCGGTCTTCGATCTGGGGGACCTGGGCGTGGGCCATGGCGCCCGCCCGGGCGGCTTCGAAGATCGCGTAGTTCACGTTGTTCTTGGCGAAGAACAGCATGCCGTACTGGACGATGGCCAGGCCGATCGTGAGGAGCGCCAATGCGCCGAACACCAGTTCGAGCATGGAGGCGCCGCGCATCGGGCGACGTGCGGTGCCGCGGCGAGGGGCGACGGCGGGCGTCATCGTTCCTCCGTGGCGAGGCGTGGGGCGCGCTGGCCGCTCTCGCAGGCGGCGAGCACGGCGTGCTGCACGGCCTCGTGTCCCCAACGAGCGAACGCCCCGTGCGCCATCTCGAGGGCCATGTGCGCGCCGCGGCACCGCAGCGCCTTCCAGGGAAGCAGCGGCGCGACCCTCAGGACCTTGCCGCGTGCGTCGAGAAACACGACGTCGATGGGCCGGCGCATGAAGCAGCCATGCACCGAGCGGCAGGGCCGCAGGAGCAGCGCCTCGTCGACCGGGAAATGGCGCCGCCCCATCCACCCGATCAGGCGCTGGTGGAAGCGGCGGGCCATGGTGACGTGCAAGGTCGCCGCGTCGTCGACAGGCCGCGCGCTCACAGGCCCATCTCCGTCAGCTTCATCGCGATCGGGAAGGCGATGATGGCGAACACGCAGGGAAAGATGCAGGTGACGAGGGGGAAGAGAAGCTTCACCGGCGCCTCCATGGCCAGCTTCTCCGCGCGCAGGAAGCGCTCCATGCGCTTGTGGTCGGCCTGGGTGCGCAGCACGGGCCCGAGGTTCATGCCGAGCTGCTCCGCCTGGATCACCGCGGTGACCCAGCTGGTGATGCCGTCGTCGTTCACCCGCGTGGCCATCTCGCGCATCGCATCGGCTCGCGCCTTGCCGGCACGGACGTCGCGCGCCACGCGCCGCAGCTCGTCCTGCAGCATGCCGCGCGGCCCCTTCGCGACCGCCTGCTGAAGCGCGCCGCTGAAGTTCAGGCCGGCCTCGACGCACAGCGTGATGATGTCGAGGTAGAACGGAAAGGCCTTGCGCAGGTCGCGCTTGCGGGCCTGGATGCGGTCGTTCAGCCACAGGAAGGGATAGCACGCGCCCAGCCCGGCGCCCGCCGTGAACGGCCATGCCGTGGCCATGCCGAAGGCGCCGAGCACGAGGGCCGCGAGGCCGCCGAAGAGCAGCGCGGACACCAGCTGCGAAGCGACGTACTGCGCGGGGGAGACCCGGTACTCGAGGCCGGCGTGCTGCAGCCGGCGCTGCAGAGCGAGCTTCTGGCCATCGGCCATCAGGCGGTCGATGCCGTGGGCCAGGGGATGGATGACCCACCAGAGCCACCTGAAACCCGCGGGCGGCGGGTCGAGGTAGGTGCGGTCCTCCTCGGGGACGTCGGCCATCGCGCGGCCCACGGCCCACGCCACGAGCGCTGCCGAGGCGCCAGCCAGCAGCATGACGATGACCAGGGCATGTTCCATCGCCAGTCGTTGGACGGCAGCGGTCATCGGGCCGCCTCCGTGCGCCGCGGGGCGGTGCTTGCCCGCTTCGGGGCGGCGGGGCGGAAGCTCATACGTCGATGCTCACGATGCGGTGGATCAGGTAGAGGCCCACGGCTTCGAGGAACACCACGACGGCGAGGGTCGCCCAGCCCACGTCGGTGGACCACAGCCTGGACATCGCCTGCGGCTCCATGGCGCCGAGCACGTAGATGAGCAGCACCGGCAACAGCCCGACGATGATGGCCTGCAACCGTCCCTGCGCGGTGAGGGCGCGGATCTTTCCTTCGACCTGGAGCTTGGACCGCAGCGTGTGGGAGGTGCGCTCCAGCGTTTCCGCGAGGCTGCCGCCGGTTTCGTTCGCGATGCGGATGGCGGAGACCACCAGCGACATCGTCTGCGTCGGCACGCGCCGGGCCAGGTGGCTCAGCGATTCGTCCAGGCTGACGCCCAGGCGCTGCTCGCGCAGCGTCAGCTCGAACTCCTGCGACAGCGGCGGATGCGCGACTTCCACGTGGTTCTGCAGCGCGACGCTCAGGCTGACGCCGGCCCGAAGCCCGCCGGCGATCATCAGCAAGGCATCGGGCAGCTGCTGTTCGAGCTTGGCCAGGCGGCGCATCCGCAGGAACCGCCAGACCCACGGCGGCGCGAAGAGGAACAGGACGGCGCTGCCGGCCGTGAGCACCAGGGACCCCGTGCCCGCGTAGACGAGGACGGCGCACATCGCCATCACCGAGAGGTTGGCGGCGTAGAGCCTTGCCGGGTCCACGAACACGAACAGGTCGCGCAACTGGACGCTGGCGCGCTGGGTGAACTGCTGCCGATGCTCGGCCATCGCGGCCGAACCGGCGCTGATGGCCACGTAGGAGAACAGCGCGGCGGCCAATGCGAACACGACGGTGAGAAGGACGGGGATGGACATGCCCTGCCTGTGCTATGCCTTGGCGCGGAAGAGATCGAGGTCGACGATGCGGCCGGTCGACGTGAACTCCTCGAAGAACGAGGGCACCGTCTCGCAGCCGACGAACCGGCCCTGCACCTTGCCGTCGGCGTCGAAGCCGCGCTGCTCGAACCTGAACAGGTCCTGCAGCTGGAGCTTTCCCTGCTCCATGCCCGTCACCTCGACGATCCGGGTCACCTTTCGCGAGCCGCAGGAGAACCGGGTCTGCTGGACGATGACGTCCACGGCCGATGCCACCTGCTCGCGGATGGCCGGCAGGGGCAGGTCCATGCCGGCCATCAGGACCATGGTCTCCAGGCGCGCCAGGGCGTCCCGGGGCGTGTTGGCATGCAGCGTGGTCATCGAGCCCTCGTGGCCCGTGTTCATGGCCTGCAGCATGTCCAGCGCCTCGGCGCCGCGGCATTCGCCCACGACGATGCGGTCGGGCCGCATGCGAAGCGCGTTGCGCACGAGCTCCCGGATGCTCACCTCGCCCCGGCCCTCGACATTGGGCGGGCGGGCCTCGAGCGACACCAGGTGAGGGTGCGGCAGCCGCAGTTCGGCGGCGTCCTCGATGGTCAGGATGCGCTCGCCGTCGGGGATGTAGTTCGACAGGATGTTGAGCAGGGTCGTCTTGCCCGACCCGGTGCCGCCGGAGACGACGACGTTCTTCCGGTGCGCGACGCAGATGCACAGGAACTGCGCCATCTCCTCGCTCAGGGCGTCGAACCGGACGAGGTCTTCGGTGGTCAGCTTCTGCCGCGAGAACTTCCGGATGGTGATGCTCGGCCCCTTGATGGCCAGCGGCGGAATGATGGCGTTGACCCTCGAGCCGTCCTTGAGGCGCGCATCGACCATGGGCGAGCTTTCGTCGATGCGCCGGCCGAGCGGCGCGACGATGCGCTCGATCACCCCCATCACGGCGCGGTCGCTGGTGAAGTACACCGGATGGCGCTGAAGCCGGCCGTCGCGTTCGATGAAGATCTCGTCGTGGCGGTTGACCATCACTTCGGTGACGGACTCGTCGGCGAGAAGGTCCTCGAGGGGCCCCAGGCCGACGGCCTCGTGGATCGTCTGGCGGCGCAGCTCCTGCTGGTCGATGCCCGGGGGAATCTCTGGCGCCAGCTCGTCGATGACATCCCGGGCAAGGCTGCCGATCTCCGCGCGGAGCTGTTCGTCGCTCATGCGCGAGACGTCCTTGCGGCGCAGGTCCATCAGTTCGAGAAGCCGTTCATGGGCACGCTTGCGCCACATGTATTCGAGCCTGGCCGTCTCCAGCCTGGCGGGGCTGTCGGCCGGCACCGCGGCGCCGGCCCTCGCGGGATGGACGGCAACGACGGGTCTCGCCTGGCCAGCGGGTGCCGATGTCGCCGGCGCGCGCGGCGTCGGCGCCGGGCGGTGTGTGGCCGGCCGGGCGTCGTCGATCACGAACAGCCGGAAGGGGCCCAGGTCGATCCGGTCGTCGCGCGACAGCGGGCCGAACTGCGGAACGCGCTTGCCGTTGACGTAGACGCCGCCCATTCCGCCGACGTCCTCGACGATCACGCCGCTCGGCGTTCTGTACAGGCGCGCGTGCTCTTTCGAGATGCGCCAGCTGTCCAGCCGCACTTCGCAGCCGCGGCCTCGCCCGACGACGGCGTCGTCGGGGACGTCGACCCGCTGGGTCCGGCTTCCCGTGATGACTTCGACCTTGAACATGTGCAGCCTTCCGCCGGGTCTGCCTTCAGGGGGCCGCGAGATCGGCAGCGGGCGCGGGCGAGCGCATGCGCTCCCGGCGTTCCGCTTCCTCGCGCCGCGCCTCCCGGTCGGGGGCGAGCAGTTCACGCTCGACGATGGCGTCGCCCCGTTCGATGTCGGAGCGCACCTGCGGCGAGGCGGCGTCGACCGTGACGGGGGTGACGAGCACGAGCAGCTGGGTCTCGCGGTCGACGAACGACCTCGACCTGAACAGGGAGCCCAGGATGGGCACGTCGCCCAGGCCCGGCACCTTCTGCGCGTCGGTGGAGCGCCGGCGCTGGATGAACCCGGAGAGCGCCATCGTTTCGCCCTCCCGCACGTTGAACTCGCTCTTGACGCGGCGCGTCAGCAGGGCCGGGCCCGAGCTGGTCGAGGTGGTCGGGTCGATGTCGCTGACCTCGGTTTCGATGGTCGAGCGGATGGTCCCCGTCCTGGCGTCGTGGCGCGGCGTGATCTCCAGCTTCACGCCGTAGGTCTTGAACTGGACGCTGGGCGTGCCGGTGGCGCTGGCGGACGAGTAGGGGATCTCGCCGCCGGCGAGAAATGTCGCCTGGCTGCCGCTGCGCGTGGACAGCGTCGGCTCCGCGAGCACCACGGCGCGCCCATCGAGCGCGAGCAGGTTGATCTGCGACGTCAGCAGCGCGTTGATGCCCAGGTAGCCCTGCGCGTGGCGCACCGGGAACGGCAGCGCGATGGGGACCTCGCCCGGGCGCGCGTCGATGCGCCGCCCCACGCCGAAGTCGCTGGCCAGGCCGATGTTGAAGCCGCCGATGGCCTGGCCGGTTTCCCCGCCCCATCGCACGCCGAGGTTCTCCAGCTCGGACGTGGGCAGCTCCACCACGCGGACCGCCAGGCGAATCATCTTTTCCCAGCCCACGCGGCCCACGAAGTTGATGACCTGCGGGTATCGCTGCGCGATGATGGCGACGCGCTCCATGTCGGCATCGGACAGGCCGTCCCCGTCGACCACCACCTTGTCGCCGACGATGGCCGCGCGCGCCCGCGGAATCCGCTCGAGGAAGGCGGCCACCTCGCGCAGCACGCGCGTCGTGTCCGCGGGCACCACGGTCACCTTGACGGTGGCGTGTCGGCCGCTTCTGTCCCAGGCCGTCAACGACGAGACGCCGACGTCGTGGGCGAAGACCAGCACTTCCTTCTCCTCCAGCGTCGTGGCGTTCAGGACGCTGCCGTTTCCCACGGCGACGCGCGCCACGTCGGGCGTGAGGAAGGCCCGGGCTTCGCCCCGGTACATGATGGTCTCGACGACAGGCTCCTGGTTCTGGTCACGGATGACCAGCGGCGCCGGCCGGGGCGGGCGAGCCGGCGCGGTGCGCGGCGCCGCGGGGCCGTGCGCGCTGCCCATCGCCTGAGATGGCGGGGTCTGGGCTGCGGCGGGCAGCGCCTGCGCGGCCAGCACGGCAGTCATGACGAAACGAAGAACCCTCATGGTGTTTTTTTTGTTGGTGGTGTTCGATCAATGCGGCTGGGGCAGGCTGGCCCCGCCAGGGGATGTCGGCGCAGGTGCGGCGGGTGCGGGGGCCGTGAGCGCCATGCGTTCCAGGGCCGTCGCCAGGCGGTCCATGGACCTGGACTCCGGCGTCGCGGCGGCGGCGGGAGAGCCGGGGGACAACGGCTGGCCGCCGACGAGGATGGGGATTCCCGGGCGCACCGGCCGCACCTCCTCGATGCCCATCAGCAGGGCCTTGAGGTTCGGCACCGCGGGCAACGGTGCCGTGTCGTCCGGGTGGCGCAGCACGGCGTTGAGCTTTCCGGCGTCCTTGGCGAGCATGACCAGGGCGGCTTCCTCGGGCGAGGCGTCGAGCGTGATCGAGGTGTACGTGCGCTCGCGCGGCTGCCCGGCGCCTGCCGTCACCCGGTCGCCGGCCGCCAGGACCAGCATGTTCTGCAGGAGCGGGGCGACCAGGGGGCTCTGGTGGCGTTGCAGGCTGACGAACAGGTCGATCCGGTCGCCCGGCTGCAGCATTCCCGACAGGCTGCTGATCTCGTCGACCGGCACGGCAATGGCACGTCGTCCGGCGGAGACCCGCGTCGCGAACGGCGCCGCGTTCTGGTCTTCCAGCATCGACCACATGATGAACTCGCCGGCCCGCACGGGATGGGCGAGCCTGAGGTTGCGGATCTGCTCGAACTGCTCGGGGCGGACGGCGCCCGACTGGGCCCAGTCGACCGGGATCGACCGGGAGGCGAGGTTCTGCTGGGTCAGGCGCTGCCCCTTCGGCAGGTCCTCGCTGGCGACCACCAGCCGGAGCGTCTCGCCCGACGTGCTTCGCTCGAACTCCTGTTGCTTCGCCTCGAAGTAGTAGCGCGCGCCGAATGCCGCGAATCCGCCGACGACGATCGCGACGCCGAGGACGATCAGGTTCTTGGTCACCTGCCCAGCCATGCGGGCTCCTCCCTGTGGTTGTTGTCTGGTTCGCCGCTCAGAAAGCGGTCGACATGGAATACGCGAACTTCAGGAGCGCCACCTTCAGCCGGTCGAGGAAGTACCAGACCGGCGCCACGCCGGAGCCGGGCCAGACCAGGAAGAACAGCAGGAACGACAACGCCGCCGACGCGATGACGTACTCGACCATGGCCTGGCCGCGATGCCGCGTCCGGCCCATCCATGCCTTCATCGACCGTGCTCCGTGAATGAGGTGAGGTTGAGCGTGACCGTGGTGCGCCCGCCGTCCTGCCGGATCACCACCGTCGCTTCGCCGTTCGGCCGCGACAGCAGCAGAAGGCGTCCCGCGGGGTGCTCCTGGGGCGCCGTCTCTTCGCTCTGCAGCGAATAGCCCTGCGCTTCGAGGTCTCGCACCACGTGGTTCCGGTTCGACGCGAGCGACAGGTCGTTCGTCCAGCTCAGGTGCCGCGCCTTCCGCCCGCGGTCCGTCGACTCGGTGTCGTACAGGAGGTCCGATCGCGATGGCATCCGGGCGTAGGGCTGCGGGACGGACCCGTTGACCAGGTCGTCCAGGCGGATGCTCGAGAGCACGACGCGCGTGGCCTGCCCGTTGCCGGCCGCCGTCAGTTGCGCGGTCACGAAGAAGCCGGCGAACTTCTTGCTGACCAGCGCGACCTGCGGAGCGAACTGCACCTGGACCGGCTCGCCCCAGGCCTGGCGAAGCGCCTGGGCCGCGGATGGCAGCCCTGCGGCGACGATGCCCGCTTCGAGCCGCATGGGCAGGCCGCTGGCCGATACCTGATCGCCGACGGCGGCGAGCGACCACCCCCGCGGGAGTGCCACCCCCGTCCACGGGTCGCTCTGGGCCGCGGCGGCTCCCGCGGCCAGGGCGAGCGCGCAGGCAGCCATTTGCCGCCACAGCCGGCGAGGCGGCACGAAAGAGAGGGGCGCCATCGCAGCCAATGCCTGCCTCATTTCAGCCGGTCGGCCGGAACCGTGTCGCGCCAGAAGCTCGCCTCGCCGAGCTTCGGCTCCGCGATGCGGCCGTCCTCGAGCGCCATCACGGGCAACTTGACGGCGAGTGCCAGCGGCTTCAGCGCGGACGACGGGAAGTTGGCCGACGACGCGGTGACGCGGTCTTCAACGCTCTTCGCGTTCGCCGCGGCCCAGCTGTCGGACATGATGCTCGTGTGCCGGGTGATGCTGAGATGGAGGCTGTCGAACGGCGCCAGCCAGGCGGCGTTCAGCGGGGCCAGGCGAACCGTGACCTGCCCTCGGAAGATGCCCCGGTGGTCGAGGTCGAACGCGGCGGGCGAGAGCGTCGGGTACACGCCGGCCAGCGAGCCGCCCGCGCTGAAGGCGTCGTTCGGGTCGGTGGAGCCTGCGGCGCCGAAGGTGACCGAGACGTCGCTGAAGTCCTTCAGCAGCGGCTGGCCCTGGGGGTCCGTCCACAGCGGGTTGCGGTCCGCGGCGGCGGACGCGACGTCGGCCGTGAAGATGCGCGACGCGGTCGGGCCGAAGAAGCGCTTGCGCACGTCCCGGGCGAGGTCGCCGGCGGACTCGAACGTTCCCGCGCCGCCCGCGTTGCGAACGGTCGATTGCCATGCGACGTAGCGGCTCGCCATCTGCACCTGGTGGCTGATGTCCTGGTACTTGCCGACCAGCGGGAAGAGGACGAGGAGGGCCGCCAGGGCCAGCAGCACGACCAGGAATTCGGCGAGGGCCTGCCCTTCGTGATGTTGCAAGGGCCGCTTCATCGCGCTTCCCTCCGGAAGCCCGGCGGCAGCGAGAACAGGCTCGCATTCACCGGCGTGCCATTGCCGATGGCGGTCGCCGTGCCGCTGCCGTTGTCGTTCCCGAAGTCCACCGCGAGCACCAGGGGGTTGCCCAGCAGCCCCGGCAGGCGCTGCTTCTCGGACGCATCGGGAACCCAGACGCAGATGTGCCCGTCCTTCGTCAGGTCGCCGCCCAGCAGGTTGGGCACCACGCGGCACGCGATGCCGTTGTCGAACTGCCGCACCGGCGCCGAGGCGAGGGCGCTTGCCGGCGGGAGCGAAGCGGGGACCGGGACGTGGCGGGCAGCGCCGGTCTCGCCGCAATGGCCGGTCGCCTGCTTCTTGTCGAAATCCAGCAGGCACACGCCGATGCCGGCGAAGGACAGCGAGCCAGTGCGCGTCGTCCGCCAGGCGAGGCTGCAGTCGGCCATGTCCACGTGAAGACTGGCCTGCGACTGCACCTTCAGGATCACGCGTTCGCTCAGATATTCCTCGTCGCGCAGGACGCCCAGGTGTTCCGGAAAGTCCGTTGCGGATACCTTGGCGGCGCCCTTCGACTCGGCGCACAGATGCTGGGTCTGGATCACCGCCTTCCGGACGGATGCGAAGTCGCGAAGCCGGCCGTCGCGCACCACGTAGCGCGACAGGACGGTCTTTCCAGAGCCCTTTCCGACCTCGTCGAGCATCGTGCGGTAGGCATGCAGCGGATCGGCGCTCAGCCCGGCGCCGTGCGCCGGGCAGGCGGCCATGGCGACGCAGGCGAAGAGAAGGCCGAATCCCGTGGTCTGCATGGCGGTGGGTCTACTGAGCTGCCAGCGTTTCGGCCACGGCTGCCGTGCTCGGCGCGACCAGCCGCGCGTGCCAGAACGGGTTGAACAGGCTGGCGAGCTCTTCGCGCCCATCGTCCCGGGCCGACAGCCGTTCGAAATAGACCTCCACCGCCGAGAGGGCCGCCATCGAGCGGCCGTCGCCCGGACCCATCAGCGCCAGGTGCCCGGTGGGCTGCGCGTGGGCCGCGCGGCCGGTGACGTGCAGGTCGTCGCTGCGGCGGTTGACCCGCACGGCGAATCGTGCGGCCGGCCGTGCTGCCGACAGCGCCGCCGGACTCAGCTCGTAGAAGGCGGGCAGGCCCGCATAGGAAAGGGTCGCGTGGTTGCCCACGGCCCAGGAGGCCGTGTCGCCATTGCGTCCGCTCCCGCCCAGGTCGCTGGTCGACAGGCCGTCACCGGCGCCGGCTTCGGCCGACCCGTAGCCCAGTGGCGTCTCCCGCGAACGGCACTTTCCCTTGCGCATGTACTTGCCGTGCCATGCCGAGGTGTCGACGGCCTCCCATTCGTCCAGTCCGAGCCGGGTTCCGCCACCGCGCGCCAGTTCGTCGAACTTGATGCCGTTCACGCCCACGCAGGTCGGAAAGATCGTCTTCCGGTCGAAGCTGCGTTGCCTGACGAACGGGTCCTGGAATGCCGCCGTCTCGACCGTCGCCCGCATGCGCTCCCGGTCGCCGTGCTTGTAGCGGTGGATCATGGGGCCGCCGCCGTCGAAGCCGAAGAACGTGTCCTGCACGACGACGGCCGAGCCCTGTGCGCCTCCGAAACCGTCGTAGTTGCGGTCGACGACGGCCTGCACGGCGTTCCGCCGGGCCACGGGCATCGTGGCCAGCAGAACGTCCTTGGTGCCGGGAGGCTGCATGCGGACGTGGTTGATGCCGTTGCTCGTGGAGGCAAGCGACTGGCTCGAGATGCGCAGGGTGGGGGAGATGTAGTTGACGTACATGTCGAACAGGTTCACGCCGGTATAGGCCTGAACCGCGGCGTTTCCGCCATAGGTGACCGCCAGCGGCAGCACCCCTTTGGCCGTCAGGCAGAACCGGACGCAGATGTCGCCCGGCGAAGGCGTCTGCATGCCGTAGGACGCGGCGATGCCCTCGACGTACCTGTTCCACGAGGCCAGGGCGGTGAGCTGGCCGATGGCGACGGTGTTGGCCATCACCGCGCGGTTGCTGTAGGCCTCGAAGTTCATGAGGCGGGCCATGACGAGGCCTCCGCTGTACGCCGCGGCGTCGGCGGCGTTGGTGGCGGTGACACGCTCGCGGATCAGCTGGCCGGCGTTGAAAAGAAAGAACAGCATGCCCGCACTGACGACGAGCACGAACAACCCCAGCAGCATGGCTTGGCCTCGCTGCGGGCGAGCGACACTTCCGGTGGGCATGCTGTCCTCCCCAAGGACCACACGCCGCAGCGCTTTTCTTCTTCGGGTGCGCTGCGGCGGGAACGAACGATTACTTGCTTTTCTGGTTGGTGTAGTCGTCCAGCGTGGCTTTCGTGTTCGCCTGCGTCGCGGCCGCGGTGGCCGAGGTTCCTGCCGCCTGGCGAGCCGCCGCTCCATTGCCGCCGGCGATTTCCTGCGCCACCGCGGCGGTCTGGTTGCGCACCGTCTGGCCGAAGTACTGGTACACGGCAATGGCGGCCACGGCGATGAGCGCCACCACGATCACGTACTCGGTCATTCCCTGGCCGCGCTGATGCGCACGGCAGCGCTTGCGATGCAGCGAGGCATCGGCTGCTTTTCTCATGGCTTCCTCCCGTCCTTTTTTTGGGGCATGACTTCTGTCATGCGGGGCGAAGTATTCCGTTCCTTCCGTCAGCCCTCCCGGCCGGTCTGTTTCGGGTTGCTTCATGGCGGGCGCGCCGGCTTTCTCCCTAAGGTCGAAAAAGTGGCGTGAATGCGCATGAAACACGCGGTTTGCATCGCGTACCGCCGGTAACAAGCGCAACGTCTGACCGAAAGGGATTGCCGACGCGCCGCAATGGCTGCTACGCGCGCGAGTCAATATGAGGCGATGCGTGTCTGCCTTGGCCGGCGATGCCTCCATGCCAGCCGCATAGACCGCGACACGGTCACGGGAATTCCGGCACGCTCACGTTCCAGATGTCCGCGTCTTCCGGCGCGCGCTGCGCCACATGCCCATCGGGTGCGATCAGCGCGCTGCCGCCGGGGACGGCGGCGACCAGAAGCCATTGCCGGGTCTCGGCGGCCCGCCAGCGGGCCATGGCGAGCTGATGGGCGATGGCGCGCCGACCGGGGAACCAGCTCATGTCGCTGAGAAGCACCAGCCACTGCCGGCCCTGCGCGCGGCGAGCGGCCAGCCGCGGCGAGCCGATGTCCTGGCAGATCAGCACGCCGGGCATGAGCCCGGCCCTCTGGGGAGCGAAGCCGGGGCTCAGGTCCTGATAGGGCATCTGCATGACCGGCTTCGCCCATTGCAGCCAGTGCGGAAAGTATTCCGAGAAGATGAACAGAAGGCGCTTGTCCACGAATTCGATGGGCTCGCCGGGCGCCAGCGCGATCGCCGTGTTGAAGCCGCGCCCGTTCGACTCCCGGAAGCTGCCGATGACGAGCGTCTTGCGCTGTGAGAGGGCATGGAAGCGGGCCTTCACGCCAGCCGGCAACGAATCCCACGGCAAGGGCAACGAGGTCTCGGGAAAGACGACGACGTCGCCCGTCGACTGCTCGGCGCGCCGAAGCATTGCTTCGGTTCTCTCGCGCAGCGTGTCGCGGTCGTACTTCTGCTGCGGCGTGGCGCGAAGGAGAACGACCGACACGGTGGAGGCCTGCACGGAGGGCGTGCTGCTGCCGTGCCCGGCCGCGGCCAGCAGCAGCATCAGGCCAGCGGCCGCGGCGGCGAGGCTCGCGGCGTGCCGGGGCCTGGGTGCCGTGGCGGCGAGCGTCCAGGCGGCGGCGGCGACGAGTGCGACGAACGTGGCACCGGCGCCGTAGGCGCCGAGGTACGGTGCCGTGTTCAGCCAGGGGGAATCGGTCAGGCCGTAGGCGATCTTTCCGAGGGGCCAGTGCAGGAGCTCGGTTCGTGCCCATTCCCACATCGCCACGGCGGCACCGAGGACTGCGCCGCGCGCCACGGGTGAACGACCGGCGCCCATCGCCACCAGCGTCGCCGCAGCATAGCCGCTCGCGGTGAAGAGCCCGGCCGCCAGTGCGACGAGGCCTCGCCAGAAGAGCCCGGGCGAGAAGTTGGCGGCAAAGGCTTCGCCGATGACGTCCGACGAGACGGTGAAGAGGGCGACCCAATAGAGCACCACCGGCAACGCCGCGCGGGCATGGCGTCCGAGCCAGGGACCGCCGGATCCGGGCGTGGCGGATGTCGGGCGGCCAATGGTGAGGAACGCAGCGAACAGGCTGAGCGCGAACAACGCCCACGCGGACGACTGGACCATCGCCGCCCCGCCGAGCGCCCCGAGCGCCGTGCAGAGCACGACCTTCCAGCGACCGCGGACGTGCCCGAACGGGCTTGCAGAACGGTGCGAGACCGACTCGCTTGCGGACACGGCGTCTCCCCCCATTCGATCTTGCGGTGCGTGTGGCTCGCACCGATCCCGTCATGTTGCCGGACTGCCCGATGACGCCGCGCGAGAGAACGTCCGCGCCCTCTCGACTCAGGGTGAGTTGCGCGTGACGGCGCGCTTGAGCGCGAAGAGCGGCGCCAGCAGCCAGGGCATGGCGGCGTAGACGAACAAGCGCAGGCGCAGCCGGAGCTTGACCCCGCTCGCCTGCCGCACCGCCCGCACCTGCTCGCGCAGCCCGTCGGCGGCGAACAGCGCCGCGACGAAGCGCTCGCGTTCGAGCATCGCGCGCAGGGTGGGGCCCACCTCGTCCAGGCAGCCGATGCGCTGCGCATCGCGCAGCAGCTGTTCGGCTTCGATCAGCGCGTGGCGGTTGTTGGCGAGCAGGCGCCGCACGACGTCGCGCGCATGCAGGTTGCGCACGCGCCGCGAGACGCCGCCGCGCCGGTAGTGCACGAGCGGCTCGCGCAGGGTCAGCGCGCCGCCGCTGCCGATGGCGCGGAACACCATGAGCAGGTCTTCCGCCACGGTGCCTTCCGGCAAGGGCTCGAAGCGGTCGAACAGGCGCTTGGTCCAGGCCTGCGCGGCGCCGATCACGTAGGGCTGGCGCGCCGCCCAGTCGGCCGGGGTGCGCCAGTTCTGCAGGTCGTCGGGCACGATGGGGTCGTGGGTGTGCCCCTGCGCGTCGATGTCGATCAGGCCGGTGGCGATCAGGTCCGGACGCCGCCCATGGTCGAGCCATGCCTGCACCACGCGCTCGCAGCGCTGCGGCATGGAGACGTCGTCGCCGGCGGCGATCACCAGCAGCTCGCCCCGCGCCCGCGCCGCGAGGCGGCTGAGGTTCGCGCCGATCCCGACGTTTCGCTCGTTGCGGATCAACTGCACGGCGTGCGGGCCGCCGTATCCAGCGACGGCCGCCTGCATCCGTTCCCAGGTGCCGTCGGACGATGCGTCGTCGGCGGCGAGGATCTCCAGCGGGCCGTAGGTCTGCGCCAGCGCGCCCGCGAGGGCCTCGCCCACCGTGTCCTGCTGGTTGTAGGTGATGAGCAGGATGGAGACGAGCGGCCGGCCGGCGTCCACGTCAGGCCCTCCGCCTGGCGGTGAAGGTGACCAGTGCGGGGTTGGCTTCCTCGCGCTGCATATGGAGCTCGAAGCCCGCCCGCTCGCAGCGCGCGGGGAAGTCGTCGCCGAATTCGTAGAACACCAGGAAGTCGTCGGCCGCCGCGGCCGGCGCCCCGTGATGGCTGGGCGGCAGCAGGTGCACCACGTGCCCGTTCTCGAGCCGTGCCCGCTGGCGCGTGGGGCGGTCCCACACGACGGGCGTGGTGAACACGTGCGCGCCGCCGGGCCTGAGCACGCGACGGATCTCGCGGAGGGCGCGGTCGATGTCGGGCACGTGCTCCAGCGTGTCGGAGGTGACGACCAGGTCGAAGCTGGCATCGGCGTACGACAGGGCCATCAGGTCCTGCGAGGGCACGTCCGGGCGCCGGCTGCCGTACTCGGAGTAGCGAAGGCCCGGGCACCGGGCCAGAAAGCGATGCAGGTTGCCGGCCGAGTTGATCTCGGCGATGGCCAGACTGCGCGCGCGCGCATCACGGAACAGCGATCGCAGCCGCGTGGCCGCGGTGCCGTGCCGGGCGTTGACCTCGTCGACGATCGCCCGGGCCAGTCCCGAACTGCGCAGGCTGGAGCCGCACCAGGCGCAGCAGCTGCCTTCGCGCTCGTCCATCCAGCGCGCCCACTGGGGCGTCAGCGCCCAGGCGGCGACGAGCTCCGGCCAGAGCGAGGGCCGGTGCAGCGGCCGGCCGCGGAAGCCGCAGGTGCCGCACACCGGCCCGCCGGCGGCGCGGCTGTCGCGAATCTCCCGGGCGCGGCGGGCCGCGCGCCGCAGTCGATGCCAAAGACGGCTCATGGCCGCGCGAACAGGTCGCCGAACAGCTTGGTCTTCAGGCCCCGCCGCAGCGACTTGGCCGTGGCCGTCAGCGCATAGCGCTCGTCGAGCGTGCGGCGCAGGGTGGCGTCGAGGCGGCGGCCGTCATCGCCGCGCAGGCCGATGAAGTACAGGTCCCGGCTGACGTGGTTGACCCAGCAGCCCCAGTCCGACAGCCAGCCGGCCAGGTGCACGCCGCCCTGCAGCAGCGCCGGCGTGAGGTTGCGGTAGTAGTCCCAGCGCGCCTGCACCGTGAACGGCGAGGCGTCGGGATTGGTCCGGGTGGTGCCGTGCTCCATGCGCCCGGTGCTCGCGCAGGTGACGAGCACCGTGCCGCCGGGCCGGCACATGCGCAGCATGTTGGCGAAGGTCTCGCGCCAGAACGGGTTGTGCTCGAAACACTCGGCGGAGATGACGGTGTCGAAGCTGCCCGAGGGCAGCTCGAGCAGCTGGCCCGGGCACGCGACGTCGACGCCCGGTCCGAGCTGCAGGTCGGCGCCGGTGTAGTCGCAGTCCGAGAAGAGCTGCCGCACCGATCCGTTGATGTCGAGCGCGCCGACCTCCAGGACACGGGCCCGGTCGAAGGCGCCCGGCATGAACGCCTTGGCGGTGGAAAAGAATTCGTTCTGTTCTGGGTGCGCCATACGAGTGATTCGTGCAAGTCCGATCGGGGGCCGGCGCACCGTGCCGGGCTTCCGGGCGCAGCCGTCCGCCCGGGTGGGCGGCTACGATCATGGGCATGTTTCAACCGCGAAGAATCGTCATTATCGTCACGCAGCAACTGGGGGACGTCCTGCTGTCCACGCCGCTGATCTCGGCGGCGAAGGCCCGCTGGCCCGAGGCGCAGGTCGACGTGCTCGGCTTCGAGGGAACGCTGGGCATGCTGCGCGGCAATGGCGAAGTCCATCGCTTGGTCGAGATCAGGCGCAACGCGGGCTGGGGCGCGCAGCTCGCCTTCGCGGCCCGCCTGTGGCGCAGCTACGACCTCGCGCTCGTGACGCAGGCCGGCGATCGGGCGCACCTCTACGGCTGGATCGCCGCGCCGCGGCGCAGCGCCTTGATCCCGCTCGTCGGCGGGAACCGCTGGTGGAAGAAGCTGCTGGCCACGGACCGTTTCGTCGGCGTGCGCGACCGGCACACGGTGCTCGAGAAGCTGCAGCTCCTGTCGCCGTGGGTGGACTTCGGCGACCGCGGCGTGGCGGTGACCGCCCCGGCGGCCGCGGCCTTGCCGCCGGAGATCGAACAGGCGCTGCGACGCCCGCGCGTGGTGGTCCACGTGCCGTCGATGTGGCGCTACAAGCAATGGCCCGTCGCGCACTACCGCGCGGTGATCGCAGGCCTGGCGGCGGACGGCGTGCAGGTCGTCCTGACCGGCGCGTCGGGCGCGCACGACCAGGCGCTGGTGGCGCAGGTGCGCGATGCCGCGCAGCCGCCGGCGGTGATCGACGTCTCGGGCAGGCTCGACCTGGGACAGCTGGCGACCCTGCTCGCGTCGACCGACGTCTACCTGGGGCCCGACACCTCCATCACCCACCTGGCGGCGGCCGTCGGGGTTCCGGTGGTGGCGCTGTTCGGGCCGACCCGCCCGGTGAACTGGGGGCCGTGGCCGAACGGCCATCCCGCGGCCGCGCCCTGGGGCATGCGGGGCGACGAGCCCGAGCGGATCCAGCGGCGGCGGCCGGCGGCGGCCCTCGTGCTGATGCAGGGGCCGTCGCTGCCGGGCGTCGACTGCGTGCCCTGCGGCCGCGCGGGGTGCGACGACCACCGCGACAGCCGCAGCGCATGCCTGGAAGGCCTGCTGCCGGATCGCGTGCTCCGGGAGGTGCGCGCGTTGCTGCCCGCCGCCTGACGGGTGCGTGTCAGCGGCTGCGCTGCAGTGCGTCGATCCAGCCGAGCAGCTGCGAGACGTGCCGGTCGACCGACGGGTCGTAGTCCAGCGCGGCGGCCGGGTCGGCGATCCGCAGGCTGCCGTCGCGCCAGCGCGAGAGCACGGTGTCGATGGCGGCGTCGAAGCTCGCCGGGTCGTCGAGCCGGAAGGGCAGCACGGCCGGCGGGCGTATGACCTCCACGCAGCCGGCCTCGTCGGCCGCGATCACCGGCGTGCCGCACAGGACGGATTCGATGCTCACCAGCCCGAACGGCTCGTAGCGGGAAGGCAGCAGGGTGCAGTCGACGGCGCGGTAGAGATCCTCGATGTCCTGGCGGTAGCCCACGTGCAGCAGATTCGGCGCGCGCTCGTGCGTCGGGCGGCCGGCGACGACCAGGACGGCCGGGCGGTCCGTGCTTCCCAGGGCCTGCAGTGCCAGGTCCAGCCCCTTGCGCGAGTGGCCCGTCGACGCGAGAAGGAACGCCGCGCGGTCGCGGGGCAGCCCGAAGCGTTCGCGCAGCGCCAGGCGCTCTTCGTCGCCCACGGTGCTGAAGCGCGCCGTGTCGATGGGCGGGTAGGCCAGCTCGATCTTGGCCGCGGGAATGCCGTAGTGGCCCTGGATCTCCCGGGCCATCAGGCGCGAATGCGCCACGATGGTCCGCGCATGCTCGAAGTGCGCGCGCTCCAGGCGGATCTTCATCCGGTCCGACCAGCGGGTGCGCCGCCCCATGGCCTCGAGGAACCCGGGGTGGTTGCCGCCGCAGACGGCGATGTCGGCTGCGGCGGTGAGGTTCAGGGCCACCAGCGGGAACCAGCCGTGCCGCGCCTTCAGCGCCCGCAGCTTGCGGTCGAACCAGGCGTCCTGCAGCTTTCCCGGCACGCCGAGCATCGAGGCGGCGCAGGGGTCGATCCATCCGTACTCTTCCAGCCGCGTGTCGAACCGCTTGGCCGCCACGGTCGGTCGGATGCCGCGGGCGTGCATGCCGCGGATGAGCGTCAGCAGGTAGCGCTCCATGCCGCCCGAGTGGCGCAGCGAGTGGTTGGACAGGACGACCTGGGTCATGCCGGTTCGGTGCGTGCAGGTGTCAGCCGGCCTTCCGCGGCACCCGCCCCATCAGGTGGAACTCGTCGTTCGGCCGCATCGAGATGACGCTCGCCATGCGGTTGGACAGCCCGAAGAACGCCGTGATGCCGGCGATGTCCCAGGCGTCCTCGGCGCTGAAGCCGTGCTCGGCGAGGGCGGCGAAGTCGGCGTCGTCGACCGAGGCGGAATCGGTGCACACCTTCATCGCGAAGGCCAGCATGGCCTTCTGGCGCGGGGTGATGTCGGCCTTGCGGTAGTTGACCGCGACCTGGTCGGCGATCAGCGGGTTCTTCTCGTACACCCGCAGGATCGCGCCGTGCGCCACCACGCAGTACAGGCATTCGTTGGCGCCGCTGGTGGCGACGATGATCATCTCCTTCTCGCCCTTGGTCAGGCCGGAGTCGCGCAGCAGCAGCGCATCGTGGTAGGCGAGGAAGGCGCGCAGTTCGTCCGGGCGGTGGGCGAGCGTCAGGAAGACGTTCGGCACGAAGCCGGCCTTGCTCTGCACCTCGAGGATGCGTTCGCGCAGGTCGTCGGGCAGGCTGGCGACATCGGGCACCGGGTAGCGGCTGATCGGGCGGTCGGGCGTGTTCATGTTTCAGCTCCTGAATTGAAGGGCATGCAGCCGGGCGTACAGGCCGCCGGCGGCCAGCAGTTCGGCGTGCGTGCCCTGTTCGACCACGCGTCCGCCTTCGAGGCCGACGATGCGGTCGGCGCGCTCCACCGTCGACAGCCGGTGCGCGATCACGAGGCTGGTGCGCCCGCGCATCAGGGTTTCGAGCGCCTGCTGCACCAGCCGTTCGCTTTCGGAATCGAGCGCCGAGGTGGCTTCGTCGAGGATGAGGATGGGCGCGTTCTTGTGGATCGCGCGTGCGATGGCCAGGCGCTGGCGCTGGCCGCCGGAGAGCTCGGCGCCGTTGTGGCCGATCATGGTGTGGATGCCCTGGGGCAGGCCCTCGGCGAACTCCAGCAGGTTCGCGCCCCGCAGCGCATCGCGGATGCGCGGCTCGTCCAGCGCCTCGCCCAGCGCCACGTTGGCGGCCACGGTGTCGTTGAACAGCACCACGTCCTGGCTCACCAGCGCGAACTGCCGGCGCAGCGCCTTCACGTCCCATTCGGCGAGCGGGCGGCCGTCGAGCAGCAGCGTGCCCTCGGTCGGCTCGATGAAGCGCGGCAGCAGGTTCACGAGGGTGGATTTGCCCGCGCCCGAGGGCCCGACCAGCGCCACCGTCTCGCCGGGGCGCAGCTCGAGCGACACCCCGTCGAGCGCGGGCGCCTGCTCGTCGCGGTAGCGCAGCGAGACGCCGCGCAGTTCCACGTGTCCGCTGGAGCGGCCGGGGTCGTAGCCGCCGCTCGCCTCGGGCTGCGTGCCCTCCAGCAGGTTCACCGCCCGCTCCACCGCGGCCAGGCCGCGGGTGATCGGCCCCGCCACTTCCGACAGGTGCTTGATCGGGTTGATGAGCAGCAGCATGGCCGTGACGAAGGCAACGAAATCGCCCACGCCCGTGCCGCCTTCCGCGCTCTGCCACAGCGCCGCCACGATGACCGCCGACAGCGCCATGGCCGACAGCAGCTGCGTGGTCGGCGTCATCGCCGAGTTGGCGATCACCGACTTGATCGACAGCCGCCGCAGCGCCTCGCTCAGGCGGCGAAAGCGCGTCAGCTGCGCCGGCCCCGCGTCGTGCAGCCGCACGATGCGCCAGGCGAGCACGTTCTCCTCCACCACGTAGGCGATCTCGTCGGTGGCGCGCTGCGCCTCGACGGTGAGCCGGTGCAGCCGCCGGGTGAGCAGCCGCATCACCAGCGCCACCGCCGGGAAGAGCACCGCCACGAACAGCGTGAGCTGCCAGTTGGTCCACAGCAGGTAGGCGAGCACGGCCACCAGCGTGAGCGAATCCTTGAGCAGCGTCTGCGACGAGTGCACGAGCTGCGCCGTGCCGCTCTGCACCTCGTAGGCGAGGGTGTTCACGAGGCTCGTGGCGGCGGTGCGGCCGAAGAGTGTCGGCTCGGTGTCGAGCAGCCGCTGGAACATGGCCTGGCGCATCGCCAGCACGGCGTGGTTGGACGACCAGGCCAGGCCGTACTGCGCGACGAAGCCCGCGATGCCGCGCACGCCGAAGACGCCGATGATCGCCACCGGCACCATCCACAGCGGAAAGCGCCGCGCCTGGAAGCCGCCGTCGAGCAGCTGCTTGAGCAGCTCGGGCACCAGCGGCTCGGTCATCGCCGCGATGGCCGAGCCCGCGACGGCGAGGACGAAGCCCCAGCGCGTGCCGCGGAAGAACGGCGCGATGCGGGCGAGGCGCGTTCTCAGTGGCGGCGAGGCAGTCGTCATGAGCCGGCATTATCGGCGGGGCTTCTACAATCCCGAGGCTTTGCGCCCGTCCATGCAATCCCCCGTCCTGTCGGTCATCCTGATCACGCGCAACGAAGCGGCCAACGTGGGCGACTGCCTGCGGTCGGTGGCCTTCGCGGACGAATGGATCGTCGTCGACTCGGGCAGCACCGACGACACGCGGCGCATCGCCGAAGCCTTCGGCGCGCGCGTGGTGACCACGGCCGACTGGCCCGGCTTCGGCGCGCAGAAGAACCGGGCGCTGGCCGAGGCGCGCGGGCGCTGGGTGCTCAGCATCGACGCCGACGAGCGCGTCACCGAGGCGCTGGCCGCCGAGATCCGCCGCGTGGTGGCGGCGGATACATCCGCGCACCAGGGCATGGACGCGCCTGCGCTAGGGTCTCGGGGTTTTGCCGGCTACGAACTTTCCCGCCTGTCGAGCTTCTGCGGCCAGTGGATGCGCCACGGCGACTGGTATCCCGACCGGGTGCTGCGCCTGTTCCGCCGCGAGGCGGGCCGCTTCAGCGACGACCTGGTGCATGAGCGCCTCCTGGTGTCGGGGCCGGTGGGGCGGCTGCGCGGCGACCTGCTCCACCACACCATGGACACGCTCGACAGCGCCCTCGACAAGATGAACCGCTATACCAGCGGCCGGGCGCTCGACAAGCGCCGGGCGGGCGGCACCGGGGGGCTCGCGCCAGCCCTGCTGCACGGCGCGTGGGCTTTCTTGCGCACCTACCTGCTGCGCCGCGGCTTCCTCGACGGGCGGCTCGGCTTCGTGCTCGCGGTCTATATTGCCGAGGGCACGTACTACCGCTATCTCAAGATGAGCCTTCTTTCCCCGCCCGCGGGCACACTGAACCAAGTGCCCAACTCGGAGTCATGACACCTCATGCTGAATAGACGACAGATCTTCGCCGGCTCCGGCCTGCTGCTCGGCCTGCCCGCCTTCGCCCAGTTCCGCGTCGAGATCTCCGGCATCGGCGCCACGCAGGTGCCCATCGCCATCGCGCGGTTCCGCGGCGAGGAGGGCACCAACCAGGTGCTGTCGGCCATCGTCCGCGCCGACCTGGAGCGCAGCGGCGTGTTCCGTGGCGTCGATGCGGCCGAGGTGCTCGACGAGACGGCGCGGCCGAACATCGAGCACTGGCGCGGCCGCGGCGCCGACGCGCTGGTGGGCGGCTCCGTCACCCGCCTGGCCGACGGCCGCTACGACGTGCGCGTGAAGCTGTGGGACGTGGTCAAGGGCGTCGAGCTCGGCGGCCAGAGCAACGCGGTCGACGCGGCCGACCTGCGACTGGCCGCGCACCGCGTGGCGGACTACGTCTACGAGAAGCTCACCGGCGAGCGCGGCATCTTCTCCACCCGCATCGCCTACGTCACCAAGGGCGGCTCGCGCTTCGCCCTGCGCGTGGCCGATGCCGACGGCGAGGGCGGCCAGGTCGCGCTCAACAGCCCCGAGCCCATCATCTCGCCCGCCTGGTCGCCGGACGGGCGCGAGCTCGCCTACGTGTCGTTCGAGAGCCAGAAGGCCGTGGTCTACACGCAGGACGTGGCCAGCGGCAAGCGCCGCCCGATCGCCAACTTCCGCGGCTCCAACAGCGCGCCGGCCTGGTCGCCGGACGGGCAGAGCGTGGCCGTCACGCTGTCGCGCGAGGGCGGCTCGCAGCTCTACGTCATGAGCCGCAACGGCGACAACGTGCGCCGCGTCACCAACAGCCGCGCCATCGACACCGAGCCGGCGTTCTCGCCCGACGGCCGCCACATCTACTTCGTGAGCGACCGCGGCGGCAGCCCGCAGATCTACCGCACCGCCGTCACCGGCGGCACGGCCGAGCGCATCACCTTCGCCGGCGGCTACAACATCAGCCCCGCGGTCAGCCCCGACGGGCGCACGCTTGCCTACATCTCGCGGCAGGGCAACGCCTTCCGGCTCCACACGATGCCGCTCGGCGGCGGCCCGCCGCAGGCGCTCACCGACACCAGCGACGACGAGAGCCCGAGCTTCGCGCCCAACGGCCGCCTCATCATCTACGCCACGCGCGCGCAAGGGCGCGACGTGTTGATGACCACCACGCTGGATGGCAAGATCAAGGCCAGCCTCGTGTCCACCACCGCCGACGTGCGCGAACCCGTGTGGGCCCCTTACGGCCGGTAGCCGGCCGGCAACCCCCAGCTTCCCCCAGCGAGCCCGTCGGCGGCTCGAACCCCCTCCAGGAGAAATCGATGTCCCTCTTCGCGTCCAACCTTCGCCGTTCGTCCGTCCAAGCGCTGAGCGTCCTCGCCGCCGCCGTGCTGCTCGCGGCCTGCGGCTCTAGCGTGCCCCTCGACGAGAACAAGCCCGGCGTCGAGACGCGCACGCCCACCACCGTCGGCAACGGCGCCGGTGCCGGCGGCAGCAGCTCGGGCACCTCGCAGTCGCAGGTGGCGAGCGTCGACCTCACGGCCAACCGCAACGCCAACCAGGGCAACCTGCCGCGCGTCATCTACTTCGACTTCGACAGCTTCGTCGTCAAGGAAGAGTTCCGCCCCGTCGTGGAAGGCCACGCCCGCCTTCTCTCGAACGACCGCAGCGCGCGCCTGTCGGTCGAAGGCCATACCGACGAGCGCGGCGGGCGCGAATACAACCTCGCCCTCGGCCAGAAGCGCGCGGAGGCCGTGGCCAAGTCGCTCGTGCTACTCGGCGCGCGCGAGAACCAGCTCGAGGCGGTGAGCTTCGGTGAGGAGCGCCCCGCGGCCCAGGGCGCCGACGAAAGCGCCTGGGCGCAGAACCGCCGCGTCGAGCTGAACCGCCGTTGAGGACGAAGCGCATGAACGCGATGCCCCGCTGGGCCGGCGCCGCGCTGCTGGCGCTCGCGGCCGCCGCGCCTTCGGCGCATGCCGGCCTCTTCGACGACGACGAGGCGCGCAAGGCCATCCTCGACCTGCGCCAGAAGCTGGAGCAGAGCAACGAGCAGCACCGCGCGCGCCAGGCCGAGCTGAACGGCCAGATGCTCGAGGAGCTGAGCCAGCTCAAGCGCAGCCTGCTCGACCTGAACAACCAGCTCGAGCAGCTGCGCGGCGACAACGCGCGCCTGCGCGGCCAGCAGGAGCAGCTCACGCGCGACGTGGCCGAGCTGCAGCGCCACACCAAGGACCTCAAGCAGGGCGTGGACGAGCGCATCAGCCGCTTCGAGCCGCAGAAGGTCAACGTCGACGGCAAGGAGTTCCTCGCCGATCCCGAGGAGAAGCGCCAGTACGAGGAGGCCATGACGGTGATGCGCGGCGGCGATTTCGCCGCGGCCGCTGCCTCGCTCGACGCCTTCCAGAAGCGCTACCCGGCCAGCGGCTACCGGGAGTCGGTGCTGTTCTGGCTCGGCAACGCGCAGTACGGCAAGCGCGACTACAAGGAGGCGATCGCCACCTTCCGCCTGCTCGCGAACTCCGCGCCGAACAGCCTGCGCGCGCCGGAGGCGCTGCTCGCCGTCGCCAACTGCCAGCTCGAGCTGAAGGACTCGCGCGCCGCACGCCGCACCATCGACGAGCTGGTGAAGGCCTACCCGCAGTCCGAGGCGGCGCAGGCGGGCAAGGAACGGCTGGCCGCGCTGAAGTGACGGCGACGTGAACGCAGCCGACGCCGCGGCCCTGGCGCCCGAGGCCGACGACCTCGAGCGGCGTTTCGGCGGCCTGCGGCGGCTCTACGGCGAGGCGGGCTACGAGCGCCTGCGCGGCGCCCACGTGGCGGTCGTCGGGCTCGGCGGCGTCGGCTCCTGGGCCGTGGAGGCGCTGGCGCGCAGCGGCGTCGCGCGGCTCACGCTGGTCGACCTCGACCACGTCGCCGAGTCGAACATCAACCGGCAGATCCAGGCCCTCGGCGCGAGCCTCGGCAAGGCCAAGACGCAGGCGCTGGCCGAGCGGGTGGCCGACATCCATCCCGGCTGCGTGGTCGAGCAGGTCGAGGACTTCGTCGACGAGGCCAACTGGCCCGCGCTGATCGGCGCGCAGCGCCTCGACGGGCTCATCGACGCCTGCGACCAGGTGCGCGCCAAGGCGGCGCTCGCGGCCTGGGCGCTGCGCACCGGCACCGCCTTCGTCGGCTCCGGCGCGGCGGGCGGCAAGCAGCAGGCGCAGGCCGTGGAGCTGGACGACCTCTCCTGCGTCACCCACGATCCGCTGCTGGCCTCGGTGCGGCAGCGCCTGCGCAAGACGCATGGCGCGGCGCGCAGCGGCGCGATGAACGTGGCCTGCGTGTTCTCGCGCGAGCCCGTGAAGACGCCGCAGGAGGCCTGCCGCGTCGACGGCAGCCTGAACTGCCACGGCTACGGCTCGAGCGTGGCGGTGACCGCGACGTTCGGCATGGTGGCGGCCGGTGAAATGCTGCGCATGCTGAGCGCGCAGCGACGTCGCCAGACAGTTGTCTGAAACGCGCTATACTGTTAGGCTTGCTGGGTTGTTAGCTCAGTCGGTAGAGCACCGGACTTTTAATCCGATGGTCGCAGGTTCGATCCCTGCACAACCCACCAGACGAAGCTAGCGACACAGAATCGAATCGGGGCTCTTAGCTCAGTTGGTAGAGCAGCGGACTCTTAATCCGTAGGTCGAGTGTTCGAGTCACTCAGGGCCCACCAAAAACAAAGGGTTAGCAGGTTAGGGCCTGCTAACCCTTTCGTCTTTTCTGGCCTCCCGTTGCCGTTCCGTTGCCGTTGTTTCTCAACAACGAGCACGCAAGAAAAAGCCCGCACGAGGCGGGCTGCAAGCTGGTCTTCTGCGGGCACGTGGGTGGCAGGACGGTCTGCAGACCGTCGACGTTGCCGCTTTGCGCGGCCACCCCCGCGCGCGCGGGGAGCACAAGCAAATCCTCGGTGGTCGTGACTGACGACCGCCGAGAAAAGCCGTGTGGCCGAACGAGAGGTGGTCACCCGTGCGAGTCGCTCACTCGGTCGCCTGCTCAACCTTCCGCCGAAAGTTCTCGTCGTCTTGACAGAACGCAAGTGAGTCGCGCAGCAGGCCGATGAGCCGCAGCAGGTGGTCCGGCTTCTCGATGATCACACTGTCGTTCGGCATCACCTCAAGGCCAGCACGCGCGATCTCGGAGCGATGCACGTCGGTCAGCGGCACGATGAACTGCAGCGCCGGGCGCTTCTTGTCGCCCCAGTACCGGAACAGCCAGCGGTTCGTCTTGCCCTGATAGAGCACGGTGTAATACGCCTCGTTGTCCTTGCCTTGAAGGTCTTCGCCGGCGAGCACATCGCGACAGATGTCCAGCAGCCGGCGCTCTATCCATGTCGTCACGATCTTGGCGTTGATGGGATCGATCTGCGGCGCATCGGGATCAACGGCGGGCTCGGGCTGCCGCGCCGGCTCGGCAACGACAGTAGGGACGTTCAGGGACGTGGCCACCATGCCGCTGATCGAGCGCGCCACGGCGTTCTTCACGATGGGCTGAACGCTTTCAAGGAAGCGCTGCGTGAAGGTGCGCTGGATGCCGGCCTTGGTCGCGATGTACCGGACGAAGTCCAGATCACAGTCGCGCAGCGTCGCCGTGATCGCATCGCGGAACGATGCGAGGTAGATGCTCTCCTCGGCAAGCGCGCGCAGCACGTCAGGTTGGAACTGGTCGTGGTGGAACCGAAGCAACTGCTCGGCGAGATCATCGGCCGGGTTGTCCAGATGCAGCGTCAGGAACGGCCGCTCGTCCATGATGTTCTTGTGGACGAGGTCGGTGAAGAACCGCCACTCGCGCCCGTTCGTGATCGCCGACATCGTCACCTCGGGGGTGGCGTTGAAGTACCGCGCGAGCTGCGGGCAGTGGTTGGTGAGGTTCGCGTCGTGAGCCTTCGCCTCGACGAACATCACGGGAACGGAGTTCGAGAACAGCGCGTAGTCGACGCGCTCACCATGCTTCGCCCCAGGGAAGTCGGACGAGTGTTCCGCGCGAACCTTCGTCGGATCGAAGGGGCTGAAGCCCAGGATGTCGAGGAGCGGCAGGATCAACGCCTGCTTCGTCGTCTCTTCGGTCGTGCAATGTGAGCCGACCTTGCGAACGTGCTCGATGTGCGCCAACACGCGCTGCCTGAAGTGCTCCATTCTGTTCCCCCGCGTTGTGTGCGACATGCCGTGCCGCTTCTGCGAAGGACCGTATCACCGGCGACAGGGCGCCGCAATTCGCGGAATCGATGGGGCCTGCGGAATGGGTCCGACTCCACCCGCGCGCGCGGGTGACGGAGCGCAACCTCCGGCAAATTTGCCGGAAGTCTCCCGCGCGCCACCCACGCGCGCGCGGGTGACGGACCAAGTTGAACCGTCAGTGCGGTGGGCGCATCGGCAGCAGTTCGGGCCGGCGCCGGTAGGCATCGAACATCGCTGCAGCCTGCTCGACGGTCGTGGCGCCCCTGGCCATCGCCCGAATGCAACGAGCGCGGATCGCGTCCCAATCGGCTTTGCCGTCTCGCGCCTCTCGCATGAGCGCCATGCTCGCCGCGACGGTAAGCGGCTGTTCCTCTGTGCGGCGGCGCGCCCTGGGCTTGCGGTCAAGTGTCGGCATCTCAGAACTCCAGTGCGGCAGTCAGGCGCAGCGCGCGCACATGAGCCAGGATCGTGCGGCGCTGCTGGTCCTCCACCTGCAGAAGCGGATTGGCCCGGACCTGACCAGACGCGCCGGTCACAGTCAGGCCAACGGCCTTGATCTCCTTTTGCACTTGGCGCAGCCGGTCGACCGTCGCGCACAACTCGCGCAACAGCGTCAGGTCGGCGCCCACGTCAAAGGCGTATTCGTCCAGTGTGCGGCGCCACAGTTCACGGGCTTCAGCCGAGAGGCCGGCCGGTGCCGCAGGGGTCGTTGAGGAGCGCTTGCGCATGTGTGATTTCCTGAAAATTGCCCGGCGCGTGCTGCGCGTGAGGGGAGGCGCGGTTTCCCCTGGGGTCGAGGTTGAGTTTTCCTGACACCCCCCCCTCATCTAACCTAGCCGCACCAACGTCTGCTCGATCTCTGCGCGCCGCGCTTCAGCACGCGCCAACAGTCGCTCGGTGACGGTCTTCGCGTTGACGGCCCACTCGGCGCGCTGCGCGTCCGTCAGGTTGCTGGACGCCCGGCTGCGATGGACCATGCGATCGACGAGGTCCGCCCCGAATGCGGCAAAGGCATGCTGGCCGTTCGGCATCGAGGCGAAGAGGTTGGCCAATTGGATCTCGTGCAGGAGTTCGTGCAGGGTCAGGCGGGCGGCCAGCTCCCAGTCGACGTCATCAGGCTCACGCATCACGCACGCCTCGGCAGAGCGCCCGAGAGGTTCACGCCGCGGCCTTTGAGCGCCGCAGCCGTGCTCCCGCCAGCGCTGATGCGCCGATCAACCTCGGCGACGGCCGCCTGAACGATGAACCGCACTTCCTCGCGCCCATCCGATCCGCGGCTGCGCCGTTCGGTGATCTGCGCGCCATGGTTCTCAATCACCACGGTGGTGCCGCCACCGCCCAACGCGCTGTTCGGCAAGATTCGGCCCGAGGTGTTGGGGGTGAACAGCTCCTTGCCGCGCTCACCCACAAGGTACGTTTGCCCGGCCGTCACGGGGCCGCCCATGGCGCGTTTGCCCGCCAACAAGCCGCCGAACAGGCTGCCGAAGTCAATGCCGTTGATTGCCTTGGCGAAGGGCTCAGTGACTTGCTTGCGAACCACCAGGCGAAGCACGTCCTGCGCAAGACCTTTCAGGACATCGCTGAACTTGTCGCCTGCGATCACGGCATCCTCGAACGCGCTTGAGAAGGTGAGGCCCAGGCGGCTGGCGAAGTCGTTGGCCTTCTCCGCTTCGGCCGCCATATTGCCGAGCGCAGCGTTCGCTGCCTCGCTGAACTGATCCGCGGTGATGGTCCCGCGCTCGAATGCCGCTGCCAGAAATTGCATCGTCTCGCGCTGCTTCTCTAGCTGGCCGGTGGGCGTGTCGGCGATCAGGGCGTTGAGGCGGTCCTGCGCGGTGGCAGCGGCCTTCAAGCTCTCGGTGCGCTTGGCCGCCCAATCGTCCCACTTCGACGACTCCAACGCCCGATTCACCGCATCGGTTGCCTCCAGTTCGGAGCGGCGGAAGGCGTCGAGCGGATCGGTCTCGGCTTCCATGCCCAGCCTCTCGACCTTGGGGGCCTTCGCAGGGAAGAACCGCGCGCGCAGACGCTTCTCGACCTCGGGTGAGAAGAGGTCGCCAAGCGCCGCCTTCTGCTTGGCCAGTTCGGCTGTGAACCTCTCCGCCGCGGTCGCGTTCTGCTCGAAGAACAGGCGCAGCGCCTTCTGCTGCTCGGTCTCGCCAGCGCCGATGCTCGGCAGATCCGGGTTGCCCCAACTCGCCGTCGCGCCGCCGGTGTTGGACGGCATACCCAGGCCGAACGGATTGCCGAGGAACGACCACTGCGCCTTGGTCATCTTCGCGTAGAAACTGTCGCCGGCCTTCTCGCTCTTCTTGATGCTCTCGGCAAGGCGGTTGAACGCTTCGGCGAACGGCATGACGACGCCGCGCGACAACGTGCTGAAGTTCGTCTCCATTTCGGCGAGCGTCTTGTTGAACCGCTCGGCCTGTTCAGCCTGCTCGCTCGTGACGGTGGCCACCAAGCGGCCCTGAGCGGCGAGGTCCTTGAGGAAGGGGGCCGCTTCGCGCACGGACTTGCCGAAGAGTTCCTGTATTGCCCTGGCCTTGTTGCCATCGTCGGCGAAGCGGCTGAGCGCCACAGCGGTCTGACGTAGCGCTTCGGCGGGATCAATGCGCTTCAACTCTTCGGCGTTCAGGCCGATCTGCTTCAGCACCTCGTCGGCGCCGCTGCCCGGTTTGGCTGCGGCCAACACCTGGTTGAACTTGATCAGAATGCCCGACACGTCTTCGAGAGAACCACCAGCGCGGCGCGCCACGTCTTCGAGTGCGGAGGCGTTTTCGACGGTGGTGCCGGCGGCATCCGCGAGGTCGTTCAGCGCATCGATACCGTTCAGCGCCTGGCGACTGAAGTTGACGAGCGCGCCGATAGAGAACGCACCAGCCATCGCGGCACCGATCGGGGCGAAGACGCCCGCAATGGCGCGCGACGCGGCGGCGAACTCCTTCTCCATCTTCTTCACGCGGCGCTCGGCGCGAGCCGTGTCGGTCTCGAAAGACGACGTGCGCATCAGCAGGTCAAGGGTTACAGATTGATTTGCCATGGTTCACCTTCCGTTGTTCTTGGTGGCGAGCTTGCGCACGATGCGGTCGATGCCCTTGCGCAACTCGACCTCGACAGTGGCCGTTGCCTCCTGCGTCTTCGCGGCGACAGCCGGGCGGAACCAAGGCTCCGCCGGTTGCTTGCTCCAGCCGTACTCCAACATCCATGCCGCGTCGTAAGTCGTGACGGCACGGCCACGGCGCTTGCGACCGTCCGGGTAGCGCACGGCCTTCATGAAGATTCGCACGGCCTCGCCCTTGATGCCCTGCGGCGGCTCGATGCGTGCGATGCGCAGGTTCTTGGCGCTCAGGCCGGTCGAGTACCGCGGCGCATTGGCGACCGACACCTTCAGATTCGCGAGGGCCTGCTTGCGGATGACCTGCGCACCTTTGCGCAGCGCCGAGCGCACGGGGCCACCTCGCTTCGACACGATCTCAGGCGGCAGGCTGCGTAGTGTGGCCACGACGCCGTCGATGCCAGAGACTTTCAGCTCGACCTTCATTCAGTGCACCTGGCCGTGCAGCGCGGCCAGCACCCAGGCGATGTTTTCGTCAACCAGCGTCTGCAGAACGGCTGACGCCATGAACGTCTGGTGGGCAAGGTCGGCTTCGCGCTGCGTCCACTCGCCGCGTGCCACCGCTGCCTGCAGCGCCTCTCGGTTTTGCTGGCGGAACACCTCAACGACAGCGTCGCGGTTGATCTCGAAATCTTCGTACATGAATTGCTCCTTAGACCAGGCGTTCCCAGCCCGAGCCCTGACGGTTGGGCTCGGCCTTGCCGGGAGTGATGTCGCGCACGGCGGTGTGGATGGCTCCGCCAAAGCGGACGACAGTGCCCTGCGGATAGCTCAAGGCCGACTGCCAGTCGCCAGCGAAGGCCAGCGCGCCCTTGCGCGTGGCATCCAGCGCCTTCTGCATGCCCTCGATGCGTTCCTCAAGCTGCTTGATGCGCTCCTGCAGCGGTTCCACGGTCTCGTGGATCAATTCGCCCATGGCAGCACCGAACATCTCTGCGTTGAATCCGGGATTCATCGAACTGGTCCTTCCTTCGCTCACGATTGGCCGCCCGCATAGTCCACGCCGGTCAGCACGGCGACAGAGCCGGGGCGCTGATTGAGCCAGTTCACATCGGCCTCGGCGCGTAGCGCGATCGAATTGGTCTGCCACATCGACACCACCTCGGCACCGATCGGCGTGGCGCTGCTCATCGTGGGCGAGTCGTCCATGACAAGCGCCGCCACGCCGGTGCGATCGACCCGGACGCTGTCAGTCGCCACGGCAACGCCCATCGTGTCGACAACGACGATGCGGGAGCCGTTGCTCCCGTCGTCGGCAGCCGAGGAGGTGGCCACGGGCACTCCGAACAGCGTGCCGCCGTTGACGCCGAGGTCCGCCGCTGCGCCGCCGAGCAGCATGGAGATCTGCAATGCGGTGGCCGGCGGCATGATCAGCGCCGCCGTTGCAACATCGCCCGCGTAGAGGCCGAACAGCGCGGTGAGGTCGGCGCGCAGGTCGTCGGCGGTGGAGCCGACGCTCGCCACCGTCGGTGCGTCGTAGGTGATCGCTCGGGGCCGCTCACCGGCAATGCCAGCGTTCGTCGGGTCGAGCAGTGCCTCGTCGATCGCGCCGGCGACAGCCTCCTCGAGATCGCGCTCGACTCCGTCCTCCATGACGGGGTCTGCACTCATGAGCGACTCTGCCGTCATGACCGCGATCGCGGCGACGGAGAGATGCTTGATCGACGCACCGACGATCGTCGGGCGACTCAAGCGCCGGGCGCCGCCTTCAGCGGTCCAGTACCCGCGATTGCCTGCCGTGATGCTCAGCATACGGGTGTTGAACGACGCACGCCGAAAAGGCAGCTTGCCGATCACGCTGCGCTCACGAGCAGCGATCAGGAGTGCGCGCGCGAAGATGTTGTCGGCGTCAGAAGACACAGCCGAGACAGCCGTCTTCGCAATGGCCTCGGGGACGGCGTAGGGCCATCGCTGATGAGTGAACTCGCTTGCCCTGTTGGAGGCGGCGCAGCACCTGGTGATGAGCGCGCGAACGTAGTGGCGAGCGTCGACGGATTGATTGGGAGTGATGGCCATGATGAGGTGATGCGATTGATGAAGGTGGATGAGCGATTGATGAAGATGGATGAAGGTGATGAGACGGATAGGTGGACGGTGAGAAATTGGACCGTGTGTGCCAACAAATTGCACGTCGGTCCTTGGCGCTCTTTGGCGGTTTTCAGCACTCGCCTTCGACGAGAAGGGCGGCCACGTCTGCGATCGCGTACCGGATGCCGCCACCGACGCGGGTGAACCGAAGGCGCTGGTCGATGGCTCGCCAGTGACGCAAAGTGTTTGGCGACAGGCCCAACATGGCAGCGGCCACGGCCTCGGTCATTCCAGATGGGCTGATCCAGTGGCCGCGGGCGGTGGCCCATGCACGCAGCTCGGCCTCCTTCTCCGCGATCCGGTCGGACTTCGACACCAGCGCCTGACGGCAGCAGGGGCAGAAACTCAGTTCAGTGGTCATGTCGTGGTCGGCGATCGCAGGCAAAAACTATGGATTTCTGAAGTGCACGCGCAAAAAAAGACTTTGGCGGCCGGTCAAGGCTGGCATCGTTCAACAATGCCGACCCTCCGCCCCCATTGGTTCGGCCGGGCGGCTGCCGTGCCTTCCAACGCGACCACAGGAAAAAGAGCGCGGTCAGGGTCATGGCCGCGCCTCCGCCTGAATCTCCTCTGCAGCCTGCGAACTGAGCGAACCGTGCGAAGCGTCAGCATTGGCGCGGGTTTGCGGACGATTCGAGAGCTCGCTAACCGTGCGAACCGTGCTAACTGAGGTGCCCGAGAGTTCGCACAGTTCGCTGGTTTCGCAAACCTCGGAATCAGTCTGCAGCCCGCATGAATGCTCACTGTTCGCAGAATTCGCAGAGTTCGCAGCCAATGTGTAGAACTTGGTCGGCGATCCCGGGCTCGACTTCGGGCGGGGCACCGTCTCGATGACGATGCGCGGCGGTGTGGCCGACAGCAGCTCGTCGAGTGCGGCGTCGATGCGGTCTTTCGACGCATGCCCCTGGAAGCAATCGACCGTGATCTGCTTGCGCGTGGCCTTCGCCCTCGTGCGCAGAAACTCGACGATCTTCTCTGCCGTCGCATTCGTCTCTGCCGTACCGGCCTCGTCCACTGAGGTGCTGAAGATGAACCGCACGGACTCGCGCCAGTAGCGCACCCAGGCGAGCGCGGCTTCGAGGTGGTGAACGTCGACTTCCCGGCTCAGATCGGCGAGGGCGAACAGCATCGCCAGGCGCAGCACCACGGGAGCACGTCGCTCCAACAATGCGCCGATCAATTCGCCATCGCTCTGATCGTTGAGTTCGCTGGAGTACAGCCGGGCATAGAGAGCCTTTGCCGCGCTCGTCAGCTCGACGCGATGCACGTCCCGGTCAACATGGCGAAGCCCACCGCTGAACTCGACCACTTCCAGCGTGCGGCGGGCCAGTTCATCGACGACATGCTGCGGCGTGGCCCGCGGGAAGGGCAGAATCTTGGTGCGCTCTGCCCACAGGATGACGAAGCGGTTTGCAAACCCGTTCGTCAGTTCCCGCGATGCCATCAGCGCGCGCAGTTCCGCCGGAGTGATGGCGCCCATCAGGCCGATGTGCGGATTGCTGGCCCAGACGCGATTGGTCTTCGTCGCCGGCTTGATGCTCACGCCGTCCCACGCATCGCGCAGCGCAGATGACAGCGTGTTGCCGTCGCGTTTGCCTTGCGCGAGGACGTTCGCGAACTCCGACTCGAAGACGCACAACCGCTTGTCCGTGATTGGCGGGACTTCCTCTTTGCCCTGCGTCCAGCCGTCGTGAATCATCAGCGCCAGTCCCTCGCGAGTGGAAAGCCCGCCGCGATGAACCTGCGGCGCGGCGAACTCATCGAGCGCGCGAAGCGCCTTGTCGATGCGATGCACGAGGCTTGCGGCATCACCCTTGCGGCCGCGGCCTGAGCGGCCAACGTGAAGCCCGAAGGTGCGCGGGTGGTGCCACGTGTTGCCCACCGGGGTGAACGACGCACGCCCCATCGCGGCGCTCAGGTAGACGATGAAGTTCAAGCCGATGGCGTAGGGGTTGGCTTCCGTGCTGTCGCTGCCTGCGCGCGCCACGTCGCCGACAAGCCCATACAGGCAGGCGGGATCGGGGCGCGGTGCGTTGCGGTGCGTGTCCGGAGCGTCGTGCTGTTCCTCGTCGCCGGGCCGGTGCGGGGCCGAGTTCTTCAGTGCGTCGGTGACGGTCTTGCCGAAAGTCGCGCTCATGCTGCAGCCCTCGCGTCGTTCCAGTCGGTGCGCTCGACTTCGGGGGCGATCACACGCACGTCAACGCCAGCGGCGGCCCAGCGGTCGGCGCAGGCGGTGGCAGCCCTGATGCCGGCCGGGTCGTGGTCGGCGCCGATCACAAGCGTCTCGATGCCGGGCAGCACCGGGAACGCGGCCAGGTTGCCGGCGTCGATGCACGCCCATGCCGGCGTGAAGGCGTGGGCAAGGCTCAAAGCGGTCTCGATGCCCTCGGCGATGGCAAGGCCCGTGGTGACCGCCTCGTCAGACCACAGGCGAATGACGCCGCCGGCCTTGCGATGGCCGCCCAGCAGCATGCGCGGCAGGTCGCAGCCGGCCTTCGTCCCGTCTGCATTCACCCACGTGCGATGCAGCGTGAGCGGCTGGCGTGTCTCGGCATCCGTCACCAGCGCCACCAGCGCCGGCCCGGTGTAGCCGCTGGGGTGGCGCAGCGCCGGGAGAAAGCGCAAGTCCCCATCGGCCGGCGGCGCCGAACAGCCGCGCGCCAGCAGGTACTGCTCGCCGATGGTGCCGCGCAGGCCCGTGCAGGCGTTGAACAGGTCGCGGCCGTGGTCGCTCAGGGTTTCGCGCTTGAGAGGCGCCACGGGCCGGGGAACGGCCCTGCCGGGGTGGTAACGGTTACCACGCTCAGGCCGGTACGCCTCGACGTACTCGCAGCGGAAGCAGTGCCCCACGGCAGCGCCGGTGTACTCGACCGTCACACCGAAGGTGCGGTCCTTCGGGCCGCGGCCGCAGTCGGGGCAGGTCAGCCGATGTTCGCCCGGCTCCAGCGATTGCAGCGTGCTCATGCCGGACCCACCATGCGGTCGAGAAGCGCAGCGACGGAGCGCAGGTCAGGGCACGTCTTGGCCATGCCCCAGCGGGTGAGCAGCAGATCGCCGTCAGCCAGGCGGTAAAGGCCGTAGCCACCCAGCGCGGCGCGAGCGGCCAGGTTGGTGAAGGCCTTGTCGTCGTCCCGGTTGCCATTAGCGTGGCTGGGCGCCACAATGGCGGCGTCTGTAGTGCTTTGCCCCAGCGCCCGATCGGCTGCCACCGAGTCGGGCGTTTCCATGTTCGGGGCGCTCACTGCGCCGCCCCCCGCTTCGCGGCCAGATAGGCCAAAACATCAGCCGCGCGCCACCGGCTGCAGCGCGGGCCGTCGCGCTCAGGAGCCGGGAACGTACCCGCCTTGATCTCGGCGTAAATCTTCGTGCGGCCCTTGCCGGTGAGGGCAGAAACCTGCGGCAGCTTGAGGCGCTGCTCGGGGTGCAACGACTCCGGGAGTGCCAAAGTCGCAGACGATTGAGCTTGCATTGTGCGAACCCTTGTCTAACCCGGGGCACCCCTTGTGCCCCGTATGGGTCCGCAGTTTTCCGGCTAGCGTCGGTTGCGTCTCCCCGCGAGTTTTCCAAACTTCGCGGGGACTTCGGGCCACCCGTGGCGCTTTCGAATGGCGCCCGGTCTTTCGGACATGCCGAGCTTTACGGCCTCGGCGAACAGCTCCTGAACCCGCGTGCGGCCTTCGCTGATCCGGCGGCCGAACTCGTCCCAGTGCGGATCAAGTGGCTCGTCGGGATGCTGCCGCACGAACTCGTTTACCAATCTCACAATCTTGATTCGGCCCAGTCGGCGCCGCCGTATCGCACTGAGTTGGGCGCCTTTCGGATGCGGGCGGCCGAATGCTTCGGGTGCATCCCACGAGCCAACTTTCAACTGCTGAACGGGAAGATACCGGCGGAGAAATGCCTTTGCGAGCCATTCCGGCATCACCAAGCCATGAAGTCCGCAAGATGCGACCTGCTGTAGTACGTCGAAGCCGTCACCTTTCTCTACCCGGTCTCGGCGATTCATGATGTCCTGCGCAGCGGACCATTGGAAAATCGGTCCCGTGGGACCGCTGTCCTGCGAGTGCTGCTGCGCTGCAATGGCTTCATCAGCGGTTGCGGTCCAAGGATTGAAGTTGCTCATGCTGCGACCTTCCGGCGGCGCTTGGCGGTTGCTATGTCCGTCACTGCGGCAGGAGGCTTCGCCTGAAGCCGATCTGCCCACAGCGCCAGCGCCGCACGCTTCTCGGGCATGTAGTCGTGCCGGTCATAGTGCCGCGCCTGGATGCCGCCTAGCCCGTGGCTCTGAATCTGAGCGCGGACATCGGTGCTCACGCCCATCGCGGCGAGGTGCGTCTCTGCCGTGCGGCGAAGGTCACGCAGTTGGAACGGCCCGCGTTCCAATTCCTTCGCCGTCTTCATCGCGTCGCAGATTTCGCCGACGAGCGCGCCCACCGTCTCTTTGCGCGTCGCACCGAAGATCAGCGCATCGGGCGTCTCGCAGGCACCCTTGCGGCGCTTGAGCATGGGCGCCAGCTCAGCCGGGATCGGCAGCAGATGGCGCCGCGGGTTCGCGTGCCGGTTGCGACCCTTGATGTCGAGCAGCACCAGCGAGCCGCCGGACGTGTCGACATCGTTTGCTGTCAGGCGGAGCAGTTGCGTCGGACGCTGGCCGCCGAGCAGCACGCAGGCGCGCAGCGCATCCGTTGCCGGGCTCGCGGGCAGGGCGGTGACGCGACTCCAGAAGGCGACCAGTTCCGGCAGGGTCAGTGCCCTGTCGAGCGCTCGATTGAACTTCGACAGGCTCGGCAGCCGCTCTATCGGGTTCGCCTCCACGTCGAAGGCGCTCAGGCCCTCGGGGATGGTCGGGTCAAGCCCGGCGCGCATGGCAAGGCTATAGGCGGCGCGCAGGTAAGCACGTAGCTTTGCGGCGGTGCGGCCCTTGCCATCCTCGATCAGCCGAGCCAGCACGTCGCGAAACTGCTCCGCCTTTACAGCGGCAGCGGGGAGGGCGGCCACCTCAGGGAAGGCGGCCTTCACATGCAGCCGCAGGATGTTCTCTGCGTCGTAGTAGCTCTGCCGTCCTACGAGCGTCTTGACGTATGCGTCTATGAGGGCTGACAGGCTACCGCGCAGAGCCTTGCGTTGTGCGGCCTCCTTTGCTCGCTCGCTGGCCTCCCGCGCCTCGGCAGCCGCCGCCGCTTCGCGCTCGAAGTGTTGGCGCAGGTCGCGCACACCGGACTGATACAGCCGCGTCAGTTCGCCGGCCTGCTTGCGTGCCGCCTCGACCGTCAGGCCCTCGATGCCCTTCGGGTCGAAGCTGGCGATGCGCATTGTGTCGCGCCGGCCGGCGTTGTCGCTGTAGCGGAACATGAAGATGCGCGCCCCCGCGGGCGTGCAGCGGCACATGAAGCGGCCTTCCCCGCGGGCGCCGGGGTCGGTCAGCCATACATCGCTGTTCGATTCCCTGGCGCTCAGGGTGGCCGCCTCAATCTGGCGCGGCGTGAACTTGCCGGCCTTCCTGGCAATGGTCATTGTGCTTTCTCGCGCACCTCAGGAGAAAGTGCCGCGTCAGGCCGGTGAGGTAGCCGGCCTGGCGCGGCCATGCAAGTCTAGGCGGATGCTTGGTGCGGATCGCCGATCAGGCAGTCGGAAAGCTTCTTGATCCGCGCGATTTCGTCAGGCGGGTTCGACCACTTCCTCCGATCGACGGCACGCACGGCGACGTCAAGGGGTTCGACAACCAATGTGCCGCGCGGGTCCGTCATCTCGCACGTGAATACGCCAGCCTTGTTCCGAATCGCGTGAAGCTCCCAAGACGTGATTTCAGCCATGGCGCACCTCAGATAGTCGAGAAGTGGCTCGCCGTCGACGGCCGGCGTGGTGGTTGCATGTTCAGCCATTGCAGGTCTCCGCTTCACCCGCAACCCGCTGGGCTGCCAGTTCGATCATGTAGCGATCGGCCTCTTGGTGCACGGCGTCGACTTCCGCTTTCGCGAAGTCCACCAAGTACTCGATGTCTGTACTGCTGGAATCCCCTGCAAGTGCTGCAATTCCTTCGAGAAGCGCCATTGCGCGAAAGATGTGCTCCCTTTGCCCCGTCAGCAGATCCTCGATGGAGCAAGGGGCAGGGTCTGCCAGCGGCCTTACAGTTTCAGTAGCCATGGTGTGCGTGTCCTTTCAGGGTTGCACGTTGTGGTAGGCCGGTCGAGGTGGTAACGACACCTCGGCCGACCGCTACACCGGCCGCGAAGCTGGCGCTCCGTTGCCGTATGGTTGCCGTTCGCATCAGGCTCGAAGCGAATCAACGGCAACACATACGGACAATGTATCGCACTAAGTGATTGATTTGCAAGGGATTGAGGCGAGCCATTCGCACAGTGGCGAACCGATGCGGAATCGGCTTTGGGTGACTCTTAATCCGTAGGTCGAGTGTTCGAGTCACTCAGGGCCCACCAAGACGAACGGGTTACCGGCGAGAGCCGGTAACCCGTTTTTTTATCGCCGCCGGCGCAGGGGGCTCAGGCGCCCATCAGCCGCCCGAGCCATTCGCGCAGCGCGAGCGTGACGCGCCGGTGGCCGGTGCTCGTCGGCAGCCAGTCGAACATCGGCGCCTCGGCGCGCGCGGCCAGGCCCATCGGGGCGGCCTCGATGGTGATGCCCGTCCTGGCCGCCGCTTCTTCGAACGCCCGCTGGGCGCGCGGCATGTGCACGCCGTGGGTGACGACGAGCACGTGGGTGATGCCGGCCCGCTGCAGCAGCGGCAGCGTGAGGCGGGCGTTCTCGCGCGTGTCGCGCGAATGCTCTTCGGTCCAGCGCAGCGGCAGCTTGAACTCCTGCGCGGCCACGCGCGCGGCGGCCTGCGCCTCGGGCAGGCTCGGCCCGGCGGCCCAGCCGGCGCCGCCGCTGAAGCCCACGGCGATGCCGGTCTCGCGGGCGAGCCACAGGCCGTAGCGCAGCCGTTCGAGCGAGGGCCAGCGCAGGTTGGACACGCCGTACTCCGGCGCATAGGGCTCGATGCCGCCGCCGAGCACGATGATGGCCGTGCGCGCCTTGCCCGGGGTGTCGGCCTTCAGCGCCGCGACGCGGTCGAGGCTGAGCGCCGGCGGCACGCGCACGAGCGTCTGCTCGAGAAAGCGGCCGGCGCCGGTGCAGTGGGAGAGCCACAGCCCCGCGACGCTCAGCACGATCAGGAACCAGCCGAGCCCGCGGCGCGGCAGGATGAGGCGCGCGCCGACCAGCAGCAGCACGAGGAACGGAACGGGCGGCAGGACGAGCGCCGTGAGGATGGGCTTCCAGGCCTGGATGCCCAGCATTTCGAACAGGCCGTTCACGCAAGTCCCTCCGACGATGCCGCCTTGTTGTGTGGATGCCCCGTGCCGGCGGGGCTCGCGCTTGGAGCGGCGATTGTGCCGAAGGTGCCCCGGCGTGGCACGCCGCGCGGCCCCGCACGCCGCGCGGTGGCCGGGCAGGGCCGCAGCACGGTGGCGCGGCTCCGATCGATACTGCACGGTCCCGGCCGCCGCCGTCGCCGGGCACTTCAGCAAAGGACGCCTCCGATGCGCACGCCGACCGCCGCGGCTCCCGCCGTTTTCGCCCCGCCGCTCGCCGTACTGCTCGCCGCGCTCGGCGCCGGCGGCGAGGCGCGGGCGCAGCAGAGCGCCGAAGCGTCGCTCGACACGGTGGTGATCAGCGCGCAGCGCAGCCGGCAGAGCAGCTTCGACGCGCCGGCGGCGGTGTCGTCGGTCTCGCGCGAGGCGATCGAGCTCGCCGGGCCGCAGGTGAACCTGTCCGAGGCGCTGAACCGCCTGCCCGGCATCACGGTGCTGAACCGGCAGAACTATGCGCAGGACCTGCAGATGTCGATCCGCGGCTTCGGCTCGCGCGCCACCTTCGGCATCCGCGGCGTGCGGCTCATCGTCGACGGCATCCCGGCCACCATGCCCGACGGCCAGGGCCAGGCGTCGACCGCCGTGCTGTCGTCGGCGGGCCGCATCGAGGTGCTGCGCGGCCCGCTGGCGCAGCTCTACGGCAACGCCGCCGGCGGCGTGGTGCAGGTCTTCACCGAGGACGACGCGCCGCGGCCCACCGCCACGCTGGGCACCTCGGCCGGCCCCTACGGCCAGTGGCGGCTGGGCGCCAAGTTCAGCACCAGCACGCCCGGCTGGGGGCTGACGGTCGACGGCTCGCATTTCCGCACCGACGGCTACCGCCCGCACAGCGACGCGCAGCGCGGCCAGCTCAACGCGCGCTGGCAGGCGGCGCTCACGCCGCGCACCGACCTGCGGGTGGTGCTGAACGCGCTCGACCAGCCGGTCTCGCACGACCCGGGCGGGCTCACGCGCGCCGACTGGGAGGCCGATCCGCGCCGCACGCACCCCGGCGCCATCGGCCAGGACGCGCGCAAGAACGTGCGCCAGCAGCAGATCGGCGCGGTGATCGAGCACCGGTTGTCCGAGCGCACCGAGCTCAGCGGCCGCGTCTATGCCGGGGCGCGCGACCTCGACAACGCGCTGTCGATCCCGCCCGCCGCGCAGGACGCGCCCACCTCCAGCGGCGGCATGGTGCAGCTCGACCGCAGCTACCAGGGTGCGGCGCTGCAGGTGGCGCACGCGGGGCGGCTGGATGCCGAGCGCGGCTGGCGCGTCACGGCGGGCGTCGAGATCGAGCGCATGAGCGAGGACCGCCGCGGGTTCCGCAACGATGGCGGCGTGCAGGGCGCGCTCAAGCGCGACGAGCGCGACACCGTCTCCAACCACGACGCCTTCGCGCAGCTCGCCGTCGACGTGGCGCGCGACTGGACGGTCACCGGCGGCGCGCGGTCGAGCCGGGTGAAGTTCCGCTCGAAGGACCGCTTCATCGTGCCCGGCAACGGCGACGACAGCGGCGGCGCCGACTACGACGCGGTGAACCCGGTGCTGGGCGTCGCCTGGCGCGCCACGCCGGCGCTGAACCTGTACGCCAACGCCGGGCGGGGCTTCGAGACGCCCACCTTCTCGGAGCTCGCCTACCGGCCCGCGGGCGACGGGCTCAACACGGCGCTCAACGCCTCGCGCAGCCGCCATGCCGAGATCGGCGCCAAGTGGAAGCTCTCGGCGACGCAGCGCCTGGACGTGGCGCTGTTCGACATCCGCACCAGCGATGAGATCGTCGTCGCCACCAGCGCGGGCGGGCGCTCGACCTACCGCAACGCCGGGCGCACGACGCGCCGCGGCATCGAGCTGTCGCACACGGCGCGCCTGGCCGAGGGCCTGCACTCGACGCTCAGCCTGAGCGCGATGCGCGCGCGCTTCGCCGACCCCTTCACGAGCGGCAGCGGCGCGGGCGCGACCACCGTGCCCGCCGGCAACCGCCTGCCCGGCACGCCCGAGCGCACGCTGTTCGCGGAGCTCGCCTGGGCGCCGAAGAACGCCTGGGGCGGCTTCAACGCCGCGGTGGAGGTGGTGCACCGCAGCCGGCTCTTCGTCAACGACGCGAATGACGATGCCGCGCCCGCGGCCACGGTCGTCAACCTGCGCGCGGCGCTGTCGCAGCAGGCGGGGAACTGGCGTTTCAGCGAGCTGCTGCGCATCGAGAACGCGGGCGATCGCCGGTACGCCGGCTCGGTGATCGTCAACGACGGCAACGGCCGCTACTTCGAGCCGGCGCTGCCGCGCCACTGGCTGCTGGGCGTGACGGCGCGCTACGAGTTCCGCTAGCCGCCTCCGCCAGCCGCCTCCGCCAGCCGCGTCCGTTAGCCCCGGCGGCGGCCCGGAAAGGCGGTCGTCCGCACAATGGCGGCTTCGCCGATCCACCGCCGGAGCCTCCACCATGACCACAGCCACCGAAACCATCACCCTCGGCGGCGGCTGCTTCTGGTGCACGGAGGCGGTGTTCGAGCGCGTCGACGGCGTCACGGCGGTGGAGTCGGGCTACAGCAACGGCCACGTGCCCCATCCGAGCTACGAGCAGGTGTGCACCGGCGACACGGGCCACAGCGAGGTGGTGCGCGTGAGCTTCGACCCGGCGCGCATCACGCTGCGCGAGGTGCTCGAGATCTTCTTCACCGTGCACGACGCCACGCAGCTCAACCGGCAGGGCAACGACGTCGGCACGCAGTACCGCTCGGGCATCTACTTCCACGACGAGGAACAGCAGCGCATCGCGCGCGCGGTGATCGACGAGGTGAACGCGGCGTCCGGCGGCCGCGTGGTGACCGAGCTGCTGCCCGAGAGCAACTACTCGCGCGCCGAGGACTACCACCAGCACTACTTCGCCAACCATCCGAACCAGGGCTATTGCGCGATGGTCGTGGCGCCGAAGGTGGAGAAGTTCCGCAAGACCTTCGCGAGCCGCGTGAAGTGACCGCGCGGGCGGCCGCGCCGCACGGCCGGCGCGCGGTTGATATGCTCTGCGCCCCACGCACGCCCCAGCGATGACCTCCCGCCCACGCCGTTCCCGCACCGCCTGCGTCGCCGCGCTCCTCGCGGCGATGGTGCTGCTGCAGTGGTTCGGGCTGGTGCACCGGGTGGCCCATGCGCCGCACCTGGCCGCGCTGCATGCGGTCAGCGCGGAGCCGGCGCACGACGGTCCGCACGGGGTGTTCGACGCGCTGTTCGGCACGCACCACAGCGACGTCGACTGCCAGCTCTTCGACCAGCTGGCGCATGCGCACACGCTGGCGTCCTTCGTGCCGCCGCCGATGCCGGCGCTGCCGCCGCCCGCCGTGCCGCAGGTGCACGAGAGCTGGCACCTCGCCGCCCAGTCGGCAGGCTACCTCGCGCGCGGGCCGCCCCGGCTCGCCTGAAGCACGGGCCGTCCGCGGCCCGAGTCCTTCCCGGCCGCCGCGTGCGGCCGCCCGGTGGCGCCCGGGCCGTGCAACGGCCCGGGCGGCCACGCCTGCTTCCGTGCGAGTCTTCCATGAACACTGCTTCCTCCCTGCGGCGCCACGCGCTGGCCGCCGCCGTCTCCCTTGTCTGCACCTCCCTGGCCCTGGCCCAGGACCCGTCGCCCCCGTCCGTGACGCAGCTGCCCCCCATCGTCGTCACCGGCAATCCGCTGCGCAGCGAGCAGCTCGCCGTGCCCGCCTCGGTGCTGTCGGGCGACGCGCTGCTGCTGCGCCGCGGCAGCTCGCTCGGCGAGACGCTGAACGGCCTGCCGGGCGTCTCGGCCAGCTACTTCGGCCCCAACGCCAGCCGTCCGGTGATCCGCGGCCTCGACGGCGACCGCGTGCGCGTGCTGAGCAACGGCGCCGCGTCGCTCGATGCGTCGAGCCTGAGCTTCGACCATGCCGTGCCGATCGATCCGCTCGTCGTCGAGCGCGTCGAGGTGCTGCGCGGGCCGGCGGCGCTGATGCACGGCGGCAGCGCCATCGGCGGCGTGGTCAGCACGCTGGACAACCGGATTCCGCGGGAACGGCTGCGTGGCGTGAGCGGCTCCGCCGAAGCCCGCCTCGGCGGCGCGGCGCGCGAGCGCGGCGGCGCGGCGCTGGTGGAGGCCGGCAACGGCCGCTTCGCCGCGCATGCCGACGTCTTCGGCCGCGACACCGACGACCAGCGCGTGCCGCGCTTCGTGCCGGTCGAGGACGGCGCCGCGCTGCCCGAGGCCACGCGCATCCGCAACTCCGCCGGCCGCACCCGCGGCGGCGCGCTCGGCGCGTCGGCGTTCTTCGACGGCGGCTTCATCGGCCTCGCGGCGGACACCTACGACAGCCACTACGGCATCACCGCCGAGCCCGACGTCTTCATCCGCATGAAGCGCGACCACCTCGCGCTCGCCGGCGAAGTGGGCGAGCTCGCCGGCCCGATCCGCCGCGTGCGGGCGCAGTTGGGCGACACGCGCTACCGGCACGAGGAGGTGGAAGGCAGCGGCGAGATCGGCACCACCTTCCGCGTCGACGGCACGCAGTGGCGGCTCGAAGCCGAGCATGCGCCGCTCGGCCCGCTGCGCGGCGTGCTCGGCATGCAGTGGGAAGACGAGGACTTCTCCGCGCTGGGCGAAGAGGCCTTCGTGCCGGCCACCCGCACGCGGCGCAGCGCGCTGTTCGCGATGGAGGAGCTGGACTGGGCGGGCGGGCGGCTCGGTGCGGGCCTGCGCGTCGAGCGCGCCCGCGTCGCCTCGGACGGCGACGCCGACCCGGCGGCGCCGCAGTTCGGCCCCGCGGCCGAGCGCCGCTTCAGCCTGCGCAGCGCGTCGCTGTCCAACCTGGCGAGGCTGTCGCCGCAGTGGTCGCTGTCCGGCGCGTTCAGCATCACCGAGCGTGCGCCGACGGCGTTCGAGCTCTTCGCCAACGGCGTGCACGCGGCCACCGCGGCCTACGAGCGCGGCGACCCGACGCTCCAACCCGAGCGCGGCACCAACCTCGACGTGGCGCTGCAGTGGAAGGGCGCCGACAGCGACCTGCGCATCGGCGCCTATGCCGCGCGCTTCCGGCGCTTCATCTCGCTGGAGGCCAGCGGCGCCGCCATCGACCTGCCCGACGAGGACGGCGGCATGGAGAGCTTTCCCGAGTACGTGTTCCGCCCGGTGCGCGCGCGGCTGTGGGGCGCCGAGCTCGAAGGCCGGCATCGCCTGCGCGCCGGCGCGTGGGCCTTCGTGCTGTCGGGCCGGCTCGACCTGACGCGCGCCACCAACGCCGACACGGGCCAGCCGCTGCCGCGCATCGCACCGCTGCGCGCGGCGCTGGCAGCCGAGGCGCAGCACGGCCCGTGGACGGCGCGCGCCGAGATCGACCACGCGGCGCGGCAGTCGCGCGTGCCCGCGGGCGACACCGCGACCGCCGGCTACACGCTCGCCAACCTCTCGCTGCGGCGGCGCTTCCGCGCCGGCGCGGCCGACGGGCTGTGGTTCATCCGCGCCGACAACATCGGCAACGTGCTGGCCTACAACGCCTCGACCGTGCAGACCTTGCGTGCGCTATCACCGCTTCCGGGGCGTGCGCTGAAGACCGGGGTCCGCCTCGACTTCTGAGCCCATGCCGCATCGATAAACTCGCGCCGGCGCGACGGGAGCCCGGCAGAAGACGCCCCGCGCAAGGACGGCACACGGTGCCGCACATGGGTGGGGGGTTCATGGATCAGGTCTGGCTCAACGCACCCGCACCGGCGATGAAGGTGTGGGGCGAATCCGGCGCGCCGCGGTGGCAGGTGAACCGCGCGCTGGCCGACGCGGGCGCGGCCCGCGGCGTGCGCGAGCCGGCGCAGTGGCGGGAGGTCGCCGCCGCGCTGCTCGCGGCCTGCGTGGGGAACGCCGCGCCGGTCGTCGCGCCCGTGCTCTCGATCGGCGGCGCCGCCCATCGGGCGACGGTGGTGCCGCTGCCGCCGGGCTGGCTCGCGTGGCTGTCGCCCGATGGGCCGCCGCCGGCGCAGCGCGCGCCCAACGCCCACATCAGCCCGCACGGCGCGTTCAACGCCGGGCTGACGCAGTGGATCAGCATGTCGGGCGTGTCGGTCTGGCGCCTCGACCTCGCGACGCAGCGCATCCAGCTCAACGACGTCGGCTACGAGGCGGTCGGCGTCGAGCCGCGGCCCGACGGCGTGGACATCGAGCAGTTCCGCCGCACCATCCATCCCGACGACCAGGAAGCCGTGGCGCAGGCGGCGCGCGATGCCGCGGCGAGCGACCGCATCGTCGATCTCGTCACCCGCTACCGCACGCGCGACGGCAGCTACCGGCACTGGATCACGCGCCGCGTGGCCGAACGCGACGCGCAGGGCCGCGTCGTCGCGCTGACCGGCGTGTCGATCGACCAGACCGAACGCATCGCCGAGCGTGAGCGCGCGCAGGCGCTGGCCCAGCGCATCAGCTTCATCACGCAGGCGGCCGGCGTCGGCGTGTGGCGCCTCGACCTGCGCGCCGGCACGTTCGAATGGAACGAGCAGATGCACCGCATCTACGGCATTCCGCCCGAGCAGGGGCCGCCGTCGCTCGCGCGCTTCATCGACGAGATCGTGCATCCGCAGGACCGCCAGGCGGTGCGCCTGCGCAGCGACCAGGTCCGCGGCATCGGCCCCGGGCCGTCGCAGCTCGAGTTCCGCATCCGCCGCCCCGACGGCAGCGAGCGCTGGCTGTCGAGCTGGCTGCGCCGCGAGCGCATCGACGAGCGGCCCGTCGAAAGCGGGGTCACCGTCGACATCACCGAGCGCCACCTCGCCGCGGTGCAACTGCGCGAGGCCAACGAGCGCGCGCTGCTCGCGGCCGAATCGGCGGGCATCGGCACCTGGGAGCGCGACTTCGTGCGCGGCGTGTCCATCTGGAACGCGCAGATGTACCGGCTGCGCGGGCTCGAGCCCGTCGAGGGCGCGACGCCCGAGGCGCTGCGCACGGGCTCGCGCCACCCCGACGACGGCATGAGCTTCGACGCGCGCATGCAGCGCGCGCTCGACGAAGGCACGCCGTTCGAGGAGGAGATGCGCGTCGTCTGGCCCGACGGCTCCGTCCACTGGATCGCCTCGCGGGCGATCCCGCAGCCCGGCCCGTCCGGCCGCATGGAGCGGCTGCTCGGCGTCAACTGGGACATCACCGGGCGCAAGCGCGCCGAGCAGGCGCTGCGCGAGAAGGCGGCCGCCGAGCAGGCGAGCCGCGCCAAGTCGGAGTTCCTCTCGCGCATGAGCCACGAGCTGCGCACGCCGCTCAATGCGGTGATCGGGTTCGCGCAGCTGCTGTCGCAGGACGCCGCCGAGCCGCTCACGGCCCGGCAGTCCGAGCGCGTGGACCGCGTGCATTCGGCTGGCCTGCACCTGCTCGCGCTGATCGACGACGTGCTCGACCTCGCCACCATCGAATCGTCGAGCCTGTCGCTCGCGAGCGAGCCCGTGTCGCTGCAGGCCGCGGTGGACGACGCGCTGCAATGGACGCAGCCACAGGCCGCGCGGGCCGGCATCGCCCTGCATGCCGGGCCGTTCGACGCCTGGGTGCAGGCCGACGGCCGGCGCCTGCGGCAGATCCTGTCGAACCTGCTCAGCAACGCCGTCAAGTACAACCGCCCGCGGGGCGAGGTGCGGCTGAGCCTGGCCGCGCGCCCCCTGCCGGGCGGCCGGCGCGGCTGGCAGGTGAGCGTGCGCGACACCGGCCGGGGCATGACGCCGCGGCAGCGCGCGCACCTGTTCGAGCCCTTCAATCGGCTCGGCGCCGAGCGCGAGGGCATCGAAGGCACGGGCATCGGCCTGGCCATCGTGCGGCACCTGCTCGGCGTGATGGGCGGCGGAATCGACGTCGAGACCGCGCCCGGCGAGGGCAGCGAATTCCGCTTCACCCTGCCGGCCGCGCGGGCGCCGGCGGCCTGCGCGGCCGCCGACAGGAAAGGCGGATGCCCCGCCGCCGCGGCGCCGGGCAGCGTGCTGCGCCTGCTCTACATCGAGGACAACGCCGTCAACGTGCTGCTGGTGCAGGAGCTCGTGGCGATGCGCGCCAACGTGGAGCTGCTCGTGGCCGCGACCGGCGAGAGCGGCGTGGCGACGGCCTGCGCCGAACGGCCCGACGTGGTGCTGATCGACATGCAGCTGCCCGACTTCGACGGCTTCGAGGTGCTGCGCCGGCTGCGCGCGCAGCCCGGCCGCGCGGGCCGCGTCTTCATCGCGCTGTCGGCCAATGCGATGCCCGAGGACGTGAGCCGCGCGCGCGCGGCGGGCTTCGACGACTACTGGACCAAGCCGATCGACTTCACGCAGTTCCTGGCGAGGCTCGATGCCCTGGCGCGGCCGGCCGCCGGCTGACTCAGGGCGCGAGCCGCTCGCGCACCCAGGCGCCGCCGTCGAGCCGGTAGCGCAGCCGGTCGTGCAGGCGCGACGGCCGGCCCTGCCAGAACTCCCAGGTGTCGGGCACCAGCCGGAAGCCGCCCCAGTGCGGCGGCCGCGGCGGCTTGAGCAGGTGCTGCGCGCCGATCCGCGCGGCGTTGGCCACCAGCACGGCGCGCGACTCGATCACCTGGCTCTGCGGCGAGGCCCAGGCGCCGATACGCGAATCGAGCGGGCGCGAATCGAAGTACGCATCCGACTCGGCCGCGCTGGTCTTCTCGACGCGGCCCTCGATGCGCACCACGCGCTCGAGCTCGACCCAGTGGAACTGCAGCGCCGCCGCCGGATGCACCGCGAGCTCGCGGCCCTTGCGGCTGTCGTAGTTGGTGTACCAGACGATGCCGCGCTCGTCGCAGCCCTTGATGAGCACGATGCGCGTCGAGGGGCGGCCGTCGGCGCCGACGGTGGCCAGCGTCATCGCGTTGGGCTCGGGCAGCTGGGCCTCGAGCGCCTGCGCGAGCCAGCGCTCGAACTGCCGGCGGGGATCGGCCTCGGAGGTGCGTTCGTCGAGCTCGGCGCGCTCGTAGCTCTTGCGTAGATCGGCGAGATTCATGGTTCGGCGAGTATAGAAAGCAACACCGGCGCGGCGACGTTGTAACCAGTCGTGGCCGCTTGCCGCGCCGCGCCCCGGGGTTAGCCGCGGCTTACGGGGAAGGCCTTAAGTACACGCCCTCTGGCTGCCGTGCGGGCGCCGCCGCATCCTTGTCTCGCAGGCCGCCGCCCGTGCGTGGCCGACAGCACAAACTCTTTTCTTCGAGGGAGATCGATGAAGGCCTCGCCGGCGGTGATCGTATTGGCTGCAGGCGCCGGATCGCGCTTCGGCGGCCCGACGCACAAGCTGAGCCAGCGCCTGGGCCATTCGAGCGTGCTCGGCGCCACGCTGCGCAATGCGCTGGACACGCGCATGCCCGTCGTGGTGGTGACGACCGAGGCGCTGTCGGACACGGCGCGCGGCCTCGTCGCCGCGCGCGACGTGGTGGTATTGCCGGCCGTCGATTCGTCCGCCCCCGAGCCGCTCGGCATGGGCTACTCCATCGCCGCCGGCGTCTCGGCGCGCCCCGACGCCTCGGGCTGGCTGGTGCTGCCGGGCGACATGCCGCTGGTGCGTGCCGCGACCCTGCTCGCCGTCGCGCGCTCGCTCGACCAGAACGCGGTGGCCTTCGCGCAGTACCGCGGCCGGCGCGGCCACCCGGTCGGCTTCGCGGCGGAGCTGTACTCCGAGCTCGTCACGCTCGCCGGCGACGAGGGCGCGCGCCGGCTCGTCGCGCGCTACCCGGCGCAGGCCGTGGAGGTCGACGACGACGGCGTGCTGATCGACGTGGACACCGAGGAAGACCTGCACCGCGTGCGGTCGTCCATGAACGGCATGGACGGGCCGCTTCCCGCGAGCTTCGCGCGGCCCTAGGCGGCGTTCCGAAGCGATTGTCCGGCGGGCGCTTCGGGTACCCGAGACAAAACGAAAGGGGTTAGCGACTCGCATCGCCAACCCCTTGATTTTCTTGGCTCCCCGACCTGGGCTCGAACCAGGGACCTACGGATTAACAGTCCGGCGCTCTACCGACTGAGCTATCGAGGAACAGAGCCTTGCATTATAGCGTGGGTTTTCCGGGCGGCTACAGGCTCGCTTCCACCGAGATGCGGAAGGTGCGCGGCGCGAGCGGGTAGAGGTAGACGTGGTCGAACTGGTAGGGCGATTCGCGCCAGGCGCGCTTGTCGGTCACGTTGTCGATGCCGGCGCGCCAGGTGAGTTCGGCCGCGCCGGCCTTGTGGCGGTGAACGAGCCCCAGGTCGAGCCGGGTCCAGGACGGGATGCGCAGGCTGCCGTCGGTGGGCAGCAGGGTCCGGTCGCCTTCGTGCACGACGGCGCCGAGCAGGCGCAGGCCGGGAACGGCGGCGACGCGGTAGGCGGCGTGCAGCTTCAGCGTCTGCTCGGGGACGTTGGGCGGGCGCTGGCCGTTGCGGGCCGGGTCGGAGGTGCCGCGCTGCTCGGCGTCGAGCCACAGGGCGCTGGCGTCGAAGGTCCAGGCGTCGATCCGCCAGGTCGCCCCGGCCTCGAGGCCGCGGTGCACCGCCTCGCCGTCGATGGCCTGCCGGCAGCTGCCTGGCGTCGTGTCGTCGGCGCAGTTGGCGCCGACGCTGCGGGCGAGCGGCCGCGTGATGTCGAACCAGGCGAGGTGCCAGTCGAGCGCCTGCGCGTGGGCCTTGAGGCCGATCTCGAACTGGCGGCTCTTCAGCGCCGGCAGCGCCTCGCCGGCGTTGGCGTAGCGCGCGCGGTTCGGCGCGACGTCCGATTCGATGCCCTGGCCCCAGCTCGCATAGACCATGTGCTGCGGCGTGAAGGCGTGGCTGAGCGCCAGCCAGGGCGTGGTGACCGACTGCGAATAGCCGGTCGGGCGCGAGCCGTCGGTGCGCACGCTGGCGCGGTTCAGCCGCGTGTGGCGCAGGCCGGCCCAGGCGTTCCAGCGGTCGCTCAGGCGGATCGCGTCGCGCACGTAGAGCTCGGTGGAGCGTTCGGTGCGGTTGGTGTTGGGCGCGGTGCCCAGGCCCTGCGGCGGGGCGATGACGGCCGTGCCGTCGTCGCGGCCGATGCCCACGATGATTCCGTCGTCCACCCGCGGCTCGAGCCGGCTCTTGAAGCGCGACAGCAGCACGCCGCTCGTGAGGGTGTGCTGCACCGCGCCCGTGGCGAAGCGGCCTTCGACGTTGAGATCGAGCGCGCTGCTGCGGCGGCGCTCGCCGTCGCTCTGGAAGGCGTAGAAGTCGAACGTGCCGTCGCTGCAGTAGCGGTCCCAGGCGTTCTCGGCGCTGCAGCCGAAGGGGAACGCCATGCGGTCGTCCATGCGCAGCCGCTGCGTCATGCCGTGCGCGGTGAAGCGCCAGTTCTCGTCGATTCGCTGGCGCAGGCGCAGCGAGGCCGTGGTGCCGTCGAGCACGACGGGCAGCGACCACGCCTGGTTGTTGAGGTTGATGCGCGGATCGGCCGGCGCCGGCAGCGTGTTGCCGCGCAGGCTGAAGCCGCCCTGGCTGCGCTGCGTCTGGCGGCTCGTCTCGACCTCGGCCTCGACCAGCGTGTCGGGCGAGAGGCGCCAGTCGCCGGCCAGCGCGAACAGGCGGCGCCGGCCTTCGGAATCGCGCAGCGGCGGGTCGAGGTGCTCGGCGGCGGCGTTCAGGCGCAGGCCGAACGCGCCGTCCGTGCCGAAGCGGTCGCCGAGGTCGACGGCCGCGCCGTAGGTGTGGCTGCTGCGAAAGCCGAGGCTGGCCGACCGCACGCGGCCCTCGGGCCGCTTGACGACGAGGTTGACCAGGCCGCCCGGCGCGCTGGTGCCGGCCTGGATGCCGCTCGTGCCCTTGAGCAGCTCGATCGACTCCTTGTTCTCCAGCCCGATCGAGGTTTCGGCGTTGATCGGCAGGCCGTCGCGGCGGTAGTTGAAGCGGTTGGCGAGGGTGAAGCCGCGCACGCTCAGGTATTGCCAGTAGCCGTTGGCGTTGTAGGCGTCGCTCACCGAGGCGTCGAGCGAGGTGAGGGCGGCCAGCGAGGTGGCGCCCAGGTCCTCCAGCGATTCGCCGTCGTGCACGCTGGCCTGGAAGGGCAACCTGGCGAGCGGCGCGGGGCCGAAGCCGCCGATGCCCACGGCGGGCGAGCCCGGCGCGGTGACGGTGACCGGCGCGAGGGTGGTGGTCTGCGCGCAGACCGAGGACGCGGCCAGCCATGCGGCGGCGGCGATGGGACGAAGGGCGAAGGTTCGGTGGGTTGCCATCGTGATGCTCGTGAAGCGATGGCAGGTCGGCGGGCCGCGGCCCCGGGATCTGGAGCCGCTGCTTGCTTCCCTGCGCGAGGATTACCTCAATCAGGTTCAAAGGGACTCTCTCAGTCGAACGTGCGGGGCACGTTCAACACCCCCAGCGAGTGCCGCGCAGGATGCGCGGCGGTGCGGATTATCGGCCCAAAAAAAAGCGAAGGGGCCGCATCGGCGGCCCCCGGTGGTCGTCGCGTCGGACGCGCGTCAATCGAAGTTCGGCGTCTCCACGCCCAGCACCTTGTGCAGCTTCGGGCTGGTGGTCGTGTACTGCAGGTGGATGCGCTTCTCGGGAAAGATGTAGGGCGCCGCCGCGAAGGCCGCGAGCGCGGCTTCGTGGAAGCCCGACAGGATCAGCTTCTTCTTGCCCGGGTAGGTGTTCACGTCGCCCACGGCGAAGATGCCCGGCACGTTCGTCTCGAACTTCTCGGTGTCCACGCTGATCTGCTTGCGCTCCAGGTCGAGCCCCCATTCGGCGATGGGGCCGAGCTTGGGGCTCAGGCCGAAGAACACGAGCAGCATGTCCAGCGGCATGAGGCGGGTGACGCCGTCGCTGCCGGTGACCTTCACCTGCGTGAGCTTGCCGTCGGTTTCCTCGATGCCGGTGATCTGGCCGACGACGAACTGCATCTCGTAGGCCTCGCACAGCTCCTTCATCTTCGCCACGCTCGCCGGCGCGGCCTTGAAGCCGTCGCGGCGGTGCACGAGGATCACGCTCTCGGCCTTGTTCGGGCCGTCCTGCACGAAGTTGAGCGTCCAGTCGAGCGCGCTGTCGCCGCCGCCCACGATGACGAGGTTCTTGCCGGCGAACTGCGCCGGGTTCTTCACGCGGTAGAAGAGCTGGCTGTCCTGGTATTTGTCTAGGCCCTCGACCCTGAGCGTGCGCGGCTGGAACGAGCCCACGCCGCCGGCGATGAACACGGTCTTCGTCAGGAAGCGCGTGCCCTTGGAGGTCTCGACGTAGAAGCGGCCGTCGGCCTGCTTCTCGACCACCGTCACTTCCTGGCCGAGGTGGAAGGTGGCGCCGAAGGGCTCGATCTGCTTGAGCAGGTTGTCGGTGAGCTCCTTGCCGGTGCACACCGGCACGGCGGGGATGTCGTAGATCGGCTTGTCGGGATAGAGCTCGATGCACTGGCCGCCGGGGTAGGCGAGCGAGTCGACGATGTGCGCCTTGATCTCGAGCAGCCCGAGCTCGAACACCTGGAACAGGCCGACGGGACCGGCGCCGACGATGACGGCATCGGTCTCGATCGGCCCGTCGTGCGATTGCGCGGTGTTCGATATCTCCACGTTGGCCTTGGGTTCCATGGTGTCGTCTTCGGGTGGCGGCAGCGCCGGCGTGCGCGCTGCCTGGGCGGTTTACTTGATCAGCTCGGGCAGCTTGCCGTCGCGGTCCTTCCACTCGTCGGCATCGGGCAGCGCGGCCTTGCGCTTGGTGATGCTCGGCCAATTCTTCGACAGCTCGGCGTTCAGCCCGATCATGTGCTGCTGGTCGCCGGGCACGTCTTCCTCCGGCATGATGGCGTTCACCGGGCATTCCGGGATGCACACCGCGCAGTCGATGCACTCGTCCGGGTCGATGCTCAGGAAGTTCGGGCCTTCGCGGAAGCAGTCGACGGGGCACACGTCCACACAGTCGGTGTACTTGCAGCGGATGCACGATTCGGTGACGACGTGGGTCATGACGCGGGGCTCTGATCTGGGTTGGGAAGAAAGTGTCGGCTCGAAGACGAACCGTTAATTTTAGGGCTTGAGGGTTTCTACCCGTCCTTGAGAGGCGTCAATCGAGGGGACGGGCAGGGCGCTGGCCGCGCCGGCGCCGACCGTGACCACCGTCGGCCGGCCGGCGTGCAGCACGGCCGCCTGCGGCAGCGTTGCCACCGTGTGGTCGCTCTGCAGCTGGTCGGGCCAACCGGCGCGGGAAACCACGCTGACGGCGGTGGATTCGGGCCAGCCGACTTCGAGCAGTTGCCGCGCCAGCGCGGCGAGCTGCCGGCCGGCCATGTAGAACACCTCGGTGTCGGCGGTGCGGGCGGCGTGCAGGGCGCCGCTGCGCGTCATGGCGGTGGTGAAGCTCACGCTGCGGCCGCTGCCCCGGCGCGTGAGCGGGCGCTGCACGGCGGCGGCCGCGGCCAGCGCGGCGGTGACGCCGGGCACCACGTCGCAGGCGACGCCGGCCTCGGCCAGCGCGGCGAGCTCTTCCTCCAGCCGGCCGAAGACGCTCGGGTCGCCGCCCTTCAGGCGCACGACGATGCCGACCTCGCGCGCATGCTTCACCAGCAGCGCGTTGATGGTGGCCTGCCGCGTGCTGTCCTCGAAGCCGCGCTTGCCGACGTCGATCCAGCGCGCCTGCGGCGCCAGGTCGCGCAGCGACGGGTCGGCCAGCGCGTCGGCCAGCACCACGCGCGCCTCGCCCAGCAGGCGCGCCCCGCGCACCGTGATGAGGTCGGCCGCGCCCGGCCCGGCGCCGATGAAGAAGACGCGCCCCATGCCGGCGTCGCCGCTCAGGCCGCCTCGCGCACCAGCAGGGCGCCGCTGGTGCGGTTGGACGCCGGGTCGACGACGATGAGCGCGCCGCCGACGCGGTTGGCCTCGTAGGCTTCCACCGGCAGGGCGGCCTGGGTCTGGACGGTCACGCGGCCGATCTCGTTGACGTGCAGCTCGTGCGCGTCGATGCCCTGCAGGGTGTGGATGTCGAGCCGGCTCTGGATGCCGGTGATGCGTGCCTGCACCCAGCGGTGGCCGTGGCGCACCCAGTACTTGCGCCCGACGACGGCGGGCTCGGTGTCCAGCCAGGCGAGGGTGGCGCTGAATTCCTGCACCGGCCTGGCCGCGCCGGGCGTGGCGATCCAGTCGCCGCGCGAGACGTCGACCTGGCGGTCGAGCACGACGCCGGCGGACTGGCCGGCCTCGCAGCCGTCCACCACCGAGCCGGCGTGGCGCACTTCGGCGACCGTGGCGGTCTCGCCGCTGGGCAGGACCTGCACGCGGTCGCCCGCCTTCACGCGGCCGTGGGCGATGCGGCCCCACAGCACGCGCGGCAGGTGGCCGGCGCCGTCGCCGGGTTCGCGGGCGACGTACTGCACCGGGACCAGCAGGCTGCCGTCGTGGCGCTCGTCGGTGACGGGCAGCGATTCGAGCAGCTGCAGCAGCGTCGGGCCGGCGTACCACGGCCAGTGGGCCGAGGGCGTGGCGACGTTGTCGCCGCGCAGGGCCGACACGGGCACGATGCCGCGCACGGCGATGCGGGCCTGGTCGGCGAAGGCGTGCAGGGCGCGCGACACGGCCTCGAACGCGGCCTGCGTGCCGACCTCGATGGCGTCGAGCTTGTTCACCGCGAACACGATGCTCGGCACGCGCAGCAGCTGCGCCAGCAGCGAGTGGCGGCGCGTCTGCGGCAGCAACTGCACCGCGTCCTGCGTGAGGTCGAGCTTGGTGATGTCGACCAGCACCACGGCGGCGTCGCTGCCGGCGGCGGCCGTCACCATGTTGCGGGTGTACTGCTCGTGGCCGGGCGCGTCGGCGATGATGAACTTGCGCCGCTTGGTGGCGAAGTAGCGGTAGGCCACGTCGATCGTGATGCCCTGCTCGCGCTCGGCCTCCAGGCCGTCGGTGAGCAGCGAGAGGTCGACCGGCGCGCCGGCGGCGCGCTTTTCCAGTGCGTCGATCTGGTCGGCGAGGATGGCGCGGCTGTCGAGCAGCAGGCGGCCGATCAGCGTGCTCTTGCCGTCGTCGACGCTGCCCGCGGTGAGGAAGCGCAGCGCCTGGTGCGCGAGCTCCTCCTGGCTGTCGAGGTGGCGGGTGGGTTGCACTGCGCTCATCAGAAATAGCCTTCCTTCTTGCGGCGCTCCATCGAGGCGTCCGAGGTGCGGTCGTCCATGCGGGTGGCGCCGCGTTCGCTCACGGTGACCTGCAGCGTCTCGGCGACGATGTCCACCGCGTTGGCGGCGTCGCTCGCAACAGGGCAGGTGCAGGTCATGTCGCCCACGGTGCGAAAGCGCACCTGCGCGGTCTCCACCGTCTCGCCGGCGGCCGGCGGCGTCACGTCGGTCAGCGGCACCAGCAGGCCCTTGCGGCGGATCACCGGGCGCCGGTGGGTGTAGTAGAGGTCGGGCAGCGGGATGTTCTCGCGCGCGATGTACAGCCACACGTCGAGCTCGGTCCAGTTGCTGATCGGGAAGGCGCGGAAGTGCTCGCCCGGCTTGATGCGGGTGTTGAACAGGCTCCACAGCTCGGGGCGCTGCTCCTTGGGCTGCCACTGGCCGAAGCCGTCGCGGTGGCTGAAGATGCGCTCCTTGGCGCGCGCCTTCTCCTCGTCGCGCCGCGCGCCGCCCATCAGGCAGTCGAAGCGGTGGTCCTCGATGGCTTCGAGCAGCGTCACCGTCTGGTGGCCGTTGCGCGACTCCAGCGGATGCGACAGCCGCACCGTGCCGCGCTTGATCGAGTCTTCCAGGTGGCCGACGACCAGCCGCTCGCCCATCTCGGCGATGCGGCGGTCGCGGAACTCGATCACCTCGGGGAAGTTGTGGCCGGTGTCCACGTGCAGCAGCGGGAAGGGCAGGCGGCCCTCGAAGCGCGGGCGCTCGCCGGGGGCCGAGACCTTCTTCTTGAACGCCTTCTCGGCCAGGTGCAGCACCACGCAGGAGTCCTTGCCGCTGGAGAACAGCAGCGCCGGGCGCTCGAAGGCGCCGGCCACCTCGCGCAGGATGAAGATGGCTTCCTCCTCCAGCGCGTCGAGGTGGCGGGAATCCAGCTCGGGCAGGAGCTGGTCGATCTTCAGCGGGGCATTCATCCGTGGGCTCCGATCATCGAGACGGCGGGGGCTTCCTTCACGTGCAGGCCGCATTCCTTGGCGGTCTCGTCCTCCCACCACCAGCGGCCGGCGCGGAAGTCCTCGCCGACGGCGATGGCGCGCGTGCACGGCGCGCAGCCGATGCTGGGCATGAACTCGTCGTGCAGCGGGTTGTAGGGCACGTCGTGCTGCTCGATGTAGTGCCACACGTCGGCCCAGCTCCAGTCGGCCAGGGGGTTGAACTTGATGCGGCCCTTGTCGTCGGGCTCGCTGAACGGCACGCCGCCGCGGTTGGCCGACTGCTCGCGCCGCAGGCCGGTGATCCAGGCGCTGCGCCCGTCGAGCATGCGCGACAGCGGCTCCATCTTGCGGATGTGGCAGCAGGCCTTGCGCAGCGCCAGGCTGCGGTACATGGCGTCGTCGCCGTTCGTGCGCACGAACTGCACGGCCGCGTCGGCCGCGGGGCGGAACACCTCGACCGCGAGCCCGTAGCGCTGCTCGATGCGCGGGATGAGCGCGAGCGTCTCGTCGTGCAGCTTGCCGGTGTCCAGCGTGGCCACGGCGATGGGCAGGCGGTGGCGCGCGATCAGGTCGGTGACGACCATGTCCTCGGCGCCGAGGCTGGTGGACTGCACCACCGTCCCGGGATGCGACGCGGCGGCGTCCTGCAGCATGCGCACGGCGTTCGCGACGCGTGCGTCGTGGCCCTCGGTGGCGCGGGCGTACAGACCGATGGCACTCACTGCGCGGCCTCGCGGGCGAAGCGGATGCGCGGCTGGTGGGCATCCGCTTGATAGAAGACCGGGAAGCGGTTGAGCATGCGCGCGGCCGTCTCGATGCTCTCGCCGGCGCGCAGCGCGATGGCGTCGAAGCCGGTGCGGTAGAGCTGGGCCGACATGTCGGGAATCACCTCGCCGATGGCGCGCAGCTCGCCGGCGTAGCGGTGGCGCACGCGCAGCAGGCGCGCCTGGCTGTAGGCGCGGCCGTCGGTCCACTTGGGGAAGTGCAGGGCGATGAGCGCCAGGCGCGGCAGGTCGGACAGCAGTTCGTTCACGTTCGCGTCGTTGGGGAACACCACGCCCACGCTCACGCCCTGCGGCCACTGGTCGCGCACGGCCAGCCACTGCGTCCAGGTCAGCAGCGAGTGGGCCCGCGGCGCGACGGGCTCGTCGTCGGCGACGCGGGTCCAGTCGTCGTTCTGCGGCGTGACGAACAGCAAGCTTCGTGCGCTCACTGGTGCACCCTCCGCTTCGCGGGTCCCTCCAGGAGGGACGCGAGCGCCCCCTTCGGGCGGCCGGGCGGGGGCGCTCATGCCGCCACCGCCGCTTCCTCGACCAGGTGGCGGGCGGCGTTGGCCGCCTGCTTGAACGGGTCGACGCCGATGCGGCGGAAGGTGTCGATGAAGCGCTCGCCGCCGCTGCGCTGCGCACGGTAGGTGTCGATCAGCGCCTCGATCACGTCCGGCACCTCGGCCACGGTGAAGGCCGGGCCGATCACCTTGCCCGGCGAGGCCTTGCCGTTGTGCCGGGAGCCGTCGGAGCCGCCGAGCGTGATCTGGTACCACTCGTCGCCGTCCTTGTCGACGCCGAGCACGCCGATGTGGCCGCTGTGGTGGTGGCCGCAGGAGTTGATGCAGCCGCTGATGTTCAGGTGGATGTCGCCGATGTCGTAGAGCTCGTCGAGGTCGTTGAAGCGCTCGGTGATGCTGGCCGAGACGGGGATCGAGCGCGCGTTGGCGAGCGAGCACACGTCGCCGCCGGGGCAGCAGATCATGTCGGTGAGCAGGCCGATGTTGGGCGTGGCGAAGCTCGCGTCGCGCGCGGCCTGCCACAGGGCGAAGAGATCGGCCTCGCGCACCCAGGGCAGCACCAGGTTCTGCTGGTGCGTGACGCGCAGCTCGCCGGCGCTGTAGCGGTCGGCCAGGTCCGCGGCCAGTTCCATCTGCGTGTCGGTCACGTCGCCCGGCGCCTGGCCGGCGCGCTTGAGCGACAGCGTCACGCTGCGGTAGCCGTCGAGCCGGTGCGCATGCACGTTGCGCTCGAGCCAGCGGGTGTAGGCGAGCGGCGCACCCTGCACCGGTGCCGGGCGCGGCGCGCCGGCCGGCAGCGGGCTCACGCCCGCGGGCAGCTGGAAGAAGGCCGACACGCGGTCGAGCTCGGCCTGCGTGATGAGCGGCGCCACGCCGTCGCCGTCGTTCTCGATGAGGGCGGCGAACTCCTGCTCGACCTCCTGGACGAACTGGGCGCCCATCGCCTTGACGATGATCTTGATGCGCGCCTTCCAGATGTTGTCGCGCCGGCCGTACTCGTTGTAGACGCGCAGCACGGCCTCGAGGTAGGTGAGCAGCTGCGGCCAGGGCAGGAAGTCGCGGATCACCACGCCGTTCATCGGCGTGCGGCCCATGCCGCCGCCCACCAGCACCTGGAAGCCGAGCGCCCCGGTCTCGTCGTGCACCAGCTGCAGGCCGACGTCGTACCAGCCGGTGGCGGCGCGGTCCTCGCGCGAGCCGTTGACGGCGATCTTGAACTTGCGCGGCAGGGCGGCGAACTCGGGATGCAGGCTCGACCACTGGCGCATGATTTCGCAGAACGGGCGCGGGTCGGCCAGCTCGTCGGGCGCCACGCCGGCGAAGGCGTCGGCGGTGATGTTGCGGATGCAGTTGCCGCAGGTCTGGATGCCGTGCATGCTGACCTCGGCCAGCTCGTCCATCACGTCGGCGGCCCGGTCGAGCGGGATCCAGTTGTATTGCAGGTTGGTGCGCGTGGTGAAGTGGCCGTAGCCGCGGTCGTAGGTGCGCGCGATGTGCGCCAGCTTGCGCAGCTGCCGGCTGCTCAGCTCGCCGTAGGGCACGGCGATGCGCGCCATGGGCGCGTGGCGCTGCACGTACCAGCCGTTCTGGCGCCGCATGTGGCCGAAGTCGTCGGCGCTCAGTTCGCCGGCCAGGTACCGCTCCAGCTGGTCGCGGAACTGCGCGGCGCGGTCCTTGACGAACTGGGTGTCGAACTCGGTGTATTGGTACATCGTCTGTTCTCGCTGGGATCGGGCCGCACGTCGGCAGGCCGTCGTTCCCCCGGACAGGAAGCCCCGGGAAGCCCGGCACTCTAGGTGCCGCCGATAGATATGCGAAGAACAGAATCGGCGGATATATATGCCTGAGGCGCATATGAGGCGCCGCCGCGTCCCGGTGCGCGCACGAGCGGCGCGCAAGAAAAAAGGCCCGGTCGAAACCGGGCCTTGAAGGTACCCAGAAACTGCAAGAGGGTACCGAGGAGACAACCTTTCAGGAGTGTCGCGGCAAGTGTCGCGGCCACTGCCGGCGGCACTTGTCAGATGGCGGCCGCTCCGGGAAGTTCAATGCCGCGTGTATCAGGCGGCAGCCGTGGCGCGCTTGCCGCGGGTGGCGGCCTGCGTGGCCTTGACGGCGGTGGAGGTCACGGCCTGGAAGTTGGCTTCCGCCACTTCCGCGGCCTGCTTGCTCGCCTTGTGCACGGTCTCGTAGGCGTTGTTGGCGGCGGCCAGGGCCGACTTCACCAGCGCCACCGCGTTCTCGGTGCCGGCGGGGGCGTTCTTCACCGCGTTGTCGATCACGGCCGAGAACTTCTGCTGGGCTTCGGCGGCGGTCTCTTCGGCCACCTTGTTGACTTCCGCGCTGGTCGCCGCGGCGATGTCGTACAGGTGACGGCTGTAGGCGGCGGCCTTCTCGGCGGTCGGCTGCAGCAGGGCGGCCTGCAGGGCCACCAGCTCCTGCGCGTCCTTGACGGACAGCGCGGCGCGGGTGTTCTCGGCGGCTTCGCCGATGGCGGCCTTGGCGACCTGCAGGTTCAGCTCGACGAGCTTTTCCACGCCTTCGAAGGCCTTGTTGGTCAGGCCGAAGAGGGTCTCGATGTTGGCCTTGTGGGCGGCGAGCAGTTGGTCAGGGGTCAGCATGGTGCGGTTCTCCATAGGTAGGACTGGAAGGGTTGGCACAGTTGTTTTGCTGCACTGCACCATGACTCGAAGTATAGAGGTGGCACGTGACAAATCAAGGGTTTCATGTTGCGATGCAGCAAACTAGGGAGCTGCCTCTAGGACGAGGCCTGCGCGGCGCCGGCAGGGGCGGCCCGGGGCCGGTGGAAGAATGGGCGCCCATGACCGAACCCGCCTCCACGTCCATTCCCGCACGGCCGGCGCCCGAGGGCCGCGAGCATTTCCGCCACTTCACGACGCTCGCCACCCGCTGGCTCGACAACGACCTCTACGGCCACGTCAACAACACCGTCTACTACAGCTTCTTCGACACGGCGGTGAACGGCTACCTGATCGAGGCCGGCGCGCTCGACATCCACCGCGGCGAGGTCATCGGCCTGGTGGTCGAGACGCACTGCAACTACTTCGCGCCGCTCGAGTTCCCGAACCGGGTGGACGTGGGCCTGCGCGTGGCGCGCATGGGCGAATCGAGCGTGCGCTACGAGCTGGGCGTGTTCGCGCACGGCGAGGCGCTCACCGCCGCGCGGGGGCATTTCGTGCACGTCTACGTCGACCGCGCCACCCGCCGGCCGGCCGCGCTGCCGCCGGCGCTGCGTCAGGTGCTGCACCGACTGCTTTGAACGCGGCGCGCCCCGAGAATGCGCCGATGACCGCATCACGCCCGACACCGGCGCGCGCCGGCGCCACCGCGGCCCTCGCGCTGGCCACGCTCCTGCCCACCGCCGTCCATGCCGCCGAGATCGACGGCGCCGCGCTCTCCCCCTGGTGGGGCCTCCCGTTCGCGGGGCTGCTGCTGTCGATCGCGCTGATGCCGCTGCTGCTCACGCGCCTGTGGCACCACCACTACGGCAAGGTGACGATCGCGTGGGCCGCGGCCTTCCTCGTGCCCTTCGCGGTGGCCTACGGCCCGGCGGCCGCCGCGGGCGGCTTCCTGCATGCGCTGGTGGCCGAGTACATCCCGTTCATCGTGCTGCTGACCACGCTGTTCGTCGTGGCCGGCGGCATCTACATCAGCGGCAACCTGCGCGGCAGCCCGGGGCTGAACGTGGCGATGCTGGCCATCGGCGCGGTGCTGGCGAGCTTCATGGGCACCACGGGCGCGTCGATGCTGATGATCCGCCCCATGATCCGCGCCAACGACAACCGCAAGCACGTGGCGCACGTCGTGGTGTTCTTCATCTTCATCGTGTCGAACGCCGGCGGCTCGCTCACGCCGCTGGGCGACCCGCCGCTGTTCCTCGGCTTCCTGAAGGGCGTCGACTTCTTCTGGACGGCGGCGCACATCTTTCCCGAGACGCTGTTCCTCGTGGGCGTGCTGCTCGCGATCTTCTATGCGCTCGACACCTGGCACTATCGCCGCGAAGGCGTCCTGCCGGTCGACCCGACGCCCGACTCGCCGCGGGGCATCGGCTTCGAGGGCAAGGTCAATTTCGTGCTGCTCGGCGGCGTGATCGCGCTGGTGCTGCTCAGCGGCTTCTGGAAGTCGGGCGTCGCCTTCACGGTGGCCGGCGCCGAGGTGACGTGGGCGGCGCTGGTGCGCGACCTCGGCCTCGTCGCGCTGTGCATCGCCTCGCTGCGGCTCACGCCCGACAGCGCGCGCGAGCAGAACCAGTTCACCTGGGGGCCGATCGCGGAAGTGGCCAAGCTCTTCGCCGGCATCTTCCTCACCATCATTCCGGTGATCGCCATGCTGCGCGCGGGCGTGGACGGGCCGTTCGGCGCCGTCGTCGCGGCCGTCACCGGATCGGACGGCCAGCCCATCCCGGCGATGTACTTCTGGGCCACGGGCCTGCTGTCGTCCTTCCTCGACAACGCCCCCACCTACCTCGTGTTCTTCAATACCGCCGGCGGCGACCCGCGGGTGCTGATGACCGAGCTCGCCACCACGCTGGCCGCCATCTCGGCCGGCTCGGTGTTCATGGGCGCCAACTCGTACATCGGCAATGCGCCCAACCTGATGGTCAAGGCCATTGCCGAGGACCGCGGCATCCGCATGCCGAGCTTCTTCGGCTACATGGCATGGTCGGTGGGCATCCTGGTGCCGCTGTTCGTGGTGATGACCTTCATCTGGCTGCTGTAGAGGAGAAATCGAATGAAACCGAGCGTTCTGGTGGCGCGTGCCGTGTTCCCCGAGGTGCTGCAGCGCCTGCGCGAGCACTTCGAGGTGGAGGCCAACGAGGACGACCGCGTGTGGTCCAAGGCCGAGCTGGGCGAGCGGCTTCGCGGCAAGCGCGGCGCCTTCATCACCGGCAGCGAGCGCATCGACGCCGAGGTGCTCGACGCCAACCCCGAGCTGCGCGCGGTGTGCAACATGGCGGTGGGCTACAACAACATCGACGTGGCCGCCTGCACTGCGCGCGGCGTGCTGTGCAGCAACACGCCCGACGTGCTGACCGAGACCACGGCCGACTTCGGCTTCGCGCTGATGATGGCGGCGGCGCGGCGCATGGCCGAGGCCGAGCACTGGCTGCGCCGCGGCGAATGGACCAAGTGGTCCTACGACATGTTCACCGGCTCCGACGTGCACGGCGCGACGCTGGGCATCCTCGGCATGGGCCGCATCGGCCAGGCCATCGCCCGGCGCGGCGCGCACGGCTTCGGCATGCGGGTGATCTACCACAACCGCTCGCGCCTCGCGCCCGACGTCGAGACGCGCTGCCTCGCCACGCTGGTGACCAAGGAGGCGCTGCTGCGCGAGGCCGACCACCTGGTGATCGTGGTGCCGTACTCGCCGGCGTCGCACCACGCCGTCGGCGAGGCCGAGCTCGCGCTGATGAAGCCGAGCGCCACGCTCACCAACATCGCGCGCGGCGGCGTGGTCGACGACGCGGCGCTGGCGCGGGCGCTGGCCGCCCGGCGCATCGCCGCGGCGGCGCTCGACGTGTTCGAGGGCGAGCCCTCGGTGCACCCCGACCTGCTGACCGTGCCCAACGTCGTGCTCACGCCGCACATCGCCAGCGCCACGGTGGCCACGCGCCGCGCGATGGCCGATCTCGCGGCCGACAACCTGATCGCCGCGCTCGGCTTCGGCCCGAACGCGGGGCGGCCGCCGACGCCGATCAACGCCGAGCTGCTGGCGCCCGGCGCCTGAGGCGGCAGGGCATGCGCCGCGCTCGACAGCTGATCGCCGCGGCGTTCGCCTTCCTGCTCGCTGCCGCGGCGGGCGCCGAGCCCGTCGTCGTCGGCTCCAAGCGCTTCACCGAGTCGTACATCCTCGGCGAGATCGTGCGCGAGACGCTTGCGCGCGCCGGCGTCGAGGCGGTGCACACGCAGGGCCTGGGCAACACCGGCATCCTCGAGCAGGCGCTCGCCACCGGCTCGATCGACGTCTACCCCGAGTACACCGGCACCATCGTGCGCGAGCTGCTCAAGCGCACGCCGCCGCCCGGCGCGCCCGAGCCCTCGCTCGACCAGCTCAACGAATGGCTGGCGCCGCGCGGCCTGAAGGCGGCGGTGCCGCTGGGCTTCAACAACACCTATGCACTGGCGATGACCGAGGCGCGGGCCGAGGCGCTCGGCATCCGCCGCGTGTCTGATCTGCAGCGCGCGGCGGCGGGCCTGCGCATCGGCCTGTCGCACGAGTTCCTCGCGCGCGCCGACGGCTGGCCGGCGCTGGGCGCGGCCTACGGCCTGCCGCAGCGGCCGACCGGCCTCGACCACGGGCTGGCCTACGACGCGCTGGCCGCCGGCACCGTCGACGTGATCGACATCTACTCCACCGACGCCAAGGTGGGCCGGCTCGGCCTGCGCGTGCTGGAGGACGACCGCCGCTTCTTTCCGGCCTACGACGCGGTGCTGCTGATGCGCGCCGGCCTGGACGCGGCGCCGCTGGCGGGGCTTTCGGGGCGCATCGACGAGCGCACGATGATCGCGCTGAACGCCCAGGTCGAGCTCGACGGCCAGGGGTTCGCCGCCGTGGCGCAGCGCTTCGTGGCCGGCGGCGCGGCGGCCGCACCGGCCGGCCGCGGCCCGCAGACGCTGTGGCAGCGCATCGTCGCGCCCGATTTCGTGCGGCTCGCGTTCGAGCACCTGCTGCTGGTCTTCGGCTCGGTGCTGCTGGCGGTGCTCGTGGCCGTGCCGCTCGGCGTGGCGGCGTGGCGCTGGCCCTCGGGCGCGGGCGCGCTGCTCGCGGCGGTGGGCGTGCTGCAGACGATTCCCTCGCTCGCGCTGCTGGCGTTCCTGATCGTGCTCGTCGGCCGCATCGGCTTCGTGCCGGCGCTGATCGCGCTCTTCCTCTATGCGCTGCTGCCCATCGTGCGCAACACCCACGCCGGCCTGCGCGGCGTGGGGCGCGACATGAGCGACGCGGCGCGGTCGCTGGGCATGCGCGGGTCGCAGGTGCTGCGCCACGTCGAGCTGCCGCTGGCGCTGCCGATGGTGCTGGCCGGCGTCAAGACGGCGGCCGTCATCAACGTCGGCACGGCCACCATGGCGGCCTTCATCGGCGCGGGCGGCTTCGGCGAGCGCATCGTCGCCGGGCTGGCGGTGAACGATACGGATGCGATGCTGGCCGGCGCCCTGCCGGCGGCGGCGCTGGCGCTGGTCGTGCAGGCGGCGTTCGCGCTGCTCGAACGGGGGCTCCTGGGGCGGCGCGCGCCAGCGGGCTGAGGTGCCGCCTGCGACAATCGCGGGCATGGATTGGATGCCCTGGCTGATTGCCGCGCTGGTCGTTCTGAATGTGCTGCTGGTGCTGTGGTTCGGGCTCCGACAACGCGCCGGCATGCAGGCGAGGCAGGAGGCGCGGGAGGCTGCCGCGCGGCTCGCCGACGACTTCCGCACCGGCTTCGAGCGGCTCGAGCGAGAGCTGCGCGACGAGGTGGGCCGCAGCGCCCAGAGCACGCGCAGCGAGATGGCCACCACGCTCGGCGTGTTCCAGCAGACGCTGCTGAACCAGCAGGGCGACGTGGCCCGCACGCAGAACGAGCAGATCGACAGCTTCCGCACCCAGCTCGCCGCCATGCAGGCGGCCGTGGGCCAGACGCTGCAGTCGGCCGTGGGCACGCAGACGGCGCAGGCCCAGGCCTCGCGCGAGGCGCAGGACGTGGCGCTGCGGCGCTTCTCCGACACGCTGGCCGAGCAGCTGCGGGCCGTGGCCGAATCGAACGAGCGGCGCCTTGCGGAAGTGCGCGCCGTCGTCGAGCAGCGGCTGACGACGCTGCAGCAGGGCAACGAGCACAAGCTCGAGCAGATGCGCGCCACCGTCGACGAGAAGCTGCACGCCACGCTGGAGGCGCGCCTGGGCGAGAGCTTCAAGCAGGTGGCCGAGCGGCTGGAGCAGGTGCACCGGGGCCTGGGCGAGATGCAGACGCTGGCGCGCGACGTGGGCTCGCTCAGCCGCACGCTCAACAACGTGAAGACGCGCGGCACCTTCGGCGAGGTGCAGCTCGCCGGCCTGCTGGAGCAGGTGTTCACGCCGGAGCAGTACGCCGCGAGCGTCGAGACCGTGCCCGGCAGCAAGGCGCTGGTCGACTTCGCCATCCGCCTGCCCGGGCGGCGCGAGGACGGCGCGCCGATGTGGCTGCCCATCGACGCCAAGTTCCCGCGCGAGGACTACGAGCGCCTGCTCGACGCGCAGGAGCGTGCCGACCCGGCGGGCGTGGAGGCCGCGGCCAAGGCGATCGAGGCGCGGCTGCGGCTGGAGGCGCGCTCCATCCGCGACAAGTACATCGCCACGCCCCACACCACCGACTTCGCCATCCTGTTCGTGCCGACCGAGGGCCTCTATGCCGAGGCGCTGCGCCGTCCGGGGCTGATGGAATCGCTGCAGCGCGACTGCCGCATCACGCTCGCCGGCCCGACCACGCTGCTGGCCACGCTCACCAGCCTGCAGATGGGTTTTCGCACGCTGGCGCTGGAGAAGCGCTCGGCCGAGGTGTGGGAGGTGCTGGGCGCGGTCAAGACCGAGTTCGGCAAGTTCGGCGACGTGCTGGCCAAGACCAAGAAGAAGCTCGACGAAGCCTCGCGCACCATCGATGCCGCCGAGGTGCGCACCCGCGCCATGGCGCGCAGCCTGCGCGGCGTGGAGGCGCTGTCCGATGCGCGCGCGCAGCAGCTGATCCCGCTGGCGCCGGCGGCCGAGGGCGACGCCGCCGAGGAAGGCGCCGGCGATGCCTGACGCGCCCGCCGAGCCCCCCAGTCAACCGCAGGCGCTGAGTTTTTCCGGGCCGCTGCTCGCACTCATCCTCGGGCAGGTGAGCCTGCATTCGTGCATGGCGGGCGTGCGCGTCGCCGCGCCCCTGCAGGCGCTGCAGCAGGGGCGGGCCGAATGGGCGGTGGGGGTGCTGCTGGCGCTGTTCGCCGCCTTCCCGATCCTGCTCGCGCTGCCCGCGGGGCGGCTGGCCGACCGGCACGGCTACCACCGGCCGCTGCGGCTGGCGGTGGGCCTCACCTTCGCCGGTGCGCTGGTGGCCGCGGTCTCCAGCCACTACGTGGCGATGTGCCTCGCCGCGGCGCTCACGGGCAGCGGCGCGAACATCGGCCTGATCACCATCCAGCGCACGGCGGGGCACCTCGCGGTCGACGGCCCGCAGCGCATGCGGATCTTCAGCTGGCTCGGGCTGGCCCCCGCATTCTCGAACGTGGTCGGCCCGGTGCTGGCCGGCCTGCTGATCGACGCGGCAGGCTTCCGCGCCGCCTTCGCGGTGCTGATGCTGCTGCCCCTGGCGGCACTGGCGTTCGCGCGCCGCGTGCCGGTGGAGGCGCCGCGGCCTTCGGCCGTGCGCGGGCGCGCGCGCACCTCGTGGCAGCTGCTGCGCCTGCCCGAGCTGCGGCGCCTGCTGATCGTGAACTGGCTCATCTCGGCGAGCTGGGACTCGCACAGCTTCGTCGTGCCCATCCTCGGGCACGAGCGCGGCATGAGCGCATCGGCCATCGGCACGATCCTCGGCACCTTCGCGCTGGCGGTGGCCGGGGTGCGGCTCGTCATCCCGCTGGTCGCGCACCGCCTGAGCGAGCGGCAGGTGCTGATGGGCGCGATGCTGTGCACGGCGGCGGTGTTCGCCGTCTACCCCTTCGTGCCCTCGGCCTGGGGCATGGGCGCGTGCGCGCTGGTGCTGGGCCTGGCGCTCGGTGCGGTGCAGCCGATGGTGATGTCGACGCTGCACCAGGTGACGCCGCCCGACCGGCACGGCGAGGCGATCGCGTTCCGCTCGATGGCCATCAACTTTTCGAGCACCACCATGCCGCTCGCCTTCGGCGTGGCCGGCGCGGCCATCGGCGCCGGCGCGATCTTCTGGCTGATGGGCAGCGTGGTCGCCGCGGGCAGCCTGCTCGCGCGGCGCATCGGCGTGCCGCCGACCGAACCCTAGAAGCGGATGCCCTCGGGCGAGGTCTGCGGCGTCGGCCGCATCTCGGGGCCGGCCGGCAGGACCACGATCGGCTGGGTCTGCGCCTCGGTGGTGGGCGGGGGCACCAGCGGGGCGGCGGCGGGCTGGCGGTAGGTGGCCGGCAGCTTCGATTCGCGCGGGTAGCCGGCGGCGTCGAGGTACGAGTTCCACGACTCGGACTGCAGCCCGCGCAGCATCTGCCCGCCGATGGTGAGCACCGGCACCTCGCGGCCGCCGCTCAGGCGTTCCAGCGCCTGGCTGTCCTCCACCGTGGAGGCCACCCGCTCGGCGAAGGGAATGCCCCGCTGGTTCAGCAGCTGGCGGCCAGTGTCGCAAGGGACGCAGTTGGCCGCGGTGTAGAGCGTGACCGGGTAGCGCGACGCCGCCTGGCGCAGCTCGAGCGGCAGCGCGGCGCTGCTGCCGGAGGCTTCGGCGGCGACGCGGCCCATGGGGGCGACGCGCTCGCCCTGCGCGGCGGCCGGCGGGCGATCGGTGTAGGTGACGCGGCCGTCGGGGCCGACGATCTTGTACTGCGCCTGTGCCGCCGCGGCGAACAGCAGGGCCGCGAGCGGGAGGGCGCGAACCGCCGCGCCGATCGGTGTGGTCATGGGAACTCCGCTTCGATGGGTCGATGCAATCTAACCGCTCGCGCGAGGCGCTTCAACCCATGCCCTGGTGCCGCAGCAACGCGTCGATCCGCGGCTCGCGGCCGCGGAAGGCCTTGAAGCTGTCCATCGCGGGGCGGCTGCCGCCGGCCTCGAGCACGGCCTCGCGATAGCGGCGCCCCGTGTCGACGTTGAGCACGTTGCCGTCGCGGGCGCTCTCCTCGAACGCGCTCCAGGCGTCGGCGCTCAGCACCTCGGCCCACTTGTAGCTGTAGTAGCCGGCCGAATAGCCGCCGGCGAAGATGTGCGAGAAGCTGTGCTGGAAGCGGTTGAAGGCCGGCGGCACGAGCACCGCCACCTCGCGGCGCACGGCATCGAGCAGGCCCTGGATGTCGGCTTCGGCGCCGGGCTCGGCGTGCAGCCGCATGTCGAAGAGCGCGAACTCCACCTGGCGCAGCGTCTGCAGCCCGCTCTGGAAGTTCTTCGCGGCGAGCATGCGGTCGAAGAGCGCGCGCGGCAGCGGCTCGCCGGTGTCGACGTGGGCGGTGAGGCGCCGGACCACCTCCCATTCCCAGCAGAAGTTCTCCATGAACTGGCTGGGCAGCTCCACCGCGTCCCACTCGACCCCCGAGATGCCGGCCACGCCGATGTCGTCCACCCGCGTGAGCATGTGGTGCAGGCCGTGGCCGAACTCGTGGAAGAGGGTGGTGACGTCGTTGTGCGTGAGCAGCGCCGGGCGCGCCGCGCCGTCCGCCGCCAGCGGCGGCGTGAAGTTGCACACGAGGTGGGCCACCGGCGTCTGCAGCGAGCCCTCGGGCCGCGCCCAGCGGCCGCGCACGTCGTCCATCCAGGCGCCGGAGCGCTTGCCGTTGCGCGCGTAGGGGTCGAGGTAGAACTGGCCGACCAGCTCGCCGCCCCGCTCGATGCGGAAGAAGCGCACGCTCGGGTGCCACACCGGCGCGGTGTCGGGGCGGATGCTCACCTCGAACAGCGTCTCGACGATGCGGAACAGGCCTTCGAGCACCTTGGGCTCGGTGAAGTACTGCTTCACCTCCTGGTCGCTGAAGGCGTAGCGCGCTTCCTTGAGCTTCTCGCTGGCGTAGGCGGTGTCCCAGGCCTGGAGCTCGTCGATGCCGAGCTCGGCACGCGCGAACTCGCGCAGCTCGGCCAGGTCGCGCTCGGCGTAGGGGCGGGCGCGGCGGGCGAGGTCGCGCAGGAAGTCGGTCACCTGCCGCGGCGAATCGGCCATCTTGGGCACGAGCGACACGTCGGCGAAGCTCGGGTAGCCGAGCAGCTTCGCCTCCTCCTGCTTGAGGGCGATGAGCTCGCGCATCGGCGCGGAGTTGTCGTGCTCGGCGGGGCCGAGCTCGCTCGCCCGTGTCACGTAGGCGGTGTAGAGCGCCTGGCGCAGCGCGCGGTCGCTGCCGTACTGCATCACCGGGAAGTAGCTCGGGAAGTGCAGGGTGATCTTGTGGCCGTCGCGGCCTTCGGCCTCGGCGGCGGCGCGCGCGGCCCGCTTCACGTCGGCCGGCACGCCGGCGAGCTGGGCCTCGCTCGCGTAGTAGGCAAAGCCGTCGGTCGCGTCGAGCACGTGCTCGGAGAACTTCTGCGCGAGCTCGGCCTGCAGCTCCTGCAGGCGCTGGAAGCGGGCCTTGGCCTCGCCCTGCAGCTCGGCGCCCGAGAGCACGAAGTCGCGCATGGCGTTCGACAGCGCCTTGCGGCGCGGCGCGCTCAGGCTCGCCGCCGCGGGCGAGGCGGCGATGGCCTTGTACTTGGCGTACAGGCGCTCGTCGCTGGCGTGCCGCGTCGACAGCTCGGTGACCTTGGGCAGCGCGGCGTTGTAGGCGGCGCGCAGCTCGGGCGTGTCGGCCACCGACTTCAGGTGCCCGACGGCGCTCCACGCCGCGCGCAGTCGTTCGCCGGCCACGTCGAGCACGGCCGAGAGGGCGTCGTAGTCGGCGGGCACCGCGTCGCTCACCGCGCGCTCCAGCGCGTCGTCGGCCGCCTTCAGCAGCGTGTCGATGGCCGGCTCGACGTGTTCGGGCCGGATGGCGTCGAACGCGGGGAGGCCGCAGGTCTGGAGCAGGGGGTTCGTCATGCGTCGGGTCGTCCTTTGGGGGAAGAGTGGTCAGACCGCGGCGGCCGCGGCGCGTTCCGCCGCTTCGATGGTGTTGACGAGCAGCATGGCGCGTGTCATGGGGCCGACGCCGCCGGGCACCGGCGTGATCCAGCCGGCCACCTGCGAGACGCCGGCGAAGTCGACGTCGCCGCAGAGCTTGCCTTCGTCGTTGCGATTCATGCCCACGTCGATCACCACCGCGCCGGGTTTCACCATGTCGGCCGTCAGCACGTTGCGCTTGCCGACGGCGGCCACCACGATGTCGGCCTGGCGCGTATGAGACGCCAGATCGGGCGTGGCACTGTGGCAAATGGTGACGGTGGCGCTGGCTTGCAAGAGCAGCATGGCCATGGGCTTGCCGACGATGTTGCTGCGCCCGATGACCACCGCGTGCTTGCCGCGCGGGTCGCAGCCGATGGATTCGAGCATCTTCATGCAGCCGTAGGGCGTGCAGGCCTTGAAGCCGGGCTGGCCGATCATCAGCGCGCCGGCGCTGGCGACGTGGAAGCCGTCCACGTCCTTCAGCGGCGAGATGGTCTCGATGACCTTGTTCGTGTCCATGTGCGGCGGCAGCGGCAGCTGCACCAGGATGCCGTCGATCGCCGGGTCGTCGTTGAGGGCCCGGATGCGCGCGAGCAGTTCGGCCTCGGTGAGCGAGGCGTCGTACTTCTCGAGCACGGAGCGGAAGCCGCTCTCCTCGCAGTCCTTGACCTTGTGGCGCACGTAGGTGGCCGAGGCCTGGTTGTCGCCGACGAGGACGACGGCGAGGCCCGGTTTGTGGCCGCGCGCGGTAAGAGCGGCGGCGCGCTGCGCCACCTCGGCGCGGATCTGCTTGGACAAGGCGTTGCCGTCGATCAGTTGGGCGGTCATGGGGCGGTGCTCCGGAAAATGAGGGAATCCAAATGCAGAAGGCCGCTTCGTCAGCGGCCTTCTCGTGTGCGGGCGGGTGTCAGGCCTTGGCTTGCGCGCCGAGCGCGATCTTCAGCAGGTCGGCCACCGTGTTGGCGTTGAGCTTCTCCATGATGTTGGCGCGGTGCGCCTCCACCGTCTTGATGCTGATGCCCAGGTCGTCGGCGATCTGCTTGTTCAGCCGGCCGGCGACGATGCGCTCGAGCACCTGCGCCTCGCGCGTGGTCAGGCGCGACAACAGCGCGTCGCGGCTGGCGGCTTCCTGGTGCTGGCTGAACGCGGCGCGCGCCTGGTCGAGCATGCGTTCCACGAGGCTGAGCAGCTCTTCCTCGTTGAAGGGCTTCTCGATGAAGTCCATCGCGCCCTTCTTCATCGTGGTGACGGCCATGGGCACGTCGCCGTGGCCGGTGATGAAGACGATGGGCAGCGGGCTCTTGCGCTCCATCAGGCGGTCCTGCAGTTCGAGGCCGCTCATGCCTTCCATGCGGATGTCGGCGATCAGGCAGGCGACCTCGCGCGGATCGAAGCGCGACAGGAACGATTCGGAGGAATCGAAGCACTTGACGCGGTAGTCCTTGCCTTCGAGCAGCCACTGCAGCGAGTCGCGCACCGCTTCGTCGTCGTCGACGACGTAGACCGTGCCTTTCTTCGGGATCAAGCTCATGAAGTGACAGCAGAGTTGGTGGAGGAAAGAGCCTCGGAGCGCGTGCTCTCGACGGGCAGCGTGAAGGTGAATCTGCAGCCCGAGACGGACTCGCCATTGTAGAGGTTCTGTGCCCGCATCCGACCCCGGTGGGACTCGACGATCGAGCGGCACAGCGACAGGCCGATGCCCAGTCCGTCGGCCTTGGTGGAGAAGAAGGCTTCGTACAGGCGCGAGATCATTTCCTCGTTGATGCCCGGGCCCATGTCGGTCACGCTGAACTCGATCACGCCGCCTTCCTCGGGCGTGTGCTTCGGGATCACGCGCAGCTCGATGTGGCGCCGCGCGGGCGGCAGCTGCGCGGCGTCGATGGCCTCGGCCGCGTTCTTGAGCAGGTTGAGCACGACCTGCTCGATGAGGATCGGGTCGACCATCAGCGTGGGCAGGCGCTGGGCCACGTACACGTTGATCTGCACGTTGCGCCGGCGCAGCTCGAGGTTGGCGAGCTCCACCGCGTCCTCCACGATCGCCCGCGCCTGCGAGGGCTGGCGCTGCGGCTCGCTGCGCTTCACGAAGCTGCGGATGCGGTGGATGATCTGGCCGGCGCGGTGCGCCTGCTTGGCCGTCTTCTCGAGCGCGGCCACCAGGTCGTCCTTGCCGATCGCGTCGTTCTTCACGCGCGAGACCATGCCGTTGCAGTAGTTGGCGATGGCGGTGAGCGGCTGGTTCAGCTCGTGCGCGACCGACGAGGCCATCTCGCCCATGGTCATCAGCCGGCTCGTCACCTGCGCCTTCTCGGCCTGCGCCGCGGCCAGCGACTCGGCGGCGCGGCGGGCGGTGATGTCGGTCGCGATCAGCATCTGCACGAGCCGGCCGTCGGTCCACTGCAGGTAGCGCGCGCGCACGTCGAACCACTTCGCCAGCGGCTGGATGTAGACCTCGTGCGGCGCCGAGCCGGCATCCGTGAGGTGCTGCGTGGGCAGGCCGCCGAAGCTGTCGACGGAGTCGTCGGGCTCGCCCAGCTGCGGGAACGCCGGGTCGTCGCCCGCCAGCAGCGCGTGGCCGTGCGCCTCGGCGCCGAACCACAGGCGGTACGAATGGTTGGCGAACAGCAGCTCGCCCTGCTGCACCGACAGCACCGACACCGAGGCGTCCAGCCCCTCGAGCACGGTGGTGAAGCGCTCGTGCGAGGCCGAGAGCTGGTCGCGGATGCGCTTGGCCTCGGTGATGTTGGTCATCGAGGTCATCCAGCCCGTCTGCTGGCCCTTGGGGTCGATGAGGGGCGAGACGTACATGCGCGCGTCGAAGAGCGTGCCGTCCTTGCGCATCACCTTCACCTCGATGCCGCCGGCGGGGCTGCGGCCCTGCAGCTCCTGCTGGAACAGGCGGTGGTTCTCTTCCACCCGGTCGGGCGGCCAGTGCGGGAAGGGCGGCTGGCGGCCGATGAGCTCGTGCTCGGAGAAGCCGGTCATGGCGCAGAAGGCCGGGTTCACGTAGGTGATGCGGCCCTCCATGTCCATCGCGCGCATGCCGGTGAGCATGGAGTTCTCCATCGCGCGGCGGAAGTTCGCCTCGGACACCAGCGCGTTCTGCATCTGCAGGCGCCGGCGCATGTGCCGCCAGGTGCCCAGCAGCATCCAGACGGTGAGCACGGACAGCGCGGCGACCATCCAGAACAGGCCGTTGCTGACCAGGCCGATGGAGGTGCGGTAGCCCTGGCCGCGCAGCACGAGGCCGCTGCCGGCGGGGCCGATGGGCACGTCGTGCACGATGGCGGCCACGGGCATCTCCCGGCCCTGCGGGATGACCACCGTGCTGGCGAGCACCCGCCCGCCGGCGTCGAGCAGGCTCATCGCGTGGCGGTTGGACACCTCGGCCGGCACGAAGTAGCGCATCAGGCTCGCGATGGAGTACTCGGCCACGAGCGTGCCGCTGAAGGCGCTGCGGTCGATCAGCGGCACGTGGATCTGGATCACGGGGCTGCCGTAGCTGTCCTTGAACGGCGCCGAGTACACCGGCTGGCGCGAGCTGCGCGCGCTCTGGAACGCGGCCTCGGGGGCGTTGTCCGAACCTTCCTTGGGCAGCGTGGCGCCGCCTTCCTCCCCGGTGAGGCCGGTCTCGGGGTGGAAGCTGATGGAGGAGTAGTCGGCCCGCCGCACGCGGGTGGGACCGAGCCACAGCAGGTGGTTGATCTCGGGGCGCTCGCGCGTGAAGCCGGCGGCCTGCTCGAGGAAGCCCTCGCGGTCGATGGCGCGGGTGACGATCTCGCGCGCGATGCGCACGAGCTGCTCCTGGTTCTCGATCAAGCGCAGGCGGATCTGCTGCTGCGCGATCTCGGTGTCGCGCTGCACCGCCTCCTGCTCGCGCTGGAACTCCTCGTTGCGCAAATACCAGAAGGCGGAAATGATGGCCGCGAGGAACAGCAGCACGGACACGAGCGGGCCCAGCGTCGCGAAGCGGTCCTGGCGGGAGGGCGACTGCCGGCGCCACCAGCGGCCGAACAACCGCCGCGGCAATGTGGACGTGGCGCTGCGGTACTGTCGACCGGCCGGCTTCGAAGGAATGGGCATGGCCGAATTATCGAGGGCGCCCCGCGGCGCGGCCGCGTCCGCCGCCGCGGGCCGGCCCCGGGGATGCCTTCTGATATCGCAATGTGCAATGTGTTCGCATAATTTGGAATCTTTGAAAAGCTGTGCGAGACTGCACGCCGCCCACGATTCCCATACCTGCAGGAGACACCATGTCCGCGATGCCTGATTCGTTTCTCGGGGCCGCCGCCAACGATGCCGACCCGCTCGAAACACGCGAGTGGCTGGATGCGCTGACGGCCGTCATCCAGACCGAAGGCCCCGAGCGCGGCCACTTCCTGCTCGAGCAGCTGCTCGAGCGCGCGCGCCAGAACAGCGTGGACATGCCGTTCTCGGCCAACACCGGCTACGTCAACACCATCGAGCCGGACGAGGAGGAGCGCTGCCCCGGCAACGTCGAGATGGAGGAGCGCCTGCGCGGCTTCATGCGCTGGAACGCGATGGCGATGGTGGTGCGCGCGAACCGCCTGCACCCCGAGGACGGCGGCGACCTGGGCGGCCACATTTCCTCCTTCGCCTCGGTGGCGACGATGTTCGGCGCCGGCTTCAACCACTTCTGGCACGCCGAGAGCGCCGATGGCGGAAAGACTCACGGCGGCGACCTGCTCTACATCCAGGGCCATTCGTCGCCCGGCATCTACGCCCGCGCCTTCCTGGAGGGGCGCATCACCGAGGAGCAGCTGAACAACTTCCGCCGCGAGGTTGACGGCCGGGGCATCTCGAGCTACCCGCACCCGAAGCTGATGCCCGAGTTCTGGCAGTTCCCCACCGTCTCGATGGGACTCGGGCCGCTGATGGGCATCTACCAGGCGCGCTTCCTCAAGTACCTGCACGCGCGCGGCATCGCCGACACCTCCAACCGCAAGGTGTGGGTGTTCTGCGGCGACGGCGAGATGGACGAGCCCGAGTCGCTCGGCGCCATTGGCCTCGCGGCGCGGGAGAAGCTCGACAACCTGATCTTCATCGTCAACTGCAACCTGCAGCGCCTGGACGGCCCGGTGCGCGGCAACGGCAAGATCATCCAGGAGCTCGAGGGCGAGTTCCGCGGCGTCGGCTGGAACGTCATCAAGCTGATCTGGGGCAGCTACTGGGACCCGCTGCTCGCGCGCGACAAGGACGAGATCCTGCGCAAGGTCATGATGGACACGGTGGACGGCGACTACCAGGCCTTCAAGGCCAACGACGGCGCCTTCGTGCGCGAGCACTTCTTCGGCCGCCACCCCAAGCTGCTGGAGATGGTGTCCAAGATGAGCGACGAGGACATCTGGCGCCTGCAGCGCGGCGGCCACGACCCGCAGAAGGTGTACGCCGCCTACCACCGCGCGGTGAACCACAAGGGCCAGCCGACGGTGCTGCTGGTGAAGACCGTCAAGGGCTTCGGCATGGGCAAGATCGGCGAGGGCAAGAACACCGCCCACCAGACCAAGAAGCTGATCGACGAGGACGTGAAGGCCTTCCGCGACCGCTTCAACATCCCCATCCCGGACGAGAAGCTGGCCGACATCCCGTTCTACAAGCCGGCCGAGAACACGCCCGAGATGCAGTACCTGCACGAGCGCCGCAAGGCGCTGGGCGGCTACCTGCCCCGGCGCCGCCCGCGCGCCGACGAGCACTTCGAGATCCCGTCGCTGGACACCTTCAAGGCCGTGCTCGAGCCCACGGCCGAGGGCCGCGAGATCAGCACCACCCAGGCCTACGTGCGCTTCCTCACGCAGCTGCTGCGCGACAAGGCGCTCGGCCCGCGCGTCGTGCCCATCGTGGTGGACGAGGCGCGCACCTTCGGCATGGAGGGGCTGTTCCGCCAGATCGGCATCTACAACCCGGAAGGCCAGAAGTACACGCCGGTCGACAAGGCGCAGGTGATGTACTACCGCGAGGACCAGGCGGGGCAGATCCTGCAGGAGGGCATCAACGAGGCGGGCGGCATGTGCTCGTGGATCGCCGCGGCGACGTCGTACTCGACGAACAACCGCATCATGATCCCGTTCTACGTGTACTACTCGATGTTCGGCTTCCAGCGCGTGGGTGACCTCGCCTGGGCGGCGGGCGACATGCAGGCGCGCGGCTTCCTGCTGGGCGGCACCTCGGGGCGCACCACGCTGAACGGCGAGGGCCTGCAGCACGAGGACGGCCACAGCCACATCCTCGCGGGCACGATCCCGAACTGCATCAGCTACGACCCGACCTTCGCGCACGAGGTGGGCGTGATCCTGCACCACGGCCTCAAGCGCATGGTCGAGCAGCAGGACAACGTCTACTTCTACATCACGCTGCTCAACGAGAACTACGCGATGCCCGGCCTCAAGCCCGGCACCGAGGAGCAGATCATCAAGGGCATGTACCTCCTCGAGGAAGGTGCCAAGAAGACGCCGCGCGTGAACCTGCTGGGCAGCGGCACCATCCTGCGCGAGAGCATCGCCGCCAAGGCGCTGCTCAAGGACGACTGGGGCGTGTCCGCCAACGTGTGGAGCTGCCCGAGCTTCAACGAGCTCGCCCGCGACGGCCAGGACGCCGAGCGCTGGAACCTGCTGCACCCGACCGACAAGCCGCGCGTGCCCTTCGTCGCGCAGCAGCTCGAGAAGTACCCGGGGCCGGTGGTGGCCTCCACCGACTACATGAAGAACTACGCCGACCAGATCCGCGCCTTCATGCCCAAGGGCCGCAGCTACAAGGTGCTGGGCACCGACGGCTTCGGCCGCAGCGATTTCCGCAGCAAGCTGCGCGCGCACTTCGAGATCGACCGGCACTACATCGTCCTGGCGGCGCTGAAGGCGCTGGCCGACGAAGGCACGATTCCTGCCGCCAAGGTGGCCGAGGCCATCGCGAAGTACGGCATCGACGCCGGCAAGCTCAACCCGCTGTACGCCTGACGCAGCCCGCCCGGCGCGCCCGGGCGGCGGAGAACGATGCGGGCGCGCGCCGCCCCGATGCACAAGAAACGCCGGAGCACGAGAAATGGCATTGGTCGAGGTGAAGGTCCCGGACATCGGCGACTTCAAGGAAGTGGAAGTCATCGAACTGCTGGTCAAGCCCGGCGACACGGTGAAGGCGGAGCAGTCGCTCGTCACGGTGGAGAGCGACAAGGCGTCGATGGAGATCCCGTCGTCGCACGCCGGGGTGGTCAAGGAACTGAAGGTGGGGCTGGGCGACAAGGTGGCGGAGGGCTCGCTGCTGGTGTTGCTGGAGGCGGCGGGGGAGGCGGCGCCTGCTCCGTCGTCCGTTCGGGCTGAGCCTGTCGAAGCCCCCGCACCCGTTCGCCCCGAGGTATCGAAGGGCCAGGCCGAACCTGCGCAAGGCGCTTCGACAGGCTCAGCGCGAATGGCCGGGGCGGCGCAAGGCGCGGGCGCTTCGAGCCTTGCCGAGATCACCGTCCCCGACATCGGCGACTTCGACGAGGTCGCCGTCATCGAGGTGCTCGTCAAGCCCGGCGACACGGTCAAGGCCGAGCAGAGCCTCATCACCGTCGAGAGCGACAAGGCCTCGATGGAGATCCCGTCCTCGCATGCCGGCGTGGTGAAGGCGGTGAAGGTCAAGGTCGGCGACAAGGTCTCGCAGGGCTCGACCATCGCCACCGTCGAGGCTTCGGGCGACGCGGCGCCGCCCGCTGCCGCGCCGGCCCAGGCCGCGGCTGCGGCGCCCGCCTCCGAGCCCGCGCCCGCCGCCGAGGCGTCGCGCCCGCAGGAGCGCGTCTCGCCCACCGCCGCGCTGCCGGCCCACGAGCCCACGGCGCCGAAGGGCCCGCTGCCGCATGCCTCGCCGTCCATCCGCAAGCTCGCGCGCGAGCTCGGCGTGCCGCTGGCCGAGGTGAAGGGCAGCGGCCCCAGGGGCCGCATCACGCAGGACGACGTGCACGGCTTCGTCAAGGGCGTGATGGCCGGCGAGCTGAGCACGAAGGCGCAAGCCGCCAAGGGCGTGGCGGCCGGCGCGGCGGGCGTCGGCCTGCCGGGCCTGCTGCCCTGGCCGCAGGTCGACTTCGCCAAGTTCGGCCCCGTCGAGCGCAAGGCCCTGTCGCGCATCAAGAAGATCAGCGGCGCGAACCTGCACCGCAACTGGGTGCTGATCCCGCACGTCACCAACAACGACGAGGCCGACATCACCGAGCTGGAGGCCTTCCGCGTGGCCACCAACAAGGAGAACGAGAAATCCGGCGTCAAGGTGACGATGCTCGCCTTCGTCATCAAGGCGGTGGTCGCGGCGCTGAAGAAGTTCCCCGAGTTCAACGCCAGCCTCGACGGCGACACGCTGGTCTACAAGCAGTACTTCCACATCGGCTTCGCGGCGGACACGCCCAACGGCCTGGTCGTGCCGGTGCTCAAGGACGCCGACAAGAAGGGCATCCTGCAGATCAGCCAGGAGATGGGCGATCTCGCGAAGAAGGCGCGCGACGGCAAGCTCGGCCCGGCCGAGATGACCGGCGGCTGCTTCTCCATCAGCTCGCTGGGCGGCATCGGCGGCACGAACTTCACGCCCATCATCAATGCGCCCGAGGTGGCCATCCTCGGCCTGTCGCGCAGCGCGATGAAGCCGGTGTGGGACGGCAAGGGCTTCCACCCGCGGCTGACGCTGCCGCTGTCGCTGTCGTACGACCACCGCGTGATCGACGGCGCCGCCGCGGCGCGCTTCAACGCCTACCTCGGCCAGGTGCTGGCGGACTTCCGCCGCGTGCTGCTGTGAGGGGCCGCCGCCGATGACGACCGTGGTGGTGGCGAGAAAGGGCGGGCAGGTGGCGATTGCCGCCGACAGCCTGGTGACGTTCGGCGACACGCGCCTCGCGCACGGCTACGAAGCCAACGAGAAGCTCTTCAAGGCGGGCGATTCGTGGTTCGGCATGTCGGGCACGACGGCGCACTTCCCGGTGCTGCGCCGCGCGCTCAACAGCCTCACGCCCGACGAGCTGCAGCTCGGCTCGCGCGACCAGGTGTTCGACACCTTCCTGCGCCTGCACCCGAAGCTGAAGGACACCTTCTACCTGAACACCAAGGAAGAAGACGCCGACCCGTACGAGAGCTCGCAGTTCACCGCCCTCATCGCCAACGCGAGCGGCATCTACGGCGTGTACTCCTACCGCGAGGTGTTCGAGTTCGACCGCTTCTGGGGCATCGGCACGGGCCGCGCCTTCGCGCTCGGCGCCATGTACACCGCCTACGACCGCGCGAAGACCGCGCGCGAGCTGGCCGAGATCGGCGTGCGCGCCGGCTGCGAGTTCGACAAGAACTCCGCCGGCCCGGTGCGCGTGTACACCCTCAAGCTCGCCAAGGGCGAGTGACCCTTTCCTCCTTTCCTTCAGGACGACGCCCGATGGCTCAGATCGACATCCAGGTGCCGGACATCGGCGATTTCAAGGGCGTGGCGGTGATCGAGCTGCTGGTGCAGCCCGGCGACACGGTGGCCGCCGAGCAGTCGCTCGTGACGGTGGAGAGCGACAAGGCGTCGATGGAGATCCCGTCCTCGCACGCGGGCGTGGTGAAGGCGCTGAAGGTGAAGGTCGGCGACACGGTGAGCGAAGGGTCGGTGATCCTTTCGCTGGAGACGCAGGATGCGGCGGCTCCCACCCCTCTCCCGCTGGCGGGAGAGGGGCAGGGGGTGAGGGTGGCGGCGCAGCCGCCTGCGGCGGCACCCTCATCCCAGCCCTCTCCCGCAAGCGGGAGAGGGGGCCAGTCAGGCAGCGCCGACATCGAGTGCGACATGCTCGTGCTCGGCGCCGGCCCCGGCGGTTACTCGGCGGCTTTCCGCGCGGCGGACCTGGGCCTCTCGACCGTCATCGTCGAGCGCTACCCGACGCTCGGCGGCGTGTGCCTCAACGTCGGCTGCATCCCCTCCAAGGCGCTGCTGCACGTCGCCGCGGTGATGGACGAGGCGAAGCACTTCGAGTCGCTGGGCATCGCCTTCGGCGCGCCGACGATCGACCTCGACAAGCTGCGCGCCCACAAGCAGAAGGTGGTGGGCAAGCTGACCGGCGGGCTCGCCGCGATGGCGAAGATGCGCAAGGTCACGGTGGTGCAGGGCCGCGGCGAGTTCGCCGATCCTCACCACCTGCAGGTCACCGCCGAGGACGGCAGCACGAAGACCATCCGCTTCCAGCGCGCCATCATTGCCGCCGGTTCCGAAGCGGTGAAGCTGCCGTTCTTGCCGAAGGACGACCCGCGCATCGTCACCTCCACCGGCGCGCTCGAGCTGCGCCAGCTGCCCAAGCGCATGCTGATCATCGGCGGCGGCATCATCGGCCTGGAGATGGGTACGGTGTACTCGACGCTGGGCGCGCGGCTCGACGTGGTGGAGATGCTCGATGGCCTGATGCAGGGCGCCGACCGCGACCTCGTCAAGGTGTGGCAGAAGATGAACGCGCCGCGCTTCGACCACATCCTGCTGAAGACGAAGACGGTGGGTGCCGAGGCGACGAAGCAGGGCATCGCCGTGCACTTCGAGGGTGAGGGCGCGCCGAAGGACGCGCAGGTCTACGACCTCGTGCTGCAGGCCGTGGGCCGCATCCCCAACGGATCACGCATCGGTGCGGACAAGGCGGGCGTCAAGGTCGGCGAGCGCGGCTTCATCCCGGTGGACGTGCAGATGCGCACCAGCGTGCCGCACATCTTCGCCATCGGCGACGTCGTCGGCCAGCCGATGCTCGCGCACAAGGCGGTGCACGAGGGCCACGTGGCGGCCGAGGTGGCGGCGGGCGAGCAGCTCGGCGACGAGAGGCTCGCGCGCAGCGCCTTCGACGCGCGCGTGATCCCGAGCGTGGCCTACACCGACCCCGAGGTGGCCTGGGTGGGCCTGACCGAGGACGAAGCCAAGGCGCGCGGCGTGAAGGTGAAGAAGGGGCTGTTTCCCTGGACGGCCTCGGGCCGGGCCATCGCCAACACGCGCGACGAGGGCTTCACCAAGCTGCTGTTCGACGAGGCCACGCACGCCATCGTGGGCGGCGGCATCGTCGGCACGCATGCGGGCGACCTCATCAGCGAGGTCGCGCTGGCCATCGAGATGGGCGCCGACGCGGTGGACATCGGCAAGACCATCCATCCGCACCCGACGCTCGGCGAGAGCATCGGCATGGCGGCCGAGGTGGCGCACGGCAGCTGTACCGACGTGCCGCCGAAAAAATAGACCCCCCCTACGCGCTTCGCGCGCCCCCCAGGGGGCACGCCAGCGGACCGGCGGAGCCGGATCCGCGGCGTTGGCTTGATCAGTTACCGCTTCGGCGTCGGGGCCGGTGCCACGCTCTGCGCGATCTCGCGTGCCCGCGCATCGAGCTCGGTGCGGCTCGTGCCGGTGACGATGCCGGGCTCCACCGGGCAGCGCCCCGGCTCGTCGCCGGCCGACGTCCAGCCGGCGGCGGCATCGTCCTCGCCCACGGGGCGGGCGATGCCCAGCTCGGCGTTGAGCTGGTTCAGCGCCGCGTGCGTGCGCGCATACGCCACGTTCAGGTCGAACTGCGCGTTGGCGTAGGCGCGCCGCGCGGTGTAGAGCTCGTTCTCGGCATTGAGCAGGTCCAGCAGGCTGCGCTGGCCGATGTCGAACTGCTGGCGGTAGGCGTCGCGCGCCTTCTCGATGGCGAGCGTGTTGCGGTCGAGGTACTCGAGCTGCTCCACCAGCTTGCGCGTGTCGTTGAAGGCGATGGCCGCCGTCTGGCGCATGTCGCGGCAGGCCTTGTCGCGCAGGTCGGCGGCCTGGTTGAGCAGGTCGGCCTGCTGGCGCACGCGCGCCTGGTCGGCGCCGCCGTTGTAGAGGTTCCAGTTCAGCACCAGCTCGGCGCTGTTGTCGCGCTTCTGGTCGCGGATGCCGTCGAAGTTGTTGCCGCCGCCGCTGCGCAGCCGCGCTTCGAGCCGCGGCTGGTAGGCGGCGCGGCGCAGTTCGACCGCCGAGCGCGCGGCGCGCAGGTTCTCGATGCTCGCGCTGACGAGCGCGCTGCGCTCGATGGCGCCGCGCGCGGCCTCGGCTGGCGTGGCGGGCAGGCGCTGCGCGAGCGGCGTGGCCGCGGGCAGCTTCGCCGGCGGCGCTTCGCCCACGATGCGCTGGTAGCGCGCCGTCACGTCGTGCAGGTTCGCCAGCTCGGTGGCGAGGTTCGATTCGGCGAGCGCGAGGCGCGCATTGGCCTGCTCGAGGTCGACGCCGCGGCCGACGCCGGCGCGCACGCGCGAGCCGATCTGCAGCGAGGCGTACTTGTGCTGCACGTAGTTGTCCTCGGCCAGCTCGACCAGGCGGCGAAAGCGCTGCACGTCGTAGTAGGCGCGCGCGGCTTCGAGCGCGGCCTGCTCGGTCGCGTCGACCAGCTCGAACCAGCGCGCCAGGCTCTCGTGCCCGAAGCGCGCCACGTCGCGCTGGCTGGCGAGCCCGTCCCACAGCAGCTGGGTCACGCTCAGGCTCAGGCCCGTGCGGCTGAACGACTGGCTCTGCGGGGCGCGGGTGGTGATCTTGTCGCTGTCGCGGCCCACCGATCCCTGCAGGTCCACGCGCGGGCGGAACGCGGCGCGTGCGATGTCGACGGCGTCCACCGAGGCGCGGTAGGCGTTGAAGCGCGCCGTCACCTCCGGCTGGGTGAGAACGGCCTTCTCCACGGCCGCCTTCAGCGGATCGGCGGCCGTCTGTGCGGTCGCCGCGGCCATGGCGGACAGGGCCAGGACGATGCCGGCGGCAAGCTTCGAAACCGGAAGTCGAGGGAGCGTCATGAATGTGGATTCGCCGGCTTGTCCCGACGATGTAACTGCATGTATTGATTGGGCGACGCGAGTTTAGGGAGCTAATCGACCGCCTTTGGTGGGCGATTGACCGCAGCCGGCCCGTTTGCCGCGATAGCGTGCGGTAGTGCGCAGCGGCAGCGAAGTGAGTCCTGCGGATGGGGGGTGGGCGCGGTGCCCGCGAGCGTGACGCAACGCACGGGTGGGCGGCGAACCGGCCCGGGCGCGGGCCCTCGCCGGCGCGTGCCCGACAACAATAGGTTTCCTCGTCCGAGTTGCCGTGCCGTCAGCCGCTGCATCACCTTGCGCCACCTCACTGCGGAACCGTCCGACGCCGGGCGCCGCAGGCTGGCGAGAACGGGCGATGCGTGCGTGCCGGCTGCTCGCCGCCGCGGGCCTGTGCGCGGCGCTGCTGCTGGCCGCGGGGCAGCCCGGCGCATGGGACGCCACGCGCATGCAGGCCGCCGCGGACAAGCTCGGGCCGCGCGCCGCGGCCGGTGCGGCGGCGCTGCGGCAGGTGCTGGCCACCGCGGCCGGGCTGGACGAGGAAGGCAGGCTCCAGGCGGTGAACGGCTTCTTCAACCGGCGCATCGCCTTTCGCGAGGACGCCGAGATCTGGCAGCGCGTCGACTACTGGGCGAGCCCGCTGGAGACGCTGGACAAGGGGCAGGGCGACTGCGAGGACTACGCGATCGGCAAGTACTTCGCGCTCGTGGCGGTGGGCGTGCCGGTGGCCAGGCTGCGGCTGGTGTACGTGCGGGCGCAGCTCAACGGCGGCGTGCAGGCGCACATGGTGCTGGCCTACTACCCGACGCCCGAGGCCGAGCCGCTGATCCTCGACAACCTGGTCACCGAGATTCGCCCCGCCTCGCGCCGGCCCGATCTGGCGCCGGTGTTCAGCTTCAACGGCGAGGGGCTGTGGCAGGGGGTGGGCGTGCAGAGCGCGGGCGACCCGGTGGCGCGGCTGTCGCGCTGGCGCGAGGTGCTTGCCAAGGCGGCCGCGGAGGGCTTCCAGTGAGCGCCCGCCGGCATCAGGAGAGGAGGAGGACCACATGTCGCTGATTCGTCAGGTCTGGGCGCTGCTGCTGGCGGCGCTGCTGCTCGCGTTCGCGGGCAGCGTGGGCGTGGTGGTGGGCGCGACGCGCGACGCGCTGCAGACGCAGCTGCAGCTCAAGAACAGCGACAACGCCACGGCGCTCGCGCTGGCGCTGTCGCAGCAGCATGGCGACGCGGCGCTGATGGAACTGCTGATGGCCGCGCAGTTCGACACCGGCTTCTACCGGCGCATCCGCTTCGTCGGCGCGGACGGCACGCCGGGCTTCACGCGCGAGGCCGACATGCAGCCGCTGCATGCCCCGGGGTGGTTCGTCTCGCTGCTGCCGATCGACTCGACGGTGGGCATCGCCCAGGTGTCGGACGGCTGGCGCGCGCTCGGCTCGGTGCAGGTGGTGAGCCACACCGCCTTCGCCCACGACGACCTCTGGCGCGGCAGCGTGCGCGCGGCCGCGGCGCTGGCCGCGGTGGGCCTGGCCGCGGCGCTGCTCGCGCACCTGGTGGTGGCGCGCATCCGCCGCCCGCTGGACCGCGCGGTCGAGCAGGCGCGCTCGCTCGTCGACGGCGAGTTCGTGAGCGTGCCCGAGCCGTCGGCGCCCGAGCTGAAGCGGCTCACGCAGGCGATGAACACCATGGTGGCGCGGCTCAAGCTCACGTTCGAGGCGCAGATGGCGCACATCGAATCGCTGCGCCGCCAGGCGTATTCCGATCCGCTCACCGGCCTGTCGAACCGGGCGCACTTCATGGAGCAGCTCGCCGTGGCGCTGCACCGCGAGGACGGCCATGCCGAAGGCGGGCTGGTGCTGCTGCGGGTGCTCCATCTCGCCGAGGTGAACCGCACGCTCGGCCGCGCGGCGACCGACCGCCTGATCGTCGCGGTGGCGCATGCGCTGCAGACCTACCACCAGCGCGTGCCTGGCTGCCGCATCGGCCGCCTCAACGGGTCCGACTTCGCGCTGTGCCTGCCCGTGGGCGGCCTGGCGCAGGAGACGGCGCAGGCGGTGTCGCAGGCGCTCGGGGCGGTGCTGCCGGCGTTCGGCCCGGGCATCGGCGTGGCGCTCGGGGCGGTGGAGATGCAGCGCGAGCGCGATGTGGCGCAGGTGATGGCCGCGGCCGACACCGCGCTGGCGCGCGCTGAGAGCCACGGGCCGTTCAGCGTCGAGCTGGCGGACGACGAGGACGCCGGCGGCGCCGCGCCGCGCCGCGCCGCCGCGCTCGGCGAGACGGCCTGGCGCCAGCGCATCGGCCAGGCGCTGCAGGGCGAGGGCGCGCGGCTCGTCGCCTTTCCGGTGGTGGATGCGGGCAACCGGCTCATCCACCTCGAATGCCCGCTGCGCATGCGGCTCGAGGACGACGGCCCGTTCGAGCCGGCCGCGCGCTGGCTGCCGCTGGCGCTGCGCGGGCGGCTCACCGCCGACGTGGATGCACGCGCGCTCGAGCTCGCCCTGGCCGACGCCGCGCGTGACGGCCAGCCTCGCTGCGTGAACCTTGCGCCGGCGTCGCTCGCCGACAGCGCCTTCGCGCCGCGGCTGCGTGCGCTGCTGACGGCGGCGCCGCAGGCGGCGCGGCTGATCTCGCTGGAGGTGGCCGAGGGCGCCGCGGTCGACCACTTCGCGCTGCTGCAGGAGCTGGGCCGCCAGCTGCGGCCGACCGGCGTCCGGCTCGGGCTGGAGCATGCCGGCGAGCGGCTCGGGCGCATCCCGCGCCTGTTCGAGGCCGGGCTGCACTACGTCAAGCTCGATGCCGCCGTGGTGCGCGGCGCCGGCCACGACGACCAGCGCGCCACCTTCGTGCGCGGCACCGTCACGCTGCTGCACGGGCTGTCGCTGCAGGTCTATGCCGAGGGCGTGGTCGACGAGGGCGACGCGGCGCGGCTGTGGGAATGCGGCGTCGACGGCCAGACCGGGCCGTACGTGAGCGCCAGGCATCCGGCCGCCCGCTGACGCGGCGGCAGCCTGGCTCTTCCTTCTCCCTCTCCCGCTCGCGGGAGAGGGCCGGGGTGAGGGCGCCGCGCGGTCGCGCAACCCCTCGCCGGCCGGCGCGCGCTACGTCCCCGAATCGACCAGCAGCTTCGACTTGCTGATCAGCTCCTGGATGATCTGCTGGTCGGTGGCGTGCTGCCCGCCGAACGACAGGTCCACGTCCTGCAGCGAGATCGTCTGGTCCACCGCGCCGGGTTTGAAGCCGCCGGAGAAGCCGCCCGTGCTGCTGATGTGGATCACCGTGTCGTCGCCGCTGGTGTCGAAGTGCAGGTAGTTGGTGAGGTTGCCGGTGCCGCCCACCGTCGTCTCGCCCTGCAGCAGGTCGCGCAGGTCGAGCACGTCGCCGCCGTCGGCGGGGGCGGCCAGGTTGAAGTCGGTCACCACGTCGGCGGCCGGGGCGCCCGAGGTGCCGCGGTCGGCCAGCTCCCAGCGGAACACGTCGGCGCCGTCGCCGCCGGTCAGCGTGTCGTTGCCCGCGCCGCCGATCAGCACGTCGTTGCCGGCGCCGCCGTCGAGCGTGTCGTTGCCGGTGCCGCCGTAGAGCCGGTCGTCGCCGTCGCCGCCGTACAGGGTGTCGTTGCCGCCCTGGCCGTAGATGATGTCGTTGCCGCCGTCGCCGTACACCACGTCGTTGCCGCCGCGCGTGTCGCCGGCCACGTTGAACTGGTCGGGGTTGGACTTGATGTAGTCGTAGACGCGCGCGTTGCTCGGCGCCGAGCCGTCGACGGCCGTCAGGTAGTCGATCAGCGCCTGGTAGCCGCGGCCGTCGTGCGTGCCGGCGGCGTTGCCGGTCCAGCTCAGGGCGTCGGTGTTGATCGCGTCCGCGAAGATCACGTCGTGGCCGTCGCCCCCGTGGATGGTGTCGTGGCCGACCGGCGCGAGCTCTTCGCTGATCGAGCCGTTCTGGAGGGCGGCCGTGAGCTGCGAGGCCGAGAGCACGGTCTGCGGCTGGCCCACGGTGCCCGTGACGGTGCCGCCCCAGCCGAACAGGCCGAAGGACTCGCTCGCGCTGCCCGTGGCGCTCGTGTTGTCGAAGAAGCGCAGGTAGCCGGTGTTGATGCCGTTGCCGATGCCGATGCCGTGCATCTCCACCTTGTTGCCGCCGGTGAGCAGGCCGCTGCCGTCCACGAGCGGCTTGGCGGACGCGACCGCGTCGCGCAGCACCTCGTACGACGTCGACGAGCCGTTGCCGCCGAGCGACTGGCCGCTGGTGTAGTAGTAGGTCGGGTCGCCGTCGGTGAGGAAGAACGACAGGTTCTTGTAGTCGGCCGCGGCGTCCTTGCCGGCGCCCACCTGCGCGTTGAACCACGCCACGGCCTTGTTGAACGCGGCCTCGTAGTTGGTGCCGCCGCCGGCCGACAGGGCATTGATCGCGTTGGTCAGGATGCTCACGTTGCCGGCGTTGAGGCCCTGGATGTTCACCGCCGTCGACGCGTGCTCGGAGAACGGGATGAGGCTCACGTTCACCGTGCCGTCGTGCTGGCTCAGCTGCGTGGCCAGGTTCGTCAGCGCGTTCTTGAGCAGCGTGATGCGCGCCGTGCTGCCGGTGCCGTTGATGCCCGAGGTCATGCTGCCCGAGACGTCGACGATGAGCGAGATGTTGTAGTTCGTGCCCGGCTGGACCGTCTGGATGATGCCGCCCATGTCGCCGAGCACCACGTCGTTGCCCGAGCCGCCGTTCAGCGTGTTGTCGCCGTTGGCGTTCGGGGTGGTGACGAGCCGGTCGGTGTGCACCGTGAAGACGTGTTCGCCCGACGTGTCCACCCCGCCGTTGGCGGTGCCGCCCACGTCCTGCACCTTGAAGCCGAACGAGCCGATGGTGCCGGCCGAGCCGCTCACGATCGACAGCTTGCCGGCCTGGATGTCGGCCAGGCTGATGGCCTGGTTGAGCGTCACGAACTGGCCGTCGAGCATCAGCGCGCCGTCGCTCGGCAGCGTGCTGATGATCACGCCGGCCTGCGCATGGCCCTCGACCGCGTCGACGAACGGGAAGTCGCCCGCGCCGAAGACGTAGGCGTGCGCGCCTTCGCCGATGTGCGCCGATGCGTCGCTGCTGGTGGGCGCGTCGTTGACGGGGGCGACGGTGATCGACTGGGTGATGGGCGCCGAGGCGGTGCCTTCGTTGTCGACGGCGGCGAAGCCGAGGGACGTGCTGCCGTTCCAGTTCGCATCGGGCACGAAGGACAGCGTGGCGCCGTTGGCCGTGGCGGCCACGGTGGCGCCCACGGCCAGGGCGCTGCCGTTGAAGTACAGCGTGCCGTTGGCCGGCAGGGTGGTGATGGTGAAGCTGGCCACGGAGCCGTCCACGTCCGAGCCGGCGAGGGTGACCGTGATGGGGGTGTCCTCGAGGCCGGAAGCGGTCGTGACTGCGGCGACCGGGGCCTCATTGGCGCCGTGGACCGTGACGGTGACGGTGTGCGTCGTGCCGTCGGCGGTGGCGACGGTGAAGGTCTCGGTGGGATGCGAGCTGCTGGTCAGCGCCTGGACGTTGGCGTCGGCGTTGCGCAGGGTGTAGGTCCAGGTGCCTGCGGCGTCGATGGCGAAGTCGCCGTAGGTGCCCGAGACGGTTGCGGCCGTGAAGGTGGCAGGGCTGTCCACATCGGTGACCGCCAGGCTGCCGCCGGTGATCAGCGTGCCGTCTTCCGTCACGCTGCCGATGCTGGTGCCGGTGATGAGCGCCGCGTCGTTGACGCCGGCGATGGTGACGGTGATGGTCTGCGAGGCCGTGCCGTCCAGGCTGATGACGGTGAGGGAGTCGGTGAGCGGCGTGCTCGACGAGTTCAGCGCCTGGATGGCGGTTTGCGAGTTGTCGGCGGTGTAGGTCCAGGCGCCGGTGACGGCGTCGAAGGTGAAGCTGCCGTAGGTGCCGGCAAGCGATGCGGGGGTCTGGAAAACGGCTTCGCTGGTGTCGACGTCGCTGACCGTCAGCGTGCCGCTGGCAACCAGGTTGTTGCCGACGAGGTCTGCATCCTCGGTCAGCGCCGCGCTGGCCGTTCCGGTGATCGTGGCCGCGTCATTCGTGCCGGTGATCGTCACGGTGACGACCTGGCTCGTGCCGTCGATGGAGGTGACCGTGAAGGTCTCGGCAGGCAAGGTCTGACCGGCGCCGAGCGCCTGCACTGCCGGGTCGGCGTTGTTCAGGCTGTAGGTCCACGCGCCCGAAGCGTCGATGCTGAACGTGCCGTGCGCCCCGGCCACCCCGACCTGCGCGACGAAGGCCGCTTCGCCGGCATCCGGGTCGACGACCGCCAGCTGGCCGGAGGCGGTCAGCTGCGTGTCTTCCACCGTGGCGCCCGAAGCCACACCACCGATGATGGCGGTGTCACTCACCGGGGTGACGGTGATCGACTGGGTGACGGGTGTGGAGACCGCGCCTTCGTTGTCGACGGCAGTGAAGCTGATGGACGTGCTGCCGTTCCAGTCGGCATCGGGCACGAACGAGAGGGTGGCGCCGTTGCCGGTAGCGGTCACCGAGGCGCCCACGGCCAGGGCGCTGCCGTTGAAGTACAGCGTGCCATTGGTCGGCAAGGCGGTGACGGTGAAGCTGGTGATGCTCCCATCGACATCCGAGCCGGCCAAGGTCACGGGAATGGCAGTGTCTTCCGGACCTGAAGCAGCCGTCACCGCGGCGATCGGCGCCTCGTTCGCACCGTTGACCGTGACGGTGACGGTGTGCATCGTGCCGTCTGCGGTAGCGACGGTGAAGGTCTCGGTCGGTGCCTGTGCGCTGGTCAGCGCCTGCACATTGGCATCGGCGTTGCGCAGGGTGTAGGTCCAGGTGCCCGCGGCGTCGATGGCGAAGTCGCCGTAGGTGCCCGAGACCGTTGCGGCCGTGAAGGTGGCGGGGCTGTCCACGTCGGTGGCTGACAGGCTGCCGCCCGTGGTCAGCGTGCCGTCTTCGGTGACCGAACCCACCGAGGTGCCGGTGATGACCGCCGCGTCGTTGACACCGGCGATGGTGACGGTGATGGTCTGCGAGGCCGTACCGTCCAGGCTGGTGACGGTGAGGGAGTCGGTGAGCGGCGCGCTCGACGAGTTCAGGGCCTGGATGGCGGTTTGCGAGTTGTCGGCGGCGTAGGTCCAGGCGCCGGTGACAGCGTCGAAGGTGAAGCTGCCGTAGGTGCCGGCGAGCGATGCCGGCGTCTGGAAGACGGCTTCACCGGTGTCGACGTCGCTGACCGTCAGCATCCCGCTGGCAACGAGGTGGCCGCCTGACAGGTTCGTGTCTTCCGTCAACGAAGCGCCGACGTCTCCGGTGATGGATGCCCCGTCATTGGTGCCGGTGATCGTGACGGTGATGACCTGGCTCGTGCCGTCGATGGAGGTGACGGTGAAGGTCTCGGCCGGCAGGGTGGCGCCCTGGGCCAGCGCCTGAACCGCCGGATCGGCGTTGTTCAGGCTGTAGGCCCAAGCGCCCGAGGCATCGATGCTGAATGTGCCGTGCGCTCCGGCGACCCCAGCCTGCGCGACGAAGGCCGCTTCGCCGGCGTCCGGATCGACGATCGTCAATTGGCCCGATGCCGTGAGCGTCGTGTCTTCCACCGTGGCCCCTGAGGCCACCCCGTCGATGACGGCAGTGTCACCCACCGGGGTGACGGTGATCGACTGGGTGACGGGTGCCGAGGTGGCGCCTTCGTTGTCGACGGCGGTGAAGCCGAGGGACGTGCTGCCGTTCCAGTCGGCGTCGGGCACGAAGGACAGGGTGGCGCCGTTGCCCGTGGCGGTTACCGAGGCGCCCACGGCCAATGCGCTGCCGTTGAAGTACAGCGTGCCGTTGGCGGGAAGCGCGGTGATGGTGAAGCTGGCGACATTGCCGTCCACATCGGATGCGGAAAGCGTGACGGGAATGGTCGTGTCTTCAGCCCCGACCGCCGGCGTGACAGCAGCGACCGGCGCCTCGTTCGCACCGTTGACGGTGATGGTGATGGTGTGCGTCGTGCCGTCGGCGGTGGCGACGGTGAAGGTCTCCGTCGGATGTGAACCGCTGGTCAACGCCTGGACATTGGCGTCAGCATTGCGCAGGGTATAGGTCCATGCGCCCGTGGCATCGATGGCGAAGTCGCCGTAGGTGCCTGAGACGGCCGCCGCCGTAAACGTGGCGGGGCTGTCCACGTCGGTGGCACTGAGCGAGCCGCCGGTAGTCAGCGTGCCGTCTTCGGTGACCGAACCGACCGACGTGCCGGTGATGATCGCCTCGTCGTTGACACCGGCGATGGTGACGGTGATGGTCTGCGAGGCGGTGCTGTCCAGGCTGGTGACGGTGAGGGAGTCGGTGAGCGGTGCGCTCGACGAGTTCAGGGCCTGGATGGCGGTCTGCGAGTTGTCGGCGGTGTAGGTCCAGGCGCCGGTGACGGCGTCGAAGGTGAAGCTGCCGTAGGTGCCGGCGAGCGATGCCGGCGTCTGGAAGACGGCTTCACCGGTGTCGACGTCGCTGACCGTCAGCGTGCCGCTGGCAACCAGGTTGTTGCCGACGAGGTCTGCATCCTCGGTCAGCGCCGCGCTGGCCGTTCCGGTGATCGTGGCCGCGTCATTCGTGCCGGTGATCGTCACGGTGACGACTTGGCTCGTGCCGTCGATGGAGGTGACCGTGAAGGTCTCTGCCGGCAGGGTGGCGCCCTGGGCCAGCGCCTGAACCGCCGGATCGGCGTTGTTCAGGCTGTACGTCCAAGCACCCGAAGCGTCGATGCTGAAGGTGCCGTGCGCTCCGGCGATGCCGGCCTGCGCGACGAAGGCCGCCTCACCTGCGTCCGGATCGACGACCGTCAGCTGGCCGGAAGCGGTCAACTGCGTGTCTTCCACCGTGGCGCCCGAAGCCACACCGCCGATGACGGCGGTGTCGCCCACCGGCGTGACGGTGATCGACTGGGTGACGACGGAAGAGACCGCGCCTTCGTTGTCGACGGCGGCGAAGCCGAGGGACGTGCTGCCGTTCCAGTCGGCGTCGGGCACGAAGGACAGGGTGGCGCCGTTGCCCGTGGCGGTTACCGAGGCGCCCACGGCCAATGCGCTGCCGTTGAAGTACAGCGTGCCGTTGGCGGGAAGCGCGGTGATGGTGAAGCTGGCGACATTGCCGTCCACATCGGATGCGGAAAGCGTGACGGGAATGGTCGTGTCTTCAGCCCCGACCGCCGGCGTGACAGCAGCGACCGGCGCCTCGTTCGCACCGTTGACGGTGATGGTGACGGTGTGCGTCGTGCCGTCTGCGGTGGCGACGGTGAAGGTCTCGGTGGGATGCGAGCTGCTGGTCAGCGCCTGGACGTTGGCGTCGGCGTTGCGCAGGGTGTAGGTCCAGGTGCCTGCGGCGTCGATGGCGAAGTCGCCGTAGGTGCCCGAGACGGTTGCGGCCGTGAAGGTGGCAGGGCTGTCCACATCGGTGACCGCCAGGCTGCCGCCGGTGATCAGCGTGCCGTCTTCCGTCACGCTGCCGATGCTGGTGCCGGTGATGAGCGCCGCGTCGTTGACGCCGGCGATGGTGACGGTGATGGTCTGCGAGGCCGTGCCGTCCAGGCTGATGACGGTGAGGGAGTCGGTGAGCGGCGTGCTCGACGAGTTCAGCGCCTGGATGGCGGTTTGCGAGTTGTCGGCGGTGTAGGTCCAGGCGCCGGTGACGGCGTCGAAGGTGAAGCTGCCGTAGGTGCCGGCAAGCGATGCGGGGGTCTGGAAGACGGCTTCGCCGGTGTCGACATCGCTGACCGTCAGCTTGCCGCTGGCGAACAGATTGCCGCCGGACAGGTCTGTGTCTTCGGTGAGGGATGCCGTGGCCGTTCCGGTGATCGTGGCCGCGTCATTCGTGCCAGTGATCGTGACGGTGATGACCTGGGCCGTGCCGTCCACGGAGGTGACCGTGAAGGTCTCAGCGGGCAAGGTCTGACCGGCGCCGAGCGCCTGCACTGCCGGGTCGGTGTTGTTCAGGCTGTAGGTCCACGCGCCCGAAGCGTCGATGCTGAACGTGCCGTGCGCCCCCGCCACCCCGGCCTGCGCGACAAAGGCCGCCTCACCTGCGTCCGGATCGACGACCGTCAGCTGGCCGGAAGCGGTCA
>JBIQHD010000017.1:0-98494 GCA_044508835.1 Rubrivivax sp.
CTTCTACGACGAGTACAACGCCGTGCTCGACATGCCGGCCGAGTACTACCTCGACACCATCAAGACCGTGTTCCAGGACTTCGCGCTCGTCAACGGCACCTGGGAGATCGACGGCCAGCTCGTGCGCCCGCAGGACATCCGCACGAGCGCCCTGCTCACGATCGAGGGAGAGCTCGACGACATCTCCGGCTCCGGCCAGACCCGCGTCGCGCAGGAGCTGTGCGCAGGCATTCCACAGTCGCGCCTGTTCCACTACGACGTGGAGGGCGCCGGCCACTACGGCATCTTCTCGGGCCGCCGCTGGCGCGAGATGGTCTACCCGCAGGTGCGCGACTTCATCGCCGCCCACCAGGAGCCCGTGGCCGAGGCCAGGCCCGCCGGCCGGCGCCGCGCCCGGTAGACGGCCCCCCGGCACGCGCCGTGCACGCCGCCACGCAGCCCGACGCCCTCGCCGCGGCGGCGGACGCGATCGACGCGGCGCTGCCGCAGACCCAGTGCACCCGCTGCGGCTACCCCGATTGCCGCAGCTACGCCCGGGCCGTCGCGGCCGGCGAGGCGGGCATCAACCAGTGCCCGCCGGGCGGCGCCGACGGCGTGGCGCGGCTGGCGCGCATCACCGGCCGGCCGGTCGAGCCGCTGGACCCGGCCCGCGGCACCGAAGGCCCGCTGCGCCGCGCCGTCATCGACGAGGCCTGGTGCATCGGCTGCACCCTGTGCCTGAAGGCCTGCCCGGTCGACAGCATTCTCGGCGGCGCGAAGCGGATGCACACCGTCATCGACGCGCTGTGCACCGGCTGCGAGCTGTGCATCCCGGCATGCCCGGTCGACTGCATCTCGCTCCTCGACGCGAGCGAGGGCCGCACCGGCTGGGACGCATGGAGCCAGCCGCAGGCGGACGAGGCGCGTGAACGCTACCGCCTGCACACGCTGCGCCTCGCGCGCGACGAGCGCGAGGGCCGCGAGCGCCGCCTCGCCAAGGCCGAGGCCAAGCTCGCCGAACTGGCGCCGCCCGCCGGCGCCGATGCGCCCGCCAGCGCCGAGGACGAGCGCAAGCGCGGCATCGTCGCCGCGGCCATCGCCCGTGCCCGGGCGCAGCGCACCGGCTGAACGCGGCATCGTCCTACAGTGGCGCGGACTGCCCGCCGATGGCGTGCCCTGCGGTCCGGGCCTAGGCTCGAATGCACGCTCGCGAGTTCCTCGAGACCATGACATCCAGCCTGCTGCCCCTCGCCTGGGCTGCCGCCGCGGCCCTGGCGCTCTTCGGCTGCGAGGAAATGGACCGCGGCCCGTCGGGCCCCGAGCCGCCCAAGACCACCGCGGCCGCGCCCGGGGCGCACGCCGTTGCGGACCACCCGGAGCACGCAGCCTTCCCGGCGAAGCCGTCGCCCTGACCGCCCGGCGCCGCCGGCCGCGCTGCGACAATGCGTGGCGATGGACGCCGCGCTGATCGAACCCTTCTTCGCCACCCTGAAGGCAGGCAATCCGCAGCCTGCCAGCGAGCTGGAATACACCAACGTCTTCGAACTCCTGGCGGCGGTGCTGCTGTCGGCGCAGGCGACGGACGCCGGCGTCAACAAGGCGACGCGGCGGCTGTTCCCGCTCGCCGGCACGCCCCAGCGCATGCTGGCCCTCGGCCTGCCCGCCGTCACCGAGCACATCCGCACCATCGGGCTCTTCCGCACCAAGGCGAAGAACCTGATGGAGACCTGCCGCATCCTCGTCGAGCAGCACGGCGGCGAGGTGCCGCGCAGCCGCGAGGCGCTCGAGGCGCTGCCGGGCGTGGGCCGCAAGACGGCCAACGTCGTGCTCAACGTCGCCTTCGGCGAGCCGACGATGGCGGTGGACACGCATGTCTTCCGGGTCGCGAACCGCACCGGCCTCGCGCCCGGGCGCAACCCGGTCGAGGTCGAGCGCGGCCTGCTGGCGCGCGTGCCCGATCCCTACCGGGTCGACGCCCACCACTGGCTCATCCTGCACGGGCGCTACATCTGCAAGGCGCGCCTGCCGCTGTGCCCGCGCTGCCCGGTCGCCAGCTACTGCGACAGCCGCCCCGCCGCCGACCGCTGAACCGCGCCCCCTGCAAAGGTTTGCAGGTGTGCCGGCTGCAACTCGGCGTAAGAATGCGCGAATGCCCGACACCCGGCAGATCCAGAACATCTGCGGCCAGTTGGAGCGCGGAGAGATCGACAACGCGCAATTCCTGGAGCAGTTCACCCGCGAATTGGCCGAACGCATCGGATGCTCCCGCGCGGGCGTCTGGATCTTCGTCGAGACCTCGGCGGGGCGCGCCCTGCGCTGCGCCGCGATGTACGACGCCAGCCGCGACAGGATGACCGCCGCGCCCGACATGGTGGGCGCCGAGGTCGCCCGCTACTTCGAGGCGCTGATGCGCGACGGCTGCATCGTCGCGCCCGACGCCCTCACCCACCCGGCCACCGCCGGCATGGACGGCGACTACCTCCAGCGCCATGACGTGCGCTCGCTGCTCGACGTGTGCTTCTCCGTCAACGGCGTGCTCTTCGGCACCTTCAGCTGCGAACAGATCGGCCACGCGGTGAACTGGACGCCGCGCCAACTGCAGTTGCTGCGCAAGATCGGCTCGCGCGCCAGCCTCGCGCTGGTCCACGCCATCCATGCCGATGCCGAGACCGCGCCCGGCACGCTGTGGGAGCCGAGTTCGCCGAACCGGCTGGCGACGATGCCCGTGCCGCTCGACGACCAGCGCCGCAAGCCGTAAGGCCGCCGCATCCCGAAGGGCCGCCGGGCCGTGCGGAATGGGCATCCGCAGGGGGTCCGCCGCGCCGGGCCGGCCACGGCCCCCGCCTACAATCCGCGACGCCATCGATGATCCACGCCAGTCATGTCGAAGATCGAAGACCTCGCCGAACGGGTGGAGCGGCTCCTGCTGAGGCACGAGGAGCTCGCACGCACGAATGCCCTGCTGGAGCGGCAGCTCGCCACGGTCACGCTCGATCGCGACAACCTGCGCTCGCGCCTGAACGCGGCGCGCGCGCGCATCGATGCGCTGCTCGAACGCCTGCCCGCGGAGGGCGGCGCCGACACCGACAGCCCGGACGCCTCGTCATGAAGCAGATCGAAGTCACCATCCTCGGCCAGAGCTACATCCTCGGCTGCCCCGACGGCGGCGAGCAGACGCTGCTCGAGGCGGTGGAGAAGGTCGACCGCGAGATGAGCGCGATCCGCGACGGCGGCAAGGTCAAGGCGCGCGAACGCATCGCCGTGCTGGCGGCGCTGAACATCGCTTACGCCCTGTCGGAGCGGCCGCTGCCCAAGGCCGAACCGCCCGCCACGGCGGACGGCGAAGGCCGCGAGGTCGATCTCGACGCGCTGGTGCGCCGCATCGATCAAGCCCTCAGCGTCGATGGACAATTGCTCTGATCGCGCGGCGCCGGGTGCGTAGAATCCGCCGGGTCCGTTGCGTTCGCGTGAGTCCTATATTTCCTTGAACCGATGCTCGTATGAGCCAGGGCTTGGAACATCGCCCGGCAGGTGTGATCGTCTCGCGTCAGATGAACCCGAAGCCCGGCTGACCTCGCCCACCTGAATCCCCGAGGGTTCAGGAATGCGGCTCACGGTTCGCGGCGGACACCCCTCATCCTTCTGCTGCGGCGCGCGCCCCGCGCGCCGGTTCCCATGGCCCACTGGCTGATGAAGAGCGAGCCCGACGAGTGCTCGATCGACGACCTCGTGCGCGACCCCTCGCACACCGTCCCGTGGACCGGCGTTCGCAACTACCAGGCGCGCAACTTCATGCGCCGCGACATGCGCGTCGGCGACGGCGTTCTCTTCTATCACTCCTCGTGCCCCGAGCCCGGCATCGCCGGCGTGTGCGAAGTGGCGAGCGCCGCCTACCCGGACGCCTCGCAGTTCGACCCGAAGAGCCCCTACCACGACCCCAAGTCCTCGCGCGAGGACCCGCGCTGGTGGCACGTGGACGTGAAGCTCGTGCGCAAGACCCGGCTGCTGCCGCTGGCCGAGATGCGCACGGCGCCCTCGCTCGCCTCGATGCGCGTGCTGGCGCGCGGCAACCGGCTGTCCATCACGCCGGTGACCGACGAGGAGTGGGCCGCGGCGACCGCGCTGCTCGAGGCCGAATGATCTTCGGCCTCGAAGGAACGCTCATCGCCGAGCTGCTGCTGCTCGGCTGCGCGACCGGCTTCCTGGCCGGGCTGCTGGGCGTCGGCGGCGGCATGCTGATGGTGCCGTTCCTCACGCTGATCCTGTCGCACCGCGGCGTGGACGGCGGGCTCGCGGTGAAGATGGCCATCGCCACCTCGATGGCGACCATCCTCTTCACCTCGCTGTCCAGCGTGCGCGCGCACCACAAGCGGGGCATGGTGCGCTGGGACATCGTGCGCGGCCTCGCGCCGGGCATCGTGATCGCCGGGCTGGTGGCCGGCGGCGGGGCCTTCGCCATGCTCAAGGGCGTGTGGCTGGCGCTCTTCTTCGCGCTGTTCGTTGGCTTCTCGGCCACGCAGATGTTCCTCGACAAGAAGCCGGCGCCGAGCCGCACCGTGCCGGGCCTCGCCGGCCAGGCCGGCGCGGGCGCGGGCATCGGCTTCGTCTCGGGCCTCGTGGGCGCCGGCGGCGGCTTCCTCTCGGTGCCGTTCATGGCCTGGTGCAACGTGCCGATGCACAACGCCGTGGCGACGAGCGCGGCCCTGGGCTTTCCCATCGCGCTGGCCAACACCGCGGGCTACGTGATCGGCGGCTGGTCGCTGCCGCCCGCGCTGCCGGGCGCCTTCGGCTTCCTGTACCTGCCGGCGCTGGCGGTGATCGCCGTGGCGAGCGTGTCCTTCGCGCCGCTGGGCGCGCGCGCCGCGCACGCCATGGACGTGAAGCGGCTCAAGCGCGTGTTCGCCTGCGTGCTGTACCTGCTGGCGGCCTACATGCTCTACAAGGGACTCGCCGGCTGACGCGCGGCGCGGCCCGCGTCAGCCGTTCTCGAAGCGGATGCTCGCGAGCGTCACGTAGTTGCCGCCGCGCCGCCGCGCCTCGGCCAGCGCGCCGTCGGCGGCCTCCATCAGGGACTCCTGGGTGTGCGCCGTGTGAGGAAAGCTGGCCACGCCCATGGACACGCTGAAGCCGAAGTCGCGCCCGTCGAGCACCACGATCTGCGTCGCGCACTGGCGGCGCAGGCCTTCCATGCGCGAGTGCGCGGTGGCCAGGCCCACGCCCGACAGCAGCACGGCAAAGCGGTCGCCGTCGATCCGGCACGAGGCATCCATCGCACGGGTGTTGCTGCGCAGGAGCCGGCCGAGCGCCTCCAGCACGCGCGCGCGCGCCGGTTCGCCCAGCGGACGGACGTCGTCGGCCAGCGGGTCGAGGGCGATGGACACCAGCGCGAACTCGCGATGCTCGCGCGACGAGAGGTCGACCTCGCGGCGCAGTTGGTCCTCGAAGTGCACGCGCTGGTAGAGGCCGGTGGCGCCGTCGCGCAGGGCCTGGTCCTGGGTCTCGCGGCGCAGCGCCTCGCCGGCGGCCTGCTCCTTCTCGAGCTGCTGCAGCGCCTTGGCGAGCTGCGCCTCGCGCTGGTTCAGCGTCGTGGTGTCGATCCACACGGCGCACAGGTACTTCGGCGCCCCGCCGCCCGCCGCGGGCAGCGGCATGCGCGTGACGTTGAACTCGCAGCGCCGGCGCTCGCGCTCGATGCGGTGCGCCGCGGTGTGGGGGAACGGCGTATCCAGCGCCGCCTGCTCGGCGGTCCGCAGCGGCGCCGCGGCCTCGGCGCCGAAGAGCTCGGCGTCGGTCTTGCCCAGCACCTGCGGCGGGTTGAGGCCGGCAAGCGCGGCCATCGGCACGCTGGCGTGCACGTACTGGCCGGTGGCGATGTCCTTGACGGAAATCGGCGCGTCGAGTTGCTCCATCAGGCCGAACAGCACGGCGCCGAGCGCGCCGTCGTGCAGACCGAAATCCGCGACCCACTCGCGTGCCCGGTCCGCTGAATCCGCAGGCGTCGAGCGCCTCGTGTCCGTCATGACTTCCTTCCGCCTCGTGCCGATGCTGCCCGCCCGCGCCGCGTCGGCGGGATGCGGTCCGGGCTTCGCCGAAGATGATAGGCCCCGCTCCGCTCTGCACGTCCGTGCAGCCGGATGCCGCGTCGACTAAGTCACACCGCGTTTCCCGCCCCTGCCGGCTGCGCCTCACGCCGGTGCGGCCGGCCCCGCCCCGGGGGCCGGCGCGGGCGCCCGCGCACCATGCCGGCGCAGCAGGGCCCCGAGGCGCTGGCCCCGGCCTTGCTATCCCTGCGCATCTCCCGCAGTCGGCGAACCACCCCATGAAGAAGATGAAGCTCGTGATGATCGGCAACGGCATGGCCGGCGTGCGCACCCTCGAGGAGCTGCTGAAGATCGCGCCCGGCCTGTACGACATCACCGTGTTCGGCGCCGAGCCGCACCCCAACTACAACCGCATCCTGCTGTCGCCGGTGCTCGCGGGCGAGCAGACGCTGGACGACATCGTGCTCAACCCGCTGTCCTGGTACGAGCAGAACGGCATCGCCCTGCACCTCGGGCGGAAGGTGGTCCACGTCGACCGCACGCGGCGCGTCGTGCGCGCGGACGACGGCACCGAGGCCGCGTACGACCGGCTGCTGCTGGCCACCGGCTCCACGCCCTTCATCCTGCCGGTGCCGGGCAAGGACCTGCAGGGCGTGATCGCCTACCGCGACATCGCCGACACCAACGCCATGATCGAGGCCGCGGCGAAGTACCGCCATGCGGTGGTGATCGGCGGCGGGCTGCTCGGCCTGGAAGCGGCCAACGGCCTGATGCTGCGCGGCATGCAGGTGACGGTGGTGCACCTCATGCCCTGGCTGATGGAGCGCCAGCTCGACGACGTGGCCGGCCGGCTGCTGCAGAAGTCGCTGGAAGACCGCGGGCTGCGCTTCCTCATGGGGGCGCAGACGCAGGCGCTCATCGGCGACAGGGACGGCGGCGCGGGCGGCCGCGTGATGGCCGTGCAGTTCAAGGATGGCCGCGAGATCCCCGCCGACCTGGTGGTGATGGCCGCCGGCATCCGCCCCAACACCGGGCTGGCCGAGGCGATCGGCATCCATTGCCACCGCGGCATCGTCGTCACCGACACGATGCAGACGGTGACCGACCCGCGCGTCTACTCCGTCGGCGAATGCGCCGCGCACCGCGGCATCGCCTACGGGCTGGTGGCGCCGCTGTTCGAGCAGGGCAAGGTGTGCGCCACGCACCTGGCGCAGTTCGGCATCGGCCGCTACGCCGGCTCGCAGACCAGCACCAAGCTCAAGGTCACCGGCATCGACCTCTTCTCGGCCGGCAACTTCGCGGGCGGCGACGGCTGCGAGGAGATCGTGCTCTCCGACCCCTCCGGCGGCGTCTACAAGAAGCTGGTGCTCAAGGACGACAGGCTCGTCGGCGCCTGCCTCTACGGCGACACCGCCGACGGCGCCTGGTACTTCGACCTGGTGCGCGAAGGCAAGGACGTGGCGCAGATCCGCGAGCAGCTCATGTTCGGCGGGCAGCACCTGGGCGACAGCGGCCACGCCGGCGCCAACCGCGCCTCCACCATGGCCGACAGCGCCGAGGTCTGCGGCTGCAACGGCGTGACCAAGGGCGCCATCGTCCGGGCCATCCGCGAGAAGAACCTGTTCACCCTCGACGAGGTGCGCAAGTGCACCAAGGCGAGCGCCTCCTGCGGCTCGTGCACGGGCCTGGTGGAGCAGATCCTGATGGCCACGGCCGGCGCCGGCTACTCGGCCGCGCCCAAGCTCAAGCCGGTGTGCAGCTGCAGCGACGCCAACCACCAGCAGGTGCGCGACGCCATCCGCGACCTGCACCTGCTGACGATTCCCGACGTCTACCGCGAGCTCAACTGGCGCACGCCCAACGGCTGCGCGAGCTGCCGCCCGGCGATCAACTACTACCTCATCAGCACCTGGCCGAAGGAGGCGAAGGACGACCCGCAGTCGCGCTTCGTCAACGAGCGCTCGCACGCCAACATCCAGAAGGACGGCACCTACTCGGTGGTGCCGCGCATGTGGGCCGGCGAGACCAGTTCGTCGGAGCTGCGGCGCATCGCCGATGTGGTCGACAAGTACCAAATTCCCACGGTGAAGGTGACGGGCGGCCAGCGCATCGACCTGCTGGGCGTGAGGAAGGAAGACCTGCCGGCGGTGTGGAAGGACCTGGGCATGCCCAGCGGCCACGCCTACGGCAAGACGCTGCGCACGGTGAAGACCTGCGTGGGCAGCGAGTGGTGCCGCTTCGGCACGCAGGATTCCACGCTGATGGGCAAGCAGCTCGAGCGCGCGCTGTGGCGCATGGCGGCGCCGCACAAGGTCAAGCTCGCGGTGAGCGGCTGCCCGCGCAACTGCGCCGAGAGCGGCATCAAGGACGTCGGCGTGATCGGCGTCGACTCGGGCTTCGAGATCTACGTCGCCGGCAACGGCGGCATCAAGACCGACGTGGCGCAGTTCTTCTGCAAGGTCAGGACGCACGAGGAGGTGCTGGAGGTCAGCAAGGCCTTCCTGCAGCTGTACCGCGAGGAAGGCTGGTACCTCGAGCGCACGGTGCACTACGTCGGCCGCGTGGGCCTGGACCACGTCAAGGCGAAGGTGCTGGACGACGACGCCAACCGCCGCGCCCTGGCGGCGCGCCTGGACTTCGCGCTCGACGGCGAGCCCGACCCGTGGGCCGATTTCGAGAAGGCCGCGGTGGACGAGCGGCAGTTCGCCGCACTGAGCATCTGACCCGACAACGAATGACCGGAGATCCCCGATGAGCCAATGGAAGCCGCTCTGCCGCGTCGAAGACATTCCCCGGCTCGGCGCCCGCCGCGTGGCGCGCGCCCACGCGCCGGACGTGGCCGTGTTCCGCACCGACGGCGACCGCGTCTTCGCCCTGCTCGACCGCTGCCCGCACAAGGGCGGGCCGCTGTCGCAGGGCATCGTGTTCGGCGAGCACGTCGCCTGCCCCCTGCACAACTGGGCCATCGGCCTGGCCGACGGCTGCGCCGCCGCCCCCGACGAGGGCTGCGTGCAGCGCTTCAGCGTGAAGGTGGAGGACGGCGTGGTGTCGCTCGACCTCGACGAGCTCGCCGCGCCGGCGCCCGAGCCGGCGGGCGCCCACGCGCCCTGCCCGGCCGCCGCCTGACCCGCGCCCGGATGCCTCGTGCATGCGCGCCTGCGGCCGGCACGACGGCGCGGGGCGCCTATGCTGCGCGGTTCATCCGGCCTGGAACTTGCACGGCGCCGGACGCAGGAGACACGATGAGCATCGCCCCCTACATCAAGGAAATCGGCCGCGGCAAGGAAGGCGCCCGGTCGTTGACCGCCGAGCAGGCGCACGACCTGATGAGCCAGGTGCTGGACGGGCGCTGCACCGACCTGGAAGTCGGCGCCTTCGCCATGGCCATGCGCATCAAGGGCGAGTCGGCGGCCGAGCTCGAAGGCTTCCTGGCGGCCGCGCGCGAGCGCTGCCTGCCACTCGCCCCCGCGCGGCCGGTGGTGCTGCTGCCCTCCTACAACGGCGCGCGCAAGCTGCCCAACCTCACCGCCCTGCTGGCGCTGCTGCTGGCGCAGGACGGCGTGGCGGTGCTGGTGCACGGCCCGGCGCACGACCCGGGGCGCGTCACCACCGCCGAGATCTTCCACGACCTCGGCCTGCCCACCGCCACCGATGCCGCCGGCATCGAGCAGGCCTGGTCGCGCCGCGAGCCCGTGTTCGCCCCGCTCGACGCGCTGTGCCCGCCGCTGGCCCGGCTGCTGGACGTGCGGCGCGTCATCGGCCTGCGCAACCCCGGCCACACCGTCGCCAAGCTGCTCGACCCGGTGCAGGGCGCGGCGGCGCTGCGCGTCGTCAACCACACCCACCCCGAGTACGCCCGCGCGCTGGCCGGGTTCATGCAGCACAGCGGCGGCAGCGCCCTGCTGATGCGCGGCACCGAGGGCGAGCCCGTGGCCGACCCGCGCCGGCTGCCGCGGCTCGACGTGTTCGTGCGCGGCGCGGCCCGCCCCGACCTGTCGCTGCCGGCGCAGGAAGGCGTGCTCACGGGCCTGCCGGTGCTGCCGCGCGCCATCGACGCGGCCACCACGGCGCTCTACATCCAGTCGGTGATCAGCGGCGAGAAGCCGGCGCCGGCGCCGCTCGTCCAGCAGGCCCGCTGCCTGGCCGGCGCGCTGGCCGCGCTCGCCGCGCCCGGCGCCGAGGAGAAGCTCGCATGACCCCTGCCCGCCCGCCCCGCGGCCGCGTGGCGCTCGTCGGCGCCGGCCCGGGCGACCCGGAGCTGCTCACGCTCAAGGCCGTGCGCGCCATCCGCTCGGCCACCGTGCTGCTGGTCGACGACCTCGTCGGCGACGGCGTGCTGCGCTGGGCGCGCCGCTCGGCGCGCATCGTGCACGTGGGCAAGCGCGGCGGTTGCGCGAGCACGCCGCAGGCCTTCATCGAGAAGCTGATGGCGGCCGAGGCGCAAAAGGGCGAGCGCGTGGTGCGGCTCAAGGGCGGCGACCCGTTCATCTTCGGCCGCGGCGGCGAGGAGGCGGCGCACCTGCGCGCGCAGGGCATCGAGGTCGAGGTCGTCAACGGCATCACCTCGGGCCTGGCCGCGGCCACGGCCGTCGGCGTGCCGCTCACCCACCGCGCGCACGCCCACGGCGTGATGTTGGTCACCGGCCACCCGCGCGCGGACGCCGAGCACGGCCTGCACTGGCCGACGCTCGCCGCCGCCGCGGCGCAGGGCCTCACGCTCGTGATCTACATGGGCGTGGCCCGCATCCAGGCGCTGCAGGCCGGGCTGCTGCAGGCGCTGGCGGCCGACACGCCGGCGGCCGTGATCCAGCACGCCAGCCTGCCCGCGCAGCGGCAGGTCGGCTGCACGCTCGGCGAACTGCCGCAGGCCGTCGAGCGCGCCGGGCTGGGCAGCCCGGCCATCGTCGTGGTCGGCGACGTGGTGCGCGCGTCGGCCCTGCTGCAAGCCCCTGTCCTGCCATTCCGCACGGCCTGACCCGTCGCCATAATCGCGCCGCGGCGACGGGAGGGCCGCGGCGATGCAGCAAGACCTCGAAAAACTCAACCGGCTCACCGAATCGCACGGGGCGCTGAAGCCCGGCAAGGGCATGGTGTCCGGCGTGATCGCGCTGACGCTCGCGATCCTCTGCTTCCTCGGCGTGCTGGCCTTCCACTTCCCCGAATACCTCACCACGCCGCAGCTTCGCAAGTCGTACGACGTGGCCGTGATGCGGCAACTGCTGTACTGGTCGCTCGTCGTCGCCGGCGGCATCGCGCTGTTCAACATGGTGCTCGGGCGGGTGCGCTGGCTCGCCTTCGGCGCATTCGTGCTGATCGCGCTGTCGCTGCTGCTCGGCGGCCACAAGGTGCCCGTCAACGACTTTCCCGACGACACGCCCTACATCGGCCTCGACTGGTTCGTGCTCGACCTGCTGGGCTCGGCGCTGATCTTCATCTTCATCGAGAAGCTGTTCGCGCTGCGCCGCGACCAGCCGGTGTTCCGCGCCGAGTGGCAGACCGACCTGCACCACTTCATCGTCAACCACATGGTGGTCGGCTTCGTGCTGCTGGCGACCAACCTGCTGGTGCACAAGCTCTTCGGCTGGGCGGCGAACGACGGCATCCGCGGCTGGGTGGCGGGCCTGAACTTCTGGGTGGCGCTGCTGCTCATCATCCTCGTGGCCGACCTGGTGCAGTACTGGACGCACCGCGCCTACCACGAGGTGCCGCTGCTGTGGCGCCTGCATGCGGTGCACCACAGCGTCAAGAGCATGGACTGGCTGGCCGGCTCGCGCCAGCACTTCATCGAGCTGCTGATCACGCGCACGCTGGTGCTGGCGCCCATCTACGTGCTGGGCTTCAGCAAGGAGGTGATCGACGCCTACATCGTCATCGTCGGCTTCCAGGCGGTGTTCAACCACGCCAACGTGAGCGTGCGCCTCGGGCCGCTGCGCTACGTGATCGTCACGCCCAACTTCCACCACTGGCACCACTCGCAGGACGACGAGGCGATCGACAAGAACTACGCGGCCCACTTCGCCTTCCTCGACCACCTGTTCGGCACCGCCGTGCAGTCCGACCGGAAGTGGCCGAACCAGTACGGCGTGGTCGGCGACTACGTGCCCAACGGCTTCTGGAAGCAGGTGATGTTCCCCTTCCGCTGGAAGGGCTGACCGCGCGCCGTGCCGCAGCGCTTCGATGCCCTGATCGTCGGCGCCGGCGCGGCCGGGCTGCACTGCGCGGCCATGGCCGGCCAGTCGGGGCTGCGCGTGCTGCTGATCGACCATGCCGAGAAGGTGGCGGAGAAGATCCGCATCTCCGGCGGCGGGCGCAGCAACTTCACCAACCGCGACGCGGGGCCGGCGAACTTCCTCTCGGCCAACCCGCGCTTCTGCCGCTCGGCGCTGGCGCGCTACACGCCGCAGGACTTCATCGCGCTGGTGCAGCGCCACCGCATCCCCTTCCACGAGAAGCACAAGGGCCAGCTCTTCTGCGACGAATCGAGCGAGCAGCTGATCGGCCTGCTGCTGCGCGAATGCGAGCAGGGCGGCGTGGCGCGCTGGCAGCCCTGCGGCGTCGACGCGGTGCGGCAGGCGGCGGCCGGCTTCGAGCTCGACACTGCGCGCGGCACGGTGGCGGCGCCGCGGCTCGTCGTCGCCACCGGCGGGCTGTCCATCCCGAAGATCGGCGCCACCGATTTCGGCTACCGGGTGGCGCGCCAGTTCGGCCACAAGGTCGTGGAAACGCGCCCCGCCCTGGTGCCGCTCACCTTCGACGCGGCCGAATGGGCGCCGTTCTCGGCGCTCGCCGGCGTCGCCCTGCCGGCGCGGGTGGAGACGGGCCAGGGCGCCGCGCGCGGCGAGTTCCTCGAAGACCTGCTGTTCACCCACCGGGGCCTGAGCGGGCCGTCCATCCTGCAGATCTCCAGCTTCTGGCGCCCCGGCACGCCGATCGGGCTCGACCTGGCGCCGGGTGTCGACCTGGCGGCCCACCTGGCGCAGCTCAAGCGCGGCTCGCGCCGCCAGCTCGCGACCGAGCTGGCCGAGATCCTGCCCCGGCGCCTGGCCGAGGCCTGGCTGTCCGCCCGGCCCGAACTCGGCGTCCGCCCGCTGGCCGAGCTGCGCGACCGGGACCTGGCGGCGCTGGCGCAGTCGCTGCAGCGCTGGTCGCTCACCCCGTCGGGCACCGAGGGCTACCGCAAGGCGGAGGTCACGGCCGGCGGCGTCGACACCCGCGGGCTCAGCTCGCAGACGATGGAAAGCCGCCTGGTGCCGGGCCTGCACTTCATCGGCGAGGTGGTGGACGTGACGGGCTGGCTCGGCGGCTACAACTTCCAGTGGGCCTGGGCCAGCGCCGCCGCCTGCGCCCGGGCGATGGCGGCCGCACGCCCGGCGCCCGGGTGAACGCCCCGCTTGCGCGGCGGATGCGCCGGGCTATAATCGCTGTCTTTGTCGACAAACCCGCGCTGCGACCCTCGCGAAACGAACGACAGGGAAATCCGGACCCTTCCCGTCGCCCGACCGGTGGCACCGAGCGCATCAATTCAGGAACTCCAGCTCTACATGACTACGATTCGCGTCAAAGAAAACGAGCCGTTCGACGTGGCCCTGCGCCGCTTCAAGCGCACCATCGAGAAACTCGGCCTGTTGACCGATCTGCGTGCCCGCGAGTTCTACGAAAAGCCCACCGCCGAGCGCAAGCGCAAGAAGGCGGCCGCCGTGAAGCGCCATTTCAAGCGCATCCGCAGCCAGCAACTGCCCAAGCGACTGTACTGAGCCCCAGGCGCTCAGGCCCACGAAAGCCCGCGCCATGCGGGCTTTCTTGTTTTCATCTCCCGGATACCACTGCCATGAGTCTCAAGGACCAGATCACCGAAGACATGAAGACGGCCATGCGCGCGAAGGACGCGCCGCGCCTGCTGACCATTCGCGGCCTGCTCGCCGCCATGAAGCAGCGCGAGGTGGACGAGCGCATCACGCTCGACGACGCGGCGGTCGTCGCCATCGTCGACAAGCTGATCAAGCAGCGCAAGGACTCGATCGCGCAGTTCACCACCGCCGGCCGCACCGACCTGGTCGACAAGGAAAGCGCCGAGCTCGCCGTGCTGGAAGGCTACCTGCCGCAGCGCATGTCGGCGGCCGAGATCGAGGCCGAGGTCGCGGCCATCGTGTCCGAGCTCGGCGCCGCCGGCCCGGGCGACATGGGCCGGGTGATGGGTGCCGTCAAGACGCGGCTCGCCGGCAAGGCCGACATGGCCCTCGTGTCGGCCGCCGTCAAGCAGGCGCTCGCCCGCTGAGGAGCCGGCCATGACCACCCCCGCCGTCCGCCAGCTCAGCCCCGAGGTGTGCGTCGCACCGCAGCTCGACCCGGCCGCCATGCAGTGGGCCGCCGACAACGGCTTCAGGAGCGTCATCAACAACCGGCCCGACTTCGAAGGCGGCCCCGGCCAGCCCACCAGCGCCGCCATGGCCGAAGCCGCCGCGGCCGCGGGGCTCGAATACGCCTTCCTGCCGGTGAACGGCAACTACCAGTCGCCGGAGGAGATCGCCCGCTTCGGGGAACTGCTCGAGCGCCTGCCCAAGCCGGTGCTCGCCTTCTGCCGCTCCGGAGCGCGCAGCACCAAGCTCTACGCCGCGGCCACCGGCCAGGCCGGCTGACCGGCCGCAGCGGCCCGGGCGGGCCTCAGCTGCCCGCGATCTTCATGCGCTCGACCAGCACCGAGCCCGTGGTCTTGCTGCCAAGCGTGTAGGCGTCGGCACCGATGGCGACGATGCCGCGCAGCATGTCGCGCAGGTTGCCGGCGATGGTGATCTCGTGCACCGGGTAGGCGATCTTCCCGCCCTCGACCCAGAAGCCCGCCGCGCCGCGCGAATAGTCGCCGGTGACGTAGTTGACGCCCTGCCCCATCAGCTCGATGACGAACAGGCCGCGGTGCAGCTTGTGCAGCATCGCCGGCAGGTCGTCGCCGGGCTGCGTGCGCCGGCTGGTCATGGCGAGGTTCTGCGAGCCGCCGGCGTGGCCCGTGGTGCGCATCCCCAGCTTGCGCGCCGAATAGCTCGACAGGAAGTAGCCCTGCACCACGCCGGCCGTGGCCACGTCGCGCGAGCGCGTGACCACGCCCTCGTCGTCGAAGGGCGCGCTGCCCTTGCCGCGCGGCTGGTGCGGGTCTTCGCGGACGTCGACGTGGTCGGCCAGCACCTGCCGGCCGAGCGAATCGACGAGGAAGCTCGACTTGCGGTAGAGCGCGCCGCCGCTCGTGGCCTGCACGTAGGCGCCGAGCAGGCCCGCCGCGAGGGTCGACTCGAACAGCACCGGCACTTCGCGGGTGCCGATCTTGCGCGACTGCAGGCGCGACAGCGCCCGCTCGGCGGCGTAGCGGCCCACCGCCTCGGGGGCGGCGAGGTCTTCGGGTGCCCGCATGGAGCTGTACCAGGCGTCGCGCTGCATGTCGTCGCCGCCGCGCCCGGGCAGCGAGGCGATGGGCGCGACCGACAGCGAATGCCGCGAGCTCGCATAGCCGCCGACGAAGCCGCGCGTGTTGGCGGCGAGGAAGTGCGACTGCTGCGCCGACACGCCCGCGCCTTCCGAGTTGGTGATGCGCCGGTCGACCGACAGCGCCGCATGCTCGCAGCGCCGGGCGATCTCGACCGCGCCCTCGGCGTCGATGTCCCAGGGATGGAACAGGTCGAGGTCGCGCGCGGCGGCGTCGCCGAGCGCCAGGTCTCGCGCGTCGGGCAGGCCGGCGGCCGGGTCCTCGGCGGTGAAGCGGGCGATGTCGTAGGCGGCCTGCACCGTCTGCTTCAGCGCCGCGGGCGAGAAATCGGAGGTGCTCGCGTTGCCGCGCCGCTGGCCGAGGTAGACGGTCACGCCCATCGACTTGTCGCGGTTGCGCTCGATGTTCTCGATCTCGCCCTTGCGCACCGACACCGACAGGCCGACGCCCTCCGAGACCTCGGCGCCCGCGTCGCTCGCGCCCAGCGACTTCGCATGCGCCAGGGCGTCGGCGACGAGTTCCTGGAACCGCTCGCGCGTGTAGGCGAAACCGGGTGCTGGCGAGGTGGTCACGGGCATGGGGGCGGGTCGGTTGCGGGTGGGGAATCGCGGCGCCGCGGCACGCGGCGGCCAGGCGGAAGGCGCGGGGCGAAAGGCCGCGGCTATCATACCCAGCACCCCTTGCGGGCGCGGCCGCCCAGGCGGCGCGCGGGCCGGCTCCCGCGGCCCGCGCGAACGTGCTTGCGCCCCTCCCGGAACTCCACGTGAACCACCGCGCCCCCCCGCCCGGCGTCGACGGCGACCTCCCCGCCGACGATCCGCAGCGCCCCAGCAAGACCCGCCGCAAGAAGGAATCGCACGAGCTGCAGGGCCTGGGCGAAGCCGTGGTCGACCTGCCCGAGTCGCGGCTCGACGGCCTGGCCATCGACGAGACCCTGCGCGACGCCATCCGCGCCTACCGGCGCACGCGCTCGCACGAAGGCCGCCGCCGGCAGATGCAGTACATCGGCAAGCTGATGCGGCGCGTGGACCCCGCGCCACTGCAGGAGGCCGTGGCGGCGATGCAGCTCGGCCACGCGAAGGACTCGCTCGCGCTGCACGAGGCCGAGCACTGGCGCACCGAACTGATCGCGAGCGACGACGCGCTGACGCGCTGGACGGCCGAGCACCCGCAGGGCGACCTGCAGCAGCTGCGCAGCTTGATCCGCGCCGCGCGCAAGGACGCGGCCGCCACGCCCGAGCAGCGCAGCGGGCGGGCCTACCGCGAGCTTTTCAAGTTCATCCGCCGCGAGCGCGGACAGGAGACCGGCAATGAGTGAATTCGACCGCGTGCGCATCGGCCTGGTATCGGTGAGCGACCGCGCCTCCGGCGGCGTCTACGAGGACAAGGGGATTCCCGCGCTGCGGGCCTGGCTGGAGCGCGCCCTGCGCAACCCGATCGACTGGGAGACCCGGCTGGTCCCGGACGAGCAGGACGGCATCAGCACCGCCCTGCGCGAGCTGGTGGACACGGCGCGCTGCGACCTCGTGCTCACCACCGGCGGCACCGGCCCCGCGCCGCGCGACGTGACGCCCGAGGCCACGCTCGCCGTGGCCGACAAGGTGATGCCCGGCTTCGGCGAGCAGATGCGCCAGGTCAGCCTGCACTTCGTGCCGACCGCCATCCTGTCGCGCCAGGTGGCGGTGATCCGCGGCAAGACGCTGATCATCAACCTGCCGGGCCAGCCGAAGTCGATCGCCGAGACGCTCGAAGGGCTGCCCGCGATGCAGCCGCCGGTGCACGGCATCTTCGCCGCCGTGCCCTACTGCATCGACCTGATCGGCGGGCCGTACGTCGAGACGGTGCCCGAGGTGTGCAAGGCGTTCCGCCCGAAGTCGGCGCAGCGGCCGGCGCCGGCCGCCTGAGGGCCCGCCCCGCGGGTCAGTGGTGCGCCCGGGTGCCCGCCCGCGGCGCGCCGGCGTGCCCGGACGCCGCCTGCGACATGCGCCGGCATTCCGCCGCGCAGCGGCGGCACGCCTGCGCGCAGGCCTGGCAATGGTCCATCGCATGCCGGGCGCACTCCTCGCCGCAGGCCTCGCAGAGGTCGGCGCACAGGCCGCACACGGCCTGCGCATGCTCGCCGCCGCGGGCCATGACGCCGGCGGCGTAGCGGCAGATCCCCGCGCAGTCCATGTCGAGCGCGATGCAGCGCGCCATCGCCTTCACGTCGTCTTCCGCCAGACAGGCGGTCGAGCAGTGGTCGCAGGCGTCGGCGCACTGCTGGCAGGCCTCGATGCAGGCCGCGAACTGTTCATGAGCCATGGGCTTCTCCTGAGGGTCGGCATGCCGCCGGATCAGGAGGAGCGGGCAATGCGCGTGCCGCGCCGCGCTGCTACTTCACGAGCTGGTTCAGGTGCTCGGCGTCGAAGTGCTCGGTGGTCTGTGCGTCGTCGGGCACGCAGCCGTCGTCGACGCGGCGGCCCGACAGCTTCTCGATCGCAGCCCACAGCAGCGCGATCTGGTGCTCGTGCCCGGCCGCGTGGTCGATCAGCCCCTTCATGGCCTGGGCCACCGGGTCGTCGCCCTGCGTCACGCCGTAGGCCGAGAAGCCCATGCGCGCCGAGGCCTCCTCGCGCACGGCGTCGGCCTTGGCCTCGATGATGCGCGCCGGGATGCCCACCGCCGTGGCGCCGGGCGGCACGGGCTTGAGCAGCACCGCATTGGAGCCGACGCGCGCGCCGTCGCCCACGGTGAAGCCGCCCAGCACCTTGGCGCCGGCGCTCACCACCACGCCGCGGCCGAGCGTCGGGTGCCGCTTCGCGCCCTTGTAGAGCGAGGTGCCGCCCAGCGTCACGCCCTGGTAGATGGTGCATTCGTCGCCCACCTCGGCGGTTTCGCCGATGACGATGCCCATGCCGTGGTCGATGAAGACACGGCGGCCGATGACCGCGGCGGGATGGATCTCGATGCCCGTGAGCATGCGCGACAGGTGCGAGACGAAGCGCCCGAGCCAGCGCCATCCCGCCGTCCAGCAGCGGTGCGCGATGCGGTGCATCACCAGCGCATGCAGGCCCGGGTAGCAGGTCAGCACCTCCCACGTCGAACGCGCGGCGGGATCGCGCTCGAGGATGCAGGCGATGTCTTCTCTGAGGCGCTGGAACATGGCGGGGCCGTGGCGAAAGGTCGCGGCAGTTTAGCGGCGGGGCCCGGATCGAGACGCCGGCAAGGGTGTGGCCGGCGCGGCGGGATCAGCGCTCGCCGCCGCCGCGGCCGGCAGCGGCGACCGCCTCGTCGATCGCCCGCGCGATGCCGCGCAGGATGTGCACCTCGGCCTCGCGCAGCTGCGCCCGGTTGGCGAGCTGGTTGAGCCGCGGCATCAGCTTCTTCGGCGCCTGCGGGTCGAGGAACCCGAGCGCCTGCAGCGTGCCGCGCCAGTGCTCGAGCACGCCCTGCACCGCGCGCGCGTCGGCCAGCGCCGGGTCGGGCCGACGCGCTGCGCCGAAGCCGCCGAGCGCCTGCCGCCAGTCGTAGGCGACGAGCTGCACCGCCTGCGACAGGTTCAGCGAGCCGTAGTCCGGATGCGTGGGGATGCTGACGCAGGCGTGGCAGCGGTACACGTCCTCGTTGGGCACGCCGTAGCGTTCCGAGCCGAAGACGAAGCCGACGCGGTGGCCGCCCGGCGCGAGCTCGGCGAACAGCTCGCGGGGCGCGCGCGTGGGCGGGCCGAAGTCGCGCGGCGTCATGGCCGTGGCGCACGCGCAGGTGACGCCGTCGAGCGCTTCGGCGAGGCTCGGCACGATGCGCGCCCGCGCGAGCACGTCGGTGGCGCCGCTGGCGAAGGCGACCGCCTCGGGCCGCTGCAGCACGTCGCCGAAGCGCGGCGCGACCAGCACCAGGTCGGAGAAGCCCATCACCTTCATCGCCCGCGCGGCGGCGCCGACGTTGCCGGGGTGGCTGGTGTTGAGCAGGATGAAACGGGTGGAGTCCGGCATGCGCCAAGCCGCTGGGCGCGAGGGGTGCGCCGGCTAAAATCGACGATTATCCGCAGCGCCTTGCCCCCCACCGCGCCTGCACGCTCTTTCTCCCCGCCACCCGTTCGTCCGCCGCAGGAATCCCCATGTCGCAAGCGTTGCACCCCATGCTCAACATCGCCGTCAAGGCGGCCCGGGCGGCGGGGGCCATCATCAACCGCGCGTCGCTCGACGTCGACTTGCTGAAGGTCAACACCAAGTCGCCCAACGACTTCGTGACCGAGGTGGACCAGGCGGCCGAGCACGCCATCATCGAGACCCTTCTGGCCGCCTACCCCGACCACGGCATCCTCGCCGAGGAATCCGGCCGCGCGCACGGCGCGAAGGACAGCGAGTACCTCTGGATCATCGACCCGCTGGACGGCACCACCAACTTCATCCACGGCTTCCCGGCGTATGCGGTGTCGATCGCGCTGGCGTTCCGCGGGCAGGTCCAGCAGGGCGTGGTGTACGACCCGACGCGCAACGACCTCTTCTACGCCTCGAAGGGGCGCGGCGCCTTCCTGAACGACAAGCGCCTGCGCGTCTCGCGCCGCAACCGCATGGCCGAGTGCCTGATCGGCACCGGCTTCCCGTTCCGCCGCGGCGACAACTTCAAGCGCTACATGCAGATGTTCGAGCTGGTGTCGCGCTCCTGCGCCGGGCTGCGCCGCCCGGGCGCGGCGGCGCTCGACCTGTGCTACGTGGCCGCCGGCTGGTACGACGGCTTCTTCGAGACGGGCCTGAGCCCCTGGGACATCGCCGCCGCCTCGCTGATGATCACCGAGGCGGGCGGGCTGATCGGCAACTTCACCGGCGACGCCGACTTCCTGTACCAGCGCGAGGTGGTGGCCGGCAACCCGAAGATCTACGGGCAACTGGTGCAGATGCTCGCGCCCTTCACCCACGTGATCGCCGACGACGACGCCCCCGCACCGGGGCAGCTCGGGCTCACGCCGGAGCAGGCGCTGGCCGCCACCGCCGCCGCCGAGGCGCCGCCGGCCGAGCCGCCGGCGAAGAAGCCCGTGCGCATCCGCCGGGCCGACGCCGAACCCAAGGCCTGAGACCCCGCCCGCGCACGGCCGACGCCCACAGGACCGGGTCTGCGCACGCCTCGCCTGCCGATGACACGATGAACGAACCCGCCGTGCGCACCCCAGCACCGGCCAGCGGCGCCGCGCCGTCGCCGGCCGGCCACACGCCCATGATGGCGCAGTACCTGCGCATCAAGGCCGAGCATCCCGACACGCTCGTCTTCTATCGCATGGGCGATTTCTACGAGCTGTTCTTCGACGACGCGCGCCGCGCCAATCGCCTGCTCGACATCACCCTCACCACGCGCGGCCAGAGCGCGGGCGAGCCGGTGGTGATGGCGGGCGTGCCGGTGCATGCGGTCGAGAACTACCTCGCCAAGCTGATCCGCATGGGCGAAGCGGTGGCGATCGCCGAGCAGATCGGCGACGTAGCCACGGCCAAGGGGCCGGTGGAGCGCAAGGTGGTGCGCGTGGTCACGCCCGGCACCGTGACCGACACCGAGCTGCTGTCCGACAAGCGCGACGCGCTGCTGCTGGCGCTGTCGTCGCGCACGCAGCGTGGCACGACGACCTGGGGCCTCGCCTGGCTCGGGCTCACCAGCGGCCGGCTGGGCCTGGCCGAATGCGCCGACGGCGAGCTGGCCGGCTGGCTCGCGCGGCTGAACGCCAGCGAAGCGCTGGTCGACCGCGACGGCGAGCCGCCGGCGCTGCAGCAGGCGCGCCTGGCCGTCACCCACCGCCCCGCCTGGCAGTTCGACGCGGCGCTCGGCCTGCGCAAGCTGTGCGAGCAGTTGCGCGTGGCGAGCCTGGCCGGCTTCAACGCGCAGGAGCTCGGCGTCGCGCATGCCGCCGCCGCCGCGCTGCTGGCCTATGCCGAGCACACCCAGGGCCAGGCGCTGTCGCACGTGCGCACGCTGGAAGTGCAGCGCACGAGCGAGCTGCTGGACCTGCCGCCCACCACGGTGCGCAACCTCGAGCTGACGCAGACGCTGCGCGGCGAGGACTCGCCCACCCTGCTGTCGCTGCTCGACACCTGCCGCACCGGCATGGGCAGCCGCGCGCTGCGGCGCTGGCTGACGCAGCCGCTGCGCGAGCGCGCGGTGGCGACGCAGCGCCACGACGCCGTCGACGCGCTGCTCGACGCCGACCCGCAGCCGCTGCGCGAGGCCCTGCGCGCGGTGTGCGACGTCGAGCGCATCACCGCCCGCCTGGCGCTGCGCCAGGTGCGCCCGCGCGAGCTCGCCAGCCTGCGCGCCACGCTGCAGGCGCTGCCGGCGCTGCGCCGCCTGGTGCCGGCCGGCTCGGCGCTGCTGCTGGACATGCTGGCCGAATCCCTCACGCCGTCGCCGGAGATCGCCGCCCTGCTCGGCGCCGCGCTGGCCGAGGAGCCGGCGGTGCTGCTGCGCGACGGCGGCGTGATCGCCGAGGGCTTCGACGCCCAGCTCGACGAGCTGCGCGGCATCAGCCAGAACTGCGACGCCTACCTGCTCGACCTGGAGGCGCGCGAGCGCCAGCGCACCGGCATCGCCAACCTGCGCGTGCAGTTCAACCGCGTGCACGGCTTCTACATCGAGGTGACGCAGAGCCAGGCCGACAAGGTGCCCGCCGACTACCAGCGCCGCCAGACGCTGAAGAACGCCGAGCGCTTCATCACGCCCGAGCTCAAGAGCTTCGAGGACAAGGCGCTGTCGGCGCAGGACCGGGCGCTGGCGCGCGAGAAGCTGCTGTACGAGCAGCTGCTGGACGCGCTGCAGCCGCACGTGGAGGCGCTCGCCGGCGTGGCGCAGGCGCTCGCCGGCCTCGACGCGCTGGCGGCGCTGGCCGAACGCTCCGCCACGCTCGGCTGGTGCCGGCCGCAGTTCGTGCGCGAGCCGTGCATCGACATCCTGGCCGGCCGCCACCCCGTCGTCGAGGCCCGGCTGCTGGAGACCGGCGCCGGCAGCTTCATGCCCAACGACTGCCGGCTCGACGCCGGCCGCCGGATGCTCGTCATCACCGGCCCCAACATGGGCGGCAAGAGCACCTTCATGCGGCAGGTGGCGCTGATCGCGCTGCTGGCCGCCGTCGGCTCGCACGTGCCGGCGAAGAGCTGCCGGCTCGGGCCGATCGACGCCATCCACACCCGCATCGGCGCGGCCGACGACCTGGCCAACGCGCAGTCGACCTTCATGCTGGAGATGACGGAGGCGGCGGCCATCCTGCACGCGGCCACCGAGCAGTCGCTGGTGCTGATGGACGAGATCGGCCGCGGCACCTCCACCTTCGACGGCCTGGCGCTGGCCGGCGCCATCGCCAGCCACCTGCACGAGCGCAACCGCGCCTTCACGCTCTTCGCCACGCACTACTTCGAGCTCACGCGCTTTCCCGAGAAGCACGCGCGCGCGGTGAACATGCACGTGTCGGCGGCGGAGAGCGGCGACGACATCGTCTTCCTGCACGACATCCAGCCCGGCCCGGCGAGCCGCAGCTACGGCGTGCAGGTGGCGCGCCTGGCCGGCATGCCGGGCTCGCTGGTGCGCCAGGCCCGCGCGACGCTGGAGGCGCTGGAGGCGCAGCAGCGCGCCGACGACGCGCAGATCGACCTCTTCGCCGCGCCCGCCGCGCCGCCCGCGGCCGAACCCTCCGCCGTCGAGCGTGCGCTCGGCGCGATCAACCCCGACTCGCTCTCGCCGAAGGAGGCGCTCGACGCGCTCTACCGCCTCAAGGCCACGCTCGAAGGCACGCCATGACCTACTGCATCGGCATCAAGCTCGACGCCGGGCTCGTGTTCCTCTCCGACTCGCGCACCAGCGCCGGGCTCGACCACATCAGCACCTACCGCAAGGTGATGGTGTACGAGCAGCCGGGCGAACGCTTCATGGTGCTGCAGACGGCGGGCAACCTGTCGATCTCGCAGTCGGTGCGCGAGCTGCTGCAGGCCGAGGCGCTGCCCAACGGCGACAAGCCGCCGATCACCATCTGGAACGCCACCAGCATGTTCGACGCCGTGCGCGTGCTCGGCAGCGCCATCCGCCGCGTCTACGACCAGGACGGCGCGGCGCTGAAGCAGTCGGGCATGGATTTCAACGCGGCGATGATCTTCGGCGGCCAGATCAAGGGCGAGGCGATGCGCCTGTTCCTGGTCTACGCGGCCGGCAACTTCATCGAGGCCACGCGCGAGACCTGCTACTACCAGATCGGCGAGTCGAAGTACGGCAAGCCGGTGCTCGACCGCATGATCACGCCCGCCACGCCGCTGGACGAGGCGGCCAAGTGCGCGCTGGTGTCGATGGATTCCACGCTCAAGTCCAACCTGTCGGTGGGGCTGCCGCTGGACCTCGTCGTCTACCAGCGCGACCGGCTGGAGACGCAGCAGATCGTCTGCATCGACGCCGAGAACCCGTACTTCCACATGATCCGCAGCACCTGGGGCCAGCGGCTGCGCCAGGTGTTCGAGTCGATCGAGGACCCGCAGTGGAACGGCGGCGCGACGGCCCACCCGCTGAAGGTGGACACCGGCCGCTACGAGCCGATGCGCAAGATCGGCGACCCGGCGCAGAAGCTCATCTGAATGACGGCCGGAATGTCCACGCGCGGCACCATCGTCTTCTCGCACGCCAACGGCTTTCCCGCCGGGACCTACCGCGTGCTGTTCAAGCAGTGGCAGGCGGCGGGCTACCGCGTGCGCGCCATCGAGAAGTTCGGCCACGACCCGCGCTACCCCGTCACCAGCAACTGGCCGCACCTGCGCGACCAGCTCATCCATTTCATCGAGGCCGAGGCGGAGGGGCCGGCATGGCTGGTCGGCCATTCGCTGGGCGGATTCCTCAGCGTCTTGGCCGCGGCACGCCGCCCCGATCTCGCAGCGGGCGTGGTGCTGCTCGACTCGCCGATTCCTTCCACCCTGCGCGGCGGCCTCATCGGCCTGTTCAAGCTCACCGGCGCGGTGCGGCGCTTCTCGCCCTCGCACGTCTCGCGCAAGCGCCGCGAGCACTGGCCGACGCCGAGCGCCGCCTTCGACCACTTCGCGATGAAGCCGGTGTTCGCGCGCTGGGACCAGGAGGTGCTGCGCGACTACATCCGCAGCGGCCTCGAAGCCGGCGATGAACAGCACCGGCTGGCCTTCCGCCGCGAGGTCGAGAGCCGCATCTACGAGACGCTGCCGCACCACATGACGCGGGTGCTGACCAAGCACCGGCTGGCGTGCCCGGCGGCCTTCGTCGGCGGGCGGCGGTCGGCCGAGGTCCGGCTGCTGGGGCTGGACGCGACGCGGCGCGTCACCCGCGGGCGGATGTCGTGGATCGACGGCTCGCACCTCTTTCCGTTCGAGCATCCGGGCGAGACCGCGGCCGAGGTGATCCGCTGGCTCGAGCGCTTCGCGCACGACCGCCCGGACCCTGCGCCGGCGAGGGTCGAGCCCGAGGTCGCCTGCCTATAATCGCGCTTTACCACGATGGCAAACGCGTGAGCGCCTTGCCGAACGCAATGACCAAGTTCGTCTTTGTCACCGGCGGTGTGGTGTCCTCGCTGGGCAAGGGCATCGCGGCTGCATCACTGGCTGCGATCCTCGAATCGCGCGGCCTCAAAGTCACCCTCATCAAGCTCGATCCGTACCTGAACGTCGATCCGGGCACGATGTCGCCGTTCCAGCACGGCGAGGTCTTCGTCACCGACGACGGCGCCGAGACCGACCTGGACCTCGGCCACTACGAGCGCTTCATCACCACGCGGATGAAGAAGGCCAACAACTTCACCACCGGCCAGATCTACAAGAGCGTGATCGAGAAGGAGCGCCGCGGCGACTACCTCGGCAAGACGGTGCAGGTGATCCCGCACGTCACCAACGAGATCCAGGATTTCGTCAAGCGCGGCGCCGGCATCGGCACCGACAAGCCGGTGGACGTGGCCATCGTCGAGATCGGCGGCACGGTGGGCGACATCGAGTCCCTGCCCTTCCTCGAGGCCGTGCGCCAGATGAGCCTGCGCATGGGGCCGAACAACTCGGCCTTCGTGCACCTGACCTACGTGCCGTACATCGCCGCCGCGGGCGAGCTCAAGACCAAGCCGACGCAGCACACCGTGCAGAAGATGCGCGAGATCGGCATCCAGCCCGACGCCCTGCTGTGCCGCGCCGACCGCCGCATCCCCGACGAGGAGCGCGAGAAGATCTCGCTGTTCACCAACGTCGCCGAGTGGGGCGTGATCTCCATGTGGGACGTGGACACCATCTACAAGGTGCCCCGCATGCTGCACGAGCAGGGGCTCGACGGCCTGGTGTGCGACAAGCTGCGCATCAACACGCCGCCGGCCAACCTCAAGCGCTGGGACGCCCTGGTGCGCGAGGTCGAGCAGCCGCAGCACACCGTGACCATCGGCATGTGCGGCAAGTACACCGACCTGTCCGATTCCTACAAGTCGCTGAACGAGGCGCTGCGCCACGCCGGCATCCACAACCATGCGCGCGTGAACATCGAGTACGTCGATTCGGAGACGCTCACGCCCGAGAACGTGGGCGAGCTCGAGCGCTTCGACGCCATCCTCGTGCCCGGTGGCTTCGGCAAGCGCGGCGTGGAGGGCAAGATCCTCACCGCGCAGTTCGCGCGCGAGCACAAGCTGCCCTACCTCGGCATCTGCCTGGGCATGCAGGTCGCCACCATCGAGTACGCCCGCCACAAGGCGGGGCTGGCCGACGCCAACAGCACCGAGTTCGACCCCGCCACGCCCGAGCCCGTGATCGCCCTCATCGAGGAATGGCAGGACGCGGACGGCTCCATCCAGACGCGCAGCGCCAGCTCCGACCTCGGCGGCACCATGCGCCTGGGCGCGCAGAGCTCCGACGTGAAGCCCGGCACGCTGGCCCACAAGATCTACGGCAACGTGGTGACCGAGCGGCACCGCCACCGTTACGAGGCCAACGTCAACTACCTCGGCAAGCTCGAGGAGGCCGGCCTCGTGATCTCGGCGCTCACGCAGCGCGAGAAGCTGACCGAGATCGTCGAGCTGCCGCAGAGCGAGCACCCGTGGTTCATGGGCGTGCAGTTCCACCCCGAGTTCAAGTCGACGCCCTGGGACGGGCATCCGCTGTTCACGTCCTACATCCAGGCAGCGCTGGCCCACCAGGCCTCGCGCGCCGAATCCGCGCAGAAGGTGCCGGCATGAAGCTCTGTGGTTTCGACGCGGGGCTGGACAAGCCCTTCTTCCTCATCGCCGGCCCCTGCGTGGTCGAGTCCGAGCAGCTGCAGATGGACGTGGCCGGGCGGCTGAAGGAGATCACCTCGGCGCTGGGCATCCCGTTCATCTTCAAGAGCAGCTACGACAAGGCCAACCGCTCCAGCGGCACGTCCTTCCGTGGCCCGGGCATGGACAAGGGCCTCGCGATCCTCGCCAAGGTCAAGCGCGAGCTGCAGGTGCCCCTCCTCACCGACGTGCACACCGAGGAGGAAGTGCCGAAGGTGGCGGCGGTCGTCGACGTGCTGCAGACGCCCGCCTTCCTGTGCCGCCAGACCGACTTCATCCGCGCCGTGGCGCAGAGCGGCAAGCCGGCGAACATCAAGAAGGGCCAGTTCCTCGCGCCGCACGACATGAAGAACGTGATCGACAAGGCCCGCGCCGCCGCGCGCGAGAAGGGCCTGCCCGACGACGTGTTCATGGCCTGCGAGCGCGGCGCGAGCTTCGGCTACAACAACCTCGTCTCCGACATGCGCAGCCTCGCCATCATGCGCGAGACGGGTGCGCCGGTCGTCTTCGACGCCACCCACTCGGTGCAGCTGCCCGGCGGCCAGGGCACGAGCTCGGGCGGCCAGCGCGAGTTCGTGCCGGTGCTCGCGCGCGCAGCCATCGCGGTAGGGGTGGCCGGCGTGTTCATGGAAACGCACCCCGACCCCGCGCATGCCATGAGCGACGGTCCCAACGCCGTGCCGCTCGCGCGCATGCAGGCGCTGCTCGAACAGCTCGTCGCGCTCGACCGCGTGGTCAAGCAGCAGCCGCTGCTCGAAAACGATTTCTCCTGCTGAAGCACCGCACCGATGCCTGCCTACATCCTTGCCGACGTGACCGTCACCGACCCCGAGAAGATGGCCCGGTACCGCGAGTGGAGCACCCGCGCGATGCAGGAGCACGGCGCCGAGGTGCTGGTGCGCGGCGGCGAGTTCGAGGTGCTCGAAGGCCCCTGGACGCCCGGCCGCCTCGTCGTGCTGCGCTTTCCCGACCGCGCCAGGGCCCGCGCCTTCTACGAGAGCGAGACCTACACCCATGCCCGCAGCCTGCGCGAAGGCGCCGGCGTGATGCGCATGGTCGTGGTGGACGGCCTCGCCTGAGCGCCGGCACCCGCAAAGAATCCACAAGCAAGCCTCCAAAGGAACCTGAATGAGCGCCATCGTCGACATCGTCGGCCGAGAGATCCTCGACAGCCGCGGCAACCCCACCATCGAATGCGACGTGCTGCTGGAGTCCGGCACCATGGGCCGCGCGGCCGTGCCCTCGGGCGCGTCCACCGGCTCGCGCGAGGCCATCGAGCTGCGCGACGGCGACAAGAGCCGCTACCTCGGCAAGGGCGTGCTCAAGGCGGTGGAGAACGTCAACACCGAGATCAGCGAGGCCGTGCTGGGCCTGGACGCCTCGGAGCAGGCCTTCCTCGACCGCACGCTGATCGACCTGGACGGCACCGACAACAAGAGCCGCCTCGGCGCCAACGCCACGCTCGCCGTGTCGATGGCCGTGGCGCGCGCCGCGGCCGAGGAGTCGGGCCTGCCGCTGTACCGCTACTTCGGCGGCTCGGCGGCGATGCAGATGCCGGTGCCGATGATGAACGTCATCAACGGCGGCGCGCACGCCAACAACAACCTCGACCTGCAGGAGCTGATGATCATCCCCGTGGGCGCGCCCAGCTTCCGCGAGGCGGTGCGCTACGGCGCCGAGGTGTTCCATGCGCTCAAGAAGATCATCGACGGCAAGGGCATGAGCACCGCGGTCGGCGACGAGGGCGGCTTCGCGCCCAGCGTGGCCAGCCACGAGGCGGCCATCCAGCTCATCCTCGAGGCCATCGACCAGGCCGGCTTCACCGCCGGCGAGCAGATCGCCATCGGCCTGGACTGCGCCGCCAGCGAGTTCTTCAAGGACGGCAAGTACCACCTCGCCGGCGAAGGCCTGGTGCTCGCCGCCAGCGAGTGGACCGACGTGCTCGCCACCTGGTGCGACAAGTACCCCATCATCAGCGTCGAGGACGGCATGGCCGAGGGCGACTGGGACGGCTGGAAGCACCTGACCGAGCGCCTGGCGCAGAAGGTGCAGCTCGTGGGCGACGACCTGTTCGTCACCAACACGAAGATCCTCAAGGAAGGCATCGACAAGCGGATCGCCAACTCGATCCTCATCAAGATCAACCAGATCGGCACGCTCACCGAGACCTTCGCCGCCATCGAGATGGCCAAGCGCGCGAACTACACCGCCGTCATCAGCCACCGCTCGGGCGAGACCGAAGACTCCACCATCGCCGACATCGCGGTCGGCACCAACGCCGGCCAGATCAAGACCGGCTCCATGAGCCGCAGCGACCGCATGGCCAAGTACAACCAGCTCCTGCGCATCGAGGAAGACCTGGGCGACGTGGCGAGCTACCCCGGCCGCGCCGCCTTCTACAACCTGCGCTAGGCCAGGCCGCGGCAGCCCATGCGCTTCCTCACGCTGGCCCTGGTGCTGCTGCTGGCGCTCGTGCAGGGCAACCTCTGGTTCGGGCGCGGCAGCGTGCCGCGCGTGATGGCGCTGCAGTCGCAGCTCGACGAGCAGAAGGCCGTCAACGAGGTGGCGCGCGCCCGCAACGAGCGGCTGGCGGCCGAGGTGACCGACCTCAAGGAAGGCCTGGAGATGGTCGAGGAGAAGGCCCGCTTCGAGCTGGGCATGGTCAAGCCCGACGAGATCATGGTGCAGATCAGCGCCCCGCGGCGCTGACCGTCGCCGCCCGTGCCCGACGCCCTGCAGCCCCTCTTCGCCGCCGCCTTCACGCTGTGGGGCGCGCCGGTCACCTGGCTGGAAATCGTCGCCTTCGTGCTGGCGGTGGCCATGGTGGTGCTCAACATCCGCGTGAACCCGATCGCCTGGCCGCTGGCGATCACGAGCTCGCTGCTGTACTTCGCGCTGTTCTGGGACAGCCGGCTCTACGGCGAGGCCAGCCTGCAGTGGCTGTTCATCACCGTGGCGGGCTGGGGCTGGTGGCAGTGGCTCGCCGGCCGCGCGGCCGACGGCACGCGGCTGCACGTGCACAGCCTCACGCCGCGCGGGCGCTGGAACGCGCTGCTGGCGATGGCCGTCGCCTGGCCGCTGACCGGCCTCTTCCTGCGCCATGCCACCGATTCCGACGTGCCCTGGTGGGACGCCTTCCCGACCGCGGGCAGCATCGTCGGCCAGTGGCTGCTGGGCCGCAAGTACGTGGAGAACTGGCCGGCGTGGATCGCCGTCAACGCGGTGAGCGTGGCGCTCTTCGCCCACAAGGGGCTGTGGCTCACGGTGCTGCTGTATGCGCTGTTCATCGCCATGTCGGTGGTCGGCTGGCGCGAGTGGCGGCGCCTCGCACGGCCATGAGCCGGGGCTTCGTGGTGGCGCTGGTCGGCGCCGAAAGCTCGGGCAAGACCACCTTGGCGGCGCAGCTGCATGCGGGCCTCGCGGATGAACGGCAGGCCTCGGTCGCGCTGGTGCCCGAGGTGCTGCGCCAGTTCTGCATCGACGCCGGCCGCACGCCGCGCCGCGACGAGCAGGCCGGCATCGCCGAGGAACAGACGCGCCGCATCGAGGCTGCCGCCGCCGCGCACGAGCTGGTGATCGCCGACACCACGGCGCTGATGATCGCCGTCTACAGCGACCTGGTCTTCGGCGACCGCTCGCTCTACCCGATGGCCGAGGCGGCGCATCGCCGCTGCGACCTCACGCTGCTCACCGCGCTCGACCTGCCGTGGCTGCCCGACGGCCTGATGCGTGACGGCCCGCACGTGCAGGCGCCGGTCGATGCGCTGGTGCGCGCGGCGCTCGAGCGCGCGGGCACCGGCTGGTCGGTGGTGTCGGGCACCGGGCCGCAGCGCCTGGCCTCGGCCTCGCGCGCGCTGCGCCATGCGCTGCGGCGCGTGTCGCCCGACGACGCCGCCGCGGCGGACCCGCGCTGGCACTGGGTGTGCGAGCGCTGCAGCGACGGCGACTGCGAGCGCCATTCGCTGCTGCCGCGCTGACCAGGGAACCGTTCGCCCTGATACCGATGTGCGTTCAAAAGTACAAGACCGCCACAGAAACCCGCTCACCCTGAGCTTGTCGAAGCCCTGCGTGCACCAAGAAGCACTTCGACAAGCTCAGTGCGAACGGTTTTCTGGAGCGGTCTGTATCAATTCAGGCTCGCCGACCCCGGCGGCTGGTTGCCCGCCGGCGTGAACAGCTCGCCCACGTCCACCGCGTCGAAGTGGTACTTGGCGCCGCAGAAGTCGCAGCCGATCTCCGCCCGGCCCTGCTCCGCCACGATGCCGTCCACCTCGTCGCGGCCCAGGCTGCGCAGCATCTGCCCCACACGCTCGCGCGAGCAGGTGCAGGCAAAGCGAGGCTGCCGCGGCTCGAACAGGCGCACCTGCTCTTCCCAGAACAGGCGGTGCAGCACCGCCTGCGGGTCGAGCGTCAGCAGCTCCTCGCGCGTGAGCGTGGCGGCCAGGTGGGCGATGCGGTTGAAGGCCTCGTTCAGGCCGATCTCGTCCTCGTTGCGCGCGCCGAGGTTGCCCGCGCCCTCGACCGGCAGGCGCTGGATCAACAGGCCGGCGGCCACGCGGTCGTCGGCCGCGAGGACGAGCCGGGTGTCGAGCTGCTCGGACTGCAGCATGTAGTGCTCCAGCACCTCGGACAGCTGCTGCAGCGGCTCGCGCCGGTCGCCGTGCAGCGGCACCACGCCCTGGTAGGCCTGCTGGCCGGGCTGCTTGTCCCGGGGGTCGAGCGTGATGGCACAGCGGCCCTGGCCGTGCACGTTGAGCATGGCCTCCAGCCGCGCGCCGGCCGGCATCTCGCCCACCACCTTCGCCGTAACGCGGAACGCGAGGTCGGGCTGCACCTCGGCCACCGCCAGCTTCACCGGCCCGTCGCCGAAGACCTGCAGCACCAGCGCGCCGTTGAACTTGATGTTCGACTGCATCAGCGCGCCGGCAGCGGCCATCTCGCCGAGCAGCTGCCGCACCGGCTCGGGAAACGCATCCTGCGCCGCCTCGCGGCGCTGCAGCACTTCCCGCCAGTCGTCGGTCAGGCGCACGATCATGCCGCGCACCGGCAGGCCCTCGAAGATGAACCGGTACAGACTGCTCATCCCTCAGCCGATCTTCTTCAGGCCGTTCCTGAAGCGCTTCGCGTTGTCGACGTAATGCAGGGCGCCATGCCGCAGCCGCTCGGCCTGCTCCGGCGAGAGCTGCCGCACCGCCTTGGCCGGCGAGCCGATGATCATGGAGTTGTCGGGGAACTCCTTGCCCTCGGTCACCAGCGCGCCGGCGCCGACGAGGCAGTTGCGGCCGATCTTCGCGCCGTTGAGGATCACCGCCTTGATGCCCACGAGCGAGCCGTCGCCGATGGTGCAGCCGTGCAGCATCACCTGGTGGCCCACCGTCACGTGCTCGCCGATCACGACCGGAAAGCCGTGGTCGGCATGCACGACGGTGCCGTCCTGCACGTTGGAGTTGCGGCCCACCGTCAGCGTCTCGGTGTCGCCGCGCAGCACCGCGCCGAACCACACGCTCGCGTTCTCTTCGAGCACCACGTTGCCGATGACCTGGGCGCTGTCGGCCACCCAGGCGCCTTCGGCCAGTTGCGGTGCGTGTTCATCGAGCTGGTAGAGAGCCATGGCGGATCACCGTGAAGACGAGCCGATAATTTTACGAATGGCCCCCATGACCCTTCGCGCACGCGCACTGCAGGTTCTGTGCGTGGACGACCCGGCCGCCAAGGCCGCGATGGCCCGCGCGCTGTTCGACGAGGTCGCCGGCGCAAGCACGGCCGCCTTCGGCATCGACGACGCGCTGGCCGCGCCGGCCGGCCTGCCCGGGCGCCCCGCCCGGCCCCGGCTCGTGCCGCCCAAGGACGTGCCCACGCGCTCGCCCTTCACGCTCGAAGGCCGCGCGGCGCTGCTGCACGCCATCACGCACATCGAGTTCAACGCCATCAACCTGGCGCTCGACGCCTGCTGGCGCTTCGCCGGCATGCCCGAGGCCTTCTACCGCGACTGGCTGCGCGTCGCCTCCGAGGAGGCGCTGCACTTCACGCTGCTGCGCGAGCACCTGCGCTCGCTCGGCTTCGACTACGGCGACTTCGACGCCCACGACGGCCTGTGGCTGATGACCGAGCGCACGGCCGGCGACATCACCGCCCGCATGGCGCTGGTGCCGCGCACGCTGGAAGCCCGCGGGCTCGACGCCACGCCGCCCATCCAGGCCAAGCTCCGGCGCGCCGGCGACGAGCGCGCGGTCGCGATCCTCGACGTCATCCTGCGCGACGAGATCGGCCACGTCGCCATCGGCAACCGCTGGTACCGCTGGCTGTGCGAGCGCGACGGGCTCGACCCGGTGCCGCTGTACCGCCGGCTCGCGCGCCGCTACGAGGCGCCGCGCCTGCGCCCGCCCTTCAACGAGGCGGCGCGCCGGGCGGCGGGCTTCAGCGACGAGGAGATCGCCTGGCTGTCGTCCCAGGGTGGTCCGCGGCCGCAAATGTGACGCACGCCACGCCCCGGCCGTTCGTAACGATCTGCACACCGGTATGGTGCGAGGTCGCCCCGCCCGCGGCAGCGCGCCGCGCGTTGCCCGGCCGCACGAAAGACAAGGAGTCTCCCGGTGGTGTCGCTGATCGCCTTTGCCATGACCGCGTACGGCCTCAACCCGTACGTCGTTGCCACCTTCAACTCCGGGCTGGCCTGCGAGAACGCGCTGAGCGCGATCACGGCCGCCGCGCTGGAGCAGACGGTGTCGGGCTCCAGCACCTACGCCCTGGCGCCACGCCACATGAAGTGCATTCCCACCCCCGGCCTCGTGGCCGGCGGCACGCCGCCGCCCGAGACCACGCCGCGCTCGGCCCGGAACCGCTCGAAGCGCTGACCGCCCGCCGGCGCCGCGCCCGGATGGCTCCTTCGGGCGATGCCCGCCGGGCGCCGGCCCGGGACACTGGCGGCCTCGAAGCTTCGCTCCCGGGCCTGCCATGTACGTCATCCACCACGCCCACCCCGGCGCCCCCGACGCCGACGGCGTGCAGCGCCTCGCCGCGGCCGGGCCGGCGTGCGAGCTCGCGGCCTTCCAGGTGTGGCTCCATGAGCTCGCCCCGGGCGTGCATTCGGCGGCGCAGCGCCACGGCGGCGAGCTGGTCGCCATCGCGCTCGCGGGCGGCGGCAAGGTGCTGCTCGACGGCGGGCCGCAGCGCTTCCAGTCGCCGTGCACGGTCGTGATCCCGCCGCACGTCGAATTCGAGTTCGTCAACAACGCCGCCATCCCGCTGCAGCTGGTGATCGTGTTCAGCCGCGCCCCCGAGGCCGTCGGCGCCGGAGCGCCCGCGGCCTGAACGCGCGCGCCGCGGCCGCCGCCATGGCGCTTCGCTGGCTCCTTCGGGCGATGCCCGCCGCGGGGCGCCGCGCCACACTGCCCCGCATGCCGAGACCGATCGCAGGCCTGGGCATCCACGACGGACGAAACCCCCAGGAAGGCCCCATGACCACGACCCTCGCCACCCCGCCCCTTCGCGCCCGCGCCGCCCTCGCCGCGGCCCCGCGCGTCGACCTCTACGCCACCATCCACAAGGCGCTGCGGCGCTTCATGGCCGACACGCTGCTGCGCATGGGCAGCCTGGACGTCTCCGACGCCGGCGAGATGGCCGCCGCCGGCGCCCAGTTCGACGACCTGCTCTCGCTGTGCGCCTCGCACCTGGCGCACGAGAACGAGTTCGTGCACAGCGCCATCGAGGCACGCTCGCCGGCCGGCGCGAACCGCACCGCGAGCGACCATGCCGAGCACCTGCAGAGCATCGACGCCCTGCGCCGCGAAGGCCGCGCGCTGCGCGACGCCGCGCCCGCGCAGCGCCCGCTGCTGGCGCAGCGGCTGTACCGCCACCTCGCCCTCTTCGTGGCCGAGAACTTCCAGCACATGCACTACGAGGAGACGGTCAACAACGCCCTGCTCGTCTCGCACTACAGCGACGCCGAGCTGGTACGGATCCACGAGCGCATCCTCGCCAGCATCGGCCCGCAGGAGATGCTGCTCACCTGCCGCTGGATGGTGCCCGCGCTCAACCCCGCCGAGCGCGCCGAGATGCTGCGCGGCATGAAGGCCGGCATGCCGCCCGAGGCCTTCCTCGGCGTGCTCGGCCACGTCCGGCCGCACCTGGACGCCGCCGGCTGGGCCAAGCTGGCCGCCGCGGTCGGCGTGCCGCCGCAGCCCGGCAACGCAGGCCGCGCCTGAGGGCAGGCTCTAGTCGCCGACCGCCACGCCTTCGCGGCGCGGGTCGGCGGCGCCGAACCACAGCGCCTCGCCGTCGCGCACCACGCGCTGGAGGCCCTGCAGGCCGCTGGTCTGCGGATGCACCGCCACCTCGTGGCCGCGTGCGCGCAGCGCCTCGACCAGCGCCGGGCTCGCGAACCCCTGCTCCAGCTCGGTCGGCCCGTTGCGCGAGCCGAAGTTGGGCAGGGCCGCGGCCTGCTGCAGGTCCATGCCCCAGGCGAGCGTCGCCAGCAGCGCCTTGGCGACGTAGTTGATGATGAGCGGCCCGCCCGGCGAGCCGAGGCTCATCGCCGGGCGGCCGCCGTCGCGCTCGAACACCAGCATCGGCGCCATCGACGAGCGCGGGCGCTTGCCCGGCTCCACGCGGTTCGCGACCGGCCGGCCGTCCGCCGAGGGCACGAAGGAGAAGTCGGTCAGCTCGTTGTTCAGCAGGAAGCCGCCCACCATGAGCTGCGCGCCGAAGGCGTTCTCGATCGAGGTGGTCATCGCCAGCACGTTGCCGTGGGCGTCGGCGATGGACACGTGCGAGGTCGAGGGCAGCTCGGCGCTGCGGTCGTCGGCCAGCGCGATCGAGGCCGGCACCGGCTCGCCGGCGGGCGCCCGGCCCATGCTGCGCTCGCCGATGAGCGCGGCGCGCCCGCGCAGGTAGGCCGGATCCAGCAGCGCCCGCACCGGCACCTCGGCGAAGTCCGGGTCGGCCACGTGGCGGGCGCGGTCGGCGAAGGCCAGCCGGCCGGCCTCGCTGAACAGGTGCACCGCGCGCGGCGCGGCCTCCCAGCCGTCGCCGCGGCGCACCGGCTTCAGCGCGGCGACGTCGAAATGCGCCAGCACGCCCAGCATCTGCCCGATGGCGAGCGCGCCCGACGACGGCGGCGGCATGCCGCACAGCCGCCATGCCAGCCAGGCGAAGCACAGCGGCTCGCGTTCGAGCGCGCGGTAGCCGGCCAGGTCGGCCAGGCTCAGCCGCCCCGGGTTGGCGGCGTGGCCGCGCACCGCGTCGACGATGGCCTGCGCCAGCACGCCCTCGTGCAGCGCCGACGCGCCCTGCGCCGCCACCCGCCGCAAGGTGGCGGCGAGCGCGGGGTTGCGCAGCCGGTCGCCGGCGCGCCGGGGCGCGCCCGAGGCGTCGAAGAAGTAGGCCGCGGCGTTCGCGTCGTGCAGCAGCCCGCGTGCGCCCGGCTGGGCCAGCAGCGTCGCCAGCCGCGGGCTGACGGCGAAGCCGCCCTCGGCCAGCTCGATCGCCGGCTCGAACAGCATCCGCCACGGCAGGCGGCCGTGGCGGCGGTGCGCCAGCTCCAGCGCCCGCAGCGCGCCCGGCACCCCCACCGAGCGGCCGCCCACCACGGCCTGCGCGAAATCCATCGGCCGGCCCTCATGCAGGAACAGGTCGGGCGTGGCCGCGGCCGGGGCCGTCTCGCGGCCGTCGTAGGCCTGCACCCGCCGGCCGTCGTGGTGCACGAGGAACAGGCCGCCGCCGATGCCCGACGACTGCGGCTCCACCAGCGTGAGCACCATCTGCACCGCCACCGCCGCGTCGACCGCGCTGCCGCCGGCGCGCAGCATGCGGGCGCCGGCCTCGGCGGCCAGCGGGTGGGCGGCGGCCACCATGAAGCGCCCGGCCGTCCAGCCGGGCTTGTCGGCACGGCCGCTGGCCGCCTCGGGGCGGGACGCGTCCATGGCGGGCGGCGGCGCCGCGCAGCCCGCCAGCCCGGCGGCGAGACATAGCGCGGCCAGCATGCCGGCCGCGCGGCGACGCCCGGTCATGCGTCCGGCAAGGCCGGCGGCGCGGCGCGCTGCACGTGCAGCAGCTGCTGCGGCAGCGGAATCTCGACGCCCTCGGCCTTCAGCAGGTCGAGCACCGCGAGATGGACGTTCGAGCGCAGCTCGCCCTGCCCGTTCTCCGGGTCGCGGATCCAGAAGTTCAGGCGCAGCAGCATGCAGTCGGGCTGCAGCTCGGCGAGCTGCGCCGTCGGCGGCGGGTCGCCGAGCACGCGCGGGATGCCGAGCATGAGCGCCACCAGCATCGGCTGCAGCCGGCGCACGTCGGTGCCGTAGGCCACGCGCACGAAGGTGAAGACCAGCACGCGGGGATCGGCCAGCGACGAGTTCTCCACGCGCTGCACGATGAGCATCTCGTTGGGCACGATCGACTCGCGCCCGTCGAGCGCGCGGATCACGGTGAAGCGCGTGCGGATGTCGGTGATGCGGCCCTCGAACTCCTCGAGCTTGACCATGTCGCCGATGCGCACGCTGCGCTCGGCCAGGATGACGAAGCCGCTGATGTAGTTGGCCGCGATCTTCTGCAGGCCGAAGCCGATGCCCACGCCGAGCGCGCCGCCCAGCACGCTGAGCGTGGTGAGGTCGATGCCCAGCGAGGTCAGGCCGAGCATCGCGCCCGCCAGCAGCAGCACGGCGCGGATCAGGTTGGCCGCGACCATGCGCATCGACAGGTCGTCGCCCGTGCCCTTGATGAGCTGCTTCTCCACGGCGCTGGCGATCCACAGCGCCAGCACCATCACCACGCAGGCGGTGAAGCCGCCTTCGACCAGCGTGCGCAGCGACAGGTGCACCGAGCCGACCTTCCAGCGCATCTGGTCCATGCGGTCGAGCACGGCGGGCAGCACGCCGGTGATCCACAGCAGCACCGCCAGCGTGCCGATCCACACCAGCGCGCGGCCGAAGCTGCGCGTCCAGGCGGCGTCGGGAAAGCTCGCGTCGAGCACCCGCAGGATGAGCCGCACCAGCGCGAAGGTCACGAGGATCGGCACGGCCAGCCGGAAGACCGCCGGCTCGAAGTACCGCTCGAACACGAGGCCGGCGCCCAGCACCAGCGCCAGCATCACGAGCAGGAACAGCAGCCCGTCGCCCAGGCGCTGCCCGAACCAGACCGAGCGCACCGGCGCCTGCGGCCCGCGCACCGCGCGCACGATCGCCGCCGACAGCAGCGCGGCCGCCAGCAGCAGGCCGAGCTCGATCAGCGCGCTCGGCTGCAGCAGCGCCTCGAACAATTGTTGAAGGTCCTTCGGCGCGGGAGTGTTGACCATGTGAAAGAGCGGGGGCAAGCGGCACGCCGGGTGCCGGACGGCGTACGATCATGCCAGCCTTCAGCCACTTCGACGCAGCACGATGCCCTCCGACACCGACGCCCTCCTTGCCCGTGTGCTCGAAGATGCCGAGCGCGACATCAGCAGCAGCTGGCTGGCCCAGCTCCGCAGCGAAGGCGCACTCGACAGCGGCCGAGTCCGCGAGGCCGAACTGAACACCCAATGCACCACCTTGCTGCGCACCCTGCGCGAGGCGGTGGCCGCGGCCGGCGGCAACGTCGAGCATGCGGCCTACGCGCCGGTGCGCGACTTCCTCGCCGAGCTGTCGCACTCGCGCGCGGTCCAGGGCTTCACGCCGCGCGAAACCGCGCTGTTCGTGTTCTCGCTGAAGCCGCCGCTGTTCGCGAGCCTGGCCGCCGCGGGCAGTTCGTCGCCCGAGCAGGCCTTCGCCGTCAGCGCCCGGATCACCGCCATCATCGACCGCCTCGGGCTGCACACGATGGAGACCTTCCAGCGCAGCCGCGAAGACCTCATCGTGCGCCAGCAGGAGGAGCTGGCCGAACTCTCCACCCCCGTCATCAAGCTGTGGCAGGGCGTGCTCGCGCTGCCGCTGATCGGCACGCTCGACAGCCAGCGCACGCAGATCGTGATGGAGAACCTGCTCGAAGCCATCGTCGCCCAGGGCGCCGAGATCGCCATCATCGACATCACCGGCGTGCCCACCGTCGACACGCTCACCGCGCAGCACCTGCTCAAGACCGTGGCCGCCGCGCGGCTGATGGGCGCCGACTGCATCATCAGCGGCATCCGCCCGCAGATCGCCCAGACCATGGTGCATCTGGGCGTCGAGCTGTCGGTGGTGTCCAAGGCGACGCTGGCCGACGCCTTCTCGCTGGCGCTCGCGCGCCAGGGGCGCGGCGTGGCCAAGCTGCGCCAGGCCGACGGCGCACCGGCCGACATGCGCTGAGGCCGGCGACGTGGAACGCATTCCGATCCTCAAGCTCGGGCGGGCGCTGCTCGTCACCATCCAGGTCGACATGCACGACAGCATCGCGACGGCGCTCGAGGAAGACCTGAGCGAGCGCATCGTCGCCACCGGCGCGAACGGCGTGCTCATCGACATCTCGGCCCTCGAGATCGTCGACAGCTTCATCGGCCGCATGCTCGACAACATCGCCGCCGTCTCCCGCATCCTCGACGCCGACACCGTGGTGGTGGGCATGCGCCCCGCGGTCGCCATCACGCTGGTGGAGCTCGGGCTGTCGCTCACGGGGGTGAAGACCGCGCTCAACGTCGAGCGCGGCATGGCCATGATCGGCCACGGCGGTTTCGCCGACGAAGCCGACGACCGTGAGTGACTCCCTCGACATCCGCTCGTCGGACGACGTGGTTCGAGTCCGGCAGCGGGTGCGGGCCGTGGCGATCGAAGCAGGCCTCGGGCTCGTCGACCAGACCAAGATCGTGACCGCGGCGAGCGAACTCGCGCGCAACACGCTCGACTACGGCGGCGGCGGCCGGGTGGTCATCGAACTCGTCGCCGCGCCGCGCCGCGGCCTGCGGCTCGAGTTCGTCGACCAGGGGCCGGGCATCAAGGATGTCGACGCCGCGCTGCGCGACGGCTTCACCACCGGTTCCGGCCTGGGGCTCGGCCTCGGCGGCGCCAAGCGCCTGTCCAGCGAGTTCCAGGTCGAGTCGACGCCGGGCCACGGGACGCGCGTACGCATCGCGCGCTGGAAGTGATGCGTGCGGTGCGCATCGCCGACAGCACCGGCGTGGCGCAGGCTCGCCGCGCCGCGCAGGCGCTGGGCGAGTCGATCGGGCTCGGCACGGTGGCGGCCGGCCGCCTCGCCCTCGTGGTCACGGAACTCGGCTCCAACGTGCTCAAGCATGGCGGCGGCGGCGAGCTGATCCTCGCGGTGGAGGGGCGCGGCATCGACATCCTGGCGCTCGACCGGGGCCCGGGCATGGCCGACGTCGCCGCCTGCATGGCCGACGGCTACTCCACCAGCGGGACGTCCGGCAACGGGCTGGGCGCCGTGCGCCGGCTGGCGCAGGGCCTTCACGTCGCCTCGTGGCCGAAGCGCGGCACGGCCGTGCTGGCGCACGTGAACGAGACGGGCCGCGCCGACGACCGGCCCGCGGCGGTCGCGGCCGTGGTCGTGCCCAAGCCGGGCGAGGAGTCGTGCGGCGATGCCTGGAGCAGCCACGAGGATACGCAGGGCCGCACGCTCTTCGTCGTCGACGGCATCGGCCACGGACCCGAGGCCGCACGCGCCGCCCACGAGGCGGTGCTCGCCTTCCAGCGCCATCGCACGGCGGGCGTGGCCGACATCATCGAAGCGGTGCACCGGGCGCTGCGGCCCACGCGCGGCGCGGCCATCGCCGTGGCGCGCCTCGACTGGGCGAGCAGCAGCATCGCCTTCGCCGGGCTCGGCAACATCGGCAGCGTCGCGGTGCCGCGCCAGGGGCCGCTCAAGCGCATGGTGTCGCACAACGGAACCGCCGGCCACACGGCCCGTCGAATCCAGTCGTTCGACTATCCTTGCAGCGAAGGACTGATCGTGATGTACAGCGACGGCATCGGCAGCAACTGGTCGTTCGATCCTTACCCCGGGCTCGTGCTGATGCCGCCGCGCCTGGTGGCCGGCGTGCTGTACCGCGACACCGCCCGCGGACGCGACGATGCCGCGGTGCTGGTGGCCCGCACCACACGGCCATGAGCTGGCGGATCGCCGCGCAGCCGCTGCGCAACGACGCTGACGTCGTCTCCGCACGCCTGGCCGCACGGCGCATCGCCGAGCTGCTGGGCCTCGAACGCCGCGAGCAGACCCGCATCGCCACCGCCGTCTCCGAGATCGTGCGCAACGCGATCGAGCATGGCGGCGGCGGCGAGATCGAGTTCGGCGTCGACACCGGCCCGGGCGAGGCCGTGTTCGCGGTGCGCGTGCGCGACAGCGGCCCCGGCATGTCCGGGAAGATGGCCGGCGAGCCCCTGCCGATGTCCGGTCTCGGCCTGCAGAGCGCACGCCGGCTGGTCGACGAATTCGATCTGCAGTCCACGCCCGGCGGCGGCGTTCATGTGCGGCTCGGCCAGCGCATCGCCCGCCAGGCGGCGGCGCGGCTCGACGCCGCCGGCATCCAGGCCGCAGCCCGCCAGCTCGAGCGCCGCGTCGACCCGCTGCTCATGGTGCAGCAGCAGAACCGCGAGCTGGCCGAGAGCCTGAGCGATCTGCGCGAACGGCAGGACGAGGCGGTGCGGCTCAATGCCGAGCTCGAGGAAACCAACCGCGGCGTCGTCGCGCTCTATTCCGAGCTCGACGAACGCGCCGAGCAGCTGCGCCAGGTGAGCGACCTGAAGACGCGCTTCCTCTCCCACATGAGCCACGAGTTCCGCACCCCGCTGAACTCCATCCTCGCGCTGTCGCGGCTGCTGTCGGACCGTGTCGACGGGCCGCTCAACGGCGAGCAGGAACGCCAGGTCGAGTACATCCGCCGCTCGGCGCAGGACCTGCTGGAGATGGTCAACGACCTGCTCGACCTCGCCAAGGTCGAAGCCGGCAGGCTGGAAGTGAAGACCCAGTCCTTCCGGGTGCCGGAGATGTTCAAGGCGCTGCGCGGCTCGCTCAAGCCGCTGCAGGTCAAGCCGGCGGTCGACCTGGTCTTCGAGGCCGCGGACGACCTGCCCGAGCTCATGACCGACCAGCCGAAGGTGGCGCAGGTGCTGCGCAACTTCATCGCCAACGCGCTCAAGTTCACCGAGCGCGGCGAAGTGCGGGTGAGCGCCGCGCACGACCCGGTGCGCGGCTTCGTCGCCTTCAGCGTGCAGGACACGGGCATCGGCATCGCGCCCGAGTTCCACGCGCTCATCTTCGAGGAGTTCGCGCAGGTCGACGGCCGGCTGCAGCGTACAGCCGGCGGCACCGGCCTCGGCCTGTCGCTGTCGCGGCGGCTGGCCATGCTGCTCGGCGGCGAGGTGACCCTGCGCAGCACGCCGGGTGCGGGCTCCACCTTCTGCCTTGCGGTCCCGGTGCGCCTCGGCCAGGCCGCCGCGCCCGCGGCAGCGCGGCCCGCACGCGAGCGCCAGCCGCTCGCGCTCGTGGTCGACGACGAGGAATCGTTCCGCTACGTCGTCCGCCACATCGCGCAGGACAGCGGCCTGAGCGTGCAGGAAGCCGGCGACGGGGAGACGGCGCTCGCGCTCGCCCGGCAGCAGCGCCCCAACGTGGTGGTGCTCGACCTCGTGATGCCGCACCTCGACGGCTTCGCCACCCTCGCCCGCCTGCGCGCGGACAGCCTGCTGTGCGAGACGCCGGTGATCGTGTGCACCTCCCAGATGCTCACGCTCGACCAGAAGCGCGCGCTCGCGAGCGCCTACGCCATCGTCCCCAAGCACGACATCTCCCGCGAAGGTCTGGCCGGCCTGCTGCACGCGGCCCTCCAGCACGACGTCCCCTGCCCATGACCTCGACCGCCGGCCCCATCCTGCTCAACGTCGACGACACCGAGGCCGCGCGCTACGCGAAGAGCCGCACGCTGCGCCATGCCGGCTTCGAGGTGATCGAGGCCGGCACCGGCGCCGCGGCGCTCGAGCTCGTCGAGCATGACCGGCCGGCGCTCGTGCTGCTCGACGTGCGCCTGCCCGACATGAGCGGTTCGGAGGTATGCCGCCTCATCAAGCAGCGGTGGCCGGCCACGATGGTGCTGCAGACCTCGGCCACCTTCGTGAGCGCGCGCGACCGCACCCGCGGCCTCGATGCCGGCGCCGACACCTATCTCGTACAGCCGGTCGACCCCGACGAACTGGTGGCCGCCGTGCGCGCACTGCTGCGGCTGCACGCGGCCGAGGCCGCTGCCCGCGTCGCCAAGGAATCGCTCGAGCAGCGCATCGCCGAACGCACGCGCACGCTGCACGAAACCAACGTCCAACTGCTTCAGCAGATCGCGCAGCGCGAGCGCGCCGAGGCAGCGCTCGTGCAGGCGCAGAAGATGGAGGCGGTCGGCCAGCTCACCGGCGCCATCGCGCACGACTTCAACAACCTGCTCGCGGCCTTCACTGGCTACCTGCACCTGGCGCGCCGAAAGACCGCGGAGACAGAGACGGCCGGCCTCATCGGCAAGGCCCTGAGCGTCGCCGAACGCGGCAGCAAGCTCACCGCGCGGCTGCTCGCGTTCTCGCGCACCCAGAGCATCCAGGTGGAGGCAGTCGACATCGACGCGCTGCTGACGTCGATGACCGACTGGCTCGTGCAGTCCGCCGGCCCCGGCATCCACGTCGAGGTGGCACACGGCAGCACGCTCGCCGCCTGGACGGACGCGAACCAGCTCGAGCTCGCCATCCTCAACCTGCTGATCAACTCGCGCGATGCGATGCCCGAGGGCGGGCGCATCCGCATCGAGGCGCATGAGTCGCAAGCGCCCGAAGGCGACGAGCAGCTCGCGCCGGGCCGCTACGTGGTCGTGAGCGTCTGCGACGACGGCAAGGGCATGAGTCCCGAGGTGGCGGCCCGCGCCTTCGACCCGTTCTACAGCACCAAGCCCGTCGGCCGCGGCACCGGCCTCGGCCTCGCGCAGGTGTACGGCCTGGCCCGGCAGTCCAACGGCAGCGCCCGCATCGACAGCGGCGAAGGCCGCGGCACCACTGTGTCGATCTGGCTGCCGGCGGCGGAACTCGCGGCGAGCGAACCGATGACCACCGCGGCGGGCGCATTTGCCGGCGGCGGCGAACGCATCCTGCTGGTCGACGACGACGACGACGTGCGACAGACCGTCTCGGCGCTGCTCGCCGACAGCGGCTACGCGGTCTCGGTCGCGGCCAGCGGCGCGCTCGCGATCGAGGCCTTGCGCACGGTGCGGCCGGACCTGCTCATCGTCGACTTCGCGATGCCCGAGATCGACGGCGCCGAGGTGGCCGCGCTTGCTCGGTCGCTGCATGCCGAGCTGCCCGTCATCTTCCTGAGCGGGCATGCCGACACGCAGGTGCTCGAGGCGGCGGCCGCCGGCGCGCGGCTGCTGCGCAAGCCCTTCAGGCCGAGCGAGCTGCTGGGTGCGGTGTCGCGGGCGCTTGCCGGTTGAACGCTACACGCCGGCCAGCACCCGCAGGTGCGTGGCCACGCTGCGCGCGAGCGCGCTCAGGCTGTAGCCGCCTTCCAGGCACGACACGATGCGGCCCCCGGCATGGCGGTCGGCCACCGCCTTGATGCGCTCGGTGATCCACTCGTAGTCGGCCTCCACCAGCCCGAGCTGGCCGAGGTCGTCCTCGCGGTGCGCGTCGAAGCCGGCGGAGACGAAGACCATCTGCGGCCTGAACTGCTCCAGCCGCGGCATCCACATGGCCTCGATCATTTCGCGGATCTCCATGCCGCGGGTGTAGGGCGGGATGGGCAGGTTGACCATGTTGGTGCCCTTGGGCACGGCGCCGCTGCCCGGGTAGAGCGGGTGCTGGAAGAAGCTGGCCATCAGCACGCGCTCGTCGCCGGCGATGATGTCCTCGGTGCCGTTGCCGTGGTGCACGTCGAAGTCGACGATCGCCACGCGCCGCAGCCCGCGCACGTCGAGCGCGTGGCGCGCGGCCACCGCCACGTTGTTGAAGAAGCAGAACCCCATCGTCTCGTCGCGCGTGGCGTGGTGGCCGGGCGGGCGCACGCTGCAGAAGGCGTTGGTCACCTCGCCGTCGATCACGGCGTCGGTGGCGGCCACGGCCGCGCCCGCGGCGCGCAGCGCGGCCTGCCAGGTGCCGGGACAGGCCAGGGTGTCGGGGTCCAGGGCGCGCGAATCGCCGCATTCGGCCAGCTGCTGCAGCGAATCGCGCAGCGTCTCGACGTAGTTCGCGGTGTGGGCGAGCTTCAGGTCGGACAGCGCGGCCAGCGGCGCCTCGCGGCGCTCGAGCGCCACGTCCAGGCCCGTGGCCAGCAGGTGGTCGTCGATGGCGCCCAGCCGCTCGGGGCATTCCGGGTGGCCGCGGCCCATGTCGTGCAGGCGGCAGTCGGGGTGGCTGTAGAAGGCGGTGGACATGGCTTGGCTGTCGGCGATTTCGGGTAACGTGCGACGAGGAGTCCGCCCCAGTGAATCGACCAGCCCACCCGCCGCTCGCCGAGCAACTCTCGCAACTCGTGGATCAGATTAGCACGATCATCGTCGGCAAACGCCGGCAGATCGAGGACTCGGTGGCCTGCCTGCTCGCCGGCGGCCACCTGCTGATCGAGGACGTGCCCGGCGTCGGCAAGACCACGCTCGCGCACGCCCTCGCCGTCTCGCTCGGCCTGCGCTTCTCGCGCGTGCAGTTCACCGCCGACCTGATGCCGTCGGACCTCGTCGGCGTGAGCATCTACGAGCGCAGCAGGGAGGCCTTCGTCTTCCACCCCGGCCCGGTGTTCGCGCAGGTGCTGCTGGCCGACGAGATCAACCGCGCCGGCCCGAAGACGCAGAGCGCGCTGCTGGAGGCGATGGAGGAGCAGCAGGTCACCGTCGAGGGCGAGACGCGCGCCCTGCCCCGGCCGTTCTTCGTGATCGCCACGCAGAACCCGAGCGACCAGCTCGGCACCTACGCGCTGCCCGAGTCGCAGCTCGACCGCTTCTTGATGTGCATCACCCTCGGCTACCCCGACCGCGCGAGCGAGCGGGCGCTGCTGGCGGGGCAGGACCGGCGCGAGGCCATCCACCACCTGCAGGCGGTGATGACGCCGGGCGAGCTCGCGCAGGCGCAGCAGGCGGTGCTCGCCATCCACGCCTCGGACGCGCTGCTCGACTACCTGCAGGCGCTGATCGCCGCCACGCGCTCGGGCGCCTGGTTCGTCGAGGGCCTGAGCCCGCGCGCGGGCATCGCCATCCTGCGCGCGGCCAAGGCGCGCGCGCTGATGGCGCGGCGCGACTACGTGGCGCCCGACGACATCCAGGCCATCCTGCCGCAGGCGGCGGCGCACCGGCTGGTGCCGGCCGCGGGCGCCGGCCGCGGGCGCATCGAGCAGGTGCGCGCCATGATCGAGGCGGTGCCGCTGCCGTGAGGCACGGCGCGCGCATCGTCCCGGCGCGATGAAGGCCGCCGCCGCGCCGCCCCCGGCCCGCCGCAACGGCCCCGCGCGGCGCCGCGCCTGGCCGGCGCCGCTCGGCTGGGTGCGGCGGTGCTTCCGCGCCTGGTGGCAGGCCCGGCTGCCGCGCACCGACACGCAGCGGCTGACGCAGGGCAACATCTTCATCCTGCCCTCGCGCGCGGGCCTGCTGTTCGCCGCCACGCTGCTCACGCTGCTCGTCGCCTCGATCAACTACCAGCTCAACCTCGGCTACGTGCTGACCTTCCTGCTGGCCGGCAGCGGCATCGTCTCGATGCACGTCACGCACGGCACGCTGCGCGGGCTGACGCTGCGGCTCAAGCCGGTGGCGCCGGTGTTCGCCGGCGAGGCGGCCGCGCTCGAAGCGGTGCTGTCCAGCGGCGGCGGCGCGCGCCACGGCATCGGCCTGAAGATCGAGTCGGCGGACAGCGCCACGCTCACCTGGGTCGACGTGCCGGCCGGCGGCCAGGCCGCGGCGCGGGTGAGCTTCGTGCCCGAGCGCCGCGGCCTGCACGAGCTGCCCACGCTCAGCGTCGAGACGCGCTTCCCGCTCGGCCTGTTCCGCGCCTGGTCGATCTGGCGGCCGGCGAGCCGCGCCCTCGTCTACCCCCGGCCCGAGCAGCCCGCCGCGCCGCTGCCGCCGGCCAGCCCGCTCGCCGGCGGCCAGGCGCGCGCGCGCAGCGGCAGCGGCGGCGACACCGAGGGCATCCGCGCCTACCGCCGCGGCGACCCGCTCAAGATGGTGGTGTGGAAGAAGGCCGCCAAGGCGATGGAGGCCGGCGGCGAGCTCGTCAGCCGCGACACCAGCGCCGCCGCGCAGCGCGAGCTGGTGCTCGACTGGCAGGCCGCTTCCGGCCGCTCGAGCGAGGAGCGGCTGTCGCGCCTTACGGCCTGGGTGCTGGCCGCCGACGCCGCGGGCGTGCACTACGCGCTGCGCATTCCCGGCGCCGAGCTGCCCACCGACCACGGCGACGCCCACCGGCGCGCCTGCCTGGAGGCACTGGCGCTGTGCCGCTGATCGAGCCCGTCGCCTGGCCCGGCTGGCGCCACCTGCCGCGCGACACGCGCGACACGCTGTTCCTGCTCGGCGTCATCGCCTGGACGGTGCTGCCGCACCTGCCGCACCTGCCGGCGTGGTGCCTGCTGCTCACCGCCGCCGTGCTGCTGTGGCGCGGCCGGCTGGCGCTGGCGAACGCGGCGCTGCCGGGGCGCTGGGTGCTCGTGGGCGTGCTGCTCGCGGCGGGCGCGCTCACCTGGTGGACGCACGGCACGCTGCTCGGCAAGGAGGCCGGCGTCACGATGGCCGTCGTCTTGATGGCGCTCAAGACGCTGGAACTGCGCGCCCGGCGCGATGCCTTCGTGGTGTTCTTCCTCGGCTTCTTCCTCATCCTCACCAACTTCCTGTACTCGCAGTCGCTGCTGGTGGCGCTGGCGATGGTCGGCGCGGTGTGGGGGCTGCTGACGGCCCTGGTGCTGGCGCACATGCCCGTGGGCCAGCCGGGCCTCGCGCAGGCGGGGCGGCTCGCGGCGCGCACGGCGCTGCTCGGCACGCCGATCATGGTGCTGCTGTTCGTGCTGTTCCCGCGCATCGGCCCGCTGTGGGGGCTGCCGCTGGACGCGATGTCCGCCACCGGCCTGTCCGACACCCTGCGCATGGGCTCGGTGGCCGAGATCGCCATGGACGACAGCGTCGCCTTCCGCCTGCGCTTCGAGGACCGCGTGCCGCCGCCGCAGGCGATGTACTTCCGCGGTCCAGTCCTCGGCCGCTACGACGGCCGCGAATGGACGCCGGTGCCGCCCGGCTCCATGGCCAGCGTGGCGCGCAGCGAGCTGGTGACGCGCGACGCGCCCTGGCGCTACGAGATGACGCTCGAGCCCTCGCGCCTGCGCACGCTGCCGCTGCTGGAAGCCGCGGCCGACGGCCCGCGCATCGAGGGCTACCGCGTGCGCGGCGGCAACGACCTGCAGTGGCGCACCCATCGCCCGGTCGCCGAGCGGCTGCGCTTCGGCGCCGAGGCGCATCTCGACTTCCGCCACGGCCCGCGCGAGATGTCGCCGGCGCTGCACGAGTACCTGGAACTGCCGCCCGACGACAGCCCGCGCACCGTCGCCTGGGCCGAGGCCCTGCGCCGGCAGCCCGCGCTGGCCGGGGCCGGCGCCCAGGCGCTGGCGGACGCGGTGCTGCGGCACATCCGCAGCGGCGGCTACGGCTACACGCTGGCGCCCGGCCCCTACGGCGAGCAGGACGCGCGCACGGCGATCGACGAGTTCTGGCTCGACCGCAGGCTCGGCTTCTGCGAGCACTTCGCCGCCGCCTTCGTGGTGGTGATGCGTGCGCTCGACGTGCCGGCGCGCATCGTCACCGGCTACCAGGGCACCGACCCGCAGCCCGTCGACGGCTACTACATCGTGCGCCAGAGCGCGGCCCACGCCTGGGCCGAGTACTGGCAGCCCGGCCGCGGCTGGACGCGCGCCGACCCGACCGCCGCCGTGGCGCCGGAGCGCGTCGAGCGCAGCACCCGGCTCGCGCCGCCGCCGGGCGCCGTGGCCGGCGCGCTGGGCGCGATGAGCCCGGCGCTGCTGGAGCGGCTGCGCGGCGGCTGGGAGCTCGTGAACAACCGCTGGAACCAGTGGGTGCTCAACTATTCGCGCGGCGACCAGCTCGACCTGCTGAAGGACCTGGGCTTCGCCGCGCCCTCCTGGGAAGACCTCGCGCTGCTGCTGGTGATCGCCCTCAGCACGCTCGCGCTCGCCGGCGCGCTGTGGGCCTGGTGGGACCGCCATCGCGTCGACCCGTGGACTCGCCAGATGGAGCGCCTGCGCGCGCGGCTGCGCACGATCGGCGTGCCGGCGGCGCCGCACGAGGGCCCGGGCGAGCTGGCGCGCCGCGCCGAAGGCCTGCTCGGCGACGCCGCGCACGCGCTGGCCGAGGTGCTGCGCGCGCTGGAGCGGCAGCGCTACGGCCGCCACGCCGCGCGCCGCCCCGACGCATCGCTGACGCGGCGCTTCGAGCTGGCGGCAAGGCGGCTGCAGCGCACTCGATAATCGCCGCGACCCCGCAGCACCCACCGCTTCATGCACGTACTACGACGCACCGGCTTCGCCGCCGCCGTGCTTGCCGCGCTCGCCCTGCTCCTGGCACCCGCGGCCGAGGCCCAGAAGAAGCGGCGCACCGACGCCGCGCGCGGCGACGAGGCCCGCGAACTGCCCGCCTACGGCCGCCGCGAGGACGTGATGCGCTTCGCCGACGAGGCCGCGCAGCGCCGCCAGCTCGACCCGGCGTGGGTGCGGGCGGCGCTGTCGCAGGCGCGCTTCGTTCCGCGCGTGGCGCGCCTCGTCATGCCCCCGCCCGTGCCCACGGCGAAGAACTGGGCCGCCTACCGCGCGCGCTTCGTCGAGCCGGGACGCATCCAGGCGGGCGTCGAGTTCTGGAACGCCAACGAGGCCTGGCTGCGCCTGGCGGAAGAACGCTACGGCGTGCCGCCGGAGATCGTGGTCGGCATCGTCGGCGTGGAAACGATCTACGGCCGCAACATGGGCGGCTTCCGCGTGCTGGACGCGCTGGCGACGCTGAGCTTCGACTTCCCCGCCGGCCGCAGCGACCGCAGCGCGTTCTTCCGCGACGAGCTCGAGAGCTTTCTCGTGCTGTGCCGGCGCGAAGGCATCGACCCGGCGGCGCAGCTCGGCAGCTATGCCGGCGCCATCGGCATGCCGCAGTTCATGCCGTCGAGCATCAACCGCCTGGCGGTGGACTTCGACGGCAACGGCCACGTCGACCTGAACACGAGCACGGCCGACGTGATCGGCAGCGTCGCGCACTACCTCGCCGAACACGGCTGGCAGCGCGGCATGCCGGCCACCTACGAGGTGGCGGTGCCGGTGGACGCCGAGGCGCGCGCGGTGCTGCTCGCGCCCGACATCCTGCCCACCTTCACCCCGGCCGAGTTCAGCGCCCGCGGCGCCGGCCTGCCCGAGCCGGCGCTCTCGCACGACGGCAAGCTGGCGCTGGTGGAGGTGTTCAACGGCGACGCCCCGCCGAGCTACGTGGCGGGCACGGCCAACTTCTACGCCATCACGCGCTACAACCAGTCGAGCTACTACGCGCTCGCGGTGATCGCCGTCGGCGAGGCGGTGAAGCAAGCGCGCTGAACGGCGCGCCTCAATCGGCGAGCGCGGCGCCGAGCCATTCGGCCACGCTCGCATCGGCCGGCAGGCCCTCCAGCACCGTCAGGCCGCGCGCCAGGTCCCAGCTCGACTCCGACCAGCCCGGGCACGGCGCCTCGCACGGAAGCGGGCGCGGGTGCGGGCGAGGGCATGCCGTCGCGCGGGCATCGGCGTGCGGCGCGAGAAGATCGAGCAGGCGGTTCGGCATGGGGGCTCCCTCGGTGGATGTCTTGCCGCGCAGTGTTCCGCGCCGGCGCGGCGCCGCGAATCCCGCCGAGGAGCGGACGCCGGGCCCTCGGTGGAACGTCACCCGGCCGGGGGAGACGGCCTTGCACGCGGCCTCGGCCCCCTTCTTCGCCCATGCCATCGGCGCCGCAGGGCGCCGGGCCGAGCGCGCCTCGCGCGCAGGGGGGCCCTACTCCACGGGCACGAGGAAGTCGCGGCTGATGCCCACGCCGAGCGAGCCCACGCGCTCGAGGAACTGCGTCAGGAACGCATGCAGGCCGGTGGCGAGGATCTCGTCGATGCTGCCGTACTGCAGGTCGGCGCGCAGCCGTCCCGCGCGGCGCAGCGTCTCGCCCGACTGGGCGTTGGCCACCGCCTCGAGGTTGAGCACCACCTCGTGCATGCACGCGGCCAGCGAGCGGGGCATGTCGGGGCGCAGGATCAGCAGCTCGGCCACCTTCTCGGGCCGGATCACGTTGCGGTAGGCCTTGCGGTAGACCTCGAAGCCGGACACCGAGCGCAGCACCGCCGACCAGTGATAGAAGTCGTACTCCACGTCGCGCGCCTCGCCGTTGCCGCCGTGGAACTCGCTGTTGACCGCATGGAACTTCACGTCGAGCAGCCGCGCGGTGTTGTCGGCGCGCTCGAGGAAGCTGCCGATGCGCAGGAAGTGGAAGGCCTCGTCCTGCAGCATGGTGCCCACCGTCACCCCGCGCGACAGGTGCGAGCGGAACTTCACCCACTCGAAGGCCTCGGCCGGATCGCGCACGAAGGCGCCGCCGGCCACCATGCGCTGGAACTCGAGCCAGGTCTGGTTCTGCGTCTCCCACACCTCGGTGGTGAGCGTGCCGCGCACGGCGCGCGCGTTCTCGCGCGCCGCCATCAGGCAGTTGCGGATGCTCGACGGGTTGCCCTCGTCGCTGACCATGTAGTCCATCACCGCACGCGCCGACACCGCGCCGCGCCGCCGGGCGAAGTCGTCGCTGCGCTCGGTGATGCCGAGCAGCCCGCGCCAGCCGTTCTCCGCCGCGTCGGCCGACTGCGGCAGCAGCGAGGTCTGGTAGTTCACGTCCAGCATGCGGGCGGTGTTCTCGGCCCGCTCCATGTAGCGCGCCATCCAGAACAGGTGATCGGCAGTTCGCGACAGCATGTTGATCTCCGAGTCAGGCCTCGAGCACCCAGGTGTCCTTCGTGCCCCCGCCCTGCGACGAGTTGACGACGAGCGAGCCTTCGGCCAGCGCCACGCGCGTGAGGCCGCCGGGCACCATCTGCACCGCCTTGCCCGAAAGCACGAAGGGCCGCAGGTCGATGTGGCGCGGCGCGATGCCGCTTTCCACGAAGGTGGGGCAGCTCGACAGCGCGAGCGTCGGCTGCGCGATGTAGCGCGCGGGATCGGCCAGCAGGGCGCGGCGGAAGTCCTCGATCTCCTGCTTCGTCGACGCGGGGCCGACGAGCATGCCGTAGCCGCCGGCGCCGTGCACCTCCTTGACCACCAGCTCCCCGAGGTGGTCGAGCACGTGGGCGAGGTCTTCCGGCTGGCGGCACAGCCACGTCGGCACGTTGTTCAGGATCGGCTTCTCGCCGAGGTAGAACTCGATCATCTTCGGCACGTAGGCGTAGATCGACTTGTCGTCGGCCACGCCGGTGCCGATGGCGTTGGTGAGCGTCACGTTGCCGGCGCGGTAGACCTGCAGCAGCCCGGCGCAGCCGAGCGTCGAGTCGGGGCGGAAGGCCAGCGGGTCGAGGAAGTCGTCGTCGATGCGGCGGTAGATCACGTCCACCCGCTTCGGCCCGCGCGTGGTGCGCATGTAGACGAAGTTGTCGTCGACGAAGAGGTCCTGCCCCTCGACGAGCTCGATGCCCATCTGCTGCGCGAGGAAGGCATGCTCGAAGTAGGCGCTGTTGTACATGCCGGGGGTGAGCAGCACCACGGTCGGGTCGTTCACCGCCGCCGGCGCCACGGCGCGCAGGGTCTCGAGCAGCAGGTCTGGGTAGTGCGCCACCGGCGCCACGCGGTGGCCGCTGAACAGCTCGGGGAACAGCCGCATCATCATCTTGCGGTTCTCGAGCATGTAGCTCACGCCGCTGGGCACGCGCAGGTTGTCCTCGAGCACGTGGTAGCTGCCGCTGCCGTCGGGGTTGGCCGCGCGCACGATGTCGATGCCGGCGATGTGCGAGTACACGCCGCCGGCCACGTCCACGCCCATCATCTCGGGGCGGAACTGCGCGTTGCCGAAGATCTGCTCGGGCGGCACCAGCCCGGCGCGCACGATGTCCTGCGCGTGGTAGATGTCGTGCACGAAGCGGTTGAGCGCCGTCACCCGCTGGCGCAGGCCGCGCTCGAGCTCGGCCCATTCGTGCGCCGGGATCACGCGCGGGATCAGGTCGAAGGGGATCAGCCGCTCGGTGCCGGCGCCGTCCTGGTCCTTCGCGCCGTAGACGGCGAAGGTGATGCCCACGCGGCGGAAGATCATCTCCGCCTCGTCGCGGCGCGAGCGCATGGCATCGGCGGGCTGCGCCGCCAGCCAGCGCGCGTAGTCGCGGTAGTGCTCGCGCACCGCGCCGCCGGCGGCATGCATCTCGTCGAAGCCCGGTCCCATCGCGTGTCTCCTCGGGGTGAGCGTAAGCAACTCGCAGGCCACGCGCCACGGCAGGGGCGCTACGGGGCGCGGGTCGCGTCTGGATGATGCCAATAGCGCCGGGCCGCGTCACGCTCGCACGCCGGGCTGCGGTGCTCGCTGTGCCAGCGCATGGCGCCGCAGCGCGCGCTGTCGAGCACCGCGATGCCGCGCTCGCGGTAGCGCGCCACCACGTCGGGCGCCGGGTGGCCGAAGCGGCTGCGGTGGCCCGCCTGCACCACGGCGAGCACCGGACGCACCGCATCGATGAACCGTGCGGTCGACGAGGTGCGGCTGCCGTGGTGGGGCACCAGCATCACGTCGGCCTGCAGCACGGCGGGGCCGGCTTCGGCGAGCGTCAGTTCCTGCGCGCGCTCGATGTCGCCGGTCAGCAGCGCCGTCGCGCCGTTGGCGGCACGCACGCGCAGCACGCAGGAGCGGGCGTTCGGCTTCAGCGCGGCGGCGTAGCTCTCGGCGCGCGGGTGCAGCACCTCGAACCGGACGCCGTCCCATTGCCACCCGCCGCCCGCCTCACAGCGGCGGTGAACGGCCGCGGCCGCATGCAGCGCATGCCCGTCCTCGAGCGAGCTGTGCAGCTCGCGCACCGGCAGCGCCCGCAGCAGCGCGGCCGCGCCGCCGACGTGGTCGGTGTCCCGGTGGCTGAGCATCAGCACGTCGACCTGCGCCTCGCCGCGGGCGCGAAGCAGCGGCAGCAGCACGCGCTGGCCGGCATCGCTCTCGCTCGAATACGCCGGCCCCGCGTCGTACACCAGCAGGTGCCCACGCGTGCGCACCAGCACCGAGGTGCCCTGCCCCACGTCGAGCGCGAGCATCTCGAACGCGCCGGCCGCGGGCCGCCCGGGCACCGCCAGCAGCAGGGGCACGGCCAGCGGCAGCGCCAGCGCGCGCAGCCGCCAGGGCCAGGGCATCACCAGCAGCACGGCCGCGAGCAGCCCCGCCGCCTGCGCCCAGGGCGCGGCCACCGGCACCGACCACAGCGCGCCCGGCCACTGCGCGAGCCAGCCGAGCGCCGCCGACATCTGCGCCACCCACCACGCGCCGAGCTGCCACAGAGGCGCCGCGAACGCGCCGAGCAGCGCCAGCGGCGTGATCACCAGCGTGACCAGCGGAATGGCCGCCAGGTTGGCCAGGAACCCCACCACCGAGACCTGCTGGAAGAACACCAGCGACAGCGGCGCCAGGCCGACGGTGGCGATGGCCTGCGTGCGCACGCCGCCGCCGATCAGCCGCGCGAGGCGCACGCAGGCGCCGCGCCAGCCGGGCGGCACCGCCGGCGCCTCGACGCCCGCCTGCGCCGGGCCCGACGCCATCAGCAGCCCCACGGCCATGAAGGACAGCCAGAACCCCGGCTGCAGCATCGCCCACGGATCGAACGCCGTGACGACCACGGCGCTCGCGAGCATCACCAGCGGCCACGGCCAGCGCATGCCGAGCGACTGCAGCAGCGTCACCGCCGCGAGCATCCACACCGTGCGCTGCGCCGGCACGCCGAAGCCGGAGAACAGCGCATAGGCGACGGCGCACGCGAGCCCGCCCCAGCGCGCCGCCTGCGGCGCCGGCCACCACAGCACGGCGCGCGCGCTGCGCCGCCACAGCCAGCCGATGCACCCGCCCGCGAGCCACGCGAACATGGTGACGTGCAGCCCGCTGATGCTGACCAGGTGCGCGATCCCGGTCGCGCGGAACACCTCCCAGTCCTCGCGCTCGATGGCCGACTGGTCGCCCACCGACAGCGCCGCCAGCACGCCGGCGGCGCGGCGGTCGGGCACGGCGGCCTCGATCGCATCGCGCACCCGCTGGCGCAGCCGCTCGACCGGCACGCCCGCCGCGCGCTCGGCCAGCACCGGCGCCGGCGCCTCGCGCACGTGGCCGGTGGCGCGCACGCCGCGCTCGAACAGCTGCAGCTCGTAGTCGAACCCGTTCGGGTTGAGATGGCCGTGCGGGCGCTGCAGCCGCACCGTGAAGCGCCAGCGCTGCCCGGCGCCGAGCTGCTGCTGCAAGGCGGACGGGCGCGCGTCGGCGCCGAAGCCGGCGTACCAGCCGAGCGACAGCAGCGCCGGCAGCGCGACCGGCCGGCCGTCGCTCGCCGCCGACTCGACGCGCAAGCGAAACCGCAGCCCCGAGGCCGAGGACTGCGGCAGGCTCGCGACCACGCCGCTCACCTGCACGTCGCGGCCTTCGAGCGCCGGGTCGAGCGCATCGGCCAGGCGCGCCGACGCCTGCAGGCCCACGGCCCCGAAGCCGGCCAGCGCCATGCCGAGCAGCGCGGCCGCGAAGCGCCGGCGCAGCCGGCATGCCGCCGCGAGGCACAGCGCGCCGGCGCCCGCCGCGGCGCCGTACCACGCCGGCGCATGGAGCGCGGGCTGCGCCAGCTGGAGCGCCACGCCGGCCAGCCATGCCAGCGCCGCGCCCGCCAGCAAGGCGCCCGCGCCGGCCCACGCGCGCGCCTCTCCCCCGCTTCTCGTCATGGCGCGAAGTGTAGGATTTGACCCCTCTTCCGCTGCCTCCCCAGAACCGCCATGTCCGTCTACGACCGCCTCGAAATACTCGGCATCGCGCTGCCGCCCGTCGCCACGCCGGCCGCCGCCTACGTGCCCTTCGTGCGCAGCGGCAACCTCGTATTCCTCTCGGGCCACATCGCCCGGCGCGACGGCAAGCCGTGGGTCGGCCAGCTCGGCGGCGAGATCGACACCGCCACCGGCCGGCAGGCCGCGCGCGCCGTGGCCATCGAGCTGCTCGGCACGCTGCATGCGGCGGTCGGCGACCTGAACAAGGTCGAGCGCATCGTCAAGCTCATGAGCCTCGTCAACAGCACGCCCGGCTTCACCGAGCAGCACCTCGTGACCAACGGCTGCTCGGAGCTGCTCGGCGAAGTCTTCGGCGACAAGGGCGCGCATGCCCGCAGCGCCTTCGGCGTGGCGCAGATCCCGCTGGGCGCCTGCGTCGAGATCGAGCTGATCGCCCAGGTCGCATGAGCGCGCCGGGCCGCTCCCAAGCGCTCATCCCGCAGCGCGCAGCGCGGAGGGTAGTCCAGTGAGCGCGCCGACGAGCGCCGCGCCGGATCGCGCGGGCCGCTGGCTGGGCCTGACGGCCCTCGGCAGCCTCGCCGCCGTGGGCGCGGCGCTGGTGTCGCAGCACGCGTTCGGCATGGAGCCCTGCCCGTGGTGCATCCTGCAGCGGGTGATCTTCGTCGCCATCGCGCTGGCTTGCGTCGTCGGCCTGGTCTGGCGTGCCGCGGCGGGGCGCGTGCTGTCGGCCGCGCTGGTGCTGCTGCTCGCGCTGTCGGGCATCGCCGCGGCGCTGTGGCAGCACTTCGTGGCCGCGTCGTCGACCTCCTGCAACCTCACCTTCGCCGACCAGGTGATCGGCGCGCTCGGACTCGATGCCGCCTGGCCCGACGTGTTCTCGCCGCGCGCGAGCTGCGCCGACGCGGCGGTCGACCTGCTCGGCCTGCCCTACGAGTTCTGGAGCCTGGCGCTGTTCGTCGTGGCCGCGGGCGTCGGCGTCCGCGTCCTGCGCCGCCGCTGACGACCGGCCGCAGCCTCTCTTGCGGATTTCGCGAGCTCCCTCTACCGTTGCCCGGCCCATTCCTCAACCACCCACGGGAGACACCATGGCAGGCTGGTACCAACTGACGAGCAACGGCAAGGGACAGTACGCCTTCGTGCTGAAGGCCGGCAACGGCGAGACCATTCTGAGAAGCGAGCAGTACGAGAGCCGGGCGGCGGCCGAGAACGGCATCGCCTCGGTGCAGGCCAACAGCCCGAACGACGCCCGCTACGAACGCAAGGACGCCTCCGACGGCCGGCCCTACTTCAACCTGAAGGCCGCCAACCACCAGGTGATCGGCACCAGCCAGATGTACGGCTCGGCCGCCGCCCGCGATGGGGGCATCGAGTCGGTCAAGGTCAACGGCCCGAGCACCACGGTCAAGACCGGGGAGGCCTGATCGGCGGGCCGTGGCGGCCCCTCCAGGCGAAACAGGCTGAAGATCCTTCAGCCTGTTTTCGTTTCGGCGCGACTCAGCCCGCCACCACCCGCAGCGGCTTGACCATCCCCTCGACCTTGCGGCCCTTGCGCGCCCGCTTGCCGCGGTAGCCCTCGAGGGCCGCGCCCTTAAGCAGTTCTTCCTTCGGCTTGCCGCCGCGGCCGGTGCCCAGCACCTGCAGCGCCGGGCCGAAGGCGGCGGCGCTCACGAGCGCGTCCTTCGCCTCCAGGTCCATCAGCGTGAGGCCGCGCCCGCCCTTGGGCTGCAGCCGCAGCTCGTCGAGCCCGAACACCAGCAGGCGGCCGGAAAGCGACAGGCAGGCCACGTGCTGCGCCGCGTCGGCCGGCGCCGGCGGCAGCGGCTTCTCGCCGGCCTCGAGCGCGAGGAAGGTCTTGCCGCCGCGCTGGCGCGAGAGCAGGTCGCCGATGGTCGCCAGCAGCCCGAAGCCGCCGGTGCCGGCCAGCAGCAGCGTCTGCGCGGCCGCGCCGGCGAAGTAGTGCGCCGGCTGCGTGCCGGATTCGAGGTCGATCAGCGTGGTGATCGGCTGGCCGTCGCCGCGGCCGCCCGGCAGCCCGCCGACGGCGGTGGAATAGACGCGGCCGTTGCTGCCGAAGACCAGCAGGTTGTCGACGCTGCGGCACGGGAAGCTGCCGTACAGCCCGTCGCCCGCCTTGAACTGCAGCGTCGCCGCGTCGACCTCGTGGCCCTTCATCGAGCGCACCCAGCCCTTCAGGCTGACGATCACCGTCACCGGCTCGTCGACGATCTTCACCTCGGCCACGGCGCGCCGGTCGGCCTGCACCAGCGTGCGGCGCTCGTCGCCGAACTGCTTCGCGTCGGCCTCGATCTCCTTGACGACGGTGCGCCGCAGCGCCGCCGGGCTGTCCAGGATGTCCTGCAGCCTGGCCTGTTCCTCGCGCAGCGACTTCAGCTCCTGCTCGATCTTGATGGCTTCCAGCCGCGCGAGCTGGCGCAGCCGGATCTCGAGGATGTCTTCGGCCTGGCGGTCGCTCAGGCGGAAGCGCTCGATCAGCGCCGGCTTGGGCTCGTCGGCGGCGCGGATGATGCGGATCACCTCGTCGATGTTGAGCAGCACGAGCTGCCGGCCTTCGAGCACGTGGATGCGGTCCTGCACCTTGCCCAGCCGGTGCTGCGTGCGCCGCTGCACCGTGCGCAGGCGGAAGTCGCTCCACTCGAGCAGCATCTGGCGCAGGCTCTTCTGCGTCGGCCGGCCGTCGCTGCCCACCATCGTCAGGTTGACGGGCGCGGAGGTTTCGAGCGAGGTGTGCGCGAGCAGCGTGTTGACCAGGTCCTGCTGCGCGATGCGGCTGGTCTTGGGCTCGAACACCAGGCGCACCGGCGCGTCCTTGCTGGATTCGTCGCGCACGGCGTCGACCACGGCCAGCACCGTCGCCTTGAGCTGCACCTGCTCGGCGCTCAGCGCCTTCTTGCCGGCGCGGATCTTCGGGTTGGTGAGCTCCTCGATCTCCTCCAGCACCTTCTGCGCGCTGGTGCCCGGCGGCAGCTCGTTCACGACGAGCTGCCACTGCCCGCGCGCCAGTTCCTCGATCTTCCAGCGCGCGCGCACCTTGAGGCTGCCGCGCCCGCTCGCGTAAGCGGCGCGGATCTCCTCCGCGCTGCTGATGATCTGGCCGCCGCCGGGGTAGTCGGGCGCGGGCAGCAGCACGGCGAGCTCGTCGTCGCCGAGCCTGTTGTCCTTGATCAGCGCCACCGCCGCCGCGGCCACCTCGCGCAGGTTGTGCGACGGCACCTCGGTGGCCAGGCCCACGGCGATGCCGCTCGCGCCGTTGAGCAGCACGAAGGGCAGCCGCGCCGGAAGCTGCCTCGGCTCCTGCGTGGAGCCGTCGTAGTTGGCGATGAACTCGACCGTGCCTTCGTCGATCTCGTCGAGCAGCAGCCGCGCGATCGGCGCCAGCCGCGCCTCGGTGTAGCGCATGGCCGCCGCGCCGTCGCCGTCGCGCGAGCCGAAGTTGCCCTGGCCGTCGACCAGCGGGTAGCGCTGCGAGAAGTCCTGCGCCATGCGCACCATGGCGTCGTAGGCCGCGGTGTCGCTGTGCGGGTGGAACTTGCCGAGCACGTCGCCCACCACGCGCGCGCTCTTCACCGCCTTGGGCCCGCCCGCGGTCGTGAACGCGAGCCCCATGCGCTCCATCGCGTAGAGGATGCGCCGCTGCACCGGCTTCTGGCCGTCGCACACGTCGGGCAACGCCCGCCCCTTGACCACGCTCAGCGCGTACTCCAGGTAGGCGCGCTCGGCGTAGTGGGCGAGCGTGATCGCGTCGCCGCCGTCGCTGCCGTCGCCGCCGCTGCCCGCGGGCTCGCCGGCTTCGAAATCCATCGTCGTCTGGTCGCTCATCGTCTTTCGTCAGTCTTCGCGCCGCCATCCTTCGGCGAGGGTGCGATATTCAGGCTCCAGCATGGACATCACGATCAGCGAGTCGTACCCGTCATCGGTCTTCACGCTCTCGCGCAGGCAGCCTTCCTCGACGAAGCCCTCGCTGCGGTACAGCGCCAGCGCCCGCGTGTTGAGCGATTTCACGTCGAGCCAGAAGCGGTGCGCCTGCAGGTCGCGGAACGCCATCTGCGCCAGCAGCCGCACGCAGGCGCGGCCGAGCCCCTGGCCCTTGGACTGCAGCACGATGCGCTTGAGCTCCACCGACCGGTGCGGGTTGCGGCAGCCCTGCAGGATGACGAAGCCCACCGCCTCGGTGCCCTCGCCTGCCTCGACGATGAAATGCCGGAAATCGGGAAAGCGGATCGCGCCCTCGTGCTGGGTGCGCGCCCACGGCGTGATGAACGGGCGGTTCGCCTGGTCCTGCTCGACCGAGATGACGAAGTCGAGGTCCGACAGCATGGTCGGGCGCAGGCGGAGGCTGGAGCGGGTCATCGTACGTCGCCGTGACGGGCGCCGGTGCGCGGTTCAGACATCGACTTCGACCGCGTCGCCGTGCAGCTCCATCAGGTCGCGCCGCGCCTGCGCCTCGCCCTTGCCCATCAGCCGGGTGAAGGATCGGGCGGTGCCGGTGAAGCCGGCCGCGCCGAAGGCCACCTGCAGCAGGCGCCGCGTCTCGGGGTTGAGCGTGGTGTCCCACAGCTGCTCGGCGTTCATCTCGCCCAGGCCCTTGAAGCGGCTGATGCTCCAGGCGTTCTCGCGCGCGCCTTCCTTGCGCAGCTTGTCCAGCGTGGCGGTGAGCTCGCCGTCGTCGAGCGCATAGATCTTGGCCGCCGGCCGCTTGCCGCGCGCGGGCGCGTCGATGCGGAACAGCGGCGGCTTGGCGACGTAGACATGGCCGCGCTCGATGAGCTTGGGGAAGTGCCGGAAGAACAGCGTCAGCAGCAGCACCTGGATGTGCGAGCCGTCGACGTCCGCGTCCGACAGGATGCAGATCTTCCCGTAGCGCAGGCCCGAGAGATCGGGCGCATCGTCCGCGCCGTGCGGGTCGACGCCGATGGCCACCGAGATGTCGTGGATCTCGTTGTTGGCGAAGAGGCGGTCGCGCTCGACCTCCCAGGCGTTGAGCACCTTGCCGCGCAGCGGCAGGATCGCCTGCGTCTCCTTGTCGCGGCCCATCTTGGCGCTGCCGCCGGCCGAGTCGCCCTCGACGAGGAACAGCTCGTTGAGCGCGATGTCGCGGCTCTCGCAGTCGGTCAGCTTGCCGGGCAGCACGGCCACGCCCGAGCCCTTACGCTTCTCCACCTTCTGGCTCGCGCGCTGGCGCACCTGCGCCTGCCGGATGACGAGCTCGGCGAGCTTGCGGCCGTACTCCACGTGCTGGTTGAGCCACAGCTCCATCGCCGGCCGGACGTAGGCCGACACCAGCCGCAGCGCGTCGCGGCTGTTCAGCCGCTCCTTGATCTGGCCCTGGAACTGCGGGTCCAGCACCTTGGCCGAGAGCACGAAGCTCGCGCGCGAGAACACGTCCTCGGGCATCAGCTTCACGCCCTTGGGCTGCAGGCCGTGCAGGTCGATGAAGCCCTTGACCGCCTGGAACAGGCCGTCCTTCAGGCCGGATTCGTGCGTGCCGCCGGCCACCGTGGGAATCAGGTTGACGTAGCTCTCGCGCACCGGCGAGCCTTCCTCGGTGAAGGCCACGCCCCAGGCGGCGCCCTCGCCTTCGGCGAAGTTCTCGGTCTCGCCGCCGTCGGCGTAGTGCTCGCCCTCGAACAGCGGGATCACCGGGTCGGCGGGCAGCGTCTGCATCAGGTAGTCGCGCAGGCCGCCCTTGTAGAGCCAGGTCTGCGTCTCGCCGGTCTTCTCGACCGTGAGGCTCACGCTCACGCCGGGCATGAGCACGGCCTTGCTGCGCAGCAGGTGGGTGAGCTCGTGCTTCGGCAGGTCGACGCTCTCGAAGTACTTGCTGTCCGGCCACGCCCGCACGGTGGTGCCGCTCTTGCGGTCGCCGCTGCCGGCCTTGCGCACGACCAGCGGCTCGGCCACGTCGCCGCCGGCGAAGGCGAGCGTCGCCACCTGGCCTTCGCGCCACACGCCCACTTCGAGCCGTTTCGCGAGCGCATTGGTCACGCTCACGCCCACGCCGTGCAGGCCGCCGGAGAAGCTGTAGGCGCCGCCCGAGCCCTTGTCGAACTTGCCGCCGGCGTGCAGCCGGGTGTAGACGATCTCGACCACAGGCACCTGCTCCTCGGGATGCAGCCCGAAGGGGATGCCGCGGCCGTCGTCCTGCACGCTCACCGAGCCGTCGGCATGCAGCGTCACGTCGATGCGCCTGCCGAAACCGGCCAGGGCCTCGTCGGCCGCGTTGTCGATGACCTCCTGGACGATGTGCAGCGGCGTGTCGGTGCGGGTGTACATGCCCGGGCGCTGCTTCACGGGCTCGAGGCCCTTCAGGACGCGGATCGACGCTTCGCCGTAGGTGGACTGCTTGGTGGCCATGGCGGCGCATTCTAGGCAGCGGCCCGGCGCCCACCCGGGGCCCCCCGGGGCGTCACCCGGGCGCCAGCACGGTCGCGCGCACTTGGATACATTCCCGCGATGTCTTCGCCCCCTCCCCGTCTGTCGATGACCCAGGTGCTGCTGTGCGGCGCCGCCATCGTCACGCTCTCCATGGGCATCCGCCACGGCTTCGGGCTGTGGCTGCAGCCGGTCACCATGGACCGGGGCTGGTCGCGCGAGACCTTCGCCTTCGCGCTGGCCGTGCAGAACCTCGCCTGGGGCGTGGCCGGGCCGATCGCCGGCGGGCTGGCCGACCGCTTCGGCGCCTTCCGCGTGCTGGTGGCCGGCAGCCTGCTCTACGCCGTCGGGCTGGTGCTGATGGGCCTGTCGACCTCGGGCCTGGCCTTCACCGGCAGCGCCGGCCTGATGCTCGGCATGGCGCAGTCGGGCACCACCTACGCGGTGGTCTACGGCGTGATCGGGCGCAACGTGGCGCCCGAAAAGCGTAGCTGGGCGATGGGCGTGGCCGCTGCCGCCGGCTCCTTCGGCCAGTTCCTCATGGTGCCGGTGGAGAACTGGCTGATCGGCGGCTTCGGCTGGCAGAACGCGCTGTTCATCCTCGGCTGCCTGTCGCTGGCCATCATGCCGCTCGCCCTCGGCCTGCGGGAGCCGAAGCTCGCCGCCGCCGCGCCGGGCGCCCGGCACCAGAGCGTCGGCCACGCGCTGCGCGAGGCCTTCGCCTGGCCGAGCTTCCGCTGGCTCATGGCCGGCTACTTCGTCTGCGGCTTCCAGGTGGTGTTCATCGGCGTGCACATGCCCAGCTACCTGCGCGACCACGGCCTCTCGCCCGACGTGGCGACCACCTCGCTGGCGCTCATCGGCCTGTTCAACGTGATCGGCACCTACGCGGCCGGCGCCCTGGGCGAGCGGCTGCCGAAGAAGCGCATCCTGTCGTCGATCTACCTGCTGCGCTCGATCGTCATCGTGGTCTTCCTGAGCGTGCCGCTCACGCCGTGGAGCGTGTACGTGTTCTCGGCGGTGATGGGCATGCTGTGGCTGTCGACCGTGCCGCCGACCAACGCGATGGTGGCGCACATCTTCGGCGTGCAGTACCTGTCGATGCTCGGCGGCTTCGTGTTCCTGTCGCACCAGATCGGCAGCTTCCTCGGCGTGTGGCTGGGCGGGCGGCTGTACGACATGAGCGGCAGCTACGACATCGTGTGGTGGCTGGCGGTGGCGCTGGGCGTCTTCGCGGCGATCGCCAACCTGCCGGTCAAGGAAGCCGCCATTCCGCGGCCCGCGGCCGCCTGAGCGCGATGAAGCTGCGGCGCCCCCTGCTCTGGACGGCCGCCGCCGTGGCGCTCGCCGCCGTGTTCGCCGCCTACCTGCGCCCGGACATGGCCGTCATGCTCGCCAACCAGCTCTGGAACTGCTTCTGATGCACGCCGATTCGCCGCCCTCGCCCTGGGTCGTGCGCTGGTCGCGGCTCATCGCGCCCGGCGGCACGGTGCTCGACGTCGCCTGCGGCTCGGGCCGGCACGTGCGCTGGCTCGCCGGGCGCGGCTTCCGGCTCACCGGCATCGACCGCGACGCCGCAGCGCTCGCGCCGCTGAACGACACGGCCGAGACGGTGGCGGCCGACATCGAGCGCGGCCCCTGGCCCGTCGCCGGGCGACGCTTCGACGCGGTCGTCGTCACCCACTACCTGTGGCGCCCGCTGCTGCCGCACATCGTCGAGGCGGTCGCCGAGGGCGGCGTGCTGATCTACGAGACCTTCGCCGCCGGGAACGAAACCGTCGGCAGGCCCTCGAACCCCGACTTCCTGCTGCAGCCGGGCGAGCTGCTGCGCGCCGCCGCGGGGCTGCGCGTGGTCGCCTACGAAGACGGCTTCCTGGAGGCGCCCGACCGCTTCGTGCAGCGCATCGCCGCGGTGCGCGAAACGGCGGCCGCCACCGGCCCCGTGCGCCGGCCGTTGTAGCAGGGGCGGCCGGCTAAAATCCGCCGATTCAGAGGACCTCCCCCATGACACCCATTGTTGGCAGCATCGTCGCGATCGTCACGCCGATGCACGAGGACGGCAGCGTCGACTACGACGCGCTGCGCCGCCTGATCGACTGGCACGTCGCCGAAGGCACCGACTGCATCGGCGTGGTCGGCACTACCGGCGAGTCGCCCACCGTCTCGTTTGACGAGCACTTCGAGATCATCCGCGTCGCCGTCGAGCATGCCAAGGGCCGCGTGCCCATCATGGCGGGCACCGGCGGCAACTCCACGCGCGAGGCCATCGAGCTGTCGGCCTACGCGAAGAAGGTCGGCGCCGACTGCTCCCTCTCGGTCGTGCCCTACTACAACAAGCCGTCGCAGGAAGGCATCTACCAGCACTTCAAGGCCATCGCCGAGGCGGTGGACCTGCCGATGGTGCTCTACAACGTGCCCGGCCGCACCGTGGCCGACATGCTGCCCGAGACCGCCCTGCGCCTCGCCCAGGTGCCGGGCATCGTCGGCATCAAGGAAGCCAGCGGCAACATCGAGCGCGCCGCCTGGCTCATCAAGCAGGCGCCCAAGGGCTTCTCGATCTACTCCGGCGACGACGGCACCGCCGTCGCGCTGATGCTGCTGGGCGGCCACGGCAACGTGAGCGTCACCGCCAACGTGGCACCGCGGCTGATGCACGAGATGTGCATCGCCGCCGTCGAGGGCCGCGCCCGCGAGGCCGCCGCCATCCACCTGAAGCTGCTGCCGCTGCACCGCAACCTCTTCATCGAGCCCAGCCCCGCGCCCACCAAGTGGGCGATGGCCAGGCTCGGCCTGTGCGGCGCCTCGCTGCGCCTGCCGATCACGCCGCTCACGGGCGCCGGCCAGGCGGCGGTCGAGCAGGCGCTGCGCGAGGCCGGCCTGCTCTGAACCGCGGCGCGCCCGCCCGACTCACACATCCACGCGCGGCCCGCCCGCGGGTCCATTGCACTGCGGAGACTCCCCCCGTGACCGTCATTCATCGTCCGATCCTGCGCGGCACCGCCGTGCACGCGGCCTGCGTCCTGGCCGCCCTGTCGCTGGTGGCCTGCTCGTCGTCCGAGGGCCTGCTCTCCAGCGACAAGATCGACTACCGCTCGGCCAGCAAGACCGGCAAGACCAACGGGCTGGAAGTGCCGCCCGACCTGACCCAGCTCTCGCGCGATTCGCGCTACCAGCAAAGCGGCGGCACGGTCAGCGCCTCCACGTTCCAGTCGGCCGCGGCCGCGCCGTCGACCTCGGCCGCCGCGCCGCTGGCCGCCGTCACGCCGGAAGCGGCCAGCGGCCTGCGGCTCGCACGCCAAGGCGAGGAGCGCTGGCTCGTCACCCCGCTGCCGCCGGAGCAGCTGTGGCCGCAGCTCGAGTCCTTCTGGCGCGAGCGCGGCTTCGCGCTGGCCGTGGACCAGCCCGAGGTCGGCGTGATGGAGACCGAGTGGGCCGAGAACCGAGCCAAGCTGCCGCAGGACGTGCTGCGCCGCACGCTCGGCCGCGTGATCGATTCGCTCTACGACACGGGCGAGCGCGACAAATTCCGCACCCGCGTCGAGCGCACGCCGACGGGCACCGAGGTCTACGTCACCCACCGCGGCATGGCCGAGGTCTACAACACGCAGCTGCGCGACACGACGATGTGGCAGCCGCGCCCGTCCGACCGCCAGCTCGAGGTCGAGATGCTGCAGCGGATCATGGCCAAGCTCGGCGCCAAGGAAGAGCAGGTCCAGGCCGCGGCGGCGGCCGTCGCCGCGCCGCAGCCGGCGCGCGCCCGCATCGTGGAAGGCCAGCCGGCCGCCACGCTGGCGCTGGACGACGGCTTCGACCGCGCATGGCGCCGCGTCGGCCTCGCGCTCGACCGCAGCGGATTCACGGTCGAGGACCGCGACCGCGCGAACGGCGTCTACTTCGTGCGCTACATCGATCCGCAGATCCACGGCAAGGGCGAGCCGGGCTTCTTCGGCCGGCTGTTCAGCTTCGGCCTCGGCCGCAAGGACGCGCCGGAGCCCTCGCGCCTGCGCGTGAACGTCAAGGTCGCGGGCGAAGGCAGCATCCTGTCCGTCCACGACGCCCAGGGCGCGCCCGAGAACGGCGCGACCGGCCAGCGCATCGTCCGGCTGCTGCTCGACGACCTGAAGTAGGCCGCCCTCGCCCCGTGATCCGCTTCTGCAGTCTGGGCAGCGGCAGCAGCGGCAACGCCACGCTGATCGAGGCGACGAGCGGCACCACCACCAGCCGCGTGCTCGTCGACTGCGGCTTTTCGCTGCGCGAGCTGACCGCGCGCCTGGCGCGCGCCGGCGTGGCGCCCGGCGAGATCGACGCGGTGTTCGTCACCCACGAGCACGGTGACCACGTCGGCTGCGCGGCCGCCCTCGCACGCCGCCACGGCACCGCGCTGTGGATGAGCCGCGGCACCTGGCGCGCCATCGGCGAGCCCGGGCTGCCCCGGCCGGTGCACTTCGCGCGCGACGGCGAGCCCATCGCCGTCGGCGACCTGCTGCTGCAGCCCTACACCGTGCCGCACGACGCGCAGGAGCCGCTGCAGCTCGTGTGCTCCGACGGCGCGCGGCGCATCGGCCTGCTCACCGACGCGGGCTCGAGCACCGAGCACCTGCTGGCGCAGCTGCGCCATTGCGACGCCCTGCTGCTGGAGTGCAACCACGACCGCACGCTGCTGGCGAACTCCCGCTACCCCGCGTCGCTCAAGGCGCGCGTGGGCGGCCGCTTCGGCCACCTCAGCAACGACAACGCGGGGCGGATCCTCGCCGCCTGCATGCACGGCGGCCTGCGGCACGTGATGGCGGCCCACCTGAGCCTCGAGAACAACCGTCCGGAGCTCGCGCTCCAGGCGCTGGCCGATGCCTGCGGCGCACGGCCGGGCGACATGCGGGCCGCCGGCGCGGCCTGGGGCTTCGACTGGATCGAGCTGTGCTGACGACGGCGGGCCGTCGCCGGAAATGACGAAGGCCGCCAGATGGCGGCCTTCGTGGGTTCGGCGCGGGCCGGATTACTTCTGCGCGGCGTCCTTGGCGGCTTCGACGGCCTTGTTGGCGGCGTCCTTGGCAGCGTCGGCGGCCTTGTCGGCGGCTTCCTTGGCCGCGTCGACGACGGCGTCGGTCGTGCTGGCGGCGGCGCCGGCGGCGGCCGACGCGGCGTTCTCGACGGCCGTGGCGGCAGCCGAGGCGGTGTCGGCGACGGCCGGCGCGGCGGCTTCGGAGGCGGCGTCAGCCGGCGCCGGGGCGGTGGTCGTGGTGCTCGGCTCGGGCGCGGGTGCGGGCTGCTCGTTCTTGCCGCATGCAGAAAGGGCCAGGGCAGCGACCACGGAGGCGATCAGAAGCGAATTTTTCATACTTATCCTCGGATGAGTGGAAATACAAGAAAGAAAGAACAAATCACCGGCAACTTGGCGGCTCGCCCGACCGGATCGGGGCTCCAGCACTCAGACCGGAAAACTCGGCGCTTTCCGGACCGCGCCTTTCAGTATATGAGATACCTAGGGAAACCCTCTAGAGGCCAAGAAGCGTAGGCGGTAACGCTTCATTGCTTCGTTGGAAAAAAGCATCAACCGTCTCCCGCTGCAGCACCAGGTCTGCGCGGCGGCGGGACACGCTCCCGCGGCACTGCACGGCATCGGCCAGGCGCACCGCCACCGTGTCGGCCGCCAGGAACAGGGTGGGCACGTCGCCAGCCTGCGCATCTTCGACCGCCCGGCAGGAAACGATGTGTGACCAGACCTGCCGCCACGCCAGCCAGCGCGCATGCCGGCGGGGGAATTCGTCGAAGCTGCGCGCGATCAGGACGAGCCGGCGATGCGCCATCGCCCACTGCGTCAGGTGCTCGACGACCGCCCGCTCGTTCAGCGGCCAGGCGGCGAAGTCGTCGTCGCACAGCCAGAGCTCGCGGCAGCCCGTGGCGGCTGCTTCGGCGAACGCGGCGCGCACGGCCTCGTCGAACTCGCGGCGGGTGGTGATGAGGCGATGTTCCTCGGTGCTCATGGCGCCTCCTTCGTGTCGTCGGCATGCAGCCAGCCGGCCTGCGCCCAGTCGCCGGCCAGGTCCCGGGCCGCCGCGCTCAGGCCGGCGACCTCCCGTGCGTCGAGCCGGCGCGCATCGGCCAGGCGGCGCATCAGCCCCGCGTCGCGGCCGCCGGCGCGGAACGACTCGCCGTTGATGAACACGTGCCGCTCGTCGTAGAGCATGCGCGTGCGCCGGTCGAGCCGCACGCCGCGCCCCGCGGGCAGCGCCCGGCCGGCGTCGAACCACACCTGCGGCTTGGGCTCGCTGAGCCATTCGCCGAGCGCACGGTCGAGCGCCTGCGGCTCGGCCAGCAGGCGCTGCACGGCCGCGTGCGCAAAGCCGGCCAGCGCCGGCGGCAGCCGCGCCGGCGCGGGCGTCGCCGGCTGCGCGGCATCGCGGTAGAGCGGGCCGGCGACGTCGTCGTCCTGCGCGTCGAGCAGGCGCTGCAGCACCTCGCGCCCGGTCTCGGCCCGCGTCGGCGCGCGGAACCCGATCGAGCAGGTGATGCAGTCGCCGCCCTCGGCCACGCCGTCGTGCGCCCAGCGCGGCGGCAGGTAGAGCATGTCGCCGGGGTCGAGCAGCCATTCCTCCTCCGGCTCGAAGTTGGCGATGATCTTCAGCGGCACGCCCGGCTGCAGCACCGCGCCGGCGTTGCGGCCGATGCGCCAGCGCCGGCGGCCCTCGACCTGCAGCAGGAACACGTCGTACGAATCGAAATGCGGGCCGACGCCGCCGCCGTCGCTGGCGTACGAGATCATCAGGTCGTCGAGCCGCGCGTCGGGCACGAAGCGAAAGCGCTGCAGCAGCGCGTGCGCGGCGTCGTCGTGCAGGTCGACGCCCTGCACCAGCAGCGTCCACCCCGGCTCGCCGAGCGGCGGCAGCCCGCGCCGCGCGAACGGGCCGTGCCGGAGCGCCCAGCCGTCGTCGCGGCGGCGCACCAGCCGCGACTCGACGCCGTCGCGGCCCGCCAGTTCGAACAGCGCGCGGCGGGGCACCGGCGAGCGCGCGCCGGGCACCGCCTGGCGGATCAGCAGGGGCTTCTTCTGCCAGTGCCGGCGCATGAAGGCGTCGGGCGAGAGGCCGCCCAGCAAGGGCGTCGCGAGGGAGGTATCCATGCGGGGATTGTCGCGTCAGCCCTGTGCGATCATCCCCGCGATGAAGATCTCCGCACCCTGCGTCGTGAGCCTCGTGTGGAAGCTCGAGGACGCCCAAGGCAACCTCATCGACGAGCTCGACCGGCCGGTCGAGTTCTTCTACGGCGGCGAGGACCTGCTCACCAAGGTGGAAGACGTGCTCGCCGGCCAGGAAGCCGGCTTCGAGGCGCGGCTGCATCTCGAGCCGGAACACGCGTTCGGCGACTACGACCCCGACCTGGTGTTCTTCGAGGAGCGCTCGATCTTCCCCGAAGGCCTGGAGCCCGGCGTCCAGTTCGAGGGCCTGCCCGAAGGCGCGGCCACGCAGGGCATGCCGCCGGACGCGGTCTACACCGTCACCGAGGTGTACCCCGAGCACGTGGTGCTCGACGGCAACCATCCGCTGGCCGGCATCGCCCTGCGCCTGGAGCTCAAGGTGCACGACGTGCGCGAGGCCAGCGACGGCGAGGTGGAGGCTGGCTCCGTCGGCGAGCCGGTGATCTCGGTGATCGGCACGTCGCGCGGGGACGCGCCGCTGCACTGACCGTCAGCGCTGGCCGGTCGAGCCGAAGCCGCCCGCGCCGCGATCGGAGGCCTCGAAGCCCTCCACCACCCGGAAGCCGGCCTGCACCACCGGCACGATGACGAGCTGCGCGATGCGCTCCATCGGCTGCACGGTGAAGGGCTCGCGCCCGCGGTTCCAGCAGCTCACCATCAGCGGGCCCTGGTAGTCGGAATCGATCAGGCCGACGAGGTTGCCGAGCACGATGCCGTGCTTGTGGCCCAGGCCCGAGCGCGGCAGGATCATCGCGGCCAGGCCCGCATCGGCGATGTGGATGGCGATGCCGGTGGGCAGCAGCTCGGCGCGGCCCGGTGCCAGCGTCAGCGGCGCATCGAGGCAGGCGCGCAGGTCGAGGCCGGCGCTGCCGGGCGTGGCATAGGCGGGCAGCACCTCGGCCATCCGCGGGTCGAGGATCTTCAGCTCGATGGTGGTCATGCGCGTTGCGTCGCCAGCCGCGAGGCGATGTCGGCCACGAGCGCGCGCGCCAGCGTCAGCTTGCCGGCCTGCGGCAGCTCGCGGTGGCCCCTCGCGTCGACCAGCACCAGCGCGTTGTCGTCGCGCCCGAAGGTGGCGGGGCCGAGGTTGCCGACGATGAGCGGCACGTTCTTGCGCTCCAGCTTCTCGCGCGCGTGCTTGAGCAGCTCGTGGCTCTCGGCCGCGAAGCCGACGCAGAACGGGCGGTCGGGCAGCTTGGCCACGGCGGCGAGGATGTCGGGGTTCTCGGTCAGCTCGAAGGTCGGCGCGACCTTGTTGCCGTTCTTCTTGATCTTCTCGTCCGACAGCGTCGCCGGGCGCCAGTCGGCCACCGCGGCGGTGGCGATGAACACGTCGTGCCGCGGTGCCGCCGGCAGCACGGCGTCGTGCATCTCGCGCGCCGTGCGCACGTCGATGCGGCGCACGCCGCGCGGCGTGGGCAGGTGCACGGGGCCGGCGACCAGGGTGACCTCGGCGCCGGCCTCGGCCGCGGCGCGCGCGACGGCGAAGCCCATCTTGCCGCTGGACAGGTTGGTGATGCCGCGCACCGGGTCGATGGGCTCGAAGGTCGGCCCCGTGGTGATCAGCACGCGCTGGCCGAGCAGCGCCTTGGGCTGGAAGAAGGCGATCAGGTCCTCCAGCAGTTCCTCGGGCTCGAGCATGCGGCCGTCGCCCACCTCGCCGCAGGCCTGGTCGCCGGAGCCGACCTCCAGCACCACCGCGCCGTCGGCGCGCAGCTGCGCCACGTTGCGCTGCGTGGCCGGGTGCGCCCACATCTCGCGGTTCATCGCCGGCGCCAGCAGCAGCGGGCAGCGCTCCATCGGCCGCGCCAGGCACAGCAGGCTCAGCAGGTCGTCGGCGCGGCCGTGGGCGAGGCGCGCCATGAAGTCGGCGCTGGCGGGCGCCACGATCACCGCATCGGCCTCGCGCGTGAGGTTGATGTGCGCCATGTTGTTCGGCTCGCGCGCGTCCCACTGGCTGGTGTAGACGCTGCGGTTCGACAAAGCCTGCATCGTCACCGGGGTGATGAACTGCTCGGCCGCCTCGCTCATCACCACCTGCACGGCGGCGCCGGCCTTGGCCAGCGCCCGGGTCAATTCCGCCGCCTTGTAGCAGGCGATGCCGCCCGACAGGCCGAGCACGATGCGTTTGCCGGCCAGATCGCCGGCCGGGTCGATGGATGCGGGTTGAGGGCTCAAGGCTGTACGGATCGTTTCGGGTCGGCGACCCGGGTCGGCGGATTATGGAGGCTGGTTTTATGCTGCCCCTCATGACGCCACGCCAACCCCGCTTCATCCAGCTGCACCGTCCCGACTCGCAGGCCGAGCGCGCCGCGGCCATCGCCGCCCTGCACGCCACTCCCGCGAGCGTGTCGCCGAAATACTTCTACGACCGCCTCGGCTCGCACCTGTTCGATGCGATCACCGAGCTGCCCGAGTACTACCCGACGCGCACCGAAGCCGCCCTCTTCGCCGCGCACGGCGCCGAGATGGCGCGGCTGGTCGGCGCGCGCTCGACCTTCGTCGACCTGGGCGCGGGCAACTGCGCCAAGGCGGCGAAGCTGCTGCCGCTGCTCGACCCGGCGCGCTACGTGGCGGTGGACATCTCGGCCGACTACCTGCACGACGCGCTGCGCCGGCTGCAGCGCGAGCATCCGGGGCTGGACATCGTCGGCGTGGGCATGGATTTCTCGGCCTCGCCGGCGCTGCCGGACGACGTGCTGCACGCGGGCGCGCGGCCGGTGTTCTTCTACCCAGGCTCCAGCATCGGCAACTTCACGCCGGCGCAGGCGCTGCGCTTCCTGGAGGGCATTCGCGCCCAGGCGGCCGGCGGCGGGCTGCTGATCGGCGTCGACCTGGTGAAGGACGCCCGCACGCTGCAGGCGGCCTACGACGACGCGCTCGGCGTCACCGCCGCCTTCGACCTCAACCTGCTGCGGCACCTGAACGCCGCCATCGGCAGCGACTTCGAACCGCGCGACTGGCGGCACGTGGCGTTGTTCAACGACGGCGAATCGCGCATCGAGATGCACCTCGAAGCGCGCGCAGCCATCGAGGTGCGCTGGCCCGGCGGCGAGCGCCGCTTCGCGCCGGGCGAGCGCATCCACACCGAGAACTCCTACAAGTACGGCGTGGCGTCGTTCGATGAGCTGCTGCGCGCTGCGGGCTTCGGCCGCACGCGCTGCTGGACGGCGCCGGGCGACGCCTTCGCAGTGTTCTACGCGGAAGCGGGCTGATCAGGCGCGCTGCGCCACCCAGCCCTTCACCGAGTCGAGCGCGGCGCCGAGCTTCGACGCATCGGTGCCGCCGGCCATGGCCATGTCGGGCTTGCCGCCGCCCTTGCCGCCCACCTGCTGGGCGACGAAATTGACGAGTTCGCCGGCCTTGACCCTGGTCGTACTGTCGGCCGTCACGCCCGCGGCGATCTGCACCTTGGCGCCGTCCACCGCGGCGAGCACGATGGCCGCGGTCTTGAGCTTGTCCTTGAGCTTGTCCATGGTCTCTCGCAGCGTCTTCGCGTCGGCGCCTTCCAGGCGCGCGGCCAGCACCTTGAGGCCGTTCACGTCGACGGCCTGCGCGAGCAGCTCGTCACTCTGCGACGACGCCAACTTGCCTTTCAATGCGGCAAGCTCCTTTCTCGCTGCGCTTAGTTCCGCTTGCATGTTGCCAATCTTGGCCTTGAGATCCTTCGCAGTCGCCCCTTCAAAGCCAAGCTCGAAACTGACCCCGGCGAGATCTTCTTCAAGCTGTTGGACGTAGCGGAGCGCGTTGTCGCCCGTCACCGCCTCGACGCGGCGCACGCCGGCGGCCACGCCCGACTCGGAGACGATCTTGAAGAGGCCGATGTCGCCGGTGCGCTGCACGTGGGTGCCGCCGCACAGCTCGCGGCTGGTGCCGATGTCGAGCACGCGCACCTCGTCGCCGTACTTCTCGCCGAAGAGCATCAGCGCGCCGGTCTTCTGCGCCTCGTCGATGGGCATCACGCGCGCCTGCGTCGCCCCGTTGGCGAGGATCTCGGCGTTGACGAGGGCCTCGACCTTCGCGATCTGCTCCGGCGTCATCGGCCCGTTGTGCGCGAAGTCGAAGCGGGTGCGCTCCGGCGTCACCTCCGAGCCCTTCTGCTGCACGTGGGCGCCCAGCACCTCGCGCAGCGCCTTGTGCATCAGGTGGGTGACGCTGTGGTTGCGCATGGTCTTCGCGCGCTTGTCGGCGTCGACGCGGGCGCCCAGCACGTCGCCGACCTTGACCTCGCCCTCGACCACGTGGCCCTGGTGGCCGAACACGGCGGCCTGCACCTTGACCGTGTCCTCCACGACCACGCGCGTGGTGGCGTTGCGCAGCTCGCCGGTGTCGCCCACCTGGCCGCCGGATTCGGCATAGAACGGCGTGTGGTCGAGCACGATCACCGCGTCGTCGCCGGCCTTGGCGCTCGGCACCGCGGTGCCGTCCACGTAGATGGCGGTGACGGCCGCGGTCTCGTGCAGCAGCGTCTCGTAGCCGTGGAAGGTGGTCGCGGCGCCGCTGTACTCCAGGCCCTGCGCCATCTTGAACTTGCCGGCCGCCCGCGCCTGCTGGCGCTGGCGGTTCATCGCTACCTCGAAGCCGGCCTCGTCCACCGTGACGCCGCGCTCGCGGCACACGTCGGCCGTGAGGTCCAGCGGGAAGCCGTAGGTGTCGTGCAGCTTGAAGGCGAGCTCGCCGTCCAGGTGCTTCGTGCCGCCCGCGAGCGCGGCCTCGAGGATCTCCATGCCGTTGGCGATGGTGCGGAAGAAGCCCTCTTCCTCCTGCTTCAGCACCTCGGTGGCGCGCTGCTGGTGCTTGCGCAGCTCGGGGTAGGCGTCGCCCATCTCCGCCGCGAGCGCCGCCACCAGCGTGTGGAAGAAGGGCTGGCGCGCGCCGAGCTTGTAGCCGTGGCGGATGGCGCGGCGCGTGATGCGGCGCAGCACGTAGCCGCGGCCGGCGTTGCTCGGGATCACGCCGTCGACGACCGTGAAGGCGCAGGCGCGGATGTGGTCGGCGATGACCTTGAGCGAGGGCGAGTCCTTGTCGCAGTCACTGGCACCCGCTTGATCGACGGCCTGCTTGGCGGCGGCGAGCAGCTTCACGAACAGGTCGATCTCGTAGTTCGAGTGCACGTGCTGCAGCACCGCCGTGATGCGCTCCAGCCCCATGCCCGTGTCCACGCTGGGCTTGGGCAGCTTGTGCATCACGCCCGCTTCGTCGCGGTTGAACTGCATGAACACGTTGTTCCAGATCTCGATGTAGCGGTCGCCGTCTTCATCCGGCGAGCCGGGCGGGCCGCCGGGGATCTCCGGGCCGTGGTCGTAGAAGATCTCGGTGCACGGGCCGCAGGGGCCGGTGTCGCCCATCATCCAGAAGTTGTCGGACGCATAGCGCGCGCCCTTGTTGTCGCCGATGCGCACGATGCGCTCGGCGGGCACCCCCACCACCTGGTGCCAGATGTCGTAGGCCTCGTCGTCCTCGGCGTAGACCGTCACCCACAGCTTCTCGGGCGGCAGCTTGAACACCTGCGTGAGCAGCTCCCAGGCGTACTGGATGGCGTCGTGCTTGAAGTAGTCGCCAAAGCTGAAGTTGCCCAGCATCTCGAAGAAGGTGTGGTGCCGCGCGGTGTAGCCCACGTTCTCGAGGTCGTTGTGCTTGCCGCCGGCACGGATGCATTTCTGCGCCGTGGTGGCGCGGCTGTAGGGCCGCTTGTCGAAGCCGAGGAACACGTCCTTGAACTGGTTCATCCCGGCGTTGGTGAACAGGAGCGTCGGGTCGTCGCCCGGCACCACCGGGCTGGACGGCACGATGGCGTGGCCCTTGGACTCGAAGAACTTCAGGAACTGGGTGCGGATCTCGGAGGCGTTCATGGTCGGCTCGGTGTCGAATCTTGAAAGTATGGGTGCTACGCGAGGTAGACGCCGGCGCCGAAGCGGCGGGCCGCGGCGGCCAGCGCCGCGTCCTTGGTGGCGATCGGCAGTCGTTGCTGGCGCGCGAGTTCGAGGTAGCAGCAGTCGTAGCTGGTCAGGCGCCATTCGGCCGAGCGCTCGGCCCACAGGCGGGCGTCGTCGACGGTCGGAATGGTCTGGATGCCCAGGGCGCCCAGCCGTTCCCAGCTCTCGGCCAGGCCCGATGCAGTGATGCGCCCGGCCGTCAGGGCGCGACCGAGGATGTTGCCCAGCTCGAGGTGCCACAGCGGCGGCACCACGGCCACCACGTCCTGCAGCGTCTCCAGCACGGCGAGCGAATAGTCGTCCTGTTCGTCCTTGAACAGCGCGCCCAGCGTGACGGAGGTGTCGAGCACGAAGGCGCCCGTCGTCACTTGCGGCCCTCGTCACGCGCGGTCTTCCAGTCCATGCCCAGCGTGCGGCGGCTCGCGGACTGCAGCAGCGCCTTCAGCGCCGCACGGCGAGCCGCGGGCTCGTGCCCGGCCGCGACGAAAGGCACGATGCGTGCGACCGGCCGGTTGTGGCGGGTGATGATCACCTCGTCGCCGCGCTCGGCGCGCGACACCAGTTCGGACAGGTGCGTCTTGGCCTCGAACAGGCCGATGGTCTGCGTGCTCATGACCTCGGAGTTTTGGTTGAATCAACCAGATTCTAGCGGAACCAGGCCACGCCCCGCCTGCGAGGGAGGCCTTCCCGCGGCGATGCCCAGCGAGGCCGGGGCTAGAGTGGCGGCATCGCCCGCCGCAACGCCTTCTGGAGACACCCGACCATGGACATGAAGACTTCCCCGCTGACCTCCCTGAACGACCCCGCCCTGCTCAGGACCGACGGCCTCGTCGACGGCCGCTGGCTCGCCGGCGGCGGCCGCTTCGACGTGATCGACCCGGCCACCGGCCACAAGCTCGTCGACGTGGCCGACCTGGGCGTGGCCGAGACGCAGGCCGCCATCGACGCCGCCGACGCCGCCTGGCCGGCATGGCGCGGCAAGACCGCCAAGGAGCGCGGCGCGATCCTCTCGAAGTGGGCGGCGCTGATGCACCAGCATGCCGACGACCTGGCGCGCATCATGACCGCCGAGCAGGGCAAGCCGCTGGCCGAGGCCAAGGGCGAGGTGGCCTACGGCGCGAGCTTCATCGAATGGTTCGCCGAGGAAGGCCGGCGCGTCTACGGCGAGACCGTGCCCACCACCGACGGCAACAAGCGCTACCTCGTCATCAAGCAGGCGATGGGCGTGTGCGCGGCGATCACGCCGTGGAACTTCCCCATCGCGATGATCACGCGCAAGGTCGGCCCGGCGCTGGCCGCGGGCTGCACGGTGGTCGTCAAGCCCGCGGGGCAGACGCCGCTGTCGGCGCTGGCCGTGGCCGAGCTCGGCCAGCGCGCCGGGCTGCCGGCGGGCGTGCTCAACGTCGTCACCTCGAAGAGATCGTCCGAGATCGGCAAGCTGCTGTGCGAGAGCGACGTGGTGCGCCACCTCTCGTTCACCGGCTCCACCGAGGTCGGCCGCATCCTCGCCGCGCAGTGCGCGCCGACGATCAAGAAGCTCTCGCTGGAGCTCGGCGGCAACGCGCCCTTCATCGTGTTCGACGACGCCGACCTCGACAGCGCCGTCGAGGGCGCGCTCGCCAGCAAGTACCGCAACGCCGGCCAGACCTGCGTGTGCGCCAACCGCCTGTACGTGCAGGACGGCGTGTACGACGCCTTCGTGGCCAAGCTCGCCGCCAAGGTGAAGGCGATGAAGGTCGGCAACGGCTTCGAGCCCGGCGTGGTGCAGGGCCCGCTGATCGACGACAACGCCGTCGCCAAGGTCGAGGAGCACGTGGCCGACGCCGTCTCGAAGGGCGCGAAGGTGCTCACCGGCGGCCAGCGCATCGGCGCGCGCTTCTACGAGCCCACGGTGCTGACGGACGCCACCAGCGACATGCTGTGCGCCCGCGAGGAGACCTTCGGGCCGGTGGCGCCGGTGTTCCGCTTCAGGACGGAGGACGACGCCATCGCCGCGGCCAACGCCACCGAGTTCGGCCTGGCGAGCTACTTCTACAGCCGCGACGTGGGCCGCATCTTCCGCGTCGGCGAGGCGCTGGAGTACGGCATGGTGGGCATCAACACCGGGATCATCTCCACCGCGGAAGTGCCGTTCGGCGGCGTGAAGCAGTCGGGCCTGGGGCGCGAAGGCTCGCACCACGGCATCGACGACTACGTGGAGATCAAGTACCTCTGCCTGGGCGACATCCTGAAATGACCCGCCGCGCCGGCGCGGCCCGCTACAGCACGGTGTCGTCGTTGGCCGCCGGCAGGGCCTGGCCCGGCGGCACGCCCTGCACCGGCGCGGCGGCCGCGAGGCCTGCAGCGCGGCGCAGCAGGCTGTTCGCGTCCTTGCCGTCGCGGGGGTGGCGCGCCACGCCGATCGCCACCGCGAGCGAGATGGGGCGCCCCGCCACGCTGAACGACGGGTTCAGCGCCGCGACCAGCTTGGCCGCGACGTGCTCGGCATCGTTCGCCTCCTGGAAGCGCGAGAGCAGCACCGCGAAGGTGTCGGCCCCGGTGGCGGCGACCACGTCGCTGCCGCGCACCGCCGCGCGCAGCCGCACCGCCACCTTGCGCCGCAGCACGTTGGCCGCCTCGGCGCCATGCTGCGCCTCGGCCGCCGCGAGGCCGTCGATGCGCAGGCCCAGCAGCGCCATCGGCGCCGGCTCGCGCTCGCGCAGGGCGAGCAGCTGGTGCAGGTGCTCCAGCAGCTGCCCCTGGTTCGGCAGCCCGGTCATCAGGTCGGTGGCGTAGGCCTTGCGGGCGGCGCGCTCCTGCGCCTTGCGCTCGATGGCCAGGCGCAGCGCGCGCGGCAGGGCGTCGACCGGGTCGGCGTGCAGCGGCAGCACGTCCTGCACGCCGCGCCGCGCCAGCAGCACGGACAGGTCGGCGCCGGGTTCTTCCGTGGCGAGCACGACGACGGCCGATTCGGCCACGGCGTGCGAGAGCATCGGCCAGGTCACCAGCCCGCGCGCCTCGGACGGGCGGCAGCACACCACCACCGCGTCGAACGACAGGATCGCCAGCCGCTGGCTGGCGGCGTCCAGGCCCGGGCACGGCATCAGCTCGAAGGGGCCGAAGCCGCTCTCGCCCTGCAGCTTCGGCGCGGCGACACCTTCGGTGGCGACCATGAGGATGCGCAAGGGAACGGTGCTCAACGGAACCTCCGGAATTCAAGACGCGGCCGGCGAAGCAAAAGGGCCGCGGTCAGCGGCCCTTCGGATCTTGGAGCGGGTGAAGGGACAGCATCGCGTTCCCAACTCGTTGATTGATAACGAGTTTTCCGCACTCGGCGAACCGAGATGGACGTTATTGTGGACTGAAAAACCACGCTTGGTCAACGCGCGCTCCGAACAGGTCCAGTGCGAGCCATGGACAGCCAGCAGTAGCCAATGTACCCGAGCGATCAACGTCACGAGGCCGGTTCATCTCCCTTCTGCAGGAACTCCTCGCGGGCGCGCTGCAGGAACCGCTTCACAGGTTCAGAGGGTTCGGCGCGACGACGCAGCAGGTAGGTGAACAGCATGGGCGGCGTGCCGGACAGGGGGCGGACGGCTATGTCGGGACGATTCAGGGTCTGCACCTGCGAGGCTATGGCGAAACCGATGCCGTAACCGGCACCGACCAGAGTCAGCATCACGCCCAAGCTCGTTACTTGGTCTACCAGCTTGGGCGGCTTGGACGCATGTTGTAGTACAGCCTGGATCTGATGGTGGCAACCCGATCCCGCGTCCGGATGGCACAGCACCAGCGGGAACTTCAAGGCTTCATCCAGCGGCACTTCCGCGTGCGCCAGCAAGGGGTGGCGCACGGGCACGATCACCGACAGCGGATCGGTCCACACGGGCTCGGCGACAATGCCATCATTCACCGCGTTCGACAGCGCAAAGCCGACGTCCAGCAGATCGTTGTGCAGGCCCTTGAGCTGCTGTGCGAAAGGCAGCTCGAAGACGCGAATTTCCAGTTCGGGCTCTTCCTCGCGGCTGCGCGCCAGCAAGGTCGCAATGTGGGGCTGCGCCAAACTGTCGCAGATGGCGATGCGTAGATAGCCCTGATAGCCCTGCGCCGCCGACTTTGCAGCACTCACTGCCTGTTCCACGGTGGCCAGCACGCGCCGGCACTCACCGAGGAACACTTGACCGGCCCAGGTTAGCCGCGTCTGGTGCGCGCTGCGGTCGAACAGCTGCACGCCGAGCGTGGCTTCGAGATTGCGCATTGCGCGCGACACGGGAGATTGCTCGACGCCAAGGCGCTCCGCCGCCCGCGCGAAATGCAATTCTTCCGCGACCGCAATGAAGTAGCGCAGTAGTCTGAGTTCCAATGCGGCCTCCTGTTCGCCTCGCTCCTGGCCTGCGTCCACCTCATGCGGATTGCGCCTCGCTTTCCCCTTCGGTGATGGGAAAAATGTTCTGGCGCTGCTCTGCTTGCCGCGTCGGAGACCACCCGCTAGCGCCACGGGCTCCCCGACTCAGGACATGTGCTGGCCACCGTTCATCGCCACGTTGCTGCCCGTCATGAAGGCGGCAGCCTCACTGGCGATGAAGGCCACCAGCGCCGCGATCTCATCCGGCTGGCCAAGGCGACCCACCGGAATCGCTTCGATGATCTTCTGGCGCACGTCTTCGCGCACGGCCATCACCATTTCGGTGGCCAGATAGCCCGGCGAGACGGTGTTGACCGTCACGCCCTTGCGCGCCACCTCCTGCGCCAGCGCCTTGGTGAAGCCGTGCACGCCAGCCTTGGCCGCCGAGTAATTGGTCTGGCCGAACTGCCCCTTGCTGCCGTTGATCGACGAGACGTTGACGATGCGCCCCCAGCCACGCTCCACCATCGGATCGATGAATGGCTTGGTGACATTGAACATGGAGTCCAGGTTGGTGCGCAGCACGGCGTCCCAGCCGGCCTTGTCGAGCTTGCGCAGCGTGGCATCGCGAGTGATGCCGGCGTTGTTCACCAGGATGTCGATCCGATGACCATCGGCGTGGATGTTCCGCGCCAGTTCCTGCGATGACTCGTATTCGGATACATCTACGCCGTAAGCAGTGAATATGTAGCCCTGTGTTGACCTGCAACCCGTCACCCGTACCAAAACAATGGAGAAGAATCCGCGCAACCGAGAGGAAGCGCGATGCGCAAGAGCAGATTCACAGACGAGCAAGTCATCGGATTCATCAAGCAGGCTGACGCCGGCATGAGCGTGGCGGACCTGTGCCGCCGAGAGGGGTTCAGCTCGGCGAGCTTCTACAAGTGGCGGGCCAAGTTCGGCGGCATGCAGGCCAGCGACGCCAAGCGGCTGCGCGAGCTGGAAGCCGAGAACAACCGGCTCAAGAAGCTGCTGGCCGAGGCCGTGCTGGACAACGAGGCGCTGAAGGTGGCCTTCGGCGTAAAGCGCTGAGCCCACCGGCGAAGCGACGCGCGGTGGGCACGATGTTGGAATCGACCTCGATCAGTGAGCGGCGCGCCTGCGCCTTGGTGGGTCTGTCGCGCGACAGCTGGCGACACCCGCCCCAGCGTGCGCAGCACGACCAGGCGACGCGCCAGCGCATCGTCGAACTGGCCCACGAGCGACGGCGCTTCGGCTACCGGCGCATCGCCGACCTGCTGCGCGCCACGGGCACCAAGATCAACGACAAGCGTGTGTATCGGCTCTACAAGCTGGCCGACCTGTCGGTGCGCAAGCGCCGCGGCAAGCAGCGCCTGAAGCTCGAGCGCGTGCCGCTGCACGAATGCCAGACCGTCAATGAAGTCTGGAGCATGGACTTCGTCAGCGACAGCCTGGCCAGCGGTCGGCGCATCAAGTGTCTGACCGTCACCGACGACTTCAGCCACGAGTGCGTGGACATCGCCGTTGATCACGGAATCGGCGGCGAGTACGTCGTGCGCGTGCTGGACCAGGTGGCGCGATTCCGGGGCTACCCGCAGGCCGTGAGGACCGATCAGGGGCCGGAGTTCACCAGCCGCGCCTTCATGGCTTGGGCGCAGGCCAAGGGCGTTCGCCACATCCTCAACCAGCCCGGCAAGCCCACGCAGAACGCCTACATCGAGAGCTTCAACGGCAAGTTCCGCGACGAGTGCTTGAACGAGCATTGGTTCCAGAGCCTGAAGCAGGCGCGCGTCGAGGTCGCGCGCTGGCGAATCGACTACAACGAGGTGCGCCCGCACAGCAGTTGCGCCCGGATGCCGCCAGCCAAGTTCGCTGCGCAACACCGTCGAACCACCAGCGGCGCCGTCCCGGCGTCTCAACAGACCCAGGAGTAATCTCCTTCAATCCAGCGGATTCCTCAAAACGACTGGTACGGGTTCTGGGGGCAGGTCAGTGTTGCCTGCGCTTCCTGCCACTGGCCAATCGTGGTGTTGCCGAGGGTATGCGTAACGATCACGCGGTGGCCAGCATCGTGCAGGGCATGAGCGATCGCCGCGCCCAGCCCCCGGTTGCCGCCCGTCACAAGTGCGGTCCGTTGCTTCGTGTTCATTGCGTCCCCCTTATTTCCTAGTCTTGCCCTGTGGTGCCGAGCTTTGGGCAGTCCACGGCTGGAAAAGCTGCGCAAAAGAGGCTGTGTCGCCGCTGGCGCCGAACGTCGCCGATACAGACTCCTGCCAAGTGACGAGCGCCTGGCGCAGGCCATCGGCAAAAACGGCCTGGCTCTTGGCAGCGGCGTTGGCGACTGCTTGCGCATCTCCCACGCGACCCTGAAACAAGCGCTGGAACACCTCGACTGGCAAAGTCGCGAGCGCTTGCCAGTCCGCCGCTTGCTGAAGGCCATGGATGCGCGAGGTGGTCTCCAACACGCCGCCAGCGCTGATCTGCTGCATCGCTTCGAGCCACTGTTGGCCGCTCTCTTGCAGCAGACGGGTGATCTGCAGCTGCAGTTGGGCATTGGCCTTGTAGAGATGGATGGGCCGGTCGCCGTTCATTGCAGTACTCCTTCGTCGAGATGTGCCCCAACGGGGCGTGTGCGGGCCTTCCTGAAGAACTGCCCGATTGAGATTGAGGTGGTCTTGTCGCGGCCTCGGGGCTTCAGGTCACTTCATCGCCACGTATGTCCCCGGCGCATCGCCAAGCGGTGCGTACACGCCATGCATCCCGAACATGGCGGGCGGCGTCACGCGCCCGGCCGAGCGCCGCGCCAGCCACTGCTGCCAGGCCGGCCACCAGGAGCCGTCATTCAGCGGGGTTTCGTCGCGCCACGTTTGCGGATCGACGTAGCGAGCGCCGGTGCTGCGGGTGGCAATCTGGTAGCTGCGTCGGGGGTGCCTCGGCTCGCTGACCACGCCGGCGTTGTGTCCGCCACTGGTCAGTACGAAAGTCAGTTCCGCATCACTGAGCAGGTGCATCTTGTACACAGACGGCCAAGGGGCGACATGGTCGCGCACCGTGCCGACGATGAACATCGGCACTTCGATGTCGGCGATCGCCACGGGCTTCCCGCCGACGCGGTAGCGTCCTTCAGCCAGATCGTTGTCCAGATACAAACGCCGCAGATATTCGCTGTGCATGCGATACGGCATCCGGGTCACGTCGGCGTTCCAGGCCATCAGGTCATTGAACCCCTGCCGTTCACCCAGCAGGTACTCGCGCACCCGGCGCGACCAGATCAGGTCGCGCGAGTTGAGCATCTGGAACGCGCCAGCCATCTGCTTGCCGTCGAGATAGCCCTTGTCCCACATGCCGGCTTCCAGCCATGCCAGTTGACTGTCGTCGATGAAAAGCGCGATCTCGCCCGACTCGCGGAAATCGATCTCCGACGCCAGCAGCGTCAGGCTTTGCAGACGCTCGTCGCCATCGCGCGCCATCGCGGCGGCGGCAATCGAGAGCAACGTGCCGCCCAGGCAATAGCCGACCGCCTGCACCTTGCGTTCGGGCACGATGGACGTGACCGCGTCCATCGCATCCATGACCCCCAGCCAGCGGTAATCCTCCAGGCCGAGGTCACGATCGGCTGCCGTCGGGTTCTTCCATGAAAGGATGAACACCGTGTGCCCCTGATCGACCAGGTACTTCACCATCGAGTTGTGCGGCGACAGGTCGAGGATGTAGTACTTCATGATCCAGGAAGGGACGATTAGCACCGGCTCGGCATACACGTCGGTCGTGGTGGGCGTGTACTGGATGAGCTCGATCAGGTGATTGCGGAACACCACCTTTCCTGGCGTGACCGCCACGTCCTTGCCGACCTCGAACCCTTCGACTCCTGCCGGCCCTTCGTCGAGCACGAGACGCCGTGCATCTTCCAGGAAGTTCATTGCGCCGTGCCAGAGGTTGGCACCACCGCTGTCCGTGATGGCGCGCAGCACCTCAGGATTCGTCCAGATGAAATTGGCCGGCGACCACATGTCGAGCCACTGCCGGCCGGCGAAAGTGACCAATCTCTCGTGATGGCGCGACACGCCGCGCACGCCAGTGGTGGCGTTGTGCCACCACTGCTGCTGCAGCAAGAAGCCCTGGTGAATCACGTTGAAGGGCCATTGCTGCCAAACAGCATCGGCGAAGCGCCGATCCTGCTCCAGCGGCTCGATGCAAGTCGGGCAGGCGCGCGAGTTTGCGGCGCGCACTGCGTAACGCGCGAGGCGCTGCTGCTTGTGCAGCCCCTTCTCCAGCAACTTGTGCTGCTTGCCAGGCGAAAGACAGAGGTGTAGCGCCCAGTCATACCAAGCCAGCAGACCCGCCGCCGGCGACACCCCGCCAGTGCCGCGTGCCCGCAAGGCGTTGGCAAGCACATCCAGGATATCGGGGGGCGTGCTTTCAGGCGATGCCGGCGCCTGTTGGGCCATCAAGCCGACAGCAGTCATCACCAGCTCCTTTCAATAGTGAGTGACATATTACTATCTTATCCAGTGCGAGCGAGAATGCAACCCACACCCCCGACAACCGTTCTCCCGCGGCATCGTCTCCTGACTGGATGCCGTCAAGTCGCTCTCAACGCCCACACGTTGACGCAGCAACGCCCGAAGTTGTGCAGAACCAAGCCGTTCGTCGCCTGCGATCACGATCAAGCTCGCTCTGTCTCGAATCGTCGGATTGCTCTTCTTCCACAACGGGAATTCGTTGTGCTAGGATAGTAATAGGTCACTTACTATGTGGAGAAATAGAGAATGAGCGAACGCCCCCAGTACCTGCCCGCCGAAGAGCGGCGCGCGGCCACGGTGCAAGCCGTGGTCGACTTGGCTGCCGAGCAGAACCCGGCCGAGATCACGACCACGGCGATTGCCGATCGAATGGGTTTGACGCAGGGCGCGCTGTTTCGTCACTTCCCCACCAAGGACGCGATCCTGCAAGCCACCATGTCCTGGGTCAGCGAACGCCTACTGGCCAGCGTGGACAAGGCGGCCGAAAGCGGGGCATCCCCTGCGGCAGCCCTGGAGGCGATGTTCATGACGCACATCGACTTCGTGTCCAAGCACCCGGGCGTGCCACGCATGTTGTTCGGAGAGTTGCAACGCTCTGACGAAACGCTGGCCAAGCGCATGGTGCAAACCCTGATCCGCCAGTACGAGCAACGCCTGCGCCGCCTCATGGAAGCAGGCAAGGCACAGGGCGAACTGAGCGCGGAACTGGACGTGGATGCCGCCGCCGTGTTGTTCATCGGCACGATCCAGGGGCTGGTCATGCAGTCCCTGCTGGCCGGCAAGGTCAGTCGAATCCGCCGTGAGGCTCCGGCCGTGTATGCCATCTATCGGCGTGGCATCGAAAGCGGCACGTGAATCACCGGTCCGGCCCGCAAGTGCCGCAGCGATTCGCAAACCTTCCTGAAGAACCGGGAGCAATGAACATGACAGCACACAGCGGGCGCGACATCTGGGTGCGCGTGATTTCTCTGCTGGCCATCGGCTTTGGCCTGCTGACTCTCAGGGAGGGGGGCGCAGTCCTGTTCTTTGAAGGCGCGGCGCGCGACGAGGCCGGAAGCTATGTGCCTTTCGTCCTCTGGTTCAACTTTATGGCCGGGTTCGCATACATCGTCGCTGGCGTCGGTTTGTGGTTGCGCCGGCGCTGGGCCACGTGGCTGGCGATCGCCATCACGGTGGCGACTGCGTTCGTATTCCTGGCTTTCGGCGTGCATGTGGTTCTTGGTGGCGCCTGGGAGCAGCGCACGGCAATCGCCATGACGCTTCGCACGCTGGTGTGGGCTGGCATTGCGGCCATCGCCTGGCGCCGGTCGCAGACGCATTTGCCCGCCACACGCGAGCGCTGAACCTGTCTCCAGCGGAAACTCATCGATGACAACTCCCAATCTCCCAAGCAAAAAAACCCGCTGGGTCGTGATCGCCATCGTCGCGCTTTCTCTTGGTGGCGCACTAGCGTACTGGCTATTGCGCGACCATGATCAGCGAGACCCCCTGCGCCTCTACGGCAACGTCGACATCCGCGAGGTGCAGCTGGCCTTTCGCCAGCCCGGGCGCGTGGCTGAAATGACGTTCGACGAAGGCGACGCCGTCAGTGCCGGCACCCGCTTGGCGGCGCTGGACGCGCAGCCGTATCGGGACGCTCTTGCGGCAACGCAGGCCCAGGTGCATGTGGCGCAGGCGGAGCTGACCAAGCTGCGCCGCGGCCTGCGGCCGCAGGAAATCACCCAGGCACGCGAGGCGCTCAGGCAGGCGCAGGCGCTGGCCACCGAGGCCGAGCGCAACTTTCAGCGCCAAAGCGGCCTGCTGGCATCGGGCGCCAGCAGCCAGCGCACGGTCGATGCCGCCCGCGCGGCAAGGGATCAGGCTGCCGCGGGCGTTGAAGCCGCCAAGGCAGCACTGTCTCAAGCGTCCGAGGGTTTCCGCAAGGAAGACATCGCCGCGGCAGAGGCTCGCCTTGCGGCGACACAGGCTGCCGTGGCGCAAGCCACCACATCCCTTGCGGACACCGAATTGACGGCGCCCAGTGACGGGACCGTCATCGCGCGGGTACGCGAACCAGGCAGCATGGTCGCGAGCCAAAGCACGGTCTACAGCCTGAGTCTGGACAAGCCCGTTTACGTGCGCGCCTACGTGAGTGAACCAGACCTGGGGCGCATCGCCCCCGGTACCACGGTGCGTGTCAGGAGCGACACATCCGACAAGGTCTATCGCGGCCAGATTGGCTTCATCTCGCCACGCGCCGAGTTCACGCCGAAGACTGTTGAAACCACCGATCTGCGAACGGATCTGGTGTACCGCCTGCGCATCGTCATCGACGAAGCCGACAGCGACGGTGCACTGCGCCAGGGTATGCCGGTAACGATCGAAGTCGGCTCGATAACCGGCACCCCAGCGGGGGAACGCTGAGATGCAGGCTAGCCCCGCCATCGTGCCTGCTGGTGAGCAAGACGCCGCAGTCGTCATCGAAGGTCTGGACAAGCATTTCGGCAATGTGCGGGCCTTGCGGAACCTGAGCGCACGCATCCACTACGGGCGGCTGACGGGCCTGGTCGGCCCGGACGGTGCCGGCAAGACGACGCTGATGCGGATTCTGACCGGCCTGCTGGTGCCGAACGCCGGCCGCGTCACCTTGGCCGGTTTCGACGTGGTCAAGGACAACGACGCCATCCACGTCGCCAGCGGCTACATGCCGCAACGCTTCGGCCTGTACGAAGACCTGTCGGTGATGGAAAACATGCGCCTGTACGCGCAGTTGCGCGGCATGGACGCGGATCGCAATGCCGATCTTTTTGCCGCGTTGCTGGACTTCACGCGGCTCGGTCCCTTCACCCAACGCCTGGCCGGAAAGCTCTCTGGCGGCATGAAGCAGAAGCTCGGCCTGGCCTGTGCGCTGATGGCCAGACCCAAGGTGCTGCTGCTGGACGAACCCGGTGTCGGCGTCGATCCGGTCAGCCGCCAGGATTTGTGGCGCATGGTGCAGGCGCTCACCAACGAGGGCATGGCGGTGGTCTGGTCCACCGCCTATCTCGACGAGGCCGAACGCTGCGAGAGCGTGTTGTTGCTCAACCAGGGGCAGCTCCTGTTCGACGGCCCGCCACGGGAATTGACCGCACAGCTGGAAGGTCGCAGCTTCCGCCTGGAAGACGTGGGCGCCGAGCGCCGCGCGGTGCTCACCGAAGCACTCAATCTGCCCAGCGTGAGCGATGGCGTTATTCAGGGGGCCGGCGTGCGCGTGGTCCTGCGCGAAGGCGCCGACGTGGATCAAGTCCAGTCATTGGCCGATCAGACGCAGGTGCATCTGACTTTGGTTCCGGCGCGCTTCGAGGACGCCTTCATCGATTTGCTCGGCGGCGGCCCCGGCGGCACCTCTGCCCTGGCCGAGCGCCTGCCACCCGTTGAGCTTGATTCCGACGTGGCCGTCTCGTGCCGCGAACTCACCAAGCGCTTCGGTGATTTCACTGCGACGGACAGCGTCAGCTTCGAGGTGCGCAAGGGCGAAATCTTCGGCCTGCTCGGCCCCAACGGCGCTGGCAAGTCCACCACTTTCAAGATGCTGTGCGGTCTTCTCAAACCGACCGCGGGTGAGGCGCACGTGGTGGGGCACGATCTGCGCCATGCCACCGGCGCGGCCAAGAGCCGGCTTGGCTACATGGCGCAGAAGTTTTCGCTCTACGGTCTGCTCTCGGTGCGCCAGAATCTGGAGTTCTCGGCCGGGGTGTATCAACTGGAAGGGAGTACGCGACGCGAACGCATCGCCGAGATGATCGAAACCTTCGATCTGGGCGACTGGCTCTCGGCCACGCCCGATTCCCTGCCGCTGGGTCACAAGCAGCGCCTGGCGCTGGCCTGCTCGCTCATGCACCGGCCGCCGGTGCTGTTCCTGGACGAGCCGACTTCGGGCGTGGACCCGATCACGCGGCGTGAATTCTGGACCCACATCAACGGTCTGGCGCGCAAGGGCGTGACCATCATGGTCACCACCCATTTCATGGATGAGGCCGAGTACTGCGACCGGGTGGCCATGCTCTCTCGTGCACGACTGATTGCATTGGACACGCCCGATGCGCTCAAGCGTTCCGCGGTCGGCCCCGAACGGCCTGATCCAACCATGGAAGATGCCTTCATCCATCTGGTGGAGTCGGCCGACCGTGAAATGGAGGCGGCCCCATGAACGCCGCGCCACGATCCAGGGATGCGGGCGAAACCATGCAGGTCCAGCTGAGCCGCTTCAATTTGCAGCGTCTCATGGCCCTGGTTTACAAGGAAAGCCTGCAGGCGCTGCGCGACCCTTCGACGCTGCTGATCGCGTTCGTGCTGCCAGTAGTGTTGTTGTTGCTGTTCGCCTATGCCGTGTCGCTGGATGCCAGGAACGTGCGCATCGGCGTGGTGCTGGAATCGCCCGGTGCCGCCGCGCAAGAGCTGGCGGCCGCCTTTTCTGGAACCCGCTTTCTGGATGCGCACTTTGCCCACGACCGGCGCGAAGTAGCGGACAAGCTGGTGTCGGGCGCGTTGCGCGGCTATGTGGTGATTCCGCAGGACTTCGAGCAGCGTCTGGCCTTGAGGGGCAGCGAGCCGCTGGTGCAGATCATCACCGACGGCTCCTACCCCAACACCGCCAACTACGTCGAGAACTACGCCAAGGGCGTGGTGCAGACCTGGCGTGCCGGGCTTGACGTTGCGGCGCCCGCGCAGGCCGTGGTACTGGAGCCGCGCTACTGGTTCAACCCCGAACTGGAGAGCCGCCGGGCGCTGATTCCCGGCGCCATCGCCATCGTCATGACCATCATCGGCACCATGCTGACCGCACTGGTGGTGGCGCGCGAATGGGAGCGCGGCACCATGGAGGCGGTGCTGTCCACGCCTGCTTCGGTGGCGGAAATCCTGATCGGCAAGCTCCTGCCGTATTTCGTGCTCGGCATGTTGTCCACGCTGGGGGCGGCGGCGCTCGCCGTGTTCGTGTTCGGTGTGCCCTTGCGCGGCTCGCTCGCGGCTCTGTTGCTGCTGTCGGCGGTGTTCATGGTGCCGGCGCTGGGCCAGGGCCTGCTCATCTCCTCACTGGCGCGCAATCAGTTCCTGGCGGCGCAGATCGCGCTGTTCTCCGGCTTCCTGCCGGCATTCATGCTTTCGGGATTCCTGTACGAGATCGACGCCATGCCGGCGCCGATCCGCGCAATCACCTGGGTGGTTCCGGCCCGCTTCTTCGTCGACTCGCTAAAGACGGTGTTCCTGGCCGGGGACATCTGGGCGGTATTCCTGCCCAACCTGGCGGCCATGGCGGCGATCGGGGCGCTGTTCTTCATGCTGGCCAAGCGCGCCACGCGCAAGAACCTGGAGTAGCGCCCATGCCCGGCTCTGTCTTCAGTCTTGTCCGCCTGCGGGCGCAGTTCATCAAGGAGGTGCTCAGCGTCCTGCGCGACCCGCGCAGCCGCATGGTGGTGTTCGTGCCGCCCATCCTGCAACTGCTGATCTTCGCCTTTGCCGCGACACTGGAAGTGCGCAATGTCGATATCGCCGTGTACAACCAGGACGCGGGGCGTTGGTCGCACGAACTGGTGCAGCGTCTGGACAGCGCCGGCTTCATCACCCGCGTGCGGCACGTGGACAGCCCGCGGCAACTGCATGATCTGATCGACCGGGGCGAAGTGATCGCGGCGCTTGCCATTCCCGTGGATTTCTCGCGCACGATCGCCGCCGGCGACAGCGGCCGCGCCCAGGTACTCGTCGATGGCCGACGCAGCAATTCGGGCCAGATCACCGTGGCCTATCTATCCACCATTGCCGCCGACGTCGGTGCCGAGGTCGTGCCCGACGCGCAGGCGCCGAATCCGGTGGTTGTCCGCCACTGGTTCAACCCGAATCTGGTCTATCGCTGGTTCATCGTACCGGGTCTGACCGGCATCCTGGCCCTGTTCAGCTCCCTGCTCATTACTTCGCTGTCGATTGCGCGCGAACGCGAGCTGGGCACCTTCGACCAGTTGCTGGTGTCACCGACCTCGACGCCGGAAATCATCATCTCCAAGTCGCTGCCGGCACTGGCGATCGGCACCCTGCTCGGGCTGTTCATGATCAGCGCGGGCATTTTCCTGTTCAGCATCCCCTTCACCGGCTCGTTCAGCCTGCTGCTGGCGAGCTTGGTGCTTTTTATCCTGTCGGTGGTCGGCATCGGCCTGATGATTTCCGCGGTCAGCATGACGCAGCAGCAGGCCATCTTGGGGGCATTCGCTGTGGGTGTGCCAGCGGTGCTGATGTCTGGCTTTGCCACCCCGGTGGAGAACATGCCGGTGGTTCTGCAATGGTTGGCCCAGGCCATTCCGCTGACCCACTTCCTCATCATCGTCGAAGGCAGCTTTCTCAAGGCCATGCCGCCCGGCGACATTTTCGCCAGCCTGTGGCCGCTGGCGGTCATCGCAGTCGCCACGCTGACGATGGCCACCGTATTCGTCCGAGGACGCCTGCAATGAAACCCAAGATCTGTCCCCCCCTCCTTCACGCAACCGCTACCGGCCTAGCGCCCGGGCGCGTGCGTCCGCTCGCGTTGGCGCTGTCCTGCGCGCTGCTGACGGCCTGCGCAGCTGTCGGCCCCGACTACCGCGAGCCGCCACCGGTCGACATCGGCAGCGGCTGGACCTTGTCGCTGGCGAGTGAGCGCGAATCGGCGGATCTAACCCAATGGTGGGCCACATTGGACGACCCGATTCTTGATCGCCTGATGGCCACGGCGCTAGCACAGAACCTGGATTTGCGCCAGGCCGCGGCACGCGTCGATGAGGCACGCGCCTTGCGCGATCGTGTCGCGGGCGAGGCATTGCCCTCCGTCGGCGCCGGTGCAAGCGTCAACCGGCGTCGTCAAAGCGAAAACGGCCCCTTGCCCATTGGCTCCATCCCTGGCCTTGACGCCACGCAGACCATCTACGACGCGGGCTTCGACGCGGCTTGGGAGGTCGATCTGTTCGGCGCCAAGCGGCGCGCCCTGGAAGGCGCAAGCGCCCGACTGCTGGCCACCGAAGTCGAAGCACAGGGTGTGCGCATGCGGGTGGCGGCCGAGGTCGCGCGCACCTGGTTCACCGCGGTGGGGGCCGGATACGAGCTGCATGCGCAACAGGCCACCTTGTCCACGCTGCAGCAGACCCTGGAGCTGGTGCGCCTGCGGCATGCCCTAGGCGACGCATCGGCGGCCGATGTGGAAGCGGCATACACACAGTGGGCCGCTGTCAACGCGTTGCTGCCGGATATCCAGGCACGCCAGCGTGCCGCGGTGCTTGGCCTGGGCGTTCTTCTGGGCGCCCCGCCGGAGCGGGAACTGGCCTTGCTCGACGAACCATTGACGCCGTGGACGCTTCGGGCCCTACCGGTGGGCGAGCGCGCCGACGTGCTGCGCCGGCGTCCCGACGTGTTGGCTGCGGAGCGGCGGCTGGCAGCGAGTTCGGCCGACATCGGCGTGGCCACGGCCGAGTTGTTCCCAAAGCTCTCCATCGGTGTGGGGGGCGGCTTCCAAGCGCTCAGCACGGGCGACTGGTTCGATGCATCCAGTTCGCGCTTTTCCATCCTGCCGCTGATCTCCTGGCGTCTGTTCGACGGTGGCCGCGTGCGCGCCGAGATCCGGGCACGCGAGGCAGCCGAGCAGCAGGCTGCGCTCGCTTACGAGCAAGCGGTGCTGACGGCTCTCGGAGACGCCGAGCGTGCGCTTGGCGACTATCACGGGGGATTGGACACGCTTCAGCGTCGCGCAATGGCCGTGGACGCGGCACGAAAGAGCTACGGCTACGCGAACACACGCTACGCGGCGGGCGACATAGCGCTGATCGAACTGCTGGCCGCCCAGCGCAGCCTGCATGAAGCCGAGACCGCGGCCGCACGTGCGCATACCAGCGCCGCCGTGCAATTGGTGGCGCTGTACAAGGCGCTCGGGGGTGGCTGGGATGCGCCCGCAATGACATCGCAAACCACGAATCCGGCCCTGAAGCCGACCGCAACAGTGCTCGCTGCACCCTCGGTTCCTTGATTCAACGAAAGGAGATCACCATGCAAATCAACGTAGGAAACCTCGATCGCATCGCGCGCGTCGTCATCGGCCTGATCCTGCTCAGCTTGCCGTTGTGGCTGGATTCACCGTGGCGCTGGCTGGGGCTCATTGGAATCATGCCGCTGATCACCGGCCTGGCGGGTCGCTGTCCGGGCTACCGCCTGCTCGGCGTGAACACCTGTCCAATGCAAAAGAAGGAGCCCGAGTGAGCATCCCATGAAACTGAATTTTCTGGGCGCTGCGCGCGAAGTCACCGGATCGTGCTTCCTGGTGGAGGCGCTCAACCTGCGCTTCTTGGTGGATTGCGGCATGGTTCAAGGGGGATCTGCGGCAGCGGCGCGCAACCGCGAGCCGTTTCCGTTCGATCCAGCGTCGATTGATTTCGTGCTCCTGACCCATGCCCACATCGACCACAGCGGGCTATTGCCCAAACTCACGCGGGCCGGATTCAAAGGAGCCATCTACACCACTCCCGCCACGGCTGATCTGCTGGGCGTGATGCTGCCCGACAGTGCCCACATCCAGGAGAGCGATGCAAAACGCAGTGCCAAGAGGTTCCGCGGAAAGGATGCGCTGCCGCCGCTGTATACGCTGCAGGATGCGCGCGAATGCCTGCAACAGGTGCGAGGCATCGAATACGACCGGGAGTTCGCGCCCCGTGTCGGGGTGCGCGCGCGCTTTCGCGATGCCGGGCACATCCTCGGGTCGGCCATCATCGAAGTCTGGGTCACCGAGTATGGGTACCCGACAAAACTGGTATTCAGCGGCGACCTTGGCCAGCCGGGGCGTCCGATATTGCGCGACCCGACACCCATCGAGGACGCCGACATCCTCGTCATCGAGTCCACCTATGGCAACCGCCAGCACAAGGACTTTTCGGCAACCGAAGAGGAGATGATCGGCATCGTCGAAAAGACCTTGTTCGAGCGCGGCGGCAACGTCATCGTGCCGGCCTTCGCGGTCGGTCGAACCCAGGAAGTGCTGTACCACCTGCACCGTCTCACCAGCGAGGGGCGGCTGCGGCAACCGAGGGTATTCGTCGATTCGCCGATGGCCACGGAGGCCACGCGCATCACACGCGAGCACCTTGAGCTGTTCGACGAGCAGGCCAAGCGCCTGGCTGGATGGCACGCACGCGGCGAAAACCTGCCGTATCTGCATTTCACGGAAAGCACCGAGGAGTCCATGGCGCTGAACCAGATTCGTTCGGGCGCCATCATCATTTCCGCCAGCGGCATGTGCGACGCGGGACGCATCCGGCACCACCTGCGCCACAATTTACCGCGCAAGGAATGCAGCGTCCTGTTCTCCGGCTTTCAGGCGCAGGGAACACTTGGCCGCCAACTGGTCGATGGCGCGGCGCGCGTGCGCCTCTTCGGCGACGACATTCCGGTGCGCGCGGCGATCCACAGTGTCGATGGACTCTCGGCGCACGCCGACCAACCAGCCCTGATGGCCTGGGCCCGAGGCTTCAAGCAAGCCCCGGAGCAAACCTTCGTTGTGCATGGGGAGCCGTCCGCCGCGCAGGCTTTGGCGGAACTCCTGCAACAGCAGCTTGGCTGGCAAGTCTCGGTGCCAGAGCGTGGCCAGGTAGTTCCTTGGCCGGATTTTCTGGCGAATCTCCCCAAGAGTGCTTCACCAGACCCTGCCGGGCACACCTCACGCTCGGCTCGTGTGACAAGGAGAAGACTATGAAACTCCGTTTCTCTCTAGCGTTCCTGTGCCTGGTCTTGGCCGCTGCCCCTGCACTGGCCGACGATGACTGCGACGTTCCTGTGCAGTACTGGCAGTCGCGTGACGCCGCGCTACGGCATGCAGCCAGCCTGGGCTGGCAGGTGCAGCGCCTGAAGATCGACGACGGTTGCTATGAGATTCGCGGCCGCGATGCCCAGGGACGTGCCTTCAAGGCCAAGCTCGACCCCCAAACGCTGCGCGTGGTGAAGATGAAGCTTCGCAATGACGACGGCAACCACGAACGCGAGCGCGAGCGCACGCGGAGCCGGGATGATCCCGCACCTGCCACCGCCAACCCCGTATCGTCCCCTGGCACCACACCTCGTGGCCAGATCGAATGATTCCCCCTGTCTACACCGGAGACCCACCATGTCCACCAGATTCCTGCTGACCACCGTGGCCGCCGCCTGCGCACTGGCCCTGCCCGCCATGGCGCAGAGCCGCCCGGTCACGCTCTCGACCACCCTCAAGAACTACGGCGGCGACGGCGCCTACCTCGCCGTCTACCTCACCGACGCCAAGGGCGCCTACGTCCGCACGTTGTGGGTAGCCGGCGGCAAGGCCAAGTACTACAAGCACCTGGCGGACTGGAACCGCCTGTCGGCCGGCGACGCCAAGCGCCTGAACGGCGTGACCGGCGCCAGCGTGGGTGCGGGGCGCACACTCAAGGTGACGGCCGAGTTGGCCGACGCGCTGATCGACGCGGGCTACGAGATCCGCATCGACGCCGCCGCAGAGGACATGCGGGACAGCCCATCGGAGATCCGCATGCCCCTGTCGTCGGCTCAGGCGGGCAAGCCGCAGGCCGGCAAGCAATACATCCAGTCGTTCACCTACCAGTTGCAATAAAGGGCCCACATGATCTGGCGATTCGCCCATCGATGGCTGGGCCTGGTGGCGGGCACGCTCGCGCTGGTGCTGGGCATCACCGGCACGCTGCTGGCGCTCGATCCGTTGCGCAACGCCATCCAGGCAGCCCCCACTGAGCCTGACATGCCGGTGGCCACTCTGGTGCAACGTGTACAGGCGACTGTCCCGGGAGCGGAGGAAATCCGCCGCCAGCCTTCCGGCGCCATCGTGGTGTATGCCTTCGAGGACGGGCAAGCTCGCGCGTTGCGCGTCGCCCCCGCAGACGGCCGGGTGCTGGGCAGCTACCAGCCCTCGCTCTTGCCGCGCTGGGTGAAGAACCTGCATCGTGCGCTGTTGCTGGACGATCCTGGGCGCGTCGTTGCGGCGGTGGTGGCGCTGGCCATGTTGGCGCTGTCGGTCTCGGGCCTGGTGCTGCTGCTGCGCCGCATGGGCGGCTGGCGACGCCTGGCAGGCCCGGTGCGCGGCACACTGGCGCAGCGCCTGCACGTGCTGGCCGGGCGGGTGGTGCTGGCGGTCCTGGCCCTGTCGGCGGCCGCCGCGCTCTACATGAGCGCAGCCACCTTCAGCCTGGTGCAGCTCGATGCTGACGCGGAACCCGAGGTCGCATCCGCCCCCAACGGTCAGGCATCGCTACCGGCGGGTCAGTTGCCGCTGCTGCAAGACCTGCGCGTGCAAGACCTGCGCAAGCTGAACGTGCCCGCGGCCGACGACCCGCAGGACATCTGGAGCATCGTCACCGTCCAGGGCCAAGGCTGGGTGGATCGCTACAGCGGTCAGACCCTGGCCTGGCATGACACCACAACGGCGCAGCGCGTACACGACTGGGCGCTGCTGCTGCACACGGGCGACGGTGCCTGGGCCTGGGCCGTGGTGCTGGGTGCCATGGGCGCGAGCATCCCACTGTTCTGGGTCACGGGCGTGCTGCTGTGGTGGCAGGCGCGTCGCAGCCGGCCCGCCATCGAGGGCAACAGCCCGCTGGCGCAGGCCGACAGCCTGATCTTCGTCGCCAGCGAAAGCGGCAGCACCTGGGGTTTCGCCCAGGCCCTGCACACCGCGCTGGCAGCCGCGGGCCACCGCGTGCACACCACGGCGCTGGAGCGCTGGCGCGTGCCGCCGACCGCGCGCCATGTCTACGTGCTGGCCGCCACCTATGGCGAAGGACAGGCGCCCGCCCATGCCGCACGAGCGCTCGACGTCATCGCGCACCAGCCCGTCACCAGCGCGCAGGTGGCGGTGCTGGGCTTTGGCGACCGGCAGTTCCCCGCCTTCTGCGCCTTTGCCGAAGCGCTGGATCAGGCCCTGCTTGCCCAAGGCTGGAAGCCGCTGCTGGCGCTGGAGCGCATTCACCAGCAGTCCGCGCAGGAGTTTGCCCGCTGGGGACAGTCGCTGGCACAAGCCCTGGGCCAGCCTCTGTCGCTCGCCTACCAGCCGCGCCTGCCGCGCACCGCGACACTCACGCTGGTGGCGCGGCAGGACTTCGTGGGGGGCGCCGGCGAGCCAGCGGCCATCCTGCGCTTTGCCTTGCCCGGCCGTGGCCTGCCGCGCTTCGTCGCCGGCGACCTGCTGGGCATCGTGCCACCGGGGGATCAACCGGTGCCGCGCTACTACTCGCTGGCCTCCGGCATGCGCGACGGCTTCGTGGAAATCTGCGTGCGCCGCATACCGGGCGGCGTTTGCTCCACCTACCTGCATGGCCTGCAACCCGGCGACCATGCGCAGGCTTTCATCCGTCCCAATCCGGGCTTCGCGCTGCACGGCTCGCGCCAGCCCGTGCTGCTGATCGGTGCGGGTACGGGCGTGGCGCCGCTGGCGGGCTTCATCCGGGGCAACGCGCGGCACCGGCCCATGCATCTGTACTACGGCGCACGCGATCCGGCGCGGGATTTCTATTTCGGTGAGGACCTCCAGGGTTGGCAGGCCGAGGGCCGCCTGGTCGATCTGCACACCACGTTCTCGCGCACGCCGGACGGCGGCGGCTATGTGCAGGATGCCCTGCGCCGCGACGCCGCACGGGTGCGCGACCTGTTGGCGCGCGGCGCCATCGTGCGCGTGTGCGGCAGCCGTCCCATGGCGCAGGGGGTGGCGCAGGTGCTCGACGACATCCTGGGTGGGTTGGGGCTGAGCGTGGCCCGGCTCAAGCAGCGTGAACGCTATGCCGAAGACCTCTTCTGAACTCCGGCGCCTGAACCTGCACGGCCCCACCATGGGCACGCGCTGGTCCGTCACCTGCGACGCCGAGCCGGGCGTGGACGCACCGGCCCTGCAACAGGACCTGGCCGCCGCCGTGCTTCAGGTGGATGTACAGATGTCGCCCTGGCTGCCCGACAGCGACCTCAACCACCTCAACCGCGCATTACCGGGCACATGGCTGACGCTGCCGCCCGAAATCCTGGAGGTGCTGGCCTGTGCGCTGGACATTGGCCGCCTGAGCCAGGGTGCGTTCGATCCGGCCGTGGGCGCGCTGGTCGATGCCTGGGGGTTTGGCGCGGCGCGCGATGAACCCGATGCGCCGGCGATCCGTGCTGCCGTGTCAGCCTCTCGCCCGCCCACGCATGAAGCGCTGGAGTTGGACCGCACCGCCGGCCGTGCGCGCAAGCACGCGCCGCTGCAACTGGACCTGTGCGGCATCGCCAAAGGCTACGCTGTGGACCGCATGGTCGACGCGCTGCGCCGGCACGGCGTACGCCACGCCTTGGCGGCGCTAGACGGCGAACTGCGCGCCGTGGGCGGCCAGCCCAGTGGCCAGCCCTGGGCTGTGGCCGTGGAGAGCCCACAGGCCGGGCGCCGTGCGGTGCACAGTGTGGTCGAGCTGCAGAACCTGGCCGTGGCCACCTCCGGTGACTACCGGCGCTATCTGGAGGTGGGCGGCGCACGCCTCTCGCACACCATGGATGCGCGCCGCGCCGCGCCCGTGCGCAACGATGTGGCCTCGGTCACGGTGCTGGCGTCGGCCTGCATGCACGCAGACGCCTGGGCCACGGCGTTACTGGTGGCCGGCCCCGATGAAGGGCTGGCGCTGGCGCAGCGCATGGGGCTGGAGGCGCTGTGGCTGCTGCGCCGCGACGGTGCGCTGGTGGAGATGGGGCTGGGACGGGTCGGCAATGCGCCTGTGCACGGACATGACGACGAGGGGCGTTGATGATGAGCACTTTGTCTGAGCATGCCGATCGCTTGCGCGCCATCATCGAATCGGCTGCGTACCGCCTCGCGTACGAGGACAATGATCTTCTCGCCCAGGACGATTTGCGTCCGCTGCGTCTCCAGCTCGAACTGCTCAAGCCCGAACGTGTCTTGCGTGAGCAAGGCGTGCGTTCGACCGTGGTGGTGTTTGGCAGTGCACGCGTAAGTGATGCTGTCACCGCACGCGACCGGCTCGCTGTGCTGGAGCAGCAAGCGGGCACCATGCCGGGGAATCCAACGTTTGGGCGGGACCTGACCTTGGCCCGTCGCCGCGTGGAACAGGCACGCTATTACGAAGAGGCACAGCGCTTCGCCCAACTGATCTCTGCTCGTTTCCAGCAGGAGGGGCGGTGCGACTTCGTCGTCATCACCGGTGGCGGCCCCGGCATCATGGAAGCCGCCAATCGCGGTGCTTTCGATGCCGGGGCTCGCTCGATCGGCCTCAACATCACGTTGCCGCACGAACAGGCCCCGAACTGTTGCCGCCGACTGAAATTTGACCCACCCGTGAGGGCCCTGCCGACCCAAATTTGACCCAGGTGTTCAACCTACCCTGCCCGAGATATCCACAGCTGGGCGGGGTTCGAGGAGTGATCACCATGGTGATGATTGGCAAGGTCTTGCGGATGCACCGTGAGCGTCCAGCCGCCCCATCTTGCTCAAGGCCTATAGGCGGCTGACGATG
>JBIQHD010000018.1:0-98461 GCA_044508835.1 Rubrivivax sp.
CTTGCTCAATGTCTGCAGTTGCCGCTGTCGCGCGCGTTGTGCAGACCTTCCCTGAGCGCTATGAAGGCTTGACGCGGACCATAGAACCTCAGCGCGAACGGGTTGGTGGGGCGAGCGCTTCGATACCTCAGCACGAACGGGGCTTCGGGCGACGATCGCTTCGATACATCAGCGCGAACGGGTCAATGAGGATCAGGCCTGGTACCGCCGCTCCAACTCGTCCCACTGCGGCTTGCCGACCAGTCGCTGCCGCTCGGCGAACGGCGTGACGATCGACCGGTCCTCGTCCACCCGCCCCGTGTCGCGCAACAGGCCCAGCACCTTCTGCATGCCCGCCACCGCGCCCTGCAGCGCGGCATTGGCATAGAGCACGAAACCGTAGCCCAGCGCGCCGAGCTCGCCGGCGTCGACGATGGGCGTCCTGCCGCCGATCACCAGGTTCATGAGCTGCGGCCTGTCCAGGCGCCGCGGCAGCGCGCGCACGTCCTCGGCGGTGGTGACGGCCTCGACGAAGAGGATGTCGGCGCCGGCCTCGGCGAAGCGCTGGGCCCTCTCGATCGCCGCCTCCACGCCCTGCGTCGCGGCGGCGTCGGTGCGCGCCATGACGAGCAGGTCCGCATCCCGGCGCGCGTCGACGGCCGCCTTGATCTTGCCCACCGCCTCGTCGAGCGCGATCACCTCCTTGCCGGCGAAGTGCCCGCAGCGCTTGGGCGCCACCTGGTCCTCGAGCTGGATGCAGTCCGCGCCGGCGCGCTCGAGCACGCGCACGGTGTGGCGCACGTTGAGCGCGTTGCCGAAGCCGGTGTCCGCGTCCACGATCAGCGGCAGCGCCACCGCATCGCGGATGCGCGCGGTGTGGTCGGCGATCTCGGCCAGCCCCATGAACCCCTGGTCGGGCAGGCCGAACCACATGTTGGTGACGCCCGCGCCGGTGACGTAGATGGCCTCGAACCCGAGGTCTTCCACCACGCGCGCCGACAGCGCGTTGAAGGCGCCCGGCACCAGCACGCCGCGGCGCGCATCGGCCAGCGCACGAAGCTGCTTTCTCGTGCTCATCGTCACGCCGCGATCTGGTACAGGTCCACGTACTCGTGCACCGGCATCGCCTCGAGGCGCGCCTGGTCGAGGCTCGCGTCGAGGATGGCCCGGCACTGCTTCTCGGGAAGGCGGCGCGCGAGGTTGGCGCGGAACTTCGCCTCGAGCAGCGGAATGCCGTCGGCGCGGCGGCGCTGGTGGCCGATGGGGTACTCGACGACGACCTCGTCGAGCGTCGTGCCGTCGTTCAGCTCGACCGTCAGCGCGTTGGCGATGCTGCGCTTGTCGGGATCGTGGTAGTCCTTCGTGAATCGCGCATCCTCGACGCAGTCGATCTTCTCGCGCAGCGCGTCGATGCGCGGGTCGGCGGCCGCCGCGTCCTCGTAGTCGGCGGCGGTGAGGCGGCCGAAGATCAGCGGCACGGCCACCATGTACTGGATGCAGTGGTCGCGGTCGGCCGGGTTGTCCAGCGGCCCCTTCTTGTCGATGATGCGCAGGCAGGCCTCGTGCGTGCGGATGGTGACGCGGCGGATGTCGGCGGCCGTGCGGCCGGCGGCCTCCAGGCGCTGGTGCAGCGTCATGGCCGCTTCCACCGCCGTCTGGCTGTGGAACTCGGCCGGGAAGCTGATCTTGAACAGCACGTGCTCCATCACGTAGCTGCCGTACGGGCGCTGGAACCTGAACGGCTGTCCCTTGAAGAGCACGTCGTAGAAGCCCCAGGTCTTGGCCGTGAGCACGCCCGGGCAGCCCATCTCGCCGGTCCTGGCGATGAGCGCCAGGCGCACGGCGCGGCTGGTGGCGTCGCCCGCGGCCCAGCTCTTGCGGCTGCCGGTGTTGGGCGCGTGGCGGTAGGTGCGCAGGCTCTGCCCGTCGACCCAGGCGAGCGAGACCGCGTTGACGATCTCCTCGCGCGTGAGCCCGAGCAGTTGCCCCACCACCGCGGTGCTGGCCACCTTGACCAGCACCACGTGGTCGAGGCCCACCCGGTTGAACGAGTTCTCCAGCGCGATGCAGCCCTGGATCTCGTGCGCCTTGATCATGGCCGTGAGCACGGCCCGCATCGTCAGCGGCGGCTTGCCGGCGGCCACCGCCGTGCGGCTCAGCCAGTCGGCGGTGGCGAGGATGCCGCCCAGGTTGTCGCTCGGGTGGCCCCACTCGGCGGCCAGCCAGGTGTCGTTGAAGTCGAGCCAGCGGATCATGGCGCCGATGTTGAACGCCGCCTGCACCGGGTCGAGCTGGTGCGGCGTGCCCGGCACCTTCGCGCCGTGGGGCACCACGGTGCCCGGCACCACCGGCCCGAGCAGCTTGGTGCAGGCGGGGTATTCGAGCGCCTCCAGGCCGCAGCCCAGCGTGTCGATCAGGCAGTTGCGCGCGGTCTCGTAGGCCAGCGGGCTGCGCACCTCGTAGTCGATGACGTAGTCGGCGATGTCGACCAGCACCTGGTCGGGCTCGGGGCGGACGTTGGAAAGGGGGGCGGACATGGGCAGTGGAACGTGAGGAATGGCGGTGCTCAGCGGCGCTGGTCGAGCGGCACGAAGCGGCGGTCTTCCGGGCCGGTGTAGTGGGCGCTCGGGCGGATGATCTTGTTGTCGATGCGCTGCTCGATCACGTGGGCGGCCCAGCCGCTGGTGCGCGAGACGACGAACAGCGGCGTGAACATCGCCGTGGGCACGCCCATCAGGTGGTAGCTCACGGCGCTGAACCAGTCGAGGTTGGGGAACATCTTCTTGGCGTCCCACATGACGCGCTCCAGGCGCTCGGCGATGTCGTACATCCGGGTCGAGCCGGCTTCGTCGGAGAGCTGCTTCGCCACGCGCTTGATGACGGCGTTGCGCGGGTCGCTGACGGTGTAGACCGGGTGGCCGAAGCCGATGACCACTTCCTTGGCCTCGACGCGCCGGCGGATGTCGGCTTCGGCCTCGTCGGGTGTGTCGTAGCGCTTCTGCACCTCGAAGGCCACCTCGTTGGCGCCGCCGTGCTTCGGCCCGCGCAGCGCGCCGATGGCGCCGGCGATGGCCGAGTACATGTCGCTGCCGGTGCCGGCGATCACGCGCGCCGCGAAGGTCGAGGCGTTGAACTCGTGCTCGGCGTACAGGTTGAGCGAGGTGTGCATCGCGCGCACCCACGACGGCGACGGCCGCTCGCCGTGCAGCAGGTGCAGGAAGTGGCCGCCGATCGAGTCGTCGTCGGTCTCCACCTCGATGCGCCGGCCCTGCGTGGACCAGTGGTACCAGTACAGCAGCATCGAGCCGAGCGAAGCCAGCAGGCGGTCGGCGATGTCGCGCGCGCCGGGAAGGTTGTGGTCGTCCTTCTCGGGCAACGCGCAGCCGAGCGCCGAGACGCCGGTGCGCATCACGTCCATCGGGTGCGCGGCCGCCGGCACGGTTTCCAGCGCCGCCTTGACGGCCGCCGGCAGCCCGCGCATCGCCTTCAGCCGGCCCTTGTAGGCGCGCAGCTCGGCGGCGCTCGGCAGCTTGCCGTGCACCAGCAGGTGGGCCACCTCCTCGAACTCGCAGACCTCGGCGATGTCGAGGATGTCGTAGCCGCGGTAGTGCAGGTCGTTGCCGCTGCGACCCACGGTGCACAGCGCGGTGCTGCCGGCGGCCACGCCGGACAGCGCCACGGATTTCTTCGGCTTGAAGCCGGCAGGCATTGCTTCGTTCATCGGGCGGTCTCCTCGGGATCCGGGACGTGCAGGAGGGGCGGGCGGCGCGACGACGGCGGCAGCAGCGCGATCGCGCACGGCCGCCCCGCGGCGTCGACGGCGACCAGCTCGAAATCGCCGCGCAGCGCGTCGTCGGCGCCCGTGGGCATGGCCGCGTCGAGGCAGGCCGCGACGCGCGCCGTCAGCGACGTGCGGCCGACGCGGGTCACGCGCGCCGTGAACCGCAGCACCGCGCCCGCCGGCACCGGCTTCAGGAACTGGATGCGATCGGCCGCGGCCATGACCACGGGCTGCCGCGTGTAGCGAGTCGCCACCAGGTAGGCCATCTTTCCCAGCAGGGCCAGGCCATGCGGCGCGAACAGCGTGCCGTAGTGGTTGGTCTGCTCGGGCAGCACCAGCTCGGTCTGGGTCAGCGTGTCGAGCGGCGACCCGGCGGGGCCGCCCGCATCGTCCCCGCCATGCGGCGAGAGCGGGTCGGGGTCGGGCTGTCGAACGCGGTTCATTCGTGGGTGCTCGGTGCGCATGGTCATTCGCAATCTTTGCAATGCGATAAGCTGTCGGCAACACTGAATTGGCGTAGGGATGCGAAGGAATGGCGGCAATGTTGCGAATTTTGTGAACAGGCCTCGGGCGATGCGGAAGACCTTCATGGGCGTGCGCCTGCGCACGCTGCGCGAACAGCGCGCGATGACGCAGGCGGCGCTGGCGCAGCAGCTCGGGCTGTCCGCCAGCTACGTCAACCAGCTCGAGAACAACCAGCGCCCGCTCACGGTGCCGGTGCTGCTGCGCCTGCAGTCGGCCCTCGGCGTGGACCTGCAGGTGTTCTCGGAAGACGAGGAGGCGCGCCTGCTCGCGCAGCTGCAGGACGCGGTGGCCGATGCCGGCCCGGGCGGCGCGGTGCCGATGTCGGAAGTGCAGGCGCTGGCGCAGCAGATGCCGGCGCTGGCGCAGCGCATGATCCGGCTGCACAAGCTGGCGCGCGATGCGCAGGAGCGCCTCGAAGTGGCGATGGAAGGCCTCTCGATGGACCGCGGGACGGTGCCCGTGGTGGTGCCGGCGCAGCCGCACGAGGAAGTGCGCGACTTCTTCTATGCCCGCCACAACCACATCGCCGAACTCGACCTGCTGGCCGAGGACGTGCATGCCGACCTTCGCGCGGCCTCGCCGCTGGCCGGCGACCTGGTGCCGCGGCTCGAGCAGCGCCTGAAGCGCCGGCACGGCATCGCCACGCGGATGGACGCCGAGACGGGCCTGCGCGACTTCGATGCGTCGCGGCGCGTGCTTCACCTGCACGCCGCGCTCGAGCCCGGCCAGCGGGCCTTCCAGCTCGCCACGCAGCTCGCGCTGATCGAGGCGGCCGACGCGATCTCCGGGCTGGTGGCGGGCGACGCCTTCCGCAACGACGAATCGCGCGCCCTGGCGCGCATCGGCCTCGCGAGCTATTTCGCGGGCGCGCTGGTGCTGCCCTACGCGCCGTTCCTCGCCGCCGCCGAGTCGCTCGGCTACGACATCGAACGGCTGTCGCGCCGCTTCGGCGTGGGCTTCGAGACGGTGTGCCATCGCCTGTCGACGCTGCAGCGGCCGCAGGCGCGGGGCGTCCCGTTCTTCTTCGTGCGCGTGGACCGCGCCGGCAACATCTCCAAGCGGCAGTCGGCGACCGACTTCCACTTCTCGCGCACCGGCGGCACCTGCCCGCTGTGGAACGTCTACGAGGCCTTCTCCCACCCCGGGCGCGTGCTGACCCAGCTCGCGTCGATGCCCGACGGCCGGACCTATCTGTGGATCGCGCGCTGCATCCGCCACGAGACCGGCGGCTTCGGCTCGCCGACGCGCGAGTTCGCCGTGGCGCTCGGCTGCGACAGCCGCCATGCCGCCCGCCTCGTGTATGCGCGCGGGCTCGCCCTGGACGACCCGGGCGCGGCCACGCCCATCGGCCCCGGCTGCAAGGTGTGCGAGCGCCGCGGCTGCCCGCAGCGCGCCTTCCCGGCACTGGGCAGGCGGCTCGCGGTCAACGAGGACCAGCGGCTGCTCGAGCCCTACGCCAGCACCTGACCGGGCCCCTTCTGACCCTCGTCAAAGACGGGCCGGTTTCGCCCGGCAGCCCGATTGTGAACACTACCGGTAGCGTCTAGGCTCGCGCCCTGACACTACATCTAGCGTTCACCCATGAGCCTCCTCCCCGACCACCTGATCAAGCGCGACGGCAGCGTGCGGCCCTTCGACGCCGCCCGGATCACCTCGGCCCTCGCCCGCGCCGGCCTCGCCGGCGGCGAGTTCGATGCCGCGCGCGCCGCCGCCCTGTGCGAGGACGCCGTGCTGCCGCGGCTGTGCGAACTCGGGCAGGCCACGCCCCACGTCGAGCAGGTGCAGGACGTCGTGGAGGCCGTGCTGTTCGACGCCGGCTACCGCGCCACGCTGCGCGCCTACATCGTCTACCGCGAGCAGCACCGCAAGCTGCGCGCCGCGCGCCGCAGCCTGGTCGACGTCGAGCGGTCGATGAACGAGTACCTGCAGCAGACCGACTGGCGCGTCAACGCCAACGCCAACCAGGGCTACTCGCTCGGCGGGCTGATCCTCAACGTCTCGGGCAAGGTGGTGGCCAACTACTGGCTCGACCACGTCTACCCGCCCGAGGTCGGCCGGGCCCACCGCGAGGCCGACCTGCACATCCACGACCTGGACATGCTCAGCGGCTACTGCGCCGGCTGGTCGCTGCGCACGCTGCTGCACGAAGGGCTCAACGGCGTGCCCGGCAAGGTCGAGGCCGGCCCGCCGCTGCACCTGTCCAGCGCGGTGGGGCAGATCGTCAACTTCCTCGGCACCATGCAGAACGAATGGGCCGGCGCCCAGGCGTTCAGCTCCTTCGACACCTACCTCGCGCCCTACGTGCGCAAGGACGCGCTCGGCTACGCGCAGGTCCGCCAGTGCATGCAGGAGCTGATCTACAACCTGAACGTGCCCTCGCGCTGGGGCACGCAGACGCCGTTCACCAACCTCACCTTCGACTGGGTGTGCCCCGAGGACCTGCGCGAGCAGGTGCCGGTGATCGGCGGCGTGGAGATGCCCTTCGCCTACGGCGAGCTGCAGGCCGAGATGGACCTCATCAACCGCGCCTACATCGACGTGATGTGCGCCGGCGACGCGAAGGGGCGCGTGTTCACCTTCCCGATCCCCACCTACAACATCACGCCCGACTTCGACTGGGAGGGCCCGAACGCGCGGGCGCTGTTCGAGATGACGGCGCGCTACGGCCTGCCCTACTTCCAGAACTTCATCAACTCGGAGCTCAAGCCCAACCAGATCCGCTCCATGTGCTGCCGGCTGCAGCTCGACCTGCGCGAGCTGCTCAAGCGCGGCAACGGCCTGTTCGGCTCGGCCGAGCAGACCGGCTCGCTGGGCGTGGTGACGGTCAACTGCGCGCGGCTGGGCCACGTGCACGCGGGCGACGAGGCGGCGCTGTTCGCGCGGCTGGACGAGCTGCTGGAGCTGGGCCGCCAGAGCCTGGAGATCAAGCGCAAGGTGATCCAGCGCCACATGGACCAGGGCCTGTTCCCCTACACCCGGCGCTATCTCGGCACGCTGCGCAACCACTTCTCCACGCTGGGCGTGAACGGCATCAACGAGATGGTGCGCAACTTCACCGGCGACCGGCACGACCTCACCACCGAATGGGGCCACGGCTTCGCGCTGCGCCTGCTCGACCACGTGCGCGCGCGCATGCTGGCCTTCCAGGAGGAGACGGGGCACATGTACAACCTCGAGGCCACGCCGGCCGAGGGCACGACCTACCGCTTCGCCAAGGAAGACCGCAAGCGCTTCCCCGGCATCCTGCAGGCGGGCACGGCGCAGCACCCGTACTACACCAACTCGTCGCAGCTGCCGGTCGGCTTCACCGACGACCCGTTCGAGGCGCTGGAGCGGCAGGACGAGCTGCAGCGCAAGTACACCGGCGGCACCGTGCTGCACCTGTACATGAACGAGCGCCTGTCCAGCCCCGAGGCCTGCCGCGAGCTGGTGCGGCGCTCGCTCACGCGGTTCCGGCTGCCCTACATCACGGTGACGCCGACCTTCTCGATCTGCCCCACGCACGGCTACCTGGCCGGGCACCAGGAGTTCTGCCCCAAGTGCGACGCCGAGATCCTGGCGCGCAAGCAAGCCGTCGCGGCGTGAGAACGCCCGGCACCTCCCACCCGACCGACCCCCAAGGAGAGACACGATGACCCAGGCCGCAACGACCGCCGTTTCCACCCTTCAATCGCCCACGCTGCGCGACGACGAGCGCCAGCGCTGCGAGGTGTGGACCCGCGTGATGGGCTACCACCGCCCGGTGGCGTCCTTCAACATCGGCAAGCAGGGCGAGTTCCAGGAGCGCCTGCACTTCGAGGAATCGCGCTGCGGCGCGCCGGCGGCGGCCTGAGGCCGTGCCCGTCCCGATGCCGGCGGCAGCGCCGCGCCGGGTGCGGGCCGGCCTGCGGCTCGGCGGCCTCGTGCCGTTCACGAGCATCGACTACCCCGGCAAGCTCAGCGCCGTGGTCTTCGTGCAGGGCTGCCCGTGGCGCTGCGGCTACTGCCACAACCCGCACCTGCAGCCGCGCGGCGCCGCACCCGGCCCCGCCTGGGCCGAGGTGATGGCCCGGCTGCGCCGGCGCGCCGGCCTGCTCGATGCCGTGGTGTTCAGCGGCGGCGAGCCCACCATCGATCCCGCGCTGGGCGAGGCCATGGACGAGGTGCGCGCGCTGGGCCTGTCCGTCGGGCTGCACAGCGCGGGCACCCACCCGAGGCGCCTGCGCGAGGTGCTGCCGCGCGTCGACTGGATCGGCCTGGACGTCAAGGCGCCGCTGGACGACGACGCCCTGCACGACCGCACGACGGGCGTGCGCGGCAGCGCCCGCGCGGCGCGCGAGAGCGTGCACGCCGTGCTGGCCTCCGGCACGGCCCACGAGTTCCGCACCACCGCCCACCCGGACCTGCTGGACGATGACGCCCTGCTGCGCCTGGCCGACGGGCTGGCGCGGCAGGGCGCCACGCACCATGCGCTGCAGGTGGCGCGGCCGGCGGGCACGCTGGGCGCCGTGCCCGCGGACTACCCGGCCCCCGCTACCCTCGAACGGCTGCGGCGGATGTTCGAGCACTTCACCCTGCGCCGCGATTGAGCCCCCTGCCCGGCGGACGTCGGGCATGACGGCATCCGGCGCCTTCCAGGCCGCCGGGCCCGGGAAGCGCTTAGAGTGCCCGCATCGCCCATCCACCGCGGGCCGGTGCAGACGTTCCCCGCCGCCCGAGCTTCGAGGAACCCGGATGCAGACCCTCTTGGGGGCCACCGGCCAGATCGCCGTGGAACTGGCCCGTGAACTGAAGCGTGCCTACACGAGCGACCTGCGGCTCGTGAGCCGCCGCCCGCGCAAGGTCAACGACACCGATGCGCTCGTGCCGGCAGACCTGCTCGATGCCGGGCAGGCCGCCGCGGCGGTCGAGGGCAGCAGCGTCGTCTACTTCACGGCGGGGCTGCCGCCCGACACGGCGCTGTGGGAAGCGCAGTTCCCCGTGATGCTGAAGAACGCCCTCGCGGCGAGCCGCGCGGCAGGCACCAGGTTCGTCTACTTCGACAACACCTACATGTACCCGCAGGACGGCCGCGTGCTGACCGAGGAGGCGCCCTTCGCGCCGGTCGGCCGCAAGGGCAAGGTGCGCGCGGCCATGGCGTCCAGCGTGCTGCAGGAGATGGCCCGGGGCGACATCCCCGTCCTCATCGGCCGGGCGCCCGAGTTCTACGGGCCGGGCAGGACGCAGAGCATCACGAACACGCTGGTCATCGACAGGATCAGGGCGGGCAAGACGCCACGCGTGCCCGTGCAGGACGACACGCGGCGCGCGCTCATCTGGACGCCCAACGCGAGCCGCGCGCTGGCGGCCCTGGGCAACGCACCGGATGCCTACGGCCAGACCTGGCATCTGCCCTGCGACGACGACCGCCCGACGTACCGGCAGTTCGTCACCCTGGCGTGCGAGGTCTTCGGTGTGGCGCCCTCCTGCCAGGTCATCGGCCAATGGACGCTGACGGCCGCCGGCCTCGTCTCGAAGCAGGTGCGCGGGCTTCGCGAACTGCGCTGCCCCGCTACGCGCACGACAACCTCTTCGACGCCACGAAGTTCAAGCGCCGGTTCCTGGAATTCGAAGTGACGACCTATCGCCGCGGGCTCGAATTGATCCGGCAGGAGCCGCGCCGCGACGCCGCCTGAAGCGGCGGTGATCGCGATGCCTCAAGCCGGGTAGCGCAGCGCGCTGGAGGATGCTGTTGAGCACCACCTGCCCGTCGACCTTCACCCGCTGCTCCTTCGTGCCCTTCCTGAACGTCCCCCCGAAGTAGCCCTGCGCGGGCAGGCGCAGGTCGATGCAGTTGTGCTCGATCAGCTGCTGCGGCCGGCGCGGCCGGGGATGGCGCTCGAAGCAGGCCGGGGAGCCCGCGACCACCATCGGGATGTCGGGGTACCGCACCGGCGATGCCCTGCGCTTCGTCGACCCCGAGCAGCCGGCGCTGGGCCTGATGTTCGATGGCCGTGTCGCCGAGGATTTCAAGCTGCGCACCGGCACCTGGGTTCACGTCGGCGCCTTGCGCCTGAAGCTGCTCGCCTGCGCCGACCCGCTGTTGCAGGACGCCGTCCTCACGGGCCACGACCGCGACGAAGTCGGCGCACTGCCGTTCCTCAACCCGGCCACCACCGCGGGCCTGTCCCCGCCTGAGTTGACGAAGCGCCTCGCCGGGGCGCTCGCCCGGCTCGCCGGTGAGTCGGGAGGCAGCAGCTCGCTGTGCGTCACTCGCGCCCTCGTCATGACCGAGCATGGCGCTTCGGTGCCGCCGCTGATGCAGCCCATCGCATGCCGGCGCTGAATGCGCCGGCTGCGGCCGGGCGTCAGGAACGGCTGCACCCATGTGCCATGGTCTGCTTCTGGTCAACGCGGCGAGCGAGGCGCTGCCGGAGACTGAACCGAATGGGTGTCGCAACCCTTTGGGCCGCAAAGCGGCCCTTTTTTTGTCGCTGTTGCGAGAACTCCGGACAGCGCCGCGTCTGCCCCCGAAATGGCTCTCAGGTGGCACCGGGCCGCTCGCGCCGGCCGCGCTCAACCCGCCGCGTAGGGCGTCTCGGGCACCGGCATGTGGAAGCTGGCGTTGAGCATGTTCCACGAGCGGATCGCCCCGACCGCGAAGGTGAGGTCGGCGATCTGCTCGTCGCTGAAGTGCTGCTTCACGGCGGCGAAGTCGGCGTCGCTGGGCGTGCGCTGCGGAACGGCATTCACCGCTTCCGCCCAGTTGAATGCCGCGCGATCGGCTTCGCTGAAGAAGCGCGCGGCCTCGCGCCAGCCGGCCACGGCGTTGACGTGGCGCGGGTCGACGCCCTGCCTGATCAGGTCGGCCCAATGCATGTCGATGCAGAACGCGCAGCCGTTGATCTGGCTGATGCGCAGGTTCACGAGCTCGCGCAGCCGCTTGTCGAGCGAGGCGCCGGCGGCATGGGAGAACTGGGCGCCGGCGCGGGCGGCCTTGGGGGCGAGGGCGTGGTAGTCGAGACGGGGTGAGGACATCATGGGTTCCTTGTCGTTGGAGGGTTGAGGGGGAAACACCTTCTAGACGGCCGGGCCCCCGGTGTTGTGACAGAGGCCGTGCGGCATGGAGGGCCGCCTCCCGCCGTCACCGATGGCCCGGCGCCTTCGCCAGGGGCACGCGACCCAGCGTGCGCGGAAGGAGGGGCGCGCTGCCGGCGAGGTACGCCCACAACCGGTTCGCGACCGGCCCTTGCGGCCGGTCGCGGCGGCGGGCCGCGACGAGGTCTTCCACCACGCCCGGCAGGTGCCGGCCGGCGATGGACAGCAGCGCCCCGCTGCGCAGTTCGGGCTCGACCATGAAGCGCGGCAGATGGCCCCACGCGAGGGCATGCATGACCAGCTCCTTCTTCATCAGCGGGTCCGGCACGGAGCACTGCGGCGCGCCATCGACCACGTAGTGCCCTTCCGGCGGCGAGGCGCCTGCCGAATCGCGCAGCACGCATTGCGTGAACCCCTGCAGCTGCTGCGGCGTGATGTCCCGCGTCGGAACGAAGGGCAGGAACCCCGGCGCCGCCACCGGCACCAGCGCCACGGCGCCGAGGTCGATCCATTCCAGGCGCGTGTCGGACTTGGCCACACGGTGCACGATGAGGTCCGCTTCGCCGTCCAGCAGCCGCTCCCAGGGGCCGGTGATCGACTCGAACTGCAGGTGCAGCCGCGTCTGCGGGCACTGCCTGAAGAACCGGCTGAGCAGGCCGAGGACCGGCGGCAGCGGGCACAGGTCGCCCAGCACGACCCGCAGGACCGATTCTTCGCCCATGGCGAGCTGCGCGGCGTGCGTGCGCAGTTCCTCGGCCTCGCGCAGCAGCGCCTGGGCCTTGCGATGGAACGATTCGCCGGCTTCGGTGAGGCGCACGCGATAGCCCGTCCGGTCCAGCAGGGACAGGCCGAGCTGCGCTTCGAGCTTGGCGACGGCGGCGAAGACCGAGGCATGCGAGCGGTGCAGCGACTCGGCGGCCGGCTGGAAGCCGCCGCGCCGGACCACGGCGTCGAAGCACCGGACCTCGTGGAGGGTGTAGGCCGGCATTGTCGGCGGAGTCTACAAAGAGCTTCGGAACTTTGTCATTTCAATCGACGGGCCGGATTCCTAGCATGGGCGGTACTCGATGCGCTGAAAGGAGCTGCCATGACCCCCGCCCACCCTGCCTTCATCCACACCGGCGACGGCGTGCGCATCGCGTACCGCCTCGAAGGCCCCGAGGACCGGCCGGTCCTCCTGCTGTCCAACTCGATCGGCACCGACATGCACATGTGGGACGGCCAGATGCCGGCGCTCACGAAGCACTTCCGCGTGCTGCGCTACGACGCCCGCGGCCACGGCGCCTCGGGCGTGCCGGCCGGACCGTACGCGCTCGACCGGCTGGGCCGCGACGCCGTCGAGTTGCTGGACGCCCTGGCGCTGGCGCGCGTGCACGTGCTCGGGCTGTCGCTGGGCGGCCTCGTGGCGCAGTGGCTGGGCATCCACGTCCCGGAGCGGGTCGACCGGCTCGTGCTGTCGAACACCGCGGCCTGGCTCGGCCCCGCGGCGCCCTGGGACCGCGCCATCGCCGAGCTGCTGCAGGCGCCGGACATGCAGGCGACCGCCGCCATGTTCCTGCGCAACTGGTTCCCCGCGCGCATGCTGGAAGAGGACGGCCCCGCCGTCGCGTCCTTCCGCCGCACGCTGCTCGCGACGCGCCGCGAAGGCATCGCCGGCAGCTGGGCCGCCGTCCGCGACGCCGACCTGCGCCGCACGGATGCGCTCATCCCCCAGCCGACGCTGGTCATCGCGGGCGCCGACGACACCGTCACGTCCGCGCGCCACGGCGAGGAGGTGGCCGCCGCGATTCCCGGGGCGCAGTTGCGCGTGCTGCCGGCCATGCACCTGTCGAACGTCGAGCAGCCGGCGGCGTTCCTCGATGCCGTGGTCGGCTTCCTGCAGCCGGAGCAGGCGCCGCGGCGCGGCCCATGAGCGTGGCGGCCGCGGCCGTCCGCCCCTTCGGCAGGCAGGCGGGCGACCCTACAATCGCGGCCGCCGCATCGGCAGCCCCTCGGGCTGCCGGCGCGGTCCACCGCTGGGGGTGTTGGCGCGGCCGCAAGGCGCGCCGACTGAGAGAGTCCCTTCGAACCTGATTGAGGTAATCCTCGCGCAGGGAAGCACGTTCCAGGGCCTGCCGGCTTTCTCTTTCTCGCGCCGGCATGGCGGCCCCGAACGCTCGCCGACCTGCCATCTGCATGAGCTGCACATGGCACATCCATCGTTCTCGCGTTTGCGTTCCTTCCGGCTTTCCGTCCTGTCGCTGTCGCTCCTGGCCTGCGGCGCGGGCTGGGCTCAACAGGCGCCGCAGCCGGCGCCAGCCGCCGCCGTGGCCCCGGGCCGGCACATGATTGCCGAGATCCAGGTCATCCCCCGCCCGGCCGGTACGGCGGACGACCGCTACAAGCACGTCGACGCCGCCATCGCCGTCATCCAGGCCTCCGGCCTGCGCTACGAGGTGCACGGCATGGGCACGGTCGTCGAAGGCCCGCCCGAGAAGATCTGGCCGCTGCTGCAGGCCGTCCACCAGGCCACCCTCGAAGCCGGCGCCGAGCGCACGCTGAGCATCATCAAGGTCTCCGGTTCGGCCCAGGCCGGCGGGCCGAGCGTCGACGACCTGGTGCGCAAGTTCCGGAAGTGAGCTGACCCGGGCGGGCCGTGCCGCGCGGCCGGCGATCGGCCGTCTGCCACAATCGAGCCGCCTGCAGCGCCGCATTCGCGGCGCATCCCGCTCCCTCCCACCCGTGCGTACGTTCTTCGGCAGACTGCTTCTCGCGGTGCTCCTGCTGCTGGCCCAGCAGGGCGTGGCGCTGCACGGGCTGAGCCACGTCGCGGCCGCTGCCGCGCAGGCGCAGACGGAGGGCGACCACGAGCCGTCCGGCGCCGCGGACCCCTGCACGCTCTGCCTCGCGTTCTCCCAGGCGGCTGCCGCTCTCGCGGCCGAGGCCACGCCGCCATCGCTGCTCGCCGGCCTCGCCTTCCACGCCGCGCCCGGCCCGCTGGAAAGCCGCGCGACGCCCCGCCTCCCGGCGCCGCGCAGCCGCGGCCCGCCGACCCGACTCTGACCGTTCGCCCCTGGGGCCCGCCCTCTGCTCGAACGTGGGAGGGCGGGCCGTCGTGTCACGTTCAGAGGTCGTCTTCATGCTTTCCTCCCCCCTCCATGGCCGCCCGCCCGTGCGGCTCCTGGCGGCGGCCGCGCTTGCCGCCCCGCTGCTTCTCGCCCTGCCTTCCCATGCCGCCGAGACGGCGCACGCCCACGGCCACGCCCAATTGGACGTGGCCGTCGAGCCGCAGACGCTCAGCCTCCGGTTCTCGTCGCCGCTGGACAACCTGGTGGGCTTCGAGCGCGCGCCCCGCAACGACAAGGAGCGCCGGCAGGTCGAAGCCGCCGTCGCGAAGCTGAAGGACGCCGGCGCGCTGTTCAGGATCGACCCGTCGGCGCAGTGCAAGCTCGCCAGGGTGGAACTCAGCTCCGCGGTCCTCGGGCTCGGCACCGTCGATCCCGCGGAAGAGGAGCCGGGCCATGCGGACATCGACGGCAGCGTCGATTTCAACTGCGTGGATGCCGCGAAGGCGGCCTACATCGACGTCGGCCTCTTCGAGTTCAAGCGCCTGCACCGGATCGAGGTGCAGGTCGCCGGGCCCGCGGGGCAATCCCGGCAGGTCTTGAAGCCCACGGCGAAGCGGCTGCACCTGAAGAAATAGGCGCAGGCCATGGTCGAGGTTTCGGACCTGCGCTTTCGCTGGCCCGGCGCGGCGCACGACGGCGTGGCCATCGACGCGCTGCGCATCGACGCGGGCAGCAGCGTGTTCCTCCACGGGCCCAGCGGATGCGGCAAGAGCACGCTGCTGGGCCTGCTGGCGGGCGTGCTGCTGCCCCGGCAGGGATGCGTGCGCCTGCTGGGCACCGACTGGGCCGGCCTCTCGGGCGCGCGCCGCGATGCGTTCCGCGCCGGGCACGTGGGCTACATCTTCCAGCAGTTCAACCTGCTGCCCTATCTCAGCGTGCTCGACAACGTGCTGCTGCCTTGCCGCTTCTCGGCCGCGCGCCGTGCGCGCGCCGCGGCGGACGGCGGCTCGCCGGCCGGTGCCGCGGCGCGGCTGCTCGAACGGGTCGGCCTCGCCGCGCCGCTCTGGACGCGCCGTGCCGACCGCCTGTCGGTGGGCCAGCAGCAACGCGTGGCGGCCGCCCGCGCCCTCGTGGGGCGCCCCGAGCTCGTCATCGCCGACGAGCCCACCTCGGCGCTCGACGCCGCGTTGCGCGACGGCTTCATGGACCTGCTGCTGCGGCAGTGCCGCTCGTCGGGCAGCACGCTCGTGTTCGTCAGCCACGACGAGCGGCTGGCCTCGCGCTTCGACCGGCGGGTGTCGCTGCCCGGCATCAACCGCGCGGCCGCCGGTTCCGCGGAGGAGGCGACGTGACGCCGGCACGCCGCTCCCCGCCGCCGGAGCAGCAGTTCCCGCACCTGCATGCGCAGCTGTCCGGCAAGGCCGGCTGGGTGGCGCCGGTGCTCGCGGTCGCGGCCATCGCCGCGGCCGTCGTCGCGACCGCCGTCTTCGTCCCGCTGCCGGACTCGACGCACGACTTCAGGAAGGAAAGCCCGCCGCCTGCCGCGACCGCGCACGACGACGGGTACGAGCCCGTGCGCTGGTCCGAGCTGATCCCCGCGGGCTGGGACCCGTCCCCACAGATCCGCCGGCTGCAGGATGGGCAGGGCGGCCTGGCGGACACCGACCCACGGGCGCGCGCATCGCTGGGCAAGGTGCGGGCGCTGCTCGACGCGGCGCCCGCCGAGCCGGCGCTCGAAGGGCGCAGGATCCGCATCCCCGGCTACGTGGTGCCCCTGGACGGCGCCGCGTCCGGCGCGTCGGAGTTTCTTCTCGTTCCCTACTTCGGCGCCTGCATCCACACGCCGCCGCCGCCGGCCAACCAGGTCATCCACGTGGTGGCGAGCCGGCCGATGAAGCGCCTGCGCACGATGGAGGCCGTGTGGCTGCGCGGCACGCTCCGCGTGGTGCGGCACGACGCGGCGGTCGCCACCAGCGGCTACCGCCTGCTGGCGGAATCGGCCGAACCGTATGAGCCCGCCGATGGGCAGTGAAGGCCTCGCATGAAAGCACTGTTCGTGTTGGCAGCCCGCAGCGCGTGGAATCGCCGCTTCGTGCTCTCGCTCGTGGCGCTGTCGATCGCGCTGTCGACCTTCCTGCTGCTCGGCATCGAGCGCATCCGCGGCGACGTGCGCGAGAACTTCTCGCAGTCGGTCTCCGGCACCGACCTGGTCGTCGGCGCCCGCACCGGCCCCGTGCAGCTGCTGCTGTACTCGGTGTTCCGGATCGGCAGCGCCACGAACAACATCCGCTGGGGCAGCGTGCAGGCGGTGCAGCGGCATCCGTCGGTGGCCTGGCTGGTGCCCCTGTCGCTGGGCGACTCGCACCGCGGACACCCCGTGGTCGGCACGACGACCGACTATTTCGAGCGCTTCCGGTACGGCGACCGCCAGCCCCTGCGCTTCGCCCACGGCCGGCCCTTCGAGCAGGTGTTCGACGCCGTGATCGGCGCCGAGGTGTCGCGGCGCCTGGGCTACCGGCTCGGCGAGCGCATCGTGCTCAGCCACGGCGACGGCGCCTTCGCCGCCAACGACCATGCGGACAAGCCCTTCACCGTCGTCGGCATCCTGCAGCCCACCGGCACGCCGGTGGACCGCTCGGTGCACATCAGCCTCGCGTCGATGGAAGCCATCCATCTCGACTGGATCGCCGGCGCGCCCCTGCCCGGCATGGCCGTGCCCGCCGACCAGGTGAGCCGCCACGACCTCACGCCGAAGAACGTGACCGCCGCGCTCGTCGGGCTGAAGAGCCGCGCCGCGGTGTTCTCGGTGCAGCGGTGGATCGCGGAGTACGAGGCCGAGCCCCTGCTCGCGATCCTTCCCGGCGTGGCGCTCGACGAGCTGTGGGACGTGGTCGGCATCGGCGAGCGCGGCCTGCTCGCGATGAGCGCCCTGGTGTCGCTCGTCAGCCTGGCGGGCCTGGTGGCCGTGATCCTGGCCGGCCTGAACGAGCGGCGCCGCGAGCTCGCCATCCTGCGGGCGGTGGGCGCCGGGCCGCGCCAGGTGCTGCTCCTGCTGGCGACCGAAGGGGCCCTCGTCACGCTGTGCGGCGTGGCGCTGGGAACCGCCGCGTGCCTGGCCGCGGTGGCGGCGCTGCGCGGCTGGGTGCAGTCGCAGCTCGGCGTGTCGCTGCAGCTGCAGATGCCGGGCGAGAGCGAATGGCTGCTGCTCGCGGCCGTGCTCGGATGCGGCTGGCTCGCGAGCCTGGTGCCGGGCATCCGCGCCTACCGCCTGTCGCTGGCCGACGGCCTGTCGCCACGGGTTTGATCCACTCGATGTCCATGGAGCAGACGATGAAAGCAACGCCTTCGTTCGGCCCCGCCAGGCGCCTGGCCGCGGCCGTGTTGATCTCGATCGGGCTGAGCGCCATGGCGCAAGCGGCGGACGGCCCGGCCAAGGGCCCGCCCGCCCGCGAGGCGGCCAGGGAAATCCGCTGGGAGGAGCTGATGCCCAAGGACTGGAACCCATACGCGCAGATGCGGGACCAGGGCGGCGCCGACGTCGTCGACGGAAGCGTGCGCGCCATGCAGCAGATGCGCGAGATGCGGGAGATCTGGGATAAGGCCCCCACGAACCCGGCGCTGGACGGCCGGGCGGTCAAGCTGCCGGGCTACGTGGTGCCGATCGAGGAGACCCGGGAAGGCCTGAAGGAATTCCTGCTGGTCCCCTACTTCGGCGCGTGCATCCATTCGCCCCCGCCGCCGGCGAACCAGATCGTCCATGTGGTGTCGCCCCGGCCGGTCAAGGGCTTCTCCACGATGGACACGGTGTGGGTCAGCGGCACGCTGAGCCTGGCCCGCCAGGAGTCGGCGATGGGCGTCAGCGGCTACAGGCTGGCGGCGACGGCGGTCGTCCGCTACGCGCCGCCGGCCAGGCGTTGATGCGCTTCAGGGCGCCGCCCGGGGTGCGCGGCGGCGCAGGAATTCGATGCGTGCACGCTGCGCATGCGTCGAGAGGCGGCATTGCTTCGCTCGAGCGGGGCTCGCGCGCTGACCATGCATCGAGATCGAGGCGGCCTCCACGCGGGTGAGCGCCACGCCGCGCCGATCAAGCCTCCGTCTGCTCGGCACGGGGAAAGACCCTCTGACCGGACCCCGCGTGCCTGAACCGTGCGAGCGCCGCCGCTCGGTTCGCCGTGCGACCCCGAATCGTTAACCGGAGGTTAAAGACAGATTGACTCGGGTGATCCGCGCCCCCGCCGTGAGACGCCTCCGCCGAACGTGCAGCAGACGCAGTTCGAGCTTCGGATGGAAGCGCCGAGGCTGAACACCGGCGGCGATCCGGCGATGGCGTACCCCTGGCGCGCCTTCCGCAATCTCTCCGATGACAACAACGCCATCGTCCTGGCGCAGCGGCAGAGGAACAGCATCCGCATGCCGCTCACGCAGATCCTGGACGACGTGTGGTTCATAGGCAGCGATTGGAGAGCATGCAGTGAGGCGCGTCGTGGCGCGCGGCGGACGCGCCATCCCAGCCGCGCCCTTCCCCCGCATCGAGGGCGCCGGCCGCGTGCGCAGCAGACGTCGCGGCGCCTACTCGACCGTGACCTTCGCGTCCTTGACGAGCCTGGCGAACTTGTCGGTCTCGTCCTGGATCTGCTTCGCCATCTCGTCGGTCGTGTTCCCGATGGGCTCCGCCCCGATCTCTCCCATGCGCTGGCGGAACTCGGGCGAGTGAATGATCTTCACCATCTCGGTGTTCAGGCGGGCGACGAGCGCCTTGGGCGTTCCGGCCGGCGCCAGCACGCCGAACCAGGTGCCGATGTTGAAGCTCTTGAGGCCCACCTCGTCCAGCGTCGGAACGTCAGGCAGCGCCGACGAACGCCTGGCGGTGGTGACAGCCAGCGGGCGCAGCTTGCCGGCCTTGATGTGCGGCAGCACCGGCGTGATCGTGTCGAAAGACATCAGGATCTGGCCACCCAGCAGGTCGGTGGCCAGCGGGCCGCTGCCCTTGTAGGGAATGTGGATCAGCTGCGTGCCGGTCTCGTTCTGGAACTGGGTGCCGATGAGGTGCTGCGCGGTGCCGATCCCGTTCGAGCCGTAGGTGTACTGGCCCGGCTTCGTCTTGAGAAGCGCCACCAGCTCGTCGACGTTCTTCGCCGGGGTGCTGGCGTTCACCACCAGCACGTTGGGAACCAGTGCGATGGTCGTGACGGGAAGCAGGTCCCTCTGGAAGTCGTAGGGGAGCTTCTTGTAGACGCTCGTCGCGATCGTGTGGTGCACGGCGCCGACGAGCAGGGTGTAGCCGTCGGGCCTGGCCTTCGCCACGTAGTCGGCCCCGATCGTCGCCCCCGCGCCGGGCTTGCTTTCCACGAGGACCGTCTGGCCGAGCACGGGCGACAGCCTGTCGGCCAGCGCGCGGGCCAGCACGTCGGTGGTTCCGCCGGCCGGAAACGGCACCACCAGCGTGACCGGCCTGGTGGGCCACTCCTGCGCCGTGGCGCCCTGGCTGAACGCCCCGAGCACGGAGAGTGCGGCGACGGCAGCGGCGGTGAACGTCAGGCCTCGGCGAACTTTTCTCATCCTTGTCTCCTTGTGTTTATCGATCGGATCCGGCAGCGACAGCGCCCCGACCCGGTCATGCGGCCTTTCGCCGCGAGGTCGCGCCCAACAGCGCACAGACCGCATCGGTGACCTGGGCCGTGGTGGCCGTGCCGCCGAGGTCGCCCGTGTGCAGCGCGGGATCGGCCGTGACCTGTTCGATGGCCCGCATCAGGCGCGCCGCGGCCTCCGCCTCGCCCAGGTGCTCCAGCATCATCACGATCGACCAGAACGTGCCGACCGGGTTGGCGAGGCCCTTGCCCATGATGTCGAAGGCCGAGCCGTGGATCGGCTCGAACATGGAGGGGAAGCGGCGCTCGGGGTCGATGTTTCCGGTGGGGGCGATGCCCAGGCTTCCCGCGAGCGCCGCGGCCAGGTCGCTCAGGATGTCGGCATGCAGGTTCGTGGCGACGATGGTGTCCAGCGAGGCCGGCCGGTTGATCATGCGCGCGGTCGAGGCGTCGACGAGCTCCTTGTCCCAGCGGACGTCGGGGAACTCCTTCGAGACCTGCAGCGCGATCTCGTCCCACATCACCATCGCGTGGCGCTGGGCGTTGCTCTTGGTGATGACGGTGAGCTGCTTGCGGGGGCGCGACTGCGCGAGCCGGAAGGCGAAGCGCATGATCCGCTCGACGCCTGCGCGGGTCATCATCGACACGTCGGTCGCCGCCTCGATGGGGTGGCCCTGGTGGACGCGGCCGCCCACGCCGGCGTACTCGCCTTCGGAGTTCTCGCGCACGATCACCCAGTTCAGGTCGCCCGGGCCGCAACGCTTCAACGGGGAGTCGATGCCGGGCAGGATGCGGGTGGGCCGCACGTTGGCGTACTGGTCGAACCCCTGGCAGATCTTCAGCCGCAGGCCCCACAGCGTGACGTGGTCGGGAATGTGGGGGTCGCCCGCCGAGCCGAAAAGAATCGCATCCTTGTGCCGAATGGCATCGAGCCCGTCGGCGGGCATCATCGCGCCATGCCGACGGTAATGGTCCCCGCCCCAATCGAAGGTCTCCACCTCGAACCGAAGATCGCTGGAGGCGGCGAGCGCCTGCAGCACCTGCTGGCCCGCCGGAATGACTTCCTTGCCGATCCCGTCCCCGGGGATCGCGGCGATCTGGTATGTCTTCATCGCGCTGCGTGATGGTGTCTGGTGTGGACGAATGCCCCACTCTAGGAACGCCGCGCAGCGCCGGCGCCGTGCCGGATTCAATCCGGCATTAACCTCAAGTAAACAGTGAGAGCGAGTCCGACGATGACCAGGGGCATCCAGCCGGCAGACCTGAACTTCTTCTCGGTGCTGGCCGGTTCAGGCAGCTTGAGTGCGGCGGCACGCGAGATGGGCATCACGACGCCCGCCGTGAGCAAGCATCTGTCGCAGATGGAATCGCGTCTCGGCGTCGTGCTCCTGAACCGCACGACGCGGCGTATGAGCCTGACGCCGGAGGGCGAGCTCTGCCTCGCGCATGCCCGCCGCATCCTCGGCGAGATCGAGGCGATGGAGCAGCTGCTCGGGGTTTCCAAGGAGACGCCCCGCGGCCTGCTGCGCGTGAACGCGACGCTCGGCTTCGGGCGCAGCTACGTGGCGCCGATGATCTCGCGCTTCGTCCGCAGGTATCCGGAGGTGGAGGTGCAGCTGCAGCTGTCCGTCAACCCGCCGCCGCTCAGCGACGATTCGTTCGACGTGTGCATCCGGTTCGGCGCCCCGCCCGATGCGCGCGTGATCGCGAAGTACGTCGCCGCGAACCGGCGGCTGCTCTGCGCGGCGCCGAGCTATCTCGCGCGCCGCGGCACGCCGAAGTCGCCGCAGGACCTGGCCCGGCACGACTGCATCGGCATCCGCCAGGGGGAAGAGGCGTACGGCGTATGGCGCCTGTCGAGCGGCCGCGGAAGGAACGTCAAGACCGAAGCGATCCGCACGAGAGGGATCCTGACCACCAACGACGGCGAGATCGCCGTCAACTGGGCGCTGGACGGGCACGGCATCCTGATGCGCGCCGAATGGGACATCGAGCGCTACCTGCGCAGCGGCCGGCTCGTCCAGGTGCTGCCGCAGTACTCGACGCCGGATGCGGACATCTATGCCGTCTACCCCCAGCGGCACCAGCTGGCCGCCCGCGTCAGGGCCTTCGTGGACTTCGTGACGATCGCGCTGTCGCAGCGCAGGCGGCCGGCGGGCATGTAGCCGCGGCGCGGGTCGGCACCACGAGGCACCGCAACGCCGACCGAAGCATCACAACTGGCGCGCCTGGTTGCCCCATGTCCCCACGTTCGCGGACTTCAGCAGCGGTGACGCGTCGCCGGCCAGCGCCAGTTCGGCGGCGGTGTCCAGCAGCCTGGGGCCGAACTCCTGCATGCGCTTCTCGGTGAGGCGCAGCGACGGGCCTGCGATGACCACCACGCCGCTGGTGTGCTCGTTCTTTCGACGCACGGGCGCTGCCATCGAACTCATGCCGGGGGCATAGACGTCGCGAATGACGCTGTAGCCGCGCTTGCGGTGCTCCTGCAGCATCTTCAGCAGCGCCTTCATGCTGGTGGGCGCGTTGGGACCGTATTCGTTCGGCCGGCCCATGCCCTGGCGCGTGACGGCCTCGATGGCCCGGTCTTCGTCGAGCGTCATCAGCCAGGCGTGCCCCGCGGCGCTGCACGACAGCCGCAGGTCGATGCCCATGTCGGGGTCGTAGAGCAGGCCGGACTTGGCGCCCTGCGCCTTGGCGACCAGGGTGAGCCGCTCCCCGTCCACGATGGCCAGGCGCACGAGTTCCTCGGTCGCCTGCGCGAGGCGGTTGAGCATCGGCTGCGCGATGTCGACCACGCCCGACTTGCTGAGGAAGCTCATGCCCATGGATGCCAGCTTCGTCGTCAAGGCGTAGTCGCCATGCTTGGGCATCTGGCGCACGTAGCCGTAGCGGATGAGCTCGCCCAGGGTGCGGTGGCAGCCGCTGCGCAGCTGGTTGAGATCGCCGGCGATGGTGGCCAGCGGCACCCCGTCGGGATGCGAAACCAGGTACTCGAGGATGGCCAGGGATTTTTCGAGGGCGCCGCTCATGGTGTGTCGGGTCCGGAGGGTTGGCGGATATTAGATCATTCAAAAGTTGAACGTATTGATATTTGTGAACGTCGTTCAATAAATTGCCATAAGATTCGCGCGTCGACGAGACACGACCGTTCAACCCCGTTCGAGAGGAACACCAGATGACCACCCCCCTGATCCGTCGCGGCGTGCTGGCCCTGCTGGCCGGCGCCGCGCTTGGCGTCGCAAGCCTTGCCGTCCACGCGCAAGACATCAAGGAACGCAACCTGAAGTTCGCGTTCAGCCTGGCCAAGGACCACCCGCTGGGCAGCGGCGCGCAGGTGTTCGCCGACGCGGTGGCGAAGAAGAGCGGCGGCAGGATGAAGGTGTCGCTCTACCCGAACGCGGTGCTCGGCAGCGACCAGCAGAACCTGTCCGCGGTGCGCGGCGGCACGCTCGACTTCACCTCGATGGCGACGGGGCTGCTTGCCGGCATCGACAAGCAGTTCATGGTGTTCGACTTCCCCTTCCTGTTCAACAACGCGCAGGAGGCCTACGCCCTGTCCGACGGCCCCGTGGGCACGCGGCTGCTCGACGGGCTGGCCAGCCACGGCATCGTCGGCCTGGGCATCTGGGACCTGGGCTTTCGCAACGTGACGAACAGCAAGCGGCCCATCGCCAAGGTCGAAGACCTCGAGGGGCTGAAGCTGCGCGTGATCGCCTCGCCGATCTATCTGGACATGTTCAACACCCTGGGCGCCAACCCGGTGCCGATGACCTTCGGCGAGGTCTACGGCGCGCTGGAGTCGAAGGCCATCGACGGGCAGGAGAACCCGGTGGGCGTGATCGCGTCGGCCAAGTTCGCCGAGGTGCAGAAGTACATGTCGCTGACGCGGCACGTCTACACCGGCATGCCGTTCCTGATGAGCAAGAAGACCTGGGACTCGATGTCGGCGGCCGAGCGGAAGATCATCCGCGAGGCCGCCGCCGAGGCGAAGGACGAAGAGCGCCGGATCACGATGGCCAAGGAGGCGCAGGCCATCGACGGGTTGCGCAAGAGCATGCAGGTCAACGACCTGGCGCCGGCCGAGCTGGCCCGGCTGCGGCAGAAGGTGCAGCCGGTCGTCGAGAAGTTCAGCCGCGAAGTGGGCGAACCCCTGTTCAAGCAGGTGAGCGACGAGCTCGCCGGCATGCGCGCCGCGAAGTAGGCCGCCATGGCGCTTCTCGGCAAGGCCGCCGTCGCGATGTGGTGGGAGATCGCCCCCGCGCATCGCGACGAGTTCCAGGACTGGCACTCGCATGAGCACTTCCCGGAGCGCATGGGCATTCCGGGGTTCCGGCGCGGCTCGCGCTGGGCAGACGCGGGCGGCGGCCCCGGCTTCTTCGTGATGTACGAGCTGGATGCGTACGAGACGCTGACTTCGCCGCAGTACCTGGCCCGCCTCAACCAGCCCACGCCCTGGTCGGTGAAGATGATGCCGCACCATGCCGGCATGGTGCGCAGCCAGTGCCGCGTGCTCGAGAGCTGGGGCGGCGGCATCGGCCGCTGCGTGCTGACGGTGCGGCTGTCGCCGCGGCCCGAGGGCGCCGACGCACTGCGCAGCGGGCTTCGCGCGCTGCTGCGGCCGCTGCCCGCGCGCCCGGGCATCACCGGGGCGCACCTGCTGCAGACGCAGGCACCGAAGGCCGACGTCACGCTGGAGCAGAAGATCCGCGGCGAGCGCGACGCGCAGGCCGACTGGATCGTGCTCGTGCACGGCTATGACGCCGGCACGCTGCACGACCTGCACGGCACGGTGCTCGGCGCGCGGTCGCTCGGCGAAGCCGGCGCGTCCCCGGCGCAGACCGGCGCGCTCTACGATCTCTCGCTCGCGATGACGCCCGCCGACCTCGATCGGCAGCGCCTGGCGCCCGCCGATTCCCGCTGAAGGTGTGCGGCAAGGCCCGCCGGCGCGCAAGGGGCCGGCAGGCCGCCGGCACGCCAGCCGCCATGGAGACTTTCTTGACACGCGCCATCGACCTCACCTGCAAGGTTCTCGAGTTCCTGATCGCGCTCGGGCTGGCCGTGATGGTCGTGCTCGTGTTCGGCAACGTCGTGCTGCGCTACGGCTTCAACTCGGGCATCACGATGTCCGAGGAAGTGTCGCGCTGGCTGTTCATCTGGGGCACGTTCCTGGGCGCCGTGGTCGCGCTGCGCGAGCATGCGCACCTGGGCGTGGACATGGTGGTGAACCGGCTGCCGCCGCTGGGCAAGAAGGCCTGCCTGGTGCTCGGCCACGTGCTGATGCTGTTCGTCGTGGCGCTGCTGTTCCAGGGCAGCCTGGTGCAGACGCGGCTCAACTGGGACGTGGCCGCGCCGACCACCGGCTTCCCGATGGCCGTCATCTACCTGCCGGGATGCGTCTTCTCGGTGCTCGCCGCGCCGCTGCTGCTGCGCGACCTCTGGCGCGCGCTCAGCGGGCAGCTGTCGGACGACGAGCTGGTGATGGTCCAGGAGTCGGAGGAGGCGGCGCAGCTGCAGCAGATCCTGTCGGACGCGCCCGTGCCGCCCGCCGCGACCGGGAGGGCCGCCCCATGACCATCGCCATCTTCATCGGCTCGCTGCTGCTGGTCATGGCGCTGGGCACGCCCATCGCGTTCGCGCTGCTGGCCAGCGGCGTGGCGCTGATGTGGCACCTCGACCTGTTCGACTCGCAGATCGTGGCGCAGAACCTCGTCGGCGGCGCCGACAGCTTTCCGCTGCTCGCCGTGCCCTTCTTCATGCTGGCCGGCGAGATCATGAACGTCGGCGGCCTGTCGCGGCGCATCGTCAACCTCGCGCTGGCGCTGGTGGGCCATGTCAAGGGCGGCCTCGGCTACGTGACCATCATGGCGGGCTGCCTGCTGTCGGCGCTGTCGGGCTCGGCGGTGGCCGATGCCGCCGCGCTCACCGCGCTGCTGCTGCCGATGATGGTGAAGGCCGGCCACGACAAGGCGCGCTCGGGCGGGTTGATCGCGTCGGTGGGCGTGATCGGCCCGGTCATCCCGCCCTCGATCGGCCTGGTGATCTTCGGCGTGGCCGCCAACGTCTCCATCGCCAAGCTGTTCCTCGCCGCCATCGTGCCGGGGCTGCTCATCGGCGGCGCGCTGTGGGTCACCTGGGCCTGGCTGGTGCGCCGCGAGGCCATCGTGCCGCCGCCGCGCAAGTCGCTGCGCGAGATCGGGGCCGCGTTCCGCGAGGCGACCTGGGCGCTGGTGCTGCCGGCCATCATCCTGATCGGCCTGCGCATGGGCGTGTTCACGCCCACCGAAGCGGCCGTGGTGGCGGCCATCTACGCGCTGTTCGTGTCCACGGCGATCTACCGCGAGCTGACGTGGCGCCAGCTCTACGCGGTATTCGTCGCCTCCGCCAAGACCAGCGCGGTGGTGATGTTCCTCATCGCCGCGGCGATGGTCAGCGCCTGGCTGATCACAGTGGCCGACCTGCCGTCCAAAGTGGTGGCGCTGCTCGAGCCCTTCCTGGGCAGCCCGATCCTGCTGATGGCGGCCATCATGGTGCTGGTGATGATCGTCGGCACGGCGATGGACATGACGCCGACCATCCTCATCCTCACCCCCGTGCTGATGCCCGTCGTCAAGGCGGCCGGCATCGACCCGGTGTACTTCGGCGTGCTGTTCATCATCAACAACTCGATCGGCCTCGTCACGCCGCCCGTGGGCGCGGTCCTGAACGTGGTGGCAGGCGTCGGCCGGATGAAGATGGACGACGTCACGCGCGGCGTCGTGCCCTTCATGATTGCCGAGTTCACCGTGATGTTCCTCCTGGTGGTCTGCCCTTGGCTGGTGACGGTGCCGGCCAAGTGGTTCCACGGCTGAGCGTTGTTTCGCAAACGCCCCGCCGGAAACAGGAAACCCGCACGAGGCGGGCTTCTGAAGCCTTGATTCACAAGGCATCTGGCGGTGGAGCGAGTCGGGAGCGCGCTCGTCTCGGTGCCTGATACCGATTTGCGTTCAAAAGTACAAGAACGCCACGAAGACCCGTTCGCACTGAGGTATCGAAGTGCCTCTTGGCGCACACAGGGCTTCGATACCTCAGCCCGAACGGTTCTTATCGTTTGATCGCTAATCAGTATGAAGCCATTGCGGCCGGTGGTCAGGGCAGCCGCACCTGCTCACGGCCCTTCAGCCCGAGCATCTGCCGCGCCTCGGCCGGCGTGGCGATCTCCAGGCCCAGCGCCTCGAGCACGCCGCGGATCTTGCGCACCTGCTCGGCGTTGGAGGTGGCGAGCCGGCCCGGGCCGATGGAGAGCGAATCCTCCAGGCCCACGCGCACGTTGCCGCCCATCAGCGCGGCCTGCGTGACCAGCGGCATCTGGTGGCGGCCCGCACCGAGCACCGACCACTGGTAGCTATCGCCGAAGAGCTTGTCGGCGATGTGCTTCATGTGCACCAGGTTCTCCGGATCGGCGCCGATGCCGCCGAGGATGCCCAGCACGAACTGCAGGAAGATCGGCCCCTTCACCAGGCCGCGGTCGACGAAGTGCCTGAGGTTGTAGAGGTGGCCGACGTCGTAGCACTCGAACTCGAAGCGGGTGCCGTGGCCCTGCCCGAGGCGCTCGAACACTTCCTCGATGTCGGCGAAGGTGTTGCGGAAGATGTTGCCGCGCGTGCCGGCGATGTAGTCGCGCTCCCAGGGGTGCTTGAACTCCTTCATCTTCTCGAGCATCGGGAAGAAGGCGAAGTTGATCGAGCCCATGTTGCACGAGGCCATCTCGGCCGAGACATCGATCGCCGCGGCCAGGCGCTGGTCCAGCGTCATCGTGATGGCGCCGCCGGTGGTGATGTTGATCACCGCGTCGGTGGCAGCATGGATGCGCGGCAGGAACTGCCGGTAGGTCGCCGGCTGGAAGTCCGGGCGCCCGTCCTGCGGATCGCGCGCATGCAGGTGCAGGATGGCCGCGCCGGCCTCGGCCGCGGCGATCGCCTGCTCGGCGATCTGGTCGGGCGTCACCGGCAGGTGCGGCGACATGCTCGGCGTGTGGACGGAGCCGGTGACGGCGCAGGTGATGATGACTTTGCGGGCCATGGCCGTGCCTCCGCTCAGGCCGGCTCGGGAACGACGACGTTCTCGATGTGGCCGATGCCGTCGATCTCCACGCGCATCACGTCGCCGGGCTTGACGAAGCCCTGCGGCTTCATCGCCACGCCCACGCCCGAGGGGGTGCCGGTGGCGAGCACGTCGCCCGGCTCCAGCGTCATCACGGTGGACAGGTAGGCGATCTGGTCCCACACGTTGTAGATCATCTCGCCGGTGCTCGCCTGCTGGCGCACCTGGCCGTTGACCTTCATGCGCATCTGCAGCGCATGCGGGTCGGCGATCTCGTCGGCGGTGACGATCCACGGCCCGATCGGCCCATGGGTGTTGAAGCTCTTGCCGAGCATCATGGTCGGCGAGCGCTGCTGCCAGTCGCGCACCGACACGTCGTTGCAGATCAGGTAGCCGGCCACGACCGAGGGCGCGTCGGCCACGCTGACGTGGCGGCAGCGGCGGCCGATGACCACGCCGAGCTCGGCCTCGTAGTCCAGCTTGTCGGACACGCGCGGCTGGTGCACCGGATCGAACGGGCCGTTCACGCACGACACCTGCTTGTTGAACCACACCTGGCTGTCGGGCACCTTGACGCCGAGGTCGATCGCCTCCTGCACGTGCTTCTTGTAGTTCATGCCGATGGCGAGGAACTTCGAGGGGTTGGGCACCGGGGCTTCCAGGCGCACGTCGGCCAGCGGATACACAACCGCCTGCTCGGGCGACACCTCGCGCGCCCGCGCCATGGCCGCGGGCCCGGCCTGCAGCAGTTCGAGCATGGTGCGCGGCAGGGCTGCCTCGCTGGCGGCCAGGTCGACCACTTGGTTGCCGGCGATCTTGCCGATCGACGTGCGGCCGCGGATGCTGAAGGTGACGAGTTTCATGGTTGTCCTCGGGTGGGGGTGGCGGCCGTGCCATCGCTGGCCGTGCCGTGGGCAAGGGAAGAAGCGGGAAGGTGTGCGGGGCGGGCGCCGCGCCGGCGGCGCCACAGGCGGGCGGCCAGCTCGACCAGGCCGCCCGGTGCGAGCCGGATGACGGCGATCAGCACCAGCGCGGTGACGAAGAGGTTCCACACCGCGAGCTCGTCCAGCGCCTGCTGGGTCGCATAGACGATGAGCGCGCCGACCAGCGGGCCCCAGACCGAGCCCAGGCCGCCGATGACGCTCATCATGATCATGTTGATCGTCCAGGCCATGCTGAAGGCCGACATGGGCTCGATCATCTGCTTCTGCAGCGCCACCAGCGCGCCGAAGCCGCCCGCCAGCGCGCCCGACAGGGCCATGGCGCTGCACTTGAGCAGCAGCGGGTCGACGCCGCATTCGGCGGCGGCCTCCTCGTCGTCGCGCACGGCCATCAGCGACAGGCCATAGGGCGTGCGCACGATCCAGGCGGTCAGGCCGATCGCCACCAGCATCAAGGCGCCGGAGGCCCAGAACAGCCGCAGGTCGGTCACCGGCAGGTCGCCGGGCAGCGTGATGCCGGCGGTGGCGCCCAGCGCGGGCGAGGTGATCACCCAGGCCATCGCCGCGAGCGCGAGGCCCATGGTGGCGACCGAGAAATAGGCGGCGCGCATGCGCAGGAAGGCGACGGCGCTGGCCGCGGCGATCACCGCGCACGCCGCCACGGCAGCGACGACCAGCAGCCACAGCGGCAGCGCGGTGTGCGTGGTGCCGAGCGCCACGGCATACGCGCCCACGCCGACGAACAGCGCGTGGCCGAGCGCGAACTGGCCGGCGATGCCGCCCACCAGGTTCCACGACGCGGCCAGGCCGGCGGCGACGAACAGGCCGAAGCCCAGCACCAGGCCGTATTCCGGCAGCACCGCAGGCGCCACGGCGATGGCGAGCGCCAGCACCGCGAGCACGATCGCATTCACGGGGCGGCTCATCGCAAGGCCTTTCCGAACAGGCCCGAAGGCCGCACCACCAGGATCAGCACCAGCAGGCCGAACATGATCACGTCGCGGTACTCGGGCCCGGCCACCCGCGCGCCGACTTCCTCGACCAGGCCGAGCAGCACGGCGGCGGCGAGCGTGCCCCACACCGAGCCCATGCCGCCGATCACCACCACCGCCACCGCGCGCAGCAGCCACAGCAGGCCGCTGGCCGGCTCCACGCTGAGGCCGAGGCCGACGACCGCGGCGCCGCAGGCCGTCAGCACCGCGCCGAGCGCGAAGCACAGCGCGAACACGTGGTTCACGTTCACCCCCACCGATTGCGCGGCCATCGGGTCCTCGGCCGCGGCGCGCAGCGCGCGGCCGTAGGTGGTGCGCGTGAGCAGCAGGTGCGTGGCCGCCGTGAGGCCGACACCGAGCACCAGCGCCAGCACCGACACCGAGCGCATCGGATGGCCGAGCACCTGCACGCCGGCCACGCCGTAGTCGGAGGTGATGGCCACCGCCGCCGGCCCGAAGCCGACCTGGAACAGCGCCTGCGCGGCGATCGACAGGCCGAAGGTGGCCACCAGCGGCGCCTCGCCGCCGTGGTTCATCAGCGCCTGCAGCAGGCCGCGCTGCACGCCGTAGGCCACCAGCGCCACCACCGGCAGCGCCATCAGCACCGCGGCGAACGGGTCGACGCCGAACTGCGTGCCGAACAGCAGCATCAGGTAGACCGAGCCGACCAGGAACTCGCCCTGCGCCAGGTTGAGCAGGCGCATCACGCCGGCCACCAGCGACAGGCCGAGCGCCACCGTGGCGTACAGGCCGCCGGTGGCCAGTGCGTCGAGCAGCAGGGCGAGCATGGCAGGCGGTCAGTTCAGGCCGGCCACGGGCGCGATCACCGGCACGTCCTTGGGCACGATGCGCACCGGGTTGCCGTTCTGCCACTGCAGCATCAGCGAGGGCACGGGCGCGCCGTGGCCGGCGGTGAACTTGACGCGGCCGATGGCGAAGTCGCCGTCGGTCTTGCCGATGGCCGCGTTCAGCGCCTCGCGCTCGGTGGAGCCGGCGCGCTGCAGCGCATCGGCCAGCACCTGCACCGCGGTGTAGCTCATCACCGCGCCGGTGAGCTGCTTGCCCTTCCACTTGTCGCCCAGCGCCTGGCTCACCTCGGCGGCGCCGGGGCCGCCCATGCCGCGCACCCACACGTCGGCCGTCATCGAGCCGTCGGCCACGGCGCCGAGGGCGGCGATCCAGAACTCGCCCGAGGCGCACTTCTCGCAGGTGGCCATCTTCGGCTTGTAGTCCAGCGCCTTCATCTGCTTCCACAGCGCGATGGCGTCGGGCGGGATCATCTGGCCGAGCACGATCTCGGCACCCGCCGCCTTGGCGCCGGCGATGTGGGTGGAGAAGTTCACCGTGCCCATCGGCACCTTGGCGGTGTAGGCGATCTCGTAGCCGGCGCCCTTGGCCTGCTCGGCCCAGTTGCGGCCCCAGATCTCGCCGTCGTCGTCGCTGTTGAGGAACAGCGCGACCTTCTTGTTGGTGGCAATCAGGTCGGCCGCCTTCCATGACATCGTGGTGGCCTCGGGCTCATGGGCGTAGACGTTCCACGAGTACTTCCAGCCGCCCTTGCGCGCGTTCTGCCATGCGTCGATGGGCACCAGCGTCATCACCGTGGGCACCTTGAACTGGTCGGCCACCACCGAGATCGGCACGTTGAACATCGGCGTGACCGCGCCCAGCAGCGCGACGGCCTTCTCGCTCTGCACCAGCTTGCGGCCCTGCGCGGCGATCTGGTTGGGGTCGCCCTGGTTGTCGAGGATGACGAGCTGCAGCGGGCGCTTCTTGCCGCCGATCTCGACGCCGCCCCGGGCGTTGATGTGCTCGACGGCGAGCTGGTAGCCGTCGCGGATGGTCTCGGCGTACTGCGCGAACGGGCCGGCGAAGGGCAGGCTGGTGCCGACCACCACGTTCTGTGCGCTGGCCGCGCCGGCGGCCAGCGCCAGCAGCACGGCGGCGGCGGGAAGGGCAAGAGGTCTCGTCGTCATCGTCTCGTCTCCGGTGGGGGTGGAAGTCAGTGCGCCGCGCCGAAATAGGCCTCGCGCAGCAGGTCGTTGCCGAGCAGCCCGTCGGGCGTGCCGTCGTAGGAGATGCGCCCGCGCTCGAGCACGTAGACCCGGTCGGCCACGGCCAGGCAGCGGTGGGTGTTCTGCTCCACCAGCAGCACGCTCACGCCGAGCGCGCGCACGTCGTCGAGCGCGCGGTAGATGCTCTCGATCACCAGCGGCGCGAGGCCCAGCGACAGCTCGTCGAGCAGCAGCACGCGCGGGCCCGACATCAGCGCACGGCCGATGGCCAGCATCTGCTGCTGCCCGCCCGACATGGCGCCGGCCAGGCCCTGCGCACGCTCGCGCAGGATGGGGAACATCTCGAGGATCCGTTCGCGGCGCTCGTCCACCTGCGCCGGCGTGGCGCCCGAGAAGGCCGCGCCCAGCGCCAGGTTCTCGCTCACCGTGAGGCCGGTGAACAGCCGCCGGCCTTCGTGGCACACGGCCAGCCCGCTGCGCGCGCGCAGGTGCGCCGCGGTGCGGCTCACGTCCTGGCCGAAGAGCGACACCTGCCCGCTTTCGGTGGGCACGAGGCCCGCGATGGCGCGGCACAGCGTGGTCTTGCCGGCGCCGTTGGCGCCGATGATGCCGACCACCTCGCCTTCGTCGAGCCGCAGGTTGACGCGGTCCAGCGCGGTGAGGCCCCCGTAGCGCACGCCGAGGTCGCGCACCTCGAGCACGGTGGGGCGGGTGCCCGCCGGTGCCTGCGCGCGGGCGGCGGGGGCGGGTGCCGAGGCCTCGCTCGGCTCGCCGAAGTACACGCGCACCACCTTCTCGTCGGCAGCCACCTCTTCGGGCGTGCCGTCGGCGATGACGCTGCCCCAGTCGAGCACGATGGCCCGGTCGGCCAGGCGGCCGATCACGCCCTGCACGTGCTCGACGATGACGATGGCGATGCCGCGCGACTGGATGCGCTCGATCAGCCCGGCGATCGCCTGCACCTCGGCGCCCATCAGGCCGCCGGCCACTTCGTCGAGCAGCAGCAGCTGCGGGTCGACCGACAGCGCGCGGGCGACCTCCAGGCGCTTCAGGTCGAGCAGGCCGAGCGAACCCGCCGGCGCATGCTGGCGCGCGAGCAGGCCGCAATCCTCCAGCGTGCCGGTCACCAGCTGCTCGCGGCGCCCGGCGTCGGCGATGGCCGCGTTGGCCGCCACCTCCAGGTTCTGCCGCACGGTCAGGCGCCGGAACGGGCGCGGTACCTGGCGCGCGCGCCCGATGCCCAGCCGCGCCACGCGGTGGTTGGGCATCTCGTCGATGCGCTGGCCGCGCCAGTGCACGCTGCCCCGGGTCGGCCGCGTGCCGCCGGACAGCAGCCCGAGCAGCGTCGACTTGCCGGCGCCGTTGGGGCCGATCACGCCGAGCGTCTGGCCGGCACCGAGCGTGAAGTTCACGTCGTTGAGCGCACGCACGCCGCCGTAGTGTTTGGTCAGGCCCTGCACCTGCAGCAGGGCGGCCGTGTCGGCACTCATGTCAACGGCCCCCGTCGCGTGATGGCACCCGCCTCATTCAGGCACCGGCTTCCGAATCGGCGAAGAAGATCGGATCGATCGGCGGGCCCCAGAGATAGAACGAGTCTTCCGGGGCATGGTCCGCACCGTCCCAGTCGCAGTCCGCGGGGATGTAGTCCATCGTGGCGGAGAGCTCGCTCCAGCTGCCCCACGGGTCCTGCGCGTAGTAGAAATAGTTCGAGCCCAGCACGTGGCGCCCCACGCCCCAGCCCACGCCGTAGCCCGCGGCCTGCAGGCGCGACATGCCCAGGCCCACGTCCTCGACCGTCGGCACGTCCCAGCTCAGGTGGTGCAGGGCCACGCCCGGGCCCTTGGCGAGCGCGACGAGGTGGTGGTCGCTGCCGTGCGGCGCATGCAGGAAGGCCACGCCGTCGCCCGAGCGGTCCGACAGGCGCAGGCCCAGCGCCTGCGTGTAGAAGTCGTAGCGCGCGGCCATCGAGGGGCTCATGATCGCGATGTGCGACAGGCGCTGCGGCAGCGCCGCCCGGGCCTTGCTGCGATAGGGCGCGCAGCGCGTGCCGTCCACCGGCAGCGGCGGGCTGTGGTGCGCGGCCTCGTCGAGGGTGGTCTTGGCGCCGGCGCGCACCTGCACCAGCAAGCCGTCCGGGTCGCGCACCCACAGGCCCGACTCGTCGGCGCCGGCCGGCGGCGCCACGCGCGCCGCGCCCTGCGACAGGATGTGCGCCTGCAGCGCCTCGAACTCGTCCTCGAAGCAATGGAAGGCGAGGCGGTCGAACTTCTTCTTCGGCCCCTCGCTCAGCCGGCCCCACACATGGTCGCTGCCCGCCGCGCGCAGCGCGAGGCCGGCGCCTTCGCGCGCCACGCGCAGGCCGAAGGCGGCGTAGAAGCGCTCGGCGTCGGCCAGCGACGGCACGGTCATGTGGAATTCACCGATCGAATGCACGCCCAGGCGGTCGTGTCGGCGGGAAGCGGTCATGGCGGGTTCCTCGTGAAGAACGGAAGCGGGCTCTCAGGCGGCGAGTGCAAGCGCGCGGCGCCAGTCGTCGAGCAGCGGGTTCAGGTCGGCCGCGGTGGGCGCGCCGCCCTGCAGGTAGAAGTCGGGGCGCGCCAGCACCGCCGCGCAGCCCAGCTGGTCGAGCCAGGCGCCGTAGCCGCCGTCGACGTCGGCGATGCCGCCTTCGCCGATGTGCACCACCGCGGCGCCCAGCCGGTCGAGCGCGGCGCGGTTGGCCGCCGAGACCCCGGCCAGCGTCGCCGCGTCGCGTGCGAGCAGCACGAAGCGCACGCCCAGCAGGTCGTCGAAGCGGCCGCGGCGGCCGTCCACGGCCACCTGCGCCTGCAGGCCCAGCAGGCCGGCGCCAGGCGCGCCCTCGCGCCACAGGCCCGGCCCGAGGCGCGGCTGCGGCGGGGGCGGCGTCCGGTAGTCCGGCTGCGCACGCGCCGCCAGCATCTCGCGGTCGCGCTGCTCGGCGACCGCCGGATCGGTGATGCAGATGACCTTGCCGAGCTCGATGGAGAAGCCGATCAATTCCTGCACGTGGCCCGAACGCTCGGGGCCGTAGCTCTCGAGCACCTGCGGGCCGAGGCGGCCCTCGAGCACGGCGTCGAGCCGCCAGGCCAGCGCCATCGCGTCGCGCATGCCGCTGCACATGCCCTGGCCGGCGAAGGGCGGCATCAGGTGCGCGGCATCGCCGGCCAGCAGCACGCGCCCGCTGCGCCAGCTCTTCGCCCACTGGCCGCGGAAGGTGTAGACGGCGTGGCGCTCGAGCGCCGCGTTGCCGGGCGTGATGTCCCACGGCGCCAGCAGCTGCCAGGCGACCTCGGCACGGTTCATGTCGCGCGCCTGCTCGCCGGGCAGCAGCATGAACTCCCAGCGGCGGCGGCCGGGGCCGCCGGGCACCACCGTGGTCGGGCGCGCCGGGTCGCACAGCTGCCAGGTCTTGGGGTTCCACTCGCGTTCGACCTTGGGCAGCACGTCCACCACCAGCCAGTCGAAGGCGAAGCCGAGGTCGTGCATCTCGATGCCGAGCGTGCGGCGCACGAAGGAGTTGGCGCCGTCGGCGCCGATCACCCAGCGCGCCTGCACCGCGCCGCGCTCGCCGGTGGGCTGCCACTGTCCGTCGCAGACGTCGCCGCGCTCCATCTCGAGGTGCACGCCATCGGGGGCCTGCGTCATCGCCGTCGCGCTCCAGCCCTGGTGCACGGTGACCGTCGGCTGCGCCTTCACGTGGCGGTCGAGCACGCGCTCCAGCTCGGGCTGCGAGAACATGTTCGAGACGGGCCAGCCGCCCGGCCCGATGCCGCGCCAGTCCAGCTCGAGCAGCATCTCGCGCCTGGCGTTGCGCCACTGGTAGGTGTCGATGGTCTCGGCGACGCGGTTCACGTCGCCGATGACGCCCGCGGCCTGCAGGATGCGCCCGATCTCGTGGTCGAAGTGCACGGCGCGCGGCAGAGGGTACAAATCGGGCCACCGGTCGATCACCGTGACGCTGTGCCCCATGCGCCCGAGCAGCAAGGCCAGCAGCTGCCCGGTCGGCCCGTATCCGACGATGGCCACATCGGCCACGACACTGGTGTTCATTCGCTTCTCCAGGGAGGGCCGAGATGCGCTGACTCGATCTCGGATTTCGCTCGTTGTGTCTTGTCAAAGTTTGTTCATATTGGACATAAGTGTCAACATGACATTTGCGTTCAATACGTAGTGTTTACCCTCGCCATGCCCAGCACCCGTACCAAAACCGCCCTCCCCACCCGCTCGCGCGCCAAGGCCGCGGCCACCGAAGACCACCGCGTGCGCACCGGCGCCATGCGTCGCGAACAGACGCGCCGCAAGCTGCTGGCCGCCGCCATGGAGGTGTTTGCCGAGAAGGGCCCGGACGCGCCGCTGATCGAGGACTTCATCGCCGCCGCGGGCGTGGCGCGCGGCACCTTCTACAACTACTTCAGCACCACCCAGGAACTGCTCGACGCCGTCACGGCGGAGCTGAGCGACGCGGTGCTCGCCTGCATCGACCGGGTGGTGCTGCGCATCCCCGACCCGCTGCAGCGCATGGCCTGCGGCTGCCTGCTGTACATGTACTTCGGCGTCGGCGTGCCGAACTGGGGCGTGTTCATGCAGCGCACCGGCTTTCGCAGCGAAGCCACCGGCAAGCTCGTCGACGTGTACCTGCCGCGCGACCTCGAACTGGCTCGCGCGGAGGGAAAGGTGAACTACCCGAGCGTCCGTGCGGCGCGCGACCTGATGATCGCGTGCGTGAGCCAGGGCATCCAGAGCGTGCATGCCGGCGAGGCGCCGCGCGAGCACATGCGAGACCTGCTGGCGCTGGCGCTGCGCGGCATCGGGGTGCCGCCGGCCCACGCGGACGGGCTCAGCCAGCAGCCGTTGCCCGAGGTCACGCTGCCCGAGGGGCTCAACTACGAGCCGTCGCGCCCAGGCATCACGCCGACGGCATCCGGCTGAGCGGGCGGGCGGCCAGGCCCCTGAATCCGATGGCCGGCAGTGATCATGCGAACGGATGCGCAGGCCTTGCCGGCAAGCTCGCCCGCATTGGCCGAGCCCGCGGCTTGATGCAGGCGCAGGCCGGCGCTGCGACACTTGCCCGATGAGCACAAAGTACCAGCGCGCGCAGCCCAAGTGCGTCTATCAACTGCGCATCGAGCTGCAGCACATCGAGCCGCTGATCTGGCGGCGCATCCTCGTACCCGACACGGTCAAGCTGGCCAAGCTCGATCGCATCGTGCAGGCCGCCATGGGCTGGACCAACAGCCATCTGCACGAGTGGTTGATCGATCAACGACGGTACGGCATCCCGGACGACGATTGGGACGGCGATGACTTGCTTGACGAGCGCAAGTTCACCGTCGGCGCCGTGCTGGGCGAGAAGGTTCAGAGCTTCGCCTACAGCTACGACTTCGGGGACGGCTGGGAGCACCGCATCGCGGTCGAGGAACGCCAGCCGGTGCGCGAGGGTCGCAACGACTGGCAGATGTGCCTTGCCGGCGAGAACGCCTGCCCGCCCGAGGATGTCGGCGGTCCGCCGGGCTACATGGACTTCGTGGAAGCGATGCTCAACCCGCAGCATGAGCAGCACGCCGACTACTGGCGCTGGTGGGGCGGGCCCTTCGACCCGCGAGGCTTCAGCATCAATGCCGCCAACATGGCGATCCGCAAGCTGCGCTGACCTCGGACGCAGCGTCAAGACGGGTTCGACGAACGCTTACCCATGGATGCGCTCACGTCGCGCCCCTCGCGGACGCATGGGTTGAAACAAGCCCACCCAGCAATCGCTGCGAGCGGTTGAAGGCTGAAGACAGGTCGCCGCGGAGGCCCCCTGCCGAATCAGGTGTGAACTCGGACCGACGGGAAGGCGGCCCTTGACGCTGGGAGATCCGTGATCTGAAACGCATCTGGACGGTACGCGCTCGCCGGCGCGGCGACCGAACAGTCTATGTGCGCAATCGAAAGCGCGGGATCGTCACCTCGTGCGTGACGTCATCGAACACGACCTCGAGCGCGTCACCCACTTTCACGCGTTCGTTCGCGCTCAGGCATCCGGGCCAGCTGGCGAGCCTGGCGCTTTGCGACACCACCAGCCGCTACCCGCCAGGCATCGTGCCCGAGCGCGAGCGCCGCATGGCGCTTGCGCGCAGCGCGGGGATGGAGGCGCTGGTGGAGCCGACCCTGGGCCGCTGGGTGACGGAGCGCTTCGTGGACACGGAGCCCGATGCGGTCCGCAAGCTCGCCGACATGGTGCGCCGCACGTCCGTTGACGGGTACGCGGGCAGTGCAACGATCGTCTGCTCAAGTAAGCGGAAGGCCAACCTAGGGAGAGAACCCCACCCCAAGCGATCATCCGCAACGAATTTGGTTCAACGGGACACGCGGCTAGGCTTGCCGCTTCACCGCTTCCGTTCAGAAGCAACACCACCGAAGCGGCCAAGGCGCAGAAAGCAATCAGTTCGGAAACTTCCGCAGGGACGAAGTGCTGGCGATGCCCTGGAAGGCGTGCTCCGGAAGATCCGGCGGGCAGGCCACCTACCAAGCTTCGCACCGCCCCACCCCACCTGCTTCATATGCACCGGCTGGGATATCCAGTCGATGGTCGCCGCCAACGGCACTTAGTCGCGTACATTTGCTGCAGTGCAGCATTTCGGAGTAGTGATGTCCATCGCGAAAACCATCCATCGAGCCTTGTCCAATGCGGGACTGTCCGAGGGCAGTCCACGCAATGATCAGGTTCATCAGATCATCCACCGAGCGCTGGTCGCGGCCGGTCTCGTTGAACGCGAACGCCCGCCGGAGCCGTCTGCGGGCGAAACGGCCAGGGAACCCGAGATCACGCCATACGCCGGGGGCAGTTTCGTACCGTGGCACCACGTCTCGTCAGCGGGCTCATTGACCTACAAGCTCTATGTGCCCACACGCCATGACGGCGCCGACATGCCTCTGCTCGTCATGCTGCATGGCTGCAAGCAAGATCCCGACGATTTCGCCGCCGGCACGCGAATGAATGAACTCGCCGAGCAGCACGGATTTCTGGTGGCCTACCCGCAGCAGACATCGCGGGCCAATGGATCGAACTGCTGGAACTGGTTCGAACCCGCCCACCAGGGCCGCGGCCAGGGTGAGCCCGCCCTGCTGGCCGGCATGGTGGCCGACATCCGGCAGCAGCACCGCGTTCCGCCCGAGAAGGTGTTCGTCGCGGGCCTGTCGGCAGGTGCTGCCATGGCCATCGTGCTGGGCCAGGCGTATCCGGACGTCTTTGCCGCAGTTGCGGCGCATTCCGGACTGCCACTCGGGGTTGCCTGCGACGTCGCATCTGCCTTCACGGCGATGAGATCGGCACACGCGGCTCGGACCTCCTCGAAGCAGGCCGGCGCCGCCGTGCCCACCATCGTCTTCCATGGCACTACCGACAAGACGGTCACACCCGCCAATGGCGATGCCATCGTCCGTGATGCGCTGGCCGCGCATGAACGTGGGCGCTCGAAGCTGACAAGAACTGCGGCACAGCGGTCGGCCCGGGGACGTAAGCGCAGCGCGGTGACACAGTACATCGACGAGCAAGGCAGTGTGAGGATCGAGCAATGGGCGATCGAGAGTGGGGGCCACGCCTGGGCAGGAGGCAGCACACGCGGCTCGTTCACTGACGCGACGGGGCCCGATGCGTCGTCCGAAATCGTGCGCTTCTTTCTGCAGCGCTAGCGAATTCCTGCAAGCGCCTTTCCGAAGAACAACCATCCGACGAGGTAAGGCGCGCGTTGCCGTGCGGGCAGCAATGGCCTTGATAACGATCGGCGACTGAAGGAGGTCTACCATGCATGCGTGGACGTCTTCAAGACCGTCTGTTCGCAGGTACTCTGTGCTGCGTCGTCAGTCAACCTGGCGTTGCCGGCCGATTCCCCCCGTTCCGATCTCTTGGCGCTTCTGCACCGCGCAGGCGCCCGCCTTCGCGTCATTCAAGAAGGGATCGATCATGAGCAATCCGGCCGCCACCATGAAGTGGTTCAAAGAGGGTCCTGCCAACGGACCGCCGAGGCGCCGCGACATGCTGCGCGACGCGCTGCCCGCCAGTCTGGGGCGATTGAGACGGCGTCGGGCTGCAGACATTCCTGCCGGCTTCATCGAAGACTACGTCGCACTGAACTGGCTTCGCTGGAACGCAGGCGCCTTGCAGTTGACCGACGAAGGGGAACGTGTGTGTGATGAGGTTGTCGCCGCGGCGTGCCCATGAAAGGTATGCCGCTTCAGGACCACGCCACTTGGCCCGCCGATGGGCCTTCACATCCGTCTTGTATGTTTGGCTGACGACTGCGTGACGGCAGCCCGCCAGTCATGGATCGGGGAGATGTTCAATGGATCCGGCATCGCATCGTTCCAGCAGCAGTGATCCGGCGCAGCCGGTTGAAGCGATCCGCCTGGCGCTGACGGTCGAACTGACCTACGACATCGATGCCTACGGCGCGGACTTCGTATTCAATGTCCATGCCGCCCACACGCCGTGCCAGCGGGTCGTGAGCGAAACACTGCGCCTGAGCCAGCAGGTCGAGTCCCTGATGCAGACAGCCGCCGGCAGCGGCAACCGCTATCTGCGGGTGCACGCCGGGCCGGGTGAACTGCGCCTGGACTACGCCGCCACCGTCGATCTGGTCCATCACCGTAAACTCCCCGAGCGGATCCGGGAGGTGCCGGTGCGCGAGCTTCCCCTGGAGGCGCTGGGCTACATCTACCCGAGCCGCTACTGTCAATCGGACCGGCTCGGCAGGCTGGCCATTCGCGAATTCGGGACCCTTCGCCAAGGCTACTCGCGCGTGCAGGCCATCTGCGACTGGGTCCATGCGAGGGTGGGCTTCGCATCCAATACGTCGAACGCCAACACGTCGGCGGTGGATACGCTGGTCGACCAAGCGGGGGTGTGCCGCGATTTCGCTCACCTCATGATCGCGCTGTGCCGTGCACTGAGCATTCCGGCGCGCTTCGCGACCGGCATCGACTACGGAGCCGACCCGGCACTGGGCCCGCAGGACTTCCATGCCTACGTCGAAGTGTTCCTCGGCGACCGCTGGTACATGTTCGATCCCTCCGGCACGGCCATTCCGATGGGCTTCGTCCGCATGGGCACGGGCCGGGATGCGGCCGATGTGGCCTTCGCCACGATCTTCGGCAGCGTCCTGACCTCTGCACCCCGGATATCGATCTCCGCCGTCTCCGGTGCTGACGGACGGCTCAGCGTGCCGCACCACTGCAGTGATGCCCTGTCAACGGATGCAGCGGCTTGACGGCTTGACGGCATGGCGGCGGCTGCCGAGCAACGGCTTCACCGCATCCGCAGAGTGAATCTCGGCCGCGACCGGCGGATGGCCGCTTCCACATAGCGGCTCACCACCGCCCCCATCGGCGGCTCCGGGGCAGGGAGCCCCGGGCGCATGGTTCGCATGCGCCGTGCGCAGGCGAGTACCATGGGCCGTTTCGCATCCGCGGCGAGAGGCAACCTGGAATCACGATGCCCACCGAGACGCAACGGATCAACGCTGCTCTGACGCGTCTTGCCGCGCAAGGGAAGACTGCCATGCAGATCGCCGACGGTGCCATGCAGACGTGGCACCGGATCCATGCGGCCTTGTCGCCCGTCATCGGTCCGCGCGGCGTGCAGGCGCTCTACCGGCGCACGCTCCACCTGACGCGCGGAAGCTTTCCGTGGATCGGCGCCGGGCTCGAGGCATCCGAGCCCGGTGACTACGCCGACCTGCGCGATGCACTGGCACGGCAGGCGAGCGACGTCGCGTCAGCCGCACACGGCGCCCTGCTCCAGCACTTCGTCGATCTCCTGACGAGCCTGATCGGCGGAGCGCTCACCGAGCGGTTGCTGCGCTCGGTGTGGGACCCACTTCCAAGCGGCGATGCCGCGCAGGACACCACGCCATGAACACGGGTAAAGCAAGAATCAATCGCCTGCCGACCGGCGTGCCGGGACTCGACGAGGTGCTGGGCGGCGGGCTGCCCGAGTTCTCGTTCAACATCATCGCAGGGCCGCCGGGCTGCGGCAAGACGACGCTCGCGCATCAACTGATGTTCGCGCTGGCCAGGCCGGAGCGGCCTGCGCTGTATTTCACGGTGCTCGGCGAGCCGCCGCTCAAGATGCTGCGCTATCAGCAGCAGTTCGAGTTCTTCGACGACGCGCAGGTCAACCGGGCCATCCGCTTCGTCAACCTGGCCGACGACACGGCGGCCGGCGACCTCGACAAGGTGCTGGCGCGCATCGTCGCCGAGGTCGAGGCGCACGGTCCCGGCCTCGTCTTCGTGGACTCGTTCCGCTCGGTGCTGCTGGCCAGCCAGGCCGAGGGCCAGTCGTTCCTCACGCTGCAGCAGTTCGTGCAACAGCTCGGCATGCTGATGACGAGCTGGCAGGCCACCACCTTTCTCATCGGCGAGTACTTCGCCGAGGCCGAGCCGAGCCCGGTGTTCACCGTGGCCGACGGACTGATCTGGCTGCGCCAGAGCGTGGAGCGCAACTCCATGGTGCGCAAGATGGAGATCATGAAGATGCGCGGCCAGGCCACGCTGCCGGGGCTGCACAGCTTTCGCCTCGGCGCCGACGGCGTCACCGTCATCCCGCCTGCGCGGCTGGCCGTCGGCAACACGGCGGTGTCGCCGTGGCCGATCGACGTGCGCCTGGGCATGGGCATCGCGGCGCTCGACGAGATGCTGGGCGGCGGCCTGCCGCGCGGCTATTCGCTGCTGATCGCAGGCCCTTCGGGGTCGGGCAAGAGCATTCTGGCGGCGGCCTTCCTGGTCGAGGGCGCGCGCGCCGGCGAGACGGGCGTGATCGCCGCCTTCGAGCAGCGCGCCAGCCGCTCGCGCGGGCCGGCCATGGCGCAGCTCATCGCCGATGGCCGCATCGGCGTGGTCGATACCCAGTCCTCGGAGCTCTCGGTCGACGAGATCTCGGCGCTGATTATTGCCGAGGTGCGCCGGCTCAAGGCCACGCGCGTCGTGCTCGATTCGCTGTCGGGCTTCGAGCTCACCCTCGCGCCCACTTTCCGGCAGGATTTCCGCGAAGCGATGGCGCGCATGGTGTCGGCGCTGTCAGGAACAGGCGTCACGGTGGTGATGACCTCCGAGCTGGAAGACCGCTACGACGATCTGCGCTTCAGCCCGTACGGCACGGCCTTCATGACCGACGCCATCATCGTGCAGCGCTACATCGAGGTCGACAGCCGCCTGCAGCGCATGATGGCGGTGGTGAAGGTGCGCGCCAGTGCGCACTCCAACGAACTGCGCCTGTTCACCATCGACGGCGAGGGCATCCGGATCGGCCGCACGCTGCCCAACCACGAGGGCCTGCTCGGCGGGCGGCCGACACGCCGCGATGCGACGCGGGACACGACCCACGGTGCGGACGATGGCTGAGCGGCCCGACGACGGCCGCGCGCCGCAAGCCGGCGGCCCCTCGGGCGAACGCCCGGCGGACGAGGCGACCGCCAGGCGCATGCTGGCGCTGCTCAACGCACAGGCCGACGCCGTGCGCGCGGAACTGGCGCGGCTGCGCCTCGACCTCGATCAGGCAGAGCACGATTTCGGCGGCCTGGCAGCCGCGCAGTTGCTCGAGGCCAACGAGAAGCTGGTGCTTGCCGCGGTACGGGCCGACGCCATCGCCGAAACGGCCGTGGGCAAGCTGAGCGAGCTGACCTACGCCAGCCAGCACGATGCGCTGACCGACACGCCCAACCGCGCGCTGATGCTCGACCGGCTGCAGAACGCCATCGCCATGGCCCGGCGGCACCAGGCCCTCCTCGCCGTGCTGTTCATCGACCTCGACCACTTCAAGTCCATCAACGACACGCTGGGGCATGCGGCGGGCGACGACGTGCTACAGCTCGTCGCGCAGCGGCTGCAGTCGGTCGTGCGTGACTCCGACACCGTCAGCCGCTACGGCGGCGACGAATTCGTGGTGCTGCTGCCCGAGGTCGCGCAGCCGGGCGACGCGGCCCTCATCGCCGTGAAGATGCTGGCCGCCCTGGGCGAGGCCTGCCATGCGGGCGGCCAGGAACTGCACCTGTCGGCTAGCATCGGCATCGCCATCTACCCTGCACACGGGGAGGACGGCGACACCCTCCTGCGCCGGGCGGACACTGCCATGTACCGGTCCAAGCGGCTGGGCCCGGGCGGCTTCGAGGTCCATGCCGACCTGCCGGGCCCGGCCGAGCCCGCACCGCTGTCCCCCGGGGGGCAGGAACCCCGGGCGCGGGGCCTGTCGACGCAGCCCGACCGCGAACTCGGCTCCCGCGACCTGCGCGAGGCCAACGAGCAACTGGTCCTGGCCGCGCTCACGGCACAGGAGCTCAAGGCCCATGCGGAAGAGGCGCACCGCCGGCAAGTGCGATTTCTCGTGATGGTGGCGCACGAGCTGCGCAACCCGCTCGCCCCCATTCGCACGGCGGCCGCGCTGCTCAGCCGGGCCGGCTGCGACGAAGCGCTGCTGGCGCGGCTGCAGGCCATCATCCACCGGCAGGTGACGCACATGACCCGGCTCGTCGACGACCTGCTCGACGGATCGCGTGCCAGCACCGGCGGCTTCCGCATCGAGCGCGTCGCGGTCGAGATGGGCGCCATCTTCGCGCTGGCCATCGAGACGTGCCGGCCCGCCATGGAAAGCCGGCTCCAGCTATTCAAGGCGGAACTGCCCTCCACGCCGCTGCCTGTCAACGGTGACCCGGTGCGTCTGGCGCAGATCCTCGGCAACCTGCTGGACAACGCCTCCAAGTACACCCCCAAGGGCGGCAGGATCGCACTCGCCGCGCGTGCGAGCGATGCGTCGCTGGTGGTCACCGTCTCCGACAACGGCCAGGGCATCGCGCCCGATTCGCTGCAGAAGATCTTCGGCCTGTTCGAGCAGGAGTCGGACGCCGTCGTCCGCCGCGGCGAGGGCCTGGGCATCGGCTTGGCCGTCGTGCGGGAGCTCGTCGAGGCGCACGGGGGCAGCGTGATCGCGCACAGCGCCGGCAAGCATCTCGGCAGCGAATTCGTGGTGACGCTGCCGATGGCTTGCGACCCGCCTTGAGCCTGGGCCGCGCCGGGTGGACGAACACCTCCCCAGTGGCCACGCGGCGATCACGGGGATCGTGCCGCGCCTTCGCGCACCGGGCGCCAGCGGTCCGGAAATTGCCCTGTGTTCGCAAGAAGAACACGCCACGGAGCATCTGTGAAGTTCACGAGCCGGCTGGAAAACTGCGTCCGCGCACTGGCGAGGAGAACGGATCGGCGCCGCCCGGTGCCGCAGGCGCTCGCAGACACCGGCGAAGCGCCGCTGCGCTCCGAACTCTTCACTGCCGAACAGATGGCGATGTACGGCAAGAGCCTCGCCGCCGTCCACGAACTCACCTTCGAGCGCACGCCCGATCAATTGCTGCCGCGGCTGGCCTCCAACGAGCGCGTGCTGGTGGCCGCGTTCGCGCAGCTCGGCGGCACCGCCGACGCGCAGCGCCGCGCGACGCCGGCCGGTGAATGGCTGCTCGACAACTCCTACCTCATCGAAGAAGAGATCCGCACGGCCAAGCGGCATCTGCCGCCGGGCTACAGCCGCGAGCTGCCGCGCCTGCGCCATGCGCCCTCGGCCGGGCTGCCGCGGGTGGCGGAACTCTTGGCTGCGGACGTGTTGTGGGCCGGCTGGCCCCAGGTGGCGATCCTCGCGGCCTGCGCACTGGTGGTCCGCACCATGCGCCGATGGCTGGGCCGGGACCGGACGTTCTTTCCAGTGTTCGCGCTGGCGGCAAGCGCAGCCGTTCCCGTGCTCGGGTTGTTCGTGGTCTTCGCCCTCCTGATCGCGCCTGCCTTGTGGCGCCAAGCGGGCTCCGGATGGCCGCTGACGCTGGCAAGCGCTGGTGCTGCCTGCGCCTTGGGGCTTGCTGGCTCATGGGTGCTTGACGCCCCCAGCGGGGCTTGCGTGGCACTCATGCTGTCGGCCTACGGAACGCTGAGCGTTGGATTGAGTGACCATGCCCACCGGCGAAGATGAGCCGGTGAACGGCATGAAGCCCTCCGCGCTGCCGAAGTCACGGCACCGGCACAACCACGCGAGCGCCGGCTGCCGACCCATGATCGGCCACTGACGTGGCGGCGCGACCTTGTCGCAGTGAAGCGCAATAGCGGCACACCCGGCCGATGGCCTACCCCGACACACATCGCGACAGCCATCGACGACGGGCGCAGGCAGGCTCGCGGCCTCGCTGGAGGCTTCTCAAGGATCCACGCTGCCTCGCACTGGCAGCCATGTTGATACTGGTTCTCCTCGGTAGCTACGTCATTCCCATCCCCCGGCCGGCGCCGGACTTCAGGGATCCCTCCCAGATGCTCCGGGACGTGGTTGCTGACCATGCTTCCGGGCCACCCGTCTTGCAATGGAAGGACCTGGCGCCGACCGTCTCACCGCGGCAGCTCGAGGTGCTTGTACGCGCCGCAGCCCTCCGGCCACGCATTCAGCGAAAGACCAGGGACTGATGCGCCGCTGCGCCCGCCTGCGCGCCATCGCCCACGGCCAGCGCCACGCTGCCCGCGGCTCGCGCCGAGTCGCCGCATGCGAAGACCCCTTGCACGGACGTTTCCTTGAAGGCGTCGGTACGGATGTACGCGCCCAGCGGCCCCTCCTCGAACGCGTAGCCCAGGGGCTCGGCGATCGGACTGGCGACGCGCGTTCGGCTGGCCACGAACATCCCGTCCAGCACGATGCGCGCGTCGTCGACGAGCTCGACGGTGGCGGTGTCCACGATACGGGCCACGGCCCGCGGCTCGACCACGACGCGGCGTGCCGCCAGCGTGGCGCGCTGTGCATCGTCCAGCGTGCAGGTGTCATTGGTGAAGAACGTGACCGCCCCCCAATCCGGCAGAAGGAGTGCCTGGTGCAGCGACATGTCGGCGACGCCCAGGACGCCGATGCGCCCCTGGCCCAGCTCGTAGCCATGGCAGTAGGGGCAGTGGAAGACGCTCTTGCCCCATCGCGACGCAACGCCGTCGATCTCGGGCAGTTGATCCGTCACGCCCACGGCGAGGACGAGCCGGCGCGCCTGCACGGCCTTGCCCGAGCCGACGTGCACGGTGAAGCCGCTCCCGCTGCCCTGCGCATAGGTGGCGGTCGCCTCCCACCACTGGACATTCGGATAGGCCAGGAGCTGCGACCGTCCCTGCGCGGCGATGGCGCCCGGAGGACGGCCATCCTGCCCGAGGAACCCGTGCGAAGCATCGGCAAAGCGATTGCGACGCATGCCCGCATCAATGACAAGTACGCGCCGGCGTGCCCGCGCCAGTTGCAGCGCCGCCGACAGGCCGGCGTAGCTGCCGCCGATCACGACAGCATCGAAGTCATCTTGGTACTCACCAGCCGTCATCTCATACCCCTGTACTCAATCCTCCGCCTCGGCCCGCACGCCCAGCGCCCGCCCGGGAGCGCAGCGATGGCTCAGCACTTGCGCCTGTTCTTCGCTCCGCCCTGCCGTGCCTTGACGCGCGGATTCGACTTGCAGATGACATAGATGCGTCCACGGCGCTTGACGACCTGGCAATCCGGGTGACGCTTCTTGGCGTCCTTGAGCGACGAGAGAACCTGCACGACAACCTCTGCATGAAGATGGGGAACACGATGACCGCAGGCGTCCCTTCGTGCGAGGTCCATCGGGACACAAGCCCCCACGCGCGAAGGTGAAGCCGCATGGCCAGTCAGACGAACCGGATCATTCCCACGCGGGGAACGGGTCCTCATAGCCGGCCCAGGCCTCGGGTCCTTGGGCCATTTCAGCTTCTGTGAGCACACACGCGTCGAAGCGTTGGCGCAGGGCCACCTCGTCCATGCCAACGCCGATCAACACCAGCTCCTGGCGCGCATCGCCAACGCCTTCCAGCCAGTGCTTGTCGATCATCGCGAGCGCCTCGGGCTCACGGGGCCAACGCTCGCGGGGCACGGCGGCCCACCAGTAGCCGGCCGCCTCATGGCGTGCCACCGCCCCGGCCTGGGACCAGGAGCCGGCGAAGGTCGGGCGGCTCGCGAGCCAGAAGAAAACCCTTGGAGCGCACGACGCCTGGCCATTCGCTTTCTACGAGGTCGTGGAAGCGCTTCGGATGAAACGGCCGGCGGGCTCGGTACACGAAGCTTGCGATGCCGTACGCCTCGGTTTCCGGCGTGTGCTCGCCGCGCAGTTCTTTGAGCCAGCCTGGCGCCTGCGCGGCCTGCTCGAAGTCGAACAGCCCGGTGTTGAGCACCGAGGACAGCGGCACCTTGCCGAATTCGGACACCTCGATCCTCGCGCGGGGGTTCAGGCCGTGCAGGATGGCCATCAGTTGCTCACGCTGCTGCTGGGCAATGAGGTCGATCTTGTTGAGCACGATCACGTCACAGAACTCGATCTGCTCGATCAGCAGGTCGACCACCGTGCGCCGGTCCTCGCCCCCCATCGACTCGCCGCGTGCCTGCAGGCTGTCGCGCGAACCGTAGTCCTGACCGGGCTGGTGTTCGATGCACAGGGCAACCGGATCACGCCATCGCACACGGCCAAGGGGTCCAAGCGCTACCGGTACTACGCCGGGCCAGTGAACAAGGATGGTGAGGCCGGGACCTTGCGGGTGCCGGCGCAGGAGCTGGACGGCGCGGTGGTCGCGGCCTTGACCGTATTCCTCGACGATGAAGCTCGCGTGCTGAATGCCGTCGGCGGATCGGAGCTTCAGGAGGTGCAGCGCGTGCTCAGGACGGCGAAGGAGTTCGCGGCGGCGCTGGACGATGGCGCCGAATCCGCAATCCGAGCCGATGCAGTGCACGCGCTGGTCGAGCGGGTGATCGTTCATCCGTCGCAACTTCAGATCCAGCTGCGTGCGGAAGCGTTCGACCCAGGTGAGGACACGCTCGATGCGGAACAGCTCTCCATCGAGGTGCCGATGCAGATCAAGCGCGCCGGGAAGGTGTCGCGACTGGTGATAGGTGGTGGCGCGACACTAATGCGCCGGCCCGATCCGAAGCTGATCGCCTTGGCCGCCAAAGCGCAGGACTGGTTCGAGCGCCTGCGCTCGGGCAAGAGCTCGTCGGTCGACGCCATCGCGCAGGCCGAGGGCGTCTCGGGTTCGTACGTGACCCGGCTGATCTACCTGGCCTTCCTGGCACCGGACATCGTCGAACGCATCCGGCGAGGCGAGCAACCGGTCGAGCTGACCGTCGATCGCATCCAGCGGATGGTGCCGCTGCCGGCTTGCTGGGAAGCGCAGCGCACGCTGCTGTGCTTCGAGGGCTGACCTCGAACGTTGGCGGCCACCGCCGCCGCGACACGATCCCTCCCGCCCTAGCTTCCTCGATCTCCCCGCCACGCTCGCCGTACCGGCGAATTCGCGAGCCGAGAAGGGCTGCCAGAAACACCCCTCATCGGCCACTGAGAGAGCCGCCTGAGAAAACCATCCCGCCCGCAAGCCCGCACCACGCGTGGCCTCGCGCAAAAAAAGAGCCCCTGGGGTCAGGGGCTCGGACTACTTGGCGGAGAGGGTGGGATTCGAACCCACGGTGCGGGGATACCGCACGCCTGATTTCGAGTCAGGTACATTCGACCACTCTGCCACCTCTCCTGATTGGGTGCCGGCGGGTCTGTGCCGAGCCGCGCATTCTAGCGCAGCGATTGCGCGCCGTTCAGGCCGTCAGCCGATCCAACCCGCCGAGGTACGGCCGCAGCGCGGCAGGCACGTGGATCGACCCGTCCGCGTTCTGGTGGTTCTCGAGCACGGCCACGAGCGCGCGGCCCACGGCCAGGCCGGAGCCGTTGAGCGTGTGCACGAATTCGTTCCTGCCCTGGGCGTTCTTGAAGCGCGCCTGCATGCGCCGCGCCTGGAAGGCCTCGCAGTTGGAGCAGGAGCTGATCTCGCGGTAGGTGTCCTGCGCGGGCAGCCACACCTCCAGGTCGTAGGTCTTGGCCGAGCCGAAGCCCATGTCGCCGGTGCACAGCAGCACGACGCGGTACGGCAGCTCCAGCTTCTGCAGCACGGCCTCGGCGTGGCCCACCATCTGTTCGAGCGCGGCGTCGCTGTGCTCGGGCTGCACGATCTGCACCATCTCGACCTTGTCGAACTGGTGCTGGCGGATCATGCCGCGCGTGTCGCGCCCGGCGCTGCCGGCCTCGGAGCGGAAGCACGGGCTGTGAGCCGTCAGCTTGACGGGCAGCGCGTCGGCGGCGAGCACCTGCTCGCGCACGCTGTTGGTGAGCGAGATTTCCGAGGTCGAGATCAGGTACTGCTCGGGCTGCGATTCGTCGCCCCCGCGGCTGACCCAGAACATGTCGTCCTTGAACTTGGGCAGCTGGCCGGTGCCCTCGAGGATCTCGCGGTTGACGATGTAGGGCGTGTAGCACTCGGTGTAGCCATGCGCCTGCGTCTGCACGTCGAGCATGAACTGCGCGAGCGCGCGGTGCAGCCGCGCCGCGGGCCCGCGCAGGAAGCTGAAGCGCGAGCCGGCGAGCCTGGCGCCGGTGTCGAAGTCGAGGCCGAGCGGGGCGCCGAGGTCGACGTGGTCCTTCACGGCGAAGTCGAAGCCGCGCGGCGTGCCCCAGCGGCGCACCTCCACGTTCGCCTGCTCGTCGGCGCCGACCGGCACGTCGTCCTGCGGCAGGTTCGGCAGCGACATCAGCACCGCCGACATCTCGGCCTGGATGGCGTCCAGCCGCTCGGCCGAGCCCTTCAGCTCGTCGCCGATGCCGCCCACTTCCGCCATCGCGGCGGCCGTGTCCTCGCCCTTGCCCTTGAGCTGGCCGATGCGCTTGGACAGCGCATTGCGCTGCGCCTGCAGCTCCTCGGTGCGCGTCTGGATCGCCTTGCGCTCGGACTCGAGGGCCTGGAAGCGCGCCACGTCGAGAAACGGCTGCGGCGTTCTGCGCTTCTCGAGCCGGGTGATGACGCCCGCCAGGTCGCGGCGCAGCAGGTTGATGTCGAGCATGGAACGGGCGGCCGCGTCGCGCGGCCTCGGCAAAGTGCGGGAAGGCGCGAATTGTAGGCAGCGCGTGCGGGCCGGGAGGCCGGCGGCGGCGTGCGCCGCCCGGCGGTCAGGCCATCTGCGGCGTGAGCCCGGCGCTGGCGCCCTGGGTGTGCGGCATCTGGCCGGAGGCGGCCTTGGCGTCGCACAGCACGCGCGAGGCGCAGTCGGCGCAGCGGCCGCACTGCGTGGCCACGCCCAGGTCGAACTGCAGGCACTCGAGGGTTTGCGCGCCGTCGGCCACGGCCTGGTGGATCTGGTGGTCGGAAATCCGGCGGCAGACGCAAACAATCATTTCGAGGCCTCGTGACTACTTCAACCCATCAACCCCCCGCGTCGCCCATCTGCGACTGCAGGTAGTTCTGCAATCCCACCTTCGCCAGCAGATCGATCTGGGTTTCCAGGAAGTCGATGTGCTCTTCGGTGTCGTCCAGGATCTCCTGCAGGAGGTCGCGCGACACGTAGTCGCGCACCGTCTCGCAGTAGGCGATGCCGTCCTTGATGCAGCCCTGCGCCCCACGTTCGAGTTGCAGATCGCAATCCAGGATTTCCGGCACCGTCTCGCCGATCAGCAGCTTGCCGAGGTCCTGGAGGTTCGGCAGGCCGTCGAGCATGAAGATGCGTTCCATCAGGTGGTCGGCATGCTTCATCTCACCGATCGACTCTTCGTATTCCTTCTTCGCCAGCTTGTCGAACCCCCAGTGCTTCAGCATCCGGTAGTGCAGGAAGTACTGGTTCGTCGCGGTCAGTTCGTTCTTCAGCTGCGCATTCAAGTGCGCGATGACCTGCGGATCGCCTTTCATGGGGTGTCCTTCATTGTTGGTTCGTGTCGTTCGCCCGACGGCCCGGTGCGCGGCATGCGCAACCGACGCGGCCATTGTGCGGCGCCTCGAACCCCGAAGGCTTCTTCACCCGATCGGCGGTGTCGTTGTGCGAATTATGAATGACAACCGTTCTCATTTGCAATATCCGTACGGTGGGCAGGTCTTGCCCTTTCCGCGGGTCCGCGCGCAGGGCGCGGGCGCGGCGGCGGATATGCCGGAACAGGGGCGGCGGACGGCGCGCGCGTGCGGACCGCTCGGGCGTCCGCCTCCCGGCGGCGACGCCCGCGGCGCTACTTCAGGCCCTTGGGCAGGGGGAAGTGCGTGGTTTCCTCGACGCCCGGCATCTTGCGCACCGACAGCGCGCCCAGGTCGCGCAGCCGCTCGATGACCTGCTGCACCAGCAGCTCGGGCGCGGACGCGCCGGCGGTCAGGCCCACGCGCTTGCGCGAGGCGAACCAGGCCGGGTCGAGGTCGTCCGGCGAATCGACCATGTGGGCCTCGGTCCCCAGGCGCTCGGCCAGCTCGCGCAGGCGGTTGCTGTTGGAACTGGTGGGGCTGCCCACGACCACGAGCACGTCGACCTTGGGGGCGAGCATCTTCACCGCGTCCTGGCGGTTCTGGGTGGCGTAGCAGATGTCCTGCTGCTTGGGCTGGCGCACGTTCGGGAAGCGGCGCTTCACGGCGGCGAGGATCTCGGCCGCGTCGTCCACCGACAGCGTGGTCTGCGTCACCACGGCCAGGCGTTCGGTCTGCGCCGGCTGCAGCGCCTCGACGTCGGCCACGTCCTCCACGAGGTAGATGCCCTCGCTGAGCTGGCCCATCGTGCCCTCGACTTCCGGATGGCCCTTGTGGCCGATCATGACGAAGTCGTAGCCCTCCTTGTGCAGCTTGGCCACCTCCACGTGCACCTTGGTCACGAGCGGGCAGGTGGCGTCGAAGATCGAGAAGCCGCGCCGCGCCGCCTCCTGGCGCACGGCCTGCGACACGCCGTGCGCGCTGAACACCAGCGTGGCGCCGGGCGGCACCTCGGCCAGGTCCTCGATGAAGATGGCGCCCTTGGCCTTCAGGTCGTTCACCACGTAGGTGTTGTGCACGATCTCGTGGCGCACGTAGATCGGCGCGCCGAACTTGGCGAGGGCGCGCTCGACGATCTCGATCGCGCGGTCGACGCCGGCGCAGAAGCCGCGCGGCTCGGCCAGCACCACTTCCTCGATGCGCATCACAGCACTCCGATCAGGTGCACCTCGAAGTGCACGGGCTTGCCCGCGAGCGGATGGTTGAAGTCGAACAGCAGCCAGTCGTCGCCCACCTCGCGCACGACGCCGGCGTAGCTGGCCTGGCCGTCGGGCGTGGGGAACTGCACCACGTCGCCGACGCCGTACTGCTCGTCCGGGTCGCCCAGCTCGTCGAGCAGCGAGCGCTTCACGCGCTGGACCAGGTCGGCGCTGCGCTCGCCGAAGGCCTCGCCGGCGGCGAGCTCGAAGCTCGCGCGGGTGCCTTCGGCCAGCCCCAGCAGGCGCGCCTCCATCGCGGGCGCCAGCTCGCCGGTGCCCAGCGACAGCGTGGCGGGCTTGTCGTCGAAGGTGTTGATGATGTCCGCGCCGTCGGGCCCGGCGAGGCGGTAGTGCAGGGTCAGGAAGGACCCCGGTTGGACGGAATTCAAGGGGGGCTCCGCTCGAACGAGCTTCGATAGACTGCCGCGATTTTACGAGCCGGGGCCATGACCCCGGGCGAGGGAGCACATGGCGCTGAAGGACATCCCGGCCGAGGCCCGCCCGCGCGAGCGCCTGCTCCGCAATGGCCCGGCGGCCCTGGCCGACGCCGAGCTCGTCGCGCTGCTGCTGCGCACGGGGCTCAAGGGCACCTCGGTGCTGGCGCTGTCGCAGCAGCTGCTCGACAGCTTCGGCGGCGTGGCCGGCCTGCTGCAGGCGCGCGCCGACGAGATGAAGCGCATCAAGGGGCTCGGCCCGGCCAAGCGCGCCGAGATCGCCGCGGTGATGGAACTCGCCCGCCGCTCGCTCGCCGAGCAGGTGGCCGCCGGGCCGGTGTTCGACGCGCCCGGCCGCGTGAAGGACTACCTGCGCATGCAGCTCGCGCACCTGTCGCACGAGGTCTTCGCCGTGCTGTTCCTCGATGCGCAGCACCGTCTGCTCAAATTCGAGGAAATGTTCCGCGGCACCCTCACCCAGACCAGCGTCTATCCGCGCGAGGTGGTGCGCCGCGCGCTCGAGCTGCACGCCGGCGCGGTGATCCTGGCGCACAACCACCCCTCGGGCGTGGCCGAGCCGTCGCGGGCCGACGAGTTCCTCACGCAGACGCTCAAGAGCGCCCTGCAGCTCGTCGACGTGCGCACCCTCGACCACCTGGTGGTGGCGCGTTCCGGCGTCGTCTCCTTCGCGGAGCGAGGGCTGCTGTGACCGACACCGTGCGCAGCCTGCGGGACCTGGCGGCGCTGAAGAAGGCGCTGGAGCGCCGCGCGGCCGAGGCGCGGCGGCTGGAGGCCCAGGCGCGCGAGGAGGCGCTGCGCGAGCGCCGCGAGCGCGAGCTGTTCTCGCGCAGCGTGGGCCAGGTGGTGCCGCTGCGCACCGCGGCGAGCCTGCCGCCGCCGCGTCCGCGGCCCCTGCCCGTGCCGCGCCAGCGCGAGCGCGACGAGGCCGCCGCGCTGCGCGAGGCGCTGTCCGACGAGTTCGACGTCGAGAGCCTGCTCGAGACCGATGACGACCTGTCGTTCCGCCGCCGCGGCATCGGCCCCGAGGTGGTGCGCAAGCTGCGCCGCGGCGTGTGGGCCATCCAGGCGCAGCTCGACCTGCACGGCCTGCGCCGCGACGAGGCGCGCGAGCAGCTGGGCGAGTTCCTGCGCCATGCCGGGCGCGACGGCCTGCGCTGCGTGCGCGTGGTGCACGGCAAGGGCCACGGCTCGCCGGGGCGCGAGCCGGTGCTCAAGGCGCGGGTGAAGCGCTGGCTGGTGCAGAAGGAAGAGGTGATCGCCTTCACCCAGGCCCGCCCGGCCGACGGCGGCAACGGCGCGCTGGTGGTGCTGCTGCGGCCGGCCCGGGGCGCGAGGCGCGCCGCGGGCTGAGCAGGCGCGGCGCTCAGCGCAGGTTCATCGAGAACGCATCGCCGCGGCGCGAGCGCTCGAAGGGCAGCGCGCGCACGCAGTTGCGGCCGTCGGTCTTGGCGAGCTGCAGCGCCGTGTCCGCCTCGTGGATCATCCAGTCGAGCGATTCGAGCTCGGGGCGCATGGGCGCCACGCCGATGCTGACCGTGGTGCCCACCGTCCCGTCCTGCCAGGGCACGGCCAGCCGCTGCACCTGCTCGCGGATGCGCTCGGCCACGTCGACGGCGCCCAGCAGGTCGGTGTGGGGCAGGAACACGATCATCTCCTCGCCGCCGAAGCGCGCCAGCACGTCGGGCTGGCGCAGCGAGCCGGCGGTGGTGCCCGCCATCCGCCGCAGCACTTCGTCGCCGCACAGGTGGCCGTGCGCGTCGTTCACCTGCCGGAAGTGGTCGGCGTCGATCAGCAGCAGCGCCGAGGGCGTGCCGTAGCGCTTGGCGCGGTCCCATTCGCGCTGCACCAGCTCGAGGAAGTGGCGCCGGTTGAAGATGCCGGTGAGCTCGTCGTGCGTGCCCAGCACCGTGAGCCGGTCCTGCGCGGCGTCGAGCGCGGCGGCCAGGCGCAGGATCGCCGCGCAGGCCGCGGGCACGAACAGCGCCGCGGCGGCCGCGGCCACGGCGGCGGCCACGAACCGGTCGCCGCGGCCGGCCAGCGTGACGATGAGCTGCGCGAGCAGCACCGCCAGCAGCATGCCGGCGAGCGTGGCGCCGGCGATCACGGCTGGCGCGCCGCGCCGCCGCGCCGCGCGGTGCAGGCGCGCGGCCCAGGGATCGGGCGCCTGCGGCTCGGGGCTCGCGCCGGGCGGCATCGGGGGGCTGCTGTCGGACATCGCCGGATTCGATCACAGCTTGGGCGCGAGGTTCAAGAACGACGGTCCGCGATCGCGCCGGAAAGCAGGTCGAGCGCGCACGAGTTGGCGCGATGCGCGCGTGCGGGCGGCGGCACGCGGATTGCTCCTCGCCTCGGGTGCAAAGGCCCCACGATCTGCGTAGGATGCGCGCTGTCATGCAGCGCCGCGCCCCTGCCCCTCGATGAAACCCCGGCCGAACCTGCTCGTCTGCGATGCCTGCGACGCGCTCTACGCGCGCCCTGCGCTCGCGCACGACACCGTCGCACGCTGCGTGCGCTGCGGCATCCCGGTCGGCCGCGGCCACCGCGTCACGCTGGACGAGCAGCTCGCCCTCGCCGTCGCGGCGCTGGTGCTGCTCGTCATCGCCAACCTCTCGCCGCTCGTCTCGCTCGACCTGCGCGGGCAGCACACCGCGGCGACGCTGCTCGACTGCGTGCGCATCACCTGGCAGTCGGGCGAGCGCCTCGTGGCGCTGCTGGCCGTGGGCACCGCCTTCGTCTTTCCGCTCGCGCTCGTCGTGCTGCGCCTGTACGTGCTCGCCCCCCTCGTGGCGGGCGTGCCGCCGCGCGGCTTCGTGGCCGCCATGCGCATGCTGCGCTGGGTCACGCAGTGGAGCATGGTCGAGGTGTTCATGCTCGGCGTGCTGATCTCCGTCGTGCGCAGCGCCGGCCTCGCGCAGGCCGGCATGCAGCCGGGCCTGTTCGCCTACGCGGGCGTGATGCTGCTGCTCACCGCCAGCATCGCCTCCGGCCAGCGCCGGCTGTGGCAGCGATACGGCGAGGTGCAGGCCCTCGCGGCGGCCGGCGCCGTGCCGGCATCTCCCGGCGCCGCCGCGCCAGGCCGATGAACGGGCCCGCGGACACCGCCATCGCTTCGGCCCATGCGCTCGGCCTCTACGGCTGCCGGTGCTGCGGCCTCGTCTCGCAGGCGGACGACGCGGACCGCGCCTCGCCGCACCCGATGCGCTGCCCCCGCTGCGGCTTCGTGCTGGATGCGCGGCGGCCGCAGAGCGTCGCGCTGACGCTGGCCTTCCTGGCCGGCGCCACGGCGCTGTACCTGCCGGCCAACCTGCTGCCGGTGATGTCCACCGCCAGCCTGTTCGGGCGGCAGGAACACACGCTGCTGGGCGGCATCGCCGACCTGTGGCATGCCGGCTCGTTCGACCTGGCCGCGATCGTCTTCATCGCGAGCATCGCCGTGCCCATCCTGAAGATCGTCGCGCTCGCGCTGCTCGCGCTGAGTGCGCAGCGGCGGTCGGTGTGGCGCCAGCTCGAGCGCGCCCGGCTGCACCGCATGGTCGAGGCGGTGGGGCACTGGTCGATGCTCGACATCTACGTGGTCGTGCTGCTGGTCGGCATGCTGCGCTTCGGCGCGCTCGCGAGCGTGCGCCCCGAGCCCGGGCTGCTCGCCTTCGGGGCCGTGGTGGTGTTCACCATCATCGCGTCCTCGGTGTTCGACCCGCGGCTGATCTGGCACCCGCACGACGATGACTGACGACCCGAGCGCCGCCGAGCCGTTGCCGCCCGTCCAGCCCACCCAGCCCGCCCTCGTGCGCCGGCACCGGCTGCGGCTGTCGCTCGTGTGGCTCGTCCCGCTCGCCGCCGTCGTCATCGGCATCGTGCTCACGGCGCGCACGCTGCTGCAGTCGGGCCCCGAGATCCGCATCGAGTTCCGCACGGCCGAAGGCATCGAGCCCGGCCGCACCGAGGTGCGCTACAAGGAAGTGGTGATCGGCCGCGTCACCGACGTGGCGCTCAGCCGCAACCGCGAATCGGTGGTCGTCTCGGTGGCGCTCGACAAGAGCGCCGCCGGCCTGGCGGTGGAGGACAGCCAGTTCTGGGTGGTGCGCCCGCGCGTGGGCGCCTCCGGCGTGAGCGGGCTCGGCACCCTGCTGTCGGGCGCCTACATCGGCGTGGACGCCGGCGTGTCGGACGAGACCCGGCGCCGCTTCGTCGGCCTGGAGGCGGCGCCCTACGTGCTGCGCGGCGAGCCGGGCCGCAGCTTCGAGCTCTCGGCCGGCGACCTCGGGTCGCTCGACGTGGGCTCGCCCGTCTACTACCGCCGCGCCCGCGTCGGCCGCGTGGTCGGCTACCGGCTCGACCCCGAGCGCGACCGCCTCAGCGTGCGCGTGTTCATCGAGGCCCCGCACGACAAGCTCGTGAACCAGGGCTCGCGCTTCTGGAACGCGAGCGGCATCGACCTCTCGCTCAGCGCCAACGGCCTGCAGGTGAACACGCAGTCGATCGCCTCGGTGCTGGCGGGCGGCATCGCCTTCGCCACCTCGCCGAGCGCCGCGGCCTCGGCGGTCGCGACGCCGGCGCCCGACACGCAGCGCTTCTTCCTGTTCCCGAGCGAGCAGGCGGCGCTCGCCCCGCCCGACGGCCCGCCGCTGCGCCTGCGCATGGTCTTCACGCAATCGGTGCGCGGCCTGGCGCCCGGCGCGCCGATCGACCTGCTGGGCGTGGAGATCGGCAACGTGCGCAGCATCTCGCTCGACTACGACCCGGCGCGGCGCCAGGTGCCCGTCGAGGTGATGGCCGACATCTACCCGCCGCGCGTGGGCAGCGCCCGCGAGCGCTACGCCAACGCCGGCGCGGGCGCCGCGCGGCAGGACGCGGCCTTCCTCAAGCGCATGGTCGAGTCGGGCCTGCGCGCGCAGGTGCGCTCGGGCAACCTGCTCACCGGCCAGCTCTACGTGGCCTTCGACTTCATGCCCAAGGCGGCGCCGGCCACGCTCGCCGACGCCGACGGCACGCTCACCATGCCCACCGTGCCGAGCGCGTTCGCCGACATCCAGCCGCAGCTCGCCGACGTCATCAGCCGCATCAGCCGGGTGCCGTTCGACACCATCGGCACCGAGCTGCAGGCCACGCTCGAAAGCGCGAACGCGGCCACGAAGGCGCTGCAGAAGACGCTCGCCAGCGCCGACGCCGCGATCGACAGGCTCTCGCCCGAGGCGCAGGGCGCCATCGCCGACGCGCGCAGGACGCTCGACGCCGCCCGGCAGGCGCTCGAGAGCATCGACCGCAACGTGGCGCAGCCGGACGCGCCGCTGCAGCGCAACGCCAACCAGGCGCTCGCCGAGCTGCAGCGCGCCGCGCAGGCGCTGCGCGTGCTGAGCGACTACCTGCAGCAGCACCCGGAATCGATCCTGCGCGGCAAGCCGGCGGATCCGGACGTGATGCGCTCCAGCGAGGGGACACGATGACGGCGACGACGGGAAGGTGGCGGCTCGCGGCCTGCGCGGCGGCGCTCGTGCTGGCGGCCTGCGCGTCGGCGCCGGTCACGCGCTTCCATTCCCTGGTGCCGGCCGAGGCCGCGCCGCCGGCGGCGGCCACGGCGTCGGCGGTGTCCTGGACGCTGCTGCCGGTCGACATCCCGGTCCAGGTGCGCCGCCCGCAGCTGGTCGTGCGCCTGGCCGACGACACGCTCGCCGTGCTGGAGCACGACCGCTGGATCGCCCCCCTGGACGAAGAGCTGCGCGCGGCCATCGGCGAGCGGCTCGCGACGCGGCTCGGGCCGCCCGCGGCCGCCCACGCGGGCGGGGCCGATGCGGCGCGCTGGCGCATCGACGTCCAGGTGCTGCGCTTCGATTCGGCGGCGAAGCGGCATGCGCGCCTGACCGCCGACTGGGCGATCCGCGGCAGGACGGCCGGCCTGTCGTGCCGCGCCACGGTCGAGGAAGCCGTCGGCGCCGACTCCGTCGACGCGCTGGTGCAGGCACATCAGCGGGTGGCCGGGCGGCTGGCCGACACGATGGCGGCGGCGCTCGAGCGGCTGGCGCGCGGCGACGCGGCGGCGTGCGCGCCCTGAGCCGAGCCGAACCGCGGCGGTCCAGGAAGCGTTCGCACCCGCCGCCGATCGGCGCCATGATGGGCGCCTCGCAAGACACCGGGGAGACGCCATGGCGCTCCAACATCCGCTGGTCCAGGGCCTCGCCGTGCCGCTGCTGCTGGCGCTGGCGGGAGGCGCCGTGCTGCGCGCCGCGCTCGGGCCGTCGCGCGGCGCGCGGTGGGCCGGCCTCGCGCTCGGCGCGGGCGTGACGGCCGCCGCCGCCCTGCTGCTGCCCTGGCGCTGGCCGCCCGGCGCGCTGGTCGAGAAGCTGCCGTGGTGCCTGGCCGCCGCCTGGCTGGCCGGCGCGGCGCTGGAGACGGCGGGCGCGCCGCGCCGGCGGCAATGGGCCGCGGCGGCGCTGCTGTGGGTGGCGCTGTCGTGGTGGCTCGGGGCGCCCGGCCTGCCCCTCGCCGCGGCCTTCGCGGCGGCGGGCGCCGGCGTGCTCGCCGCGCTGCATGCCGGCGACGACGGCCGCGCCACGGCCGCCGCGGCCACCGTCGCGGCCGCCCTCGGCCTGGCGGCCACCGCCTTCGCCGCCGGCTCGCTGCTGCTCATGCAGGTGGCGCTGCCGCTCGCGGCCGTCGCCGCCGGCGTGGCCCTGCTGCTGTGGCCGCGGGCGCGCATCCGCTTCGCCGGGGGCGCCGCGGCGGCGGCCGGCATCGCCTGGCTCGCCGCGGCGCAGGCGGCCGCGCTGCTCACGCCGGCGCCGCGCGGCGCGCTGCTGCTGCTCGCCCTCGGCTTCGTAGCCGTGCCGCTCGCCGGCCGGCTGCGGTTCCGCGCGGCATGGCTCGAACCGCTGGCCGCCGCCCTGCTGGCCGCCCTGGCGGCCGTCGGCGCCGTGGCCTGGACGATGCAGGCGCCGGCGGCCGGCGACCCGGGCGACGACCCGTACTACCAGCCGGACTGGGACTGAGCGGCGCGCGCGCTCAGCCGCAGGGCCGCGGCGGGCACGGCGTGCCGGCCGCGGCCCAGCGTCCAGCGCGCGAAGCCCAGCGCCACCAGCGCCGAGGCGGCGATGCCCGCCAGCATCGGCCGGGCCGTGTCGTCGGCCGTGAAGAGGCTCATCACCCCGATCACCACCGCGCCGAGCACCATCTGCAGCGTGCCCATCAGCGCCGAGGCGGCGCCGGCGATCTCGCCGTGGTCGTCGAGCGCCATCACGGAGGTGGTGGGCACGACGAGGCCGAGGAAGCCGTAGCCGACCAGCAGCATCGCGATCATCACGCCGAGCCGGTCGACGCCGGCCAGGTCGAGCGCCAGCAGCGCGGCCATCGACGCCGCGAAGCCGAGCACCGACACCGAGACCACGCGCGCCAGGCCGTGGCGCGCCGTCAGGCGGCCGGTGAACTGCGAGACCCCGATGAACGACGCCGCGTTGGCCGCGAACGCCAGGCCGTACTCGCGCGGCGTGAGCCCGTAGTGGTTGATGAGCACGAACGACGAGTTGGCGAGGTAGACGAAGAAGCCCGCCATGCCGAAGCCGCCGATGGCGGTGAGGCCGAGGAAGCGCCGGTCGCGCAGCAGCACGGCGAAGGCGCGCAGCGTGCCGGCGACGCTGCTGCCGCGCCGCGCCTCGGCCGGGCGCGTCTCCTCCAGCGACACGGCGGTGAGCAGCAGGCCGATGGCGCCGATCGCCGTCACGCCCCAGAAGATCGCGCGCCAGCCCGCGGCGTCGATGACGAGGCTGCCCATCAGCGGCGCGAGGATGGGCGACACGCTGAACACGAGCATCAGCAGCGCCATCAGCCGCGTCGCCTCGGCGCCGGTGTGCAGGTCGCGCACGATCGCGCGCGGCACCACCATCGGCGCGCCGCCGCCCAGGCCCTGCACGAAGCGGAAGGCGATCAGCCAGCCGATGTCCGGCGCGAGCGCGCAGCCGATGCTGCCGGCGACGAACAGGGCGATGCCGGCGTACAGCGGCGGCTTGCGCCCGAGGATGTCGGACGCCGGGCCGTAGACGATCTGGCTGACGGCGAAGGCGAGGAAGAACGCCATCAGGCTCATCTGCACCGCGTGCGTGTCGGCGTGCAGCGCCGCGCCGATGGCGGGCAGCGCGGGCAGGTACATGTCGATGGCGAACGGGCCGATCGAGGTCAGCAGGCCCAGCACCAGGGCCATGCGCAGGAAAGGGGAAGTCATCGAGAGCGTGGGGAAAAACGAAGCCGGCCCAGAAGGGCCGGCGGGGGACGGGATGATCGGGCAATCGGCAAGCCTCTTCACGCGGAAGGGGCACCGGCTGCGGGCTCATGCCGATCTGCGGAAACCCGTTCGCACTGAGCTTGTCGAAGTGCGGCTTGGCGCACACGGGGCTTCGATACCTCAGCCCGACCCTTCGACAAGCTCAGGGTGAGCGGGTTGTCGCCCGATCACGGATCGGCGTCAGTCCTTCGCCAGCACGACGTTGCCGACGGCCGTGCCCGACTCCACCAGCTCGTGCGCCTGCACGATCCGCGACAGCGGCAGCCGCTGCGCGATGCTGTGCACGAGCCGCCCTTCCTCCAGCAGCCGCGCCAGCGTGGCCTGCGCCCGCGCCCGGTCGGCGTCGGCCAGGTGGTAGACGATGAAGAAGTGCAGCGACAGGTTCTTCGCGATCAGCGGGAAGAACGGCAGGCTGAACTCGGCCGCGCCGCTGCCGTACACCACGGCCTCGCCGCCGGCGCGCAGCAGCTCGGCGTCGAGCGCGCCGTTCGCGGCCACGTCGACCTCGATCACGCGGTCGGCGCCGCGGCCGCCGGTGAGCGCGCGCACCTGGTCGGCCACGCCGCCGCGCGTGTAATCGATGGCGGCGTCGGCGCCGGCCTGGCGGGCGATCTCGGCCTTGGCCTCGCTGCTCACGGTGGCGATCACCTGCCCCGCGCCGAGCAGCCGCGCGAACTGGACGGCGTAGTGGCCCACCGCGCCGGCGCCGCCGGCCACCAGCACGCTGCGGCCCTCGACCCCGCCGAACCCCTGCACCGCATGCAGCGCGGTCAGCGCCGGGATGCCCAGGCAGGCCCCGGCGACGAAGCTCACCTCGCGCGGCAGCGGCACGGCCTGGTGCGCGGGCAGCGCCACGTACTCGGCGGCGGTGCCGCCGGCGCGGCCCCAGGCGGCGTTCCACAGCCACACGCGCTCGCCGATGCGCGAGGGCGGCACGCCGGCGCCCACGCGGTCGATGACGCCCGCGCCGTCGCTGTGCGGCACGATGCGCGGGAACGGCAGGATCGGGCTGCGCAGCCCGGCGCGCGACTTCACGTCGGACGGGTTGACGCCCGAGGCGTGCAGGCGCACGCGCACTTCGCCGGCGGCGGGCTCGGGGTCGGGCAGCTCGCCGAGGGTCAGCACCTCGCGGGCGGGGCCGGTGCGTTCGTAGTAGGCGGCTTGCATGGCGGCGGGTGGGAGACGGCGGAGTCGCCGAGTCTGCCGCAAACCGGCATCCGACGCGGCCGGCGCGCAACGGCGCGACACTCCGGCCCACCGCTTCGAACGGCCGACCCACGATGAGCACGCCCTCCACGAACCCGCCCGCCCCGCTCGCCAGCGGCTGGTGGCAAGACCTGTGCACCACCGACTTCGCGCGCGTCGACCCGCAGCGCACCGTCGCGCTGCTGCCGGTGTCGGCGACGGAGCAGCACGGCCCGCACCTGCCGCTGTCGACCGACGCCGTCATCAACGAGGGCATCGTGCGCGCCGCGCTCGCCCGGCTGCCGCCCGATGCCTCGGTGCTGGTGCTGCCCGCGCTGGCGGTGGGCGACAGCCTGGAGCACACGGCCTTCCCCGGCACGCTCAGCGCCGGCCTCGACGCCCTGCTCGCGCTGTGGCTCGCCGTCGGGCGCGGCGTGGCGCGCGCGGGCGTGCGCAAGCTGGTGATCTTCAACAGCCACGGCGGCCAGCGCGCGCTGGTCGACCAGGCGGCACTGCGCCTGCGCGTGCGGCACGCGATGCTGGTGGTGCGCGCCCACAGCTTCGCCCTCGGCATGCCCGAGGGCCTGTTCGAGGTGGACGAACTGGCCCACGGCCTGCACGGCGGCGCCGTCGAGACCTCGCTGATGCTGCACCTGCGGCCCGACCTCGTGCGGCGCGAGGCGCTGGCGCACTTCGCCTCGGCCGGCGCGGCGATGGCGGCGCACGGCGGCCTGCTCGGCATCGAGAAGCCGGTCGGCATCGGCTGGATGGCGCAGGACCTGCACCCCTCGGGCGCCTGCGGCGATGCCGCGCAGGCCAGCGCCGACAAGGGCGCGGCGCTGCTGCAGCACGCCGCGGCGCGGCTCGCGCAGCTGCTCGGCGAGGTGGCGCGGCAGCCGCTGCCGCAGGCCCTACCCGGCGGCTGAGGGCGTGCCGTCGCCGGCGTGCCCCAGGTGCCCGGCCCGCTCGCGCTTGGTCTGCAGGTAGCGTGCGTTGTGCGCGTTCACCGGCGCCAGGAGCGGCACCCGGTCGACCACGTCGATGCCGCCGCGGCGCAGGCTCTCGATCTTGTCGGGGTTGTTGGTCAGCAGCCGGATGCGCGTGATCCGCAGCAGCTGCAGCATCGCCACCGCCGCGCCGAAGTCGCGCTCGTCGTCGCGGAAGCCGAGGTGGCGGTCGGCATCCAGCGTGTCGAGCCCGCCGTCCTGCAGCCGGTAGGCGCGCAGCTTGTTGGCCAGGCCGATGCCGCGCCCCTCCTGCGCCAGGTACAGCAGCACGCCGCCGACCTGCGCGAGGTGCTCGATGGCGTCGTGCAGCTGGTCGCCGCAGTCGCAGCGCCGGCTGCCCAGCAGGTCGCCGGTGAGGCAGGCCGAATGCAGCCGCACGTGCACCGGCTGCGCCGGGTCGACCGGGGGCGGGCCGAACAGCACGGCCACGTGCTCGGCCGTGCCGTCGATCTCGCGGAACAGGACCAGCGTGCAGTCGTCGTGCGCCGCGATCGGCACGCGCGCGTCGCTCACCCGGCGCAGCGCCGGCACGGGCACGGCCTGCGCGGCGCGCACGTCGGCCTCGCTCACGCACAGGATCTGCGCCGCCTGCAGCGCCTCGCGCGCGCCGGCGGGCAGCTCGCACACCAGCAGCGCCGGCGTGAGGCGCGCGCGCCGCGCCAGGTCGAGCGCCGCCTCCATCGCGGCGGTGGCCGGCTGCGCGCCGTCCAGGGCGGCGGCGTCGACGCGGCCGGGGCTCACCGCGGCGAGGCGCTGCAGCATCGGCAGCACCCCGTCGCCGGGCGCGCCCGGCAGCGCGAGCGAGCGGGCGCCGGCCACGGGCAGCGGCTGCAGGGTCTGCAGCCGCTCGGCGGTGAGCAGCAGGCGCAGCGCGCCGCCCCAGCGCACGAAGGACTGCAGGCGCGGCTCGGTCAGCGTCTCCACCGCCGCGGCCAGCAGCAGCGGCGCCGCCGGGTCGGCGGCGGCCACGACGATGGCGCGGCCGTGCAGCAGCTCGGTGCGCGCGCGGTCGGCGCGGACGACCGCGAACTCGTCGGCCGCCGGCGGCGGGGCGACGATGACGGACGGCGAGACACGGTCGTTCATGGGCAGGGCATTCGCGCCCCGGGGCGGGCGCCTGCCCTAGGATAGCCGCGGCCGTCCGCCGCCGCCGTCCGCCGCCCACTCCGCACGCCGTGCCCACTTCCGCCGAGACCCCGCTTCCGCCCGGCTGGCCGGCCCTGTGGGCCGCCATGCTGCAGCTCGCCGCGCAGCGGCGAAGCGGCGAACGCGGCGCGGCCCCGCCGGCGCTCGTCCGCCAGGACGGCGGCTGGCGCCTGTCGGGCGCGGCGGATGCGCGCACGCACGAGCTGTTCGCGCTCTACCAGCCGCTGCTCGACCGCGCCGCCGGCGCGCCGCCCTGGGTCGTCGCGCAGCTCGGCCAGAGCCTGGACGGCTGCATCGCCACCCGCGGCGGCGACTCCTGCTTCGTCACCGGCAGCGACAACCTCGACCACCTGCACCGCCTGCGCGCGCTGTGCGACGCGGTGATCGTCGGCGCCGGCACGGTGGCCGCCGACGACCCGCGCCTCACCACGCGCCGCGTGCCGGGGCCGAGCCCGACGCGCGTGGTGCTCGACCCCGGCCTGCGCACCTCGCCCGCCGCCCGCGTGCTGCAGGACGGCGCGGCGCCCACGCTGTGGCTGTGCGACGCGCGCATGCGGCCGAAGGCCGACGGCCTGCGCGTGAACGCCCGCGTGCTCGGCATCGACGGCCTGCGGCGCGACGACGGCACGCCCGACGCGGGGGCCGTCGTCGACACGCTGCAGGCGCTCGGCCTGCGCCTGCTGTTCGTCGAAGGCGGCGGCGCCACGGTGTCGTGCTTCCTGCGGCAGGGCGCGCTCGACCGCCTGCACCTCGCCGTCGCGCCGGTGTTCATCGGCGCCGGGCGGCGCGGCCTCAGCCTGCCGGCCTTCCCGGCGATGGCCGATTGCCTGCGCCCGCCGTGCCGCACACTGCGCATGGGCGAGGACGTGCTGTGGGATCTGGCGCTGCGGGGCGCGTGAGCCCCGCCCCGGCCGACACGTGCCGCGCCCGCAGCTCGTCGAGCCGGCAGGCCAGGCCGCGGGTCAGGTGGTGCAGCAGGAAGTCGTAGGCCTGGGGCGCGCACTCGCGCGCCGGCGCCAGCTCGCACAGGGCTTCGAGCGCGAATGCCCGGCCGCAGGCCCATTCGAGCGCTTCGCCGGCGTCTTCCGGCGCGATGTTCATCTGGGCGATCCGGCCGGCACGCCGGCGCAGAAGAAGACCAGGACCACGGCGGACCCGAGCGTTGCATCCATGCCGCGATGGTCCGGGGCCGGCCGGCGTTTGCCAATCGGGAAATGGCAGAGCCGACCTTCGGCCGATGCGAAGGCCCGCCTCACGGCGCGCCGCCGAAGTGCGCGAGGAGGTCCAGATGGCCGATGCGCAGCGTCGTGCGCGGGCACAGCGCCCGGCGCCGTTCGCGCCACGCGGCCACCGCCTCGCGCGCTGCAGGCGCCTGCTCGGCCGCGGCCTGCGCCATGCCGTCGATGAGCGCCTCCTGCAGACGCCCCGTGGCCCGCCAGTCGCTTCGCGCCTGCCGCACGCGGTAGCCGGCCGCCGCGAGGCAGCGCGCAGCCCGCGCCGGCGCGTCGGGGCCGAGTGCCGGGCCGAACCCCTTGTCGCGGCGCTGGTGCCCGGCGAACAGCGCCGCCACGTCGGCGTCGCCATCGGCCGGGACGGACCATTCGATGCGGCCGTCGACGTTCAGCGACAGCAGCACGGCCGCACGCGCCGCCGCGCAATGGCCGACCAGCGCGGAGAGCCAGCCGGCACCCGCGAGATCGACGAGCGCCGAGGCGCAGACGAGGCCGGCGCCGCTCCACGGCAGGGTGTGCAGCGCCGCCGCCAGGTCGACCGGCCGCCGCTGCACCGTGGCCGCGAAGCCTGGTCCCTCGATCCGCAGTCCGTCGCCGTGCATGGCCATGGCATGCCCTTCGCGCGCGGCCCATTCACGCAGCGCCTCGGGCCAGGCGGCGAGCAGCACGGCGTCGTGGTCGAACACCTGCCAGTGCTGCACGCCGCCCAGGCGCGGCGCCAGGAAGCGCAGGGTCGAGCCGGTGCCGCAGCCGAGGTCGAGCACCTGCAGCGGCGCGCCCGCGGCCCGCGGCAGGGCGACGGGGCCGAGCGCCGCCTGCGCGGCCTCGCGCGCCGCATGGTCGAAGGGCTCGCGCAGGCGCAGCCAGTCGGCGCTGAAGCCGCTCATCGCGGCGCCTCGGCGCCGGCCGCTTCGAGCACCGCGGCGAACCGCGCGCAGGCGTCGGGCCACGACGGCAGGCGCAGCCGGGCGGCATGCGCCCCGCGCGACAGGGCCGCATGCCGGCGCGGGTCGCCGATCACCGCGGCCAGCGCGTCGCGCAGCGCGGCGGCATCGCCCGGCGGCACCAGCACCCCCGCCTCGGGCGGCACGAGCCGGTCGGCGGCGCCGGTGCGCGTGCCGATCACCGGCAGGCCGTGCGCCAGCGCCTCGGCCACGGCCATGCCGTAGCCCTCGAAGTGCGAGGCCAGCACGAAGGCGTCGGCCGCGGCGTAGCGGCGGGCGAGCGCCGCGTCGTCGAGCTCGCCGTGCAGGTGCACGCGGCCCTGCAGGCCCAGCGCGCCGATGGCCTCGCGCACCTGCGCCGCGGTGCCGCCGTCGCGCGAGAGGCTGCCGACGCAGTGCAGCGTCCACGCCCGGTCGCGCAGCGCGGCGAGCGCATCGAGCAGCAGCAGGTGGCCCTTGCGCGGCGTGAGCGTCGCCACGCACAGCAGGCTCGCGCCCGCCTCGCCCGAGCCGGCGGCCGGCGGCGCCGGGTCGCAGCCGGGCTCGACCACGGCGATGCGCCCGGGCGGCAGGCCCAGGGCCGCGAGGTGCCCGGCCGTGGCCGCGCCCGTCACCACCACGCGCCGCGCCGCGGCCAGCGCGCGGGCTTCGCTGGCGAACAGCGCCTGCCGGCGCGCCTCGGCCAGGCCGGTCTCGAGATGCAGCGGGTGGTGCACCAGCGCCACCCAGCGCAGCCGCCGCGCATGGCGCTGCGCGATCTCCGGCATGGCGCCGAAGGCCAGGCCGTCGGCCACGACGACCGCGCCGTCGGGGATCGCCGCGACGGCGGCCTGCGCCTGCGCCAGCGCATCGTCCGACGGGAACGGGAAGCCCGCGTCGAGCGCCAGCACCTCGGCCCGCCAGCCGTGCGCGCGCAGGCCGGCGGCGATGCGCCGGTCGTAGCGGTAGCCGCCGGTCGGCGTGTCCGGGTCGCCGGGCAGCACGAAGCGGCAGCACGCCGGCGCCGCCATGGCTCAGCCCGGCAGCGCCGCCTCGTAGGCGGCCCAGGCGACGTGCGATTCGTGCAGCGTCACGCACAGGCTCGCCAGGCCGGCGGCGTGCGGCCCCAGCTCGCCCGCCGCGATGCGCGCCGCCACGCGGTCGAACACCACGCGCGCCATGAACTCGGTGGTGGTGTTGCGGCCGGCGAACGCCGCCTCGTCGTCGAGGTTGCGGAAGTCGAACTCGGCCAGCACCGCGCGCAGCGCCTTCGCGGCGAGGCCGATGTCGACCACCACGCCGTCGGCGTCGAGCTCGGCGCGGCGCAGCGCCAGGTCGACGACGTAGGTGGCGCCGTGCAGCCGCTGCGCCGGGCCGAACACGGTGCCGCGGAAGCTGTGGGCGATCATGACGTGGTCGCGGACGTTGACGCTGTACATGGCGGGTTCTTTCAGTAGTCGATGCGCTGGCACAGCGTGCGCGGCGCGCCCTTCGCGAGGCGCGCGAACACCGCCGGCAGCTCGGCGAAGGGGGCGCTGTCGGTGACCAGCGCGTCGAGCGCCGGGTCGGCCAGCAGCCGCAGCGCCAGGCCGAGCCGGCGCGCGTGCGTCCAGCGGCCGCGCTGCGCCGCGGCCACGTGGCCGACCTGCGAGCTGCGCAGCGTGAGCCGCCGCGAATGGAAGGCCTCGCCCAGCGGCACGGGCACGGGGTGCGCGCCGTGCCAGCTCGCCTCGACCACGGTGGCCTCGAAGGCGGCCAGGCGCAAGGCGGTGGCCAGGCCCTCGGCATGGCCGCTGGCGTGGACCACGAGGTCGGCCTCGGGCGCGGCCTCATCCGGCGTGGCGAAGCGTGCGCCCAGCGCTTCGGCCACCGGGCGCCGCGCGGGCTCGACGTCGACCACCTCCACCTCGGTGCCCGGCATCCGCGCGGCGAGCCAGGCGACGAGCAGGCCGACCACGCCGCCGCCCACCACGGCGATGCGGTCGCCCATGCGCGGCGCCGCATCCCACAGCACGTTGACCGCCGTCTCCAGGTTGGCCGCCAGCACGGCGCGCCGCGGCGGCACGTCGGCGGGTAGCGGGTGCACCGCGTCCTGCGGCACGACGAAGCGCGCCTGGTGCGGATGCAGGCAGAACACCGCGCGGCCGACGAGGTGCGGCGGCCCTTCCTCCACCACGCCGACGCTCGCGTAGCCATACTTCACCGGAAACGGGAACTCGCCCGCCTGGAAAGGGGCCCGCATGCGCACCGACTCGCTCGCCGGAACCTCGCCGCGCAGCACCCGCAACTCGGTGCCGCGGCTCACGCCCGAGTGCAGCGTGCGCACCTGCACGTCGCCGGGGCCGGGCGCGGGGAGCGCCTCGCCGCGGATCTCGGCGCGGCCGGGGGCGGTGAACCAGCAGGCGTCGGTGGTGCGTTCGCGGGGCATGCGGCGGGCGGGCGGTGGCGCGGACGATCTTACGGTCGGGGGGATTCCCTCACCCCCCGCCCTCTCCCGCCAGCGAGAGAGGGGGCAACGTGCAGGAACTCCCTCTCCCGCAGGCGGGAGAGGGTCGGGGTGAGGGCCGACTAACCATGATGATCGCCCTGCAACGCCAGGCCCTGCACGAGGCGCTTCGCCTCGTGCCGCTGCACGCCGCCCTCGCCTTCGCCGTCGCCTCGTTCGCCGGCTTCGGCGCCGCCTACGTGCTCAAGGCCCTCGTCCTCTTCGGCGCCGCGGCATGGCTGGTGCGGCAGGCCGTACCCGCCCATGCGCCGCACGCGCGCTTCGGCGCGGCGAATCGCGTCACGCTGTGGCGCCTGTCGCTCGTGCTGCTGCTGGCCGCCACCCTGGGCGAAGCCGTCGCCGACGCGCCGGCGCTGGCCTGGGGCGCCGCGGCGCTGGCCACGCTGGCCGCCTCGCTCGACGCCGTCGACGGCCCGCTGGCGCGTGCCGGCGGCCTGGCGAGCGACTTCGGCGCGCGCTTCGACATGGAGACCGACGCCCTGCTCGTGCTGGTGCTCGGCGCGCTGGTGCTGCAGTTCGACAAGGCCGGCGCCTGGGTGCTGGCCGCGGGGCTGATGCGCTACGCCTTCGTCGGCGCCGCCCGCGCATGGCCGTGGCTCGCCCGCCCGCTGCCGCCGAGCCTGCGGCGCAAGGCCGCGTGCGTGGCGCAGATCGTGAGCCTCATCGCCTGCCTGATGCCGCCCGTGCCGCCGCCCGCCTCGGCGGCGCTGGCCGCGGCCGGGGTGGCGCTGCTCGTCCATTCGTTCGCCGCCGACGTGCTGTGGCTGGCACGCACGCGGCACCAGCCCCGGGAGACCGCCGCATGACCCCACTCGCCCGCCTCCATGCCGTGTGCGCCACGGTGTTCGCGCTGCTGGCGCTCGCCGCCGCGCCGCTGCAGGCGCAGCCCGCGCGCTACGAGCTCGACCCCGACCACCTGATGCTCGGCTTCCTCGTCGAGCACGTGGGCTACGCGAAGGTGCTCGGCACCTTCCGCGCGGCGCGCGGCGGCTACACCTTCGACGAGGCCACCGGCACGCTGTCGGACGTGCGCATCGAGGCCGACACCGCCAGCGTCTTCACCAACCACCGCAAGCGCGACGAGCACCTGAAGGGCGCCGACTTCCTCGACAGCGCCGAGTTCCCGCGCATGACCTTCACCGCCGCCGGGGCGAAGCGCACCGGCGAGCGCACGTTCGAGATCACCGGCCAGCTCGAACTGCTCGGCCGCACCCAGCCGCTCGTGCTGCAGGCCACCTGGAACAAGAGCGCCGTCTCGCCCATGGTGCCGGGCAACAGGACCTGGGTGATGGGCGTGTCGGCGCGCGGCAGCTTCAAGCGCAGCGCCTACGGCATGAACTACGCCGTCGCCAACGGCTGGGTCGGCGACGAGGTGGCGCTCATCATCGAGTTCGAGGCGCACCGCAAGTGAACGCCGCGCCGCGCGGTGCCGCCTGGGCGCTGCGCTTCGGCGCGGCCTTCGCGGGGCTGAACGCGCTGCTGACCTTCGAGAACCTGCCCGGCTCGGCGGCCATCCGCCTCGGCCAGCGGCTGTCGTTCGAGCTGTGCGTCGGCGTGGCGTTGCTGCTGGCCTGGGTGGCCTGGCGCGGCCGGCTCGGGCGGCGCGGCGCCTCGGCAGCCGCGGGGCTGTGCCTCGCGCTCGCGCTGCTGCGCTATGCCGACGGCACGGTGCGCGAGCTGTTCGGCCGCCCGATCAACCTCGTCTGGGACGCGCGGCATGCGCGCGAGCTGCTGGCGATGGCGGCGTCCGACGTGGGCGGCGCACGCATCGCGCTGTTCGCCGGCGCCGCGCTCCTCGCCGCGGCGCTGCTGTTCGTGCTGGCGCGCCGGGCCGTGGCCGTGCTCGCCGATGCCTTGCGCTGGGCGCCGCCGCGCCCCTGGCTGATCGCCGCCGTGGCGGCGCTCGGCCTGGGCTTCGCGGCCCATCCCTTCACGAGGCTCGACACGCGCTGGTTCTTCTCGCTGCCGGTGGGCCCGACGCTTGCGCGCCAGTCCGCGCTGCTGTGGGCCGCAGGCTCGGCCGAACGCACCGAGGCGCGGCTCACGCCGAGCCCCGATTTCGCCGGCAGCCTCGATGGCCTGCACGGCGCCGACGTGCTGCTGGTGTTCGCCGAGTCCTACGGCATGGGCAGCTTCGACCGCCCGCGCCAGGCCGAGGCCCTGGCCGATGCCGGCGCGCGGCTGCTGCAGGCGCTGCACGCCGGCGGGCGGCAGGTCGTCTCCGCCCGCGTGCGCTCGCCCACCTTCGGCGGCGCCTCGTGGCTCGCGCATGCGGCGCTGCTCACCGGCGTCGACACGCAGGACCCGGACGACCACGCCCTGCTCCTCGCCACCCGGCGCCCGACGCTCGCGCGCCACTTCGCGCGCCACGGCTGGCGCAGCGTGGCCTGGATGCCCGGCCTGCAGCGGCCCTGGCCCGAGGGCGCGTTCTACGGCTTCGAGCGCATCGCCGATGCGCGGGGCCTCGGCTACGCCGGCCCGGCCTTCGGCTACTGGCGCATTCCCGACCAGGCGGCGATGGCGCTGCTGCAAGCGCAGGAACTGGCGGGCGAGCCGCGTGCCGGCGGCGGCACGCGCCGGCCGCGCTTCATCGTCTTCCCGACGCTCTCGACCCACGCCCCGTTCCGCCCGCTCGCGCCCTACCAGCGCGACTGGCAGCGCCTGCTCGGCCCCGAGGCCTACACGCCCGCGCAGGTGGCCGCGGCGCTGCGATCGCCCACCGCGCTGGCGGACCCGGTGCCGGCGTACCTGGCGAGCATCGCCTACACCTACAACTGGCTCGGCGCGTGGTGGCGAGACCGCGCGCCCGCCTCGCTCGTCACCCTCGTCGTCGGCGACCACCAGCCGGTGGCGAGCGTGTCCGGCCCGAACGCCTCGTGGGACGTGCCGGTGCACGTCGTCAGCCGCGACGCGGCCCTGCTGCGGCGGCTGCAGGCCGCCGGGTTCGTGCCGGGCCTGCGGCCGGGCGACGCCCCGATCGGGGCGATGCACGAGCTGACCGGCGTGCTGCTGGCGGCGTTCGATGCGCCGCAGGCGGTTCAGCCCGCCAGTCGCCCCGGCGCCAGCATCGCCGCCGTGAGCCCGAAGTCGGCGATGCGCCGGGGCAGCGGCTCGCCGCGCACCAGCGCCGCGCAGGCCTCGCCCATCGCGGCCGAAGTCTGGATGCCGTAGCCGCCCTGCGCGGCGACCCAGAAGAAGCCCGGCGCCTGCGCGTCGAAGCCGCCGACCAGGTCGCCGTCGGCGACGAAGGAGCGCAGGCCGGCCCAGGTACGCGTGGGCCGGCGGATCTGCAGCGTGGTCATGTCCTCGATGTGATGGATGGCGAGCGCGATGTCCAGTTCCTCCGGCTGCACGTCCTGCGGCGGCATCGGGTCTTCGTTGGCGGGCGAGCCGAGCAGCAGGCCGGCGTCGGGCTTGAGGTACCAGCTGTGGTCGGCGCCGATGCACAGCGGCCAGCCGTGCACGTCGACGCCCGCCGGCGGGGCGAACAGGAAGGCCGAGCGGCGCTTGGGCACGAGACCGATGGGCGCGACGCCGGCGAGCGCGGCGACCACGTCGCACCAGGCGCCCGCGGCGTTGACCAGCAGCGGCGCGCGGTACTCGCGCCCGCCCGCCTGCACGTGCCACCGGCCGCCCGTCCGCTCGATGGCGGTGGCCTCGGCGTTGCACGCCAGTTCGCCGCCGTGCCGGCGCAGGCCGCGCAGGTAGCCCTGGTGGATGGCGTGCACGTCCATGTCGGCGGCGTCGGGCTCGTGGACGGCGCCGAGCACGCGTTCGGGGCGCAGCGCCGGCACGTGCGCGCAGGCGGCGGCGGTGTCCCAGCGTTCGCCGCGCGGGCTGACGGAGCGCAGCACCTCCCAGTGCTCGTCGAGCAGCGCGCCCTCGCCGGGGCGGGCGATGAACAGCGCGCCGCGCGGCGCGAGCAGCGGGTGCTCGGCGAAGCCCTCGGGCGGCGCCTCGAAGAAGGCGCGGCTGGCGAGCGTGAGCGCGCGCACCTGCGGCGTGCCGTAGCTCTCCATGAACAGCGCGGCGGAGCGGCCGGTGCTGTGGTAGCCGGGCTGGTCCTCGCGTTCGAGCAGCACGGTGCGCCCGTGCGGGGCGAGCCAGTGGCCGATGGAGGCGGCGGCGATGCCGCTGCCGATGACGAGGAAGTCGGCGTCGTGCGTGGTCATGGCGATCGGGAGGACGGCGGGAGCGTCCATGATGCCGGTTCACGCGGAGGGAGCGGCCGGCGTCCTGCGCCGGCCCCCTCACCCACCCCTCTCCCCCTGCGGGGGCGAGGGAGCCACGCGGCCGGGCCTGCCCGGCGAAGCGCCCTGCTTCCTACTTCCGCGCGAGGAAGGTCTTCTCGATGTCCAGCGTCGACTCGACGCCGACCGAGCCGCGGTGCGCCGCCAGCCAGCGCGCCGCCGCGCGGCGGCCCATGCCGAACAGCGATTCGAGGAAGGGCCAGGAGGTGTCGAGCTTCGTGGCCGCCTTCAGCGCGCCGAGTTCGTCCTCGTCGGCGATCATGTGCAGCCGCACGTCCTTGTAGCGGCCGCGGTCGATGCGCTGGTCGGCGATCAGGCGCTTGACGAAGGCGATGGCGCGCATCTCGCCCACCAGCGCGGCGTTGAAGCCGATCTCGCTGGTGCGGTCGGCGATCTCGAGCGCCGTCTGCGGCGTTTCGGCGCGCACCAGCGGCTGGATCTTCACCAAGAGCAGGTCGGTCTCGGCGGTCTCGTAGATGAGCGGCCACAGCGCCGGATTGCCGCTGTAGCCGCCGTCCCAGTAGGGCTCGCCGTCGATGGTGACGGGGCGGAACAGGTGCGGCAGGCAGGCCGAGGCCATCAGCGCGTCGAGCGTGACGCGCTCGCCGCTGAACACGCACGGCTGGCCGGTGTGCACCGACGTCGCGATGATGAACAGCGCCGGCGGCGCCTGCGCGATGGCCGCCGCGTCGACGTGCCGCGCCACCACGTCGCGCAGCGGGTCGAGCCCGAGGGGGTTGAGCTGGGCGGGGCTGAGGCTGCGCGCCCAGGCGGTCCACAGCGCCTGCGGCGTCCAGGCCCAGGCCGGCCATTCGGGCATCGCCGCCGCCGCCGGCCAGCCGGGCAGCGAGGCGGACGGCAGGCCGCCGAAGCAGCCGCCCGCGCCCGCCACGTCGCGCCAGAAGGCGCGCAGCGCCTCGCGGGCGCCGTCGTTGCCGCCCTTCGCGAGGCCGGTGGCCATCACGGCCGCATTGAGCGCCCCCGCGCTGGTGCCCGAGATGCCGCTGAACGACAGCGAGCCGTCTTCCAGCAGCGCGTCGAGCACGCCCCAGGTGAAGGCGCCGTGCGAGCCGCCGCCCTGCAGCGCGAGGTCGATCGCCTGCGCCGTCTCGAATGCCATCCGTCGTTCTCCCGTGCGAAAAGGCCGCAGCTTGGCATGGACGGCCGCGGCGGCGCAAACGGCCGCAGCGCCGCACCCCTTGCCGGCAGCGGAGATTCGGGACACCATCGTCCTGCCTCGCCCGCCACAGGACCGCCCGAATGACCCCGCGCCTTTCCTCCATCGGCCTCGCCCTCGTCTTCTGCGCCGCGGGCGCGGGCGCGCTCGCGCAGCCGCCGGGCCAGACCGGCGAGCGCTGCGAGGCCGAGGTGCGCGAGACCATCCAGCGCATGCGCGGCCCGCAGGCGCAGGCGGTGCAGTTCATCGGCGCCAGCCGCACGCTCGCGCCCACGGCCGACCACCGGCTCGGCGTGCGCGGCGAGGGCCGCTACCGCTCGCCCGACGGCCCGGTGCCGTTCACCTACGGCTGCGCGGTCGATCGCGAGAGCGGCGAAGCCTCGGGCGTGGTCTTCCGCGAGACGGGCCGCCTGCATGCCGCCGCGGCGCCGGCCGACTCGTCGTGGCAGCCCGACCTGACGAACTTCTCGCCCGAGGCCTGCGAGGCCGCCACTGCCGCCACGCTGACCGAGCGCTACCCGCGCGTGGGCCGCATCACCTTCGACGCCGCCTCGCGGCAGCTGCGCCCGGCGCCCAACGGCCGCACCAGCCTGCAGGGGCGCGGCGCGATGCAGCGGGCGCGTGGCATGAACGCCGAGCCGTTCGGCTTCCGCTGCGAGTTCGAGACCCGCAGCGGCAAGGTGGTGCGCCTGGAAACCGGCGACTGACTCCGCGTCAGCGGGCTTCGCCCTGCGGCGCCATCGCACGGCCCGCCGGCGCATGCCGGCGCCTCAGGTGGCCCAGGGTCCACTGCACCACGTCGTCCACGTAGGTGAACAGCACCGGGATCACCAGCAGGCTCAGGAAGGTGGAGGTGATCAGCCCGCCGATCACCACGATGGCCATCGGCGAGCGGAAGCTCGGATCGACGCCGATGCCCAGCGCGATCGGCATCATGCCGGCGCCCATGGCGATGGTGGTCATGACGATCGGCCGCGCGCGCTTGCGGCAGGCGTCGACCAGCGCCTCCATGCGCGCCATGCCGCGGTCGCGCCGGGCCATGATGGCGTACTCGACCAGCAGGATCGAGTTCTTCGTCGCGATGCCCATCAGCATGATCAGGCCGATCATCGACGGCATGGAGATCGCCGTGCGCGCGATGAACAGCGCGAGGAAGGCGCCGGGAATCGACAGCACCAGCGCCGCGAGGATGGTCACCGGCTGCACGAAGTCCTTGAACAGCAGCACCAGCACGATGTAGATGCACAGCACGCCGGTGAACATGGCCAGGCCGAAGCTCGCGAACAGCTCGGCCATGGCCTCGGCGTCGCCCACCGTCGTCTGGATCACGCCAGGCGGCAGGTTGGCGAGGCTGGGCAGCGCGAGCGCCGCCTTCTCCACGTCGCCCAGCGGCTGCTGGTTCAGCTCGATCTCGAAGTTGATGTTGCGCAGCCGGTCGTAGCGGTCGATCTCGGCCGGGCCGCTCTCGATGGCGAAGTCGGCCACGTTGCCGAGCATCACCGGCCCGCGCGCACCGGGCACGCTCAGGCGCTCGAGCAGCGCGAGGTCGGTGCGCGCCTGCGGCGGCAGCTTCACGACGATGGGCACCTGCCGCTGCGACAGGTTCAGCTTGGCCAGGCCCTGGTCGTAGTCGCCCGCGGTGGCCACGCGCAGCGTGTCGGCGATCGCGGCCGAGGTGACGCCCAGGTCCGCCGCGCGGGCGAAGTCGGGCCGCACGATCAGCTCGGGGCGCACCAGGCTGGAGGTGGAGTTGACGTTGCCGATGCCGGGGATCGTGCGCAGCTCGCGCTCGACCTGGCGCGCGTGCTGGGCGAGCACGCGGCCGTCCTCGCCGGCGAGCACGAGCACGTACTTCTCGCTCGAGCCGCCGAAGCCCACCTTCACGCGTGCGCCCGGCACGGCGTCGAGCGCCGCGCGCAGTTCGCCCTCGATCTGCTGCTTGCTCACGCCGGCGCGCTCGTCGCGGTGCGTCATGTTGATGGTGAGCGTGGCCTTGCGCACCTCGGCGGCGCCCGCCGCGGCGAACGGGTCGGCGCCGGTGCTGCCGCCGCCGATCGCGGTGTAGACGAGCTTCACGTGCGGATGGCGCTGCACGATCTCGCGCGCCTGCTCGGCGGCGGCGAAAGTGTCGCGGAAGGTGCTGCCCGGCGGCAGCGACAGCTCCACCTGCGTCTGCGACAGGTCGTCGGGCGGGATGAAGCCGGTGGGCAGCAGCGGCACCAGCATGAACGAGCCGACGAGGAAGACGAGCGCGGCGAAGCTCGTCGCCACGCGGTGCTTCAGGCACCACGTCACCCAGCGCATGTAGCGGCGCACCCAGCCCGGCTCCTCGCCGTGGCCGTGCGAGCCCGGCTTGGGCGCGCGCAGCAGGTAGGCGGCCATCATCGGCGTGAGCAGCCGCGCGACGACGAGCGAGAAGAACACCGCGATGGCCGCCGTCCAGCCGAACTGCACGAAGAACTTGCCCGCCACGCCGCTCATGAAGGCCGTGGGCAGGAACACCGCGATCAGCGTGAAGGTGGTGGCGATCACGGCCAGGCCGATCTCGTCGGCCGCCTCCATCGCCGCCTGGTAGGGCGGCTTGCCCATCGCCAGGTGGCGCATGATGTTCTCGATCTCGACGATGGCGTCGTCGACGAGGATGCCCACCACCAGCGACAGCGACAGCAGCGTCACCATGTTGATGGTGAAGCCGAAGAGGTACATCACGGCGAAGGCCGGGATCACCGACAGCGGCAGCGCCGTGGCCGAGACCAGCGTCGCGCGCCAGTCGCGCAGGAACAGCAGCACCACCAGCACCGCCAGCGCCGCGCCCTCGTACAGCAGCTTGAGCGAGCCGTCGTAGTTCTCGACCACCGGGTCCACGAAGTTGAAGGCCTCGGTGAAGCCCACGTCGGGGTGCGCCGCGGCCAGCGCCGCCACCTTGGCGCGCACGCCCTCGGCCACGTCCACCTCGCCCGCGCCGCGGCTGCGCGTGATCTCGAAGCCGACGACCGGCCGGCCGTCGAGCAGCGCCGCCGAGCGCTGCTCGGCGACGGTGTCGCTGACGGTGGCCACCTGGTCGAGGCGGATGCTGCGGCCGTCGGGCAGCGCCACGCTCATGTCCGCGAGCTGCTGCGCCGACTGCACCGTGGCGATGGTGCGCACCGTCTGCTCGGCGCCGCCCACGTCGGTGCGCCCGCCCGGCGCCTCCTGCTGCGTGCGCTGCAGCTGGCGCGACACGTCGGCCGCGGTGGCGTTCAGCGACAGCAGCCGCTGCGGGTCGAGCTCGACGTGCACCTCGCGCGTCACGCCGCCCACGCGCGCCACCTTGCCCACGCCGGGCACGGCGAGCATCGCCTTGGTCACCTCGTTGTCGACGAACCAGCTCAGCGCCTCGTCGTCCATGCGCTCGGCCGCCACCGTGTAGGTGAGGATGGGCGAGCCCGACAGGTCGACCTTGCTGATGATGGGGTCGCGCAGGTCGGCCGGCAGGTCCGAGCGCACCCGCGCCACGGCGTCGCGCACGTCGTCCAGCGCCTCCTGCACCGGCTTCTCGAGGCGGAACTCCACCGTGAGCGTGGCCGTGCCGTCCTGCAGCTTGGTGTAGAGGTGCTTGACGCCCTGCACCGAGGCGACCGAGTTCTCGATCTTGCGCGCCACCTCGGTCTCGAGCTGCGCCGGCGCCGCGCCGGGCAGCGTGGCCACCACGGTGACCATGGGCAGCTCGATGTCCGGGAAGTTCTGGATCTTCATCGAGCGGAAGCTCATCAGGCCCACCACCGTGAGCAGGATGAACAGCAGCACCGACGGGATCGGGTTGCGGATGGACCAGGACGAGACGTTCAGCATCGCAGCGGCCTCGGACTCTCAGTTGCGCGCCTGCTGCGACGCCTTGCCGGCGTCGGCCTTGGGCGCCCCGGGCGCATCCACCACCCGCACCAGGTCGCCGTCGCCGAGGAAGGCGCCGCCCGAGGCGACCACGCGCGCGCCGGCCTCCAGGCCGGACGTGACCTCCACGCGCTCGCCGCTGCGCCGTCCGGTCGTCACCTTGCGCTCGGCCACCTTCGAGTCGGGGCCGATCTCGAACACGTAGCTGAAGCCGTCGCGCAGCAGCACCGCCGCCTGCGGCACGGTCAGCGCGTCGCGCGTGCCGAGCGCGAACTCGCCGCGCGCGAACATGCCGGCCTTGGCCGCGCCGGAGGCGGCGAGGTCGACGTAGACGATGCCGTTGCGCGTCTGCGCGTCGACGGTGGGCGCGACGACGCGCACCTTGCCGGCGATGGGCGCGCCGCCGCCGGCCGTCACGGCGACGGCCATGCCCGGCCGGATGCGCGCGAGGTCCGCCGCCGGCACCTCGGCGCGCCACTCCAGCCGCCCGCGGCGGATGAGGCGGAACAGCTCCTGCCCGGCCGGCAGCACCGCGCCCACGGTGGCGCTGCGCGCCGAGATCACGCCGTCGTCGGGCGCCAGCACCTGCGTGTTCGACAGCCGCAGCTGCTGCGCCCGCCCGGCGGCGCGCTGCGCCTCCAGCCGCGCCCTGGCGGTGCGCTCGGCGGTGAGGTACTGGTTGATCTGCTGCGCGCTCAAGGCGCCGGTGGCCTCCAGCTCGCGGGCGCGGGCGGCGTTGGCGGCGGCCTCGGCGAGCGTCGCCTCGGCCTCGGCCACGGCGGCGCGGATCTGCGCCACGTCGGCCTCGACCGAGCTGGCGGTGAAGGTGGCGAGCACCTGGCCGCGCTTGACCACGTCGCCCACGTTCACCCGCACCTCGGCCAGGCGCAGGCCGTTGGCCTCGGTGCCCACGCTCGCCTCCTGCCAGGCCATCACGCTGCCGCTGGCCGACAGCGTGAGCGCCAGCGGCAAGCGCTGCGGCTGCACGGCGGTGACGGTGAGCGCGGGCTTGGCCTCGGCCTGCGCGGCCGGCCTGGCGTCGGCGGCCTGCGCATCGCCGTTCGCGCGGGCGCCGAAGATCAGGACCGCGGCCGCCACGGCCAGGGCGGCGAGCGCGGCGCCGGAAAGGAGGACGGTGGAACGCTTCATGGGAATTCTTGGTGTCGTGTCGTGCGAAAGCAGCAAGAGCGGCGGCAAGAGCGGCGGCGAGAGGGGCGGCGAGAGTGGCGGAGAGCGCGCCGTCAGCGGGCCGCGTGCTGCGTGGCGTCGGCCGACCAGCCGCCGCCGAGCGCGCGGTACAGCGCGATCCAGGCGGCGGTGCGCTCGCGCCGCAGGTCGACGAGCGTGTTGCGCGCCGTGAGCAGGCTGCGGCGCGCCTCCTCCAGCTCGAACAGGCTGGCGAGCCCGCCGCGGTAGCGCGCGTCGGTGGCGTTGAACGAGGCCTCGAAGCCGTCGACCGCGACCTGCGCATCCTCGCCGCGCGCCGCGGTGCTGCGCAGGTCGATGAGCGCGTCCTCGACCTCGCGCACCGCCGTGCGCAGCCCGGCGCGGTAGAGCGCCACCGATTCGTCGTAGGCGGCGCGGGCGGCCTCCACGTTGGCGCGGCGGGCGCCGGCATCGAACAGCGGCAGCGTCACGGCCACGGGGCCGATGCGCCACACGCTGCCGTCGGTGCTGACGCCGCCGCCGTCGAAGCGCGCGACGCCGATGCTGCCGGCCAGCGAGATGCGCGGCAGCCGCTGCGCCTGGGCGCTGCGCACGTCGGCGCTGGCGGCGGCCACGTCGAGCCCGGCGCGGTAGAGGTCGGGCCGCTGCGCGAGCACCGCCGCGGGCACGGCCGCCACCGCGAGCTGCGCCGGCTGCGGCAGGGTGGCCGTGCGGTCGGCGAGCTGTTCGCGCAGCGCGGCCTCGTCGACGGCGGTGAGCGCGACCAGCGCCTTGACGAGGCTGTCGCACTGCGCCTGCTGCGCCGTCAGCAGGCTGCGCGCCTGCGCCGCGCTGGCACGCGACAGCGCCGCGTTGGCGGGCGACTGGAAGCCGGCCTTCGCCGAGAGATCCGTCAGCCGCGCCGATTCCTCGCGCGAGGCGGCGTCGGCGCGCGCGTTGGCGAGCAGCGCCTCGCAGGCGCGCAGGCTCACGTAGGTGGCGGCCACCTCGGCCGCCACCGAGACGCGCGCCTCGTGCCAGCCGGCCTGCGCGCCCTGCAGCCGCGCGCCGGCGGCGTCGAGCGCGGCGCGGCGGGCGCCGAACACGTCGATCTCCCACGCGGTGTCGAGGCTCGCGCCGGCGGTGGTGCCCACGGGCAGGCTCAGGTCCTGGCGGCCGCGCGTGGCGCTCGCATTGGCGTCCAGCGTGGGCCAAAGCGCGGCGCCGGCCGAGGTGCGCGCCGCGCGCGCCTGCGCGATGCGCGAGGCGGCGCTGGCGATGGTGGGGCTTGCCGCCTGCGAGGCCTGCACGAGCCGGGCGACGAGGGGGTCGTCGAACTGCTGCCACCAGCGCGCGAGCTCGCCGACGGCGCCGTCGTGCGGCAGCGGGGCGTGCCACCGCGCGGGCGCGGCGGCGGCGGAGTCGGGCGGCGCATCGGCCGGCGCGACGGCGCAGCCGCACAACGCGGCGACGACGACGGCGGCGCCCACGAGCCAGGTGCTTTGCATCGACGACAACTTTCGTGGAGTTGGATGGCGGGTCGGCGCGCCGGTGGGGTGCACGAACGGGGCGCACGAACGGGCACGCTCGCGGCGGCCGGTGTGCCGGCTGCCGCGCTGACCGGGCAGCGGCCAGCCAGCGACTTTAGCAACCAATCATTAAGAAAAATCAATCGCACGCACCGCCAGGCGGCCTGCGCGCGGGGGCGGCCGGAGCCCGCGGACAGCGGCCTCCCGCCGGGCGCCGAACCCGCCCGCTCCCGGGGCTCAAAGCGTGTAGCGCGGCGCGGCGTCGTGCGTCTTCTCGTAGCGCGTCTGGCAGGCGAGGCAGCGCTTGGCCGTCGGCTGCGCCTTCAGCCGCTCGAAGGCGATGGCGGCGCCGCAGTCGACGCAGTGGCCGTAGGTGCCCGCGGCGATGCGCTCGCGCGCGGTGTCGATGTCGCGCAGTTCCTCCTGGTCGCGCTGCAGCTCGGCATGCTCGATGCCGTGGCGAAAGCGCTGCTCGCCCTGCGCCACCTCGTCGTCGACCTGCGGCCCCTGCTCGCTCGGGCGCGCCGCCTCGGCCTCGTGGGCGGCGCGCACCTCGGCCTGCAGCGTCTTCTCGCGCTCGCTCAGCAGGGTTTCGATTTCCTTCAGCCGGGGCTTGCTCAGACCGCTCATGGTGCTTCTCCTGATGCCGCCGCCGCGGACGGCGCGATCGAAGCACAGGGCAAGCGGCGTGCCTTGCCGGAAGGCCTGCGCGGCAGGCGGCGGCGTGCTACCTTGGGCGCCCCGTTCATCCGCGCCCACGCCATGAACCCAGCCGTCCACCGCCGCACGCCGGTGCCCATGCCCGACGAAGTGCCGGCCACCACGCCCCCCTCGCCCGGCCGGGTGCTGCCGGGCCAGCCGGAGGAGGAGCCGATCCCGCCGGAGATGCCCTCGCCCGACCACGAGCCGCCGGTCACGCCGCCTGGGCCGGCGGCTTGATCGCTGGGCTTAGGGTTTCGGCGTAGTTTCGCGATCAGACTTCGAAAGCTTTCGGCGGGATTGCCTCACCTCGCTTCGGCTGAGCACGCGCAGCATCGGACTGTGCATGCTGGTCCCGCTCAACCTCGGCGTAATCAATGTCCGCGTTGCAACGGCTGCCCAGTACGGAGCAGCGAGTGCTCGGTATGGAATTGAGGCCGGAGCACGTTGAGTCGTTGGTGTGTGACATATGCAGCGGCGGAGGTTCCGGCTCGGGCGAGTGAATGCAATGTTGCCTATCGACGCAAAGCAGGTGCTGCGCAATCTCACCACCGGACGCTCAAATCTCTGGAACGCCACTCAAATGGCATGGGGGCGACTGAAAGACCGCGCTGACCTTAGGCTCTCCCTTGCACGAGTTTTAGTGCCCCGCGATAGATGAATGGAATCCAGAAAGAGGTTATACCCTTACGATCACGCTTTTCAAAGAAGCCCACCGAGATCAATCGATCGGCCAACTCAGTCGCTTTCTCAGGCGTGGTCTGCCATAGAACTTGGAGCGATTGCAGCGACTGCTCGGCCTTCTGCCCTTCAAGTCGATCCATGTAGGACTTCATGTCTGGATATTCGGCAACCATCGTCTGCGTATAGCGAACCTTGGAAACCTCCTTAAGAGCTTCCTTAAAGACGGCTCGGTCGAAGAGTTGTTGATCCGGCGGCTCGGGCTCGCCACGTTCCAATCTCTTAATTTGGAGATCCTTCACCCACTCAAAGAGATGAATCAGCTCGCGAGGCGCGCTTACGCCAAGCCCATCCTTTACCCGAGTGACCATCCATTCAAAAGTATCTGGATTTTTGCCAGTATCTATTTTATCCGGAAGTATTTGTTTGAGCAGATTCCGTTGTCCTTCAAAGTCAGCCTTCACGGCCTCAGCATCCAGTCCAAGCCACTGCACGAGTTCTTCACTATTGAGCAGGCGCAGCGCAATCAAATTGAGAAGCCCCTGCTCTGACCAAACAATACTAGTTGTCCGCGTTATATGGCTTGCCTCCGCAAAGCCACCAGAGGAGATTCGCCTCCAGATATCATCCCGAACGAAAATCTTGAGAACGATGTTCTCTAGAGATCTCATATCGTTGTAGGCACGGAAGAGCGCTCTTAGCGCATTGCGTTCAAGATCAGGAGAATCGACAAAGGCCACATCGAGTCTGTCGAACAAGATCCAGAATTTCGCCCCGACCATTTGAAAGGCTCGATCGGCAGTTTCTAGCAGCGCATCGACAGGTACATCGTCGAGACCTTGCTGCTCCGTCGAACTCCGGAATTCAGTCTTGCGAGTCGCGATGGGAAGGCCACTATCTGGGTCGATTGACAATCCGTACTCAACTGCAGCCACATCGCGATTGAGCAATCCTTTGAAGTAATTTTGAACCGACCGGAAGGCAGATGCAATGGTGGCATCAGGAACAAGCAACTTGGCATTTTGGAGTGCTGCAGTGAGCGCATCGGCTGCAATATTCTTGATTTGTCGATCTCGAAGCGCCTTACCCGCAAGAACAAGGCAATAGAGTTTCCAAAGAAAGATAAATGAGCTTTCCGACGGTGGGGGCGACGCCACCAAACCCTTGAACACGGTAGCACCACGTACGTTTTCAGCAGACGCGAGAACAATTCCATCATTCTTCTCCAGCGCTTCTGCTTGGGCGCTCAGCAATCCGTAGAGCGCGCTCTTGCCAGTGCCTTTGGGGCCGTAGACTACGTCCTTCCGCCCCGCCAACATCTCGTTCCATTGGCTGGTCTCGACAAAGTAGCGAGCCAATTCTGACAACTCGTCCTCCGCAACACGCTGCCCCATATTCAGACTTTTTAGTACCGTCAGCTTAGTGTTCATCTTTGATAAGGCGCGCAGAGAAAAACGGCAATTCTAGAAGCCAACGCCGACAGTGCCTTCGTTTTCCGGCATCCAGTGGCGGTAGCCCTCTACAACACCAACACCGCCCGAAAGTCATTCACGTTGGTAAAGGTCGGCCCCGGCACCACCAAGTCGCCCAGCGCCGAGAAGAAGCCGTAAGCGTCGTTGCGGTCAAGAAACTCCGTCGCCTTCAGCCCCCGCGCCGCCGCGCGCGCCAGCGTGTCGGGCGTGACGATCGCGCCGGCGTTGTCCTCGATGCCGTCGATGCCGTCGGTGTCGGCCGCGAGCACGTGCACGTTCGCCTCGCCCTGCAGCGCGATGGCGCAGCCGAGCAGGAACTCGCCGGCGCGCCCGCCGCGGCCGCCCTTGGCCTTTACCGTCACCGTGGTCTCGCCGCCGGAGAGGATGACGCAGGGCCGCGCGAAGGGCTGGCCGCGGCGCGCCACGGCGCGCGCGAGCGCCGCGTGCACCTTGCCGACCTCGCGCGACTCGCCTTCCAGGTCGTCGCCGAGGATGTGCGCCGCGAGGCCCGCCTCGCGCGCCAGCGCGGCCGCCGCTTCGAGCGACTGCCAGGGCGTGGCGATCAGGTGAACCGCATGGCCGGCGAAGCGCGCATCGCCGGGCTTGGGGCTCTCGAAGGCGCCGCTCTCCAGCCCGGCGCGGGCGGCGGCGGGCAGTTCGATGCCGTAGCGCGCGAGGATGCGCAGCGCGTCGGCGCAGGTGCTGGGGTCGGGCACAGTGGGGCCGCTGGCGATGACCTCGGGCGCGTCGCCGGGCACGTCGCTGATGAGCAGCGTCACCACCTTCGCCGGCGCGCACAGCGCCGCCAGCCGCCCGCCCTTGATGGCCGAGAGGTGCTTGCGCACGCAGTTCATCTCGTCGATGGCCGCGCCGCTCTTGAGCAGCGCCTGGTTGACGGCCTGTTTGTCTTCGAGCGTCAGGCCCTCGGCGGGCAGCGACAGCAGCGCCGAGCCGCCGCCGGAGATGAGGCACAGCACCAGGTCGTCCGCCGTGAGGCCCTGCGCCAACTGGACGATGCGCCGCGCGGCGGCGCGGCCGGCCGCGTCGGGCACCGGGTGCGCGGCCTCGACCACCTCGATGCGCCCGGGCGCGGCCTTGTAGGCCGGCGGCACGTGGTCGTAGCGGGTGACGACGAGGCCGGACAGCGGCGCGTCCTTCGGCCACAGCGCATCCACCGCCGCGGCCATGGCGCCGCCGGCCTTGCCGGCGCCGAGCACCACGGTGCGGCCCTTGGGCGGCGGCGGCAGGAAGGCCGCCGTGTTGTGCGCCGGCAGCGCGCGGGCCACGGCGGCGTCGTACAGCGCGCGCAGGAAGCCGCGCGGGTCGGCCTGCGGCGAGGGCGCGGCGCTCGCTGGCGCACCCTCCGCTTCGCGGGTCCCTCCGGGAGGGACGCGAGCGCCCCCTTCGGGCGGCCGGGCGGGGGCGCTCATGCCGCCGGCGCCTGCGGCGCGAGGATCGCCATGGTGATGCGCGAGACGCAGGTGAGCTGGCCCTTCTCGTTCGTCATGTCGATGTGCCACACGTGCGTCGTGCGGCCGACGTGCACCGGGCGCGCGATGCCCGTCACCCAGCCTTCGCTCGCGCTGCGGATGTGGTTGGCGTTGATGTCCAGCCCGACCGCGCGGTGCCCCTTGGGCGAGGAGAAGGCGGCGCCGCAGGAGCCGAGGGTCTCGGCCAGCAGCACCGACACGCCGCCGTGCAGGATGCCGGCGGGCTGCTTGGTGCGCGAGTCGACGGGCACGCGGGCCTTGATGAAGTCGTCACCGACTTCGAGGAACTCGATGCCCAGGCGCTCGGCGGCGGTGTCGACGTGGATGGCGGTGAGGATCTCGACGGAGGCGGGTTGTTTCCAGATCGCGGTCATGGCGTGGTCGGGCGTGATGGGATCGTCGATTCTGTGCGAGGAGCGGGGTGCGCGCCCGCCGGGCCGTCAAGGCCCCTTCGCGCCGGCATCCACCCAGCGCCCGAGCAGCGCGCGCTCCTCGTCGGTCATCTGCGTGGCGTTGCTCAGCGGCATGGTCTTCTGCAGCACGGCCTGCTGCTTGATCTGCAGGGCGTGCCGCACGATCAGTTCGGGTGTGTGCAGAAGCACGTCCTTGCTGTTCACCTGTGCGTTGTGGCAGGCCACGCAGCGCTGCGCGACGATGGCCTGCACGCGCGCGAACTCGACCGGCGCGGCGGAGGCAGCGGCCGGCGAACGCGCGGGCATCAGCCACGCCATCACGCCGGCGAGCAATGCACAACCGGCCACCGCATACGCCCACGGCCACGGCCTGCCGTGCAGCCGCGCGGCGTGCCGCGCCACGAAGAAATGGCGGATCAGCGCCCCGGCGGCCATCAGGGCCACCAGCACCAGCCAGTTGCGCGCGGCGCCGTAGAGAAAGCCGTAGTGGTTGCTGATCATCGCCACCAGCACCGGCAGCGTGAAGTAGGTGTTGTGCACGCTGCGCTGCTTGCCGCGCCGGCCGTGGACGGGGTCGACCGGCTGCCCGGCCCGCATCTGGGCGATCACCGCCTTCTGGCCGGGGATGATCCAGAAGAACACGTTGGCGCTCATGGCCGTGGCCATCATCGCGCCCACCAGCAGGAAGGCGGCGCGACCGGCGAAGAGCTGGCAGGCGAGCCACGAGGCGAACGCCACCACCACGCACACCAGCGCGCCGACGATGCGCTCGCCGCCGTCGCGCAGGCCCCACGTGCGGCAGATGGCGTCGTAGACGAACCAGAACACGGCGAGGAAGCCGAGCGCCGCCGCGATGGCCGCGGACGCCGGCCACGCATGCACGCTCCTGTCGACCAGGAAGGTGCCGGCCTGGAAGAGGTACAGCACCGTGAACAGCGCGAAGCCGGTGAGCCAGGTGGAATAGCTCTCCCAGTAGAACCAGTGCAGGTGCGCGGGCAGCTGCTTCGGCGCGACGAGGTACTTCTGCGGGTGGTAGAAGCCGCCGCCGTGCACCGCCCACAGCTCGCCGTCGACGCCCTTGGCCTTCAGCGCGGGGTCGGTCGGCGCGGTGAGGTTGGCGTCGAGGAAGACGAAGTAGAAGGACGAGCCGATCCACGCGATGGCGACGACCACGTGCGCCCAGCGCAGCAGGAGGTTGGCCCAGTCGAGGAAATAGGTCTCCATGTCAGTCCCGCCGGGCCGCCCCAAGGGACTGACGCGCCCCAAGGGCCACGAAGTGGCCCTTCCAGGGCCTTGGCGGCAGCGAACGAAGTGAGCGTGGGGGCCGTTTCATCTCAGTTGCTCCACCGCGCGCGGCGTGACCCGCGACGCATGAACCGAGGAGCATTCCCAAGCGAACACCGCGGATCCGGCTCTGCCGGTCCGCTGGTGTTGCCTTGCAGGCCGCGCCGGGCCAGTGGCCCGGCCCCTCGCCAGGCACGAAAGGTCCACTGGACCTTTCGTGTCCGGGCTCGGCCCCCTCGAGGGGGCGCGCGAAGCGCGTAGGGGGTGGTTCACTTCAGCTTCCGCGGTAGGTGGAATAGGCCCAGGGGCTCACCAGCAGCGGCACGTGGTAGTGCGCGGCGGCATCGGCGATGCCGAAGTCGACCGGCACTTCGTCGAGGAAGGGCGGCTCGGGCAAGGACACGCCGCGCGCCCTGAAGTACGCCGCCACCGCGAACACCAGCCGGTAGCGCCCGGGCCGCAGGTCGGCGCCGGCGAGCAGCGGCCCGCCGGCGCGGCCGTCGGCGTCGAGCGCCAGTTGCCGCAGCAGCGTGGCGCCTTGCCCGTCGACGTGAAAGAGCGACACCGCCATGCCGGCGGCCGGCGTGCCGTGCATGGTGTCGAGGACGTGGGTGGTCAGTCCCATGGGCGTTCTCCGGGGTCCGTGGCGCTGGGCAGGTGCATACACTTTGGCATAGCCTGTTGCCCGTGCGCCGTTCGCGCCTTCCACGCGACACCTTGCCATGACGCCTGCCCCCTACCCGAGAGACCTGCGCGGCCACGGCGAGACGCCGCCGCACGCCCGGTGGCCGGGCGGTGCGCGCATCGCCGTGCAGTTCGTCCTCAATTACGAGGAAGGCGGCGAGAACTCGGTGCTGCACGGCGACGCCGGCAGCGAGCAGTTCCTCTCGGAGATGTCCAACCCGCCGGCCTACCCCGCGCGGCACCTGAGCATGGAGAGCCTGTACGAATACGGGTCGCGCGTGGGCGTGTGGCGGCTGCTGCGCGAGTTCGAGCGCCGCGGCCTGCCGCTCACCGTGTTCGGCGTGGCGATGGCGCTGGAGCGCCACCCCGAGGCGACGCAGGCCTTCGTCGAGCTGAGCCACGAGATCGCCTGCCACGGCTGGCGCTGGATCAACTACCAGGCGGTGGACGAAGCCACCGAGCGCGAGCACCTGGCGCGCGCGATGGAAACCATCGAGCGCCTGACCGGCGAGCGCGCGCTCGGCTGGTACACCGGCCGCGACAGCCCGAACACGCGCCGGCTCGTGGCCGACCACGGCGGCTTCGCCTACGACAGCGACCACTACGGCGACGACCTGCCCTTCTGGCTGCAGGTGCGCAAGAGCGACGGCACGCTCGCGCCGCACCTCGTCGTGCCCTACACGCTGGACGCCAACGACATGCGCTTCGCGCTGCCGCAGGGCTTCGCGCAGGGCGACGACTTCTTCACCTACCTGCGCGACGGCTTCGACGTGCTCTACGCCGAGGGCGACGAGACGCCGCGGATGATGAGCATCGGCATGCACTGCCGGCTGCTCGGTCGGCCGGGGCGCTTCCGGGCGCTGCAGCGCTTTCTGGACCACGTCGAGGCGCACGACCGGGTGTGGATCTGCCGCCGCATCGACATCGCGCGGCACTGGCGCGAGACGCACCCCTTCGACGCCGCCACCGCCTTCGTCTGGGAGTAGCACCGCATGGCCCTGTCGCTCGACGCCCTCAACACCGCCCCGGCGGCGGATTTCTCCGCGCTGCTGGGCGGCCTGTACGAACACTCGCCGTGGGTCGCCGAACGCGCCGCCGCACGGCGGCCCTTCGCCAGCGTGGCGGCCTTGCGGCAGGCGCTGGTCGCCGTGGTGCGCGAGGCGGGTGAGGCGGACGAGGCCGAGGTGCTGGCGCTGCTGCGCGCGCACCCGGCGCTTGCCGGCAAGGCGGCGGTGGCCGAACGGCTCACCGCCGACTCGGCCGCCGAGCAGGCGAGCGCGGGGCTCGCGCACTGCACGCCGGCCGAGTTCGAGCGGCTGCAGCAGCTCAATGCCGCCTACGCGGCGAAGTTCGGCTGGCCCTTCATCGTCGCGGTGCGCGGGCCGCGCGGCACGGGGCTGTCGCGGGCGCAGATCATCGCCGCCTTCGAGCGCCGGCTGGCGGCGCACCCGGACGTGGAGCGGGCCGAATGCGTGCGCCAGGTGCACCGCATCGCCGAGCTGCGGCTGAACGAGCGCCTGGGCATCGAGCCCGCGATCGGCCAGCAGGTGTGGGACTGGTGCGAGGAACTGGCCGCGCACAGCGACGCCGGCTTCAAGGAGCGGGGCGAGCTCACCGTCACCTACCTCACTCAGGCCCACCAGAGCTGCAGCCGGCAGATCCAGTGGTGGATGAAGGACTGCGGCTTCGACGAGGTGGGCGTGGACGCGGTGGGCAACGTGGTGGGCGTCTACCACGGCGCATCGCCCGGGGCGAAACGCCTGCTCACCGGCTCCCACTTCGACACCGTGCGCAACGGCGGGCGCTACGACGGGCGGCTGGGCATCCTCGTGCCCATGGCCTGCGTGCGCGAGCTGCACCGCGCGAAGCGGCGCCTGCCCTTCGGCATCGAGGTGGTGGCCTTCGCCGAGGAGGAAGGCCAGCGCTACAAGGCGGCCTTCCTCGGCTCGGGCGCGCTCGTCGGCCAGTTCGATCCGGCCTGGCTCGACCAGCGCGATGCCGAGGGCGTCGCGATGCACGAGGCGATGCAGGCCGCCTGCCTGCCCGCCACGCCCGAGGCCATCGCCGGCGCGCGCCGCGACCCGGCGCGCTACCTCGGCTTCGTCGAGGTGCACATCGAGCAGGGGCCCGTGCTCGCCGAGCTGGGGCTGCCGCTGGGCGTGGTCACTTCCATCAACGGCGGCGTGCGATACCTCGGCGAGGTGACCGGCGTCGCCAGCCACGCCGGCACCACGCCGATGAACCGCCGGCGCGACGCGGCCACGGCCGTGGCCGAGCTCGCCCTCTTCGCCGAGGCGCGGGCGGCGCGCGACGGCGACTCGGTGGCCACCATCGGCCTGCTCGACGTGCCGGCCGGCTCGATCAACGTGGTGCCCGGCCGCTGCCGCTTCAGCCTCGACCTGCGTGCGCCCAACGACGCGCAGCGCGATGCGCTCACGGCCGACGTGACGGGCCAGCTCGCGCTCATCTGCGAACGGCGCGGCGTCGGCTTCACGCTGGAGCCGACGATGCGCGCCGCCGCCGCACCCTGCGCGCCCGACTGGCAGGCGCGCTGGGAACGCGCCGTGCAGTCGCTCGGCCTGCCGCTGCACCGCATGCCCAGCGGCGCCGGCCACGATGCGATGAAGCTGCACGAGGCGATGCCCCAGGCCATGCTCTTCGTGCGCGGCGAGAACGCGGGCATCAGCCACAACCCGCTCGAATCGAGCACCGCCGACGACATCCAGCTCGCGGCCGAGGCCATGCGGCATCTGCTGGAGCACCTCGTGCCATGACCGGCGTTCATGAACGGCTCGACGCCTGGATCGACGCCCACTTCGACGAGGAAGTGCGCTTCCTGCAGGCGCTGGTGCGGGTGCCCACCGACACGCCGCCGGGCGACAACGCGCCGCATGCCGAGCGCACGGCCGAGCTGCTGGCCGGCTTCGGCCTCGTGGCCGAGAAGCACCCGGTGCCCGCGGACGAGGTGCGCGCGCGCGGCCTCGCATCCATCACCAACCTCATCGTGCGCCGCCGCTTCGGCGAGGGGCCGACGATCGCGCTCAACGCCCACGGCGACGTGGTGCCGCCGGGCGAGGGCTGGACGCACGACCCCTACGGCGGCGAGATCGCGGACGGCGCGCTCTACGGCCGCGCCGCGGCGGTGAGCAAGAGCGACTTCGCCACCTACGCCTTCGCCCTGCGTGCGCTCGAATCGCTGGGCGCGCCGCTGGCGGGCGCCGTCGAGCTGCACTTCACCTACGACGAGGAGTTCGGCGGCGAGCTCGGCCCCGGCTGGCTGCTGGCCCGAGGCCTGACCCGGCCCGACCTGCTCATCGCCGCCGGCTTCGGCCACGAGGTGGTGACGGCGCACAACGGCTGCCTGCAGCTGGAGGTGGCGGTGCACGGGAAGATGGCGCATGCCGCCATCCCGCACACCGGCGTGGACGCGCTGCAGGGTGCGGTGGCCATCCTGAACGCGCTGTATGCGCAGAACGCCCGCTACCGGCAGGTGAGCTCGCAGGTGCGCGGCATCGGCCACCCGTACCTGAACGTCGGCCGCATCGAGGGCGGCACCCACACCAACGTGGTGCCGGGCAAGGTCGTGTTCCGCCTCGACCGCCGCATGATCCCCGAGGAGGATCCGGCGGCCGTAGAAGCCGAGGTCCGCCGCGTGATCGCCGAGGCGGCCGCGGCCTGCCCCGGCATCGCGGTCGACGTCCGGCGGCTGCTGCTCGCCCATGCGCTCACGCCGCTGCCGGGCAACGCGCCGCTGGTGGAGGCGCTGCAGCGCCAAGGGCGCGCGGTGTTCGGCGAGGAGATCCCGGTCGTCGGCACGCCGCTCTACACCGACGTGCGGCTGTACTGCGCGCGCGGCATCCCGGCGGTGATCTACGGCGCGGGGCCGCGCACGGTGCTCGAATCGAACGCCAAGCGCGCCGACGAGCACCTGCGCCTGGACGACCTGCGCGGCGCCACGCGGGTGGTGGCGCGGGCGCTGTTCGACCTGCTCGGACGGCACGGCGCGTAGCGTGCAGCAGTTCCCGCCGATGGCCATGGACAGCCGCCCCCTCGATGCGTAGATTCGTGCGGCCCGCCGTACAGGGGGACCGAACAACAACCGCCGAAGGACACCATGAGCATCACGCCGAACACCGTCCAATACCCCGCCGAGCTGACGCCGGCCTACTGGGACAAGAACAAGGGGACCGTCGCCAAGATGGCGGGCGAGACCGGCATCGGCGCCGCCCTGGCCAAGCTGAAGGCGGCGCACGCCAAGATCGACTGGAACCTGCTCACCGCCTACGGCTACGGCAAGCTGCACGACGACGCCGAGATCAACGACGCGGAGAAGAAGGCCAAGGCCTACTACCAGAGCAAGATCGTGCCCTACGCCGCCATGGCCGGCGAGGTGATGACGCTCGCGCTCGGCACGGCCAAGAAGTTCCAGGCCAACAAGCTCATCCCCAAGAGCAGCACGGCCACCGTCGCCTCCATCGCCAAGGCCGCCGACGTGGTGAAGGTGGCCTGCAAGAGCCTGGACGTCGAGTTCAAGACCTTCGCCGAGTACCGCGCCAAGCTGGCGGTGCAGATCGAGGGCCAGAAGAAGCTCATCCGCCCCAACATCGACAAGCTCGAGAAGGGCCTGGCCGCCTGCATCAAGAACCCCACCAAGGACAGCTGGAACGACAACTGCACGCAGCAGTGCCGCTCCATCAACAACGGCGTGCAGGTCAACCCCGAGTGGAAGGCCGCCTACGGCAAGACCTGGGTGAAATACGACGGCGTGACCTTCTTCGGCAAGCTCAAGGACGAGGCCAAGCTCGACGAGAAGGGCAAGAAGAAGCAGGCTGCCGACATCGTGGCGATGTGCAAGGAGATCCAGGGCGAACTCGCCAAGCTGAAGGCGGGCCTGAAGTAGGCTTGGTTCCCCGACCCGCGGCGCCCGCCGTGCCCGGCGCCGCATTCACTTCCTCGACACCATGGGCTGGCACGGCCGACTCGATCTGCGCTATCGGCGCGACGGCGAACGCACCATCGTGCACGACCGCCACCGCGGGCCGCTGCGCGTGCTCGCCAGCCTCTACCCCGAGGCGCCCGGCATCTGTCACAACGTCATCGTGCACCCGCCCGGCGGCATCGTCGGCGGCGACGTGCTGGAGGTCGACGCCGAACTCGGCGAAGGCACGCACGCGCTGATCACCACGCCGGGCGCGACGCGCTTCTACCGCAGCGCCGGCCAACCGGCCGTGCAGGACGTGCGCATCCGCGCCGCAGCCGGCGCACGCATGGAATGGCTGCCGCTGGAGACGCTGTACCACAGCGGCTGCCTGGCCGAGAACCGGCTCGTTCTTTCGCTGGCGCCCGGTGCGGAGCTGATCGGCTGGGACATCGCCGCGCTGGGCTTGCCGCAGGCACGGCAGCCTTTCGTGCAAGGCGAAGTCCTGCAGCACCTGGAGTTGCAGGGCGCCTGGCTGGAACGCGCGCGCATCGCGGCGGCCGACACCCGCCTGCTCGACGGGCCGCTGGGCATGGCCGGGCACCGCTGCCTGGCGACGCTGTTCTTTGCCGCCGGGAGCGAACTGAGCCCGGGCCGGCGGGAGCAGCTGCTCGACACCGCACGCGCAGTGATCGCCGATCACCCGCTGTCGCACACCGCCGGGGCCACCGCGCCGGACCCGCGCGTGGTGGTCGTGCGTGTGCTGGCCGGCTTGGTGGAGCCGGCCCTGCACCTGCTCAAGGCGGTGCGCATGGCCTGGCGGGAGGAGTCGTGGGGCCTGCGCGGGGCACAGCCGCGCGGATGGGAGCTGTAGCGGGCGTTTTGCGATATCTTTCGTAGCCACGATCAACGAGGGGACATCGCATGCGCATGCAATGGCAACGACTACTGGCTTGCTTAGCGCTCGGCGCCTCTCTGGGGCCCGCGCTCGCGCAGGATCTGCGGGCGCAACTGGCACCCCCCCTCGACCTGAAGCCGGTCACCTTCTCCAGCGAGGCCAAGGAGTCCATCGGCCTCTTCACCGACGTCGCCAATGTGGTGTTCAAGCCGCCCGGCGACGGGCCGTTTCCGGCCGTGGTGCTGATGCACACCTGCGGCGGCCTCAAAGGCGCGCCCAACGCCCACATGAAGCAGCATGCGCAGACGCTGCTGGGGGCCGGCCACGTCGTGCTGGTGGTGGACAGCTTCGGTCCGCGCGGCTTCGACAACTGCGCGGCCCGCATGCCGACCATCTCGACCGGCATCGCCGACGCCTATGCGGCGCTGGCGCACCTGGCGGCCAGGCCGTTCGTGGACAAGGCGCGCATCTACCAGACGGGCTACAGCTGGGGCGCGTTCATATCGGCGCTGCTGGCTTCGCCGCAGAGCGCGCAACTGGCCGGCTCGCCGCTGCGCTTTGCCGCCACGGTGGTCAACTACGGCAGTTGCGCCTTCAAGGACAGCGCACTGGTGCTCGAGGACATCGACCGCCCGCTGCTGCTGTTGATGGGCGGACGCGACAGCGAGGTCCCGTCGGCGCCGTGCTTCCCGCTGCTGGAGACGCTCAAGACCGCCGGCAAGCCGGTGCAGTGGCATGTCTTCCCCGAGGCCACGCATGGCTGGGACAAGCCGGGCCTGACGGCACGCGGCTACATGTACGACCCGCAGATCACCAAGGACGCCACCGCGCGCCTCATCTCCTTCGTGGCCGAAGCGCGCTGACCACGGGCCTCGGGGGGCCGGTGGCGGGCGGTCAACGGATCGCCTGCCCGATGACCCAGAACGACCAGCCGAAGAAGACGACCGGGAAGATCACGAGGCTCCAGTAGTCGAGCCGGTTGGCGACGTCCAGGCGGCCGCTCACCTCGAACTTGAGCGCCAGCGCCGACTGCAGCAGCGACGCGAAGATCGACCCCATGGCGATGATGTGGATGAAGTCGGCCACCGTCATCACGCCCGAGTCCGGCACCGACGACGACACCACGAAGGCGCTGGCCGCCACCGCGAAGAGCGCGCCCACGCCCAGGCCGAAGCGCGGGTCGAGGTCGGTGGGCTTGACCATGAAGGCGACGAAGGCCACCGCCGTGGCCGCGAGCACCGTGCTCAGCAGCTTGTAGGCCGAGCCGTAGCTGTCGCGCGTCATGGTCATGGCGACGGTGAAGCGCGAGTACTCCGAGCGCGCGTCGGTGGGCAGCGACGAGTCGCCGTAGTTCGTCTTGTAGACCTTGGGCCCCGTCTCGGCCGCGAAGTCCGACAGCGACCAGCCGGCGAGGTCGATCTCGTCGCCGATGCGCGAGTTCGTCGTGTCGGGCACGAAGACGAGATCGCCCGCGACGTGCTGGCTGTCCTCGAGGTGGATCTTCAGGCGGTGCTCGTCGAACGGGAAGTTCTTCAGGTCCCAGGTCTCGGCGATGACGGCGCTCACGCGCACCGAGGCGTAGCGCAGGTCGCCGATGGTCTTCTCGACCGCGCTGCTCTTGTTCTCGATGCGGCCGTTGACGAGCTCGAAGCTCTCGAGCGGCTGGTAGTCCTTCAGCGCCCCCTCGGGCTTCCAGCGGAACCAGACGTAGAAGTCGACCGCGTAGCGGTTGTCGGGAAAGCTCACGTCCTGGATCTTGTTGATGTAGGTGCCCACGGTCACCTGCGCGGGTTCGGCGCGCGCGGCGCCGGCCGCGCCCATCATCGCCACGATCAGCCACAGCGCGGTCCGCACCGCGCGCCACATGTTCTTCATCGGGAGTCCCTTCGCTGCGATCTTGTTGCCTGCTGGCGGCGCGCATTGTGAAGGCACCCGCCGGCAGCTCCAAGCGCCGGAAGCGGCCGTGGCCCGTACGGGCCATCGAAAATTCACGCCGCGCGGGGCCGGCGGCGCCCCGGCCGCTCAGATCGACATGCGCCGGCGCACGCCCTCGGCCGCCATGTCGCGCCCGCGCCCGCGCTGCACGATCTCGCCGCGCTCCATCACGAGGTAGCGGTCGGCCAGCTCGGCGGCGAAGTCGTAGTACTGCTCGACCAGCACGATGGCCATCGTGCGGCGGTCGGCCAGCATGCGGATGACGCGGCCGATGTCCTTGATGATCGACGGCTGGATGCCCTCGGTCGGCTCGTCGAGCACCAGCAGCTTCGGCCCGGCGGCGAGCGCGCGCGCGATGGCGAGCTGCTGCTGCTGCCCGCCCGAGAGGTCGCCGCCGCGGCGGTGCAGCATCTGCTTGAGCACCGGGAACAGCTCGAACAGCTCGGCCGGGATGGGCGTGCGCGCGGGCTTGTAGGCCAGGCCCATGCGCAGGTTCTCCTCCACCGTGAGGCGGCCGAAGACCTCGCGCCCCTGGGGCACGTAGCCGATGCCCTTGCGCACGCGCTCGTACGGCGTGTCGCGCGTGATGTCGCCGCCGTCGAGCCGGATGCTGCCCGTCTTCACCGGCACGAGGCCCATCAGGCTCCTGAGCAGCGTCGTCTTGCCCACGCCGTTGCGCCCGAGCACGACGGTCACCTCGCCCAGCGCCGCCTCGAACGAGACCTTGCGCAGGATGTGCGAGCCGCCGTAGTACTGGTCGATGCCTTCGATCGTCAGCATGGTCAGCGCCCCAGGTAGACCTCGACGACCTTCTCGTTCGCCTGCACGTCGGCGAGCGAGCCTTCGGCCAGCACGCGGCCCTCGTGCAGCACCGTCACGCGCCGGGCCGGGCTGCCGTGCGTCAGCGCGTGGACGAACGTCATGTCGTGCTCCACCACCACCAGCGAATGCCCGCCCGCCAGCGAGAGGAACAGCTCCGCCGTGCGCTCGGTCTCCTCGTCGGTCATGCCGGCCACCGGCTCGTCGAGCAGCAGCAGCTTCGGGTCCTGCATCAGCAGCATGCCGATCTCCAGCCACTGCTTCTGGCCGTGCGACAGCAGCCCCGCCGTGCGCCGCGCGCCGTCCTTCAGGTGGATGAGCGCCAGCACCTCGCCGATGCGGTCGAGCTGCTCGCCGTTCAGGCGGAAGAACATCGAGGCGCGCACGCCGCGGTCGGCCTTGAGCGCCAGCTCCAGGTTCTGGAACACCGTCAGCTGCTCGAACACCGTCGGCTTCTGGAACTTGCGGCCGATGCCGGCGGCGGCGATGTCGTCCTCGCGCAGGCGCAGCAGGTCGATGGTGGAGCCGAAGAAGGCGGCGCCGGCGTCGGGCCGCGTCTTGCCGGTGATGACGTCCATCATCGTCGTCTTGCCCGCGCCGTTGGGGCCGATGATGCAGCGCAGCTCGCCGGCGCCGATGCTGAGCGACAGCGCGTTCAGCGCCTTGAAGCCGTCGAAGCTGACGGTGATGTCGTCCAGGTACAGGATGGCGCCGTGCGCCACGTCCAGCGCGCCGCGCGCGACCGGGCGGCCGTAGCTCGCCGCGCGGCCGCCCGACGCGGCGGCGCTGCGCCGGCGCGCGCCGGCCTCCAGCAGGCCGGGCGTCATGCGCGGGGGTCCGCCGGGCGGCGGCGCAGCAGGCCGACGATGCCCTGCGGCAGGAACAGGGTGACGGCGATGAACAGCGCGCCGAGCACGTAGAGCCAGAACTCGGGGAAGGCCTGCGTGAACCAGCTCTTGGCGCCGTTGACGAAGAAGGCGCCGACGATGGGGCCGACGAGCGTGGCGCGCCCGCCCACCGCCGTCCACACCGCCATCTCGATGCTCGCCGCCGGCGACATCTCGCCCGGGTTGATGATGCCCACCTGCGGCACGTACAGCGCGCCGGCCACGCCGCACATCACCGCCGAGATCACCCACACGGCGAGCTTGTAGCGCAGCGGGTCGTAGCCGGTGAACATCACGCGCGACTCGGCCTCGCGGATGGCCTGCAGCACGCGGCCGAACTTGCTCGCCACCAGCCAGCGCGCGAACAGGAAGAAGCCGATGAGCGTGAGGCCGGTGGCGACGAACAGCGCCATGCGCGTGGACGGCACGGCGATCGGAACGCCCAGGATGCGCTTGAAGTCGGTGAAGCCGTTGTTGCCGCCGAAGCCCGTCTCGTTGCGGAAGAAGAG
>JBIQHD010000054.1:0-16664 GCA_044508835.1 Rubrivivax sp.
CGCGAGGGCGGGCGCACCGTCGGCGCCGGCGTCGTGGCCAAGGTGCTGGAATAAGAGATCGGCGCTTTCAGGCTGCAGGGGTATAGCTCAATTGGCAGAGCGCCGGTCTCCAAAACCGGAGGTTGGGGGTTCGATGCCCTCTGCCCCTGCCACACGCCGGGACCGCTGAGCAGCGGCCGGCAGGCCTGAAGAAAGCTGAAAGCCAGCCCGCGGGGCCACGCAAGTGGCGGCGGGCTTTGCTGCTGAAAGGCGGCGGCGTTTGCAGCGCCGTCGGCCGCGTTGCCGGAACCGAGAACCAGAATCATGGCGAATCCTCCTGTTGAAACGGTCACCACGGGCGCCGAGAAGGCGAAGCTGGCCGTCGCGGGCCTGTTGACGATCGGGGCCGTGGTCGCGTTCTATGTGCTCGGCAAGGAGGCCATGTGGGTGCGCGTGGCGGCGCTGATCGGCGGGCTCATCGTCGCCGTGGCCGTCTTCTTCACCGCCGAGTCCGGCCGCCAGCTCATCGCCTACGGCCAGGATTCGGCCAAGGAAGTGCGCAAGGTCGTGTGGCCGACCCGCAAGGAGGCGCTGCAGATGACGGGCTACGTCTTTGCCTTCGTCTTCGTGATGGCGTTCTTCCTGTGGGTCACCGACAAGACGCTGGAATGGGTGCTGTACGACCTGATCCTGGGCTGGAAGCGCTGAGGACACCGAGATGACAGACGAGATTGTCGACAACGAGGCGGTGCCCGCGGCTCCGGCGCCGGCGCCTTCCAACAAGCGCTGGTACGTGGTGCACGCCTACTCCGGCATGGAGAAGGCGGTCGAGCGCAACCTGCGCGAGCGCATCGACCGCTCCGACATGCAGGCCAAGTTCGGCCGCATCCTGGTGCCGATGGAAGAGGTGGTCGAGCTCAAGAACGGCAAGAAGTCGGTGACGGAGCGGCGCTTCTTCCCCGGCTATGTGCTGGTCGAGATGGAGATGGGCGACGACACCTGGCACCTGGTCAAGCACACCAGCAAGGTCACCGGCTTCGTCGGCGGCGCGAAGAACCGTCCGGCGCCGATCTCCGAATCGGAGGTCATGAAGATCGTCAACCAGATGCAGGAAGGCGTCGAGAAGCCGCGGCCCAAGGTCGAGTGGATGGCCGGCGAGCTGGTACGCATCAAGGAAGGCCCGTTCACCGACTTCAACGGCGCCGTGGAAGACGTGAACTACGAGAAGTCCAAGGTCCGCGTCTCGGTCACGATCTTCGGCCGCGCCACGCCGGTCGAGCTCGACTTCGGGCAGGTCGAGAAGGTTTGAGCCCGGTGGCGGCTCGCCCGGACGCACTCCGGGCGGATGCCACCCGTTGCCGCCGGTGACGAGACACCGGTACGAGGAGCCAAGGTAGCCAGCCCTTGGCGTTAGCACTCGGGAGGCCCCGCTTCGGCGAGCCTCTCAAAGAAGGAAAGTCATGGCCAAGAAAATTGTCGGCTTCATCAAGCTGCAAATCCCGGCGGGCAAAGCCAACCCGTCGCCCCCGGTCGGTCCGGCGCTGGGTCAGCGCGGTCTGAACATCATGGAGTTCTGCAAGGCGTTCAACGCCCAGACGCAGAGCATGGAGCCGGGGCTGATGCTGCCGGTGGTGATCACCGCGTTCGCGGACAAGTCGTTCACCTTCGTCCTCAAGACGCCGCCGGCCACCGTGCTGATCAAGAAGGCGCTCAAGCTCGACAAGGGCTCGCCGCGCCCGAACGCGCAGAAGGTCGGCAAGCTCAGCCGCGAGCAGATCGAGGAGATCGCCAAGACCAAGCAGAAGGACCTGACCGGCGCCGACCTCGACGCCGCGGTCCGCACGATCGCAGGTTCCGCCCGTTCGATGGGCGTGTTGGTGGAGGGCGTCTGACCATGGCCAAGCTGACCAAACGCCAGAAGGCACTCGCCGGCAAGGTCGAGACGACCAAGCTGTATCCGCTGGACAGCGCGCTCGCCCTCGTCAAGGAATGCGCGACCGCCAAGTTCGATGAATCCATCGACGTGGCCGTGCAGCTGGGCGTGGATGCGAAGAAGTCCGACCAGGTGGTGCGCGGCGCCGTCGTGATGCCCAACGGCACCGGCAAGACCAAGCGCGTCGCCGTGTTCGCCCAGGGCGCCAAGGCCGAGGAAGCCAAGGCGGCCGGCGCCGACATCGTCGGCATGGAAGACCTGGCCGAGCAGGTGAAGGCCGGCAACCTCGACTTCGACGTGGTGATCGCCTCGCCCGACACGATGCGCATCGTCGGCACGCTCGGCCAGATCCTGGGCCCGCGCGGCCTGATGCCGAACCCGAAGGTCGGCACCGTCACGCCCGACGTCGCCACGGCGGTGAAGAACGCCAAGGCCGGCCAGGTGCAGTTCCGCGTCGACAAGGCCGGGATCATCCACGCGACCATCGGCCGCCGCTCGTTCGAGGCCGACAAGCTCGCCGGCAACCTGCGCGCGCTGGTCGAGGCGCTGAACAAGGCCAAGCCGGCGTCGAGCAAGGGCATCTACCTGCGCAAGGTCGCGGTGTCGTCGACCATGGGCGTCGGCGCCCGGGTGGACGTGGCGTCGATCAACGCCGCGCCGGCCCAGGCCTGAACGAGATGACGGACGGCGCGAGTCTGGCGCCGTCCCGACGAATTGGTGGGCCGTGCCGGCCGCGAGACCGGCACGGGCCATCCAAGACCGCTGGTGGGGCTTCGGCTCCCTAAATCGAGGCAGGCATTCCGATGCCGGCCGACGGCCAGCGCAGATGGCGGTCCCGCTGAAGAAGGATTCGGTTCCGGTTTTCAGAAGGTCGCTGAACTTGAGTGTGCGGGGCGCCGTTCGCGGCCGACCGCACGAATGTGAGGAGTAGACCTTGAGTCTCAATCGCAACGAGAAGACAGCCGTGGTGGCGGACGTGGCGGCCCAAGTGGCCCGCTCGCAGACGCTGGCGCTGGCCGAGTACCGTGGCCTCACCGTCGAGCACTTGGACAAGCTGCGCCGCCAGGCGCGCGACAGTGGTGTGTACCTTCACGTGCTGAAGAACACGCTCGCCCGTCGCGCGGTGGCCGGCACGCCGTTCGAGTGCGCGGCGGAGAACATGGTCGGCCCGCTGATCTACGGTTTTTCCGAAGACGCCGTTGCCGCCGCCAAAGTCATCGCCGACTTTGCCAAGGGCAACGACAAGCTGATCGTCAAGGCCGGCGCCTATGCCGGCAAGCCGCTCGACGCGGAAGGGGTGAAGGCGCTGGCCTCGATCCCGACCAAGGAAGTGCTGCTGTCGCAACTGCTCGGCCTCATGCAGAGCCCGGTCTCGCGCATGGCGCGCGTGCTGGCGGCCCTGGCCGAGAAGCGCGGCGAAGGCGCCCCCGCGGCGGAAGCCGCGCCGGCCGCCTGACGATCGAACGTTCGCAACATCCACTGAAATCTAGGAACCCATCATGGCATTCGACAAAGACGCATTCCTGACCGCCCTCGACAGCATGTCGGTCATGGACCTCAACGACCTGGTCAAGGCGATCGAAGAGAAGTTCGGCGTGTCCGCCGCGGCGATGGCCGCGCCGGCCGCAGCCGGTGGCGGCGGTGCCGCTGCCGCCGCGGAAGAGCAGACCGAGTTCAACGTCGTGCTGGCCGACGTCGGCGCGAACAAGGTCTCGGTCATCAAGGCCGTGCGCGAAATCACCGGCCTGGGCCTCAAGGAAGCCAAGGACCTGGTCGACGGCGCGCCGAAGCCCGTCAAGGAAGGCGCTTCCAAGGCCGACGCCGAAGCCGCCAAGAAGAAGCTGGAAGAAGCCGGCGCCAAGGTGGAACTCAAGTAACACGCGTTCCACGCGGAGGCTGGGCGCCGGCGCGGTGCCCAGCCTTTCGCGCTTCAAGGGCGACGTGGTTTTTGCCCTTGGAGAGCACCTGCGAAGGCCTCCGACTCGACAATCGGGGACCTTCCCAAGTGTTCTCTGATCCGACTGCAGAGAAACGGGTTTGGTCGGGCTCCGGTGCAACGCCGGGGTTGTCCGCCAGCGGCTGGTAGTGGCCAGCCACCAAGCTTCGGGTGCAAGACCCCGAATCGGCACCGGGCCGCCCCGGGTCGATTCGTCCCCCTGGGATCTCCTGGGGGGCGGAATCCGCCTTGCGGATTCCTGGGGGCACTTGGAACGACAGTCGCCGACGGATGCAACGCCAAGGCCGGGCGGCGCGTCCTGAGACGGAGTGTTTATGGCGCAGCAAACAACCCCCTACAGCTACACCGAGCGCAAGCGGATCCGCAAGAGCTTCGGCAAGCGCGAGAGTGTCCTCAACGTCCCGTATCTGCTGACCATGCAGCGCGAGTCGTACGTCGCCTTCCTGCAGAAGGACGTGCCGCCGCAAAAGCGTACCCCCGAAGGCCTGCAGGCCGCATTCCTGTCCGCGTTCCCGATCGTCTCGCACAACGGGTTCGTGGAGATGAAGTTCATCGAATACAACATGGCCAAGCCCGCGTTCGACACGCGGGAGTGCCAGCAGCGCGGCCTGACCTACGCCGCCGCCGTGCGCGCGAAGCTGCAGATGATCATCTACGACCGTGAATCGCCGCAAGCGAAGACCGTCAAGGAGATCAAGGAGCAGGAGGTCTACATGGGCGAAGTGCCGCTCATGACCGACTACGGCTCGTTCATCGTCAACGGCACCGAGCGCGTGATCGTCTCGCAGCTGCACCGCTCGCCCGGCGTGTTCTTCGAGCACGACAAGGGCAAGACGCACTCGAGCGGCAAGCTGCTGTTCTCGGCCCGCATCATTCCCTACCGCGGCTCGTGGCTCGACTTCGAGTTCGACCCGAAGGACATCCTGTACTTCCGCGTGGACCGCCGCCGCAAGATGCCGGTGACGATCCTGCTGAAGGCCATCGGCCTGAACCCCGAAGCCATCCTGGCGCACTTCTTCGTCTTCGACAACTTCCGCCTGATGGACTCGGGCGCGCAGCTCGAATTCGTGGCCGACCGCCTGCGCGGCGAGATCGCGCGCTTCGACCTGACCGACAAGAGCGGCAACGTCATCGTCGAGAAGGACAAGCGCATCACCGCGCGCCACACCCGCCAGCTCGAGCAGAGCGGCACCACCTTCGTGAGCGTGCCGGAAGACTTCCTCGTCGGCCGCGTGCTCGCGCGCAACATCGTCGACCCCGACACCGGCGAGATCATCGCCAAGGCCAACGACGAGCTGACCGACACGCTGCTCAAGAAGCTGCGCGCCGCCGGCATCAAGGAAATCCAGGCGCTCTACACCAACGAGCTGGACGAGGGCGCCTACATCAGCCAGACGCTGGCCGCCGACGAGACCGCCGACCAGCTCGCCGCGCGCGTGGCCATCTACCGCATGATGCGCCCCGGCGAGCCGCCGACGGAAGACGCCGTCGAGGCGCTGTTCCACCGCCTGTTCTACAGCGCCGACACCTACGACCTCTCGCGCGTGGGCCGCATGAAGTTCAACGCCCGCGTGGGCCGCGACGCGCCCGAAGGCCCGATGACGCTGTCGAACGACGACATCCTCGACGTGGTGAAGATCCTCGTCGAGCTGCGCAACGGCCGCGGCGAGGTCGACGACATCGACCACCTCGGCAACCGCCGCGTGCGCTGCGTGGGCGAGCTGGCCGAGAACCAGTACCGCTCGGGCCTCGCGCGCATCGAGAAGGCGGTGAAGGAGCGCCTCGGCCAGGCCGAGACCGAGGCGCTGATGCCGCACGACCTGATCAACTCCAAGCCGATCTCCGCGGCGCTCAAGGAGTTCTTCGGCGCGAGCCAGCTCTCGCAGTTCATGGACCAGACCAACCCGCTGTCCGAGATCACGCACAAGCGGCGCGTCTCGGCCCTGGGCCCGGGCGGCCTGACGCGCGAGCGCGCCGGCTTCGAGGTGCGCGACGTGCACCCGACGCACTACGGGCGCGTGTGCCCGATCGAGACGCCGGAAGGCCCGAACATCGGCCTGATCAACTCGCTGGCCCTGTACGCCCAGCTCAACGAGTACGGCTTCCTCGAGACGCCGTACCGCCGCGTGGTCGACGGCAAGGTGACGAACCAGATCGACTACCTGTCGGCCATCGAGGAAGGCAAGTACGTCATCGCCCAGGCGAGCGCCACGCTCGACGGCGAGGGCCGCCTGATCGACGAGCTGGTCAGCGCCCGCGACAACGGCGAATCCATCCTCACCTCGGCCGAGCGCATCCAGTACATGGACGTGGCGCCGACGCAGATCGTCTCGGTGGCCGCCTCGCTCGTGCCCTTCCTCGAGCACGACGACGCGAACCGCGCGCTGATGGGCGCCAACATGCAGCGCCAGGCGGTGCCGATCCTGCGTCCCGAGAAGGCGCTGGTGGGCACGGGCGTGGAACGCGTGGCCGCGAAGGACTCGGGCACGGTGGTCGCGGCGCGCCGCGGCGGCGTGGTCGACTACGTGGACACCAACCGCATCGTCATCCGCGTCAACGACAAGGAAACGGTGGCGGGCGAGGTCGGCGTCGACATCTACAACCTGATCAAGTACCAGCGCTCCAACCAGAACACCAACATCCACCAGCGCCCGATCGTCAAGCGCGGCGACGTGGTGACGGCCGAGGACATCATCGCCGACGGCGCCTCGACGGACCTCGGCGAACTGGCGCTCGGCCAGAACATGCTGGTCGCGTTCATGCCCTGGAACGGCTACAACTTCGAGGATTCGATCCTCATCTCCGAGCGCGTGATCGCCGACGACCGCTACACCTCGATCCACATCGAGGAACTGGTGGTGATGGCGCGCGACACCAAGCTGGGCGCCGAGGAAATCACCCGCGACATCCCGAACCTGTCGGAGCAGCAGCTCGCGCGCCTGGACGAGTCGGGCATCGTCTACGTGGGTGCCGAGGTGAACCCGGGCGACACGCTGGTCGGCAAGGTCACGCCCAAGGGCGAGACCACGCTCACGCCGGAAGAGAAGCTGCTGCGCGCCATCTTCGGCGAGAAGGCGTCCGACGTGAAGGACACCTCGCTGCGCGTCGACCAGGGCACGAGCGGCACGGTCATCGACGTGCAGGTCTTCACCCGCGAAGGCATCCAGCGCGACAAGCGGGCGCAGCAGATCATCGACGACGAGCTCAAGCGCTACCGCCTCGACCTGAACGACCAGTTGCGCATCGTCGAGGCCGACGCCTTCGACCGGATCGAGAAGCTGCTGGTGGGCAAGGTCGCCAACGGCGGGCCGCAGAAGATCGCCAAGGGCACGACCATCGACCGCGACTACCTCGCCAGCGTCGAGAAGTTCCACTGGTTCGACGTGCGCCCGGCCGACGAGGACGTGGCCAACCAGCTCGAGTCGATCAAGAACGCGCTCGACCAGACGCGCCACAGCTTCGACCTCTCGTTCGAGGAGAAGCGCAAGAAGCTGACGCAGGGCGACGAGCTGCCGGCCGGCGTGCTCAAGATGGTGAAGGTCTACCTCGCCGTCAAGCGCCGCCTGCAGCCGGGCGACAAGATGGCCGGGCGCCACGGCAACAAGGGCGTGGTGTCCAAGGTGGTCCCGGTCGAGGACATGCCCTACATGGTCGACGGCACGCCGTGCGACATCGTGCTCAACCCGCTGGGCGTGCCGTCGCGCATGAACGTGGGCCAGGTGCTCGAGGTCCACCTCGGCTGGGCCGGCAAGGGCATCGGCCAGCGCATCGACGCCATGCTGCAGCAGCAGGCCAAGGTGGCCGAGCTGCGCAAGTTCCTGGACGAGCTCTACAACAAGTCGGGCGGCAAGACCGAGCGGCTGGAGCACCTGAGCGACGAGAACATCCTCGAGATGGCGGCCAACCTGAGCCGCGGCGTGCCGTTCGCGACGCCGGTGTTCGACGGCGCCGCCGAGGAGGAGATCCGCGGCATGCTCAAGCTCGCCTACCCCGACGACATCGCGCAGGCCAAGGGCCTCACGGAGTCGCGCACGCAGGCCACGCTGCACGACGGCCGCACCGGCGAGGCGTTCGAGCGCCCCGTCACCGTCGGCTACATGCACGTGCTCAAGCTGCACCACCTGGTCGACGACAAGATGCACGCGCGCTCCACCGGCCCGTACAGCCTCGTCACGCAGCAGCCGCTGGGCGGCAAGGCGCAGTTCGGCGGCCAGCGCTTCGGCGAGATGGAAGTCTGGGCGCTGGAAGCCTACGGCGCGAGCTACGTGCTGCAGGAAATGCTGACCGTGAAGTCCGACGACGTGAACGGCCGCACCAAGGTCTACGAGAACATCGTCAAGGGCGAGCACGCCATCGAAGCCGGCATGCCGGAATCCTTCAATGTCCTGGTCAAGGAGATCCGCTCCCTTGGCATCGACATTGAACTGGAACGCAATTAAGGAGTAGACGCATGAAGGGACTACTGGACCTTTTCAAGCAGTTCACGCCCGATGAGCATTTCGATGCCATCAAGATCGGCCTCGCCTCGCCGGAGAAGATCCGCAGCTGGTCGTTCGGCGAGGTGAAGAAGCCCGAGACCATCAACTACCGCACCTTCAAGCCGGAACGCGACGGCCTGTTCTGCGCCAAGATCTTCGGCCCGATCAAGGACTACGAGTGCCTGTGCGGCAAGTACAAGCGCCTGAAGCACCGCGGCGTGATCTGCGAGAAGTGCGGCGTCGAGGTCACGCAGACCAAGGTGCGCCGCGAGCGCATGGGCCACATCGACCTGGCCGCGCCCTGCGCGCACATCTGGTTCCTGAAGTCGCTGCCGTCGCGACTGGGCCTGGTGCTCGACATGACGCTGCGCGACATCGAGCGCGTGTTGTACTTCGAGGCCTACGTGGTCGTGGACCCCGGCATGACCCCGCTGAAGAAGTTCAGCATCATGACCGAGGACGACTACGACGCGAAGCGCACCGAGTACGGTGACGAGTTCATCGCGCTCATGGGCGCCGAGGGCGTGAAGAAGCTGCTCGAAGAGATCGACCTCGACGTCGAGATCGACAAGCTGCGCAACGACATGACCGGCTCCGAGCTCAAGGTCAAGAAGAACTCCAAGCGCCTGAAGGTGATGGAGGCCTTCAAGAAGTCGGGCATCAAGCCGCAGTGGATGGTGATGGACGTGCTGCCGGTGCTGCCGCCGGACCTGCGTCCGCTGGTGCCGCTGGACGGCGGCCGCTTCGCCACGTCGGACCTGAACGACCTGTACCGCCGCGTCATCAACCGCAACAACCGCCTGGCGCGCCTGCTCGAGCTGAAGGCGCCCGAGATCATCGTGCGCAACGAGAAGCGCATGCTGCAGGAGGCGGTGGACTCGCTGCTGGACAACGGCCGCCGCGGCAAGGCGATGACGGGCGCGAACAAGCGCGCGCTGAAGTCGCTGGCCGACATGATCAAGGGCAAGAACGGTCGCTTCCGCCAGAACCTGCTGGGCAAGCGCGTCGACTACTCGGGCCGCTCGGTCATCGTGGTCGGCCCGACGCTCAAGCTGCACCAGTGCGGCCTGCCCAAGCTGATGGCGCTGGAGCTGTTCAAGCCCTTCATCTTCTCGCGCCTGGAAGCCATGGGCATCGCCACCACCATCAAGGCGGCGAAGAAGGAAGTCGAGTCCGGCACGCCGGTGGTGTGGGACATCCTCGAAGAGGTCATCAAGGAGCACCCGGTCATGCTGAACCGGGCGCCGACGCTGCACCGCCTGGGCATCCAGGCCTTCGAGCCGGTGCTGATCGAAGGGAAGGCCATCCAGCTGCATCCGCTCGTGTGCTCGGCCTTCAACGCCGACTTCGACGGCGACCAGATGGCCGTGCACGTGCCGCTGTCGATCGAGGCGCAGATGGAGGCCCGCACGCTGATGCTGGCCTCCAACAACGTGCTGTTCCCGGCCAACGGCGAGCCGTCCATCGTGCCGTCGCAGGACGTGGTGCTGGGCCTGTACTACGCCACGCGCGAGCGCATCAACGCCCGCGGCGAAGGCATCATCTTCTCGGACGTGGCCGAGGTGCAGCGCGCGCTCGACAACGGCCAGGTGGAGATCACCGCCAAGATCAGCGTGCGCCTGACCGAGTGGGTCAAGAACAAGGAGACCGGCGAGTTCACGCCGGAAACCAAGCTCATCGACACCACGGTCGGCCGTGCGCTGCTGTCCGAGATCCTGCCCAAGGGCCTGCCCTTCAGCCACATGAACAAGGCGCTGAAGAAGAAGGAGATCTCGCGCCTGATCAACACCGCCTTCCGCAAGTGCGGCCTGAAGGACACGGTGGTGTTCGCCGACAAGCTGCTGCAGTCGGGCTTCCGCCTGGCCACGCGCGCCGGCATCTCCATCGCCATCGACGACATGCTCGTGCCCAAGCAGAAGCAGGGCCTGATCGAGCGCGCCGAGAAGGAAGTCAAGGAGATCGAGCAGCAGTACGTCTCGGGCCTCGTGACGGCCGGCGAGCGCTACAACAAGGTGGTCGACATCTGGGGCAAGACCGGCGACGAGGTCGGCAAGGTCATGATGGCCCAGCTCTCGAAGGAGAAGACCACCGACCGCAACGGCAAGGAGGTGGACCAGGAGTCGTTCAACTCCATCTACATGATGGCCGACTCGGGCGCGCGCGGCTCCGCCGCGCAGATCCGCCAGCTCGCCGGCATGCGCGGCCTGATGGCCAAGCCGGACGGCTCCATCATCGAGACGCCGATCACCGCGAACTTCCGCGAGGGCCTGAACGTCCTGCAGTACTTCATTTCCACCCACGGCGCCCGCAAGGGCCTCGCGGACACGGCGCTGAAGACGGCGAACTCCGGCTACCTCACCCGCCGCCTCGTCGACGTGACCCAGGACCTGGTGGTCACCGAAGACGACTGCGGCACCGAGAACGGCATGAGCCAGCGCGCGCTGGTCGAGGGCGGCGAGGTCATCGAAAGCCTGCGCGACCGCGTGCTCGGCCGCGTGACGGCGGTCGAGATCGAGCACCCGGAAACCCGCCAGACGCTGATCGCCGCCGGCGAGATGCTCGACGAGGACGCGCTCGACGTGCTCGAGGCGGCCGGCGTCGACGAGGTCAAGGTGCGCACCGCGCTCACCTGCGGCACGCGCTTCGGCATCTGCGCCAAGTGCTACGGCCGCGACCTGGGCCGCGGCGGCCTGATCAACATGGGCGAGGCCATCGGCGTGATCGCCGCGCAGTCCATCGGCGAGCCGGGCACGCAGCTGACGATGCGCACCTTCCACATCGGCGGCGCGGCCTCGCGCGCGGCAGTGGCCTCCAGCGTGGATGCGAAGTCCGACGGCCACGTCGGCTTCAACGCCACCATGCGCTACGTCACCAACGGCAAGGGCGACCTGGTGGTGATCTCGCGTTCCGGCGAGATCATCGTCTCCGACCAGCACGGCCGCGAGCGCGAACGCCACAAGGTGCCGTACGGCGCGCTGCTGTCGATCAAGCCCGACCAGCAGATCAAGGCCGGCACCGTGCTCGCCAACTGGGACCCGCTGACCCGCCCGATCATCACCGAGTTCGCCGGCCAGGCGAAGTTCGAGAACGTCGAGGAAGGCGTCACGGTCGCCAAGCAGGTCGACGAGGTGACGGGCCTGTCCACGCTGGTCGTGATCGACCCGAAGCGCCGCGGCGCCGCCAAGGTGGTGCGCCCGCAGGTCAAGCTGCTCGACGCCGCCGGCAACGAGGTGAAGATCCCCGGCACCGACCACTCGGTGACGATCGGCTTCCCGATCGGCGCGCTCATCCAGGTGCGCGACGGCCAGGACCTGGCGCCGGGCGAGGTGCTGGCGCGCATCCCGGTCGAGGGCCAGAAGACCCGCGACATCACGGGCGGCCTGCCGCGCGTGGCCGAGCTGTTCGAGGCGCGCTCGCCCAAGGACAAGGGCACGCTGGCCGAGCTGACCGGTACGGTGTCGTTCGGCAAGGAGACCAAGGGCAAGGTGCGCCTGCAGATCACCGATCCCGAGGGCAAGGTCCACGAGGAGCTGGTGCCCAAGGAGAAGAACATCCTGGTGCACGAAGGCCAGGTGGTGAACAAGGGCGAATCCGTGGTCGACGGCCCGGCCGATCCGCAGGACATCCTGCGCCTGCTGGGCATCGAGGAGCTCGCGCGCTACATCGTCGACGAGGTGCAGGACGTCTACCGACTGCAGGGCGTGAAGATCAACGACAAGCACATCGAGGTGATCGTCCGCCAGATGCTGCGCCGCGTGCAGATCGCCAACCCGGGCGACACCGGCTACATCGCCGGCGAACAGATCGAGCGTTCCGAGCTGCTCAACACCAACGACAAGATGCTCGCCGAGGGCAAGATTCCCGCCACGCACAACGACGTGCTGCTCGGGATCACCAAGGCGTCGCTGTCGACGGACTCCTTCATCTCCGCGGCCTCCTTCCAGGAAACCACCCGCGTGCTCACCGAGGCGGCCATCATGGGCAAGCGCGACGAGCTGCGCGGCCTGAAGGAGAACGTCATCGTCGGCCGGCTGATTCCCGCCGGTACCGGCATGGCCTTCCACCAGGCCCGCAAGGTCAAGGAAGAGATGGACGACGCCGAGCGCCGTGCCATCGCCATGCAGGAGGCCGAGGAACTCGCGTCGGTGCAGATGGCGCAGGTGGACGCGGCGACCGCCGCCGCTGCCGGCGCGCCGGACGAATCGGCCGAGTAGCCGGCAGACAAGCGGCCTGCGGGCTTCTTCGAGGGCGGCTGCGGCCGCCCTTTTTCATGGGCGCTTCACGCGCCGCCGGCGTCGAGCCACCGCTCCGGCGTCAGGATGGCGAAGCCGAGGCCGCGCGCGCGGCGGGCGAGCTTGAGCACGGCGCGGTCGCGGCTGAGCAGCGTCGCCCGGTGGGCGAGCGCGAAATCGACGAACTTCTGGTCGTCGGCGTCCGTGCAGCGCAGCCGCTGCACGGCGGGCGGCTGCGGCGGGTGCAGGCTGACGGCGTGGCGGCGCCAGGCCGACTCGATGCGCGCCAGGTCCGGCTGCCAGCGCGCCAGCACGCCGCGCCCGAGCACGTGCAGGAGCTCGCCGTGCAGCTCCGGGCTGGCGACCCAGCAGGCGCTGCCGGCACGGAGCCGGCGCTCGATCGCCTCGCCGCACGGGTGGCCGAAGACCAGCCAGTCGAGCACGACGTTCGTGTCGAGCACCAGGCGCGCCGCCGGCTCCGGGATGGGAAGAGAGGGGTGGATCAAGCGGACAGGTCGGAAAGCGAGGTTCTGGATGCCGCCGGCGGGCCGCAGGCGGATGCGCCCAGGGCCTTGCTTGCGAGGCCGGGTTCGCCCGAATATAATCGCAGGCTTTTCGGCAGATTCTGCTGCGCTCTTTGTCGGGCGGCTCACCGGGTGCTCATCCGGCTTCGGGCTTGTCTTCCTCAGCGGAGCGCTCGGCTTCTCCCGAAAAGAGTCGAATCAGCTGACTTCACACGGGAACAAGTCACATGCCAACCATCAATCAACTCGTGCGTCACGGTCGCGAGACCGAGACCGTGAAGTCGAAGTCGCCGGCCATGCAGGGCAGCCCCCAGCGCCGCGGCGTCTGCACGCGGGTGTACACCACCACCCCGAAGAAGCCGAACTCGGCGCTTCGCAAGGTCGCCAAGGTGCGCCTGACCAACGGCTTCGAGGTCATCTCGTACATCGGCGGCGAAGGCCACAACCTGCAGGAGCACAGCGTCGTGCTCGTGCGCGGCGGCCGGGTCAAGGACCTGCCGGGCGTTCGCTACCACATCGTGCGCGGCTCGCTCGACCTGCAGGGCGTGAAAGACCGCAAGCAGTCGCGCTCCAAGTACGGCGCGAAGCGTCCCAAGAAGGCGTAATTGCCGAGCCGGCCGGCCCTTGGGCTGGTCATTGCGGCCGCCGCGGCGGCCGAGTAAGTGGGTGGTCCTGATGGCTGCCCGTGGCCCGCGAAGCGGCCAACTGAATCCAAAGGAAGAGTGAAATGCCACGTCGTCGCGAAGTACCCAAGCGCGAGATCCTCCCCGATCCGAAGTTCGGCTCGGTCGATCTGTCCAAGTTCATGAACGTGATCATGGAGTCCGGCAAGAAGGCCGTCGCCGAGCGCATCATCTACGGTGCGCTCGACCAGGTCGAGAAGAAGTCGGGCAAGGACCCGCTGGAGGTCTTCACCATCGCGCTGAACAACATCAAGCCGATGGTCGAAGTGAAGTCACGCCGCGTCGGCGGTGCGAACTACCAAGTTCCCGTGGAAGTTCGCCCCGTGCGCCGCGTGGCCCTCGCGATGCGCTGGCTGAAGGAATCGGCGCGCAAGCGCGGCGAGAAGTCGATGGCGCAGCGCCTGGCCAACGAACTGCTCGAAGCGGTCGAAGGCCGCGGCGGCGCGATGAAGAAGCGCGACGAAGTGCACCGCATGGCCGAGGCGAACAAGGCGTTCTCGCACTTCCGCTTCTAAGACACGGGCCACGAGCCTCAACGTTTTCCCCGGCCGCTCTTCGGGTTAGCACCAACCCGCGAGCGGCCCCTGCTTTTGGAGCAAACCATGTCCCGCAAGACCCCGATCGAGCGCTACCGCAATATCGGCATCTCGGCCCACATCGACGCCGGCAAGACCACGACGACCGAGCGCATCCTGTTCTACACCGGGGTCAACCACAAGATCGGCGAGGTGCACGACGGCGCCGCCACCATGGACTGGATGGAGCAGGAGCAGGAGCGCGGCATCACCATCACGTCGGCGGCCACGACCTGCTTCTGGAAGGGCATGGACATGTCCTTCCCGGAGCACCGCTTCAACATCATCGACACCCCGGGGCACGTCGACTTCACCATCGAGGTGGAGCGCTCGATGCGCGTGCTCGACGGTGCCTGCATGGTGTACTGCGCCGTGGGCGGCGTGCAGCCGCAGTCGGAAACCGTCTGGCGCCAGGCCAACAAGTACAAGGTGCCGCGCCTGGCGTTCGTCAACAAGATGGACCGCACGGGCGCGAACTTCTTCAAGGTCTATGAGCAGATGAAGGTCCGCCTGAAGGCGAACCCGGTGCCCATCGTGCTGCCCATCGGCGCCGAGGACAACTTCAAGGGCGTCGTCGACCTCCTGAAGATGAAGGCCATCATCTGGGACGAGGCGTCCCAGGGCATGAAGTTCAGCTACGAGGAGATCCCGGCCGCCATGGTCGCGGACGCCGAGAAGTGGCGCGAGAACATGGTCGAGGCGGCCGCCGAGTCGAGCGAGGACTTGATGAACAAGTACCTCGAGTCGGGCGAGCTGAGCGAGGCCGAGATCAAGGAGGGCATCCGCTCGCGCACGATCGCGGCCGAGATCCAGCCGATGTTCTGCGGCACCGCCTTCAAGAACAAGGGCGTGCAGCGCATGCTCGACGGCGTCGTCGACTTCCTGCCCTCGCCGGTGGACATCCCGCCCGTCACGGGCACCGACGACGACGACAAGGAAGTGTCGCGCAAGGCCGACGACGACGAGAAGTTCTCGGCGCTCGCGTTCAAGCTGATGACCGACCCCTACGTCGGCCAGCTTACCTTCGTGCGCGTGTATTCCGGCGTGCTGAAGTCGGGCGACTCGGTCTACAACCCGATCCGCGGCAAGAAGGAGCGCATCGGCCGCATCCTGCAGATGCACGCCAACCAGCGCGAGGAGATCAAGGAGATTCTCGCCGGCGACATCGCCGCCTGCGTGGGCCTGAAGGATGTGACGACCGGCGAGACGCTGTGCGACCCGGATTCCATCGTCACGCTCGAGAAGATGGTGTTCCCCGAGCCGGTGATCCGCCAGGCCGTGGAGCCCAAGACCAAGGCCGACCAGGAGAAGATGGGCATCGCGCTCGGGCGCCTCGCTGCCGAGGATCCGTCGTTCCGCGTCAACACCGACGAGGAATCGGGCCAGACCATCATCGCCGGCATGGGCGAGCTGCACCTGGAGATCATCGTCGACCGCATGCGCCGCGAGTTCGGCGTCGACGCCAACGTCGGCAAGCCGCAGGTGGCCTACCGCGAGACGATCCGCAAGCCGGTGAGCGACGTGGAAGGCAAGTTCGTGCGCCAGTCCGGCGGCAAGGGCCAGTACGGCCACGTGGTCCTGTCGATCGAGCCGCAGGAGCCGGGCAAGGGCTTCGAGTTCGTCGACGCGATCAAGGGCGGCGTGGTGCCGCGCGAGTTCATCCCGGCGGTCAAGAAGGGCATCGAGGACACGCTGCCCAACGGCGTGCTGGCCGGCTACCCGGTGGTCGACGTGAAGGTCACGCTGACCTTCGGCTCGTACCACGAGGTCGACTCGAACGAGAACGCCTTCAAGATGGCCGCGTCGATGGGCTTCAAGGACGGCTGCCGCAAGGCCAACCCCGTCATCCTCGAGCCGATGATGGCCGTGGAAGTGGAGACGCCCGAGGACTACGCCGGCAACGTGATGGGCGACCTGTCCTCACGCCGCGGCATGGTGCAGGGCATGGACGACATCCCGGGCGGCGGCAAGATCATCAAGGCCGAGGTGCCGCTGTCGGAGATGTTCGGCTACTCGACGACGCTGCGCTCGATGTCGCAGGGCCGCGCCACCTACACGATGGAATTCAAGCACTACAGCGAAGCGCCCAAGAACGTGGCCGACGCCATCATCACGGCGCGCGGCAAGTAAGGGAACACAAGAGCCGGTCTTCGGCCGGGCACCGTGCGCTGCCAGTGGCGCACGGATCGAGCCCCGGCCGGAAACCTTAAACACTGCACTGGAAACGCTCTTTGAACCGGAGAAACGAAAATGGCAAAAGGCAAGTTTGAGCGCACGAAGCCGCACGTGAACGTGGGGACGAT
>JBIQHD010000019.1:0-91076 GCA_044508835.1 Rubrivivax sp.
GTCAAGAACAAGATCATGTACGGCAAGAAGGTCAAGGGCATCGAGCGCAGCACCTTCCTGATCGACGGCGAAGGCGTATTGCGCGCCGAGTGGCGCGGGCTCAAGGTGGCCGGCCACGTCGAGGAAGTGCTGAAGGCGGTCAAGGCCATCAAGAAGGGTTGAGACGGCCGCCGCGGCAACCCCTGGCGCCGCGCATGAATGAAGGGGCCGGGCCGGCCGATGTGCATAATGGCCCATGCCCGTGAGTTGTGAAACGCGCACTCTCTCCATCGAGCCGCACAGGCAACTGTGCGGCTTTTTTTCTTCCGACGCGGAGCCTCATTGCCCATGCCTTTGCCCAAGCCGCCGGCCAAGCGAGCCGCCCTCCTGACCCCGACCGACTTCGACTCCCAGGCTGCGCCGAAACCGGGCAAGCGCGCACAGAAGACCAGTTCCGCGGCCGAGCCGGCCTCGCCGGCCGAATTGCACCTGCACGGCGGCGACGCGCCGGCCAGCGCGCCGCTTCCCGTCGCACAGCCGGCGCCGGCGCCCTCCACCGCCCGCCGGCCGGCGGCCGAGCCGCGCCCGCGCAAGCCGCGCAGCGAAGGCCCGCCGAAGCTGTTCGTGCTCGACACGAACGTGCTGATGCACGACCCGATGTCGCTCTTCCGCTTCGAGGAGCACGACATCTACCTGCCGATGATCACGCTCGAGGAGCTCGACGGGCACAAGAAGGGCATGACGGAAGTGGCCCGTAACGCGCGCCAGGTCAGCCGCGACCTCGACGCGCTGGCGGCCACCATGGGGTCGCGCGACGCGAGCGGCATGTCGGAAGGCCTGCCGCTGGCCCGCACCGGCCACCGCGAGGCCGCCGGCAAGCTCTTCTTCCAGACGAACCTCGTCGACGTGCGCCTGCCCGAAGGCCTGCCGCAGGGCAAGGCCGACAACCAGATCCTCGGCGTGGTGAAGGCGCTGCGCGAGCAGAAGCCCGCGCGCGACGTGGTGCTGGTGTCCAAGGACATCAACATGCGCATCAAGGCCCGCGCGCTGGGCCTGCCCGCCGAGGACTACTTCAACGACAAGACGCTCGACGACGGCGACCTGCTCTACACCGGCGTCATGCCCCTGCCCGCCGACTTCTGGGACCGGCACGGCAAGACGATGGAGAGCTGGAACCAGGGCGGCTTCACCTACTACCGCATCAGCGGGCCGCTGGTGCCGGCGCTGCTGATCAACCAGTTCGTCTACCTCGAGGCGGCCGGCGAGACGCCGCTGTACGCCAAGGTGATCGAGATCACCGGCAAGACCGCCGTGCTGCGCACGCTGCGCGAGTACACCCACCAGAAGAACGCGGTGTGGGGCATCACCGCCCGCAACCGCGAGCAGAACTTCGCGCTCAACCTGCTCACCGACCCGGAGTGCGACTTCATCTCGCTCACCGGCACCGCCGGCACCGGCAAGACGCTGATGACGCTCGCCGCCGCGCTGTCGCAGGTGATGGACGACCGCCGCTACACCGAGATCATCGTCACCCGCGTCACCGTGCCGGTGGGCGAGGACATCGGCTTCCTGCCCGGCACCGAGGAGGAGAAGATGGGCCCGTGGATGGGCGCGCTCGACGACAACCTCGAGGTGCTCTCGCGCAACGACGGCGGCGCCGGCGAATGGGGCCGCGCGGCGACCAACGACCTGGTGCGCAGCAAGATCAAGATCAAGAGCCTGAACTTCATGCGCGGGCGCACCTTCCTGAACAAGTTCGTGATCATCGACGAGGCGCAGAACCTCACGCCCAAGCAGATGAAGACGCTGATCACGCGCGCCGGGCCGGGCACCAAGATCGTCTGCCTGGGCAACCTGGCGCAGATCGACACGCCCTACCTCACCGAGGGCAGTTCGGGCCTCACCTATGCGGTGGACCGCTTCAAGGGCTGGCCGCATGCCGGCCACGTGATGCTGGCGCGCGGCGAACGCTCGCGGCTCGCCGACTTCGCCTCCGAGGTGCTGTGATGGCCGCCGCCCGCCGTCAGTCGGCGGCGGGCGCGATGCTCTCGGCGTAGTCGTAGAGCGCGCCGAGGATCGCCTCGCCGCGTTCGTCGGCGTTCTCGCTCAGCGCGTCGATGCGCTCGAAGAAGGCCTGCAGCGTCAGCGCCCCGCCCTCGCCGCCGTGCAGGCGGGCGGCGCGGTGCGCCTCCCAGCGCTCGCGCTCGGGCCCGCTCAGCGTCGCCTCGAAGTTGCGCGCACGGTAGCGGAACAGCAGCTCGTCGAGCCGCGGATCGTCGAAGCGCGGCGGCTGCTGCGCCAGCGACTCGGGCGCCACGCCCCGCAGCCGTTCGAGCCGGCGCCGGTCCTCGTTGCCCACGAAGCCGCCGTAGAGGTCTTCGTCGACGTCGGGCGGCGTCGCCGCGGCCGGGCGCGCGAACACCTCGGCCCACAGCGTCTTGGGCAGGGCGGGCGCCGCGCGCACCGCGTCGGCGTGGCGCAGCGCGAGTGCCACGTCGATGCGCCAGCGTTCGGCCGCGGCCGGCGTCAGCGTCTTGAGGTTGCCGATCACCATCGGGCTCTTGTTCACGTGGATCGTCTTGATCGGCAGCCGCGCCACGCCCTCGGGCAGTTCGTCGCTGCGCGTGAACAGGCGCTGGCGGATCGCCTGCGCGTCGAGCGACCACAGCTCGGCGGGGTCGAAGGCCAGGTCCCACACGATGAGCTCGTTGCGGTTCACCGGGTGCGGGGCCAGCGGCCAGACGAGGCCGATGCAGCCGCGCTCGGCCGGGAACATGCCCGAGACGTGCAGGAAGGGCCGCGCCTCGCCGAGGCCGATCTCCGCCCACACCGCCTCCTTGCGGCGCAGCTTGAGCGAAAAGTCCCACAGCCGCGGCTGGCGCTCGCGGATCAGGCGCGCCAGGGCGATGGTGGCGCGCACGTCCGACAGCGCATCGTGCGCCGCCTCGTGCACCAGGCCGTTGGCGGCCGTCAGGTGTTCGAGCTTGAAGGACACCCGGCCGTCCTCGTGCCGCGGCCACTCGATGCCCTCGGGCCGCAGGGCGTGGGTGCAGCGCACCACGTCGAGCAGGTCCCAGCGCCCGCATTCGTTCTGCCACTCGCGCGCGTACGGGTCGATCAGGTTGCGCCAGAAGAGATGGCGGGTCACCTCGTCGTCGAAGCGGATCGAGTTGTAGCCGACGCCCACGGTGCCCGGCGCGGCGAGCTCGCGCTCGATGGCGGCCGCGAACGCATGCTCCGGCACGCCGCGCTCCAGGCAGGCCTGCGGCAGGATGCCGGTCAGCAGGCAGGCTTCCGGGTCCGGCAGGAAGTCGGGCGCGGGGCAGCAGTACTGGACCAGCGGCGTGCCGATCTCGTTCAGCGCGGCATCGGTGCGCACGCCGGCGAACTGCGACGGCCGGTCGCGGCGCGGCACGCGGCCGAAGGTTTCGTAGTCGTGCCAGAAGAAGCTGAGTTCGCTCATGGCCGCAGTATCGCAAGCGGTTCCCGCGCGGCCCGGTTCACAGGAGCGGATGGCGGCGCACGAAGCTCGCGAAGCGCGGCACGCCCTGCCCGGTGAAGCCGCGGTGCCGGAACGTCACCACGCTGCCGACGGGCGGCGGATCGGCGCGCTCGGCATCGCTGAATCCGGAGCCGACGAAGAACTCGGCGCCCCCGGCCGTGCGCACGCGCAGCGCGCCCATCACGCCCTGCAGCCGGCCCTTGCCCGCGACATGGCCGATCACCGTCGCTTCGGCATCGAACAGCGGCTTGAGCTTGAGCAGCGCCTCGCTGCGGCCGGCGAGATACGCGGCATCGGCGCGGTGCAGCATCAGGCCTTCGCCGCCGGCGCCCACCACCGCGTCGAGCCGGCGCCGCAAGGCCGCCCGGCCGGCGACCCGCTCCTGCTCGACCGCCACGAGCTGCGCGAAACCCGCGCCGTCCGCCAGGGCGCGGATCGCCTCGGCGCGCGCGGCGAAATCGCCCGGCGCACCGGGGAGCTCGAACACGCGGTAGCTGATCGAGCGCCAGTCGTCGTCGCGCGGCATGCGCCGCCGCACGGCGGACACGAGGGCCTCGAACTGCCCGCGCCGCAGCCACAGCTCGCCGTCGAGCGCGCGGCGCGGCAGCCGGTCGAGGAACCACGCCGGCGCGGCCACCTGGCGCCCGCTGCGAAAGCGCAGGGCCCGGCCGTCCCAGACGGCACGCACGCCGTCGAACTTCTCGCTGACCAGATAGCCGGCCGGATCGACGTCCGCCGGCGCCTCGCTCGCCAGGATCACGCGCGGTGCCCCGGCCGCCGCCGCTGCCGGGGCGCCGCAGGCGAGTCCCGCCATCGATGCGCCCAGCCAGCCGACGAAGCCGCGCCTGGACATGCCGCCCGCCATTCCGCTCCCGCTCATGTGCCGCTCCCCGTGATGTGGAGCGCGCAGTCTGCGCACGCGCCGGCGGCGCAGCCATCCCTCCGTGGGCGGTGGGCGCCGCCCCCCGAAGGAGGCGGCGCGCCCGGGTCAGGCCGACACCCGGTCCTTGATCTGCTGCAGCGCCGAAGGATCCTCGATGGTCGTGAGATCGCCCGGGTCGCGCTTCTCGCACACGGCCTGGATCGCCCGGCGCAGCAGCTTGCCCGAGCGGGTCTTCGGCAGCACGCTGACGAAGTGCACGCGCGCCGGCCGCGCGACGGCGCCGAGCTGGCGGTCGACCGTCTGCATCAGCTCGCCTTCGAGCTTGAGCCGCGCGGCGTCGTCGTCGAGCGCGCTCGCGTCCTTCGCCACGGCGAAGGCGACGGCGACCTGTCCCTTGAGCGCGTCGGCCACGCCCACGACGGCCACCTCGGCCACGTTCGGGTGGCTGGACAGGCTCTCCTCGATCTCGCGCGTGCCGAGCCGGTGGCCGGCCACGTTGATCACGTCGTCGGTGCGCCCGAGGATGAAGTAGTAGCCGTCCTCGTCGCGCATGCCCCAGTCGAAGGTGCTGTAGAGCAGCTGGCCCGGCACCGTCTGCCAGTAGGTCTTGACGAAGCGCTCGTCGTCGCGCCACACCGTCTGCATGCACCCGGGCGGCAGCGGGCCGGCGATGGTCAGCACGCCCTTGCGGTTCGCGCCCGCCAGCTCTTCGCCGCTGTGCTGGTCGACCAGCTTCACGTCGTAGCCGTACATCGCCACGCCGGGACTGCCGAACTTGCTCGGCGCCTTCTCCACGCCGTTGGCGATGGTCAGGATCGGCCAGCCCGTCTCCGTCTGCCAGTAGTTGTCGATCACGGGCTTGCCCAGCGCCTGGGCGATCCACTTGCCCGTGGGCTCGTCCAGCGGCTCGCCGGCGAGGAACAGCGCGCGCAGCGAGCTCAGGTCGTACTGCGTCAGGTACTTCGGGTCCTGCTTCTTGAGCACGCGCACGGCGGTGGGCGCGCTGAACATGGCCGTGACCCGGTACTTCTCGACCAGGCGCCACCAGATGCCGGCGTCCGGGCGGATCGGCAGGCCCTCGTACATGATGGTGGCCATGCCGGCGATGAGCGGGCCGTAGACGATGTAGCTGTGGCCCACTACCCAGCCGATGTCGCTGGTGGAGAAATAGGTCTCGCCGGCGTTGCCGCAGAAGATGTGCTTCATGCTCGCGGCCATCGCCACGGCGTAGCCGCCGGTGTCGCGCTGCACGCCCTTGGGGTTGCCGGTCGTGCCGCTGGTGTAGAGCGTGTAGCTCGGGTGCGTGGACTCGAGCCATTCGCACGGCACCTCGGTGCCCAGGTGCTTCTCGCGCAACGCGGCGTAGGTCTCGTCGCGGCCGGCCGCGAGGGTCATCGGCGCCAGGCCGCGGTCGACCAGCAGCACCTTCGACGGCTTGTGCGACGCGATGCGGATGGCCTCGTCGAGCAGCGGCTTGTAGGCCACCACCTTGCCGGCCCGGCTGCCCGCGTCGGCGCTGACGATCACCACCGGCTCGGCGTCGTCGATGCGGCTGGCCAGGCTCAGGCTCGCGAAGCCGCCGAACACCACGGAATGGATGGCGCCGATGCGCGCGCAGGCGAGCATGGCGAACGCGGCCGGCGCGATCATCGGCATGTAGATCAGCACGCGGTCGCCGCGCTTGACGCCGAGCGACCGCAGCGTGGCCGCCATCGCCTGCACCTCGGCGTGCAGCTCGCGGTAGCTGTAGACCCTCTCTTCGTCGGTCTCGGTCGAGACGAAGATCAGCGCGTTCTGGTCGGCGCGCTCGGCCAGGTGCCGGTCGACGGCGTTGTGGCAGAGGTTGGTCGTACCGCCGGCGAACCAGTCGGCGAACGGCGGGCGGCTGTAGTCGCAGATGGTGCGCGGCGGCGTGTGCCAGTCGATCAGCTTCGCCTGCTCGGCCCAGAAGCCGTCGCGGTCGTCGATCGAGCGGCGGTAGAAATCGGCGTAGGCGGTCATCGTCTGTCTCCTTCTCGTTCTTGCGCCGGGGCGGTGCGTCAGTCGATGCGCACCACGACGCGCCCGCGCGACGTGCCGTCGATCAGGCGGCGGGCCCGCGGCACCGCTTCGTCGAGCGGGATCTCGTCGATCATCGACTCCAGCCTGGCGGTGTCGAGGTCGCGCGCCAGGCGCTCCCAGGCCTGGCGGCGCAGCGCGAGCGGCGCCATCACGCTGTCGATGCCCGCGAGCGTCACGCCGCGCAGGATGAAGGGCGCCACGCTGCCGGGCAGGTCCAGCCCCTGCGCCAGGCCGCAGGCCGCGACCACGCCGCCGTAGCGCGTCTGCGCCAGCGCATTGGCGAGGGTGTGGCTGCCCACCGCATCGACCACCGCCGCCCAGCGCTCCTTCTGCAGCGGCTTGCCGGGGCCGGCGAGCTCGGCGCGGTCGATGATGGCCGTGGCGCCGAGCGCGGACAGGTACTCGCCCTCGGCCGCCTTGCCGGTGGCGGCCGTGACCGCATAGCCGAGCCTGGACAGCAGCGCGATGGCGACGCTGCCCACGCCGCCGGTGGCGCCGGTCACCAGCACCTCGCCGGCCTCGGGCGCCAGGCCATGGCGCTCCAGCGCCAGCACGCACAGCATGGCGGTGTAGCCGGCGGTGCCGATCGCCATCGCCTGCCGCGGCGTGAAGGCCTGCGGCAGCCGCACCAGCCAGTCGCCCTTCAGGCGCGCCTTCTGCGCGAGGCAGCCCCAGTGCGTCTCGCCCACGCCCCAGCCGTTGTGCACGACCCGGTCGCCGGGCTTCCACGCGGGGTGGCTGCTTTCGAGCACCGTCCCGGCGCCGTCGATGCCCGCCACCATCGGCCAGTTGCGCACCACCGGGCTCGTGTTGCAGATCGCCAGGGCGTCCTTGTAGTTGAGCGTGGAGTGGCTCACGCCCACCAGCACGTCGCCGGCCGGCAGCTGCGCCTCGTCCACCTCGGTGACGCCGGCCGTGAAACCGGACTCGGACTTCTGCAGCAGGACGGCCTTGAACATCGATTCCTCCGGGTGAAGACAGCAAAAAAGCGGCGGGTCATCTTAGACCCGCGCCACCCGGCCGCTACAGCGGGCGATCCCGGCGAGCGTGCCGGAGGAAGTTCCGAGAATGGTTGATGAATCACAGCTAAGCTGCTGTCTGCGCTGGACTTTCCGTCCGGGAATCGTCTTGACACGACCGGCACGGGTGACTAGTCTCGCCCTCCATGCGCCTCGCCGTTCCCCTTCGACCCCGCGCCCTGCGCCGCGCATGCGCCGTGGCGTGCATGGCGGCGGCGGCCGGCGCCTGGGCCGCGCCGAACGACGCGCTCGAGCGGCTGCTGGTCGAACGCGGGCTGTCCGAGGCGGCCGCTCCCGCCGCCGGCACCGGGGAGAGCAGCTTCGGCCAGCGCGTGCGCGACGGCGCGTCCGGCGTGGTGGTCGCGGCGATGGCCTTCCTCGGCGTCCCCTACCGCCGCGGCGGGAACGACGAAGCGGGCTTCGACTGCAGCGGCTTCACGCGCCACCTCTTCGAGACCCGTCTCGGCCTGCTCCTGCCGCGCCGCGCCGAGGAGCAGGCGCAGGCGCCCGAACTGGTGAAGGTGCCGCGCAGCGAGCTGCAGCCCGGCGACCTGGTGTTCTTCAACACCTTGCGCCGGACCTTCTCGCACGTGGGCATCTACATCGGCGACGGGCGCTTCATCCACGCCCCGCGTCCGGGCGCGCAGGTGCGGCTGGAGAGCATGCAGGGGGCCTACTGGAGCAAGCGCTTCACCGGCGCGCGGCGCCCCGCGGGCGAGGTGATGGCGCAGGCCCCGGCCGCGCCGGCCGCCGGCACCGTGCCGGCTGCCGAATCGACCCTCGGCCTGCCGCCGATGTATTGATCCCCTTCGGCCTGCGTGCGGCGCGCACGCGGCAGAATGGCCGGCATGCCAGACCGAGTCATTCCGCTCGCGGAGCATCGATACGCCGCCCAGGTGCCGCAGATTCCCGCCTCGCCGCTGCCGGCCACCGGCCTCGTCGGCGACGCGCTCGGGCGGCCGCTGCGCGACCTGCGCATCTCGGTCACCGACCGGTGCAACTTCCGCTGCAGCTACTGCATGCCCAAGGAGGTGTTCGGCAAGGACTACCCGTTCCTGCCGCAGGCCTCGCTGCTGAGCTTCGAGGAGATCGCCCGCCTGGCGAGGCTGTTCGTGGCGCACGGCGTGCACAAGATCCGCCTGACGGGCGGCGAGCCGCTGCTGCGCAAGCACCTCGAGGTGCTGATCGGCATGCTGGGCACGCTGCGCACCGTCGATGGCGGGCCGGTCGACCTGACGCTCACCACCAACGGCTCGGTGCTCGCCAAGAAGGCGCAGGCGCTGAAGGACGCCGGCCTGCGGCGCGTGACGGTGAGCCTGGACGCGCTCGACGACGCCATCTTCCGCCGCATGAACGATGCCGACTTCCCGGTGGCCGACGTGCTGCGCGGCATCGAGGCCGCCGAGCGCGCGGGGCTCGGGCCGATCAAGGTCAACATGGTGGTCAAGCGCGGCACCAACGACCACGAGATCGTCGCGATGGCGCGCCGCTTCCGGGGCACGCCCATCGTGCTGCGCTTCATCGAATTCATGGACGTGGGCGCCACCAACGGCTGGCGCATGGACGAGGTGCTGCCGTCGGCGCAGGTGATCGCGCGCCTGAACGACGAGTTCCCGCTCGAGGCCATCGGCGCCAGCCAGCCCGGCGAGACGGCCCAGCGCTGGCGCTACCGCGACGGCGGCGGCGAGATCGGCGTGATCTCCAGCGTCACGCAGGCCTTCTGTCACGAGTGCAACCGCGCGCGGCTGTCCACCGAAGGCAAGCTCTACCTGTGCCTGTTCGCCTCGCGCGGCCACGACCTGCGCGCGCTGCTGCGCGGCGGGTACACCGACGAGCAGATCGCCTCGGCCATCGCCGCCGTCTGGCAGCAGCGCGACGACCGCTATTCCGCGCTGCGCGGCGCGCAGGCCCCCGATCCGGCCACGGGCGAGCGCCGCGTGGAGATGCACTACATCGGCGGCTGAGCCGCGCCGCCGCCCACGAGAAAGGCCGGCATCGCTGCCGGCCTCTTCGTTTCGCGCGGAACGCCTAGCGTTTGGCCAGGCGCTGCCAGGTATCGATGACGGTGTCCGGGTTCAGCGACATCGAGACGATGCCCTCCTGCGCCAGCCAGTCGGCGAAATCGGGGTGGTCGCTCGGCCCCTGGCCGCAGATGCCCACGTACTTGCCCACCGCGCGGCAGGCGGCGATGGCGCGCGAGATCATCGCCTTCACCGCCGGGTCGCGCTCGTCGAAGTCGCGCGCCAGCAGTTCCAGCCCGGAGTCGCGGTCGAGGCCGAGCGTGAGCTGCGTCAGGTCGTTCGAGCCGATCGACATGCCGTCGAAGTACTCGAGGAACTGCTCGGCGAGGATGGCGTTGCTCGGCACCTCGCACATCATGATGATGCGCAGGTTGTCCTGCCCGCCGTCGGAGGCGCGCTTCAGGCCCTTGCCGGCCAGCATGTCGACCACCGTCTTCGCCTGGCCGAGCGTGCGCACGAAGGGCACCATGATCTCGACGTTCTCCAGACCCATGTCGTTGCGCACGCGCTTGAGCGCCTCGCACTCCATCGCGAAGGCTTCGGCGAAGGCCTCGCTCACGTAGCGCGAGGCGCCGCGGAAGCCGAGCATCGGGTTCTCTTCCTCCGGCTCGTAGCGCGAGCCGCCGATGAGCTTGCGGTACTCGTTGCTCTTGAAGTCGGACAGCCGCACGATCACCGGCTTGGGCCAGAAGGCCGCGGCGATGGTCGCGATGCCCTCGGCCAGCTTGTCGACGTAGAAGGCGCGCGGCGACGCATGCCCGCGCGCCACCGACTCCACCGCCTTCTTCAGGTCCGCGTCGACGTTGGGATAGTCGAGGATGGCCTTCGGGTGCACGCCGATGTTGTTGTTGATGATGAACTCGAGCCGCGCCAGGCCCACGCCGGAGTTCGGCATCTGCGCGAAGTCGAAGGCGAGCTGCGGGTTGCCCACGTTCATCATGATCTTCACCGGGCAGTACGGCAGCTCGCCGCGCTGCACCTCGGAGACCTCGGTCTCGAGCAGGCCGTCGTACACGTAGCCGGTGTCGCCTTCCGAGCAGGCCACGGTGACGAGCGCGCCGTCGGCGAGCGTCTCGGTCGCGTCGCCGCAGCCCACGACCGCCGGGATGCCCAGCTCGCGCGCGATGATGGCCGCGTGGCAGGTGCGCCCGCCGCGGTTCGTCACGATGGCGCTGGCGCGCTTCATCACCGGCTCCCAGTTCGGGTCGGTCATGTCGGTGACGAGCACGTCGCCCGGCTGCACGCTGTCCATGTCGTTGATGCTGCGCACGAGGCGCACGGGGCCGGTGCCGATCTTCTGCCCGATGGCGCGGCCCTCGGCGAGCACGGCGCCCTGGCCCTTGAGCTTGTAGCGCTGCTCGGCCGCGGCGCCGGCCTGGCTCTTCACCGTCTCGGGGCGGGCCTGCAGGATGTAGAGCTTGCCGTCGTGGCCGTCCTTGCCCCACTCGATGTCCATCGGCCGGCCGTAGTGCTGCTCGATGGTGACGGCGTAGCCCGCCAGCTCGGTGAGCTCGGCGTCGGTGAGCGTGTAGCGGTTGCGCAGCTCGGGCGGGGTGTCCACCGTCTTGACCAGCTTGCCGCTGGCGGCCTTCTCGGCGGGCGTCGTGAACTCCATGCGGATGAGCTTGGAGCCGAGGCTGCGGCGGATGACGGCGAGCTTGCCGTTCTTCAGCGCCGGCTTGTGGACGTAGAACTCGTCCGGGTTCACCGCGCCCTGCACCACCGTCTCGCCGAGGCCGTAGCTCGCGGTGATGAACACCACGTCGGGGAAGCCGCTCTCGGTGTCGATGGTGAACATCACGCCGGCGGCGCCGAGGTCGGAGCGCACCATGCGCTGCACGCCGGCCGACAGCGCCACGTCGGCGTGGGTGAAGCCCTTGTGCACGCGGTAGCTGATGGCGCGGTCGTTGTAGAGGCTGGCGAAGACCTCGCGCATCTTGTGCAGCACCTCGTCGATGCCCACCACGTTGAGGAAGGTCTCCTGCTGGCCGGCGAAGCTGGCGTCGGGCAGGTCCTCGGCCGTGGCGGAGGAGCGCACCGCGAACGAGGCGTCGGGCGTGTCGGCCGACAGCTGCTGGAAGTGCGAGCGGATCGCCGCCTCCAGCTCGGGCGGGAACGGCGTGTTCTCGATCCAGCCGCGGATCTCGGCGCCGGCTTCGGCCAGGGCGCGCACGTCCTCGACGTTGAGCGCCGCCAGCCGCTGCTCGATGCGCTCGCCCAGGCCTTCGTGCTGCAGGAACTGCCGGAAGGCGTACGCCGTGGTGGCGAAGCCGCCGGGCACGCGCACGCCCGAGGCGGCCAGCTGGCTGATCATTTCGCCGAGGGAGGCGTTCTTGCCGCCGACCGACTCGACGTCGGTCATCCTCAGCAGTTCGAACGGCACGACCAGGGCGGTCGCCAGACGGTTGGGTGACATGACAAAGCTCCGTGATGATGAAAAACCGGCGTTTCGACGCCCGCGGCAGGCGGCCCGGAGCTTGGCTCGACGGGCCCGGCGATCGATGCGCGAACCCACCCCTTGCGCGGCGCGGGGGCGGTGGGTGGCGTAGGCATCGAAGAAGGCGGAAGCAGGGGGGTGATTCTAAAGGCCGGCCCGCGCAGTCCCTATCATCGCCATGGCTCCCACGACCGCGCCCACGCCATGCCGAACCGCACCGTCTTCTTCGTCTCCGACAGCACCGGCATCACCGCCGAGACCTTCGGCAACTCCATCCTCGCGCAGTTCGCGGCCCGGCCGCGGCACGTGCGCCGGCCGTTCATCGACAGTGCCGACAAGGCGCACCAGGTGGTGCGCGAGATCAACCACACGCGGGAGGTGGAGGGCCGCCGCCCGATCGTCTTCGTGACCCTGGTCGACCGGGAGGTGCTGGCCGTGCTCAAGGGCGCCAACGGGCTGGTGCTGGACATGTTCAACACCTTCATCGAGCCCCTGGAGGCCGAGTACGGCATGACCTCCAGCCACCGCGTGGGGCGCTTTCCGGACGTGTCCAAGAGCCAGGAGTACACCGACCGCATCGAGGCCATCAACTTCGCGCTGGCGCACGACGACGGCCAGTCGTCGAAGAACCTGGAGCGCGCCGACGTCATCCTCGTGGGCGTGAGCCGCAGCGGCAAGACGCCGACCTCGCTGTACCTCGCGATGCAGCACGGCATCAAGGCGGCGAACTACCCGCTCATCCCCGAGGACTTCGAGCGCGCCCGCCTGCCCACGCCGCTCGCCCCGCACCGCAAGAAGTGCTTCGGGCTGACCATCGACCCGGACCGGCTGCACCACATCCGCCAGGAGCGCCGCCCCGGGAGCAAGTACTCGGCGCTGGAGAACTGCCGCCACGAGGTGGCCGAGGCCGAGGCGATGATGCGCCGCGAGGGCATCTCGTGGCTGTCGTCCACGCACAAGTCGATCGAGGAGATCGCGACCACGATCCTGCGCGACCTGCGCCCGGACCGGCTGATGTACTGATCAGGCGGCGTCGCGGCGCCGCGCCGATTCGTACAGGCACACCGCCGCCGCCGCGGCCACGTTGAGCGACTCCTCGCCGCCCGGCTGCGGGATGCGCACCGTGACCGCGCAGCGCCGCATCAACGCGGGCGAGGCGCCCTGCCCCTCGTGGCCCAGCACCCAGGCGCAGGGCCACGGCAGGTCGGCCCGGTGCAGGGGCTGTGCGGCATGGGAGCTGGTGCCGATCAGCGGCAGCCGCAGCGCGTCGAGCGCTGCCTCGTCGACGGCCTCGACCAGGTGCAGCCCGAAATGCGCGCCCATGCCGGCGCGCAGCACCTTCGGCGACCACAGCGCCGCCGTGCCCTTGAGCGCCACCACCTGCGCGAAGCCGAAGGCCGACGCCGAGCGCAGCACGCTGCCGACGTTGCCGGCGTCCTGCAGGCGGTCGAGCACGACGCTCGGCACGCCGGGACGCACGCCGTCCGCGGCCTGCCAGGGCAGCACGAAGCCGATGCTCGCCGGCGACTCGAGCGCGCTGAAGCCGGCGAAGAGCTCGTCCTTGACGATCGCCGCGCGCGGTGCGCGCTCGGCCAGCCGGCGCAGCGCCGGCTGCCGCCAGGCCGATTCGGTGATCACCGCCTGCGCCACGGCCTGCCCGCGGTCGATGCAGGCGCGGCAGAGGTGGTCGCCCTCGATCCACACCTCGCCCTGCCGGCGGTAGGCCGCCGGGTCGCGCGCCAGCCTGCGCAGGCGCGCGAGCAGCGGGTTGTCGCGCGAGCTGATCGACTGCGGCTCGGTCATGTTCGCCCCCCGCCCAACGCGGACGTTGGCCGGCCCCCCGAGGGGGCGCGGGCCGGCTTGGGAGCGGCCCGGCGCTCGGCCCGCCTCATTCCTCGCCCAGCACCTCGCGCACCGGCGCGAAGCTGCGGCGGTGCCAGGTGCAGGCACCATGCTCGCGCAGCGCCGCCAGGTGCGCCGGCGTCGAATAGCCCTTGTGCACGGCGAAGCCGTACTGCGGATGCAGCGCGTCGAGCGTCAGGCACAGCCGGTCGCGGTGCACCTTGGCGAGGATGGACGCGGCCGAGATGGACGGCACCAGCGCGTCGCCGCCGATCACCGCCTCGGCCGGCACGGGCAGCACCGGCAGGCGGTTGCCGTCCACCAGCACCTTGGCGGCCTTCAGGCGCAGGCCGAGCACCGCGCGGCGCATCGCCAGCATCGTGGCCTGCAGGATGTTCAGCGTGTCGATCTCCTCCACGCTCGCCTCGGCCACGCTGCAGCACAGCGCCTTGGCGCGGATCTCGTCGTAGAGGCGGTCGCGGGTGCGCGGGGTGAGCTGCTTGGAGTCGTTCAGCCCCTTGATGGGCTTGAGGTCGTCGAGGATGACGGCGGCCGCCACCACCGGGCCGGCGAGCGGGCCGCGGCCGGCCTCGTCCACGCCGGCCACCAGGCCGGGCACGTCCCAGTGCAGGCCGAGCTGCGCGGGCCGCATGTCAGCGGGAAAGGACTTTTTCGATCGCATCGGTGGCCGCCTGGGCGGTGTTGCAACGCAGTTCCCGGTGCAGCGCCTCGAAGCGGTGCGACACCACCTCGCAGCGCGCCGGATCGTCGAGCCACTGCAGCGTGGCGTCGGCGAGGCGCCCGGGCGTGGCCTCGTCCTGCAGCAGCTCGGGCACGGCGAAGTCGCGCAGCAGGATGTTGGGCAGCCCGACCCACGGCTGGTAGCGCATGCGCTTCATCATCTGCCAGCTCGCCCAGTGCATGTTGTAGGCGATGACCATCGGCCGCTTGAAGAGCGCCGCTTCGAGCGTGGCCGTGCCGCTGGCGACCATGGCCACGTCGCTCGCCGCCAGCACCTCGTGCGAGTGGCCGTCGACCAGCACGAGCGGCGCGCCGGCGGCATGCTCGCGCACCATCGGCTCGAGCATCGGCCGCAGGCCGGGCGCCACCGGCAGCACGAAGCGCAGGCCCGGGCGGCGCCGGTGCATCTCGGCCACGCCGGCGAGCAGCCGCGGCCCGACGTACTGGATCTCCGAGCGGCGGCTGCCGGGCAGCACGCCGACGATCCGCGCGCCGGCGTCCTCCCCGAGCGCCTCGCGCGCCGCCGCGCGCGGCACCTCGAGCGGGATGGCGTCGGCCAGCGGGTGCCCGACGTAGGTGGCGCCGATGCCGTGCTCGGCATAGAGCGCCGGCTCGAAGGGGAACAGGCACAGCACGTGGTCGACGGCCTCGCGCATCTTCGCGATGCGCCCGCCGCGCCAGGCCCACACGGAGGGGCTGACGAAATGGATGGCCTTGATGCCGCTCGCCTTGAGCCGGGCCTCGAGCGCGAGGTTGAAGTCGGGCGCGTCCACGCCGATGAAGGCATCCGGCCGCGCCTCGATCAGCTGTTCGGCCAGCCGGCGGCGGATGCCGACGATCTCGCGGTAGTGGCGCAGCACCTCGGCGTAGCCGCGCACCGCCAGCTTCTCGTGCGGCCACCAGGCCTCGAAGCCGTGCGCCTGCATCTTCGGGCCGCCGATGCCGAAGGTCTGCAAGCCGGGCCAGCGCGAGCGCAGCCCGCCGAGCAGCAGGCCGGCGAGCAGGTCGCCGGAGGCCTCGCCGACGACCAGCGCGAGGCGCGGGGACGCAGCCGCCATCGCGCTCAGCGGACGATGCCGCGCGTCGCCCCGGCGAGAAAGCGCGTCATCATCGCCACGTCCTCGGCCGCGGCCGGCATGCTGCCGGCCAGCCCGGCGATCTCGATGCGGGCGGCCTCGAGCGTGCGGCCCGAGCGGTACAGCAGGCGGTGCATCTGCTTGACCGCCGCGATGCGCTCGCCCGAGAAGCCGCGGCGCTTGAGCCCTTCGAGGTTGAAGCTGCGCGCCTCGGCCGGGTTGCCCGCCACCATCGCGAACGGCGGCACGTCCTGCAGCAGCGTGGTGCCCATGGCGGTCATGGCATGGGCGCCGATCTTGACGAACTGGTGCGCGTGCGTGAAGCCGCCGAAGATCACCCAGTCGCCCACCTCGACGTGGCCGGCCATCTGCGCGTTGTTGGCGAAGATGGTGTGGTCGCCGACCTGGCAGTCGTGCGCGAGGTGCACGTAGGCCATCATCCAGTTGTCGTTGCCCAGCCGCGTGACGCCCCCGCCCTGCGCCGTGCCGAGGTTGAAGGTGCAGAACTCGCGGATGACGTTGTCGTCGCCGATGTGCAGCTCGGTCGGCTCGCCGGCGTACTTCTTGTCCTGCGGCACGGCGCCGAGCGAGGCGAACTGGAAGATTCGGTTGCCGCGGCCGATGGTGGTGCGGCCCTCGATCACGCAGTGCGGCCCGACGCTCGTGCCCTCGCCGATGCGCACCTGCGGCCCGATCACGCTGTAGGCGCCGATGCTCACCGACTCGCCGATCTGCGCGCCGGGCTCGACGATGGCGGTGGGGTGGATCGTCGCCATGGGGATCAGGCGATGCTGCGCATGGTGCAGGTGAGATCGGCCTCGACGGCCACGTCGTCCACGACCAGCGCGCGGGCCTTGAACTTGAACACCCCGGCCTTCATGCGCTCGAGCGTCACGTCGAGCGTGAGCTGGTCGCCCGGCTCCACCGGCCGCTTGAAGCGCGCGCCGTCGATGGCGGCGAAGTAGTACACGGTGTTGTCGTCGGGCGCCGTGCCGAGCGTCTCGAAGGCGAGGATGGCCGCGGCCTGCGCCAGCGCCTCCAGCATCAGCACGCCGGGCATGACCGGCCGGTGCGGGAAGTGCCCCGTGAAGAACGGCTCGTTGATGCTGACGTTCTTGATCGCCTGGATGCGCTTGTTCTTCTCCAGCTCCAGCACCCGGTCGACGAGCAGGATCGGATAGCGGTGCGGCAGCTTCTGCAGGATCTGGTGGATGTCCATCATGGTGTCTTGCCGTCCTGCGCTTCGAGCGCCCGGATGCGGTCTCGCAAGGTGTGCAATTGCCGCAGCGTGGCGGCGTTCTTTTCCCAGGCGGGATTCTCGTCGATGGGGAACACGCCGCTGTATTGCCCCGGCTTTCGGATGGACCGCATCACCACCGACGCCGCCGAGACGTGCACGTGGTCGGCGAGCGTCAGGTGCCCGAGCACGATGGCCCCGCCGCCGATGGTGCAGTGCGCGCCGATCGTCGCGCTGCCGGCCACGCCCGCGCAGCCGGCCATCGCCGTGTGCGCGCCGATGCGCACGTTGTGGCCGATCTGGACCAGGTTGTCGAGCTTGACGCCGTCCTCGACCACCGTGTCGCCGAGCGCGCCGCGGTCGATGCAGGTGTTGGCGCCGATCTCCACGTCGTCGCCGATGACGACGCCGCCGAGCTGCTCGATCTTCTCCCAGCGCCCGTCGGCCGGCGCGAAGCCGAAGCCGTCGGCGCCGATCACCGCGCCGCTGTGCACGATGCCGCGCGCGCCGATGCGGCAGCCGTCGCCGAGCGTCACGCGTGGCGCCAGGCGCGTGCCGGCGCCGATGGAGGCGCCGCGGCCGACGTGGCAGTGGCTGCCGACCACGGCGCCGGCCGCCACGCGCGCATCCGCCGCGAGGAAGGCGAAGGGCCCGACGGCGGCGCCCGCCTCCACCACCGCGCCGTCCTCGATCACGGCGCTGGCATGGATGCCCGCCGCCGGCTGCCCGCGCAGCCGGCGCGCCCACCATTGCGTGAGCCGCGCGAAGTAGAGGTACGGGTCGCCGGTGACGATGGCCGCGCCGCGCGCCGCGGCCGCCTCGCGCATGGCGGGCGAGACGATGACGCAGGCCGCCCGCGTGCTCGCCAGCTGCGGCTGGTAGCGCGGGTTGGACAGGAAGCTGAGCGTCGACGCCTGCGCGTCCTGCAGCGTGCCGATGCGGTCGATGCGCGTCGCGGGGTCGCCGAGGAGTTCGCCGCCCAGCTGCGAAACCACTTCGGACAGCGTGACTTCGGGCATGGCGCGTCGCTTGCGGTAGGGCCGGGCGGCGTGCCCGGCAGGGAGGCGGCCTACTTGCCGTTGTTCAGCGCGTCGATCACCTTCTTGGTGATGTCCACGCGTGCGCTCACGAGCGGGCGGCCCGTGCTGTCGGTGATGGCCTCCTGGATGATCAGGTCGAACTTCTCGGTCTCGAAGATCTGCTTGATCACGCGGTTGGCACGGTCGACGATGGTGGCCAGCTCCTCGTTCTTGCGCTGGTTCAGGTCTTCCTGGAACTCGCGGCGCTTGCGCTGGATTTCGCGGTCCTGGTCGACGAGCTCGCGCTGGCGGCGGTTGCGCTCGGTCTCGGACAGCGTGGGCGCGTCCTTGTCGAGCTTGTCGGCCGCGCTCTTGAGCCGCAGGCCGGCTTCGTTGAGTTCCTTCTCGCGCCGGCCGAACTCGGCCTCCAGCTTGGCCTGGGCGGCCTTCGCCGGCGCGGAGTCGCGCAGCACGCGGTCGCTGTTGACGTAGCCGATCTTCAGTTCCTGCGCGTGGACGGCCGCTGCGGCCAGCACGAGCAGGGCGCTCGCGAAGGCGGTTTTCAGCACGGAGGTCTTCATTTAGAACGCGGTCCCGATCTGGAATTGAAGAGGCTGGATTCTATCCGTCGGTTCCTTGCGGATCGGGCGGCCGTAGCTGAGCTTGAGCGGGCCCACGGGCGAGATCCAGCTCAGGCCGAGGCCCGCCGACGCGCGCATCGTGCCGAGGTCCATCTTCTCCTGCTCGCCCCACACGTTGCCCACGTCGACGTAGGTGAACCAGCGCAGCGTCTTGTCGGTGCCGGTGCCCACCAGCGGCAGGTAGAGCTCGGCGTTGAGGTTGAGGCGCCGGTTGCCGCCCTGGTAGGCGCCGATCGGATCGACCGGGCCGAGCGAACCCTGGTCGAAGCCGCGCACGGTGCCCAGGCCGCCGCCGTAGAAGTTCTTGAAGATGGGGAACTCGCGCCCGCCCAGGCCCTTGCCCCAGCCGAGCTCGGCGTTCAGGCCGAGCGTGAAGCGCCGCGACAGCGGGAAGTACTCCTGGAACTGCGCGTTCGCGCGCAGGTAGCGCGCGTCGCCGCCCGGCGACCATTCGAGGTTGAGCCGCTGGTAGCGGCCCTCGGTGGGCACGAGGGCGCTGTCGCGCGCGTCGCGCGTCCAGCCGATGGTGAGCGGAACGGACGTGGCGGAAGCGCCGTGCTTGAGCTTGTAGACGCGGTACGACAGCGGCAGCGCCGTGTCGCCCTTGATCTCGGTGCGCTCCAGGCCAATGCCGAAGTACACGGTGTCGAGCTCGCTGAACGGCACGCCGAAGCGGATGGCCGCGCCGGGCGTGGCGAGCTCGTATTCCTCGCCCTGGCTGTTCAGGGGGCGGGTGGTGCGGTAGAACACGTCGACCGCGCGCGAGACGCCGTCGATCGTGAAGTACGGATCGACGGTGCTGATCACCATCGAGCGCTGCGAGTGGCTGGTGTTGAGCTCCAGGCCCAGGTAATTGCCCGAGCCGAACACGTTCTCCTGCTTGATCGCGCCGGTGAACGACAGCTTGTCCGCGCTCGAGAAGCCGGCGCCCAGCAGCAGGCTGCCGGTGGGCTTCTCGGTCACGTTCACCGTCAGGTCGACCTGGTCGGGCACGCCCGGCACCTCCTCGGTCTCGACGTTGACTTCGGTGAAGAAGCCGAGCCGGTTCAGCCGGTCGCGCGACAGGCGGATCTTGTGGCTGTCGTACCAGGCGGACTCGAACTGCCGGAACTCGCGGCGGATCACTTCGTCGCGCGTGCGGCTGTTGCCCGCCACGTTGATGCGGCGCACGTAGACGCGGCGCTGCGTGTCGGCGGCGAGCGTGAGCTCGACCTGCCCGGTCGTGCGGTCGATCTGCGGCTGGGCCTCCACCCGCGCGAAGGCGTAGCCGAAGGTGCCGAAGCGCTCGATGAAGGCGCGCGTCGTCTCGGCCACCGCCTCGGCGCGGTAGGGCTCGCCGGGCTTGATCTCGACCAGCGTCTTGAAGTCGTCTTCCTTGCCGAGGTAGTCGCCCTCGAGCTTCACCGCCGTCACGACGTAGGGCTGGCCCTCGTTCACGTTGATGGTGATCGTGATGTTCTGCTTGTCGGGCGAGATGGCGACCTGGGTCGACTCGACGTTGAACTCGAGGTAGCCGCGGTTCAGGTAGTACGAGCGCAGCGTCTCGAGGTCGGCGTTGAGCTTGGTGCGCGAATAGCGGTCGGACTTGGTGTACCAGCTGAGCCAGCCGCCGTCGTTCAGCTCGAACAGCCCGGTGAGCGTGCTCTCCGGGAAGGCCTTGTTGCCGGTGATGCGGATCTCGCGGATGCGCGCCGCCGCACCCTCGGTGATGGAGAAGGTGACGTTGACGCGGTTGCGCTCCTGCGGCGTCACGGTGGTCACCACCTCGACGCCGTAGAGGCTGCGCGTGAGGTACTGGCGCTTGAGCTCCTGCTCGGCGCGGTCGGCCAGCGCGCGGTCGAAGGGCAGGCCCTCGCCGATGCCGAAGTCGCGCAGCGCCTTGACCAGCACGTCGCGCTCGAACTCCTTCAGGCCGACGAAGTCGAGGCTGCCGATCACCGAGCGCTCGTCGACGATGACGATGGCGACGCCGTCCTCGATCTCGATGCGCACGTCCTTGAACAGGCCGGTGGCGAACAGCGCGCGCAGCGCGGCGGCGCCCTTCTCGTCGTTGTAGACGTCGCCCACGCGGAACGGCAGCGCGGCGAACACGGTGCCGGCGTCGGTGCGCTGCAGGCCTTCGACGCGGATGTCCTTGAGCGTGAACGGCTCGACGGCCCAGACGGGCGCCGCATGAAGCGCCACGGCCAGTGCGATGGACAGGATGGACGGACGAATCGAGCGCGGTCGAAGGGACGGTGGCATACGGGAAGGGTCAGTACAGGCCCAGGAACCGGGCCACGTCGTTGTAGAGAGCCAGCGACATCATCATCAGCATGATCGCCACGCCGCCGCGCTGCAGCCGCTCGAGCCACAGCTCCGACACGGGCCGCCCTGTCACTGCTTCGAAAAGATAGTACATCAGGTGTCCGCCATCGAGCATCGGCAGCGGGAGCAGGTTGAGCACGCCCAGGCTCACGCTCACGACGGCGAGGAACCCGAGGAAGTAGGCGGCGCCCAGGCGGGCCGACTGGCCCGCGTAGTCGGCAATGGTGAGCGGGCCGCTGAGGTTCTTCAGCGAGGCCTCGCCGATGACCATCTTGCCGAGCATGCGCAGCGTGAGCCAGGACATGTCCCAGGTGCGCACCGCCGCCTTGGTGAAGCCCTCGACGAGGCCGTAGCGCACCGTGACGATCTCGGGCGGCGCGCCGATGAACGCCTCGATGCGCCCGATGCGCCGGCCGTCCAGCGGCACCACGGCGGGCAGCACCTCGACGTGGCGCTCGCGCCCGGCGCGCTCGATGCGCCAGGCCATCGGCCGCGCCTGGCCGTCGGCGCCGCTGGCGCGGATGAGCTCGCGCAGCTTCGCCGCCTCGGCGACCGCCTGACCGTCCACGGCCAGCACGCGGTCGCCCTCCTCGAGGCCGGCGCGCGCCGCGGCGCCGCCGGGGTTGACCTTGCCGACCACCGGCTCGCTGTGGAGCTGGTCCAGCCCGACGCGCCGGGCCAGCTGCTCGTCGATCTCCTGGGCGCCCAGCGTGTCGAGCTCGACCCGCACGCTGCGTTCGTGGCGGCCCTGGGCGTCGGCCAGGCGCAGATGCAGCGGCTCGCCCGCCAGCACGGCCTGGGTGATCTCCCAGCGCAGGTCGTTCATCGAGCGCAGGTCGCGCCACTCGCTGCCGTCGAAGGACGCGGCGCGCGCCCAGTCGCCGGCGTGCACGCCGGCGCGCTCGGCCAGGCTGTGGGCCGGCGGCGCGCCGAGCACGGCCTTGGGCTCGTCCACGCCGATCCAGTGCGCCCCGGCGAAGAGCAGCACCGCCAGCGCGAGGTTCGCGGCCGGGCCGGCGGCCACGATGGCCGCGCGCTGCCACAGCGGCTTCCGGTTGAAGGCCATCGGGCGGTCTTCGGGGCGCACCGCCGCCTCACGCTCGTCGAGCATGCGCACGTAGCCGCCGAGGGGCAGCGCGGCGACGACGAACTCGGTGGCGTCGGGCGTCTTCTGGCGTCGCAGCAGCGGGCGGCCGAAGCCGACGGAAAAGCGCAGCACCTTCACGCCGCAGGCCACGGCCACGCGGTAGTGGCCGTACTCGTGGATGACGATGAGGATGCCCAGCGCCGCCACGAAGGCCAGCGCGCTGGTGAGGAAGGTCAGGCCGGCGCCGCTCATCGCGCGAGCCGCTCGATGTGCTGCCGCGCCTGGCGGCGGCTGCGCTGGTCGAGTTCGATCAGGCCGGCGAGCGCGGCGGTCTCGTTCGCCGCGATCTGCATCGACGCCAGCGTCTCGGCGTTGACGGCATGGATGCGGTCGAAGCGGATGCGCCCGTCCAGGAAGGCGGCGACCGCCTCCTCGTTGGCGGCGTTGAGCACCGCCGTGCTGCCTTCGGCGCCGCGCAGCGTCTCCCAGGCGAGCTGCAGGCCGGGGTAGCGCGCGGCGTCGGCCGGCTCGAAGCTGAGCCCCGACAGCGCGCAGAAGTCGAGCCGGCTCGCGCCGGACTCCACCCGCTCGGGATAGACCAGGCCGAAGGCGATGGGCACCCGCATGTCGGGCGTGCCGAGCTGGGCGAGGACGGAGTGGTCGCGGCACACCACCATCGAATGGATGATGCTCTGCGGGTGGATGACCACGCGCACCTGCTCGGGCGCCAGGTCGAACAGCCAGCGCGCCTCGATCACCTCGAGCGCCTTGTTCATCATCGTGGCCGAGTCGACCGAGATCTTGCGGCCCATCACCCAGTTCGGGTGCGCGCAGGCCTCGTCGGGCGTGACCTGCCCGAGCGTCGACGGGTCGCGGGTGCGGAACGGCCCGCCCGAGGCGGTGAGCAGGATGTGGTCGATGCGCTCGTGCCACACGCCGCGGTCCTCGGGCAGGCACTGGAAGATGGCCGAGTGCTCGCTGTCGATGGGCAGCAGGCTCGCGCCGCCTTCGCGCACCGCGTTCATGAACAGCGCGCCGCCGACGACCAGCGCCTCCTTGTTGGCGAGCAGCAGGCGCTTGCCGGCGCGCGCGGCCGCCAGGCAGGGTTCGAGCCCGGCGGCGCCCACGATGGCGGCCATGACGGCGTCGACGTCGGCATGGGCCGCCAGGTCGGCCAGCGCCTGCGGCCCGTGGAGCACCTCGCAGGCCACGCCCTCGGCCTGCAGGCGCCGCTGCAGAGCCAGGGCCGCCGCCGCCTCGCCCACCGCGGCGAAGCGCGGGCGCCAGCGCAGGCACTGCGCGAACAGGTCGTCCACGCGGCTGTGCGCCGTCAGCGCGAAGACCTCGAAGCGCTGCGGATGGCGGCCGATCACGTCGAGCGTGTTCGTGCCGATGGACCCGGTCGAGCCGAGGATGCAGACGCGCTGGCGGGTGTTCATGTCGGTCAGAGGGTGCTCAGCGCCAGGGCGAGCGGGAAGACGGGCAGCAGCGCGTCGATCCGGTCGAGCACGCCGCCGTGGCCGGGCAGCAGGCGGCTGCTGTCCTTGGCGCCGGCGCTGCGCTTGACGAGGGATTCGACCAGGTCCCCGACGACGCTCATGGCGGCGAGGAACAGCACGGCCAGCACCAGGCCGGGCACGCCCGCGTGGGCCTGCAGCCGGGTGTAGAGGCTGGCGGAATCGACGGCGAAACGGCCGTCGGCGACCCGCCAGAGAACGGCCAGCACGAGCGCACCCGCCATGCCGCTCCACACGCCCTCCCAGCTCTTGCCGGGGCTGATGGTCGGCGACAGCTTGCGCCGCCCGAATTGCCGCCCGCCGAAGTAGGCGGCGATGTCGGCCACCCACACCAGGCAGAAGACCGACAGGATGAAGTTGACGCCGAGCGTCTTGGCGTGCGCGAGCGCGAGCCAGGCCGTCCACAGCGCCAGCCAGCCCAGCGCCAGGCGCAGCGCGCGCGGCAGCTGCGGCCAAGACGCCGGGCCGAGCCGGATCGCGCCCAGGCCGCCCAGCACCCACACCAAGGTGGCCAGCCACCACGCCGGCACCGGCGCCTCGACGTGCCAGCCGCGCCACAAGGCGGCCGCGCAAGCGGCGGCGAGCACGCCGCCGAAGGCCACCGCCGCCGGCTGGCCGCAGGCGTTCAGCCGTGCCCACTCCCAGCCCGCGGCGCCGATGGCCACGAGCGTCAGCAATGCGAACGGCCAGGGCTGCGCGGCCAGGAGCGCCGGGAGCAGGAGCGCCAGCAACACGACCGCCGTGATCACCCGCTGCTTGAGCATGGCCGGGACCCTATGCCGTTTCGGCTCGCGCCGTGTCCTTGACCGCGCCGAAGCGGCGGTCGCGCCGGGCGTATTCGGCGAGGGCGGCATCGAGCTCGGCCTCGCCGAACTCCGGCCACAGGCAATCGGTGAACACCAGTTCCGAGTACGCCGCCTGCCACAGCAGGAAATTGCTGATGCGCACTTCGCCGCCGGTGCGGATGAAGAGGTCGGGGTCGGGCGCGTGGCTGAGCGCCATGTAGCGATTGAGCCGGTCCTCGTCGAGCTGCTCCGGCGGCACGCCGTCGCGGATCGCCTGGCGGCAGGCCTGGACGACGTCCCAGCGCCCGCCGTAGTTGAACGCGACGGACAGGGTCACGCGTGTGTTGTGCGCCGTGCTCGACTCGGCCTGCTCCCAGGCCGCGCGCAGCTTGTCGGACACCTGCGAACGGTCGCCGACGATCTTGATGCGCACGCCGCGGTCGGCCAGCTTGGCGAGGTACTTGGCGACGGCCACCAGCACCAGGCCCATCAGCCCCGTCACCTCTTCGGTCGGGCGCTTCCAGTTCTCGGAGGAGAAGGCGAAGACGGTCACGTACTCGACGCCGCGGTCGGCGCAGGCGAGCACGGTCTTGACCAGCGCGTCGACGCCCGCCTTGTGGCCGAAGAAGCGCGGCATGAAGCGCTTCTTGGCCCAGCGGCCGTTGCCGTCCATGACGATCGCGACGTGGCGCGGAATGGCAGCCTTGGAATCCACGGGGCGGGACCGGGAACGACGCGGCCGCGCGGTCAGACGGCCATGATTTCGGCTTCCTTGGCCGAAATCAGGCGGTCGATCTCGGCGATCGTGCGGTCGGTGAGCTTCTGGATGTCGTCGAGCGAGCGGCGCTCGTCGTCTTCGGCAATGAGCTTGTCCTTGAGCAGCTTCTTGGCGTGCTCGTTCGCATCGCGGCGCAGGTTGCGCACGGCGATCTTGGCGTCCTCGCCCTCGCCGCGCGCCACCTTGGTGAGCTCCTTGCGGCGCTCCTCGGTAAGCGCGGGCATCGGCACGCGCAGCAGGTCGCCCTGTGCAGAAGGGTTCAGGCCGAGGTCGCTCTCGCGGATGGCCTTCTCGATCTTGGCACCCATGCCCTTTTCCCACGGCTGCACGGTGATCGTGCGCGCATCAAGCAGCGACACGTTCGCCACCTGGCTGATGGGCAGCATCGAGCCGTAGTACTCGACCTGCACCTGGTCGAGGATGCCCGGGTGGGCGCGGCCGGTGCGGATCTTCTGCAGCTGGACCTTCAGGGCCTCGACGGAGCGGCCCATCTTCTGCTCGGCGGTGGATTTGATCTCGGCAATGCTCATGGAATGTCTCTCTTCGGCGGCCCGTCACACGTGGACGAGCGTGCCCTCGTCCTCGCCCAGCACCACGCGCTTGAGCGCCCCGGGCTTGAAGATGCTGAACACCTTGATCGGCAGCTTCTGGTCGCGGCACAGCGCGAAGGCCGTGGCGTCGAGCACCTGGAGGTTCCTGACGATCGCCTCGTCGAAGCTGATCTGGGTGTAGCGCGTGGCGTTCGGATCCTTCTTCGGATCGGCGCTGTACACGCCGTCGACCTTGGTGGCCTTCAGCATGATCTGCGCGCCGATCTCGGCGCCGCGCAGCGCGGCCGCGGTGTCGGTGGTGAAGAAGGGGTTGCCCGTGCCGGCGGCGAAGATGACGACCTTGCCCTCTTCCAGGTACTGCAGCGCCTTCGGCCGCACGTAGGGCTCGACCACCTGCTCGATGCCGATGGCCGACATCACGCGGGCCGTCATGCCCTCCTGGCGCATGGTGTCGGCCAGCGCCAGGGCGTTCATCACGGTGGCGAGCATGCCCATGTAGTCGGCGGTCGCCCGGTCCATGCCGACCGAGCCGCCGGCGACGCCGCGGAAGATGTTGCCCCCGCCGATGACCACCGCCACCTCGCACCCGAGCTGCGTCACCTCCTGCACCTCGCGCACCATGCGCACGATGGTGGCGCGGTTGATGCCGTAGGCGTCGTCGCCCATCAAGGCCTCGCCGGAGAGTTTCAGCAGGATGCGCTTGTAGGCGGGCATGCAGCGGCTTTCGGGTGGTTCTCGGGGTGCGAAAGTCTAAACGCCCGGCAGGTGCCGGGCGCCGTCAGGGGAACGCTCAGGCGCCCTTGGCAGCCGCCACCTGCGCAGCGACTTCGGCCGCGAAGTCGTCGACCTTCTTCTCGATGCCCTCGCCGACCACGTAGAGCGTGAAGCCGAGCACCTTGGTGCCCTTTTCCTTGAGCATCTGCTCGACGGTCTGCTTGTCGTTCTTGACGAAGGCCTGGTTGAAGAGGCTGACTTCCTTCAGGTACTTCTGCACCGAACCCTCGATGCGCTTGGCCACGATCTCGGCCGACTGCGGCGCCTTGCCGGCGGCCTCGGCGGCCTTGGCGTCTTCCGCGGCCTTGCCGGCGGCAACGCTGCGCTCGCGCTCGATCAGGTCGGCCGGCACCTCGGCCGACGACAGCGCCACCGGCTTCATCGCCGCGACGTGCATGGCGACGTCCTTGGCCGCCACCTCGTCGCCCTCGAACTCGACGACCACGCCGATGCGGGTGCCGTGCAGGTAGCTCGCCAGCTTGCCGCCGCCAGCGTAGCGCTTGAAGCGGCGGATCGACATGTTCTCGCCGATCTTGCCGATCAGGCCCTTGCGCACGTCTTCCACCGTCGGGCCGAAGCTGTCCTGCGCATGCGGCAGTGCCGACAGCGCGGCCACGTCGGCCGGGTTCTCCTTGGCGACCAGCTCGGCCACGGCCTTGGCGAAGGCGAGGAAGGAGTCGTTCTTCGAGACGAAGTCGGTCTCGCAGTTGATCTCGACCAGCGCGCCGGTCGTGCCGTCGACGGCGGCCGAGACCACGCCTTCGGCGGTGACGCGCGAGGCGGCCTTGCCGGCCTTGCTGCCGAGCTTCACGCGCAGCAGTTCCTCGGCCTTTTCCATGTTGCCTTCGGCCTCGGTGAGCGCCTTCTTGCACTCCATCATCGGCGCGTCGGTCTTGGCGCGCAGTTCGGCGACCATGCTGGCGGTGATTGCGGGCATCTTGATTTCTCCGTTGGCTGGACGGCGCGCGTCGCGCGGGACGGCGCCTGTCGATTCGGTTTGTAAAAAAGAAGGGGCTGTGCCAGCCCCTTTCTTGCCTCACTGCGACAGTGAGAAGGCGCCTCGTCAGACGGCTTCGTCGACTTCCACGAACTCGTCGCCGTCGCCGCCGGCCGCCTGCACGACGTCATTGTTCGCGTTGGCCTTGCCTTCGAGCACGGCGTCGGCCACGGCGCGTGCATACAGCGCGACGGCCTTGGCGGAGTCGTCGTTGCCCGGGATCACGTAGTCGATGCCCACCGGCGAGTGGTTGGAGTCGACCACGCCGATCACCGGGATGCCGAGCTTCTTGGCTTCGGCCACGGCGATCTTGTGGTAGCCCACGTCGATGATGAAGATCGCGTCGGGCAGCGCGTTCATGTCCTGGATGCCGCCGATGTCCTTCTCGAGCTTGGCGAGCTCGCGCTGGAACATCAGCGCTTCCTTCTTGATGCGGATCTCGGTGCCCGACTCGACTTGCGCCTGCATGTCCTTCAGGCGCTTGAGCGAGCCCTTGACCGTCTTGAAGTTGGTGAGCATGCCGCCGAGCCAGCGCTGGTCGACGAAGGGCATGCCGGCGCGGCGCGCCTCGGTGGCGATGACCTCGCGCGCCTGGCGCTTGGTGCCCACCATCAGGATGGTGCCGCGCTTGGAGGCGAGCTGGCGGATGAACTTCATCGCGTCCTGGAAGAGCGGCTGCGTCTTCTCCAGGTTGATGATGTGGATCTTGTTGCGATGGCCGTAGATGTACGGGGCCATCTTGGGGTTCCAGAAGCGCGTCTGGTGTCCGAAATGGACGCCGGCTTCCAGCATTTCACGCATGCTGACAGTCATGGGGAGCTCCAAAGGTTGTGTCTAGAATCCGGCTCGAATCGCGGGGGCCGCACCGGGCACCGCCCGGGAAGAAGGACCACCGCGACACCTTCAAGCAGCCGGCTTCGCGATTTGTTCGTCCGCGCCGCACGCACGCCACCCCGGAAGGTCGCTGGGCACTGCTCGGATAAACCGATCGAGTATAGCATCCCCATGGCCCCCGACCTGACCGCCGCGTACCTGGACATCGCCTCGGCGCGCGGCAGCGCCGAGCGGCATCTCGAAGCCTCGCTCGCCGCGGCGGACTCGCCGGCATGCCGCCACGCCTTCGTGCGCCGCTTCGACGCGACGGCCCGGGCCGCCGCGCGATCGGTCGACGCGATGCACGCCGCGGGCGCCCCGCTGCCGCCGCTCGCCGGGCTGGCGGTGAGCGTGAAGGACCTGTTCGACGTGGCCGGCCAGCCCACCACCGCCGGCTCCGCCGTGCTGGCCGGCGCCGCGCCCGCCGCCGCCGACTGCCCCGCCGTCGCCCGGCTGCGCCGCGCCGGGGCGGCGCTCGTCGGCCACACCAACATGAGCGAGTTCGCCTTCTCGGGCGTGGGCATCAACCCGCACCACGGCACGCCCGCGAACCCGGCGACGCTGCGCCTCGACGCGGCCACCCGCATTCCGGGCGGCTCCACCTCCGGCGGCGCGGTCTCGGTCGCCGCCGGCGCGGCATGGGCGGCGCTCGGCTCGGACACCGGCGGCTCGATCCGCATTCCCGCGGCGCTGCAGGGGCTCGTGGGCTTCAAGAACACCGCCCGGCTGACGCCCACCGACGGCGCGATCCCGCTGTCGATGACGCTCGACACGGCCTGCGCCATCACGCGCTCGGTGCGCGACGCCGTGCTGCTGCACGAGCTGCTGTCGCAGTCGCCGATACGGCCGGCCGGGCGGCCGATCGACGCCTGCACCTTCGCCGTGCCGCAGGCGGTGATGCTCGACGGCCTGGACGCGACGGTCGCCGCGGCCTTCGCGCGCAGCCTGGACGTGCTGCGCGCCGCGGGCGCACGGATCGTCGACATCGCGCTGCCCGAGCTGCACGAGCTCGCCGGCATCCAGGCCACCGGCGGGTTCTCGCCGGCCGAAAGCTGGGCCTGGCACCGCGCGCGGCTGGCCGTCGACGGGCCGCGCTACGACCCGCGCGTGGCCGCGCGGATCCGCCGGGGCGAGGGCATGAGCGCGGCGGACTACATCGACCTGCTGCAGGCGCGCCGGGCATGGATCGGCCGCATGGACGCCGCCATCCGGCGCTTCGACGCCCTGCTCTCGCCGACCGTCCCCGTCGTGGCGCCGCCGCTCGCGCCGCTGTTGGAGAGCGACGAGGCGTTCTTCGCCGCCAACGCGCTGCTGCTGCGCAACCCGTCGATCGTCAACATGCTCGACGGCTGCGCCCTGTCCCTGCCCTGCCACCGCCCGGACGAGATGCCGGTCGGGCTGATGGTGTGGGCCGGCGCGCTGGCCGACGACCGCGTGCTCGATGCCGCCCTCGCGATCGAAGCCGCCCTCGCCCGCGCCGGCGGCTGACGGTCCCGGCCGGCCGCGGGCGGCGATCCGCTTGCAATTTCGCGCCGGGGCCGGCGGACCCTGAAACACAATCGGCACGGCGGCACCGGGCCGCTGCCCTCGCGCCTTCGCGCCGCTCCATCGCATGCACCGCATCCTGACTTCCCGACGCTCCTGGCCGCTGCACGGCACGGCGCGCAGCCGCGCGATCGAGCAGCGCGCCACCGCCGGGCTGCCGGCGCACACGCTCATGCGCCGCGCCGGCCTGGGCATCGCCCGCCTGGCGCTCGCCGTCGCCCCGCACGCCGCGCGGGTGTGGGTGGCCGCGGGGCCGGGCAACAACGGCGGCGACGGCCTGGACGCCGCGATCCGCCTGCACCTGGCGGGCAAGGCCGTGACCGTCACGCGGCTGGGCGATCCCGCCGCCCTGCCCGACGACGCGCGCGACGCCCTGCAGCGCGCGCAGGCCGCCGGGCTCGCGATCGGCACCGGCACGCCCCAGCTCGGACCCGGCGGCCTGGCGATCGACGCCCTGCTCGGCCTGGGCGCCGCCCGCGCGCCCGACGGCGCGCTGGCCGACACGATCACGGCGCTCAACGGGCTGCCCTGCCCGGTGCTGGCGGTCGACCTGCCCTCGGGCCTGGATGGCCTGACCGGGCAGCCCCACGGCGGCGCCTGCGTGCGTGCGACGCACACGCTGTCGCTGCTGACGCTCAAGCCCGGCCTGTTCACCGGTTCCGGGCGCGACTGGGCAGGCGAGGTCTGGCTCGACACGCTCGGCGTCGACCTCGACGCGGACGCGCCCGATGCCCGCCTCGCCGGCCCGGACGCCGGCGTCGCGGCGCAGCGGCGGCACGCCCAGCACAAGGGCAGCTTCGGCGACGTGGCGGTCGTCGGCGGCGCCGCCGGGATGACCGGCGCCGCGCTGCTGGCCGCCCGCGCCGCGCACGCGTCCGGCGCGGGGCGGGTGTTCGTCGGCCTGCTGGACGGCGGCTCGCTCACGCACGACATCCAGCACCCCGAGCTGATGTTCCGCGCGCGCTGGTGGGAGGCCGCCGCGGGCGTGCTGCAGTCGACCACCATCGTCTGCGGCTGCGGCGGCGGCGATGCCGTGCGCGAGATCCTGCCGCGGCTGCTCAAGAGCGCGTCGCGGCTGGTGCTCGACGCGGACGCGCTCAACGCGATCGCGGCCGATTCGCTGCTGCAGCACCTGCTGCGCGCGCGCAGCGACGGCGAGCGCCTGACGATCCTCACGCCGCATCCACTGGAAGCCGCCCGGCTGCTCGGCCGTGACGCCGGCGAGGTGCAGGCCGACCGCCTGCAGGCGGCCCAGACGCTGGCCGACCGGCTCGAGGCCGTGGTGGTGCTCAAGGGCTCGGGCAGCATCGTCACGGGGCCGGGGCTGCTGCCGTCCGTCAACCCGACCGGCGATGCCACGCTCGCCACCGCGGGCACCGGCGACGTGCTCGCCGGCTGGATCGGCGGCCTGTGGGCGCAGCGCGCGGGGCAGCGGCGCCTCGAGGACCTGCAGCGCCTGGCGGCCGGCGCGGTGTACGCGCACGGCGCCGCCGCCGAGGCCCGCCAGGAGCCGCTGCTGCGTGCGAACGACCTGATCGACCGCATGCAGGCCGCCGCCTGAGCGGCCGCCCGCGCGAACGGTCAGCGGCGGCGGCCGGACGGCCCCGCGCTCTTGCGCGCCGAGGCCTTGGCGCCGCGCGCGCCGCCGGCGGCCTCGCCACCCGCCTTGGCGCGGCTGCGGCCGCGGCCTTCCGCCTTGACCGCGCGGTCGGCCGCCTTCACGGCCGCCAGCTCGGCCACCGCGCTGCCGGCCTTGGAGGCGCGCCCGCGGTGGGCACGCATGAGCGCCGCGTCTTCCGCGCCTTCGTGCACCATGCGGAAGTCGATCTTCCGGCCATCGAGATCGACCCGGCTGACCTGCACGCGCACGCGCGCGCCGACGGTGTAGCGAACGCCCGTGCGCTCGCCGCGCAGCTCCTGCCGGACCTCGTCGAAGCGGAAGTACTCGCCGCCCAGCTCGGTGATGTGGACCAGGCCCTCGACGTACAGGCCGTCCAGCGTCACGAACAGGCCGAAGCTCGTGACGGCGCTCACCGTGCCGGAGAACTCCTCGCCCAGCCGTTCGCGCATGTAGCGGCACTTGAGCCAGGCCTCGACATCGCGCGAGGCCTCGTCGGCACGCCGCTCGTTGGCGCTGCAGTGCGCGCCGGCCGTCTCCCACATCTCGGCTTCCTCGGGCGCGGTGCGGGCCGCCTTGCCGCCGCGGCGCACCGCCGGCGCATCGACGACCTTGCCGCTCAGCAGCTGGTAGCGCTTGCCGCCGAGCAGCGCCTTGATCACCCGGTGCACCAGCAGGTCGGGATAGCGGCGGATCGGGCTCGTGAAGTGCGTGTAGGCCTCGTAGGCCAGGCCGAAGTGGCCGCTGTTGGTGCCGGTGTAGATCGCCTGCTGCATCGAGCGCAGCAGCATGGTGTGGATCTGCAGCGCGTCGATGCGGTCCTTGGTGGCCGCGGCGATGGCCTGGAACTCGCCCGGCTTCGGATCGTCGCTGATCGACAGCCCGATGCCGAGCTGGCGCAGGTAGTTCTGCAGCAGCGTCTTCTTCTCGGGCGTCGGGCCCTCGTGCACGCGGTAGAGCGACGGATGCGGCGCCTGCGCGATGAAGTCGGCGGCGCACACGTTGGCCGCGAGCATCGCCTCCTCGATCAGCTTGTGCGCCTCGGTGCGCGTGCGCGGCACGATCTTCTCGATGTGGCCGTTCTCGTCGCAGACGATCTGCGTCTCGGTGGTCTCGAAGTCGACCGCGCCGCGCCGCGTGCGTTCCTTCAGCAGGGCGCGGTAGACGCCGTTGAGGTTCAGCAGATCGGGCACCAGGTCGGCGCGCCGCGCGGCCTCGGGGCCGTGGGTGTTGCCGAGGACGGCAGCCACCTCGGTGTAGGTGAGGCGCGCATGCGAGCAGATCACCGCCGGGAAGAACTGGTACGCGTGGATCTCGCCGGCGGCCGTGACCAGCATGTCGCACACCATCGCGAGGCGGTCCTCGTTCGGGTTGAGCGAGCACAGCCCGTTCGAGAGCTTCTCCGGCAGCATCGGGATGACGCGGCGCGGGAAGTACACCGAGGTGGCCCGCTCGTAGGCGTCGTCGTCGATCGGCTCGCCCGGCTTCACGTAGTGGCTCACGTCGGCGATGGCGACGACCAGGCGCCAGCCCTTCGCGCGGCCCACCTTCGCGGGTTCGCAGTACACCGCGTCGTCGAAGTCGCGCGCGTCCTCGCCGTCGATGGTGACCAGCGGCACGTCGGTCAGGTCGATGCGGTGGCGGCGATCGGCCGGGCGGATCCTGTCGGGCAGCGCCGCCGCCTGCGCCAGCGTCTCGGGCGAGAAGCGGTGCGGCACCTCGTACTTGCGCACGGCGATCTCGATCTCCATGCCGGGGTCGTCGATCTCGCCCAGCACCTCGCTCACGCGGCCCACGGGCTGCGAGTACATCGACGGCGCCTCGGTGAGCTCGACGGCCACCACCTGCCCGGCCACGGCATCGGCGATGCCGTTCTTCGGGATAAGGATGTCCTGGCCGTAGCGCTTGTCCTCGGGCGCGACGAGCCACACGCCGCTCTCGTTGAGCAGCCGGCCGATGATCGGCGCCTTCTTGCGCTCGATGATCTCGAGCACGCGCGCCTCGGGGCGCCCCTTGCGGTCGTGGCGGATGATCCGCGCCTTCACCCGGTCGCGGTGCAGCACCGCGCGCATTTCCTGCGGGGAGAGGTAGAGATCGGGCTGGCGGTCGTCGCGGACGATGAACCCGTGGCCGTCACGGTGGCCTTGCACCGTGCCTTCGACTTCACTCATCAGCTCTGCGCCGATCGAGTTGCTTGTGAATGATGTTTTTTTGATGATATGATCCAAGACTTCCTGAAATGCCCAGGTGGCGGAATTGGTAGACGCACTAGTTTCAGGTACTAGCGGGTAACTCCGTGGAGGTTCGAGTCCTCTCCTGGGCACCAGAGTTGAAATGTGGGGACAAGCAAGGTCGCAGTATGCGGCCTTTTTTGTTGCCCGTTTTGTTGCCCATTTTGGGTCTGCACGGGGTCTGCACGGCATGCCCGGACGCATCGCCCGGGCGGCAGCGGCAGGCGGCGTTCAGATGGCGAATTTCTTCGCCAGCCCTTCGGGACGAAGGATGTCGTAGTCCTCGAACGGCTGGTGGATCCACGGGCTGGTGGGCAGCATCTCGACGTAGTAGTCGGGCGTGTAGCTGGACACGCCCTTGGTCCAGATCACCGCCGAGCGCAGTTCGCTGATCGAGGGCATGCCGCGCAGGCGTTCGACCACGGCGCGCAGCGTCACGCCGGAATCGGCCAGGTCGTCGACGAGCAGCACGCGCCCGGCGATCTCGCCCTTGGGCAGCGTGATGTACTTGGCCATGTCGAGCCGGCCCTGGATGGTGCCGGCCTCGGCGCGGTAGGAGCTCGTCGACATGATCGCCAGCGGCTTGTCGAACACGCGCGAGAGGATGTCGCCGGGGCGCAGGCCGCCGCGCGCGAGGCACAGGATCTGGTCGAAGGCCCAGCCCGAAGCGTGCACCTTGAGCGCCAGACGCTCGGTGAGCATGTGGTACTCGTCCCAGGAGACGTACAGGTGTTTGCCGTCGTCGGTCAGCATCTCGGTGATCCTCGTTCGATTCAGCGCTTGTAGGGGTGGCGCAGCAGGATGGTGTGGTCGCGGTCGGGGCCGGTGGACACCATGTCGATCGGCGCGCCGATGAACTCCTGCACGCGCTCGAGGTAGCGGCGCGCGTTCAGCGGCAGGCCGTCCCATTCGGTCACGCCGGCGGTGGTCTCGTTCCAGCCGGGGAAGGTGTCGTAGATCGGCTTGCAGTCGGCCACGTCGTCCGCATCGAGCGGCAGGATGTCGATGCGCCGCCCGTTCAGCTCGTAGCCGACGCAGACCTTGATCTCCTTCAGGCCATCGAGCACGTCGAGCTTGGTGATGCACAGGCCCGAGGTGCCGTTGATGATGGTCGAGCGCTTGAGCGCGCAGGCGTCGAGCCAGCCGCAGCGGCGCGTGCGCCCGGTCACCACGCCCCGCTCCTGGCCGACGGTGGACAGGTGGTGGCCCACGGTGCCGGGCTGGTCGATCTCCAGCTCCGTCGGGAACGGCCCGCTGCCCACGCGGGTGGTGTAGGCCTTGGTGATGCCGAGGATGTAGTGCAGCTGGTCCGGCCCGACGCCGGCGCCGGCCGCGGCGTTGCCGGCGACGCAGTTGCTCGACGTGACGTACGGATAGGTGCCGTGGTCGATGTCCAGCAGCGTGCCCTGCGCACCCTCGAACAGCAGGTTGGCGCCGTTGCGGTTGGCGGTGTGCAGCATGTACCCCACGTCGGCCATCATCGGGCGGATCTCCTCGGCCGCCTGCATGGCCGCGTCGAAGACGGGCTGGAACTCGAGCGGCTTGGCGCCGAGCAGGCCCGACAGCACGAAGTTGTGCAGTTCCAGCAGCTCGCGCAGGCGCTTGGCGAAGCGCTCGGGGTGCTTCAGGTCCTGCACGCGCAGCGCGCGCCGCGCCACCTTGTCCTCGTAGGCGGGGCCGATCCCCTTGCCGGTGGTGCCGATCTTGCCGGCGCCGCTGGTCTCGCGCAGCGCCTCGCGCGCCTTGTCGACCTCGACGTGGAACGGCAGGATCAGCGGGCTGGATTCGCTCACGAACAGCCGCGAGCGCACGTCCAGGCCGATGGCTTCCAGCCGCCGGATCTCGCCCAGCAGGTGCTGCGGGTCGACCACCACGCCGTTGCCGATGTAGCAGTTCACGCCGTCGCGCATGATGCCCGAGGGAATGAGCTGGAGCGCGGTCTTCACGCCCTTGATGACGAGCGTGTGGCCGGCGTTGTGGCCGCCCTGGAAGCGCACCACGCCCTGGGCGTGGTCGGTCAGCCAGTCGACGACCTTGCCCTTGCCTTCGTCGCCCCACTGGGTGCCGACCACGACCACGTTGCGGCCGCACTTTGGCTGTGTCTGTTGCATTGCTTGAGATCCGAAGCTGAAAAAACGGAAGAGGCGTCAGCGCGCGAGCGTGCGCACGACCCAGCGGCCGCCTTCGGCCACCAGCTCGCGGTCGCAGTCGAATTCCTGCGCCTCGTCTTCGTGGCCCGGCAGGGCGCAGACGACCGTCTCGCCCTGCTCGCGCAGTTCGCGGATGCGTGCGCGCAGGGCCGCGTCCTCGCCCCAGGGCGCGCGGATCGCCGCGGCCAGCGGATGCGGCGGCACGAGCGCCGACAGCTCCTTGAGGTCGAGGCTGAACCCGACCGCGGGCCGGTTGCGGCCGAACACCGCGCCCACCTCGTCGTAGCGGCCGCCGCGCACCACGGCGTCGCTCGACCCGCGCGCATAGGCGGCGAAGCGGATGCCGCTGTAGTAGGTGTAGCCCACCAGGTCGGCCAGGTCGAAGCCCACGCGCACGCCCGGGTGCGCGGTCTCGATGTGGCGCGCGAGCCAGGCGAGATCCTCCAGCGCCGCGGCGATCGCCGGATGCGGGGGCAGGCTGCGGCGGGCCGCGTCGAGCACCTCCGCGCCGCCGTACAGGCGCACCAGCGCGGCGAGGCCGTCGCGCGTGGCGGCGGGCAGGTCGTGCGACAGCGCGGCGAGCGCCGATGCGTCCTTGGACGCCAGCGCGGCGACGATCCGCGCGGTGCGCGCCTCGTCGATCGCAGCCTGCGACAGCAGCGCGGCGACGATGCGCGCGTCGCCCAGGTCGAGCGTCACGCCGTCGAGGCCCAGGCTCGCCAGGCAGTCGAGCGCCAGGTCGACGGTTTCGAGGTCGGCTTCGAGGCCGGCGTGGCCGAAGGTCTCGCAGCCGAACTGCAGCGGCTCGCGCGTGGCGTGCAGGCCGCTCGGGCGGGTGTGCAGCACCGGGCCGCAGTAGCACAGGCGCGTGACGCCGGCACGGTTGAGCAGGTGCGCGTCGATGCGCGCGGCCTGGGGCGTGGTGTCGGCGCGCACGCCCAGGGTGCGGCCGCTCAGCTGGTCCACCAGCTTGAAGGTCTTCAGCCCGAGCTCGTGGCCGGTCCCCGACAGCAGCGACTCGATGTGTTCGAGCAGCGGCGGCATGACGAGCTCGAAACCGTAGCGCCGCGCCGCGTCCAGCAGGCGCCGGCGCAACTCCTCGATGTGCCGTGCCTGCGAGGGCAGAACATCGGCGATGTGCTCGGGCAGCAGCCAAGCAGACGACATGGGAAACACCGGGGTATTTAAAACGGGCATTGTACCGGCGCACCCCGCGGCGGCGGCTCGGGGCGCGCCGGCGTCAGAACACCAGCAGGATCAGCGCCGCCCCGATGAGCATGCTGGCCAGGCCGATGAAGCGCAGCTGCCCGTCGCTGAGCTGCAGCGCGCGTTCGAACACGCGCCGCCAGGCGCCGGGGTTGAGGAAGGGCAGCAGGCCCTCGCCCACCAGCATCAGGGCGAGCGCGCCCAGCAGCAGATCGGCCGGATCCGGCACCGGCCGCCTACCGCCGCGCCGCCCCTGCCCCGTCGGCCTGGGCCCCGCCGCGGAAGGCGCGGAAGAAGTCGCTGGACGGGTCGACCACCATCAGGTCGGACTTGCTGCGGAAGCTGGCGCGATACGCCTCCAGGCTGCGGTAGAAATGGGCGAACTGCGGATCCCGGCCGAAGGCCTCGGCATAGACCGCGGCCGCCTGTGCATCGCCCTCGCCCTTGATCTTCTGCGCGTCACGGTAGGCGCCGGAGACGGTCACCTCGCGCTGGCGGTCGGCATCGGCGCGGATCTGCTCGGCCTCGGCGGCGCCGGTGGCGCGCAGCTCGTTGGCGACGCGCTTGCGCTCGGACTCCATGCGGCGATACACCGATTCGCTCACGTTGGCGGCGAAGTCCACCCGCTTGGTGCGCACGTCGATGATCTCGATGCCGAACGATTCCGCCTCGTCGGCCAGGCGCGTGCGCACGCCCTGCATCACGCGCTCGCGGTCGGTGGCGATCACCTCCCTCACGGTGCGCTTGGTGATCTCTTCGTTGAAGGCCGCCTGCACGATGGGGCTCAGCCGGCTCTCGACGTTGCGCATGTCCACGCCGTTGTTGCGGATGAACTGGCGCGCGTCGATGATGCGCCACTTCACCAGCCAGTCGATGACGAGGCTCTTCTTCTCGGCGGTGAAGATCGCGCGGCTTTCCGGGCTGTCGAGCGTCTGGATGCGGCGATCGAGGAACACGACGTTCTGCATGGGCGGCGGCAGCTTGAACTTGAGCCCCGGCTCGTTCACCACCTCCTTGATTTCACCGAGCGCGTAGACCACGGCGAACTGCCGCTGGTCGACGACGAAGAGCGTCGAGAAAAGCACCATCAGCACCACGAGGATGCCGGCGATGTAGGTACCGATGCGATTCATGATTGTTCTGGCGGGTCGCGTGGATCTGGGGCGCTCAGCGGCTTTCGCGGGCCCGGCTGCGCTGGTTCTCGCGCGAGCGCGCGTCGCTTGCGCCCGTCGCCGGGCTCGTGGAGTCGGGCGGCAGCGCCGGCGCGGCCGTTTCCACCGGGGCGCCCGCCTGCTGCATCAGCTTGTCCAGCGGCAGATAGAGCAGGTTCGAGTTGCCGTGGCTGTCGACCAGCACCTTGCCGACGCTGGCGTAGACCTGCTGCATCGCGTCGATGTACATGCGGTCGCGCGTCACCGTCGGCGCCTTGCGGTATTCCGTCAGCACCTGGCTGAAGCGCTGCGCATCGCCCTCGGCCTGCGCGATCACGCGGGCCTTGTAGCCCTGCGATTCCTCGCGCAGCCGCGCGGCCGTGCCCTGCGCCTGCGGGATCACGCTGTTGGCATAGGCCTGGCCTTCGTTCTTCAGGCGCTCGCGGTCCGCGCCGGCCTTGAGCGCGTCCTCGAACGCGGCCTGCACCTGCTCGGGCGGCTGCACGCTCTGCAGGTTCACGTTGGCGATCTGGATGCCGGAGCCGACACGGTCGAGCTGAGCCTGGATGGAGCGGATCAGCTCCAGCGCGATGGCGTCGCGCTGCTCGTAGAGCACCGAGTCCATGTTGGTCGAGCCGACGATCTCGCGCACGGCCGATTCGGCGGCCATGACCACGGCCTCCTCGGGATCGCGGTTCTCGAACAGGAACTTGCGCGTGTCGGCCAGGCGGTACTGCACGGTGAAGCGGATGTCGACGATGTTCTCGTCGCGCGTGAGCATCGACGAATCGCGCAGGCCGGTGGCCTGGATCACCGAGCTGCGCCCGATCTCCTTGGTGCGCAGCTGCGTGTACGCCACGGTCTCGTGCGACTGGAAGGGATACGGCAGGCGCCACTGGAAGCCGGCATTGACGGTCTTGCTGTAGCTGCCGAAGGTCAGCACGACCGCCTGCTGGCCTTCCTGCACGATGAAGAAGCCGCTGCCGAGCCAGATCAGCGCCACGACGCCGGCGATGAGGCCGACGCCGATGCCCGCGCTCTTCATGTCGGGCTGGAAGTTGTTGCCGTCGCCCGAACCGCCCCCGCGCGGCCCACCACCGCCGCCCTTGCCGCCGAACAGGCCGCTGAGCTTGCGGTTGAAGTCGCGCCACAGCTCGTCGAGGTCGGGAGGGCCGTCGCCGCGATTGCCGGTGTTCAGGAGGCGCCCGTCCGTGCGGTCGCCGGCCAGCCGCGCCGGCAGGAACGGCAGCCGCTTCGCGACGCCGCCGAGCAGCACGAGGGCCGCATGCGCGACGCCGGCCAGCCGTGGAAGGAAATGGGTCGCTCGACCCTGCCGCGCGGCGGAGAAGCTGCTCATGTATGTCGGTTGATGTGAGGAGTACGGGTTCGCTGCGGGGACGCAGCGGCTGGCTCGTTCAGTCCGGCGTCGGCATCGAACGCAACGGCAGATGAGGGCGGCCCCTCGTCTTTCAACTCGGCCTCGGCCGCGGAGGTGCCGGCGGCCGCCTCGGCGATGAGGCGGCGGAGCTCGTCCAGCCCTTCGCCGCTCTGCGCGCTCACGAAGACGCGCGGCACCCGCACGCCGCCTTCGAGCTCCAGGGCGTCGCTGGCCAGGCGGGGCCGCTGCGTCGGCTCGAGCTTGTCGACCTTGTTGAAGACCAGCAGCTGCCGGACGTCCGCCGCGCCGATGTCGCGGAGCACGCGCTGCACTTCGGCCATCTGCTCGTCGAGCACCGGGCTGGCCGCGTCGACCACGTGCAGCAGCAGGTCGGCGTCGGCCGCCTCCTGCAGCGTGGCCTCGAAGGCCTCCACCAGCTTGTGCGGCAGGTCGCGGATGAAGCCGACGGTGTCGGACAGCGACACGCTGCGGCCGGCATCCTCGAGGTAGAACTGCCGCGTGGTGGTGTCCAGCGTGGCGAAGAGCTGGTCCGCGGCGTAGCTGCGGGCCTTCACCAGGGCGTTGAACAGGGTCGACTTGCCCGCGTTGGTATAGCCCACGAGCGACACCCGGAAGGTCTGGTTGCGCTCGCGCGAGCGGCGCTGCGTGGAGCGCTGGCGCTTGACCTTCTCCAGCCGCGCCTTCACCGCCTTGATGCGCTCGCCGATCATGCGGCGGTCGAGCTCGATCTGCGCCTCGCCCGGCCCGCCGCGCGTGCCGATGCCGCCGCGCTGGCGCTCGAGGTGGCTCCAGCGGCGCACGAGCCGCGTGGCGAGGTACTGCAGCTGCGCGAGCTCGACCTGCAGCTTGCCCTCGTGGCTCTGGGCACGCGCCGCGAAGATCTCGAGGATCAGCATGGTGCGGTCGGCCACCGCCACGCCCAGGTGGCGTTCGAGGTTGCGCTGCTGCACCGGCGAGAGCGCCTGGTCGAAGAGCACCGCCTCGGCCTGGTGGCCCTCGACCAGCGCCTTGATCTCGTCGGCCTTGCCCGAGCCGATGAACAGCGCGGGGTCCGGCGCCTTGCGCCGGGCGATCACGCGCGCCACGGGCAGGTCGCCCGCGGATTCGGCCAGCAGCGCGAGCTCGTCGAGCGTGGCGTCGAAGTGGCCGGCGCCGGAGACATCCACGCCGACCAGCACCGCGCGCGCCAGCGCCGGCACCGCCGCGTCGGCGGCGGTCGGGCTCAAGGTCGGCGCGACGCGCGCATCGGATGCGGCGCCGCGGTCAGCTCTGATCGGGGCTCTCGGCGGCGTGGAAATTCACCGCACGACCCGGCACGACGGTCGAGATGGCGTGCTTGTAGACCATCTGCGTCACCGTATTGCGAAGAAGCACCACATACTGATCGAAAGACTCGATGTGGCCCTGCAGCTTGATCCCGTTGACGAGGTAGATCGACACCGGCACATGCTCTTTGCGCAGCAGGTTCAGAAAGGGATCTTGGAGGAGTTGACCCTTGTTGCTCACGATATAGCTCCGTGTTCAAAAGCATTGAGAGCGGCACGTTAACACAGAGGTTCCGCTCCCCTGTGTAAACAGGCGTCGTCAGGCGCCCCTGTCGTCGAACGGGTTGCGCCCGGAGCGGGTCTCGATGCGCAGCGGCGTTCCGACCAGCTTGAAGTGCTCTCGGAAGCGCCCTTCGAGGTAGCGCTTGTAGGCGTCGGTCACGTGCTCGAGCGAGTTGCCGTGGATGACGATGACCGGCGGATTCATGCCGCCCTGGTGTGCATAGCGCAATTTCGGGCGGAACATGCCGGCGCGCTTGGGTGCCTGGTGCTCCACCGCCTCCTGCAGGAGGCGGGTCAGCACGGGCGTGGGCATCTTGCGGGTGGCCGAGGCGTGGGCGTCGGCGATGGCCTTCCAGAGCGGACCGAGCCCCTGGCGCCGGATGGCCGAGATGTGGAGCACCGGCGCGAACTTGAGGAAGGCGAGCCGCTGCTCGATGGAGCGCTGCAGCAGCTGCTTCTGGTAGTCGTCGACCGCGTCCCACTTGTTGACGGCCAGCACGACGGCGCGGCCGCTGTCGAGGATGTAGCCCGCGATGTGGGCGTCCTGGTCGGTCACGCCCTGCGTCGCGTCGAGCAGCAGCAGCACCACGTTCGCCTCGGCGATGGCCTGCAGCGTCTTGACCACGGAGAACTTCTCGATCGCCTGGAACACCCGGCCCTTGCGCCGCAGCCCGGCGGTGTCGATGAGCTGGAACTTCTGCCCGTTGCGCTCGAAGGGCACCGTGATCGCGTCGCGCGTGGTGCCGGGCAGGTCGAAGGCGACGAGGCGCTCCTCGCCGAGCCAGGTGTTGATGAGCGTGCTCTTGCCCACGTTGGGGCGGCCGGCCACGGCGAGGCGGATCGGCGCGCCCTCCTGCGGCTCCTCGTCGTCCGGGTCGGGCTCGAAGCCGGCCAGCGCGGCCTCGACCAGGCTGCGCACGCCCTGCCCGTGCGCCGCCGAGACCGCGTGCGGCTCGCCCATGCCGAGCTCGTGGAATTCGGCCAGGTGCGGCGAGTCGGCCATGCCCTCGGCCTTGTTGACCGCCAGCAGCACCGTCTTGCCCGAGGTCCGCAGGTAGCGCGCGATGTCGTGGTCCTGGGCCGACAGGCCGGCGCGCACGTCGACGACGAAGATCACGGCATCGGCCTCGGCCACGGCCTGGCGCGCCTGCTTGGCCATCTCCTTGACGATGCCCGTGGAACTGTCCGGCTCGAAGCCGCCGGTGTCGATGACGATGAACTCGCGGTCGCCCACGCGGCCGTCGCCGTAGTGGCGGTCGCGGGTCAGCCCCGAGAAATCGGCCACGATGGCGTCCCGGGTCCGGGTCAGGCGGTTGAACAGCGTCGACTTGCCGACGTTGGGCCGCCCGACGATGGCGATGACGGGTTTCATCCGGGCACGCCCCGCGCGCTATTCGAGGCGGAAGGCGAACAGGCCGCCGCCGCGCGTGACCACCAGCAGGGTGTTGCCCGACACGGCCGGCGCGACGGCGATCGGCGTGCCGTCGGTGGTGAGCCGCAGCGCGGCCTCGCCGGTGTCCCGCGAGAAGAAGTGGACCAGGCCCTCGGCATCGCCGAACACGACGTGGCGGTTGATCGCCAGCGGCGCGCCCAGGCCGCGGTACAGCAGCTTCTCGGACGTCCAGGCGGGCTCGCCATTGGCGAGCTTCCACGCGGTGATGCGGTCGGACGCATCGGCGCCGTAAACCTGGACGTCGTCGGCCGCGACGCCGTCGGTGCCGCCGATCGGGCGCGTCCACGCGAGCGTGCCGCGCTCGGCGTTCACGCAGCCCACGGCCGCCTGGAACGCGCGGGCGCACACCAGGTCGCCCACCCGGGCGACCGGCGCGACCAGGTCGGCCAGGCGCTCGATCTCGTTCGTGCCGCGCGGCGAGCCCACCGGCAGCTCCCAGCGCACGTTGCCGTTCGCGGGGTCGAGCCCGGCCAGGCGCGGCCCCTGCCCGACCAGCAGCGTGTCCTTGAACGCCGCCAGCACGCCGGCCTGCGCCAGCGTCAGCGGATCGCCGGGGCGCCGCACCGACCACAGCCGGGCACCGTTCATCGCGTCGAAGGCGTGCACGCTGCGGTCGATGCCGAGCACGAAGACGCGCTCGCCGGCCACCAGCGGCGCGGTGGTGACGCGCAGGGCGAGCGGCTGGCGCCAGAGCACGCGGCCGGCCTCGAGCGTGACGAGCTCGCCGCCGCGGGTGACCACCGAGGCGAACCGCCCGTCGCTGCCCACGCCCGCGGCCAGCGGGGCGCCCACGCTGCCGCGCCACAGTTCGCGGCCGATGTCGGCCTGCACGGCGAGCACGGTGCCGTCGCCGCCGGCGACGGTGAAGACGTTGGGGCTGACGGCCACCGAGAGCGGGAAGTCCACGGCGTCGACGCGGTGCGTCCAGGCCGGCGTGGCGCCGGTGGTCGCGACGACGGGCTCCAGGGGCTTCGGCTCGGGCTTCTTGCCGGCGCTGGAGCAGCCGGCCAGCACGGCGGCGGCCAGGGCCGCGGCCACACCGAGCCGAAGGGCGCGCGGCACGGCGGGGCGGTGGATCATCGGCCGGCCTCCGGAACGCCCGGCGCAGCGCCGAGCGCCGTCAGCTTGGCCTCGATCAGCCGCCGGTAGGACACGTCGGCGGCCATCGCCTGCCATGCCTTCTGGTAGGCCGCGCGGGCGTCGTCCTTCTTGCCCTGCGCGAGCAGCACGTCGCCACGGCGGTCGGCCACGAGCGCCGCGAATTCCGGCACGTCGGCGCGGTCGAGCTGCTGCAGCGCCTCGTCGTACTTCTTCTGTTCGAGCAGCACGCCGGCCAGGCGCAGGCGGGCCATGCTGCGGTAGGCGTCCTCCTGCGCATTCGCCCCCACCCATTCCAGGGCGGCGGCGGCCGCGTCCGCATTCCCCCGGTCGGCCTGCAGCTTCGCGTCCAGCAGGCCGCCCTGCCCGGCGAAGACGGTGCGCGGATAGCGCTCCTTCAGGTCGGTGAAGATGCGCGTGCTGCGGTCGGCGTCGCCCGCCCTCACGGCCTTGTCCAGCTCGTTGAACATGGCCGAGGCCTTGATCGCCTGGTCGCGCTGCCACCACTGCCAGCCGTTCCAGGCCGCCAGCGCGCCGAAGCCGAGGATCGCGACCCAGGTGATCAGGTTGCCGTACTTGTTCCAGAAGTGCTTGACCTGGTCGAGCTGTTCCTGTTCTTCGAGATTGAGCTGGGTGGCCATGGGCGGCGGGTCCGGTCGAAAGGCGGGATTATGCGTTGAGGAGGTCGGCGACCCAGGCGTCGACGTTGGCCAGCGGCAGGCTGCGCTGCGGCACCGACGGATCGCGCAGGTCCTTGAGCGAGACTTCGCCGCGCGCCACCTCGTCGGCGCCGAAGATGAGCGCATGCCGCGCGCCGCTCGCGCCGGCGCGCTTGAACTGCGACTTCATGCCGCCGCCGCCCGCGTGCATCAGCACCGAGACGCCGGCGCGGCGCAGTGCCTCGACGGCGACCATCGCCGGGACCAGCGCCTCGGCGCCGGGCAGGACGGCATAGACCGCCGGCGCGCTGCTCGGCACGGGCACGGCCAGCTCCTGCAGCAGCAGCAGCAGGCGCTCGATGCCGAGGCCGAAGCCGACCGCCGGCGCGGGCTTGCCGCCGAGCTGCTCGATGAGGCCGTCGTAGCGCCCGCCGCCGCACACCGTGCCCTGCGAGCCGAGCTGGTCGGTCACCCACTCGAAGACGGTGAGGTTGTAGTAGTCCATGCCGCGCACGAGACGCGGGTTGACGCGGTATTCGAGGCCCGCGGCGTCGAGCACCGCGCGCACGGCGTCGAAGTGCGCCAGCGACGCTTCGCCCAGGAAGTCGATCAGCTTCGGCGCGGCCTCCACCACGGCCTGCATCGCCGGGTTCTTGGTGTCGAGGATGCGCAGCGGGTTGCTGTGCAGGCGCCGCCGGGCGTCTTCGTCCAGCACCCCGGCGTGCTGCTCGAAGTGGCGGATCAGCGCCTCGCGGTGCGCGCGGCGCTCCTCGGGCTGGCCGAGGCTGTTGATCTCCAGGCGCACGTGCTTGCCCACCGCCAGGCCCAGCTCGCGCCAGAGGCTGCGCACCATGAGGATCATCTCGGCGTCGACGTCGGGCCCGGCGAAGCCGAGCGCCTCCACGTCGAGCTGGTGGAACTGGCGGTAGCGGCCCTTCTGCGGCCGCTCGTGACGGAACATCGGGCCCAGGGTCCAGATGCGCAGCGGCCCGTTGTAGAGCGCGTTGTGCTCGACCATGGCCCGCACGATGCCGGCGGTGGCCTCGGGGCGCAGCGTGAGCCGGTCGCCGTTCATCGAGTCGGTGAAGGAGTACATCTCCTTCTCGACGATGTCGGTCACCTCGCCCAGGCCCCGCACGAAGAGCGCCGTCGGTTCGACGATGGGCGTGAGCAGGTACTGGTAGCCGTAGTTCGCGAGCACGCGGCGCACGGTGGCCTCGAACCAGGCCCAGATGGCGGAGTCCGGCAGCTTCTCGGTGCGCGGCACCGAGGGCGGCAGGATGTCGTTCATGCCCTTGACGGCTTGAAGGGCGGCGGGCTTGGGGTGGTCGGCCATGTTCTCGTCTTCTTCGGCGCCGCCGCTGCGGCGGCGCGGGGGTGCGCGGGCTCAGGCCGGCGTCTTCTCGCCTGCGCCGAAGCGCTTCTCGATGTAGTCCTCGACCAGCGCCTGGAAATCCTGCGCGATGGTCGCGCCGCGCAGCGTGAGCGCCTTCTCGCCGTCGATGAACACCGGCGCGGCCGGCGCCTCGCCGGTGCCGGGCAGGCTGATGCCGATGTCGGCATGCTTGCTCTCGCCCGGGCCGTTGACGATGCAGCCCATCACGGCCACCTTCATCGCCTCGACGCCCGGATAGCGCGCGCGCCACACCGGCATCTGCGCGCGCAGGTAGTCGTCGATCTGCTTGGCGAGTTCCTGGAACGTGGTGCTGGTCGTGCGCCCGCAGCCGGGGCAGGCCGTCACGCTCGGGTTGAACGCGCGCAGCCCCAGGGCCTGCAGGATCTCGAGCGCCACCACCACCTCCTGCGTGCGCGCCTCGCCGGGCTGGGGCGTGAGCGAGACGCGGATGGTGTCGCCGATGCCGTCCTGCAGCAGCAGCGACAGCGCGGCGGTGGAGGCGACCGTGCCCTTGGTGCCCATGCCGGCCTCGGTGAGGCCCAGGTGCAGGGCGTAGTCGCAGCGCGCGGCGAGCGCCCGGTACACGCTCACCAGGTCCTGCACGCCGGACATCTTGCACGACAGGATGATCTGCTCGCGCCGCAGGCCGATCTCCTCGGCGCGCCTGGCCGAGCCGATGGCCGAGGCGATGATGGCGCGGTACATGATCTGCTGCGGCTCGTAGGGCTCGGGCCGCCGGGCGTTCTCGTCCATCAGCTGCGCCAGCAGCTCCTGGTCGAGGCTGCCCCAGTTGACGCCGATGCGCACCGGCTTGTCGTACTTCGCCGCCACCTCGACCATCTGCGCGAACTGGCGGTCGTGCTTGTCGCCCTTGCCCACGTTGCCGGGGTTGATGCGGTACTTCGACAGCGCCTCGGCACAGGCCGGGTGCTCGCTCAGCAGCCGGTGGCCGTTGTAGTGGAAGTCGCCCACCAGCGGCACGTCGATGCCCATGCGGTCGAGCTGCGCGCGGATGTGCGGCACGGCCTCGGCGGCCTCGGGCGTGTTGACGGTGATGCGCACCATCTCGGAGCCGGCGATGGCCAGCTCCTTCACCTGGATCGCGGTGCCGATCGCGTCCACCGTGTCGGTATTCGTCATCGACTGCACGCGCACCGGCGCGTCGCCGCCGACCGTGACGAGGCGCGAGCCCCAGCGCACCTGCGCCTGCAGGCGCCGCCGCGGCGCGGGCCGGGCCGGCTCGACGAACTCGTCTTCCCGCAAGCGGATCTCGCCCATTGCGCTCATTCCGGTCCCCTACTTCAGTTCGAGCCGTGCCACGTTGTCGCGCGTCGACGGCGCGAGGTCGACGGCCTGCCCGCGATACACCAGTTCGGTCTGCGCCGCATTGCCCACGCGCACCTTGAGGGGCGCCGCGCCGTCGAGCGCCAGGCTCTCGCCGGCCTTCAGCAGGCGCGACACCAGCACGGTGGACCGGGCATCGACCACTTCGACCCAGGACGTGGCATGGGCGCGCACGACCAGCGCCTGCGCCCCCGCGCCGGCGGCCGCCGGTGCAGGCGCGGGCGCCGCCTCGGCCACGGGCGGGGCGGAGGCGGCCGGCGCCGCGGGGACGGGCGCCGCCGCGGCATCGGGAGCCGGCGCCGCCGGCACGACGACCGGGGGCGGCACCTCGACCGGCGCCGCCACGATGCCCGCTTCCGGCGCGCTGGCCGCGGCCGCCGGGGCGTCGTCCGAACCCGAACCCAGGTCGGGCATCCATCCCTGCGGCCAGAAATAGACGATGACCGCGCCGACGATCAGCAGCGCCGGCCCCCACACGGCCGGCGACGAGAAGACCGACGGGCCGCCGCCCTCGCCGCCGCGCCCGGGCGCATCGCGAAAGCGCGCGTTGATGCCCTGGCTCACGTGCGCGAGCCGGTCGTCGACCTGGTGCTGCGGCAGCAGCGCCAGCACCGGCGCCGGGTCGATCTTGAGGCTGCGGCACACCGTCTGCGCCAGCGCGCGGGTGAAGGTGGCGTCCGGCAGGTCGTCGAAGCGGTCGGCTTCCAGCGCCTCGAGCTTGCGCTGCGACACCTTGATCGACGCGGCCAGCACCGCGATGTGCAGGCCCTGCGCCTGCCGCGCCTCGCGCAGCAGCGCGCCGGCCGAAGCGGCGGGCTGCGGCTGCGCCGGACGCTCCGCCTCAGTCATTGAAACGCCCTTCGTTCAAGGCCGCCGTCTCGCGCGCATCGGGAAAACGGCTGCGCAGCCGGTAGCTGAGGTCGCGCACGGCTTCATCGTTGCCCAGGCGCCGCTCGATGCGCAGCGCCAGCCACAGCGTCTGCGCGTTGGCGACCTCGGGCATGTCGTTCACGCGCCGGATGTAGAAGCGCGCCCGCTCGTAGCCGCCGCGGCGGTACAGCACCTCGGAGAGGTTCACCGCGGCCACCGCGCTGCCGGGATTCATCTCGTACGCCCGCATCAGCGTCTGCTCCGCCGGCTCCCATGCGCCCCTGCGCGCCTGGCACACGCCCTTGGAGACGAGCGTGCGCTGCGCATCGCGGTACTGCGGCACGGCGAGCGCGCGGTCGAACATCGCGTCGGCCTCGTCGTAGCGCTGGCGCTGGCACATGTACCAGCCGTAGTTCTGCATCGCGTCGGCGTCGCGCGCGTCGAGCTGCAGCGCGCGGCGGAAGCTCTCCTCGGCCAGGGTCTCGTCGCCCAGGCTCGCGTAGATGAGCCCGCGCAGGTTGAAGGCGGCGCTCACGGTCGGGTCGGCGGCGATGGCGAGCTTCACCTCGTCGAGCGCGGTGGTCATCATCCCGCGGCCGAAATATGCGCTGGCGAGCTCCAGGCGCACCCTGGCGCGCTTGGTCGCATCGGATTCGTCGGAGGCGGTGATGCGGTCCGGCGTGGCCGTGCCGGCGCTTCTTCCGGCGCCGCCCGAGGCGGCGCAGCCGGCGAGCAGCACGGCCAGCACGAACGTCGTCGCCACGGACGCGGCCTTGCGAGCGGCCAGGGTCATCAGGAAGCCTCCCGTCGATGGGCGCCGGCGCGCGGGCTGGACACCGGCTGGATGGGAATGGGCGCGCGCGCCGACAGGCGCTCCTTCACGCGGGTGCGGTCCTTCACGTCGCCGGCGAGCTGCCCGCAGGCCGCGTCGATGTCGTCGCCGCGCGTCTTGCGCACGGTGGTCACGTAGCCGGCGGCCTGCAGCACCGCGGCGAAGGCCTGCACCCGCTCGCGCGGCGAGCGCTTCAGGCCCGACTGCGGGAACGGGTTGAACGGGATCAGGTTGAACTTGCACGGCAACCGGCGGTGCAGGAGCGCTGCCAGCTCGCGCGCCTGCTCGGGCGAGTCGTTCACGCCGTCGAGCATGCAGTACTCGAAGGTGATGAAGTCGCGCGGCGCACGCTCGAGGTAGCGCGCGCAGGCGTCGAGCAGTTCGCCGATCGGGTACTTGCGGTTGAGCGGCACGAGGTCGTCGCGCAGCGCGTCCGTCGGCGCGTGCAGCGAGACGGCCAGCGCCACCGGGCAATCCTCGCGCAGGCGGTCGATCATCGGCACCACGCCGGAGGTCGAGACCGTGACGCGGCGCCTGGACAGGCCGTAGCCGTGGTCGTCGAGCATCACGCGCAGCGCCGGCACCAGCGCCGCGTAGTTCTGCAGCGGCTCGCCCATACCCATCATCACCACGTTGGTGATCGCGCGTTCGCCCTCGGCCAGGCCGAGGCGGCGGCGCAGGTGGTGCTCGGCATGCCACAGCTGGGCGACGATCTCGCCGGTGGTGAGGTTGCGGCTGAAGCCCTGGTGGCCGGTGGAGCAGAAGCGGCAGTTCACCGCGCAGCCGGCCTGGGACGAGATGCACAACGTGCCGCGGTCGTCCTCGGGGATGAAGACGGTCTCGACCGCGTCGCCGCCGCCCACGTCGAACAGCCACTTGACGGTGCCGTCGGCGGAGGTCTGCTCGCTCGCCACCGGCAACGGCGTGATCCGCGCGCAGCCGGCGAGCTTGTCGCGCAGCGAGCGGGCGAGGTCCGACATCTGCGAGAAGTCGGACGCGCCCTTCTGGTGGATCCAGCGGAACAGCTGGGTCGCGCGAAAGCGCTTCTCCCCGAGCTGCTCGCAGTAAGCCGTCAGCCCCTCGAGGTCGAGTTCAAGCAGGTTGACGGTCATGCGGCCTGGCAGCCCGCGTCAGCGGCTGTAGACGTTCATCGCCGGGAAGAAGAAGGCGATCTCGACGGCGGCGGTCTCCGCCGCATCGGAGCCGTGCACCGCGTTGGCGTCGATGCTGTCGGCGAAGTCGGCGCGGATGGTGCCCTTGTCGGCCTTCTTCGGGTCGGTGGCGCCCATCAGCTCGCGGTTCTTGGCGATCGCGCCTTCGCCCTCGAGCACCTGGATCATCACCGGGCCGGAGATCATGAAGTCGACGAGGTCCTTGAAGAACGGGCGCGCCTTGTGCACGGCATAGAAGGCCTCGGCCTCGCCGCGCGACAGGTGGGCCATCTTGGCCGCCACGACCTTCAGCCCCGCGCCTTCGAAGCGCGCGTAGATCTGGCCGATGACGTTCTTCGCCACCGCGTCGGGTTTGATGATCGAAAGCGTGCGTTCGAGCGCCATGGAATTTCTCTCCTGAATCAATGATTTGGCAAAGCCTCGAATTCTATCTGCGAGGCGTATCGGGATGCCGCTCGCGCAGCCCGCTCTTCCCGGCCGCAAGCCGATGGAGCCGGCGCGCGCGCCGAGGTTCAGCGTCCCTTGCGACCGCCGCCGCTGAAGCCGCCGCCGCCGCGGTTGCCACCCCGGTTCCCGCCGCCTCCGCCGCGCCCGCTCTTGCGGCGGAACGCATCGGCACCGAGGTAGCCGAGCGAGGTCTGCAGAGGATCCGGCTCGCGCGGGCCGCTGCCCTTCTTCGGCCGGTCGGGGGCGCTGCCGCCCGCGCCGAAGCCGCCGCCGCCCTGGCGGAAGCCGCGTCCGCCGGCGGGGCTGCGGGGGTTCTGGACGAAGCGCTTGTCGAAAGTCTGCTCCAGCGGGTTCGGGATGCGCGCCGGATCGAAATCGTCGTCCTCGTCGTGGTCGCGGTCACGGTCGGCGTCGACCCTGCCCTGCCCCGGCTCGAACCCGCGCTGCTGCCGCGGCGCCGGGCCGCGCGGGCCGTTGCCGTTGTTGCGGTCGCCGCGGCGCTTGTTGCGGCCGCGGTCGTTGCCGTGCCCCTCGTCGCGCGCTTCGCGCCCGCCCGCGCCGCCCGCCAGCTGGCGGATGACGCGCACGTCGGCCTCGCTCAGGTCGGCCCAGACGCCGCGCTTCAGGCCGAGCGGCAGCACCACGGTGCCGTAGCGGATGCGGATCAGCCGGCTCACGGTGAGGTCCACGGCGTCGAAGAGCTTGCGCACCTCGCGGTTGCGCCCTTCGGTGATGACCACGCGGTACCAGTGGTTCGCGCCTTCGCCGCCGCCGTCCTGGATGGAGCGGAAGCTCGCCGTCTGGCCGTCGATGTTCACGCCTTCGAGCAGCTGCGCCTTGGCCTCCTCGTCGAGCGTGCCCAGCACGCGCACGGCGTACTCGCGCTCCACGCCGAAGCGCGGATGCATCAGCTGGTTGGCCAGTTCGCCGGAGTTGGTGAACAGCAGCAGGCCTTCGGTGTTCAGGTCGAGGCGGCCGACCGACTGCCACTTGCCCTGCGCCAGGCGCGGCAGGCGGCGGAACACCGTCGGGCGGTGCTGCGGGTCGTCGTGCGTGACGACCTCGCCGGCGGGCTTGTGGTAGGCGATCACGCGCGGCGGCGGCGGCATGATGCGCACCTTCACCGGCTTGCCCTTGACCTTGATGTGGTCGCCGAACGAGATGCGCTGGCCGATGTGCGCCGGCTGCCCGTTCACCGAGATCTCGCCGTCGAGGATCATCTGCTCCATGTCGCGCCGCGAGCCGATGCCGGCCTGCGCGAGCACCTTGTGCAGCTTCGGCGCCTCCGGCTCGGGACGCAGCACGCGCTTCGGCGGCGCGGCCGGCTGCTCGGGCGGCGGCTCGACGGCCGCGTCGTATTCGCCGGAGACCACCTGCGCGAAGAGCTCGCCGGCCTCGGCCGGAATCACGAGCGCCGGCGCCTCGTCCGCCGGGGCCTCGCCCTCCGCGTCGGAGGCCTGGGCCGCGTCGGCGTCCGCCGGTTCGTCGCCCCATTCGCCCGGTGCGGCCCGCGGCCCGTCGCCGCGGCCGCGGCGGCGGTCACGCCGGTTGCGCCGGCGGCTGCGCTCGCCGGCCGGGCCGGCCTCGGGCCTCGGGGCGGCTTCACCGTCGCCAGGAGCATCACCGCCAGTGGCCGAGGGCGGCTCGGCGTTGGAGACGGCCGGCGCGGCCTCGGCCGCGGCGCCCTCGTTGGCGGGCGTGGGGGCGGGCGACGCCTGCGGCTCGGCCGGCACCTGCGGCTCGGGCGCTGCCTCGGCGGCCTCCGCGCTCTTCGCCGGCGCACGGCGCCGGCGCGCCGGCTTGGGCGCGGCCTCTTCCGCCGGCGGTTCGCCGCCGTCCACCGCGGCAACGTCGGCCGCGGCCTCGGCGTCCGCCGGCGCCGCCTTCACCGTGCGCTTGCGGCGCGCCGGCTTGGCCGGTGCGGCGTCGTCGCCGGGCGGCGTCTGCACTTCACCGTCGGGCAGGGCAGCGTTGTCTTGGGGACCATTCATGCTTGAGGTTCCATCGGAGCGGCGTCGGCCGCAGGCTCGGGAGATTCGGGGGCCGGCGCGGAAAGAGGGGCATCGAGCGGTGCGCCGGGCACGTGCTCGACTTCGGGTTCGGCAGCGGCCGGCAGGTCGGCGGCCGTCTCGGGCACGAGCGGATCGGCATCCGCATCCGCGGCCGGCGCTTCGGGCGCGGCGTCCTGGTCGGCCGCTGCCTCGGCCGGCTGGGCGGGCTGCTCGTCCAGCGCCAGCGCGGCCTGCAGTTCGAGCTGGGCCGATTCCTCGGCCAATGCACCGGCCAGCGCGGAATTCCCGGCTTCGCCGCGCTCGATCGCCGGCAGCTGCTCGAGGCTGGCCAGGCCCAGGTCGTCGAGGAACTGCCGGGTGGTGGCGAACAGCGCGGGGCGCCCCGGCGCCTCGCGGAAGCCGATGGCCTCGATCCAGCCGCGGTCCTCGAGCTGCTTGATGATCTGGCTCGCCACCGTGACGCCGCGGATGTCCTCGATGTCGCCGCGCGTGACCGGCTGGCGGTAGGCGATGATCGCGAGCGTCTCCATCACGGCGCGCGAGTACTTCGGCGGCTTCTCGGGATTGAGGCGGTCCAGGTATTCGCGCATCTCGGGGCGGCTCTGGAAGCGCCAGCCGGTGGACACCGGCACCAGCTCCACGCCCTTGCCCTCCCAGTCGCGCACCAGCTCGTCGAGCAGCGAGCGCAGCGTGTCGGGGCCGATCTCCTCGGCGAACAGCGCACGCATGTCGCGCAGCGGCATCGGCTGTTGGGCACAGATGAGGGCCGTCTCGAGGACGCGCTTCGCATCCTGTGTGTTCATCGCTTCGTTCGGATCCTCGGCGGCGTCAGCCGGCGCAAATGGTCTGCGGTCTCTCGCATTCAGCCTGGCGGCACCACCTCACGATGGGGGCGCCGTGGTCGGTTGGCTGTGGGTCTGGCGGGTCGTCGCGTTCGCCGCGGGGAACCCGGTGCGGCCTCGTTGGCTCATGCCGCTCGGCACGTGCGGCCTGCTCGCACTGCCTGGCGTTCGGGGCGGACGATCAACCGCCTGCCGGGCCAAGGCTCGCATTGTAGCGGAGCGCGGCCGCACCGATCACCGCCCGGGCGCGATCCGCGCCCAGGCCGCGGCGAAGTCCGGCGGCGGGTCGGCGCGCAGCGCGATGCGCGTCGGCCGCGTCGGATGCGCGAACTCGAGCCGCATGGCATGCAGCGCCTGCCGGCCGAGGCCGAGCGCGGCCGCGCCGCCATAGACCGCGTCGGCCACCAGCGGATGCCCACGCGACGCCAGGTGCACCCGGATCTGGTGCGTGCGCCCGGTGTGCAAGGTGCAGTGCACGGCACTGAAGCCCTCGGCCTGCGCGATGCGCTCGACGTCGGTCACGGCCGGCTTGCCCGACGCCACGACGGCCATGCGCACGCGCGACTGCGGATCGCGCCCGATCGGCGCCTCGATGCGCTGGCGCGCGGGCGAGAGCTCGCCGTGCACGATCGCCTGGTACTGCCGGTGCACCTCGCGCGCGGCGATGGCGCGCGCGAGGGCCGTCACGGCCTCGAGCGTCTTGCCCACCACCATCAGGCCGGAGGTGTCCTTGTCGAGGCGGTGCACGATGCCGGCCCGGGGAAGGCGTGCCGCGCCCGCGTGATGTGCGAGCAGCCCGTTGAGCAGCGTGCCCGACCAGTTGCCCGCCGCGGGGTGCACCACCAGCCCGGCGGGCTTGTCGACGACCAGCAGGTCGTCGTCCTCGTGGACGATGGCGAGCGGCACCGGCTCGGGCCGGAACGCCCGGCTCTCGGGCGTGGGCACCAGTTCCACCAACAGGCGCTGGCCGGAGCGCACCTTGCGCGAGGGCGTCGTCTCGGCGCGCCCGTCGACCCACACATGGCCCTGCCCGATCAGGGCCTGAAGGTGGCTGCGGGAGAACTCGGGCGCCATCGCCACGACCGCCTTGTCCAGCCGGTTGCCGTGGTGGGCGGCCGGCACGGTGGTTTCGCGCCGTTCGGGCTCGTCCGCCCAGGGGCTGTCGGGCGCCTCGGCATCGTCCGTCGCACCGCGGTCCGCCGGGGGGGCAACCCTATAATCCGGGCTCATTTTTTCGATACGGCGGCACGGCGTGCTGCGGCCATCAGTTCATGAATTTCGCGTCTGAATCGGCCCGCCGTGCGGGCCTCGTGCCCATCCTGGCGGCCGCCTGCGTGCTCGCCGCCTGCGCCTCGAACCCGAAGGACGAGACCGCCGACTGGTCAGCCGACAAATTGTATTCAGAGGCCCGCGACGAAAGCGCCGCCGGCGCCTACGACAAGGCGGCCACGCTGTACGAGAAGCTCGAAGGCCGCGGCGTGGGCACGGTGCTCGCGCAGCAGGCGCAGCTCGAACGAGCCTATGCGCTCTACAAGGCCAACGAGAAGGCGCAGGCCCTGGCCGTCATCGAGCGCTTCATCAAGCTCAACCCGACGAGCCCGGCCTTCGACTACGCGCTCTACCTGAAGGGCGTGATCAACTTCAACGACGACCTGGGGCTGTTCGGCAACATCTCGCGCCAGGACCTGTCCGAGCGCGACCAGCAGGCCTCGCGCGACGCCTACCAGTCGTTCAAGCAGCTCGTCGACCAGTTCCCGAACTCGCGCTACGCCGAAGATTCGCGGGTGCGCATGGACTACATCGTCAACTCGCTGGCCAGCTACGAAGTCCACGTGGCGCGCTACTACCTGCGCCGCGGCGCCTACGTCGCCGCCGCCAACCGCGCGCAGCAGACGGTGCAGGAATTCCAGCAGTCGCCGGCCGCCGAGGAGGCGCTGGCCATCCTGGTGCGCAGCTACGACCGCCTGGGGCTCGAGGAGCTGCGCGACGACGCCCAGCGGGTGCTGCGCACGAACTATCCCGACAGCGCCTACCTCGCCGGCGCACCGTTTGGCCGCGCCGACAAGCCCTGGTGGCAGCTCTGGTAGCGCGCCGCTAGAACGGCATGCGGCTGGCCTGCAAGGCCTCGAGCCAGCCCAGCGCCTCGGCGTGCGTCGCCACCGGCGTCATCGGCGGCAGCGCGCCGCGCAGGCGCCGGCCGTAGTTCATGCCCGCCATGCGCGGGTCGCAGACCACCAGCAGGCCGCGGTCGTCCTCGCTGCGGATCAGCCGCCCGGCGCCCTGCTTCAGCGACACCGCCGCCTCGGCGACGAAGTAGTCGGCGAACGGATTGCGGCCCTCCGATTCCAGCCGCTTCACGCGCGCCTCCACCAGCGGATCGTTAGGCGGCGGGAACGGCAGCTTGTCGATCAGCACGCACTGCAGCGCGTCGCCCGGCACGTCGATGCCTTCCCAGAAGCTCTGCGACCCCACCAGCACGGAGCGCGGCTGGGCCAGGAACTGCTGCATGAGCTGGCGCTTGGGCACCTGGCCCTGGACGAGCACCTGCAGGTCGTCGCCCGCCGCGTCGAAGTCGGCCTTGAGCGCTTCGCCGATCGCCTGCAGCGCGCGCAGGGTGGTGGTCAGCACGAAGGTGCGCCCGCCCAGGGCGCGCGCGCAGCTCGCGGCCAGCCGGGCGACCGCCGCCGGATGGCCGGGCTCGCTCGGCTTGGGCATGCCGCGCGGCACGTACAGCCGCGCGTGGTTCTCGTAGTCGAACGGGCTGCCCACGCGCAGCGTCGTGGCCTCGTCGAGGCCGGCGGCTTCGGTGAACCACGACAGCCGCTCGTCGTCGCCCAGGGTCGCCGAGGTGAAGATCCAGGCCTTGGGCGCGGCGGCCATCTGCTCGCGCAGCGCGTCGCGGATGTCCAGCGGCGACTCGATCAGCCGGCACTGGTGCGGCGTGAGGTCGATCCAGCGCACGTTGCCGGTCGCGGCCGGCTGCGCGAAGCGGTCGGCCAGCGCGGCCAGGCCCGCGGCGCGCTCGCCGAGCTTGGAGAAGTCGGGCGACGTCTCCTCGACCGTCGCCAGCCCTTCGCGCGCCTCGCGGCAGGCCGCCCCGAGGCCGGCCAGCGCGGCCAGGAAGTCGTCGCGCCCCGCCCGCTCGTCCCAGCGCAGCTTCAGCGTGCCGCGCACTTCGCGGACCGCGCCGGCGCAGGCGATGCGCAGCTCGCGCGCGGCGCGGTCGCAGGCGGCCGCGAGGTCCTGCCAGGCCACGAGCCCGCGCGCCTGCTGCAGGCCGGCGGCGAGCATGTCGCGCGCCATGTCGATCACCTGCCCGCTCGACAGCGTGGTGCCGAGGAACTGCACGCCCGCCTCGGCCAGCTGGTGGGCCTCGTCGAACACCGCCACGTCGACGCTGGGCAGCAGCTCGGCCACGCCGCTGTCGCGCAGCGCCATATCGGCGAAGAAGAGGTGGTGGTTCACGACCACGAGATCGGCCGCCATGGCGTCGCGCCGGGCCTTCATCACGTGGCACTGGCGGAACTGCGGGCACTCGCTGCCCAGGCAGTTGTCGCGCGAGGAGGTGACGAGCGGGATCACGCTGCTGCGCTCGTCCAGGCCGTCGATCTCGGCCAGGTCGCCGCTCGTGGTGGTGTGGGACCACTGCTCGATCTTCGCGAGCGCCCGCACCGCCCAGCGGTCGGGCAGCTGCGCCGACTGGCGCGCGATGTCGAGCCGGTGCAGGCAGAGGTAGCTGCCGCGCCCCTTGAGCAGCGCGAGCGTGACGGGCAGCTGCAGCGCGTCGCGCAGCCGCGGCAGGTCGCGCAGGAAGAGCTGGTCCTGCAGGCTCTTCGTGGCCGTGCTGACGAGCGCCCGCCCGCCCGACAGCAGCGTGGGCACGAGGTAGGCGAAGGTCTTGCCGACGCCGGTGCCGGCCTCGGTGACGAGCGCGCGCCGCCCGTCGATCGCGGCGGCCACGGCCAGCGCCATGTGCAGCTGCACGTCGCGCCGCACGTAGCGCTCGTCGGCCTGCGCCAGGGCCCCGCCCGGGGCGAAGGCATCGGCCACGGCGCGTTCGAGCGCGGTCAGGGGCGCGGGCGCGCCCTGCGCCTCCTCGCAGGCTCGCGGGCCCACGGCGGCGTTCATGCGGGTTCGGGCGGGTCGAGTTCGGCCTCGAGGCGCGAGATCTCGTCGCGCAGCGCCAGCCGGCGCTTCTTCATCCGCTGCAGGCCGAGCTCGTCGGCGGGCACCTGGCCGGCGAGGCGGTCGATCAGGCCGTCGAGGTCGGCATGCTCGATGCGCATTTCGATCAACCGCCGGGGCAGCGAATGCAGGTTGTCGTCCATTGCTTCGCGAATTTGGCGCGATGGGAAGGAGGCGAACGATTATAGTTTTCGGCCATGGTCACCATGACTTCCCAAGGCTACCGCCTCGCCGCAGCCACCGGCATTCACCGTGGTGATCGCGCCTACCAGCAGGACCAGGTCCAGATCTTTCCCCACCACCGCGTGCCCGGGTGCGCGCTGGCGGTCCTGGCCGACGGCATGGGCGGCAAGAGCGGCGGGCGCAAGGCCGCCGACCAGGTCATCCTCACCGCCCAGCAACTCTTCGAGCGCTATGCGCCGGCGCACGACGACGCCCGCGAGTCGCTCAAGCAGCTCGTGCTGGAAGCGCACCTGATGATCAAGCTGACGGCCATCACCTCGGAGGAGGAGCCGCACAGCACCGTGGCCGCCTTCATCATCAGCCCGTCGCGCGAATGCGACGTGATCCATGCCGGCGATTCGCGCGTGTACCACTTCCGCGGCCCCGACATGGTCAGCCGCACCATCGACCATTCCTTCGTCCAGCGCCTCGTCGACGAAGGCCAGATCACCGAGGACGAAGCCAACGTCCACCCGCAGTCGAACCTGCTCACCGGCTGCCTGGGCACGACCAATGAGCCGCCGCTCACGGTGGGCCACGTCGACCGCCTCGAGATCGGCGACTCGGTGCTGGCCTGCAGCGACGGCCTGTGGCACTACTTCACGCCACGCGAGCTCGGGGCGATCGTGAACGCCCTGCCCGTGCGCGAGGCGAGCGAGATGCTCGTCGGCAAGGCGCGCCAGCGCGCCAAGGGCGGCGGCGACAACCTGTCGCTGGCCCTGATCCGGATCGAGCCGCTGAGCTGAACCGCGCGGCCTCAGCCGCCCGGCACGGGCGCGGACGCCGCGCCGGACAGCCGCCCTGCGCCGCGGCGGCGCGCGTCGTCGCGGCTGACCTTGCCGCGGATGCTCTGGATGCGCTGCGCCGCGCGCTCCTTGCGCCGGGCCTCGTCGAGCAGCATCTCCTGCTGGCGCAGGTGGCCGAGCGCCCGGCGGCGCTCGCGGCCGGCGGCATCGAGGCAGGCATTCACCAGGAACCTCGCGCGGCACTCCCGCTCGCGCGCAAAGAACGCCTGCTCCACCTCGGCGCGCTCGGCGGCGATGCGCGCGCGCTCGGCCGGCGCGTCGGCGGCCTGGACGGCGTGGCAGGACGCGGCCGCGCACCAGGCCGCCGCGGCGGCGCACCACAGGCGCGCGGTCATGTGAGCGAGGTGTCGACCTCGCGCCTGGCCAGCGCGAGGAATTCGGCCGACTGCATCTCGTTCAGCCGCGAGACGGTGCGCGGGAACTCATGCGCCAGCGGCCCTTCGGCGTAGAGCGCCTCGGGCGGCACCTCGGCCGACATGATGAGCTTGACGCGCCGGTCGTACATCACGTCGACCAGCCAGGTGAAGCGCCGCGCCTCGGAGGCCAGCCGCGGCGGCATCTGGGGCACGTCGGACAGCAGGATGGTGTGGAACTGCGTGGCCAGTTCCAGGTAGTCGTTCTGCGAGCGCGGCCCGCCGCACAGGGTCTTGAAGTCGAACCACACCACGCCGCCGGCACGCCGGCGCGCCTGCAGCTCGCGCTGCTCGATGTGCAGCAGCGGGCTTTCGTCGCGCGCCTCGGCGAGGCGGTCGAAGGCCTCGCTCATGGCCGCATCGGCCGCGGCGCCCAGCGGCGTGTGGTAGAGCTTCACCTGCTCCAGCGTGCGCCGGCGGTAGTCGACGTTGTTGTCGACGTTCACGACCTCGAGCTTGTCCTTGAGCAGCTCGATCGCCGGCAGGATGCGGTCGCGGTGCAGGCCGTTGGGGTACAGGCCGTCGGGGTGGAAGTTCGAGGTGGTGACGATGCTCACCCGGTTGGCGAACATGGCGTCGAGCAGCCGGTGCAGGATCATCGCGTCCGTCACGTCGGCCACGTGGAACTCGTCGAAGCAGATGAGCCGGAAGCGCCGCGCCATGCGCCGGCCCAGTTCGTCCAGCGGATTGACCGTGCCCTTGAGCTCCTGCAGCTCGCGGTGCACCTCGCGCATGAACTCGTGGAAGTGCAGCCGCGTCTTGCGCGTGAGCGGCACGGCGTTGAAGAAGCAGTCCATCAGGAAGCTCTTGCCGCGCCCCACGCCGCCGTACATGTAGACGCCGCGCGGGATCGGCGGGTGGCGCAGCCACTTCGTCAGCGGGTTGCTGCGCCGGGCCTTGTAGTCGGCCCATTCGCGCTCGCAGCGCTCGAGCGCGTCGATCGCCCGCAGCTGCGCGGGATCGCTCTTGAAGCCGCGTTCGGCGAGCGTCTGCTCGTAGAGCTGCCTGACTCCCAAGGGACGTGCCCGCTCAGAAGTTCAGCGTGCGCTTGTCGACGGCCAGCGCCGCCTCCTTCGTCGCTTCGGACAGGCTCGGGTGGGCGTGGCAGATGCGCGCGATGTCCTCGGCGCTGGCCTTGAACTCCATCGCCACCACGGCCTCCGAGATCAACTCGGACGCCATCGGGCCGATGATGTGCACGCCCAGGATCTCGTCGGTCTTCGCGTCGGCCAGGAACTTGACGAAGCCGGTGGTGTCGCCCAGCGCCCGCGCGCGGCCGTTGGCGGCGAAGGGGAACTGGCCCGCCTTGTAGGCGCGGCCCTCGGCCTTGAGCTGCTGCTCGGTGCGGCCGACCCAGGCGATCTCGGGGCTGGTGTAGATCACCCACGGGATGGTGTCGAAGTTGACGTGCCCGTGCTGGCCGGCGATGCGCTCGGCCACGGCCACGCCCTCTTCCTCGGCCTTGTGCGCCAGCATCGGCCCGCGCACCACGTCGCCCACCGCCCACACGTTGGGCAGGTTGGTCCTGCAGTCGCCGTCGACGACGATGGCGCCGCGCTCGTCGAGCTTCAGGCCCACGGCCTCGGCGTTCAGGCCGACGGTGTTCGGCACGCGGCCGATGGAGACGATGAGGCGCTCGACCTCCAGCACGCTGGCCACGCCCTTGGCGTCGGTGTAGGACACCGACACGCCGCTGCCGTTGCGCTTGACCTCGGCCACCTTCACGCCGAGCTGGATCTTGAGGTTCTGCTTGGCGAAGACCTTCGCGGCTTCCTTGGCCACCGAGTCGTCGGCCGCGCCGAGGAAGGTGGGCAGCGCCTCGAGCACCGTCACCTCGGCGCCGAGGCGGCGCCACACCGAGCCCATCTCGAGGCCGATCACGCCCGAGCCGATCACGCCCAGCGTCTTCGGCACGGCGGGGATGCGCAGCGCGCCGTCGTTGGAGAGGATGCGCTCCTCGTCGAAGGGCGCGCCGGGCAGCGCGCGCGCGTTCGAGCCGGTGGCGACGATGACGTGCCTGGCGACCAGCGATTCCTCGCCCGCGCCCGCCACCTTGATCTCGTACCCGCCCTCGTCCGCCTTCACGAACGAGCCGCGGCCGTGGAAGAACGCCACCTTGTTCTTCTTGAAGAGGTAGAGGATGCCGTCGTTGTTCTGCTTCACGACGGTGTCCTTGCGCTTGACCATCTTGGCCACGTCGATGGCCAGGCCGTCGACCTGGATGCCGTGGTCGGCGAAGTGGCGGCCGGCATGCTCGAAGTGCTCGCTCGACTGCAGCAGCGCCTTCGACGGGATGCAGCCGACGTTGGTGCAGGTGCCGCCGGGCGCGGGGCCGCCCTTGTCGTTCTTCCACTCGTCGATGCAGGCGGTATTGAAGCCGAGCTGCGCCGCGCGGATGGCGGCGATGTAGCCGCCGGGACCGCCGCCGATCACGACGACGTCGAAGTTCTTGCTCATCGAATTCACTCCAGTGTGCCGAAGCGAGCGCCGCTCAATGCGACAGCTTCAGCGTGACGACGCCGCCCACGATCAATGCCACGCCGAGCGCGCGGCCCAGCGTCAGGGCATCGCCGAAGAAGGCCACGCCGATCAGGAAGGTGCCCGCGCCGCCGATGCCCGTCCACACCGCGTAGGCGGTGCCGATGGGGATCTCGCGCTGCGCGAGCCACAGCAGCCAGCCCGACAGGCCCATGGAGACGATCGCGCCGACGATGCCCCAGACCTTGTAGTCGGGCTGCTGCGACAGCTTGAAGCCCACCGGCCAGCCGATCTCGAACAGGCCGGCCGCCAGCAGGTACAACCACGCCATCTCGGGGGCCGGCTCAGATGTCGAACAGCAGGCGCGCCGGGTCTTCCAGCGCTTCCTTCATCGCCACCAGCGCGAGCACGGCCTCGCGGCCGTCGATGATGCGGTGGTCGTAGGACATGGCGAGGTAGTTCATCGGGCGCACGACGATCTGGCCGTTCTCCACCACCGCGCGGTCCTTGGTGGCGTGCACGCCGAGGATGGCCGACTGCGGCGGGTTGATGATGGGCGTGCTGAGCATGGAGCCGAACACGCCGCCGTTGCTGATCGAGAACGTGCCGCCGGTCAGGTCGTCGAGCGAGAGCTTGCCGTCGCGCGCCTTGGCGCCGAACTCGGCGATCTTCTTCTCGATGTCGGCGAAGCTCATCTGGTCGGCGTTACGCAGGATGGGCACCACCAGGCCGCGCGGCGAACCGACCGCGATGCCGATGTCGAAGTAGCCGTGGTAGACGATGTCGTTGCCGTCGACCGAGGCGTTGACCACCGGGTACTTCTTGAGCGCGGCCACGGCGGCCTTCACGAAGAAGCTCATGAAGCCGATCTTGACGCCGTGCTCCTTCTCGAACTTCTCCTGGAAGCGCTTGCGCATCTCGATCACCGGCGCCATGTTCACCTCGTTGAAGGTGGTGAGGATGGCGTTGGTGGCCTGCGACTGCAGCAGGCGCTCGGCCACGCGCGCGCGCAGGCGGGTCATGGGCACGCGCTGCTCGGGGCGGTCGCCGAGGCTCATGGCCACGGGTGCGGCCACCGGCGGCAGCGGCTTGGCGGCGGCGGGCGCGGCCGGCGCCTTGGCAGGAGCCGCCGCGGCCTTGGCGCCGCCTTCGAGCGCGCCGAGCACGTCGCCCTTGGTCACTCGGCCGTCGCGGCCGGTGCCGGGCACGGAGCCGGCGGCGAGTTGGTTGTCGGCCATCAGCTTGGCGGCGGCCGGCATGGCGACGCCGCTCTTCGCACCACCCGCGGCAGGGGCTGCGGCGGCGGACGCCGGTGCCGCAGCGGGCGTGGCGGCTTCTTTCGCCGCCGGGGGGCTGGCCTGCGCCGTGCCTTCGGTGTCGATCTTCGCGATCACCTCGTCGGCGACGCAGCTCTCGCCGTCGTTCTTGATGATCTGCGAGAGGACGCCGGCCGCGGGCGCCGGCACCTCGAGCACCACCTTGTCGGTCTCGATCTCGACCAGGATCTCATCCATCGCCACGGCCTCGCCGGGCTTCTTCTTCCATTGCAGCAGGGTGGCTTCCGCCACCGATTCGGAAAGCTGCGGAACCTTGATGTCTACGATTGCCATTTGACTTCTCTTGTTTGAATGCGGGCCGCGCGAATCGACCGTCCGGGCGGCGGCCATGGCGGCGCGGGCGGCGCGCAGCGCCCTGCCCGCGCCCGCCGTGTCACTTGCTGAGCACGAAGCCCTTCAGCTTGCCGAAGGCCTGGTCGAGCAGCGCCTTCTGCTGCTCCTGGTGCAGGTGGGCGTAGCCCACCGCCGGCGAGGCCGAGGCCGGCCGGCCGGCGTAGCCGAGCTTCTGGCCTTCGCTCATGTTCTCGTGGATGTAGTGCTGCACGAAGAACCACGCGCCCTGGTTCTGCGGTTCGTCCTGGCACCACACCAGCTCGGTCGCGTTGGGGAAGCGCTTGAGCTCGGCGGCAAAGGCCTTGTGCGGGAACGGATAGAGCTGCTCCACGCGCAGGATGACCGTGTCCCAGGCCTTCTTCTCGTCGCGGCGCTTGAGCAGGTCGTAGGCCACCTTGCCCGAGCAGGCGATCACGCGCTTGACCTTCTGCGGGTCGATCTCGGGATGGTTCGGCCCGATGACGGTGCGGAACTCGCCCTTGGTGAACTCCGACAGCGGCGAGGTCGCATCCTTGGCGCGCAGCAGCGACTTGGGCGTCATGATGATGAGCGGCTTGCGGAACAGCCGCACCATCTGCCGGCGCAGCACATGGAAGATCTGGCTGGCCGTGGTCGGCTGCACGATCTGCATGTTGTTGTCGGCGGCCAGCTGCATGAAGCGCTCGAGCCGCGCCGAGCTGTGCTCCGGCCCCTGCCCCTCGTAGCCGTGCGGCAGCATCAGCGTGAGGCCGTTGACGCGGCCCCACTTCACCTCGCCGGAGGCGATGAACTGGTCGATGACGACCTGCGCGCCGTTGGCGAAGTCGCCGAACTGCGCCTCCCAGATCACCAGCGTGTTCGGGTCGGCGCTGGCGTAGCCGTACTCGAAGCCCAGCACGGCCTCTTCCGACAGCAGCGAGTCGATGACGACGAAGGGCGCCTGGTTGTCGGCCACGTGCTCCAGCGGCGTGTACGAGCCCTCGTTCCACTTCTCGCGGTTCTGGTCGTGCAGCACCGCGTGGCGGTGGGTGAAGGTGCCGCGGCCGCAGTCCTCGCCCGACAGGCGCACGGCATAGCCGCTGGCCACCAGCGAGGCGTAGGCCAGGTGCTCGCCCATGCCCCAGTCGACGTTGATCTCGCCGCGGCCCATGGCGGCGCGGTCGGCGATCACCTTGGCCACCAGCGGATGGATCTTGGTGGTCTCGGGCACCGTGGTGATGCGCTCGGCCAGGCGCCGGATCTCGGCCAGCGGCAGCGCGGTGTCGGCCGCGTCCGTCCACTTCTTGCCGAGGAAGGGCGACCAGTCGACGGCGTACTTGCCCTTGAAGTTGGTCAGCACCGGGTCGACCGTGTGCTTGCCGGCATCCATCGCGGCGCGATAGGCCTTGACCATGTCGTCCGGGCCCTCGGCGGGCAGCACGCCCTGCGCCACCAGCTTGTCGCCGTAGAGCTTGCGCGTGCCGGGGTGCTGGCCGATCTTCTTGTACATCAGCGGCTGCGTCAGCGCCGGCGTGTCCTGCTCGTTGTGGCCGAGCTTGCGGTAGCAGACGATGTCGACCACCACGTCCTTGTTGAACTCCTGGCGGTAGTCGAGCGCGAGTTGGGTGCACAGCACCACGGCCTCGGGATCGTCGCCGTTCACGTGCAGCACCGGCGCCTCGATCATCTTGACGACGTCGGTGCAGTACAGCGTGGAGCGGGTGTCGCGCGGGTCGCTGGTGGTGAAGCCGATCTGGTTGTTGATGACCAGGTGCAGCGTGCCGCCGGTGTAGTAGCCGCGCGTCTGCGCGAGCGCCAGCGTCTCCATCACCACGCCCTGGCCGGCGAAGGCGGCGTCGCCGTGCACGATCACCGGCAGCACCGTGTCGCCCTCGGCGTCGCCGCGGCGGTCCAGGCGCGCCTTCACCGAGCCTTCGACCACCGGGTTGACGATCTCCAGGTGCGAGGGGTTGAACGCGAGGCTCAGGTGCACCGGCCCGCCCGCGGTCGTCACGTCGCTCGAGAAGCCCTGGTGGTACTTGACGTCGCCCGAAGGCAGGCTCTCGGGCGCGGTGTGGTCGAACTCGGCGAACAGGTCCTTCGGCATCTTGCCGAGGGTGTTGACCAGCACGTTCAGCCGGCCGCGGTGCGCCATGCCGATCACGATCTCCTGCACGCCGACGCCGCCCGCGCGCTGCACGATCTCGTCCATCGAGGCGATGAAGCTCTCGCCGCCTTCGAGCGAGAAGCGCTTCTGGCCGACGTACTTGGTGTGCAGGTAGCGCTCCAGGCCCTCGGCGGCCGTCAGGCGATCGAGGATGTGCTTCTTCTGCTCCGAGGTGTAGTTGGGCTTGCTGCGGATCGACTCGAGCTTCTGCTGCCACCAGCGCTTCTCGGTGGGCTCGGTGATGTGCATGAACTCGGCGCCGATGGAGCCGCAGTAGGTGTCGCGCAGCGCCTGCACGATCTCGCGCAGCGTCTGGTGCTCGGCGGTGGTGAAGTAGGTGTTCGTCGCGCTGAACGTGATGTCCATGTCGGACTCGCTCAGGTCGTAGAACGCCGGCTCCAGCTCGGGGATCTTCGGGCGTTCCTGGCGCTTGAGCGGGTCGAGGTCGGCCCAGCGCGCGCCGAGCGAGCGGTAGGCCGCGATCAGCGACTGGACGTGGACCTGCTTGCGCGCGACCGCCAGCTCGGCGGCGCTCGCCTTCACGGCGAATGCGTTGGCCTTGGCGCGCTGGGCGAAGGATTCGACGATGGGCGCGTGCGCCACGTCGCGGCCTTCGGAGCCGTCGACCGCCGGCACGTTCTGCAGCGCGTCGAAATAGGTGCGCCAGTTGTCGGGCACCGAGCCGGGGTTGTCGAGGTAGGCCTCGTACATCTCCTCGACGTAGGGTGCATTGCCCCCGAACAGGTACGAGTTCGACCTGTATTCCTGCATCATCTCGCTCACCTCGTGCACCGGTTTCCGGTGCGATAGTGGGTTGGAAAACCTTCCGCGACACGGCTTGACCGGTTGGCGGATTGCGACCCGCCTAAGCTGAGCGCCAGCGAAGGGGACGGGAAGGACTGAAGAATGTCAGCGCGGGCGACTTTAGCACCGCGACTTGACGCATGCCATGGCGCGCGGCATCTCCGCGTCGCCGGCATACCGGGGCGCTGCCGGGCGGTGGCCCGCCGGCGCGGGCCGGCAGGAAGGTCAGGCGAGCGCCAGCCGCGACCGGGCGGCGTGGTATTCGCGCGCCAGCCGGGCGACCAGTTCGCGCGCGGGCACGACCTTGTCGACCGCGCCGATGCCCTGGCCGCAGCCCCAGATGTCCTTCCAGGCCTTCTTGGCGTCGGGCGCGAAGTTCATCTTGCTGGGATCGCTCTCGGGCAGCGCGTCGGGGTCCAGCCCGGCGTTGCGGATGGACGGCTTGAGGTAGTTGCCGTGCACGCCCGTGAAGAGGTTGCTGTAGACGATGTCGTCGCTCGTGCTGGCGACGATCATCTCCTTGTAGCCGTCGACCGCGCGCGCCTCGTCGGTCGCGATGAAGGCCGAGCCGATGTAGGCGAAGTCGGCGCCCATCGCCTGCGCGGCCAGCACGGCGTCGCCGCTGGCGATGGAGCCGCTGAGCGCGAGCGGGCCGTCGAACCAGGTGCGGATCTCCTGCACCAGCGCGAACGGGCTCTTGACGCCCGCATGGCCGCCGGCGCCGGCGGCCACGGCGATCAGGCCGTCGGCGCCCTTCTCGATCGCCTTCCTGGCGAAGAAGTTGTTGATGACGTCGTGCAGCACCACGCCGCCCCAGGCGTGCACCGCGTCGTTCACGTCGGTGCGCGCGCCGAGCGAGGTGATGATGATCGGCACCTTGTAGCGGGCGCACACGGCCATGTCGTGCGCCAGGCGCTCGTTGCTCTTGTGCACGATCTGGTTCACGGCGAACGGCGCGGCCGGCCGGTCGGGATTCGCGCGGTTGTGGGCCGCCAGCGTCTCGGTGATCTCGGCCAGCCATTCGTCGAGCTGTTCCGCGGGCCGTGCATTCAGCGCCGGCATCGAGCCGACGACGCCGGCCTTGCACTGCTCGATCACGAGCTTCGGGTTGCTGATGATGAACAGCGGCGAGCCGATGATCGGCAGGGGCAGCGTTTGCAGCACGGGAGGCAGGGGCACGAAGATCTCCAACGGGGAGGAAGCGGATGCGGCGCAGGCGCCGCCACGAGTGTGGGCAGCGCCGGCCGGCGCTGCAGTCACCCGAGGGACAGGCGGCAGGTCAGAAGGCGTCGAGCGCGAGCGCCGTGACGCTGTCGGCGCCTTCGACGATGGCGTCGCGAATCCCGGGCACCTTGCTCAGGATGTGCTCGGCATAGAACTGCGCCGTGGCGACCTTGGCCTGCAGGAAGGCCGCGTCGCCGGCGCCGCCGGCCAGCCGTTCCTCGGCGGCGACGAGCGCACGCGCCATCTGCCAGCCGGCCATCAGGTTGCCGGCCAGCATCAGGTAGGGCACCGAGCCGGCGAACACGGCGTTCGGCTGCGCCTTGGTGCCGCCGGCGACGAAATCGACCACTTCCTCGAAGGCCGTGCGCGCCGCCGCGAGGCGCCTGGCCATGGCGCGCGAGGCGGCGCTCGTGCGCTCGCTCAACTGCCGCTCGGTCGACTCGATCTGCTTCGCGATGGCCTTCGCCGTCTGCCCGCCGTCGCGCGCGGTCTTGCGGCCGACGAGGTCGTTGGCCTGGATCGCCGTCGTGCCTTCGTAGATCGTCAGGATCTTGGCATCGCGGTAGTACTGCGCCGCGCCGGTTTCCTCGATGAAGCCCATGCCGCCGTGCACCTGCACGCCGAGGCTGGTCACCTCCAGGCTCATCTCTGTCGAGAAGCCCTTCACCAGCGGCACCATGAACTCGTAGAACGCCTGGTTCTGCTTGCGCACCTCGGCATCGGGATGGTGGTGCGCCGCGTCGTAGGCCGCGCCCGCCACGATCGCCATCGCGCGGCTGCCCTCGGTGTAGGCGCGCATGGTCATGAGCATGCGGCGCACGTCGGGGTGATGGATGATCGGCGCGCTGCCGGCCACGGAGCCGTCCACCGGACGCGACTGCACGCGGTCGCGCGCGTACTGCACGGCCTTCTGGTAGGCCCGCTCGGCAATGGAGATGCCCTGGATGCCGACCGCGTAGCGCGCGGCGTTCATCATGATGAACATGTATTCCAGGCCGCGGTTCTCCTGGCCGATGAGGTAGCCCGTGGCACCGCCGTGGTCGCCGTACTGCAGCACCGCCGTGGGGCTCGCCTTGATGCCGAGCTTGTGCTCGATGCTCACGCAGTGCACGTCGTTGCGCGCACCGGGCGTGCCGTCCGCGTTCGGCAGGAACTTCGGCACCACGAACAGGCTGATGCCCTTCACGCCTTCGGGCGCGCCGGCCACCCGGGCCAGCACGAGGTGGACGATGTTGTCCGCCATGTCGTGCTCGCCGTAGGTGATGAAGATCTTCGTGCCGAAGATCCTGTAGCTGCCGTCCGGCTGCGGCTCGGCGCGCGTGCGCACGAGGGCCAGGTCCGAGCCGGCCTGCGGCTCGGTGAGGTTCATGGTGCCGGTCCACTCGCCCGAGATCATCTTCGGGATGTAGAGCTGCTGCTGCTCGGGCGTGCCGGCCGTGAGCAGCGCCTCGATGGCGCCGTCGGTCAGCAGCGGGCACAGCGCGAAGCTCATGTTCGCGCTGTTGAGCATCTCGATGCAGGCCGCGCCGATGGTCTTGGGCAGGCCCTGGCCGCCGAACTCGCCGGGATGCTGCAGGCCCTGCCAGCCGCCTTCGGCGAACTGGCGGAACGCCTGCCTGAAGCCGGGCGTCGTCGTGACCTCGCCGTCCTTCCAGGACGTCGGATTCCTGTCGCCCTCGAAGTTCAGCGGTGCCAGCACCTCCTCGTTGAACTTCGCCGATTCCTCGAGCACGGCCTGCGCCGTCTCCAGGCCGGCGTCGTCGAAGCCCGGCAGCTTCGCCACTTCCTCCAGGCCGGCCAGTTCCTTCATGCAGAAGAGCATGTCGGCCACGGGAGCGCGGTACGTCATCGATGTCTCCAATCGGCGGTCGAGCGAAACGGATGGGAAAGGCTCAGAGCGCCTTGACCAATTCCGGCACGGCGGCGAAGAGGTCGGCCTCCAGGCCGTAGTCGGCCACGCTGAAGATCGGCGCCTCCGGGTCCTTGTTGATCGCCACGATCACCTTGGAGTCCTTCATCCCCGCCAGGTGCTGGATCGCCCCGCTGATGCCCGCGGCGATGTACAGCTGCGGCGCCACGATCTTGCCCGTCTGCCCCACCTGCCAGTCGTTGGGCGCGTACCCCGCGTCCACCGCCGCGCGGCTGGCCCCCAGCGCCGCCCCCAGCTTGTCGGCCAGCGGCGTGAGCACCTCGGTGAACTTCTCGCTTGAGCCCAGCGCCCGACCGCCCGAGACGATGATCTTGGCCGCCGTCAGCTCCGGCCGGTCGTTCCTGGCGATCTCGGCCTTCACGAAGCGGCTCTTGCCCCCCTCGGCCACGGCCTGCGCGGTCTCGATGGCGGCGCTGCCGCCTTCCGCCGCCGCCGCGTCGAAGCCCGTCGTGCGCACGGTGATCACCTTGACCTTGTCGGCGCTCTGCACGGTGGCGATGGCGTTGCCCGCGTAGATGGGGCGCTCGAAGGTGTCGGCGCTGATGACCTTGGTGATATCGCTGATCTGGCCCACGTCCAGCTTGGCGGCCACGCGCGGGGCGACGTTCTTGCCGCTGGCGGTGGCCGGGAACAGGATGTGGCTGTAGCCGCCGGCGAGCTGCAGCACCTGCGCAGCCACGCTCTCGGCCAGGCCGTGGTCCAGCGGCGCGCCGTCGGCGAGGATGACCTTGGCCACGCCGGCGATCTTGGCAGCAGCGTCGGCCGCAGCCTGGGCGTTCGATCCGGCGATGAGCACGTGCACGTCGCCGCCGCATTGGCTGGCCGCGGTGACGGTGTTCAGGGTGGCGCCCTTGAGGGTCTGGTTGTCGTGTTCAGCAATGACGAGTGCGGTCATGATCAGATCACCTTGGCTTCGGTCTTGAGCTTGTTCACCAGCGTGGCCACGTCGGGCACCTTGATGCCGGCGCTGCGCTTGGGCGGCTCGCTGACCTTCAGGGTCTTCAGCCGCGGCGCCACGTCCACGCCCAGGTCCGCGGGCTTGACGGTCTCCAGCGGCTTCTTCTTGGCCTTCATGATGTTGGGCAGCGTCACGTAGCGCGGCTCGTTCAGGCGCAGGTCGGTGGTGACCACCGCCGGCAGCGTGAGCGCGAGCACTTCCAGGCCGCCGTCGACTTCGCGCGTGACGTTCACGCCCTGGCCGTCGATCTCGACCTTGCTGGCGAAGGTGGCCTGCGGCAGCTCGGCCAGCGCGGCCAGCATCTGCCCGGTCTGGTTGCAGTCGTCGTCGATGGCCTGCTTGCCCAGGATGACGAGGCCGGGCTGTTCCTTGTCGACCAGGGCCTTGAGCAGCTTGGCCACGGCCAGGGGCTGCAGCTCCTCGGCGGTCTCCACCAGGATGGCCCGGTCGGCACCGATGGCCATGGCCGTGCGCAGCGTCTCCTGGCACTGCGCGACGCCGCAGGACACGGCGATCACCTCGGTCGCCGCGCCCTTCTCCTTCAGCCGCACCGCCTCCTCCACCGCGATCTCGTCGAACGGGTTCATGCTCATCTTCACGTTGGCAATGTCCACCCCCGTGCCGTCACTCTTCACCCGTACCTTCACGTTGTAGTCGACCACCCGCTTGACGGGGACGAGGATCTTCATGGGAGCACTCCTGGAGCGTTGGATGGATTGGCAAACTCGATCGATTCTATGAGTCGCCCCTCGGCACGAGAGGCGTCAGAACCGAAAGCGAACGATCGTGCTATTTTAACCATGCGCGCGCGCCGGCAAAGCGGCCGCTGCCACGGCCGCGCGCTCAGGCGGCCGCGGCTCTGGCGCCGCGCGCCACGTTCACCGGTGCCAGCAGCGCCAGGCCGGCGAGGAAGAACACCGCCGTCGAGAGAATCGCCAGGCGGTGGTTGCCGGCCGTCAGCACCGTGATCACGCCATAGGTGACGGGGCCGACGATGGCCGCCAGCCGCGTCGCGAAGGTCCACAGCCCGTAGAACTCGCCCAGCTGCGCACGCGGCGCGAAGAGCCCGGCGAGGGCCCGGCCGGCCGACTGGCTCGATCCCATGCAGAGCCCGGCGATCACCGCCGCCACCCAGAACAGGGCGGGCCCCTGCGCCAGCATCGCCAGCACCGTCATCACCACCCAGCCGAGCAGCGTGGCGGCAAGGGCCGGCTTGTGGCCGATGCGGTCCTGCCAGTAGCCGAAGGCGAACGCGCCGACCGCCGCGGCGATGTTGACGAGGAAGATCAGCAGCATCGTGTCCGCCTGCTGGAAGCCGAGCGCCTCCTGGGCATAGACGGCCGCCAGCGCGATCACCACCGCGATGCCGGCCTGATAGCACGCCGAGCAGGCGAGCAGCCAGCTGAAGTCGCGAAAGCTGCGTGCCCGCCGCCACGTGGCAGCCAGCCGCCCGAGCGAGGCGCGCACGCCGGCGCGCGAGGCGCCCTGCGGCTGCGGCGTCGCCCGCTCGCGCAGCAGCACGAAGGTCAGGATCGACGCCACGCCGTACACCGCGGCCGTGATGATCATCGTGACCGGGACGAAGTGCGTGGCCGGCTCGCCGCGCGCCTGCGCCGTGAGCACGTAGGCCAGGCTCAGCCCGAGCGACAGCATGCCGCCGAGGTAGCCGAAGCTCCAGCCCCAGCCCGAGACGCGGCCCATGGCGTCGGGGCGAGACAGTTCGGGGAGAAAGGCGGCGATCAGCGACTCGCCGAAGGAATAGAAGGTGTTCGACAGCACCACCGCCGCAACGGCCAGCGCCACGTCGCCCTGCCCGGTGAAGGCGAGCGCCGCCGTGCTGGCGACGCAGCCGACGGTGGTGACGGCCAGCACGCGCTTCTTGGCGGCCCGGATGTCGGCCCAGGCGCCGAGCGCCGGCATCAGCAGCATCACGGCGAGGCTGGATGCGGCGATGGTGAGCGTCCAGCCGAGCGTCGCCCACGGCGCGCCGCCGGCCACGACGCCGACGAAGTAGGCGTTGAACACCGCCGTGAGCACGACGGTCGTGTAGCCGGAGTTGGCGAAGTCGTACATCGCCCAGCCGAACACTTCGCGCTTCTTGACGCCCTCGTTCAGCGCGCCGGTCGGAAACAGAGCCACGGGCTTCTCCCGGATTCGATGTTCTTCTGGTGCCCGGGACGGGAGTCGAACCCGTGCGCCGCCTCTCGGCAGGCGGCGGAGTTTAAGTCCGCTGTGTCTACCAGTTTCACCACCCGGGCCGCGCCCGGATTATGTGGGCGATGCATGCGGGGCACGTCGCGCCCGGCCGCGCGCGAAAGGCATCGACAAAGAAAAAGCCCCGCGTCGTTCGGACGCGGGGCTTCGAGGTGGAGGCGCGGGCCGGAGTCGAACCGACCTACACGGATTTGCAATCCGGTGCATAACCGCTTTGCTACCGCGCCGTTGTTGCGGGGCGCATTCTCACACAACGAATCTCGCCCGTTGCGCGGAAGGCCAACTTCGCGATCGCCTCGCGCGAAGCTTGAAAAGAACCCCGGTGCATGGCACCGGCCGCAGACGAAAAAGGGAAGCCTGGGCTTCCCTTTTCAAACCTTGGAGCGGGAGACGAGGCTCGAACTCGCGACCTCAACCTTGGCAAGGTTGCGCTCTACCAACTGAGCTACTCCCGCACTCGCCGCTGCTTGAGCCTGTGCCATGGGCGCCTGCGCAAACAGCGAGCCCGCATTATATGCAGAAAACGAAGCCGCACACAAGGCGGCTTCGTTCGCTGCATCAATGCTTGATGAGATCGCCTCCCGGGCTCGGCGCGGCGGGCGGCGTGACGGCCTCCGCCTTGCCGCCGCCGTCGGCCTTCGCCGCTTCCTCGGCCTCGGGCAGCGGCTGCGGCATCTTCTCGAGCGCCACCTCGAGCACGCGGTCGATCCAGCGGACCGGGATGATCTCGAGGCGGTTCTTCACGTTCTCCGGAATGTCCTGGAGGTCCTTCACGTTCTCCTCCGGGATCATCACGGTCTTGATGCCGCCGCGGTGGGCCGCCAGGAGCTTCTCCTTGAGCCCGCCGATGGCCGTGACCTCGCCGCGCAGCGTGATCTCGCCGGTCATCGCCACGTCGGCGCGCACCGGAATGCCCGTCAGCGCCGAGACGAACGCGGTGGTCATCGCCGCGCCGGCGCTCGGGCCGTCCTTCGGCGTCGCGCCGTCGGGCACGTGGATGTGGATGTCGCGCTTCTCGAAGAGCTCTTCGGCGATGCCGAGCCGGCGAGCGCGCGAACGCACCACCGAGCGGGCCGCTTCCACCGATTCCTTCATCACGTCGCCCAGCGAGCCGGTGCGGATGATGTTGCCCTTGCCCGCCATGACGGCGGCCTCGATCGTCAGCAGGTCGCCGCCGACCTCGGTCCATGCGAGCCCCACCACCTGGCCGACCTGGTTCTGCTTCTCGGCACGGCCGTAGTCGTACTTGCGCACGCCGAGGAACTCGTTCAGGTTCTCTTCGGTGACGACGACCTTGCCGTCGTAGACCTTGAGCTGCAGGCCCTTGACCACCTTGCGGCAGATCTTGGAGACCTCGCGCTCGAGCGACCGCACGCCCGCTTCGCGCGTGTAGTAGCGGATGATCCCGCGAACGGCCGATTCCTGGACTTCCAGTTCCTCGTCCTTCACGCCGTTGTTCTTGCGCTGCTTGGGCAGCAGGTAGCGCTGCGCGATGTTGACCTTCTCGTCCTCGGTGTAGCCGGCCAGGCGAATGACTTCCATCCGGTCGAGCAGCGCCGGCGGGATGTTCATCGAGTTGGAGGTCGCGATGAACATCGTGTCCGACAGGTCGAAGTCGACCTCGACGTAGTGGTCGCTGAAGGTGTGGTTCTGCTCGGGGTCGAGCACTTCCAGCAGCGCCGACGACGGATCGCCGCGGAAGTCCATGCCCAGCTTGTCGATCTCGTCGAGCAGGAACAGCGGGTTGCGCGTGCCGACCTTCGACAGGCTCTGCAGCACCTTGCCCGGCATCGAGCCGATGTAGGTGCGGCGGTGGCCGCGGATCTCGGCCTCGTCGCGCACGCCGCCGAGCGCCATGCGCACGAACTTGCGGCCGGTGGCGCGCGCCACCGACTGGCCGAGCGAGGTCTTGCCCACGCCGGGGGGGCCGACCAGGCACAGGATCGGCGCCTTCACCTTGTCGACGCGCTGCTGCACCGCGAGGTACTCGAGGATGCGGTCCTTGACCTTCTCCAGGCCGTAGTGGTCTTCGTTCAAGACCTCTTCCGCGTGCTTGAGGTCGTACTTGATCTTGGTCTTCTTGCTCCAGGGCAGGTTGACCAGCGTGTCGATGTAGTTGCGCACGACCGTCGCCTCGGCCGACATCGGCGACATGAGCTTGAGCTTCTTGAGCTCGGCGTCGACCTTCTTGCGCGCCTCCTTGGGCATGCGCGCGGCGGTGATCTTCTTCTCGAGCTCTTCCATGTCGGCGCCTTCCTCGCCGTCGCCGAGCTCCTTCTGGATCGCCTTGACCTGCTCGTTCAGGTAGTACTCGCGCTGGCTCTTCTCCATCTGGCGCTTGACGCGGCCGCGGATGCGCTTTTCGACCTGCAGGATGTCGACCTCGTGCTCGAGCTGCTCGAGCAGCTTCTCGAGCCGCTTGTCGACCTCGAACAGGTCGAGCACCGACTGCTTGTTCTCCAGCTTGAGCGGCAGGTGCGCGGCGATGGTGTCGGCCAAGCGGCCGGCGTCGTCGATGCCCGCGATGGAGGTGAGGATTTCCGGCGGGATCTTCTTGTTGAGCTTGACGTACTGGTCGAACTGCTGGGTGACGGCGCGGCGCAGCGCCTCGACCTCGGGCTTGAGGTCGGCCTCCGGCGGCACGGGCGTGACCTCGGCGACGAAGTGCTCGCCGTTGTCGCTGATGCCGTGGGTGTTGGCACGCTGGATGCCCTCGACCAGCACCTTCACGGTGCCGTCGGGCAGCTTGAGCATCTGCAGGATGGAGGAGACGCAGCCGACCTCGAACATGTCGTCGGGGCGCGGCTCGTCCTTGCCGGCGGCCTTCTGCGCCACCAGCATGATCTGCCGGCCGGCTTCCATGGCGGCTTCGAGCGCCTTGATGGACTTCGGGCGGCCGACGAACAGCGGAATCACCATGTGGGGAAACACCACCACGTCGCGCAGCGGCAGCAGCGGCAGGGTGATCTGTTCAGCAGGGAGAACGGGGTGTCCGGACATGAGTTACCTCTCTTTCTCGAACCGATATCAGGTTCGAGCCTTCGATTGCAAGAAGCCGCGGGCCATGTCGACGACCGCGGAACCGGACATCAGGCGCTGGCCTTGGCCTGCTCTCGGTAGACGAGCAGAGGCTTCGCCTCTTCTTCGATGGTGTGCTCGTCGAGCACGACCTTGGCCACGCCGTCGAGGGTGGGCAGGTCGAACATGGTGTCGATGAGGGCCTGCTCCATGATGGAGCGCAGCCCGCGGGCGCCGGTCTTGCGCTGCAGCGCCTTGCGGGAGATGGCGGCCAGTGCCGAGGGGCGGATCTCGAGCTCGACGCCGTCCATCGAGAACAGCTTCTGGTACTGCTTGAGCAGCGCGTTCTTCGGCTCGGTGAGGATCTGCACCAGGGCCTCCTCGGTCAGCTCGCCGAGGGTGGCGACGACCGGCAGGCGCCCCACCAGCTCGGGGATGAGGCCGAACTTGATCAGGTCCTCGGGCTCCACCTCGCGGAAGACTTCCGAGACCCGGCGCTCCGTCTTGGCGTGGACCGTGGCGCCGAAGCCGATGCCCGACTTCTCGGAACGGTTCTGGATGACCTTCTCCAGGCCGTCGAAGGCGCCGCCGCAGATGAACAGGATGTTGGTCGTGTCGATCTGCAGGAAATCCTGGTTCGGATGCTTGCGCCCGCCCTGCGGCGGCACCGAGGCCATCGTGCCCTCGACGAGCTTGAGCAGCGCCTGCTGCACGCCCTCGCCCGACACGTCGCGCGTGATCGACGGGTTGTCGGCCTTGCGCGAGATCTTGTCGATCTCGTCGATGTAGACGATGCCGCGCTGCGCCCGCTCGACGTCGTAGTTGCAGTTCTGCAGCAGCTTCTGGATGATGTTCTCGACGTCCTCGCCCACGTAGCCGGCCTCGGTCAGCGTGGTGGCGTCGGCGATGACGAAGGGCACGTTGAGCAGCCGCGCCAGCGTCTGCGCGAGCAGGGTCTTGCCCGAGCCCGTCGGGCCGATGAGCAGGATGTTGCTCTTGGAGAGCTCGACGTCGTCCTTCGTGCGGCTCATGTGCCGCAGGCGCTTGTAGTGGTTGTAGACCGCCACCGACAGCGTGCGCTTGGCGGCGTCCTGGCCGATCACGTACTGGTCGAGGCTCGCCTTGATCTCGCTGGGGATCGGCAGGTCGGACTTGGTGCTCTTGGCGTCGGTGCCCTCGGCGGGCACTTCATCGCGGATGATGTCGTTGCACAGCTCGATGCATTCGTCGCAGATGAACACCGACGGGCCGGCGATGAGCTTCTTCACCTCGTGCTGGCTCTTGCCGCAGAAGGAGCAGTAGAGGACTTTCTCGCTCGAAGAGCCTTTTTTGTCGGCCATGGGTGATGTCGTCGGTGGGCGAGCCGGGGGAATGCTCGAGGAATGATAGTTCAAAAGAAAACGGGCCCCAGCGTGCAAAAAGGGCCCGGTTTCATGGGTTTTCCGCCCCTGCCGGCGGCGTCGGTCCTCAGCCGCCGGACGCCGCCGTGCGGTGGGTCAGCACCTGGTCGATCAGGCCGTAGCTCTTGGCCTCTTCCGGGTCGAGGAAGAAGTCGCGCTCCATGTCGGCGCGGATCTTCTCCAGCGGCTGGCCGGTGCGCTCGGCGTAGATCTTGTTGAGCTGCTCGCGCGTCTTCAGGATCTCGCGGGCGTGGATCTCGATGTCGGTGGCCTGTCCCTGCGCGCCGCCCGAGGGCTGGTGGATCATCACGCGCGAGTTCGGCAGCGCGAAGCGCTTGCCCTTGGCGCCGGCCATCAGCAGGAAGGAGCCCATGCTGGCGGCGATGCCCATGCACAGCGTGGACACGTCGGGCTTGATGAACTGCATGGTGTCGAAGATCGACATGCCCGCGCTCACCGAGCCACCCGGCGAGTTGATGTACAGCGAGATGTCCTTGTCGGGGTTCTCGCTCTCCAGGAACAGCAGCTGCGCCACGACGAGGTTGGCGGTCTGGTCGTTGACCGGGCCCACCAGGAAGATCACGCGCTCGCGCAGCAGGCGCGAATAGATGTCGTAGGCGCGCTCGCCGCGGCCCGACTGCTCGATGACGACGGGCACCATGCCCAGGCTTTGTGTGTCCAGCGCGCTCATGGGGAAATCCTCGAAGAATGACGTGTGGAAGGTCGGGGCTGATTATCCCGCCACAAGGGCGCCGCCCCGGAAAAGCGAAGGGCACCGGCCTCGCGGCACGGTGCCCTGCTCGCCGCGGGCGCGGCTCAGGCGGCCATCACTCAGGCGGCCATCAGCTCGTCGAAGGGCAGCGTCTTGTCGGTCACCTTGGCCTGGCCCAGCACGAAGTCGGCGACGTTGTTCTCGATCACCACCGCCTCCACCTCGGCCATGCGCTGGCGGTCGCCGAGGTACCAGCGCACCACCTCGGCCGGCTTCTCGTAGCTCTGCGCCATTTCCTCGATGTGCGCCTGCAGCTGCTCGGGCTTGGCCTGCAGGTTGCTCGCGCGCACCAGTTCGGCCACCACGAGGCCCAGGCGCACGCGGCGCTCGGCCTGCTCCTGGAACACCTCGGGCGGGATCGGCGCCTTGTCGGCATCCTTCACGCCGCGCTTCTTCAGGTCGGCCCGGGCGCCTTCGATCATGCGTTCGATCTCGCCGTTGACGAGCGCCTTGGGCACGTCGAGCTCGGCGCCCTTGACCAGCGCGTCCATCACCGCGGCCTTGTTGCGCGCCTGCACGCGGAACTTCACCTCGCGCTCCAGGTTGCGCTTCACGTCGGCGCGCAGCGCCTCGACGGTGCCGTCCTTGATGCCCAGCGCCTTGGCGAAGGCCTCGTCCACCGCGGGCAGGTTCTGCGCCTCGATCTTCGTCACGGTGACGAGGAAATCGGCTTCCTTGCCGGCCACGTCCTTGCCGTGGTAGTCGTCGGGGAACTGCAGCGGGAAGGTCTTGGACTCGCCGGCCTTCATGCCGCGCACGGCCTTGTCGAAGGTCTCGAGCATCTGGCCTTCGCCGATCAGGAACTGGAAGCCCTCGGCCTTGCCGCCCTCGAAGGGCACGCCGTCGATCTTGCCCTCGAAGTCGATCGTCACGCGGTCGCCCTCGACCGCGCCTTCGGCGGCGGGGCGCTGGGCGAAGGTGCGGCGCTGCTTGCGCAGGATGTCGATCGTCTTGTCGATGGCCTCTTCCGTCACCTCGGTCGAGACGCGCTCCACCTCGGCCTGGCTCAGGTCGCCGAGCTTGACCTCGGGGTAGACCTCGAAGGTGGCGTCGAAGGCGACGACGCCCTCGCCCGCCTCTTCCTTCTCGGTGATGCGGGGGGCGCCGGCCACGCGCAGCTTGGCCTCGGAGGTGGCTTCGGCGAAGGCCTGGCCGACCTTGTCGTTCATCACCTCGTACTGCACCGAGTAGCCGTACTGCTGGGCCACCACGCTCATCGGCACCTTGCCCGGGCGGAAGCCGTTCGCCTTGACGGTGCGCGACAGGCGCTTCAGGCGCGACTCGACTTCGTTCTTGATGAGGTCGGCCGGCAGCGTGAGCGTGATGCGGCGTTCGAGCTTCTCGAGGGTTTCAACAGTGACAGCCATGGCAGGGACTCTCTGGAGTTGTAGATGGTGCGCGGGGTCGGACTCGAACCGACACACCCGTGAGGGCGTCAGGACCTAAACCTGGTGCGTCTACCAATTTCGCCACCCGCGCGCTGGGTCTGGGGTACAGAAATACGAAGGGGCCGCCGCGGCGACCCCAGGAAGAAGCTGGCGATCCGGTAAACCGCGGATTTTAGCCTCGTCCGGCCAGCCGCCAGCCGGCGCGCTTCAGCGCGGCGCGAACTCCGTGGCGGGGAATTCCGATTCGCCGCCGCCCGTGGACGGCACCGCCCCGCCCGGCGCCGGCGCGCGCGGCTCGCGCCGGACGCGGAACCACGCAGCGTACATGGCCGGCAGCGACAGCAGCGTGAGCGCGGTCGCGACGATCAGCCCGCCCATGATGGCCACCGCCATCGGCCCCCAGAAGCCGGTGCGCGACAGCGGGATCATCGCCAGCACCGCCGCGGCCGCCGTCAGGATGATGGGGCGCAGGCGCCGCACCGCGGCCTCGACGATGGCGTCCCAGGTGGGCACGCCGCGGGCGCGGTCCTGCTCGATCTGGTCGATCAGGATCACCGCGTTGCGCATGATCATGCCGATGAGCGCGATCACGCCCAGCAGCGCGACGAAGCCGAACGGCTGCCCCGTGAGGAGCAGCGCCGCCGCCACGCCGGCGATGCCCAGCGGCCCGGTGAGGAACACCAGCACCGCGCGGCTCATGCTGTGCAGCTGCAGCATCAGCAGCGTGAACATGATGAAGAGCATCAGCGGCGCGCCGGCGATGATCGAGTCCTGCCCCTTGCTGCTCTCCTCCACCGCGCCCGCGATCTGGATGCCGTAGCCCGGCGGCATGGCGGCGCGGATCGCGTCGAGCTGCGGGTCGATCTGCTCGGTCACGGTGGCGCCCTGCAGGCCCTCGACGATGTCGCCCTGCACGGTGGCCGCGTAGTCGCGGTTCTCGCGCCACAGCACGCCCGGCTCCCACACGAAGCTCGCCTGGGCGATCTGGCTCAGCGGGATGCTGCGCCCCGACGCCGTGGGCATGTACGCGTTCGCGAAGTCGCTCAGCTCGTCGCGGTCTTCCAGCGGCTGGCGCAGCACGATGTCGATGAGCTTGTCGCCGTCGCGGAACTGGCCGAAGGTGGTGCCGCTGTTGACGGTGCGCGACGCCTGCGCGATCGACTGGCTGGACACGCCCAGCGCGCGCGCCTTGTCCTGGTCGATCGCCAGGCGCACCGCCTTCACCGATTCGTTCCAGTTGTCGTTCACGCCGCGCATGTTGGGGTTCGCCAGCATCACGGCCTTGACCTGGTCGGCGTACAGGCGCACCTGCGCCGGATCCGGCCCGACCACGCGGAACTGCACCGGGTAGGCCACCGGCGGCCCGTTGGGCAGCAGCTTGGCGCGCCCGCGCAGCTCCGGGAACTCGCTGGCGAGCAGGGCCGGCAGCTCGCGCCGCAGGCGCTCGCGCGCGGCCATGTCCGCGGGCACCAGCACCATCTGGCTCACGTTGCTCTGCGGAAAGATCTGGTCGAGCGGCAGCGCGAAGCGCGGCAGCCCGCTGCCCACCCAGGTGGTGACGCGCGCCACGCCGTCGAGCGACATCAGCCGCTGCTCCACGCGCTTCGTCACCGCCTCGTTGGCGACGTACGAGCTGCCCTCCGGGTACCACAGGTCGACGAGGATCTCCGGACGCGCCGAGTCGGGGAAGAACTGGTTCTGCACCCGCGTCATGCCGGCGATGCCGACGACCAGCGACGCGAGCGTGAGCCCGATGACGGTCCAGCGGTGCTCCACGCACCAGCCGACGGCGGCGCGGAAGCGGTTGTAGAACGGCGTGTCGAAGAGCTCGTGCGGCTGGCCCGGGCCGTGGGGCTTGGACTTGAGCACCAGGATGCCCAGGTACGGCACGAAGTACACCGAGACGAGCCACGAGATCAGCAGCGCCGCCGCGGTGACGGCGAAGATGGCGAAGGTGTATTCGCCGACCGAGGACTTCGCCAGGCCGATCGGCAGGAAGCCCACCGCCGTGATCAGCGTGCCGGTGAGCATCGGCATCGCCGTGGCCTCGTAGGCGAAGGTCGCGGCGCGCACCTTGTCGTAGCCCTCCTCGAGCTTGCGCACCATCATCTCGACGGCAATGATCGCGTCGTCCACCAGCAGGCCGAGCGCGATGATGAGCGAGCCGAGCGACACCTTGTGCAGGCCGATGCCCCAGTAGTACATGGTGACGAAGGTGATGGCCAGCACCAGCGGGATGGCGATGCCCACCACCAGGCCGGGGCGCCAGTCGATGGTGAAGCGCCAGGTGCCGGGCTTGCGGTGCAGGCCGAGGCTCAGGAAGCTCACGCCGAGCACGATGACGATGGCCTCGATCAGCACGCCGATGAACTCGAGGATCGACTTCGCCACGATCGTGGACTGGTCCTGGAACTGCCGCATCTCGATGCCCACCGGCAGGTCGGCGCGGATGTCGGCCACGGCCGCCTTCAGCGATTCGCCCATGGCGATGATGTCGCCGCCCTTGGCCATCGAGACGCCGATGGCGATCACCTCGCGGCCCTGGTCGCGCACCTTCACCTGCGGCGGGTCGACGTAGCCGCGCTTGATGGTGGCGATGTCGCCGAGCCGCAGGCTGCTGCCGCCGGCGCGCATGGGGAAGGCCTCGAGCTCCTCGACGGTCGTGAACTGCCCGCCCACGCGCACCTGGACGAAATCGGTCGGCGAGTTGATGACGCCGGCGGACTCGACCGCGTTCTGCTGGCCGATCTGCTGCAGCACCGAGCCCATGTCGAGCCCGAGCTGCGCGAGGCGCTTCTGCGAGATCTCGACGAAGATCTTCTCGTCCTGCACGCCGAAGAGCTCGACCTTCTTCACGTCGGGCACCCGCAGCAGCCGCTGGCGCACCGCGTCGGCGTGGTCCTTGAGCTGGCCGTAGCTGAAACCGTCGCTCGCCAGCGCGTAGATCGTGCCGTACACGTCGCCGAACTCGTCGTTGAAGAACGGCCCGATCACGCCTGCCGGCAAGGTGCCGCGCATGTCGCCGACCTTCTTGCGCACCGTGTAGAAGATCTGCTGCATCTCCTTCGGCGGCGCCGAGTCGCGCACGTTGAAGACGATCACCGTCTCGCCGGGCTTGGCGTAGCTGCGGATCTTGTCGGCGTAGGGCACCTCCTGCAGCGTCTTCTCGATCTTGTCGGTCACCTGGTCGGCCACCTGCTGCGCGGTGGCGCCCGGCCAGTAGGCCTGCACCACCATCGCGCGGAAGGTGAACGGCGGGTCCTCGTCCTGCCCGAGCTGGAAGTAGGCGGCCATGCCCAGCACCATCAGCACCACCAGCAGGTAGCGCGTGAGGGCCGCGTGCTCGAGCGCCCAGCGGGAGATGTTGAAGCGCGCGCGCTCTTCGGCGGGCGGCGTCGGTTGGCGGTCGGCCGTGCTCATCGCGGCGTGCTCACTTGGCGGTCGAGGCGGCCGCGCCGACCGGCGCCACGGCCGCGGGCTGCGGCGGGGCGCCGTTGCCGTCCGCGGCGCCGTAGAGCTTCACCTTCTGGCCGGGATTGAGCACGTGCACGCCGGCCGTGACCACCACCTGCCCGGCGCTGAGGCCGTCGTCGATGACGGCCTCGTTGCCGTCGACCCCCGACACCTTCACCGGCTGCGGCTTCACGGTCATCGTGGCGGTGTCGACCACCCAGACGATGGTGCCGCCCTGCTCCTCCTTCAGCGCCGACAGCGGCAGCTTGGTCACGCCGGCCGAGCGCGGCGTGGCGACGAGCACGGTGGCCGTCTGCCCCAGGCTGACGCCGGCCGCGCTGCCCGAGCCGATGTCGGCCTTGATGGTGAAGGTGCGCGTGGCCGGGTCGGCCGCCGCGGCGATCTCGCGCACGGTGGCCGGCAGGGGCTTGCCGCCGCCCCACAGGCGCACCGAGAAGCGGCCGGACTCGGTGCTCAGCTTGCGGATCAGCGCCACCTTGTCCTCCGGCACGGCGAACACCACGTCGCGCGGCCCGTCGTGGGCGAGGCGGATGACCGGCGTGCCGGCCGCCACCACCATGCCCGGCTCGGCCTCGACGCCGGTGACGACGCCGGCCGCATCGGCCGTCAGCGCGGTGTACGCCGCCTGGTTGCCCTGCACGTTCGACTGCGCGCGCGCCTGGTCGTACTGCGCCTGCGCGGTGTTCAGCGCCGTCTGGCGGCGCTCCAGCTCGGCCGAGCTGATGAAGCCCTGGTCGCGCAGCTCCTTGAAGCGCTTGTAGTCGGCCTGCGTCTGCTCCAGGTTCGCCTGGGCCGCCACCAGCGAGGCGCGCGCCGCGTCGCGGCCGAGGCGCATGTCCTGCGGATCGAGCTGCGCCAGCACCTGCCCGGCCTTCACCGTGCTGCCCAGGTCGACGTTGCGGCGCACGATCTTGCCGCCGATGCGAAAGCCGAGCCTCGACTCGGTGCGCGCCCGCACCTCGGCGGCATATTCGTACACGGTGCCGGCCGAATCGTCGGTCACGGTGAGGGTGCGGACCGCGCGCACCGGCTCCGGCGGCGGCTCGTTGCGACCGCATCCGGCCAGGGCGGCGAGAGCGATCGTGAAGAGGAGGGCTTGACGCATGAATCGTCCTTGGCGCGGGTGGCGCATGGGCAGGGGGCGTGGTGTTCGCGGACGGGTCGGCGCGCGCCGCCGCGGTACGGCACGGCGGCGCCCCGTCGTTCGGCAGCTAACTGACTGATTGGTCAGTAATGTATTCACGGGACTGCGCAGTGTCAATTGCGCGCGGGCCCGCCGCGCGGGCCGTCTCCCTAGGCCGGCAGTGGACAATGCGCGCCGTGTCCGTCGATCACTACGAAAACTTTCCGGTCGCCTCCGTGCTGTGCCCGCCGCGGCTGCGCCCGGCCGTGCGGGCGATCTACTGGTTCGCGCGCACCGCGGACGACATCGCCGACGAAGGCAGCGCGACGCCGGCCCGGCGCCTGGCGGAACTGGCCGACTACCGCCGCGAACTGGACGCCGCGGCGGCCGGCGCCGCACCCTCGCCGCGCTGGGCCGGCGTGTTCGCGCCGCTCGCGCGGGCCATCGCCGACTTCGCCCTGCCCGTGCCGCTGCTGCACGACCTGCTCGACGCCTTCCGGCAGGACCTGACCCAGCACCGCTACGCCGACCGCGCCGAGCTCCTCGCCTACTGCCGCCGCTCGGCCAACCCCGTGGGGCGGCTGCTGCTGCACCTGTACGGCGTCGACGGCGAGGCCGCCCTGCGCCGCTCCGACGCCGTCTGCTCGGCGCTGCAGCTCGTCAACTTCTGGCAGGACCTGCGCACCGACACCTCGCGCGGCCGCGTCTACCCGCCGCTGGCCGACTGCGCGCGCCACGGCGTCGCGCCACAGTCGCTGCTGCAGCACGAGGACGGCCCGGCCGTGCGCCACCTCATGGCCGACCTGTGCCGCTGGGCGCGCACGCTGATGGACGAGGGCGCGCCGCTCGTGCACGCCCTGCCCGGCCGCGCCGGCTGGGAGCTGCGGCTCGTGGTGCAGGGCGGCCTGCGGGTGCTCGACAAGATCGAGGCCGGCGGCTTCGACACCCTGCGCGCGCGGCCCCGGCTCCGCTGGCACGACGGCCCCCGCCTGCTGTGGCGGGCCGCGCGCATGACGCCATCCACGACCGGCCCGGCGAGAATCCCTGCATGACGCCCGAGCAGTACGTCCAGGACAAGGCGGTGCAGAGCGGCTCCAGCTTCTACTACGCCTTCCAGTTCCTGCCGCCGCCGCGGCGCGCGGCGATCACGGCCTTCTACGCCTTCTGCCGCGAAGTGGACGACGTGGTCGACGAGGTCAGCGACCCGGCGGTGGCCGCCACCAAGCTCGCCTGGTGGCGCAAGGAAGTGGCCGAGACCTTCGCCGGCCGCCCGAGCCACCCCGCCATGAAGGCGCTGGTGCCGCACATCGGGCCCTACGCCATCGAGGCGCGGCACCTCGTCGCCGTGATCGAGGGCTGCCAGACCGACCTGGAGCAGACGCGCTTCCTCGACTACGCCGGGCTCGCACGCTACTGCCACCTGGTGGCGGGCATCGTCGGCGAGGTGGCGGCCAACATCTTCGGCCGCACGAGCGACGCCACGGTGCAGTACGCGCACCGGCTCGGCCTCGCGATGCAGCTGACCAACATCATCCGCGACGTGGGCGACGACGCCCGGCGCGGGCGCATCTACCTGCCGGTGTCGGAGCTGCAGCAGTTCGACGTGAAGGCGCACGAGATCCTCCAGCGCTCGGCGCCCTACGGCTACAGCGAGCGCTTCACCGCGCTCATGCGCTTCCAGGCCGAGCGCGCGCACCGCCTCTACGACGAGGCGCTCGCGCTGCTGCCCGAGGCGGACCGCCGCCCGCAGAAGCCCGGGCTGATGATGGCCAACATCTACCGCACCCTGCTGCGCGAGATCGAATCCGAAGACTTCCGCGTGCTGCACCAGCGCATCTCGCTCACGCCGGTGCGCAAGCTGTGGATCGCGATGCGGACCAACTGGCGTGGCCGCTGAGCGCGGCCTTGCGGTCGCCGTGGTGGGCGGCGGCTGGGCGGGGCTGGCCGCCGCGGTGCAGGCCGTGCGGCGCGCGCACCGCGTCACGCTGTTCGAGATGGCGCCGCAGCTCGGCGGCCGGGCGCGCAGCGTCGACGGGCCGGTGGCGCTGGACAACGGCCAGCACATCCTCATCGGCGCCTACACCGAGACGCTGGGCCTGATGCGCACGGTCGGCGTGGCGCCGGCCGACGTCCTGCTGCGCATGCCGCTGCACCTGTGCGACGCGCAGGGCCGCGGGCTGCGCCTGCCGGGCGGCGCGCCGCTGCCGGCGTTCGTGCGCGGCGTGCTGGCGCAGGATGCGTGGCCCCTGGGCGAGCGGCTGCGGCTGCTGGCCGTGGCAGGCGGCTGGGGGTTGCGCCGCTTCGACTGCGCGGCCGACGCCACCGTCGAATCGCTCGCCCGGCATCTGCCGGCCCGGATACGGCGCGATCTCGTCGAGCCCCTGTGCGTGGCGGCGCTCAACACGCCGGCGGCCGAGGCCAGCGGCCAGGTGTTTCTTCGCGTCCTGCGCGACGCCCTCTTCGCCGGCCCCGGCTCGTCCGACCTGCTGCTGCCGCGGCGCCGGCTGAGCGAGCTGCTGCCGGACGCGGCGGAACGGTGGCTCGGCCGGCACGGCGCCGCGATCCTGCGCTCGCACCGGGTGGATTCGATCGAACGCCGGACGACGGGCTGGCACGTCGACGGGCAGGCGTTCGACCATGTGGTGCTGGCCGCCAGCGCCGCCGAAGCCGCCCGCCTGGCCCGGCCGATCGACGCGGGCTGGTCGGCCCGTGCGGCGGCGCTGCGCTACGAGCCCATCGTCACCGTCTACCTGCGCAGCGCCGGCACCGTGCTGCCCAAGCCGATGCTGACGCTGGCGGCCGACGCGGCCCGGCGGCCCGCGCAGTTCGTCTTCGACCTCGGCCGGCTCGGCGGCGAGCCGGGGCTGCTCGCGTTCGTGATCAGCGGCGCGCAGCCCTGGGTCGACCGCGGCGCCGATGCCACACGCGAGGCCGTGCAGGCGCAGGCCCGCGCCGCGCTCGGGCCGCTGCTGCGCGGCCCGCTGGAACCGGTGCGCCTGCTCACCGAGAAGCGCGCCACCTTCCGCTGCACGCCGGGCCTGGACCGGCCGGGGCGCGACATCGCGCCCGGCCTTCGGGCCGCGGGCGACTACGTGGCCGGGCCGTATCCGGCGACGATCGAAGGGGCCGTGCGCGCGGGCCTCGCGGCCGTGCCCGCGCCGGTGCCCTGATCCTTCATCGCGAGGTTTCCTCCCCCGGCTTCGCCCTCCCGGGATGCAGCCTCATCTTTCGCCATGCAAAAATAAGGGCGAATTCGGAGAGAATGCCCCGCATGAAGCACACCGAACCGAAGGTTCCGGCCATCCAGGTGCTCGAACGCACGTTCCTGCTGCTCGACATCCTGGCGTCCTATCCCGACCCGGTTTCCCTCAAGCTCATCAGCGAGCAGACCGGGCTGCATCCTTCCACGGCGCACCGCATCCTGAACGACCTGACGATCGGCCGCTTCGTCGACCGCCCGCAGGCCGGCAGCTACCGGCTCGGCATGCGGCTGCTGGAGCTGGGCAACCTGGTCAAGGCGCGCCTGGACGTGCGCGACGCGGCGCTCGGCCCGATGCGCGAACTGCACAAGGTGACGCACCAGCCGGTCAACCTGTCGATGCGCCAGGGCGACGAGATCGTCTACATCGAGCGCACCTACAGCGAACGCTCCGGCATGCAGGTGGTGCGGGCGATCGGCGGGCGCGCGCCGCTGCACCTCACGTCGGTCGGCAAGCTGTTCCTCGCGCACGACGACGCGCAGCGCGTGCGCGCCTACGCCACGCGCACCGGGCTCGCCGGCCACACGCGCAACAGCATCACCACGCTCGGCGCGCTCGAGCGCGAGCTCACCAAGGTGGCGAGCCAGGGCACGGCGCGCGACGACGAGGAGCTCGAGCTCGGCGTGCGCTGCCTCGCGGCCGGCATCCTCGACGACCAGGGCAAGCTGGTCGCGGGGCTGTCGATCTCGGCGCCGGCCGACCGGCTGGAGGAAGGCTGGATGGAGCGGCTCAAGACCACGGCCGCGCAGATCTCGGCCGCGCTCGGCTACCGCGCGCCGGCGCCGGGCGCCTCCACCGTCCACTCGCTCAAGTAGCGGGCCGCGGGGCGGAACGAAAAAAGGCCCGGCAACGCCGGGCCTTCCTGCATGCCTGCCGGCCCTCGCCGGCTCACTGGGCGATCTTCGTCGCCGTGTGCGCGGACGCGGTGCGCGTCGCGTTCTCGAGCAGCCAGTCGCGCATGCGGTTGGCGTCGCCGATGCGCGAGTACTTGCCCGTCGAATCGAGGAACACCATGATGAGCTTGCGGCCCAGCATCTCGGCCTGCATCACCAGGCAGCGGCCGGCCTCGGAGATGTAGCCGGTCTTCTGCAGGCCGATCTCCCAGGTCGGGTCGCGCACCAGGCCGTTGGTGGTGCGGTACTGGAGCTGCCGGTTGCCCACTTCCACCTGGTATTCGGTCGAGGTCGACAGCTCGCGGATGAGCTCCACCTCGTAGGCCGCCTTCACCAGCGTCGCCAGGTCGCGTGCGCTCGACTGGTTGGCGCTCGACAGGCCGGTGGGCTCCACGTAGCGCGTGTGGCTCATGCCGAGCTCTTCAGCCTTGCGGTTCATCTCGCGCACGAACGCGTCGAGCCCGCCGGGATAGTGGCGCCCGAGCGCGCTCGCGGCGCGGTTCTCGGACGACATCAGCGCCAGGTGCAGCATCTCGCCGCGCGTGAGCTGCGTGCCGACGCGCAGGCGCGAGCGGCTGCCCTTCTCGGTGTCGACGTCGGCCTGCGTGATGGTCAGCACCTCGTCGAGCGGCTGGCCCGCCTGCGTCACCACCAGCGCGGTCATCAGCTTGGTGAGCGAGGCGATGGGCAGCACTGCCTTGGCGTTCTTGGCGAACAGCACCTCGTCGGTGTCCTGGTCGAGCACCAGGGCGACGGCGGACTTGAGGTCGGCCTCGTCCGGCGTGAGGTGCAGCCCCGCGATCTGGCCGAAGGACAGCCGCGCGGCCGACTGGGCCGCGGGGGCCGTCTTGATGCGCGGCGCCGACTTGCGCGCGCGCGGGGCCGGCTTGGCGGCGACGCTCTTCTTCGCGCTGGCGTGGACGCGCTTCTTCGACTGCGCCGCATGGGCCGGGTTGGCGAACATCACCGCGGCGGCCACGGCCATCACGACAACGGATGCGAATCTTGACCAGAACTTCACGTCAACCCCCACTCACGATGGCGAAAGTGTAGGTGAACGCAAAAATCTGCACAAGATCAAAAACTTACGCGCGACTCCTCAAGTGCCGTCTTGATTGCCACAGTTGTGACCGATTGCTCAGCCCTGGGCCGCCACGCGTTCCGTCTTGCTGTGCAGCTTGTTCAATGCCGCCAGATAGGCCTTGGCGGACGCCACGACGATGTCCGGATCGGCCCCCACGCCATTGACGACCCGCCCGCCATGCTGTAGCCGGACCGTCACCTCGCCCTGCGATTCTGTGCTGCCGGAGGTGATGGCATTGACCGAGTACAGCAGCATTTCCGCGCCAGATTGGAGCTTCGACTCGATGGCCTTGAGCGTGGCGTCCACCGGCCCGTTGCCGTCGCTCTCGACGCGGTGCTCGACGTTGCCGTCGGCGAAGGTGACGGCGGCATGCGGCCGCTCGCCCATCTCCGAGCGCTGCGACAGCGACAGCAGGCGGTAGTTCTCCTGCTCCGACGTGACCGACTCGTCCATCACGAGGGCGAGGATGTCCTCGTCGAAGATGTCGCTCTTGCGGTCGGCCAGTTCCTTGAACTTGGCGAAGGCGGCGTTGACCTCGGCCTCCGACTCGAGCGCCACGCCGAGCTCCTGCAGCCGCTGCTTGAAGGCGTTGCGGCCCGAGAGCTTGCCGAGCACGATCTTGTTCGCGCTCCAGCCCACGTCCTCGGCGCGCATGATCTCGTAGGTGTCGCGCGCCTTGAGCACGCCGTCCTGGTGGATGCCCGAGGCGTGCGCGAAGGCGTTGGCGCCCACCACGGCCTTGTTCGGCTGCACCACGAAGCCGGTGGTCTGCGCCACCAGCCGCGAGGCCGGCACGATCTGCGTGGCGTCGATGCCGAGCTCGAGGCCGAAGTAGTCGCGGCGCGTCTTCACCGCCATCACCACTTCTTCGAGCGAGCAGTTGCCCGCCCGCTCGCCGAGGCCGTTGATGGTGCATTCCACCTGGCGCGCGCCGCCGATCTTCACGCCGGCCAGCGAGTTGGCCACCGCCATGCCGAGGTCGTTGTGGCAGTGCACCGACCACACCGCCTTGTCGGCGTTGGGAATGCGCTCGCGCAGGCTGCGGATGAAGTGGCCGTAGAGCTCGGGGATGGCGTAGCCCACGGTGTCGGGCAGGTTGATGGTGGTCGCGCCTTCGGCGATGACGGCCTCGATCACGCGGCAGAGGAAGTCGGGGTCGGAGCGGTAGCCGTCCTCGGGCGAGAACTCGACGTCCTCGCAGACGTTGCGCGCGAAGCGCACCGCCAGCTTCGCCTGCTCGAACACCTGCTCGGGCGTCATGCGCAGCTTCTTCTCCATGTGCAGCGCGCTGGTGGCGATGAAGGTGTGGATGCGCGAGCGCGCCGCGCCCTGCAGCGCCTCGGCCGCGCGGCTGATGTCGCGGTCGTTGGCGCGCGCGAGCGAGCACACCGTCGATTCGCGCACCTGCGCGGCGATGGCCTTCACCGCCTCGAAGTCGCCGTTGCTCGACGCCGCGAAGCCCGCCTCGATGACGTCGACGCGCAGCCGCTCGAGCTGGCGCGCGATGCGCAGCTTCTCGTCGCGCGTCATCGAAGCGCCCGGGGATTGTTCGCCGTCGCGCAGCGTGGTGTCGAAGATGATCAGCTTGTCGGTCATGGCGGCCTCCGGGGTACTTCGTCGAACTCGGAATGTTAGGCGAGCGCCGCGGCGCCCAGGCGCAGCACGCCGCGCCGGTTCGCGCGCTCCAGCGCCGAGACCACAGCATGCAACGAGGCCGAGACGATGTTGGCGTCGATGCCCACGCCGAACAGCGTGAGTTCGTCGGCGACGCGCAGCTCGAGGTAGGCCACCGCCTTCGCGTCGGCGCCGCTGCCGATGGCGTGCTCGTGGTAGTCGAGCACCCGCACCGGCGTCGCGAGCTGCCGGCCGAGCCCGTCGACGAAGGCGTCGATCGGGCCGGTGCCCTCGCCCTGCACCTGCAGCACGCGCGCGCCGATGCGCGCCGCGGCCGTCACCGCGACGCCGCCCCGGGGCGTGCTCGCGATCGCCGGCTGGTCGGCGGCGGCAGTGGCCGCCAGGCCGTACTCGCGCTCGAAGATCTGCCAGATGTCGCCGGCCGACAGCTCCTTGCCCGAGTCGTCCATCACCGACTGCACGACCTGGCTGAACTCGATCTGCAGCCGGCGCGGCAGCTCGATGCCGTACTCGCTCTCGAGCAGGTACGAGATGCCGCCCTTGCCCGACTGGCTGTTCACGCGGATCACCGCGTCGTAGCTGCGCCCCACGTCCTTCGGGTCGATGGGCAGGTAGGGCATCTCCCACATGTCGTCCTCCCGCCGCGCGGCGAAGGCCTTCTTGATCGCGTCCTGGTGCGAGCCCGAGAACGAGGTGTAGACCAGGTCGCCGGCATACGGATGGCGCGGATGCACCGGCAGCTGGTTGCAGTGCTCGACGCAGCGGCGCACCTCGTCGATATCGGAGAAGTCGAGGCCCGGGTCGACGCCCTGCGTGTACAGGTTCAGCGCGATGTTCACGAGGTCGACGTTGCCGGTGCGCTCGCCGTTGCCGAACAGGCAGCCCTCGATGCGGTCGGCGC
>JBIQHD010000020.1:0-56209 GCA_044508835.1 Rubrivivax sp.
GCCCTGGGTCAAAGTTCAATCGGCAGGGTGGGTCAGATTTAGATCGGCGCCAACAACGGGGGTTGATGCCCTTGGCGACCAAGGCGCGCGCCTCGTCGCGCAGCGCGCGGGCTTCGAGCAACGATACCTCGGGATGGGTGCCGAACGACATCCGCTTGGGCTCCTTGAGCCAGTAGTAGCGGAAGTGCCAGGTCTTGCCTCCCGTCGCTGCAACAGCGAGGGAGAGGCCCAACGTGTCGGGGAGGGTGTAGTCCTTGCCGGTGGCTTTGGCGCGTCGAACGGCCAGGTCGGAAAGTGCCATGCTTCTAGCTCCTGAACGTGAGTCAGGAACTCGATGCTGGTCACATCACCTGCGCGCCTCTACAAACAATCCGGAAGCGGTCGTGCCCGCAAAAATGGACACAATCATGGACATAAAAGTCCTGGCTTCAGGCGGATTTCCGTGGACGACAGCAGAACATCAAAGAGAGAAAAAACCGTTGTGTGACAACGGCTTGCAGACTCTCTTGGATTTCAGCGGACCTCCGCAGAAAGATGCAGTGGAGCGGGTGAAGGGAATCGAACCCTCGTATGAAGCTTGGGAAGCTGCCGTTCTGCCATTGAACTACACCCGCAGCGGGCGTCGATTCTAGCGTGGGCGGCGCTCAGCGCCGCGTGAACACCAGATCCCACACGCCGTGGCCGAGCCTGATTCCACGGTTCTCGAACTTGGTGAGCGGGCGGTAGGCCGGCCGGGGCGCGTAGCCCTCGGCGGTGTTGGCCAGCAGCGGCTCGGCCGACAGCACGTCCAGCATCTGCTCGGCATAGGGCTGCCAGTCGGTGGCGCAGTGCAGGTAGCCGCCGGGCGCCAGCCGCGTGGCCAGGCGCGCGACGAACGGCGCCTGGATCAGCCGGCGCTTGTTGTGCTTCTTCTTGTGCCAGGGGTCGGGGAAGAACACGTGCACGCCGGCGAGCGAGCCGGGCGCGATCATGTGGTCGAGCACCTCGACGGCGTCGTGCTGGATCAGGCGCAGGTTGCCGATCTGCAGCTCGCCGATGCGCTTGAGCAGCGCGCCGACGCCGGGCGTGTGGACCTCCACGCCGAGGAAGTCGGTGTCGGGGCGGCCGCGCGCGATCTGCGCGGTGGCGTCGCCCATGCCGAAGCCGATTTCCAGCACCAGCGGCGCGCTGCGGCCGAACACCGCGGCGGCGTCCAGCGGACGCGGCTCGTACGGCAGCACGAAGCGCGGACCGAGTTCGGCCATCGCGCGCGCCTGGCCCGGACCCATGCGGCCGGCCCGCGTGACGAAGCTGCGGATGGCGCGGGGCGGGTGCGGCGAGGCGGGGTCGGTCATCGGGGACGGTCGGGGCACGGCGAAAGGGACCGGATTGTGCCCCGCGCGGACGAAAAAAAGCCCGGCGCGCGATGCGCCGGGCGGTGTGGCGGGGGCGAGCCGGATCAGGCCTTGCGGCGGCTGACGGCCAGGCCGGCCAGCGCCAGGCCCACGAGGGCCAGGGAGGCAGGCTCGGGGACGTTGTTGCTCGGGGCCGCCCCGACGATGACCTTGATGGCGGTCGTTGCCAGTTCCCGGCCAAAGAGGCCGTAGGCCGTCAGGCTGAAAGTGTATTCACCGAGGGCCAGGGGGTCGAAGGTGTCGAACAGCGGCGGCGTGACGAAGATCGGAAAGAGCGGATCGAGCGAGTTCATGCCCAGGTTCAGCGAGTCCTGGCCCGAGCCGAGGACGGTGAACCAGCCGTGCGTCGACTTGTCGTTGTCCGCGGCCGGGTCGAAGTCGTAGCTCAGGCGATAGGACGTGGCGCCGCTGGCATAGAAGGCGAAATTCCACAGGGCGTACGGATCGGTGGCGGAAGACGGCGCATGGGTATCGATCCCCGTCTGTGCATAGAAAACGCCCGCGCCGTTGTTGGCCACCGCCGGGCTGTCGTAGCGCTGGTGCGCCGTCAGGCCGATGGTGACGTTGCCATTGCGGCTGATCGCCACCGCATCGTTCGGGATGCCCGAGCCGCCGAAGGTGGCGCCGGCCAGCGTGCCGAAGGCATCGAAGGTCGGCGTGATGGGGGCCGCAACGGCGCCGGCCGCGCTGGCGGCGAGAACGGCTGCGGAGAGAAGGCTTCGGAAATTCATCTGGCGACCGGAAGGCAAGTGAAGGATCGTCACATTCAGCAACATACGGGCCAGCACCCGGCGGGAGCCGCCTGCGCCGGCGGCCGCCAACGACTTAGGGATTGAAAACGGAAAAAATTCCGCTTTCACCCATGACGCCCTCCAGCCGCCGAATCGGATGTGTAAAGGACACCGACAGCGGCGGCACCGCTCATTCGTGCCATTCCACCCACCCGCCCCATGCGCTCAGCAGCACCAGGGCGCCGAAGACGATGCGGTACCACGCGAAGGGCGTGAAGTCGTGCGTGGACACGTAGCGGATGAGCCAGCGGATGCACAGCAGCGCGCTCACGAAGGCGAACACCGTGCCGACGGCGAACATCGGCAGGTCGCTCCACTGCAGCAGCTCGCGCTGCTTCCACACCGAGTAGGCGCCGGCGCCCATCAGCGTCGGGATGCCGAGGTAGAAGCTGAACTCGGTCGCGGCCTTGCGCGACAGCCCGAGCACCAGCCCGCCGATGATGGTGGCGCCCGAGCGGCTGGTGCCGGGAATGAGCGCCAGGCACTGCAGCAGGCCGACCTTGAGCGCGTCCATCGCGCTCATGTCGTCCACCGTCTCCACCCGCGCGAGCCGCCCGCCTTCGAGGTCGCGCTCGCCGTACAGCCGCCTGTGGCGCCGCTCCACCCACAGGATGAGCAGGCCGCCGACGACGAAGGCCGTCGCCACCGGCACCGGATGGAACAGGTGCTCCTTCACCAGCTTGCCGAAGGCGAGCCCCAGCACCACGGCGGGAATGAAGGCGATCAGCACGTTGCGGGCGAAGCGCTGGGCCACCGGATCGTGCGTGATGCCGGCCACCGTCTGCCCGAGGCGGCGCCGGTATTCCCAGATGACGGACAGCATGGCGCCGGTCTGGATGGCGATCTCGAACACCTTGACCGATTCACCGGTGAAGCGCAGCAGCGAGCCGGCGAGGATCAGGTGCCCGGTGCTGGAGATCGGCAGGAATTCCGTCAGACCTTCGACGATGCCCATGAGGGCAGCCTTGAGCAGCAGCGTGATGTCCAACGAGACCCCTTCGCAAAAAGACGCGCGATGTTAGCGGCGCTGAAATGACCCACCCCCTACGCGCTTCACGCGCCCCCTCGAGGGGGCTGAGCCCGGACATGAAAGGTCCGGTGGACCTTTCATGCCTGGCGAAGGGCCGGGCCACTGGCCCGGCACGGCCTGCAAGGCAACACCAGCGGACCGGCAGAGCCGGATCCGCGGTGTTCGCTTGGGAACGCTCCTCGGTTCATGCGTCGCGGGTCGCGCCACGTGCGGTGGCGCCACTAGGATGAGACAACCCCCACGCTCACTTTGTTCGCTGCCCCCCGAGGGGGGGCGCGTCAGTGGCTTCGGGCGGCCGGGCGCCGCTGACATGGCGCGACGGCGCAGCGCCGGTCGCGCCCGTTCAGCGCGGGGCGGGCAGGAGCGTGATCTCGACCCCGCGCCGCGTGACGTTCACCTCGCCCGGCTCGTAGCCGCGCCCGCGCACCGCGCCGAGTTCTTCCGGCGTGAAGCGGTGGATGCTCAGGTCCTGCAGCAGCTGCTCGGCCACGAGCGGCCCGATGCGGTCGAGCACCGGCTGCAGCCCCGCCGGCAGGCTGCCCAGGCTCAGCCGCTGCACGCGCACCTGCGACAGCCGCACCGACTGGTCCGACGGCTCGTAGCGCAGCCCGAAGTCGAGCGACAGCTCGCCGCAGTAGCCGCCGCGCAGCAGGCGCTCGCCGATGGCCACGTCCAGGTCGGTGGCGATGCGGTTGGTCTGGGGCAGCAGCCGCAGCCGCGGCGTCTGCACGCGCAGGTCGATCAGCTCGAGCAGACGGCCCTCGAAGGGGAACTGCCGCGCCAGCGCCCGCGCGAGGTCGGCCTCGCCGAGCGTGATGACGCGCGGCCCGCCGAGTCCGGCGCAGCCCGCGGACCAGGCCGCGGCGGCGATGCCCGCCGCGCCGCCGAGGCGGAGAAAGGCCCGGCGCCCGCGGGCGCCGGCCGGATCGATCGTCATGCACATCCCCTTTCCGCGCCGCACCGCCGGCGCGCTGCCCGACCATGCCATGCGGCACGCATTGCGCGCCACCCCGCCGCGCCGCTTCCTTGACCGGCCACGCACCCGTGGCTAGCATTACTGACCAGTCAGTCAGTATTTCATGAGCACGACCCCATCCCCGCCGATCCGGCAGCGCCGCAAGGAGGCGCGTCCGCAGGAATTGCTGGACGCGGCGCTCGAGCTCTTCGTCGAGAAGGGCTTCTCGGCCACGCGCTCGGAGGAAGTCGCCACGCGCGCGGGCGTGTCCAAGGGCACGCTGTACCTCTACTACCCGAGCAAGGAAGAGCTGCTCAAGGCGGTGATCCGCCACAACCTGACCGGCCTGATCGCCGAAGGCACCGAGCTGATCGACGCCTACGAAGGCAGCTCGACCGAACTTTTCGCGCTGATGATGCGCACCTGGTGGCATCGCGTGAGCAACACGCCCGCCTCGGGCATCTTCAAGATCATGCTGTCGGAGGCGCGCAACTTCCCCGAGCTGGCCGCGTTCTACAACGCCGAGGTCATCGCGCCGGCCGAGGCGATGATCCGGCGCGCGCTGCAGCGCGGCGTCGAGCGCGGCGAGTTCCGCGCCGTCGCCGCCGACGAGATCACGCTGGTGCTCAGCGCCCCCATCCTCTTCATGGCGCTGCACAAGCATTCGCTCGGCGCCTGCGGCATCCAGGACCTGGTGCGCGACGGCCAGCGCGTCGTCGAGACCCACATCGACCTGGTGCTCAACGGCCTGAAGAGCCCCACCCCTCCCGCTGCGAAGAAGAAAGCCGCGCGCAAATCATGAAACGCTCGCTCAAGTGGATCGCCGTGGCGGTTGCCCTGCTGCTCGTGGCCGCGCTCGCCGCGCGCGGCATCAAGGCGCGGCAGCACAAGCAGGCGCTGGCCGCCGCGCCGGCGGCCGAGGCCGTGCTCGAGCTGTCGCCGGACGACCTGGTCACGGCGCGCCGCATCGAGCTCACCCGCAGCCTGCCCGTCTCCGGCGGCCTGAAGGCCGTGCGCAGCGCGATGGTCAAGGCCAAGGTGGCGGCCGAGCTGCAGGCGCTCACCGTGCGCGAGGGCGACACCGTCACGGCCGGCCAGGTGATCGGCCGGCTCGACGTGACCGAGCTCGACTGGCGGCTGCGCCAGGCCGAGCAGGCCGCCGCCGCGGCGCGCGCGCAGCTCGACATCGCCCGCCGCGCGCTCGAGAACAACCGCGCGCTCGTGGCGCAGGGCTTCATCTCGTCCACGGCGCTGGAGACCTCGATCGCCAACGAGGCCGCCGCCGCGGCCAACCTCCAGGGCGCGACGGCCGCCGCCGAGCTCATGCGCAAGGCCCGCGCCGACGCGGTGCTGGTCGCCCCCATCGCCGGCATCGTGGCGCAGCGGCTGGTGCAGCCCGGCGAGCGGGTGCCGGTGGACGCGCGCATCGTCGAGATCGTCGACCTGTCGCGGCTCGAGCTCGAGGCGGCGGTCGCGCCGGAGGACGTGGTGCAGGTGCGCGTCGGCCAGGAGGCGCGGCTCGCCGTCGACGGCCTGGCCGAGCCGGTGCAGGCCCGCGTCGCGCGCATCAACCCGAGCGCCCAGGCCGGCAGCCGCGCCGTGATGGTGTACCTCGCGCTGGACGCCCACCCGGCGCTGCGCCAGGGCCTGTTCGCCCGCGGCCACGTCGCGCTCGCGCAGCAGGCCGCGCTGGCCGTGCCGGTGAGCGCCGTGCGCGTCGACCAGGCGCAGCCCTACGTGCTGGCGCTGGCGGACGGGCGCGTGCAGCACCGCACGGTCGCGCTCGGCGCGCGCGGCGAGGCGCTGTTCGACGGCCGGCGCGAGAGCGCAGTGGCGATCGAGTCCGGCCTCGCCGAGGGCGCGACGCTGCTGCGCGCCATGGCCGGGCGCGTGCCCGACGGGGCGAAGGCGCGCCTGACCGGCGCGCCGGCCCCGGCCGCATCGGCCGCGGTCATGGCCCAGGCCGCGGCCTCCGCCGCGCGCTGACCCGAACGCCCCGCCGCCATGTGGTTCACCCGCGTCTCCATCGGCAACCCCGTGCTCGCCACGATGGTGATGCTCGCCTTCGTGGTGCTGGGCCTGTTCAGCTACCAGCGGCTGGCCGTCGACCAGTTCCCGAACATCGACTTCCCGACCGTCGTGGTGCAGGTGGCCTACCCCGGCGCCTCGCCGGAGATCGTCGAGAGCGAGGTCACCAAGCGGATCGAGGAGGCCGTCAACACCATCGCCGGCATCGACTCGCTGTTCTCGCGCTCGTACGAAGGCAGCGCGGTCGTCGTCGTGCAGTTCAAGCTGCACATCGACGGGCGCAAGGCCGCGGAGGACGTGCGCGAGAAGGTCGCGCTCATCCGCCCGCTGCTGCGCGACGAGGTGGAGGACGCGCGCATCTCGCGCTTCGACCCGGCCGACCAGCCGGTCTTCTACGTGGCCGTGATGTCGGCCGACGGCACGCGCTCGCAGCAGGACCTCACCACCTGGGCCTCGCAGGTGCTGCAAAAGCGCCTGGAGAACGTGCCCGGGGTCGGCGCGGTCACGGTGGTCGGCGGCGTGCAGCGCCAGATCAACCTCTACCTCAAGCCCGCGGCCATGGAAGCGCTGGGCATCGGCGCCGACCAGGTGGTGGCCGCCGTGCGCAGCGAGAACCAGGAGCTGCCCATGGGTGCCGTGCGCTCGCGCGAGCACGAGACGGTGGTGCAGATCAACGCGCGCATGCAGCGCCCCGAGGACTTCCGCGACATCGTGGTCGCGCGCAAGGCCGGCACGCCGGTGCGGCTGTGGCAGGTGGCCGACGTGGTCGACGGCCCGCAGGAGATCGAGAGCCTCGCGCTCTACAACGGGCGGCGCACCGTGCTGCTGTCGGTGCAGAAGTCGCAGGGCGAGAACACCATCGCCGTGGTCGACGGGCTGCGCCAGGCGCTGGCCGACGCGAAGGCCGTGACGCCCGAGGGCGTGACGGTGGAGGTGAACCGCGACAACTCGCGCGCCATCCGCGTGTCGGTGGCCAACGTGCGGCAGACGCTGCTCGAAGGCGCGGCGCTCACGGTGCTGATCGTGTTCCTGTTCCTGAACTCGTGGCGCTCCACCATCATCACGGGCCTGACGCTGCCGATCGCGCTCATCGGCACGTTTCTCTTCATGTACGCCTTCGGCTTCACCATCAACAGCCTCACGATGATGGCGCTGAGCCTGTGCGTGGGCCTCCTGATCGACGACGCCATCGTCGTGCGCGAGAACATCGTGCGCCACGTGCAGATGGGCAAGAGCGCGCACCAGGCGGCGCTCGACGGCACGAAGGAGATCGGCCTGGCGGTGCTGGCCACCACGCTGTCCATCGTGGCGGTGTTCCTGCCGATCGGCTTCATGGAGGGCATCGTCGGCAAGTTCTTCCACGAGTTCGGCCTGACCATCGTGGCCGCCGTGCTGATCTCGATGTTCGTGAGCTTCACGCTCGACCCCATGCTCTCGAGCATCTGGCACGACCCGCAGTCGGCCGAGCACGGCGCGGCGCGGCATGCGCCGGTGACCTTCTACGACCGGACCATCGGCCGCGTGACGCTCGCCTTCGACCGCTTCACCGAGCGGCTGTCCGACGCCTACCAGGCCATCCTCGGGTGGTCGCTGCGGCACAAGCTCGCCACGCTGGCCGTGGCCGCGGCCACCTTCGCCGCCAGCTTCCTCATCATTCCGGTCGTCGGCGCCGAGTTCGTGCCGCGCGCCGACTTCTCCGAGACGCAGATCAACTTCTACACGCCGGTCGGCTCGTCGCTGGAAGTGACCGAGGCGCGGGCGAAGCAGATCGACGCCATCCTGCGCGAGCTGCCCGAGGTGCGCGACACCGTCACCGTCATCAACAGCGGTGCGGCGGCGGGCAAGATCTACGGCGTGACGTATGTGCGCTTCATCGACCGCGACCAGCGCGCGCGCAGCGTCGACGAACTGGTCACGCCGCTGCGCGAGCGGCTGGCGCGCATCCCGGGCATCACCGTCACCAACATCGGCACGACCGACCTCGGCGGCGGCAAGAGCCTGCAGTTCTCCATCCAGGGCAGCGACCTGGCCGAGCTGGCGCGGCTGTGGAAGAGCATCCAGCCGCGGCTCGCGGCCATCCCGGGGCTGGTCGACCTGGACTCCACGCTCAAGCCCGACAAGCCCACCATCGCCATCGACGTGCGGCGCGACGCCGCCGCCGACGCGGGCCTGAACGTCGCCGCCCTGGCCGGCACGCTACGCACGCTGGTGGCCGGCACCACGGTGGGCAACTGGCGCGCGCCCGACGGCGAGAACTACGACGTGAACGTGCAGCTCGCCCCCGGCAGCCGCGAGTCGATCACCGACCTGCAGCGCCTGCCCATCAACGTGGCCGCGGCGGCCGACGGCACGCCGCGCGTGGTGCGGCTGTCGCAGGTGGCCGACGTGTCGCCCGGGACCGGCCCGAACCAGATCAACCGCCGCGACCTCAACCGCGAGATCAACGTCGACGCCAACACCCTCGGGCGCACCACCGGCGACGTGACGGCCGACATCCGCCGCGTGCTGGACAGCACCGCCTTCCCGCCGGGCTACCGCTACAGCTTCGGCGGCTCGACCAAGAACATGACCGAGTCCTTCGCCTACGCGCTCGGGGCGCTGGGCCTCGCGGTGGTCTTCATCTACATGATCCTCGCCAGCCAGTTCAGGAGCTTCCTGCAGCCGCTGGCGCTGATGAGCTCGCTGCCGCTCACGCTCATCGGCGTGGTGCTCACGCTGCTGGTGTTCGGTTCCACGCTCAACATGTTCAGCATCATCGGCGTGGTGATGCTGATGGGGCTGGTGACGAAGAACGCCATCCTGCTGATCGACTTCGCCATCCGCGCGCGCCGCGGGGACCACGGCGAGGCGCCGCTCGCACGCGAGGCGGCCCTGCTGCACGCCGCCCGCGTGCGGCTGCGCCCGATCCTGATGACGACGCTGGCGATGGTCTTCGGCATGGTGCCGCTGGCCTTCGCGCTGTCGGAAGGGGCCGAGCAGCGCGCACCCATGGGCCAGGCGGTGCTCGGCGGCGTCATCGCCTCCTCGCTGCTCACGCTGGTGGTGGTGCCGGTCGTGTACTGCTACCTCGACGATCTCTCCGCCTGGATGCAGCGCAAGTTTCTGCGCCCGGCGCCGTCGGCGGGCCCGCTCGGCACCGACCCCGCCCAATAAAATGCCCGCCTCGCAGCCATGACCGTGTGCCCGAAGGAACCCGCCGCATGAACACCGAACAAGCCCGCTTCAACATGATCGAGCAGCAGATCCGCCCCTGGGACGTGCTGGACGAATCGGTGCTGTCGCTGCTGGCGAACGTGAAGCGCGAGGACTTCGTGCCCGCGCAATACAAGGCGCTGGCCTTCGTCGACACCGAGGTGCCGCTGCCCGGCGGCCAGGCCATGCTCTCGCCCAAGGTCGAGGCCCGGCTGCTGCAGGAGCTCGCGATCGACCCACCCGCCACGGTGCTCGAGGTCGGCGCCGGCTCGGGCTTCATGGCGGCCCTGCTCGGCCACCGCGCGCGGCAGGTCATCACGCTCGAGATCGACGAGACCCTCGCCGCGCTGGCGAAGGACAACCTGCAGCGCGCCGGCATCGACAACGTCGCGGTGCGCCACATGGACGGCTCGCGCGGCCTGCCCGGCGAGGCGCCGTTCGACGCCATCCTGCTGTCGGGCTCGGTGGCCGAGGTGCCGCCCACGCTGCTCGCGCAGCTCAAGGTCGGCGGGCGGCTCGCCGCCATCGTCGGCCAGGAGCCGGTGATGCGCGCCACGCTGTTCACGCGCAGCGCCGAGCACGGGTTCTCGAGCGTCGAGCTCTTCGACACCGTGGCCCCGCGCCTGCGCCACTTCGGCGAGCCGTCGCGCTTCCGGTTCTGATGCAGCCGCTGAGCGCGCCCGAGCTGCACGAGCGCTGCGCCGCGATGGCGCCGCTGCTGCTCGACGTGCGCGAGGACTGGGAGGTGGCGCTGGCCGCCATCCGCCCGCCCGGCGCCACGCTGCGGCACATCCGCATGGGCGAGATCCCCCAGCGCTTGGCCGAGCTGCCGGCCGGCCGGCCCATCGTCTGCCTGTGCCACCACGGCGTGCGCAGCCAGCAGGTGGCCGCGTTCCTGGAGCACCGGGGCTTCGAGCAGGTGTTCAACCTGAGCGGCGGCATCGACGCCTGGGCCTGCCAGGTCGATCCGTCGGTGGCCCGCTACTGATCGACAACCAACCACCAAGGACCTCCCATGGCAGCGCAACGCCCCCGCCCTTCACTGTCTCGTCCGGCTCGCCAGGGTGGACGGCCGATGCGGCGGCTCGCGCCGCTGGCCGCGGGCGCGCTGCTGGTGCTGGCGGCGCTGCCGGGCGCGCGGGCGCAGAGCCTGCTCGAGCTGTACGAGGCCGCGCGCGGCTACGACGCCAACTACCTCGCCGCCCGCGCGCTGGCCGAATCGGCGCAGTACCGGGCCGACCAGGTGCACGCGCTGCGCCGCCCGAACGTGGGCCTGAGCGCCACGGCCGGCCGCTCGACCAGCGAGACGCCGGTGCAGGACCTCACCTCCAACGCGGTGTCGGCGGGCATCTCGGCCACGCAGTCGATCTTCAACCGCGCCAACGACAAGTCCATCGCGCAGGCCGACACCTCGCTCGAGGCGGCGCGCGCCGAGCTGCAGATCGCCGAGCAGGACCTGATCGTGCGCCTGTCGCAGGCCTACTTCGACGTGCTCGCCGCGCAGGACACGCTCGGCGCCGCCAACGCCAACAAGAGCGCGATCTCCGAGCAGCTGGCCTCGGCCAAGCGCAATTTCGAGGTCGGCACCGCCACCATCACCGACACGCGCGAGGCGCAGGCCCGCTTCGACCTGGCCACCGCGCAGGTCATCGCCGCCGAGAACGACCTGCGCATCAAGCGCATCGCGCTCGACCAGCAGGTCGGCCGCACCGGCATCGAGCCGCGGCCGCTCGCGGTGCCGGTGGCGCTGCCGCCGGTGCAGCCGGCCGACGTCGATGCCTGGGTCGCGCGCACCGAAGACTCGCCCCAGGTGCGCCGCGCGCGCTCGGCCTTCGAGATCGCGAAGCTCGAGACCGAGAAGGCGCAGGCCGGCCGGCTGCCGACGGTGGACGTGTCGGCCAGCTACGCGCGCGGGCGGCTGTCGAACGACGGCTCGTCCGTGGCCGGCGGCGCCCGGGCGCCGTTCGACTACTCCGGCAGCAGCGGCTCGTCGAACATCGGCATCACGCTGCGCATGCCGCTGTACACCGGCAATGCCATCCAGAGCCGCGTGAAGGAGACGCTGCTGCTCGAGGAGCAGTCGCGCAACAACCTCGAAGCCGCCCGGCGCGGCACCGCCCAGGCCACGCGCCAGGTGTTCTTCACCGCCCAGTCGGTGCAGGCGCAGGTGAAGGCGCTCGAAGCCGCCGAGTCGTCCAGCCAGCTCGCGCTCGAAGCCACGCAGACCGGCTACCGCGTCGGCGTGCGCGTGAACCTCGACGTGCTGAACGCGCAGACCCAGCTCTTCGGCACCCGGCGCGACCTGGCGCGCGCGCGCTACGACGTGCTGCTCGCCATCCTGCGCCTGGAGCAGGCCGCCGGCACGCTGACGGCGGAAGACGTGACGCAGCTGAACCAGTTGCTGGCGCGTTGACGCCGGATCGCCGGCGGGCGCGTGGACGCCCCGCCGGGCGCGGGGATCGCGCCTGAGCGTCACCTTCGCCTCGGCCGCCTCGCTGCTGCCGGCCCTGCTCCTGTACGCATGCGCCCTCGCGGCGCCGGGCGTGCTGCTGGCCTGGGCCGGCGTCGCCTGGGCGCGCCACCGCATGCCGCAGCGCCTGCCCGCGCGGCGGGCGCACCGCCTGGTCCGCGCCCTGGCCGGCGCGGCCGCCGTCGCCGCGCTGCTGGCGGCCGGCCAGCTCACCTACGGGCGCTTCGCCAGCATCGAGGCCCGGCCCGGGCGGCTCACCCTCGGCTACGTCGGCCCGTTCGGCCGCACGCTGCCGATCGACGCCGCGCAGGTCGAGGCGATCCGGTATGCCAGGGACCGCCGCGGCTGCCACCTCGTCGTCACCCTGCGCTCCGGCGCCTCGCACCGCGGCCTGCCCAGCCGGCGGTACGCACCGCCGCAGGCCTGCGCGGCGCTGCAGCGAGACGTGGCGGCGGCGCTGCGGGCGCCTGCGGGCTGATCGCGGTTCAATCCGAACGGTCGGCTTGCGCGTCCACGAGAGCCGCGATGGCGGCCGCCATGCGGCGCGCGGCGCCGCGGTGCTGGCCGGCGAACTCGCGCGCCTGGCGTGCCGCATGCGTGCGGCGCTTGCCGTCGCCCGTCATCGCGAGCGCCGCCGCCACGCCTTCGGCCATGCCGTCCACGCGCTGCGAGGCCCCGGCGGCCAGCGACAGCTCCGCCGCCTCGGCGAAGTTGAAGGTGTGCGGCCCCATGACGATCGGGCAGCCGCAGGCCGCGGCCTCGATCAGGTTCTGGCCGCCCAGCGGCGCGAAGCTGCCGCCGAGCAGCGCCACGTCGGCCAGCGCGTAGTACAGCGGCATCTCGCCCATCGAATCGCCCAGCCACACGTCGGCGTTCAGGTCGGCCGTGGCCGGCGCGTCGCCGAAGGCGCTGCGCCGCACGACCGTGTCGCCGGCCGCGCCCAGGCGCGCGGCCACCTCGTCGAAGCGCTGCGGATGCCGCGGCACCACCACCAGCAGCGGGCGCAGCGCGTCGGGCGGCGCCTGCTGCGTCCAGGCGGCGAGCAGCGCGTCCTCCTCGCCCTCGCGGCTGGCGGCCATGAGCACCACCGGCCGGCCGGCGCGGGCGCGCCAATCGCGGCCGCGCTGCAGCAGCGCCTCGTCGGGCGCCATGTCGAACTTGAGGTTGCCGCTGACCTGCACGTCGCGCGCGCCGGCCTCGCGCAGCCGCTGCGCGTCCGGCCCGGTCTGGGCCAGCACCAGCGCCAGGCTCTCCACCGCCGGGCGCATCACCGCCGCGAGCCGCTCGCCCTGCCGCCGGCTGCGCTCGCTCAGCCGCGCGTTGGCCAGCACCATCGGCACGCCGCGGCGCTGCGCGGCCCGCAGCAGGCCGGGCCAGACCTCGGTCTCCATCAGCACGCCCACGGCCGGCGCGAAATGCGCCAGGAAGCGGTTCACGGCGCCGGGCGTGTCGTAGGGCAGCCAGGCCTGCACGTCGCCGGGGCGCAGCAGCGCGGCGCCCGCCTCGCGGCCGGTGGCGGTGCCGTGCGTGAGCAGCAGCCGCATGCCGGGGCGCGCCTCGCGCAGCGCGTCGATCAGCGCTGCGGCGGCGCGCGTCTCGCCGAGCGACACCGCATGCATCCACACCGCGCCCGCCGACCGCTCGCCGCCGTAGCGGCCCAGCCGCTCCGCCACCGCCTGCCGGTACAGCGGCTCGGCCGCGCCGCGGCGCCACAGCTTGAGCAGGTACAGCGGCGTCATCAGCGTGAGCGCGGCCGCATAGCCGCCGCGCGCCAGCCGTTCGCGCCAGCCGCTGCTCATGGCCGGCATGCCCACGCCGCCTGCCAGGCGTCCCACACCTCGTCGACCGTGGGCGCGCGGTCGCCGCCGACGGCGCGCTGGTGCTCGCGCCCCACCGGCCCGGCGCGCCAGGCGCGCGGCTGGCTGAAGATCTGCACGTGCGGCAGGTCGAGCGCGACCGCGAGGTGGCTCAGGCCCGAGTCGACGCCGATCACGCCGCCGCAGGCCGCCATGCGCGGAGGCAGGTCCGCCAGGCTCATCGCCGGCAGCAGCAGCGCCCCGTCGCCGAGCGCCTCGACGATCTGCGCGGCGCGCCGGCGCTCGGCCTCGCCGGCATGCGGCACGCACACGCGCAGGCCGGCGTCGAGCAGGCGGCGGCCGATCGCGATCCAGCCGTCGAGCGGCCATTCGTTGTCGGCCCGCGTGGTGCCGTGGGCGAACAGGATCTCGCGGCTCGCGCGGTCGGGGCGGCAGCGCATGTCGTAGACCGGCGGGCCGCTCACCTCGCGGCCCTGCACCGCCGCGGCCAGCAGCCGGTAGCGCCGCACCGCGTGCACGCGCCGCGGCATCGGCACCGCGCGGTCGAGCAGCCAGCGCACCGGCCATTCATAGCCGCAGGCCTCGCTGGCATTGCCGTAGGTGTAGCGGTGGCCGCCCGGCGCCAGCGGCGCGCTGCGCGCGACGAGGGCCGACTTGACGAGCCCCTGGAAGTCGATGACCGCGTCGTAGCGCTGCTCGCGCAGGCGCTGCACGAAGGCCGAACGTTCCGCCCGCACCTGCGCGCCGAAGCGGTCCTTGCGCCAGCGCCGCTGGGCGATGGGCAGCACGCGCGCGAGGCCGTCCACGTTCGCGGCCAGCAGCGGCGCGAACGCCTCTTCGGCCACCCAGTCGACCACCACACCGGCATCGCCGGCGCGCAGGTCGTGCAGGGCCGGGATGGTCTGGATCACATCGCCAAGCGAGGACAGCTTGACGATCAGGATGCGCATCGGCCGGGCTGCCCGGTTCAGTGCGCGGCGGCGCCGATCCGCGCATCGGGCTTCACCGCCAGCAGCGCGTCGGTGAAGTGCTGCTGGATGCGCCTGAGCGCCGCCTGCGTCTGGCCCTCGAAGCGCAGCACCAGCACCGGCGTGGTGTTCGACGCGCGGACGAGGCCGAAGCCGTCGGGGTATTCGGCACGCACGCCGTCGATGGTGATCACGTCCTCGGCGCCCGGGAACTTCGCCGTCTCCAGGAGCCGCTGCACCACCTGCTGCGGCTCGCCCTCGGCGCAGGCGACGTTCAGCTCGGGCGTGCTGAAGCTCGTGGGCAGGCCGTTCAGCACCTGGCTCGGGTTCCTGCTGCGCGAGAGGATCTCCAGCAGCCGCGCCGCGGTGTAGGTGGCGTCGTCGAAGCCGTACCAGCGCTCGCCGAAGAAGATGTGGCCGCTCATCTCGCCGGCGATCGGCGCCTTCATCTCCTTCAGCTTGGCCTTGATGAGCGAGTGCCCCGTCTTCCACATCAGCGGCTTGCCGCCGGCCTGGCGGATGGCGGGGGCGAGGCGCTGCGTGCACTTCACGTCGTAGATGATGGTCGCGCCCTTGTTGCGGCCGAGGATGTCGGCCGCGAACAGCATGAGCTGCCGGTCGGGGTAGATCACCTGCCCGTCCTTCGTGACCACGCCGAGGCGGTCGCCGTCGCCGTCGAAGGCGAGGCCGATCTCGGCGTCGGTGCGCTGCACGGTGCGGATCAGGTCTTCCAGGTTCTCCAGCTTGCTCGGGTCGGGATGGTGGTTGGGGAAGTCGCCGTCGACCTCGGAATAGAGCTCGGTCACCTCGCAGCCCAGCGCGCGCAGGATGCCGGGCGCCGAGGCGCCGGGAATGCCGTTGCCCGAGTCGACCACGATCTTCATCGGCCGCGCGAGTTGGCAGTCGCCCGTGATGCGGTGCGAGTACTCGGCGAGGATGTCCATCGCCGCGCTGCGGCCCTTTCCTTTCGCGTAGTCCTCGGCCTCGATGCGCCGGCGCAGCGCCTGGATGTCGTCGCCGTAGATCGCGCGGCCGGCGAGCACCATCTTGAAGCCGTTGTAGTCCTTCGGGTTGTGGCTGCCCGTCACCTGGATGCCGCTGGTGCAGCCATGCCGGCCGCGCGTGGCGGCCACGTAGTACAGCATCGGCGTGGTCACCGCGCCGAGGTCGACCACGTCCAGCCCGGTGGACGCCAGCCCGCGGACCAGCGCCGCCACGAGGCCCGGCCCCGACAGCCGCCCGTCGCGCCCCACCGCCACGGCACGCTCGCCCGCCGCCACCGCCTCGCTGCCGAAGGCGCGGCCGAGGTGTTCCGCGAAGGTCTCGTCGACCGTCTTGCCGACGATGCCGCGGATGTCGTACGCCTTGAAGATGCTGGGATCGACCTGCATGGGTGCTGCCTTGGTGAGGGGGTCCGTCGGTTCGACGGGCATTGTATGGACGCCCCCCAGGCGCAAATGCAAGCGTTGTTGCCGCGGCGGCCCTTCTCAGTTGAGGCGCGCGCCGGTCGCCGCGTCGAACAGGTGCACCCGGTCGGCCCGCGGCGCGAGCGCCAGCCGGGCGCCGGGCCGGGCGTCGATGCGCTCGCGGAAGGCGGCCACCACGTCCTGGCCGGCCAGGCGCGCGGCGATCTGGGTCTCCGAGCCGGTGGGCTCGACCACGATCACTTCGGCGGCCACGCCGCGCGCGGCATCGACGTCGAAGTGCTCCGGCCGCACGCCGTAGAGCACTTCCTGCCCCTGCGCCGCCTCGGGCGGCCGCGCCAGCGGCAGGCGCACGCCGTCGTCGGTGAGCACGCCGTCGCGCTGCACCCGCCCGCGCAGGAAGTTCATCGCCGGCGAGCCGATGAAGCCGGCGACGAAGGCGTTGTCCGGCCGGTCGTAGAGCGCCAGCGGCGCACCGGCCTGCTCGACCACGCCGTCCTTGAGCACGACGATGCGGTCGGCCATGGTCATCGCCTCCACCTGGTCGTGCGTGACGTACAGCGTGGTCGTGCCCAGGCGCTGGTGCAGCGCCTTGATCTCGGTGCGCATCTGCACGCGCAGCTTGGCGTCGAGGTTGGACAGCGGCTCGTCGAACAGGAAGGCCTGCGGCTGGCGCACGATGGCGCGCCCCATGGCCACGCGCTGGCGCTGCCCGCCCGAGAGCTGGCCGGGCCGGCGCTCCAGCAGCCGCTCGAGCCCGAGCGTCTCGGCCGCGGCCTGCACGCGCCGGGCGACCTGCGCGCGCGGCAGGCCCTGCAGCCGCAGCGAGAAGCCGAGGTTCTGCGCCACCGTCATGTGCGGATAGAGCGCGTAGTTCTGGAACACCATGGCGATGTCGCGGTCCTTGGGCGCCACGTCGTTGATGAGGCGCTCGCCCAGGCGGATCTCGCCGCCGCTGACCGATTCGAGCCCCGCCACCATGCGCAGCAGCGTCGACTTGCCGCAGCCCGACGGGCCGACGAGGGCGACGAACTCGCCGTCGGCGATGTCGACGGACACGCCGTGGAGCACCTCGGTGGCGCCGTAGCGCTTGCGCAGGTTCTGGATCGTGATGGAGGCCATGGTCAGTCCTTGATTCCGCCAGCCGTCAGGCCCTGCACGAGGTACTTGCGCACGAGCAGCGTGAAGGCCACCACCGGCAGCATCACGAGCGTGCCGCCCGCGGCGATCTTGGTCCACTCCCAGCCCTCGTACTGCAGGAAGTTGACGATGGCCACCGGCGCCGTCACGGCGTTCGTGCGGGTGAGGATGAGGGCGAAGAAGAAGTCGTTCCACGAGAAGATGAAGCACAGCACGGCGGTGGCCGCGAGCCCGGGCGCGGTGAGCGGCAGCGTCACGCGCCAGAAGGCCTGCCAGACGCCGCAGCCGTCGATCCACGCCGCCTCTTCCAGCGCCGGCGGGATGGCCTCGAAAAAGCCCTGCATCAGCCAGATGACGATGGCGAGGTTGAAGGTGAGGTACACGAGCGCGAGGCCCCACACCGTGTCCTGCAGCCCGCTCCAGCGGAAGGCGAGGAAGAACGGGATGGTGAAGGCGATCGGCGGCGCCATGCGGGTGGCGAGGATCCACAGCGCCACCTGCCGCCGCGCCCGGAAGCGCCAGCGCGTGAGCGCATAGGCCGCCGGCACGCCGATGGCGAGCGAGAGCACGGTGGACAGGCTGCTCGCGACGAGGCTGTTGCCGAACGAGCGCGCGAAGCTGCCCTGCCACAGCGCGCGGAAGCCGTCGAGCGTGGGCGTGAACCACAGGCTGTCGTCGAAGGCCGAGTCCGCCGGGCGGAAGGCGATCTGCACCAGCCACAGGAAGGGAAACATCAGCACCGCCAGCAGCGTCAGCGCGGCGATGGACCGGCCATGGCGCGCGAACCACGCACCCGCCGCGCGCACGATGGAGGGTTGCGGCACGCCGCCCGGCAGCCGCCGCGCGGCGCCGAGGGTCTGGAGGGCACTACTCGTCACGCTCATGGTTCCTGCTCCCGCCCAGCCGGCCGATCAGCCAGCTCAGCACCAATACGCCGGCCAGCATCAGCACCGCGATGGCGCTGGCATAGCCCCAGTAGGAAAAGTTGAAGGCCTGGATGAAGCCGTAGAAGTTGGTGACCTCGGTCACCGTGCCCGGCCCGCCGTTGGTCAGCACGTAGATCAGCGGGAAGGCCTTGAAGCTGTCGATCAGGCGGAACAGCGCGCACACCACCAGCACCGGCCGGATGTACGGCAGCACGATGTGGCGAAAGAGCTGCCAGCGGTTGGCGCCGTCGATGCGCGCGGCCTCCAGCGGGTCGGCCGGGATCATCTGCAGCGCGGCCAGCACCATCAGCATGGTGAACGGGAACCACTGCCAGGTCTCGGCCACGGTGATGGCCGCGAGCGCCGTGTCCGGGTCGGCGATGAGCGAGCCCACCGGCCAGCCCGCGGCCTCGAGCGCGCGGTGCAGCGGGCTCACCTCGGGCGTGTAGAGGATCTTCCAGATCAGCGCCACCACGATCGGCGGCAGCACCATCGGGATGAGGAAGGCCGAGCGCACCGCCGCGAGCAGCCGCGAATGCGCGTTGAGCAGCAGCGCGATGGCCAGGCCCGCGGCGAGCTGCAGCGTCACGCTCGCCGCCGACAGCTTCACCTGCACCGCCACCGAGCCGAGGAAGCGCGGGTCGTGCCAGAGCTGCCGGTAGTTGACGAGCGGGTCGTCGAACCGAAAGCTCGCCGCCGGGTCGACGAGGCTGAGCGGCGTGAAGCTCACCGCCACCAGCGCGAGGCCGGGCACCAGCGTGATCGCCGCCAGCACCAGCAGCGCCGGCGACAGCCCCAGCAGGAAGGCGCGCCGGCGCGCGGCCTCCCAGCCGCCCCGCCCCGGCGGCGCGGTCAACGCGGCGCCCGCCATCACACCGCCACGCCCGCGCGCTTGAGCTCGGCCAGTGTCGCCGCCTGCGCCTGCTTCATCGCGTTCGCGGCCGTCTGCTGGCCCGAGACGATGAGCTCGATCGCCTTGTTCAGCTGCTGGTCGACCTGCGGATAGATCGGCGTGGTGCGGTACTTCATGTAGCCGAGCCGGGCCGACAGGTCGATGGAATCGGCCGCCAGCGTGGCGAGGTCGTAGCCGTTGATGACCTGGCGCTGCTTGAATTCGGCCGAGTCGATGTCGGAGCGGCGCGCCGGCGAGCCGTAGCCCGCCGCCACGGCGCGGCGGGTGTTCTGCTTGGCGGTGGCCCAGCGGATGAACTCCCAGGCCGCGTCCTTCTGCCGGCTGCCCAGCGGAATGCCGAGGCCATGCACCGCCGTGCCCGGGAAGCGCCCGGCCGGCCCCTTGGGCACCAGGCCCCAGGCAGCAGTCTTCGCGGCCTTGCTGGTCTGCGCGTCGCCCACCTGCGCGAGGTAGATCTGCCCCATGGTGCTGAAGTTGCTGCGCCCCGCCTTCAGCGCCTGCAAGGTCTGGTCGGCGGTATAGGTCACGGCACCGTCCGGCCCGAACTCGCGCAGCAGCCGCGCGAAGTAGTCGGCCGCGGCGATGGCTTCCGGCGTGTCCAGCGTCGGGTAGAGGTCGTCGGGCGCCTTGCGGAACACGTCGCCGCCGAAGGCGTGCAGGTAGGGCGGGAAGGTCCAGCCGTAGTGGTTGTCGGTCACGAAGCCGGCCACGCGCTGCTTGCGGTTCACGGCCTTGAGCACGTTCACCAGGTCGTCGGTGGTGTCGGGGTAGGCGAGCCCCGCCTCCTTCACCAGGTCGAAGCGCGCGGCGGTGCTGAGCATGGCCTCGGCCGTCCACGGGATGCCGTAGAGCTTGCCGTCGCGCCCCGTCTCCGGCGCGCGGGCGCCGGGCAGGATGTCGTCCACGTCGAAGTCCGCCGGCGTGCGCGCCGGGTCGCGCAGGTAGTCGTCCAGCGGCGTGAGCCAGCCCGAGCCGATCCAGCGCGCGGAGTAGATGAAGGTGACGTTGATGACGTCGTAGGCCGAGCCCCTGGTGGAGAGCTCCAGGTCGACGCGCTGGTTGTAGACCGGGAACGCCGGCGTGTCGAAGTTGACGCGCGCGCCGGTCAGCGCCTCGAACTCGGGCACCCACTGCTTGAGCAGCTTGGGATAGGCCGCGCCGAAGGTCGAGACGTTGAGCGTCACGCCCGAGAGCTTCTTCGCGCCCTGGGCGAAAGCGGGCGCGCCCAGCAGCGCGCCCGCGCCGAGCGCGGCGCCGCCGGCCACGAGGCGGCGGCGTGCCGGGTCGATGCGATGGGAATCGGTCATGCGAGGCGCCCCCTTCAATGCTGCGCGGCCGCCGTGCGGTCGACGCTCGCGCGCCCGTCCACGCCCACCGGCACGTCGCCGCTCACCGTCACGCGGCGCATCACGCGGTGCTGGTCGCCGTAGTCGTTGATGGCGTAGTGCTGCGTGGCGCGGTTGTCCCAGATCGCCACGTCGCCCGGTGCCCAGCGCCAGCGCACGGTGTTCTCCAGCCGCACCACGCGGGCCTGCAGCAGGTCGAAGAGGTGGCGCGACTCGTTCGTCGACAGCCCCTGCAGTCGCTTCACGAAGTGCCCGAGCAGCAGCGCGCGCTCGCCTGTCTCGGGGTGCACGCGCACCACCGGGTGCTCGGCCTCGAACACCTGGCGAGTGAACACCTCGCGGTAATGCTTTCGCCCGGCCGATTCCTCGGCGCTGGCGGTGTCGGCGGCGCGGTCCTGGGCGTAGTCGTAGTCGTTGCCGTGCACGGCCCGCAGGCGCTCGGCCACGAGCTTGAGCGCCTCGGGCAGCAGTTCGTAGGCGGCCACGGTGTTGGCCCACACCGTGTCGCCACCCAGCGGCGGGATCACCACCGCGCGCAGGATGCCGATCTGCGGCGGCGCGGCGCGGAAGGTCACGTCGGTGTGCCACGAGTCGGCGCGCCCGCCGTGGCGCGAGTCGAGCTCGAGGAAGCGCGTGCCCTGCGGTGCCGGCACCGTGGGGTGCGCCTCGATCTCGCCCCACAGCCGGCCGAAGGCCTCGTGGCCGGCGTCGTCCAGGTGCTGCTGGCCGCGCACGAACAGCACGCGGTAGCGCAGCAGCGCCTGCTTCAGCGCCACGAAGGTGGCGGGGTCGAGGCCGCCCGACAGCCGCAGGCCGCGCACCTCGGCGCCGATGCGCGGCGCGAGCGAGACGATGTCGAGGGCGGTGGTGGATTCGGTGGCCGGTTGCGAGAGGACAGCGCTCATCGGGTTCTCCGTCGAAGTGTTTGCACAGGGCCGCCACGGTATGCGGGGGCCGTGCGCGCGCCAACGAAGCGATTCGCGCTAGGTCATGTGCCGAACGAATGAAGAGAAGAACGCGCCGGCGTTCGATCGATTTGAACGGCGGCGTCGAAACCGCACAACGCGCGCGCGGCGCGGCGTTTCGACAATGAAGGCATCGCGGCAGGCCGTCATGTCGGCCCGCCGGTCCATCCATCACAGGAGCACGCCATGGCAAAGGTTCTCGTCCTCTACTACTCGGCCTACGGCCACATCGAAACCATGGCGAACGCCATCGCCGAAGGCGCGCGCGAGGCCGGCGCCACGGTCGAGGTGAAGCGCGTGCCCGAGCTGGTGCCGCCCGAGGTGGCCAAGGCCTCGCACTACAAGCTGGACCAGGCGGCGCCCGTCGCGAAGATCGAGGAGCTGGCGGACTACGACGCCATCGTCGTGGGCACCGGCACGCGCTTCGGCCGCATGGCCTCGCAGATGGCCAACTTCCTCGACCAGGCCGGCGGCCTGTGGGCCAAGGGCGCGCTCAACGGCAAGGTGGGCGGCGCCTTCACGTCCACCGCCACGCAGCACGGCGGGCAGGAGGTGACGCTGTTCTCCATCCTCACCAACCTGATGCACTTCGGCCTCATCACCGTCGGCCTGCCCTACAGCTTCCAGGACCAGATGCGCCTGGACCAGGTGGTCGGCGGCAGCCCCTACGGCGCCACCACCATCGCCGGCGGCGACGGCTCGCGTCAGCCCTCGGAGATCGAGCTGGCCGGTGCGCGCTATCAGGGCAAGCACATCGCCGAGGTGGCGAACAAGCTGTTCGGCTGACACCCGGCCTCGACCGCGTCCGCGCGGCCGTTGACCCAGCGCAAGACGAGGAGCCGCCCCGGGCGCACCCGGGGCTCCGCGCCTCCCAGAATGGCGAGGGCCCGCCGCATCAGCGGCGGGCCTTCCTGTTTCAAGGCGACCTGTTCCTCCCGATGCTCGGCTTCCTGCCCCCGCTCGCGCGCGGCGTCCTCGCGTTCCTGCTGCTGGTGATCAACACGCTGTTCTGGTGCACGCTGCTGTTCACGTTCGCGCTCGTCAAGCTGGCGCTCCCCGTGGCTGCCGTGCGGCGGCGCGTCGACCCGCTGCTCAACGCCATCGCCACCGGCTGGATCGGCGGCAACAGCGGCTGGATGCGCCTCACGCAGCGCACGCGCTGGGACGTGGAGGGCCTGGCCGCGCTGCGCCGCGACGGCTGGTACCTCGTGAACTGCAACCACCAGTCGTGGGTGGACATCTTCGTGCTGCAGCACGTGCTCAACCGGCGCGTGCCGCTGCTCAAGTTCTTCCTCAAGCAACAGCTCCTGTACGTGCCGGTGATGGGCCTGGCCTGGTGGGCGCTCGACTTCCCGTTCATGAAGCGCCACTCGCGCGCCGCGCTGCGCGCGAACCCGGCGCTGCATGAAGAAGACCGCGAGACCGCACGCCGCGCCTGCGAGAAGTTCGCGCTCGTGCCCACCTGCGTGATGAACTTCGCCGAGGGCACGCGCTTCACGCCGGCCAAGCACGCGTCGCAGGCCTCGCCCTACCGCCACCTGCTCAAGCCCAAGGCCGGCGCGCTGGCCATGACGCTCGGCGCCATGGGCGAGAAGTTCAGCGCGCTGCTGGACGTGACCATCGTCTACCCCGACGGCGTGCCGAGCTTCTGGCAGTTCCTCTGCGGCCGCGTGCCGCGGGTGATGGTGCATGTGCGGGAACTGCCGATTCCGGCGGGGTTCAGCACGGGCGACTACGCGGGCGACGTGGGCTTTCGCCGCGAGATCCACCGATGGGTGGCGCGGCTGTGGGAAGAGAAGGATGAGCGGATCGAGCGCTTGCTGCAATCACCGCAGCCGCCGGCTCGCGGTCTTTGGCCCAGACCCGGTCATCACTTGTCACCGTAGTTGGCGGAAGGCTCCAGGACACTCCGGCCCACCGGTTCAGGCTGCGGCGGAATGTGCTCAATCACGCCGTGGCGACTGATGACGATGGCCGTATTGGTTCTTGCCGCCAGTTCGCGGGCACGCTGGGCCGCGCGCTGCAGGGCATGCTGCGAAAGCCGCAGGTCGGCGTCGTGCGCCGTGTCGATGGGGGCCTTGCTCATGGCTTTTCGCCCAATTGGGCACCGGCGTTGTCATACGGCATCCGGACATCAGCCATGCGGGACATGCAGGCGCTCGAAGTTCCACGCTTCCTGCGCGACGCGCGGGCCCGGTGCTGCTGGAGTGCGGCAATCGCAGCGTCGGCCTCGTGGGTGCGGCCGGCCGCAATGTCTTCGAGGCCGCGGCGGGCGTCGTCAATCAGCAGCAGGTGGATGCGCTCGCGCTCCAGGCTGGAAGAGTCGTCCAGCCGTTCGGCATCGACCAGCGCGACATGGCCTTCGCCGTTCTTCGTGATCATGGCTGCCTCCCGAGTGAACAGAACCTGTGCAGCTTAACGATGGCCGGAGGCTGGGGCCGGCTCACAACGTGCGCCCCACCCCGCGTGCCGCCTCACCCAGCTTCGCCAACTGCAACAAGGCCCGCTCCAGCGGCATGCGCGCCGCCGGCGCCTGCAGGGCCACGGCGCAGCGCACGGTGCGGCTGCCGGGCGCGCACACCGGCACGGCCACGCACACCAGGCCCTGCACGAATTCCTCCGCGTCCACCGCATGCCCCTCGCGGCGGATGCGCTCGAGTTCCTGCTCCAGCGCGCGGCGCGTGGTGAGCGTCTGCGGCGTGAAGGCGCGCAGCGGCAGCGTGTCCAGCAGCGCCTTGCGGCGCGCGGCCGGCAGGTGGGCGAGGAACAGCTTGCCGCTGGCCGAGCAGTGCAGCGGCACGCGGCTGCCGGGGCGCAGTTCCATGCGCAGCGGGAAGGCGCTTTCCACGCGGTCGAGGTAGACCACCTCGGCACCGGACAGCGCCGTGAGGTTGCAGCTCTCGCCGATATCGGCCGCCAGCTGGCGCAGCACGGCGTGGCGCAGGCCGTGCTGGCTGCTGGCGGCCAGCGCCGTCTCGGCCATCGCGAGCAGGCGCTGCGTGACGGCGTAGCGCCGGCCGTCCGGTTCGCGCGCGAGCCAGCCGCCCTCCTCGAGCTGCCCAAGCATCCGGTGCACGCTGGGCTTGGGCCAGCCGGTGGCGGCCACCGCCTCGGGCAGGCTGAAGGCGCGGCCCGTGCGCGACACGGCCTCCAGCAGTTGCAGCAGGCGCAGGCCGGGCGCGGAAGCGATGGGGTCGTCCATTCGATATTCCGGAATCCGAGACGAATCAAAAGAATTTTTCGAGATTCTGCCTTCACATGGCTAAGCTGCGCCGCGATTCACGGCACCACCTCATGCGACACCCCTGTTCCAACGCCCTCGTCACCGGCGCCTGCGGCGGCCTCGGCCAGGCGCTGGCCGCCGAGCTGATCGCAGCCGGCGCGCACGTGGCCCTGGTCGGCCTGCAGCGGCCGGTGCTGGAGGCGCTCGCCGCCGCCGCACCCGATCGCTGCGCGGTCTACACGCCCGACGTGACGAACAGCGCCGCCCTGCAGGCCGTGGCCGCCGACTGGATGACGCGCCACGGCACGCCCGACCTCGTGATCGCCAACGCCGGCGTGGCCGGCGGCTTCGACCCGTCGCAGGCGGACGACCTGGCCGTGCTGCGCCGCATGCTGGAGATCAACCTCGTCGGCGTGGCCACCACCTTCCAGCCGTTCATCGCCCCGATGAAGGCGGCGGGCCGCGGCAGCCTGGTCGGCATCGCCAGCATCGCGGGCTGGCGCGGCATGCCGGGCAATGCCGCCTACTGCGCGAGCAAGGGCGGGCTGATCCGCTACCTGGAGAGCCTGCGCGCCGAGCTGCGCGGCACCGGCCTGCAGGTGTGCACCGTCAGCCCCGGCTACCTGCGCACGCCGCTCACGGCGGGCAACACCTTCGCCATGCCCGGGCTGATGGATGCCGGCGAGGCCGCGCGCCAGCTGCTCGCGCGCGCCGCCCGCGGCGAGGAGCACGTGGTGCTGCCGCGGCGCATCGGCTGGCTGTCGCGCGCGCTGTCGCTGCTGCCCGCGTCGCTGCACGACCGGCTGCTCGCCGGCCAGCCGCGCAAGCCCCGGCCGGGCGAGCCGGGCAGCACCGCCATTCCGGGACTGAAGACGACCGAGCACGACGAGACACGATGACGACGACACCCACCCGCCCCATCGCCCTGATCGGCGCCGGCCCGAGCGGCCTCGCCGCCGCGCGCAACCTGCAGAAGGCGGGCCTCACCTTCCAGGGCTTCGAGGCCCACACCGACGTGGGCGGCCTGTGGGACATCGCCAACCCGCGCAGCACGGTGTACCACTCAGCCCACCTCATCTCCAGCAAGCGCACCACCGAGTTCGCAGAGTTCCCCATGGGCGACGAGGTGGCCGACTACCCGAGCCACCGCGAGCTGCGCGACTACTTCGCCGCCTTCGCCGACCGCTTCGACCTGCGGCGCCACTTCCGCTTCGGCGCGCGCGTGACGAAGGCCGAGCCGCTGGACGACAGCGCCGCGCCGCCGTGGCGAATCACCTGGGCCAAAGGCGACGGCAGCACGTACAGCGAGGTGTTCGGCGGCCTCGTCGTCGCCAACGGCACGCTGGCCGAGCCGAGCATGCCGCGCTTCGAGGGCCACTTCGACGGTGAGCTGCTGCACACCGCCGCCTACAAGCACCCGAGCCTGTTCGCCGGCAAGCGCGTGCTGGTGGTGGGCGCGGGCAACTCGGGCTGCGACATCGCGGTGGACGCGGTGCACTACGCACGCAGCGTGGACCTCTCGGTGCGCCGCGGCTACTACTTCGTGCCCAAGTACGTGTTCGGCAAGCCGGCCGACACGCTGGGCGGCAAGCTCAAGCTGCCGGCCTGGCTCAAGCAGCGCATGGACGCCACCGTGCTGAAGTGGTTCACCGGAGACCCGGTGCGCTTCGGCTTTCCGAAGCCCAACTACCGCATGTACGAGTCGCACCCGGTGGTCAACTCGCTGGTGCTGCACCACATCGGCCACGGCGACATCGCGGTGCGGCCCGACATCGCGCGCCTGGAGGGCCGCACCGTGCGCTTCAAGGACGGCAGCGCGCGCGACTACGACCTGGTGCTGTGCGCCACCGGCTACAAGCTGCACTACCCCTTCCTCGACGCGGCGCTGCTCAACTGGCAGGGCATGGCGCCGCGCCTGTACCTCAACATCTTCCCGCCGCACCGCGACAACCTGGCGGTGATGGGAATGATCGAGGCCAGCGGCATCGGCTGGCAGGGCCGCTACGAGCAGGGCGAGCTGGTGGCGCGCTTCTTCAAGGCGCTGGCCGAGGGCTCGCCCCGCGCCGAGGCGCTGCGGCGCGCCAAGGCCGGCCCGCCGCCGGACCTGAGCGGCGGCTACCGCTACCTGAAGCTCGAACGCATGGCGTACTACGTCCACAAGGACACCTACCGCGAGGCGGTGCGCCGCGCCTCGGCCGCCCTGGCCTGAACACGGCCTGACCGCACGCGAGGAGACCGCATGCTGCCCGTCGACGAGATCCGCCTGAACTTCAACCCGGCCTCGCTGGCCGTGCTGAACGTCGTGCTGGCCTTCCTGATGTTCGGCATCGCGCTGGACACGCGGGTGGCCGACTTCCGCCGCGTGCTGCGCATGCCGGGCGCCATGGCGGTGGGCATCGCCGCGCAGTTCCTGGTGCTGCCGGCGGTGACCTTCATGCTCACGCTGCTCCTGCAGCCGGCGCCCAGCATCGCGCTGGGCATGCTGCTGGTGGCCTGCTGCCCGCCCGGCAACGTGAGCAACATCCTCACCCACCGCGCCGGCGGCAACGTGGCGCTGTCGGTCTCGATGACGGCGGTGTCCAACGTGCTGGCCATCGTGCTGATGCCGCTGAACTTCGCGTTCTGGGGCGCGCTGCATCCCACCGCCGCACCGCTGCTGCGGAGCATCGCGCTGGACCCGATGGAGGTGGGCGCCACCATCGTGGCGATCATCGCCGTGCCCTTCGTGCTGGGCATCCTGTGCGCCGAGAAGCTGCCGCGCCTGACCGCGCGCATCCGCCGGCCGGCGCGCATCCTCAGCTTCGTGGCGCTGCTGGTCTTCATCGTGGCCGCGGTGGCGGGCAACTGGCGCTACTTCCTCGACTACGTCGGCCTGGTGCTGCTGGCCGTGGCGCTGCACGACGCGCTGGCCTTCGGCACCGGCTGGGCGTGCGCCCGCCTCACGGGCCTGCCGGACTACGACCGCCGGGCCGTCGCCATCGAGGTCGGCATCCGCAACGCGGGGCTCGGGCTGGTGCTGATCTTCGGCTTCTTCGGCGGCCTGGGCGGCATGGCCGTGGTGGCCGGCGTCTGGGGCTTCTGGGACATCATCGCCGGCCTGGCGCTGGCCAGCTGGTGGGCGCGCAAGCCGGCCGCCGGTGCGCCCGCCGCGGTGGAAGGCGCGGCATGACGCAGGCCGCCGCCCCCGCGCGCCGCGTGCTGGTCACCGGCGCCGACGGCTTCCTCGGGCGCGGCCTGCTGCAGGCGCTGGCGCGCGAGCCGGGCCTGGCGGCCATCGTCGCCACCGACGTGCGCGAGGTGCCCGCCGGGCGGCGGCTCGCTGGCGTCACGTACCTGACGCTGGACGTGCGCGACACGACCCTCGCCGACACGCTGCGCGCCCATGCCGTCGACGCCGTGGTGCACCTGGCCTCCATCGTCACGCCCGACCCGCGCATGGGCCGCGAGCTGGCCCACGAGGTCGACGTGCTGGGCACGCGCAACGTGCTGCAGGCCTGCGTGGCCGCGGGCGTGGGGCAGGTTGTCGTCAGCTCCAGCGGCGCGGCCTACGGCTACCACGCCGACAACCCCGCCTGGCTGCGCGAGGGCGACGCGCTGCGCGGCAACGAGGCCTTCGCCTACTCGCACCACAAGCGGCTGGTGGAGGAGATGCTGGCGGACTTCCGCGCACGCGCGCCGCAGCTCGTGCAGACCGTGCTGCGCATCGGCACCATCCTCGGCGAGCGGGTGGACAACCAGATCACCGCGCTGTTCGAGAAGCCGCGCCTGCTGGCCGTGCGCGGCAGCGACAGCCCCTTCGTCTTCGTCTGGGACGAGGACGTGGCCGGCGCCATCGTGCATGCGCTGCGCACCCGCCGCGGCGGCTGCTTCAACCTCGCGGGCGACGGCGCGCTCACGCTGCCCGAGATCGCCGCGCGCCTGCGCAAGCCGCTGCTGCGCCTGCCCGCCGGCCTGCTGCGCGCCGCGCTGGCGGCGGGCCGGCGGCTGCGGCTCACGCGCTACGGCCCGGAGCAGCTCGACTTCCTGCGCTACCGCCCGGTGCTGCTGAACACCGCGCTCAAGCAGGACTTCGGCTACCGGCCCGCCAGGACCAGCGCCCAGGCCTTCGAGGCCTTCGTCGCCGCGCGCGCCGCGCAGGGCCGCCCGGTGGCCGCGCGATGAGCGCGCACCGCCCGCTGAGCGCCGGCGACTGGCTCGGCGCCGCCGGCGTCGTGCTGATCTGGGGCCTGAACTTCGTGGTGATGAAGGTCGCCCTGGAAGACCTGAGCCCGATGCTGCTGGGCGCGCTGCGCTTCACCGCGGCGTCGCTGCCGCTGCTGCTGTTCCTGCCGCGGCCGGCGCTGCCCTGGCGCTTCATCGCCGGCTACGGGCTGGCGCAGGGGCTCGGGCAGTTCGGCTTCCTGTTCCTCGGGCTGGAGCTGGGCATGCCGGCCGGCATGGCCTCGGTGGTGATGCAGACCCAGGCCTTCGTCACGCTGCTGCTGGCCGGGCCGGTGCTGGGCGAGCGCGCCACGCCCTGGCAGTGGACGGGGCTGGTGCTGGCGATGGCCGGGCTGCTGGTGATCGGCAGCGCCCACGGCGCCGGCCCGGCCGACATGACGCTGACGGGCTTCCTGCTGACGCTGGCCGCCGCCGCCATGTGGGCGGTGTCCAACCTGGTGGCCCGTCGCGCCGCCGCGCACGCCCGCTACGACGCCCTGCCCTTCATCGCCTGGAGCAGCCTGTTCCCCATCCTGCCCTTCTTCGCGCTCGCGCTGTGGATGGACGGCGGGCCGCAGGCGCTGTGGACCCAGGTCGCGGCCGCGCGCTGGCCGGCCTGGAGCGCGATGGCGTACCTGGCGCTGCTGGCGACGCTGCTCGCCTACACGCTGTGGACGCGGCTGCTGCAGCGGCACCCGGCGGCGCGGGTCACGCCGTTCTCGCTGCTCGTGCCGGTGGTGGGGCTGCTGGCGGCGGGGCTGTTCCTCGCCGAATGGCCGAACCGGATGCAATGGCTGGGCACAGCCGGCGTGCTGGCGGGCCTGCTGGTGAACCAGTTCGGCGCCCGGCTGGCCAGGCTGCTGCGGGCCTGACGCGGCGCGGCACGAGCACCGCCGGCCGCCTACCCCTTCGGCTCCTCGTGCATCTTCTTGAAGTGCAGCAGCCCCGGCGCCCACATGTGCTTGACCGGGTCGACGTCGACGTGGACCACCGCGCAGCGCCCCGCGGCCAGCGCGCGCTCGAGCGCCGGCTGGAGCTGGGCCGGGTCGGACACCCGCTCGCCGTGCGCGCCCATGCTCTGGCCGAGCTTGTCGAAGGCGATCTCGCCCAGGTCGGCCTTGATCGTCTCGTGCTCGTCCAGGTGCTTGAAGAGCATGGTCTTGATCGGGCGCAGCATGAACTGCTGGTTCATCTTCACCATGCCCCATTGCCTGTCGGCCAGCACGATGAAGATCACCTGCGCCTGGTTGCGTACCGCCGTCTCGACTTCCTGCGGATGAAAGCCCATCGCCCCGTCGCCGATGATGCAGCACACCGGCTTGCCCGGCCGCGCGATGGCCGCGGCCACGGCCTGCGAGGTGCCGGCGCCGAGCATGCCGAACTTGAAGGTGGAGATCACCGTGTTCGGCACCGTCACCTGGTGGTGGAACATGGCCCAGATCGTCGCGTTGCCGCCGTCGGCCACGAGCACCGCGTCCTCGGGGAAGACGCGCCGGCACGCCGCGCCGATGTGCGCCGGGTGCATGGGCACGGCCATGTCGCCCAGCGCCTTGTCCCAGCCGGCGCGCTCGGCCTTCATGGCCGCGCCGTAGCCGGCCACGCGCGCGCGGCGCCGCTCCAGCGCCATGCCGCCCGCCTGCCGCTCGATCTCGTCGGCCAGCAGGGCGAGGAACACCTGGGCGTCGCCGACGATCGCGAGGTCCGCGGGCTTGTTCAGGCCGATCATGTCGCCGTCGATGTCGACCTGGATGGTCTTCTGCTCGGCGGGCTTGCGCCAGTACGGCGGCTTGCCCCACCAGTCGGTCTCGCCCAGGCGGGTGCCGATGACGAGCGCGACGTCGGCATCGTTGCGCACCTGGTGGTTCACCTTGACGTGCGGCATGGGGATCGCGAGCGGCGAGCGCTCGTCGATCAGGCCGCGCGCCGCCCAGCTCGTCGTCACCGGCGCGTGCAGCCGCTCGGCCACGCGGCGCAGCGCGTCGCAGGCGCCGGCATGGATCACGCCGCTGCCGGCGTGGATCATCGGCGCCGAGGCGTCGACCAGCCAGCGCGCCGCGCGCGCCACCTGCTCGGCGGTGGGTGCCAATGGCTCGGTGCGGCGGTACTGGTGCGGCGCCCACAGTGCCACCTCGGCCTTGACCTTGCCGTTCATCACGGTCTCGGGCACGTCCAGGTGCACCACCCCGGGCCGGCCCTCGTGGCTCCTGCGCAGCGCCTTGCGCATCAGCTCGGGCACGCGCTCGAAGGACGAGGCGGCCGCGCTCCACTTGGCGATGCGCCCGATCACGCCGCTCTGGTCGAAGCACTGGTACGCGCCGCCGCGGTCGGGGTACATGATGGCCGGGCGGCGCGCGCTGGTGATCGCGAGCACGCGGTTGCCCTCGGCCTGCTCCACCACCAGTCCCGGCAGCAGGTTGGCCACGCCGGGGCCGTTGCTGGCCATGCACACGCCGAGCCGGCCGGTCAGCCGCGCGTAGGTGCCGGCCATGTGCGCCGCGCAGCTCTCGTGGCGCGGCGTGACGATCTCGATGCCCAGGCGGTGCAGGGCCGAGTAGAAGCCGAAATAGGTGCCGTCGATGATGCCGAACACCTTCTCGACACCTTCCGCGCGCAGCATGCGGGCGAGGATCTCGCCGCCAGTGGTTTCCGCCATCGCCGTCTCCTTGGCTGGTTCCGGATCGCCGCCCCCCACGGGCGGCCGGATCGCGAACGCAGCGTAGGACGCACGGGCCGCAGGCCGCTTGTCCCGGCATGCCGCCGGTCTTGTCTTTTCACGACAGGGAGCGCCGCATGAGTTCCACGCCCCTGGCCGCGGCCCGGGCGACCGGCGCCAACCCCGCCTATGCGCAGCGCCTGCTCGCGCTGGTCGAGCGCTTCGGCCTGCCGCGCGCGGCGCTGCTGCGCCATGCGGGCGTGGCGATGCCCGAGCGCGCCGGGGCGCGCGCCCGCCTGCCGCTGCAGGCGCTGTTCGCGCTGTTCCGCTCGGCACTCGCGCTGACCGGCCGGCGCGACCTCGGCCTGGAGTTCGGGCGCGACGTGCGGCCCGACACCTTCGACGCGCTGGGCTACGCGCTGATGAGCTGCCGCGACCTGGGCGAGGCGATCGCGCTGGTGCCGCCGTACCGCCGCGTGGTGTTCGACGCGGGCTACAGCGAGACCGCCTTCAGCCTCGACGGCCCGGCGGCCAAGCTCGCCTGGGTCGTGCTGCCGCAGGCGGCGCGCGGCGGGGCGCCGTACTGCGAGCTGCTGGCCGAATCGCTGGTGGCCAGCTGGTTCAGGCTGGGCTGCTGGATCACCGGCACCGACATGCCGCTGCGCGAGGTGCGATTCGCGCATCCGGCGCCGGACGACACCCTCGCCTTCGAGCGCTTCTTCGGCTGCCCGGTGCGCTTCGCCGCCGGCGAGAACGCCGTGCTGTTCGACCGCCGGCTGCTCGCCCGGCCGCTGGCGCAGGCGGACGCGGCGCTCAACCTGGCCATGCGCGAGGAGGCGCGCCGCATCATCGACGAGCTGCAGGACGAGCCCGGGCTGGCGGGCCGGATCCGCCAGATCCTCGTTCGCCTGATGCCGCGGTGCGAGGCCACGCTGGCGCACGTGGCGGCGCAGCTCGGGGTCGGGCCGCGCACCCTGCAGCGCCGGCTCGACGCCGGCGGCCTGCGCTTCCAGGCCCTGCTGGGCGCCACGCGCAGCGAGCTCGCGCTCGTCTACCTGCGCGACCCGGCGCTGTCGGTGCTGGACGCGGCGCTGCTGCTGGGCTATGCCGAGCAGAGCTCGTTCACGCGCGCCTTCCGGTCATGGTTCGGCATGGCGCCGTCGGCATGGAAGGCGCACGGCGGGATGCCGCCGGCGGCGGCCCGCGGTCAGCGCCTGCGCTCGAAGAAGGCCTGCACGAGCCTCACCCAGTAGGTCGAGCCGATGGGCAGAAGCGCGTCGTTGAAGTCGTAGTTCGGGTTGTGCAGCTCGCACGGCCCCATGCCGTGGTAGGTGGCCTCGCGGTGCTCGCCGCCGCCGTTGCCGAGGAAGACGTAGGTGCCCGGCACCTTCTCCAGGTAGAACGAGAAGTCCTCGGCACCGGCCACCGGCGCCGTGTTGCGCTGCACGCGGGAGGCGCCGAAGGCGTCCTCGGCCACCTGCGCGGCGAAGTCGGTCGGGGCGTCGTGGTTGACCACCGGCGGGTAGGCGCGGAAGAAGGTCAGCTCGCCGGTGGCGCCGTACACCTGCGGCAGCGTCTCGGCGATCCGCCGCATCCGCTCCTCGATGAGGTCCAGCACCTCGATGCTGAAGGTGCGCACGGTGCCGCGCAGCACGGCCTCGTCGGGGATGACGTTGTAGGCGTCGCCCGCGTGGATCTGCGTGACGGTGAGCACCGCGGTATCGATGGGCGACTTGCTGCGCGAGATCACGGTCTGCAGCACGCCCACCATCTCGGCCACGATGACGATCGGGTCCACCGCCTTCTGCGGCATGGCGGCGTGGCCGCCGGTGCCGCGCACGACGATGTCGAAGCGGTTGCTCGACGCCATCATCGGCCCCTTGCGCAGGTGGAAGTGCCCCACCGGCGCGCCGGGCATGTTGTGGATGCCGTAGATCTCGTCGCAGGGAAAGCGCTCGAACAGGCCGTCGGCCATCATCGCCCGCGCGCCGGCGTTGCCGCCCTCCTCGGCCGGCTGGAAGATGAAGTTCACCGTGCCCTCGAAGTCGCGGTGCCGCGCGAGGTACTGCGCCGCGCCGAGCAGCATGGTGGTGTGGCCGTCGTGCCCGCAGCCGTGCATGCGCCCGGCGTGGCGCGAGGCGTGGGCGAAGCGGTTGTGCTCGGGCATGGGCAGCGCGTCCATGTCGGCGCGCAGCCCCACGGCCCGGGTGCCGGCGCCGCGGCTGCCGCGCAGCACGCCCACCACGCCCGTCTTGCCGATGCCGCGGTGCACCTCCAGGCCCCAGGCGGCGAGGCGCTCGGCGACCAGGTCGGACGTGCGCGTCTCCTGGAAGGCGAGCTCGGGATGCGCGTGGATGTCGCGGCGCAGCGCGGTCAGCGCGGCGTGCTCGGCGGTGATGTCGGCGATCGGTTCCATCTCGTTCACTCCTTGGTTTGGGCGCGCACGTGGGCGGCCAGTTCGCCCGCCACTTCGCCGAGCGCGCGGCGCAGCGTCTCGAAGCCGGCGCTGCGCTCGCGCGTGGCCTCGTCCATGTAGAGGCCGCGGTGCACCTCGACCTGCAGGCTGTGCCGGCGCTCGGCCGGCCGGCCCAGACGCGCGATGAGCGCCACGCCCTTGTACGGGTCGTTGATCGCCACGCTGTAGCCGCGCCGGCGCAGGGCATCGGCGACGAGCGCGACGAACGCCGGGTCGCAGGTGCTGCCGTCGCGGTCGCCGAGCACGAAGTCCGCCAGGCGCTTGTCGGTGCGGATGCCCAGGCCCTCGTAGGCGTTGCTCGGCATCGAGTGCAGGTTCAGGTGCCACACGGCGCCGAAGCGTCCATAGGCTTGCTCGATCTGCGCCGCCAGCGCGGCGTGGTACGGCGCGTGGTAGCGGTCGATGCGCGCACGCACCTCGGCCACGCTCAGCTTGCGGTCGTAGATGGGCCGGCGCCCGCTGTGGCCGGCGGCGCTCCAGACGAGGCCGATGCCCAGGCGCGTCTTCTCGCTCGGGCGCAGCTCGCCGGGCCAGGGCGCGTCGAGCATGTCGGGGTCGATGTCTTCCACGTCGCGGTTCGGGTCGATGTAGCTGCGCGGAAACTCGGCGGCGAGCAGCGTGGCGCCGGCGGCGGGCAGCGCGTCCCACAGCACGTGCACGTCGGTGTCCTCGCCGGCGCGCAGCTGGGCGAAGTCGAGCGCGTAGCGGAAGTCGGCGGGATAGCGCACGCCGCTGTGCGGCGAATCGCAGATCAGCGGCACGGGGTCGGCCTCGGGCAGGCGCAGGGTGTAGGGCGCGAAGGGCTCGGGCGTGCGGGGCTGGACGGCGTGTGTCATGGCGGTACGGCTGCTTGGCGGGCGTCAGGACGGCGCCGCGTCGTTGAGGTGGCAGGCGCTGACATGGCCTGCCGCGAGGGTCTTGAGCGCCGGCCGCTCCTGCGCGCAGCGCGGCATGGCGTGAGGGCAGCGCGGGTGGAAGGCGCAGCCGGACGGCGGCGCGAGCGGCGACGGCAGCTCGCCCTGGATGGGCCGGTAGGCGCGGCGCGTGGTGTCCAGCGTGGGCAGCTCCGACAGCAGCGCCTGCGTGTAGGGGTGGTTGGGCCGGGTGAACACGGTGTCGGTCGGCGCGATCTCGACGATGCGCCCGAGGTACATGATGACCACCCGGTCGGCGATGTGCCCCACCACCCCGAGGTTGTGGCTGATGAAGAGGTAGGTGAGATCGAACTCGCGCCGCAGCGCGGTGAAGAGGTTGAGCACCTGCGCCTGGATGGACACGTCCAGCGCCGCCACCGCCTCGTCGCAGACGATCACCTTCGGCTTGAGCGCGAGCGAGCGCGCGATGCCGATGCGCTGGCGCTGCCCGCCCGAGAACTGGTGCGGGTAGCGCTGCGCATAGGCCGGGTCCAGCCCCACCTGGCGCATGAGGTCGGCGACGTAGCCGGCCTTCTGCGACTTGGGCACGAGGCCGTGCACCACCGGCGCCTCGCCGATGATGTCCTGCACCCGCATGCGCGGGTTCAGCGAGGCCATCGGGTTCTGGAAGATCATCTGCACGCCGAGCTCGTAGGCGCGCCGCTCGGCGTGCGCCATCTTCGCCACGGGCTGGCCGCGGTAGCGCACCTCGCCGGCGCTCGGCGGGTTGATGCCGGCGATCACGCGCCCGAGCGTCGACTTGCCGCAGCCCGACTCGCCCACCACGCCGATCACCTCGCCGGCGTGCACGTCGAGGTCGACGCCCGCGACCGCATGCACCACCGACGGCCGGTTGCGCGCGCCCAGCAGGTTGGCGATGCGCCCGGCCAGGTCGATGGGCTGCACGAAGCGCTTGTCGATGCCGCGCAGGGTGAGGAGGGGCTCGGCCAGTTCAGGCATGCGCCACCTCCAGCGCGTTCCAGCAGCGCACCGTGCGGCCGGGCGCGTTGTGCGTCACCTCGGGCGCCGCCAGGCACTCGGCGCCGGCGCGCGGGCAGCGCGGGCGGAAGGCGCAGCCTTCGGGCAGGTGCAGCAGCGAGGGCGTCATGCCGGGAATCTGCCGCAGCAGCGTGCCGTGCGTTCGGCGCGTGGGAATGGAGTCGATCAGCCCCTGCGTGTACGGATGCGCCGGCGCGCCGATCACCTCGGCCGCCGTGCCGCTCTCGACGATGCGCCCGGCATACATCACCGCGATGCGGTCGGCCAGGCCCGAGACGACGGCCAGGTCGTGCGTGATCCAGATCATCGCCGTGCCGGTCTCGCGGCACAGCTTCTGCACCTCGTGGAGGATCTGCGCCTGGATGGTCACGTCCAGCGCCGTCGTGGGCTCGTCGGCGATGACGAGCTTGGGCCGGTTGAGCATGGCGATGGCGATCGCCACGCGCTGGCGCATGCCGCCGGAGAGCTGGTGCGGGTAGGCGAGCAGGCGCTCGGCCGGCGCGGGAATGCCCACCATCGCCAGCGTCTGCAGCGCGCGGGCGCGCGCCGCGGCCGGGCTCGCCTTCTCGTGCGCGAGGATGGCCTCGACCATCTGCGTGTCCACGCGCAGCACCGGGTTGAGGGTCATCATCGGGTCCTGGAAGATCATCGCGATCTCCTTGCCCCGCAGCTGCCGCAGCCGCGGCTCGCTGGCCTTCGCCAGGTCCTCGCCGAGGTAGCACACGCGGCCTTCGGCGATGCGGCCCGGCGGGTCGATCAGCCCGATGACCGAGAAGCCGGTGATGCTCTTGCCCGAGCCCGATTCGCCGACCAGGCCCAGGATCTCGCCGGCGCGCACCTGCAGGTCCACCCCGTCCACCGCCTTGACCACGCCGGCGTGGGTGAAGAAGTGGGTCTTCAGGCCCTCGATCTCGAGGACGGCGGCGTCAGCGGTCATTGTGCGGATTGAGGATGTCGCGCAGGTGGTCGCCGACGAGGTTGATGCCGACGATCGCCAGTGCCAGCGCGATGCCCGGGAAGAACGAGATCCAGTAGTGCCCCGAGAGCAGGAACTCGAAGCCGTTGGCGATCAGCATGCCCAGCGACGGCTCCGTCACCGGCACGCCCACGCCGAGGAAGGACAGCGTCGACTCCAGCGCGATGGCGTGCGCCAGGTCGATGGTGGCGATCACGATCAGCGGCGGCATGCAGTTGGGCAGCATGTGGCGCAGTAGCACGCGCGGTGCGCCGAGCGCCATGCACTGCGCGGCCTCCACGTACTCCTTGGCGCGCTCCACCAGCGCCGCGCCGCGGGCGGCCCGCGCGAAGTAGGCCCACTGCACGATGATGAGCGCGATGATGACCTTGTCCACGCCCTTGCCCAGCACCGCCAGCAGGATGAGCGCCACGAGGATGGCGGGGAACGAGAGCTGGATGTCGACGATGCGCATCAGCAGCGCGTCGACCCAGCCGCCGAAGTAGGCCGCCGCCAGCCCCACCACGCTGCCGATGGCCAGCGCCGCGGCCACCGAGATGCCGCTCACGAGCAGGCTGGTGCGCATGCCGTAGAAGATGGCCGAGAGCAGGTCGCGCGCCTGCCCGTCGGTGCCCAGCCAGTAGGTCAGGCCGCCGTCGGCGCTGCTGCTTCCGGGCGGCAGCTTGGAGTCGAAGATGTCGAGCTTGCCGATGTCGTAGGGGTTCTGCGGCGAGATCCACGGCGCGAACACCGCCACGCCGACGGCCAGCAGCAGCAGCGCGAGGCCGAGCACCGCGAGCTTGCTCGCGAAGAACTCGCGCCGCAGCCGCTGCCACGGCGTCTCGGCGGGCGCGGGCACGGCCGCCGTGTCGAGGGTGGGCGTCGCGACCGCGCTCATGCCTTGGCCGCCTGCAGCCGCACCCGCGGGTCGAGCACCGAATAGAGGATGTCCACCGCCAGGTTGAGCATCACGAGGAAGAACACGATGAGGATGAGGTAGGCCACGACCACCGGCCGGTCGAGGTTGACGATGGAGTCGAGCAGCAGCTTGCCCATGCCGGGCCAGGCGAAGATGGTCTCGGTGACGACGGCGAAGGCCACCACCTGCCCGAACTCCAGCCCGCTGATGGTGACGATGGGGATGAGGATGTTCTTGAGCAGGTGCACGCGCAGGATGCGGCCCCACGCCAGCCCCTTGGCGCGGGCGAACTTGATGTAGTCCATGGGCAGCGCCTCGCGCGTGGCGGCGCGCGTGACGCGGATGATGAGTGCCGTCTTGGCGGTGGCGATGGTGAGCGCCGGCAGGACGAGGCGCTGCCAGCCTTCGAGCGTGAGCACGCTCAGGTCGAGCGGGCCGAGCGCCACCGTCGGCCCGCGCCCGCTGGCCGGCAGCCAGCCGAGCGACACCGCGAACACCATGATGAGCATCAGCCCGACCCAGAAGTTGGGCAGCGAGAAGCCGAGCACCGAGCCCGTCATGATGGTGCGCGCGCTCAGCGCCTGGGGCTTGAGCCCCGCCCAGATGCCCAGCGGCACGCCCGCCAGCACCGACAGCAGCATGGCCGCGCAGGCCAGCTCCAGCGTGGCCGGCGCGCGCTCGAGGATGAGCGCCATGGCCGACTGGCCGGTGAGGAAGCTCTTGCCGAAGTCCAGCTGCACCGCGTGGCCCATGAAGATGGCGTACTGCTGCCACAGCGGCTTGTCGAGCCCGAACGATTCGCGGATGGCCTCGCGGTCGAGCTCGGTCGCCTCGGGGCTGGCCATCATCGAGACCGGGTCGCCGACGACGTAGAGGCCGACGAAGACGAGGCCGGACATCACCGCCATGACGAGCAGGGCCTGGAGCAGGCGGCGGATGATGTAGGCGAGCATGGGGAGCGTGTGGGAATGGTGTTGGCGCTGGATGGGCCGGCGCGCTCACGGGCGGAAACCGTTCGGGCTGAGGTATCGAAGCCCCTTCGCGTTCACCCTTCGATACCTCAGGGCGAACGGGTGGGTGAGTCGCGGAGGCTGCATATCCTGGTCACGCCCCCGCACCCCACCCCGTTCGCACTGAGCTTGTCGAAGTGCCCGTGCATCCTGAGCTTGTCGAAGGGACTGAGCCTGTCGAAGTACCCCTCGGCGAACACCGGGGCTTCGACAAGCTCAGCCTGGCCCTTCGACAGGCTCAGGGCGAACGGGGTTCGGGCTTCGGCCGATTCAGCCCAAACGGTTCATTTCCAGCTTGTACCTACTTCGCCGGCACCGCGTACTGCACCATCGTCATCTGGTCCGCGCGCCCGCCGAACGCGATGTCCTTCTTCATCGCCCACACCGAATGCTCGAAGTGGATGGGCAGCATGGCGTAGTCGGCCATCGCGATCTCGCTGGCGCGCGCCAGCAGCTCGGCGCGCTTGGCCGGGTCCATGACGGTGGCCGACTCCTCGACCAGCTTGTCCATCTCGGGGTTGGAGTAGCGGCTGCGGTTGGTCGTGCCCACGCCCTTCTCCTTGTTGGGCGTGACGAGCAGCGAGTTGAGCGTGTTCGACATCTCGCCGGTCGAGGTGCCCCAGCCCGCGAGGTAGGCGCTGTACGAATAGGCATCGCGGTTCTTGAAGAACACCGAGGGCGCGTTGGCGTCGATCGAGGTCTTCACGCCGATGCGCGTCCACATCGCCGCCAGCGTCTGCGCCACCTTGCTGTCGTTGATGTAGCGGCCGTTCGGCGTGCCCAGCACCAGCGAGAAGCCGTCGGGGTAGCCCGCCTCCTTGAGCAGCGCCTTGGCCTTCTCGGGGTCGGCCTTGGGCGCCTTCACCAGCTTGCTGCTGGTGCCGAACATCGGCGGGGGCAGCAGCTGCGCCGCGGGCGTGGCCACGCCGCCCATGATGCGGTCGACCAGCGCCTGCCGGTCGACGGCGAGCGACAGCGCCTCGCGCACGCGCCTGTCGAGCAGCGGGTTCTTGCCGTTGGTGCCCTGGATGCCCGGCGTCTCGTTGCCGTGCTGGTCGAGCGCGACGTAGATGACGCGGTTCGACGCCTTGGTGACGACGTTGAGCTTCGGCTCCTTCTGCAGGCGCGCCAGGTCGTCGGTGGGCGGGTCCTCGACCAGGTCCACGTCGCCGGCCAGCAGCGCCGCCACGCGCGCGGCGGGGTTGCTGATGGGGCGGTAGACCACGCGGTCCCAGGCCGGTGCCTTGCCCCAGTAGTGCGGGTTGCGCTCGAACACGATCTCGCTGCCGCGCTTCCACGACACGAACTTGTAGGGGCCGGTGCCGACGAGCCCGTTGCCCGCGTTCAGCTCGGTGGTGGTCTTGCCTTCCGGCGCGGGCCCGGCCGCCGCCTTCGACGACAGGATGGGCAGGCCGCCGAGGTTGGTGGCGACCAGCGGGTACGGCTTGGCGGTGGTGATGCGCACCGTGAGCGGATCCACCGCCTCGACCTTGGTGACCTGCTGCAGGTAGATCTTGAACGACGACGGGCTGTTGGGCACCTTGGGCGCGCGGTCGTAGGTGAACACCACGTCTTCCGCGGTGAAGGGCGAGCCGTCCGAGAACTTCACGTTGGGCCGCAGCTTGAAGGTCCACACCGTGCCCTCGGCCGTCCAGGATTCGGCCAGGCAGGGCTTGGTGTCGAGGTCGGCGTCCACGCACACCAGCGGGTCGAACAGTGTCTGCGAGAGCTGGATGTTGGGCGTGAGCGCGTGGTACTGCGGGTCCATCGAGGTGGGCTCGGTCTTGAGCGCCACCACCAGGTCGCGCGCGGCGGCTGGGCCGGCAACGCCCAGCAGCGCGGCCAGCGCCACGCCGCCGAGGGCGCGCCGCGCCCGGTGCATGTCCAACAGACCCGAAAGGCGTGATCGCATACGCAGGTGCTCCATGAAGAGGGCGGGATGCCGAAGCTGGCGACTCGTGCGCTTCAGCACGAAAGATGCCAGGCGGATGCACCGGATTGAACCATCCGCCACCGCGCCGTGGTGGCCCGGCATGCACGGGGTTTTCCTTGACAGGGCCGGCGCGGATGGCGGCCCGCGCGGCGCGCAGGCACATGTCCGAAAACGGCGAGTCCGGCGCCGGCCGCTCCGGATAATGGCCGCATGGTCCTCGATGCCGACGCCGCCTATCTCGCCATCCGCTCGCGCGACGCGCGCTTCGACGGGCGGCTGTTCGTCGGCGTGGCCTCCACCGGCGTCTACTGCCGCCCCATCTGCCGCGTGCGCACGCCGCGGCGCGAGAACTGCCGCTTCTTCGACACGCCGGCGCAGGCCGAGGCGGCGGCGTTCCGACCCTGCCTGAAGTGCCGCCCCGAAGTGGCGCCCGGACCGGGCCCGGCGTGGAGCGTGATGGATGCGTCGCGCACGCTCGCGCGGCAGGCCGCCGACTGGCTGGACGCGCATGCAGCCGGCGGCGCCGAGCCCAGCGTGGCCGCGCTCGCGCAGCAGCTGGGCGTGAGCGACCGGCACCTGCGCCGCATCTTCCAGGCCGAGCACGGCGTCACGCCGATGCAGTACCTGCAGACGCGCCGCCTGCTCACCGCCAAGCAGCTGCTGACCGACACGCAGCTGCCGATGGCGCAGGTCGCCTTCGCCAGCGGCTTTCGCAGCCTGCGCCGCTTCAACGCCTGCTTCGCGGGCAGCTACCGCATGAGCCCGACCCGCCTGCGGCGCGCGCTGCCGCTGGAGGCGCCGGGCGAAGCCGCGGCGATCACCCTCAAGCTCGGCCTGCGCGCGCCCTACGAGAGCGGGCGGCTCGCGCGCTTCGTCGCGCAGCGCGCCATCCCCGGCGTCGAGTGCGTGGACGGCCTGCGCGTGCGCCGCACCGTGCGCCCGGGCACCGTGGCCGACACGGCCGGCTGGCTGGAGGTGGCGCTGCCCGCCGACGCCCTCGCGCAGCCCTTCGTGCGCCTCACCCTGCCGACGTCGCTGGCCGCATCCAGCGCGCGCATCGTCGCGGCGGTGCGCCGCTGGCTCGACCTGGACGCCGCGCCCGAGAACATCCATGCCGGCCTCGCCGGCCTGCCGGGCGATGCCGGCCAGCGCCTGCCCGGCGGCATCGACGCCTTCGAGCTGATGGTGCGCGCCGTGCTCGGCCAGCAGGTCACGGTGGCCGCGGCGCGCACGCTGGCGCGGCGGCTGGTCGAGCGCTTCGGCACGCCCTGCGCCACGCCGTGGCCGGATCTGGACCGGCTGTTCCCGGCGCCCGAGGCGCTGGCCGCCGCCGAGCCGGGCGACATCGCGGCGCTGGGCATCATCGGCAGCCGCGCCGCGGCCATCGTGGCGATGGCGCGGCAGTGGCCGGCGCTCGCGCCGCTGGTGCGCGCCGGCGAGCCGCCCGCGCCGCTCATCGCCGCGCTGTGCGCGCTGCCCGGCATCGGGCCGTGGACGGCGCACTACGTGGCGATGCGGGCGCTGAGCTGGCCCGACGCCTTTCCGCCCAACGACATCGCCGTGATGAAGGCGATGAAGCAGCTCTTCGGCACCGCCACCGCGCGCGAGGCCGAGGCCCATTCACAAGCCTGGCGGCCGTGGCGCGCGTATGCGGTGCTGCGGCTGTGGAGCGCCCTCGAGGTCACGACATGAGCATCGTCTTCACTCTCATCAGGAACGCCGCCACGGCCCAGGCGGAGGTGCCGACCCCGCTCGGCCCGCTGCGGCTGGTGCGCGGCGAGCGCGGCCTGCTCGGCGCATGGTTCGCCGGCCAGAAGCACCACCCGGGCGACTTCGACCTGCCCGAGCGGCCGGGCGACGCCCTGCTGCGCGAGACCGCGCAGCGCATCGGCCGCTACTTCGACGGCAGCGCCGAGGCCTTCGACCTGCCGCTCGACCTGCGCGGCACGCCCTTCCAGTGCCGCGTGTGGACGGCGCTGCAGCGCATCGCGCCGGGCCGCACCACGAGCTACGGCGCGCTCGCGGCCGGCATCGGCGCGCCGAGCGCGGTGCGCGCGGTGGGCGCGGCCGTCGGGCGCAACCCGCTCACGCTGATCGTGCCCTGCCACCGCGTCGTCGGCAGCACCGGCGGCCTCACCGGCTATGCGGGCGGGCTGGATCGCAAGCGGCGGCTGCTGGAGATCGAGGCTTCGGCGGGCACGCTGCAGGCGGCGGCATGAGGACGCGGGATGTCGTCGAGCTGCTGACGCTGGCCGCGCTGTGGGGCGCGTCGTTCCTGTTCATGCGCATGGGCGCGGGCGAGTTCGGCGCCGTGGCGCTGGCCGCCACGCGCGGGGCGGGCGCCGTCGCGCTGCTGTTGCCGCTGCTCGCGGTGCAGCGGCAGGCCGGCGCGCTGCGCACGCACTGGCGGCCGATCTTCATCCTCGGCATCACCAATTCCGCGCTGCCCTTCCTCGCCTACAGCTACGCGGCGCTGTCGATCACCGCGGGCCTGTCGGCCATCTTCAACGCCGCCTCGCCGCTGTTCGCCGCCGTCATCGCCGCGCTGTGGCTGAAGGACCGGCTCACGCCCGCGCGCGCGCTGGGCCTGGCCATCGGCTTCGCCGGCGTGGTGTGGCTGGCGTGGGACAAGGCGAGCTTCAAGCCGGGCGGCTCGGGCTGGGCCGTCGTCGCCTGCGTGGCGGCGACGATGCTCTACGGCTTCTCCGCCAACTACACCAAGCGCATGCTTGCCGGCGTGCCGCCGATGGCCGTGGCCGCCGGCAGCCAGCTCTCGGCGGCCCTGGTGCTGGCCGTGCCGGCGTGGCTCTGGTGGCCGGCCACGCCGCCGAGCGCGGGCGCCTGGTGGGCGGCGGGCCTGCTGGCGGTGGTGTGCACCGGCGCGGCCTACATCCTGTACTTCCGGCTCATCGCCCACGTGGGGCCGGCGAACGCCATCACCGTCACCTTCCTGATCCCGGTGTTCGCCGTCGCCTGGGGCTGGCTGCTGCTGGGCGAGGCGCTCACGCCGGCGATGGCGCTGGGCTGCGCGGTCATCGTGCTGGGCACGGGGCTGGTGACGGGCGTGATCCGGCCGATGCGCCGGGCGCGGCCGGCGACCTGACGCGGCGCGCCCGGCGGCCGATCCTCAGCCCGCGGCGTCGCCGCCGTCGACCAGGTCGAGCGCCGCCGCGTGCCGCGCCTGCTGCAGCACGGCGCCGAGCGGCAGGCCGTCCAGCGGCGCGCCGCCGCGCAGCTCGCGGCACAGGGTGGTGAGCGCCGGCGTGAGCCGCCAGTCGGCCACCACCTTGCCGAAGAGCGCGTCCGCCAGCGGCACGAGCCGCTGCGCGAAGGCCTGGCTGAACGGCGGCGCGGGCGGCGCCGGCCGGCGGTCGAGCGCGCGGAACGCCACCGTCCAGCCGGTGCCGTGCACCAGCCCGCCGAGGTAGCCGTCGAACGGATCGAGGCCCTGGCCCGCCGCCAGCGCGGCGGCGTGCTGCGCCTGGCACTCCGCGAGCCGCCGCACGCGGGCCGGAGCCGCCGCGGCGAAGCGCCCGGCCTGGCCGTCGAACAGCGGGCGCAGCACGACGCGCGCGATCACCGCCTTGAGCCCGTCCACGCCGAGCAGCGCCAGCGCCTGCGGCAGCTCGATCGCCCGGCCCGACGGCTCGCGGCGGTGCGCATGGGCGGCGCTGTGCGCCTGGCGGATCACCTCGGCGCTGAGCATCACGTCGGCCGCCACGCGCTGCGACAGGACGGCGAGCGAGCGGTCGTCGTGGCGCAGCATGCTGAGCAGCTGCGGGATCACCGCCGGCGCGCGCGGCAGCAGCTCGGCCGCGCCCGGGCCGTGCCGCACCAGCGCCTGCAGGCCGTCGAGGGCGTCCGCCTCGGCGCCGGCCAGCGCGGCATCGGGCACGAGCCCCGCATCCACCAGCCAGGCGAACAGCGCGGGCGCCGTCTCGGCGGGCTCGTCGCCGGCCGGCGGCAGCGACGAGTCGGCGAGGGCGGCCGCGGTGCCGGCCGCGGCATCCACCACGGGACTCCCCGCGGGGTGCTTTCGCAGCCGCGGCATCAGCTTGGCCCACCACTCGTTCACGGTACGGTCCCTCAGGCAGCAGACAAGTCGCGCATGCGGGCCGGTCGCGAACTGCCGAGGACGGAACCGCGCGGGCCGATGCTAGGCGAGCGCGAGCCGTCACCGAAGCGGGAAATGCGCGCATTGACTGCGCGGACCGGGCCACCGGCACAGTATCGGCACGAGCAGGCGCGGTCTGTACCGGTGAATGCGGCCGCGACGGCCTAGAGTCGGTGCCTGCTGCACCGCCGCCGCCCATCCCATGACCCCGCCCCTGCACGCCGCCGATTCCCGCTACGCCTGGACGCGCCTGTTCGTCACCCTCGCCCTGATGACCGTGGGCAACGGCTGCATGTACATCGTGGCGGTGGTGCTGCCCGCGGTGCAGGCCGAGTTCGGCGTGGCGCGGGCCGACGCCTCGCTGCCCTACACGCTGCTGATGATCGGCTTCGGCGTCGGCGGCATCTGGATGGGGCGGCTGGCCGACCGGCGCGGGGTGATGGTGCCGGTGCTCGTGGGCGCGACGGGCCTGGGCCTGGGCTTCGTCGCGGCGGGGCTGTCGGGCAGCCTGTGGGGCTTCGCGCTCGCGCACGGCGTGCTGATCGGGCTGCTGGGCAGCTCCGCCACCTTCGGGCCGCTGGTGGCCGACACCTCGCTGTGGTTCGTGCGGCGGCGCGGCATCGCCGTGGCGGTGTGCGCCAGCGGCAACTACTTCGCCGGCGCCCTGTGGCCGCCCATCGTGCAGTTCTTCGTCGACGCCCACGGCTGGCGCGCCACCTACATCGGCATCGGCCTGTTCTGCCTCGTGACGATGCCGCCGCTCGCGCTGATGCTGCGCCCGCGCCCGCCCGCCGCCGTGGCCGCCGCGCCGTCGACGCCGGGCGGCGCCGTGCCGTCCACGCGGCCCTTCGGCCTGCCCCTGGGCGCGGCGCAGGGCCTGCTGTGCGTGGCGGGCCTGGCCTGCTGCGTGGCGATGTCGATGCCGCAGGTGCACATCGTGGCCTACTGCGGCGACCTCGGCTACGGCGCGGCGCGCGGTGCGCAGATGCTCTCGCTCATGCTGGCCTGCGGCATCGTGAGCCGGCTGGTCTCGGGCCTGATCTGCGACCGCATCGGCGGCCTGCGCACGCTGCTGCTCGGCTCGGTGCTGCAGGGCACGGCCTTGCTGCTGTTCCTGCCCTTCGACGGGCTGACCTCGCTGTTCGTGATCTCGGCGCTGTTCGGCCTTTTCCAGGGCGGGATCGTGCCGGCCTACGCCATCATCGTGCGCGAGTACTTCCCGCCGAAGGAAGCCGGCGCGCGCGTGGGCACCATCCTCATGTTCACGCTCTTCGGCATGGCGCTGGGCGGCTGGATGTCGGGCAAGGTGTTCGACCTCACGGGCTCGTACCACGCGGCCTTCGTCAACGGCATCGGCTGGAACCTGGTGAACCTGGCGGTGGTGCTGACGCTGCTGTGGCGGGTGCGGCGGCCGGGGCGGCTGGCGGCGGCCTGAACGGCGCTCACCCTCACCCCAGCCCTCTCCCGCCTTGCGGGAGAGGGAGCCCCTCAGTGCTTCATGCCGGCCACTGCCGCTCGACCGGCATCGTCACGCCCGACCAGGCCCGCGAGCTCACCAGCTCGCGCACCGTCTCCTTCAGGCCCGAGGCCACGGCCGCGGCGGCCGGCGACAGCCGCTCGGGCGCCAGCGAATAGAGGTAGTTGCAGCGGCTGAAGGTGGCGTCCGAGATCGACAGCGCGCGCCAGTTCCGGCCGCGCTGGCCTTCCAGCAGGATGGCCGACATCGGCTTGATCGTCGCGCCCATGCCCTCGTACACGCAGCCCATCAGCAGCGAGAGCGAGTCGATCTCCGCCACCACGTGGGCCGACAGGCTGCGCTGCTCGAACTCCGCCGTGATGCGCCGGCGCAGCCCATGGGTGCTGGTGGGCAGGATGAGCGGCAGCGCCGCGGCCTCGGCCACGCTCAGGCTCACGCGCCGCTGCGGCACGAGCGGGCTGTGCTTGGGCAGCATGACGAACAGCTCCTCGTCGAGCAGCGGCTCGACCGTGAGGTCGAGCGCCACGTCGCGGCTGAACAGCACGGCCAGGTCGAGCTGGCCCATGCGCATCATCTGGCCCAGGTGGCCGCTCATGCCCTCCACCACGTTGAGCAGGATGGACGGATAGCGCTCGCGGATGCGCCGCACCAGCGGCAGGCCGATGGCCGAGACGGTGGTGGCCGGCAGGCCGACCGACACCATGCCGTGCGCCTCGCCCGATTCCTGCCGCGCGATGGACAGCGCCTGGTCGAGCTGGCGCAGCATGAAGCGCGCATGGTGGTAGAGCGCGAGGCCGTTGTCCGTGGGGATCACGCCCTTGGAGGAGCGGTTGAGCAGCGGCTTGCCCACCTCGCCCTCGAGCTTGGCGAGCTGCTGGCTGAGCGCCGGCTGCGCGATGAAGAGCTGGCGCGAGGCCTTGGAAAGGCTGCCGCTCTCGACGATCTGCGCGAAGTAACGAAGCTGTCTCAGATCCATGGATCGACCCGGTGGCGCCGGCGCGGCGCATGGTGGCGAAGGGCCATAGGTTTGCCTTATGGGAACTCTCCGAAAACGGTATTTTCCCGTGGGAGACCCCATTCCTAGAATTCTTTCGTGCCTCTCGTGCCGCACCACTTCCCGCGGCGCCGCGCACGCACGAACCCGCACCAGCCGGGTCGTCAAACAACAGGAGACAACACATGGACAAGCATCAACGGGCAGCCGGCCTCGATCTCGCGTCGCCCCGGCGGCGGCAGGCGCTGAAGACCGGCGCCGCGCTGGCGGGCGTGTCGGCACTGGGCTTTCCCGCCTTCGTGCGTGCGCAGTCGGAGGCCATCCGCATCGGCCACCTCACGCCGATGACCGGCTTCCTCGGCGCCCTGGGCGAGTACGCCGTGATGGGCATCCGCATGGCCGCCGACGAGATCAACGCCGCCGGCGGCGTGATGGGGCGCAAGCTCGACGTGATGTCGGAGGACTCGGTCAACCCGTCGGTCGCCTCGTCGAAGGCGCAGCGCATGATCGAGCGCGACGGCGCGGCGGTGCTGATGGGCGAGATCTCGTCGGCCTCGGCGCTCACCATCTCGCAGGTCGCGGCGCGCAACAGGAAGCTGTTCATGAGCATCGGCGCGCGCTCGGACGTGCTGCGCGGCAAGGACTGCAACCGCTACACCTTCCACGTCGACATCCCGGTCACGGTGATGGTCAACGCCGTCGGCCAGGCGCTGGTGCGCGACAAGCTGGTGCAGGGCAAGAAGATCGTGAGCCTGACCGCCGACTACCTGTTCGGCCACGACCTGGCCAAGGCGGCGAAGAAGTTCTACGACGCCAACGGCGCCACCATCGTGGCCGACGAGCTGGTGGCCACCGACGTGACCGACTTCAGCCCCTACCTGCTGAAGATCCGCCAGGCGCGGCCCGACGTGGTGTCGACCAACCTCGCGGGCAACCAGGTCACCAACTTCGTCAAGCAGTACGCCGAGTTCGGCCTGCCCTACCCGATGGTCGGCTTCAACCTCAACACGGCCGACGCCTGGGCCGCGGGCGAAGGCAATCTCGGCGGCATCTGGCCCACGGTGTGGCACCACGAGCTGCAGACGCCGGGGTCCAGGGCCTTCGCCGAGGCCTTCCGCAAGAAGCACGGCAAGCCGCCGGAGAACCACGCCTGGATCGAGTACGTCTCGCTCAAGATCATGGCGCAGGCGATGAACGAGGCGAAGTCGACGGACACCGACAAGCTCATCGCCTACTTCGAGAGCGAGGCGCAGTTCGACCTGCTCAAGGCGCGCAAGGGCTACTTCCGCTCCTGGGACCACCAGCTGATGCAGGAGGCCTATCCGTTCACGGTGAAGCCGAAGGGGCAGGCCAAGGACAAGTGGGACTTCCTCAAGTTCGGCGAGGCGGTGCCGCGGGCCGACCAGCCGCTGGAGCTGCTGGCGACGACGAAGGCGGAGAACACCTGCAAGATGTAGCGGGCCATCCGTTCGGGCTGAGCCGGTCGAAGCCTCGTGTTCTCGCGCAGGCACTTCGACAAGCTCAGTGCGAACGGGTGTTCCACCCCGCTCCCCACCCACTCCGTTCGGGCTGAGCCTGTCAAAGCCCCCTTCCCTCCCAGCACATTCCGACAAGCCCACCGCGAACGGGCCGCCGTGACCCGCACGCACCGTTTCCCTGATCCATGCAACTCGTCTTCCTCCTCGAGCAGGTCGTCAACGGCCTGGTGCTCGGCGGCTACTACCTGCTGCTGGCGCTCGGCCTGTCGCTGATCTTCAGCGTCGGCGGCGTCGTCAACCTGGCGCACGGCGCGTTCTACGCGCTCGGCGCCTACGTCTCGCTGGAGGTGAGCAAGTTCCTCGGCTTCGGCGCGGGCGTGTTCATCTCGCCGCTGCTCGTCGCCCTGCTGGGCATCGCGTTCGAGCGCTTCCTGCTGCGCCGCTTCTACAGCGCCGACCCGATCCTCAGCCTGCTCGTGACCTTTGGCCTGGCCATGGTGGTCGAGCAGTTCATCCGCATGGTGTGGGGCGCCGCGCCCATCGCCGCCAGCATGCCGGCCGCGCTCAAGGGCAACGTGACGGCCGGCGAGTTCCTGTTCTCCAAGTACCGGCTGCTGCTGCTCGCCGTGGTGTTCGTGGTGATGACGGCGATCTGGCTGCTGCTGCACAAGACCGCCTTCGGCCGCGTGGTGCGCGCCGGCGTGCAGCGGCCCGACATGGTGGCGGTGCTGGGCATCCGCCTGGCGCCCTACATGACGGCCATCGTGATGCTGGGCGTGGCCACCGCGGCGCTGGGCGGCGTGCTGTTCGCGCCGATCGCGCTGGTGCACCCGGCCATGGGCACCGAGATCATGACGGTGGCCTTCGTCGTCGTGATCATCGGCGGCCTGGGCAGCTTCTGGGGCGTCGTGCTGGCCGCGCTGCTGGTGGGCGTGGTGCGCGGCGTGACCATCCATTTCGAGCCCGCCGCCGGCGAGGCCTCGATGTACGTGCTGATGTTCCTCGTGCTGATGTTCCGGCCCCGCGGCCTGCTCGGCGAACGCATCGAACGCTTCGAATGAGCATGACCCTCCTGCGCCACCCCCGCCACCGCCCGCTCGTCACCGCCGCCGCGGCGCTGGTGCTGCTGCCCCTCGTCCTGCAGGCCATCGGCCTCACGCTGGACACCGCGGCCGTCGTCGTCATCATGGCGATCGCCGCCATGGGCCTGAACCTGCTGGTGGGCACCACCGGCCTCGTGTCCTTCGGCCACAGCGTGTGGTTCGGCATCGGCGGCTATGCGGTCGCCATCTCGCAGCTGCGCTGGATGAACGGCCAGTTCGTGCTGCCGCTGCTGTTCTCGCTCGCCTTCGTCGCGCTGCTGTCGCTGGTCGTCGGCTACCTCATCCTGCGCCGGCGCGGGGTGTATTTCTCGCTGCTGACGCTGGCGCTGTCGGCGCTGACCTTCGCCATCGCCTTCCGCTGGACGAGCCTGACCGGCGGCGAAGGGGGCCTCGGCGGCATCGAGCGCGGCGGCCTCGAAGGCATCGCCTTCCTCGACCTCGACGACCACCTCGTGTTCTACGCCGTCACGGCGCTGATCGGCTTCGCCGTCGTCTACGGCCTGCTGCGCGTGGTGCGCTCGCCCTTCGGCCACGTGCTCCAGGCCATCCGCGAGAACGAGCAGCGCGCCGGCTTCCAGGGCTACGAGACCAACCGCTACAAGCTCGCGGCCTTCGTGCTCTCGGCCACGGTGACGGGCCTGGCCGGCGCGCTGCTGGTGCTGCACCATCGGCTGGCGGCGGCCGAGTCGGCCACCATCGCGCTGTCGGGCGAGCTGCTGGCGATGGTGGTGATCGGCGGCATGCGCAGCTTCCTCGGGCCGGCGCTGGGCGCGCTGTTCTACCTGCTGTTCCGCGAGCTGTTCTCGATCTACACCGACAACTGGCTGCTGTGGTTCGGCCTCATCTTCGTCGGCTTCGTGCTTTTCTCGCCCACGGGGCTGGCCGGCATCTGGGGCAAGCTGCAGCGCCGCCTGCGCCCGCCGCCGGAAACCGCCGCCGCGATGAGCCAGCGCCGCATCGTGGAAGGCCTGCCGCTGCCCTCGTTCCTGCAGCCGGTGCCGCGCGAGGGCGCGGTGCTCGAAGTCGCGGGCATCGACAAGCGCTTCGGCGGCATCCGCGCGGTGATCGATGCCTCGCTCACGGTGAACGCGGGCGAGGTGCATGCGCTCATCGGCCCCAACGGCGCGGGCAAGACCACCACCTTCAACCTGATCAGCGGCCTGTTCGTGCCCGACGCCGGCACGGTGCGCCTGCACGGGCGCGAGATCCAGCACCTGGCGCCGCCGCGCATCTGCGAGCAGGGCCTGGCGCGCTCGTTCCAGATCACCAACCTGTTCAAGGGCCTGTCCATCCACGAGAACCTGCGCCTGTCGCTGCAGGCGCGGCACCCCGGGCGCTTCAACCTGTGGCGCGACGTCGACAGCTACGCCGAGGTGCAGCGCGAGACCGCCGAGCTGATGCGCTTCCTCGGCCTCGCGGGCATCGAGGACACCGAGGGCGGCGAGCTCTCCTACGGCGGCCAGCGGCTGGTGGACCTCGGCATCGCGCTCGGCTCGAAGCCGCAGGTGCTGCTGCTCGACGAGCCGCTGGCAGGCCTGGCCGCCGCCGAGCGCGAGCGCGTGTCGCGCCTCGTGTGCACGGTGGCGCACCACATCCCGGTGCTCATCGTCGAGCACGACATCGACCGCGTGCTCGGCTTCTCGCAGCAGGTGACGGTGATGAACCAGGGCGAGGTGCTGATGACCGGCACGCCCGATGCGGTGCGCGAGGACCGCCGCGTGCAGGAGATCTACACCGGCAGCGGCACGCCGCCGGTCACCGGCCGCGCCGCCGCCGGCAGCGCCGCGCGCCCCGAGCTGCTGCGCTTCGAGAAGGTGGACGCCTTCTACGGCAAGAGCCACATCCTGAACCAAGCGAGCCTGGACGTGCGCGAGGGCGAGATCGTCGCCCTGCTCGGGCGCAACGGCGCGGGCAAGTCGACGCTGCTCAAGGCGCTGACCGGCCTGCTCACGCCGGCGGCCGGCTCGGTGGTGTTCGAGGGGCAGGAGATCGCGGGCCTGGCCGCGCCCGACATCGCGCGCCGCGGCATCGGCTACGTGCCGCAGGGGCGCGGGCTGTTCTCGGGCATGACGGTGGCCGAGAACCTGGCGCTCGGCCGGCTGGCGCGCGCCACCGACGGCAGCCACGGCATCGTGTGGGACGAGGCGCAGATCCTCGCGTACTTCCCGCGCCTCGCGGAGCGCATGCACGTCGCCGCCGACTACCTCTCGGGCGGCGAGCAGCAGATGGTGGCGGTGGCGCGGGCGCTGTCGGGCAACGTGCGGCTGCTGCTGCTGGACGAGCCCTTCGAGGGCCTAGCGCCCACGGTGGTGCAGGAGCTCTTCACCGTGTTCGACCGGCTGCGCGAGCACGTGTCCATCGTCATCGTCGAGCACAACCTCGATCTCGTGCTGGCGCTGGCCGACCGCGTGTTCGCGCTGGAGCGCGGCGCCGTGTTCCACACCGGGCCGGCGCAGCCGCTGCTGGACGACCTCGACTACCGCAAGAAGATCCTGTGGCTGTGAGCGCCCCGTTCCACTTTCCATAACCCGCACTTATGGCTGCCCTCCGAATTCCGTACTTCAACTGCGGCCGCCCCTTACCTAGACTGAATCGAACCCGCCAGAAAGGCAGACGATGACAAGCATGACCGAGCCACGCACCACGGCCTTCGTCGAACAGATGGTGAACATTCCCTGGCAGGAATTCCCCGGCCACTTCGGCGGCGCGCTGTCCAAGGCGCTGGTGGGCGAGCAGCAGACCGGCTCGCCGCGCATGGACTTCCGCATCTCGCACTACGCGCCCTGCGCCTACGTGGCCGAGCACGTGCACAAGGTGCAGGAGCAGATCTACTACGTGCTCGACGGCGAGGGCGTGCTCACGCTGGACGACGAGCGCCGCGTGATGCGCCGGCACGACTACGTGTGGGTGCCGCCCGGCGTGCGCCACAGCTTCACCAACAACGGCCTCGCGGGCCTGGTGTTCCTCGTCATCACGACGCCGGCCAGCGACGCGGAGGACGCACTGTGACGACCGCCGAGGCCGACATCGCGAGCACCCTGCAGGACCGCCTGCTGATCGACGGCCAATGGGTCGCCGGCAGCGGTGCGCGCGTGGACGTGCTGGACAAGTTCAGCCTGCAGCCCTTCGCCACGCTCGCCACCGCCGACCGCGCGCAGGTGCGCCAGGCCGTGGCCGCCGCCGAGGCCGCCTTCCGCCGCGGCGTGCCGCCCCCCTACGACCGCGGCACGGTGCTCGAGACCGCGGCGGCGCTGATGGAATCGCGGATCGACGCCTTCGTGCGCACCATGCAGCGCGAGGCGGGCTTCACCGCGTCGGACGCGGGCGGCGAGGTGCGCCGCTGCATGCAGACGCTCAAGCTCTCCGCCGTGGAGGCGCGCCGCCTGGCGGGCGAGGTGGTGCCGCTGTCGGGCGCGCCGCAGCAGGCCGGGCGCCTGGCCTTCACGCTGCGCGTGCCGCTGGGCGTGGTGGCGGCCATCACGCCGTTCAACTCGCCGCTGAACACCGTCACGCACAAGGTGGCGCCGGCCTTCGCCGCCGGCAACGCGGTCATCCTCAAGCCCTCCACGCACACGCCCTTCACCGCCGCGCTGCTGGCGCAGGTGCTGATCGACGCGGGCATGCCGCCCGGCTTCCTCTCGCTGCTGCACGGCAGCGCCGAGATGGCGCAGTGGCTGCTGGACGACGAGCGCGTGCGCTTCTTCGCCTTCACCGGCAGCACCGAGGTCGGCCGCGAGATCCAGCGCGCCGCGGGCCTGCGCCGCACGCAGATGGAGCTGGGCTCCATCGCCTGCACCATCGTCTGCGACGACGCCGCGCTCGACACCGCCCTGCCCAAGATCGTCAGCGCCGGCTACCGCAAGGCGGGCCAGGTGTGCACCTCGGTGCAGCTGCTGCTGGTGCACGAGGCCGTGCTGCCCGAGGTGCGCGCGCGGCTCGCGCCGATGGTGGCGGCGCTGCGCCACGGCGACCCCGCCGACCCGGCCACCGAGGTCGGCCCCGTCATCAGCGAGGCCTCGGCCCGCCGCATCGAGGAGTGGATCGACGAGGCCGTGTCGCGCGGCGCCGAGCGGCTGGCCGGCGGGCCGCGCCAGGGCGCGGTGGTGCCGCCCACGCTGCTGGCGTCGATCGACGACGGCATGCGCATCGGCTGCCAGGAGGTGTTCGGCCCGGTGATGTGCCTGGTGCCGTTCAGGACGCTGGACGAGGCCATCGCTCGCGTCAACGCCACGCCCTTCGGCCTCGCGAGCGGCATCTTCACCAACCGGCTCGACGCCGCCTTCGCCGCCGCGCAGCGGCTGGAGGTGGGCGGCGTGCACATCAACGAGACCTCCAGCTCGCGCGTGGACCTCATGCCCTACGGCGGCTCCAAGGACAGCGGCTTCGGCCGCGAGGGGCCGCGCTACGCGGTGCACGAGATGACCGAAGAGCGCATCGTCACCATCACCACTTCATAAAAGAACATCAGCCATGGCACGAATGAAAGGCGGCGAGCTCATCGCCGAATACCTGGTGCAGGAGAAGGTGCCGTACGTCTTCGGCATCTGCGGCCACGGCAACGTGGGCATCCTCGACGCGCTGCACGAGGTGCGCGACAAGGTGCAGCTCGTCTCGCCGCGCCACGAGCAGTGCGCCGGCCACATGGCCGACGCCTATTTCCGCGTCAAGCACCGGCCGGTGGCGACGCTCACCTCCACCGGGCCGGGCTCGGCCAACCTGGTGATGTCGCTGGCCACCGCGCTGTCGGACTCGTCGGCCTTCCTCGCCATCACCGCCAACGTGCCCACCTCGCAGGCCAACCGCGCGCCCTTCCAGGAGCTCTACAAGCACAACCAGGCCGACTTCGCGCAGGTGCTGCGCCCAGTAGTCAAACGCAGCTTCCAGCCGTCGCGGGTGGACATGCTCCCGCTGGCGCTGCGCCAGTCCTTCGACACCATGGTCACGGGCCGCCCGGGCCCGGTGAACCTCGACATCCCCTACAACGTCTTCCAGGAGGAGGACGAGGTGGCGCTGCCGCCCGCGTCGCACACGTTCGGCGCGCACCGCCCCGGCGCGAGCGCGCAGGACGTGGCCGCCGCCTGCGAGCTGCTGGCGCAGGCGAAGAAGCCCGTGCTCTTCATCGGCCACGGCGCCACGCTGTCGGAGGCCGGCCCGGAGATCACCGCGCTGTCGCAGCGCCTGGGCATCCCGGTCATCACCTCGCCCAACGGCATGGGCTGCGTGCCGGCGGACGACGCGCTCGCACTCGGCTTCATCGGCCGCAACGGCGCCTACCCGGCCAACCAGGCGGGGCGGCACGCCGACCTCGTGCTGACCATCGGCACGCGCTTCGACGACCGCTCGTCGTCGACCTGGCATCCCGGCTACTCCTGGAACTTCCCCGCCTGCAAGCTGCTGCACGTCGACATCGACCCGCAGGAGCTGGGCCGCAACTACCCGCCGACGCTGGGCGTCATCGCCGACGCCAAGACCTTCGCGGCGCAGCTGCTCGCCGCCGTCGCCCAACGCGATCTCGACGCCTCGCGCTACGCCGCCTGGCGCGCCGACGTGGCCGGCTGGCAGGCCGAGTGGGAGGCCTTCGTGCGGCCGCACTTCAGCGACGTGACCTCGCCGCTGCGGCCCGAGTACGTGGTCGACGCCGTGCAGTCGGTGCTGCCCGACGACGCCATCCTCTCGCTCGACTCCGGCGTGCACCACAACTGGTTCATGCAGTTCTGGAAGCCGCGCCGGCCGCAGAGCATGCTCAACAGCTGGGGCTATTCGTCGATGGGCTTCGGCGTGTGCGGCATCCTGGGCGCGCAGCTCGCCGCGCCCGACCGGCCGTGCATCGCCGTGGTGGGCGACGGCGGCTTCACGATGACGCCGTACGTGGTCTGCACCGCCGTCGAATACAACCTGCCGTGCATCTGGGTGGTGTGGAACAACTTCGCCTGGGGCGCCATCCGCGACCTGCAGTACGGCCTGTTCGACGGCCGCGAGCACGGCACGGCGTTCTACAAGGGCCAGGGCAGCGGCCAGCCCTACAACCCCGACTTCGCCGCCTGGGCACGCGCCGCCGGCGCCGACGGCGTGACGGTGACGAAGAGCGAGGACCTGCGCGGCGCGCTGGAAACCGCCATCCGCAACCGCCGGCCCTGCGTCATCGACGTGCACGTGGACGCCAACGTGCGCCCGCCGTCCACCGGGACGTGGCAATTGCCGCCGATTCCGTTCAAGGAGCCGGTGTTCGGCAAGCCGTTCATCCGCAAGGCCTGAGCATCTGCGACACACCGCCCCGTTCGCCCTGAGGTATCGAAGGGTGAACGCGCAAGGCTCCCTTCGATACCTCAGGACAGTCGGAATACCTGCCTCAGCCCGATCCTTCGATACCTCAGGACGAACGGATTCAGGCTTCGATACCTC
>JBIQHD010000020.1:56309-90800 GCA_044508835.1 Rubrivivax sp.
CCGATCCTTCGATACCTCAGGACGAACGGATTCAGGCTTCGATACCTCAGCCCGATCCTTCGATACCTCAGGACGAACGGATTCAGGCTTCGATACCTCAGCCCGAACGGGTTCCTTCATTCGAGACCAGCCATGACCCAACCCCTCGCCCTCGTCTTCGGCGGCTCCCGCGGCATCGGTGCCGCCTGCGTGCAGGCGCTCGCCGACAGCGGCTTCGACGTCGCCTTCACCTACGTCAGCGCCGCACCGTCGCCAGTCCAGTCGAAAAGCGGTGCCCGCATCCAGGCCTACGCCGCCGACATCTGCCAGCCGGCCGACGTGGCGCGCGTCTTCGACGACGCCGCGCGCGACTTCGGCGGCGCGCCGCATTGCGTCGTCGCCAATGCCGGCATCAACGTGCCGCCGGCGCCGCTCGCGCAGTTCAAGGCCGACGACTTCCGCCGGCTGGTGGAAGTCAACATCGTCGGCGCCTTCAACATCCTGCAGGCGGCCGCGCAGCGCGTGGCCGACGGCGGCAGCATCGTGGCGCTCACCACTTCCATGGTGCGCGTGGCGGTGCCCGGCGGCGGCCCCTACACCGCCAGCAAGGCGGCGGTGGAATCGCTCGCGCGCTCGATGGCCAGGGAACTCGCCCCGCGCGGCGTACGCGTCAACTGCGTGGCGCCGGGGCCGGTGGACACCGACCTCTTCCGCGCCGGCAAGACCGACGAGGCCAAGGCGCGCTCGGCCGCGATGAGCCCGTTCAACCGCATCGGCACGCCGGCCGAAGTGGCCGAGGTGGTGGCCTTCCTCGCGTCGCCGAAGGCGTCGTGGGTCCATGGGCAAGTGGTGCAGCCGAACGGTGGGATGGTGTGAAGCTGGCCGTCTTCACGAAGAACCGGACTAACCCGGCGTACGAAGCCGCACGCCTGGGCGCCGACCGCGCGGCGCAGTGGCTCGGCGCCGAGACGCGGCACTTCGTGCCCGAAACCGGCGACGACCCCGAACAGCAGAGCGCGCTGGTCGACGAAGCGCTCGCCCTCGCGCCCGACGCCTTCGTGTTCACGCCGGTGCACGTCACGCGGGTGAACGCCGCGCTGGAGCGCATCGCCGCGGCGCGCATCCCGCTGTTCGGCTTCGTCAACGCGATCCCCGCCGGCCCCTGCGTGAGCTACGTCGGCTCCGACGACGAGCGCCTGGCCTTCGAGGCGGCGAAGTACCTGTTCCGCCACCTCGGCGGCCGCGGCCGGGTGCTGGTGGTGAGCGGCCCGGAGGCTTCGGTGACCAGCCTCGCGCGCCTGCGCGGCTATGCGAAGGCCGCCGAGACGCACCCGGGCATCACGCTGCTCGGCCCTGCCGCCGGCGACTACCTGCGCGAGACGGCGCGCGAGGCGACGGCGCGGTGGCTCGCCGCGCACGACGCGCCCGACGGCTGCCTCGTGGCCAACGACATCATGGCCGTGGGCGTGGTCGACGCGCTGCGCGCGGCCGGCCTGCGCGCGCCGGTGGTGGGCGTGAACGCGATCCCCGAGGCGCTGGCCGCCATCCGCGCCGGCGACATGCTCGCCACCGCCGACTTCAACGCCATGCGCATGGCCTTCCTCGCCACGGAATGCGCCGTGCGCCACCTGCGCGGCGAGGCGGTGCCGGCGCGCATCGAGCTGCCGGTGCAGATCGTCGACTGCCACAACGCCCACCTCTGGGACCTGCCGTTCGCGCAGCGGCCCGTTCTCACGCTGGAGGAACTGAACCGATGACATCGCCCGTCCGCCGCCTTCGCCGCCTGCTCGGCGCCCTGTGCCTCGCCGCGCTGTGCGCCGGCGCGCCGGCGCAGCCGGCCTGGCCCGACCGCCCGATCCGCCTGATGGTGCCCTTCCCGCCCGCGGGCGTGACCGACATCCTCGGGCGCATCCTCGCCGAGCGCCTGGGCGCGCTGTACGGCCAGACCGTGGTGGTGGAGAACCGCGGCGGCGCCAGCGGCCACATCGGCGCGCAGCAGGTGGCCAAGGCGCCGGCCGACGGCTACACGCTGATGGTGGGCACCATCGGCATCCACGCCGCGCACGCGAGCTACCGCAAGCTGAACTACGACCCGGCGGCCGAGCTGCAGCCGGTGATGATCCTCGGCGAGGCGGCCAACCTCGTGCTGGTGCCGGCGGCCTCGAAGTACCGGACCTTCGCCGAGTTCCTGGCCGACGCGAAGGCGCGGCCGGGGCAGATCACCTACGCCTCGGCGGGGCCCGGTTCCTCGGTGCACATGGTCACCGCGCTGTTCGAGCTGGCCGGCGGCGTGAAGATGACCCACGTGCCCTACAAGGGCAGCGGGCCGGCGCTGATCGACCTGATCGGCGGGCAGGTCGACGTGATGTTCGACAACTTCTCGTCCAGCATCGCCCACGTGAAGAGCGGCAAGCTGCGCGTGCTGGCCGTGACCAGCGGCCGGCGCGACCCGCGCCTGCCCGAGGTGCCCGCCATCGCCGAAGCGGGCGTGCCCGGCTACGCCGGCACCTCGTGGTGGACGCTGGCCGCGCCGCGCGACGTGCCGGCCGAGCTGATCCGCAGGATCAACCGCGACGCGCTGCAGGTGCTCGCCGCGCCCGAGGCCGTGGCGCAGTTGGACAAGCTCGGCATCACCATCACCCCCAACACCCCGGCCGAGGCCGCGGCCTACTTCCAGTCGGAGACGGCGAAGTGGAACCGCGTGATCGAGGCGGCCAAGGTCCACCTGGACTGACGCCCGGACCGACGCTTCACGAGAACGGAAAGAGACAAGACATGCTGCGCACGCTCGCCCGCTTCCTGCTGCCCTTCGGACTGGCTGCCGCCTCGGCCGTGGCCCCGGCCGCCGGCTACCCCGACCGCCCGCTCAAGCTCGTCGTGCCCTATGCCGCCGGCGGCCCGGCCGACGTGCTGGCGCGCATCGTGGCCGAGAAGCTCGCACCGGCCGTCGGCCAGCAGGTGCTGGTGGAGAACCGCCCCGGCGCCGGCGGCCACATCGGCGGCGAGTTCGTGCGCAACCAGCCGGCCGACGGCTACACGCTGATGCTCGGCACCATCGCCCACCACGGCGCGGCGCAGCTCTACCAGAACCTGCGCTACGACCCGACGAACGACCTGCAGTCGGTCATCCTCGTCGGCGAGAGCCCGAGCGTGCTGCTGGTGAACGACGCCCTGCCCGTGCGCAGCGTGCAGGAGCTGCTGGCCCACGCCCGCGCCAACCCGGGCAAGCTGACCTACGGCTCGGCGGGCAACGGCTCGGCCATGCACATGGCGGCCGAGCTGTTCAAGCACATGACGAAGGTCGACTACGTGCACGTGCCCTACCGCGGCGGCGCGCCGGCGATGACCGACCTGCTCGGCGGCCAGGTGAACCTGCTGTTCGAGAGCCTGGCCACCGCGCAGCCGCACCTGAAGGGCGGCAAGGTGCGCGCGCTCGCCGTGACCAGCCCGCAGCGCAACCCGGCCCTGCCCGACGTGCCCACCGTCGCCGAATCCGGCGTGCCGGGCTACGCCTCGGTGCCCTGGTACACCATCTCGGTCGCCCGGGGCGTGCCGCCGGAGGTGGTGGGCAGGCTCAACGCCGAGATCAACGCCGTGCTCAAGTCGCCCGAGCTCGCGCCGCGCTGGGCGGCGCTGGGCGTGCAGGTGCTGGGCGGCACGCCCGAGCAGGCGGCGGCGCGCAACAAGGCGGAGAACGCGCGCTGGAGCGAAGTCATCCGCGCGGCAAACCTTCAAGTCAAGTGAGCACGCCGGCACCGGTGGACGTGATCGTCGTCGGCGGCGGCGGCGCGGGCCTGGCCGCCGCCATCGAGGCGCGCGAGGCCGGCGCGAGCGTGCTGCTGCTGGAGAAGAACCCGGCGCTCGGCGGCTCCACCGCCTGGTCCATCGGCTCGATCAGCGCCACGCAGACGCCGCACCAGCGCCGGCGCGGCATCGTCGACAGCCCGGCCGACCACTGGGCCGATATGCCCGGCTTCGCCGGCGACCTGGCGCCGCGCGACAACGACGCGTTGCGCCGCATCCTGTGCGACGAGGTGCCCGCGGCCTTCCAGTGGCTGCTCGATTCCGGCATCCGCTTCATGGGGCCGATGCCCGAGCCGCCGCACCGCCAGCCGCGCATGCACAACGTGCTGCCGAACTCGCGCTCGTACATCTACCACCTGGAGCGCCGCGCCCGGCGCGCGGGCGTGGACATCCGCACCGGCGCGCGCGTGAGCGGCTTCGTGCGCGAGGGCGGGCGCATCGCCGGCGTCGAGACGGACGGCGGCGGGCGCTTCCTCGCCCGCGGCGGCGTGGTGCTGGCCGCCGGCGACTTCACCAACGACCCGCTGTTCAAGGGCCGCTTCATGGGCCCGCAGGAGGCCAAGGTGGAAGGCGTGAACGCCACCGCCACCGGCGACGGCCAGCGCATGGCCGAGGCGCTGGGCGCGCAGATCGTCAACGGCGACCTCGCGCTCGGCCCCGAGCTGCGCTTCATCGCCCCGGCGCGCGAGACGCTGGTGCGCCGCCTGCCGCCCTGGCGCGCGCTCGCCGCGTTCATGGAGTGGGCCATGGCGCACGTGCCGCCGCGCCTCCTGCGGCCCTTCCTGATGCAGTTCCTGACCACGGCGCTCGCGCCCTCGCCCACGCTGTTCGAGGCCGGCGCGCGGCTCGTCAACCGCCGCGGCGAGCGCTTCTGCGACGAGGCCGGCCGCCCCGCCTGGGCCGTGCCCGACCAGCCGGGCAAGGTGGCCTACATCGTGCTCGACGCCCGCGTCGCCGCGCAGTTCTCGGCCTGGCCGCATTTCGTGTCGACCGCGCCCGGCGTGGCCTACGCCTACATCCCCGACTACCGCCGCAACCGCCCCGACGTCTACACCGAGGCGCCCACGCCCGCCGCGCTGGCGCAGCGGCTGGGCATGCAGGCGCCGGCGCTCGCCGCGAGCCTGGGCGAAGGCACCGGCCCTTTCGTGGCGCTGGGGCCGGTGCGCTCGGTCTTCGTGCACAGCGAGGGCGGCCTGCGGGTCGACCCGAGGCACCGCGTGCTCGGCGCCGACGACACGCCGCTGCCCGGCCTGTACGCCGCCGGCGCCACCGGCCAGGGCGGCCTGCTACTCAAGGGCCATGGCCACCACCTGGCCTGGGCCTTCGTCTCGGGGCGGCGCGCCGGGCGCCATGCGGCCGAGGAGGCGCGCGGCCGCGGCACCGGCGCGTCCTGACGCCGCGAGTTCATCATCGGACTGAAGATTGCATTCAGTCCGCCAATGGACTAAGCTGTGCCTACCATCCGCAGCACCCCGCACGACGCCATGACCGCCCTCGCGCTCGACCGCCAGGAAGCCCCCGACCTGCAATCGCCGGCCGCGGCGGCGGCCGGCCTGCGCACCTTCTTCAACATCGCCCGCGCCTGGGGGCTGAGCGGCGAGCAGCAGCAGACGCTGCTCGGCTGCAGCCGCAGCACCTTCTACGACTGGAAGGCCGGCCGCGTGAAGGCGGGGCTCGACCGCAACACGCTCGAGCGGCTGTCGCACCTGTTCGCCATCTACGCGGCGCTGCAGATCCTGCTGCCCATTCCCGAGCGCGCCGACGCCTGGATCAAGAAGCCCAATGCCGCGCCCCTGTTCGGCGGCGGCTCGGCGCTCGACCGCATGCTGGGCGGGCAGGTGGCCGATCTCTTCGTCGTGCGCCAGTACCTGGACGCCCAGCGCGGCGGCTGGGCGTGACGAGCCCGATCGCCGGGCGGGTGCGGCGCACGGACCTGCGCTGGGACGATTCCTGCCGGCTGGTGCCCAGCCGCTTCCCGCCCATCCACCTGTTCGAGTCGGTGGCCGAGCCGGGCGACCTCGCCGCCGTGTACGCCATCGAGGCGCTGGCCAACCCGCGGCTGCGCGAGCAGGCCGGCGCACTGCAGCTGGTGCCGCCGGAGCAGCGCATCAGCGGCCCGGGCACGAGCGCCATCATGGCCGCCTTCACCCACCTGAATCCCGAGGGCTCGCGCTTCAGCGACGGCAGCTACGGCGTGTACTACGCCGCGCAGGACCTGGACACCGCCGTGGCCGAGGTGGGCTGGCACCGCGCGCGCTTCCTCGCGCGCACGGCCGAGCCGGCCATCGACGTGGACCTGCGCTGCTACCGCGTGACGGTGGCCGCGCGGCTGTGCGAGGTGCGCGGCCGCGGCGAGCGGGCGAAGGCGCTGCTCGACCCGGGCTCGTGGGCCGCGTCGCAGGCCTTCGGCCGCGAGCGCCGCGCCGCCGGCGACGCCGGCATCCACTACGACAGCGTGCGCCGCGCGGGCGGGCAGTGCGTCGCGCTGTTCACCCCGCGCGCCACGGTGCCGCCCGCGCGCCAGGCCGAGCACGTGACCCTGCGCTGGAACGGCGAGCGCATCGCGGAGTGGTACCTGAAGTCGGACCGGCGCGCGCTGTGACCCCGGCGGCGGCGGCGGCGAGCAACCTTGCAGCCCGCCTGCCCGTCGATGCGGCTCGACAATCGCCCGCCGCGCCCCGCGCCGGCGCCTCCGCCGCACGCCCCTCTCCCGCCACGATCCCATGTCCCTGCCCGACGGCCTGCCCACGCCCGCGCGCTACCACGCGATGGCGACCATCATCCTCGGCATCGCGCTGTCCGTGCTCGACAGCACCCTCGTCAACCTCGCGCTGCCCGGCATGGCGCGCGACCTGGGCGCCAGCGCGTCGCAGGTGGTGTGGGTCGTCAACGCCTACCAGATCGCCATCCTCGCGCTGCTGCTGCCGCTGGCGATGCTCGGCGACCTGGTCGGCTACCGGCGCATCTACCTGCTCGGCCTGGCGCTGTTCACCGTGGCGTCGCTCGGCTGCGCGATGGCCGGCTCGCTGCCGGCGCTGGTGGCCGCGCGCGCGGTCCAGGGCATGGGCGCGGCGGGGCTGATGGCCGTGAACTCGGCGCTGGTGCGCCTGGTCTACCCGCGCCGCCTGCTCGGCCGCGGCATCGCGATCAACTCGATGGTGGTGGCCAGCGCGTCGGTGGCCGGGCCGTCGATCGCGGCGGCCATCCTGTCGGTGGCGCCCTGGCCGTGGCTGTTCGCCATCAACCTGCCGCTGGGCGCGTTCGTGGTCTGGCTCGGGTACCGCACCCTGCCGGCGAACCGCACGCCGCCGCCCGCGGGCGTGCGCCTGCCGGCGGTCGACGTCGCGCTCAACGCGGCGATGTTCGTGCTGGTCTTCCTCGCGGCCGAAGGCTTCGTCGCCCGCGCGAACGGCGCGGCCGGCTGGCGGCAGCTGCCGCCCGTGCTGCTGCTCGCCGGCGTGGGCGTGGCGGTCGTCTACCTGCGCCGCCAGCGCCGCCTGGCGCTGCCGCTGTTCCCGGTGGACCTGCTGCGCATCCCGGTGTTCCGGCTGTCGATGTGCACCTCGGTCAGCGCCTTCACCGCGCAGATGCTGGCGTCGATCGCCCTGCCCTTCCTGCTGCTCGAAGGCCTCGGCCGCAGCCATGCCGAGGCCGGCATCGTGCTCACCGCCTGGCCGATCGCCACGGTGGCGATGGCCGTGGTGGCCGCGCGGCTCATCGGGCGCCACCCCGACGGGCTGCTCGGCGGCATCGGCCTGGCCACCATGGGCCTCGGGCTCGCGCTGCTGGCGCTGCTGCCGGCGCAGCCGACGATGGCCGACATGCTGTGGCGCATGGCGCTGTGCGGCGCGGGCTTCGGGCTGTTCCAGTCGCCCAACAACCACACCATCCTCACCTCCGCCCCGGTGCACCGCTCCGGCGGCGCGAGCGGCATGCTCGGCACCGCGCGGCTCACCGGCCAGTCGGTCGCGGCGGTGCTGATGGCGCTGCTGTTCGGCCTGGGCGGCGGGCACCACGGCCGCGCACCGGTGGTCGCCCTGGCGGTGGCCGCGGCGGCCGCGTTCGCCGCCGGCGTGTTCAGCCTGCTGCGGCTGCGGCACGCGCGGGCGGCCTGAGCCCGCTCAGGGCCGCGCCGGGGCAGCCGCCAGCGCCGCGCTGAAGTCGCGTCCGCCGGACAGCGAGATGCCGCCGTCCACCGGCAGCACCACGCCGGTCACGTAGGCGGCCAGCGGCGAGCTCAGCACCATCGCCATGCCGGCGATCTCGGCGGCGCTGCCGTAGCGGCCGAGCGGAATCACCGAGGTCATCTTCGCCCGCGCCTCGTCGGTGGGCGCGAGGCGGCGCACGCCCTCGGTGTCGGCGATCGGGCCGGGCACGATGGAGTTGACGCGCACGCCGTCCGGCCCCCACTCCATGGCGAGCACGCGGGTGAGCATGTCCACGCCGGCCTTGGCGGCGCACACGTGGGCCTGGAACTTCGTCGGGTTGAAGGCCTGCGAGGCCGAGATGTTGATCACCGAGGCGCCGGGCTTGCGCAGGAACTCGTGCGCCGCGCGCAGCACGTTGAAGCTGCCCAGCAGGTCGATGTCGACCACCGTCTTGAAGCCGTTGGCCGACATGCCCAGCGCCGGCGCGAGGAAGTTGCCCGCCGCGCCGGAGACGAGCACGTCGATCGGGCCGAAGCGGGCGTGCGCCTGCTGCAGCGCCGCGGCCACCGCCGGCGCGTCGCGCACGTCGGCGCCGTGCCCCTCGGCCTCGCCGCCGTGCGCGCGCAGCTGCGCGAGGGCGCCGTCGATGCGCTCCTGCGAGCGGCTCATGATGCTGAGCCTCGCGCCGTGCCGCGCGAAGGCGTCGGCGATGCCGAGGTTGATGCCGCTGCTGCCGCCGGAGACGAAGACGTGGCGGGCGGTGAAGTCGAAGAAGTCGGGCATGCGGAACCTCAGGTAAACGGCATATGCGGAAGAACCGTTCGTCCTGAGCTTGTCGAAGGATCAGGCTGAGCCTGTCGAAGCCCCGATGCACACGCGGGCACTTCGACAAGCTCAGTGCGAACGGAGCATGGCTCAGTCGAGCGTGATGTTGGCCGCCCGGATGATCCGGCCGTACAGCGCCGCATCCTCCTTCACCGTGCGCGCGAACTCCTCCGGCGAGTTGCCCACCACGCCCAGCCCCAGCGCCTCGATGCGCGCCGTCGCCTCGGGCGCGTGCAGGGCGCGCGCGGCCTCGGCGTTGAACTTGGCCACCACCTCGCGCGGCGTGCCGGCGGGCATGAACATGCCGAACCAGCCGTAGGGCTCGAAGTCCTTGTAGCCGTGCTCGGCCATGGTCTTCACCTCGGGCACCACCTTGTTGCGGCGGCTGCCGGTCACGGCCAGCACGCGGATCTTGCCGGTCTTCAGGTGCGGCGCGAGCGTGGCGGCGTCGATGAAGGCCGCGCTGAGCTGCCCGCCCAGCATGTCGGTGACCAGCGGCGCCGAGCCCTTGTACGGCACGTGCACCAGGTCGAGCCCGGCCTGCATGTTCAGCAGCGAGCCCTGGATGTGCGCCGAGGTGCCGATGCCGTAGGAGCCGAAGCTGTGCTTGCCCGGGTTGGCCTTCATCAGCGCGACGAACTCCTTCAGGTCCTTGACCGGCATGCTGCTCGGCACGCACAGCATGCTGCTCGAGCGCGCCACCTCGACCACGGGCACCAGGTCCTTCTGCGGGTCGAAGGGCACCTTGCTCGTCATCCACGGCAGCTGCACCAGCGCCACGATGGTCATCAGCACCGTCAGGCCGTCGGGCGCGGCCTTGGCCACCGCGTCGCCGCCGATGGTGCCGCTCGCGCCCGGCTTGTTCTCGACCACGACGTTGGTGTTCCAGGCCGACTGCACGTGCGTGGCGATGAGGCGCCCCAGCATGTCGGTGGCGCCGCCGGCCGGGTACGGCACGATGATGCGGATGGGCTGCGGCTGCGCCCAGGCGGCGAGCGGCCCCGCGGCCAGCGGCGCGGCGGCCAGGGCGCCGACGATGGAACGGCGGGTCGGGTGCTTGTGCATGTCTGTCTCCTTGGTCGTGATGCGAACCTTCGCCGGCCGACGCGCGGCGGCCGTGAGGAGCGGCCATTGAATGCGCCGTTCGGCGCGCGGGCAATGGCGCTTCGGATCAGCGGCTTTGGCGAAAACGTCCAGTGCGACGAGACGTTGATGCAGAGGGAGCCACGCCACCCGCCCCGCCTCGAAACGGGATCGAGCAAACGCCGCGGATCCGGCTTCGCCGGTCCGCTGGCGTTGCCTTGCAGGCCGCGCCGGGCCAGAGGCCCGGCCCTTCGCCAGGCACGAAAGGTCCACCGGACCTTTCATGTCCGGGCTCAGCCCCCTCGCGGGGGCGCGCGAAGCGCGTAGGGGGGAGCCTTAAATCGGTTCCCAGGTGAAGATGTCGCCCGAGCGGTCGAGGCCGAAGAACGAGCCCTTCAGCGCCGGCAGCGCGTGCGTGAGCACGGTGTCGAGCGTCCAGCCCTCGCCGCGGTGCACCGAGCGCACGGGCCGCGGCTGGCTCATGAGGAAGATCTCGTTGTTGCGCACGGCGAAGACCTGGCCGGTCACGTCGGCGCTCGCGTCGGAGGCGAGCGCCACCGCCAGCGGCGCGATCTTGGCCGGCGTCATCTGCTTCATGCGCTCCACGCGCGCCTTCTCGGCCTCGGTCTCCGTCGGGATGGAGCCGATCATGCGGCTCCAGGCGAAGGGCGCGATGCAGTTGGAGCGCACGTTGAACTTCTGCATGTCCAGCGCGATGCTCTTGGACAGCGCCATGATCCCCAGCTTGGCCGCCGAGTAGTTGGCCTGGCCGAAGTTGCCGATCAGCCCCGAGGTCGAGGTCATGTGCACGAAGCAGCCCGAGGCCTGCTCCTTGAAGTGGTTGGCGGCGGCGCGGCTCACGTAGTACGAGCCGTACAGGTGCACCTTGAGCACCGAGTCCCACTCGTCCAGGCTCATCTTGTGGAAGAAGCGGTCGCGCAGGATGCCGGCGTTGTTGACCACGCAGTCGATGCGCCCGAAGGCATCGAGCGCCGCGCCCACGATGCGGCCCGCGGCCGCCGCGTCCGACACGCTGTCGGTGCTGGCCACGGCCTCGCCGCCCGCGGCCTTGATCTCGTTGACCACCTGCTGCGCGGGGCCGGCGTCGCTGCCCTCGCCGGCCACCGAGGCGCCGATGTCGTTGACCACCACCTTCGCGCCCTCGCGCGCGAAGGCGAGCGCCATGTCGCGGCCGATGCCGCCGCCCGCGCCCGTCACGACCACCACCTTGCCTTCGACCGTCTTGCTCATTGCATTGCTCCTGACTGCTGTGCTCATCGACCTATTCACGCCGGCCACTGGAATGCCGCCGGCTTCTTCTCCAGGAACCGCGCCACCGCCTCGCGGTGGGCCGCGGTGTTGAAGGCCACCGCCTGCGCGTTGGCCTCGATCTAGAACATCGTCTGCAGGTCGGCCTGCGGCGCCGCGCGCAGCGCGTGCTTGACGAGGCTGACCGCCGTGCCGGAGGCCTGCACGAAGCTCGCCGCCAGCGCCTGCGCGCGTTCCACCGTGCGCTCGGACGGCACGATGTCGAGCACGATGCCCAGCCGCTTCGCCTCCTCGGCGTCCACCTCGCGCGCCGACAGCATCAGCTCCTTGGCGCGCTGCACGCCCACCACGCGCGGCAGGGTGTAGAACGCGCCGAAGTCGGGCACCAGGCCCACGCGCATGAACGACATGCAGAAGCGCGCCCGCGGCGAGGCCACCACGAAATCGGCCGCGAGCGCGAGGCTGAAGCCGGCGCCGAAGGCCGCGCCGTCGACGGCGGCCACCACCGGCCGGTCGAGCGTGAGCAGGTCCGCCAGCCAGGCGTGCGCGTCCTTCATGCGCTGCCTGCCGGCCGCGGCGTCCGGCGGCATGGCGGCGATGTTGCGCAGGTCGCCGCCGGCGCAGAAGGCGCCGCCCGCGCCGGCCAGCACCACGGCGCGCACGGCGTCGTCCTGCCTGATGCGCTGCACGGCCTCGATGAGGCCGGCGCGGAGCTCGGGGCTCAGCGCGTTGCGCTGCTGCGGCCGGTCGAGCGTGACGGTGGCCACGCCCTGCGCGAGCGCGAAGCGCACGGCGGGCGTGTCGGGGGTATCGGTCATGGACGGGAATCTCCTGGTTGGTCGGCGCGTGCGCGTTCGCGCTCCTGCAGTTCGCGCCACAGGATCTTGCCCGTATTCGACTTGGGCAGCACGTCCACGAACCCGACGAGCCGCGGCGCCTTGTAGACCGCCATCCGCTCGCGGCACCAGGCAACCAGTTCGTCGGCGGCCAGCGCGGCGCCGGGCTTGCGCACGACGACGGCCTTGACCGCCTCGCCGCTCTTCGCGTCGGGCACGGCGACGACGCAGGCCTCGTGGATCGCCGGGTGCTCGTAGAGCCGGTTCTCCACCTCGGCCGGCCAGACCTTGTAGCCCGAGACGGTGATCATGCGCTTGAGCCGGTCGCGCATCAGGTAGAAGCCGCCCGGCGCCATCACCGCCAGGTCGCCGGTGCGCAGGTAGCGCGCGCCGTCGATCTCGACGAAGGTGTCGGGGTCGTCCTCGGGGCGGCCCCAGTAGCCCAGCATCACCTGCGGCGCGCGGGTGACGATCTCGCCCGTCTCGCCGGGCGGCACCTCGCGCCGCGTCGCCGGGTCGATGAGCCGCGTGTCCACGCCCGGCCCGGGCACGCCCAGCGTGCCGCGGCGCGGCGCGGCCATCGGGTTGCCGTGCAGGAACGAGGCGGTCTCGGTCAGGCCGTAGCCCTCGTTGTAGGCGATGCCCCAGCGCTCGTGCATGCGCTGCGCCAGCGCGTCGGGCATCGGCGCGCTGCCGCCGTGCACCAGCCGCAGGCTGGACAGGTCGGCCCGGTCGGCGGCCGGGTTGGCGAAGAAGTCCAGCAGCATCGCCGGCGGCGCGGCCCAGCAGGTCACGCGGTAGCGCTCGATCAGCGCGAGCGCCGCCTCGCGGTCCCAGCGCGGCAGCATCACCACGGTGGCGCCCAGCATCAGCGGCAGGTGCATGCCGTTCTGCATGCCCAGCATGTGGAAGATGGGCGCGAGGCCGAGGAAGACCTCGCCGGCCGTCTGGCCGCGCCAGGCGGCGGCGGCGCGGTTGGCGCTCTGCACGCTGGCGTGGGTGTGGCGGCAGCCCTTGGGGGCGCCGGTGGTGCCCGAGGTGTAGGGCAGCACGCACAGGTCGGCCGGGCCGGCGCGGTGCGCGCGCGGGCGCAGCGCGGCGGCCTGCACCTCGTGCCATGCGGCATGCGGCAGCGGCTCGCGCGGCGGCGCCGTCACGAACGGCGGCAGCGGCAGAGTCGTGGGCGCCGTCAGCGCGTCGCCGTAGCGCAGCACCACGGCCGCGCGCAGCGTGCCGTCGTCCAGCAGCGGCTGCACCACGTCGAGCAGCTCCTGCGCAACGACCGCGGCGCACGCGCCGCTGTCGCGCACGACCTGCGCCACCTCCGGCGCCGTCCACATCGCGTTGGCCGGCACGACCACCGCGTCGGCGCGCAGCACCGCATAGTTGGCGATCACGAGCTGCGGGCAGTTCTGCGCCATCAGCAGCACGCGGTCGCCGGCCTCGACACCGGCGCGCTGCTGCAGCCAGCCGGCCAGCGCCTCGGCCTGGCGCACCAGGGCGGCATAGGTCGTCACGCTGTCGTAGAACACCAGCGCCGGCTTGTCCGGGTGGCGCGCGGTCGAGGCGGCCAGGCACTCCCACAGGCTGGTCGTCGGCGGCGGCAGCTCCAGCGGCACGTGGGCGGGCCAGTGGGCATGGTGCGGCTGCGGCCGCAGCGCCGGCGGGCTCATCGCACCCTCCCTTCGAGATTGCGGGCGATCAGTTCCTTCATCACCTCGTTGCTGCCGGCGAGGATGCGCGCGACGCGGGCGTCGACGTACATGCGCGCGATCGGGTACTCGGCCATGTAGCCGTAGCCGCCGTGCAGCTGCAGGCATTCGTCGATGACCTCGCAGTTGGCGTGCGTGGCCCACCACTTGGCCATCGCCGCCTCGGCCGCGTCCAGCGTGCCGGCCTGCAGCGCGGCGAGGCACTGGTCGATGAAGGCCTGCGTGACCGACGCCTTGGTCTGGCATTCGGCGAGCGTGAAGCGCGTGTTCTGCATCGACAGCAGCGGCGCGCCGAAGACCTGGCGCTGGGCGACGTAGGCCAGCGTCTCGTCGATCGCGCGCTGCATCGTCGCCGCGGCGGCCACCGCGGCGAGCATGCGCTCGCGCGGCAGCTGCTGCATCAGCTGGCGGAAGCCCTGCCCCTCCTGCGGCCCCAGCCGGTTGGCGGCGGGCACGCGCACGCGGTCGAAGAACAGCTCCACCGTGTCCTGCCCGTGCTGGCCGATCTTCTCCAGCGGCGGCCCGCGGCGAAAGCCCTCGGTCCGCGCCGTCTCGACGACGATCAGCGAGATGCCCCTGCCGCCGGCCGCCGGGTCGGTCTTGGCCGCGACGATCACCAGGTCGGCGTGGCCGCCGTTGGTGATGAAGGTCTTGGCGCCGTCGATCAGGTAGTCGTCGCCGTCGCGCAGCGCCGTGGTGCGGATCGCCTGCAGGTCGGTGCCGGCGCCGGGCTCGGTCATCGCGATCGCGCCGACGATGTCGCCGCGGGCCATGCCCGGCAGCCAGCGCCGCTTCTGCGCCTCGCTGCCGTAGGCCAGCAGGTAGTGGGCGACGATGCCGGCGTGCACGTTGATGCTGAAGCTGGTGACCATCGCGCGCGCCTGCTCGGCCGCCAGCACCGCCTCGTGCAGCACGCTGCCGCCCTGGCCGCCGTAGGCCTCGGGCACGCCCACGCACAGCAGGCCCAGGCGGCCGGCCCGGCGCCACAGCTCGCGGTCGGTGCCGTGCTGGCGGCGCCAGCGCGGTTCCAGCGGCGCCAGCTCGCGCTCGAACACCCGGCGCACCGTGTCGCGGAAGGCCTCGAGCTCGTCGTCCATCCAGGCGGGCTTCACGTGGGCTGCTCCAGTTCGACGACGGCCGTGCCTTCGAGCTTGACCTGGCCGTCCTGGTCGGCCACGGTCAGCGCGAGCCGCACGCATCGGCCGTCGAGTTTCTCGGCCACGCGGCCGCGGCAGGTCAGCCGGTCGCCCACGCGGGTGATCGCGGCGAAGCGCGTGCCGAAGCGCCGGATGCGCGACGGCGGCACCCAGCCGGTCAGCAGCCGGCCGAGGTAGGCCATGCCGAGCATGCCGTGCGCGAACACGTCGTCGCGGCCGGCGCCGCGGGCGAAGTCGAGATCCACGTGGATCGGGTTGTGGTCGCCCGAGGCGCCGCAGTACAGCGCCAGCGTCAGCCGGCTGACGGGTTCGAGCACCAGCGGCGGCAGTTCGTCGCCGACCTGCACGTCGTCGAAGCGCGGCGCCTCAGCCATGGCGCAGCACCGAGACGCAGCGCAGGTCGGCGACGTGCTCGCCGCGCTGGTTGTGGACGCTGGTCTCGCGCACGGCGAACTCCAGCAGGCCGCCCTTCTTCTCGTAGATGTCGGCCACGCGCTGCCGGAAGCGCAGCACGTCGCCGGCGTGGGCCGGGCGGTGGTACTCGAAGTGCTGCTCGCCGTGCAGCAGCTTGCGGTAGTCCATGCCCAGCAGCTCGCGCATCGCGCCGGGGTCGGGCCCGTCCATCTCCAGGCAGAACAGGAAGGTCGGCGGCACCGTGCCGTCCGGGTCGGGCGCCTGGCCGGTGGCCTTGGCGAAGAAGCGCAGCCGGCCGGCTTCCACCGGCACCGTGAACGGCGCGAAGACGTGGCCGACGTGGCGGCGGTCCAGGGCCATCGTCACGCCGCCTTCTCGTACAGGGTGACGACGCAGGCGCCGCCGAGCCCCAGGTTGTGCTGCAGCGCGAGCCGCGCGCCCTCCACCTGCCGCTGCTCGGCCGCCCCGCGCAGCTGCCACACCAGCTCGGCGCACTGCGCCAGGCCCGTGGCGCCCAGCGGATGGCCCTTGGACAGCAGCCCGCCCGAGGGGTTGGTGACCAGCCGCCCGCCGTAGGTGTTGTCGCCATCGACGATGAACTTCTCGGCCGTCCCCTCGGGCGTGAGCTCCAGCGCCTCGTAGGTGATGAGCTCGTTGGCGGTGAAGCAGTCGTGCAGCTCCACCACGTCGATCGCCTCGGGGCCGACGCCCGCGGCCTCGTACACCTGGCGCGCGGCGGCGCGGCTCATGTCGAAGCCCACCAGTTGGCGCATGTCGCCGCTGTCGAAGGTGCTGGCGGTGTCGGTGGTCATGGCCTGCGCGGCGATGCGCACGCGCAGGTCCAGCCCGCGGCGCCGGGCGAAGTCCTCCGAGCACACGACGGCCGCCGCCGCGCCGCAGGTGGGCGGGCAGCACTGCAGGCGGGTGAGCGGCTCGAAGACCTTGGGCGCGGCCATCACCTCGTCGAGCGTGACGGTCTGGCGGAACACCGCGAACGGGTTGCGCGCCGCGTGCTGGCGCGCCTTGACCGAGATGCGCCCGAAGGTGTCGGCGCGGATGCCGTGCTCCTTCATGTAGGCGCGCCCGGCGCCGCCGAAGAACTGCGCGGCGCGCGGCGCGGCCTCGTCGTAGCCTTGCAGGCCGGTCATGGTCTCGGCGAAGCGGGCCACCGGCGAGGGACGGTCGCCGTAGGCGCCCTTGAGCGCGCCGGGCACCATCTGCTCGAAGCCGAGCGCCAGCGCGCACTCGACGGCGCCCGACTCCACCGCCTGGCGCGCGAGGAACAGCGCGCTGGAGCCGGTGGCGCAGTTGTTGTTGACGTTGAACACCGGAATGCCCGTCAGCCCCACGCCGTAGACCGCCGCCTGGCCGGCCGTGGAGTCGCCGTAGACGTAGCCGACGTAGGCCTGCTGCACCTGGGCATAGCCGACGCCGGCATCCTCCAGCGCCAGCCGCGCGGCCTTCGCGCCCATGGCGGTATAGGGCTCGCTGGCGCCCGGCTTGGTGAAGGGGATCATGCCGACGCCGACCACGTGGACGGGGCGCTGCCTCTGGCTCATCGGGTACTTCCTTGCAGGTGATGGGATGGGGCCAGTGTGCGGCGCGCGGCCCCGGGCCTCAATCGCCGATCGGTCCAAACTGATTGGCCGATCCGATCAGCGGCGTTGGCCGGCATGCCGTCTTGGCGGCCATGTCTCGTTCGCCACACCGCTCCGCTCACCACACGGCTCCGTTCGCCGACACCATTCCGTTCGCGCTGAGGTATCGAAGCGCTTCGCCCCACCCACCCGTTCGCGCTGAGCTTGTCGAAGCGCGCGCAGTCCGGCTTGTGCGGTGCGTCGCGCAGCGACGCCCGCCCGGTTGGCGATGCGCAGCGAGCCGAATCGCCTCCCGTAGGCGTCGGCGAGAAGCGCAGGGCTTTGCAGCCGGGCGCGACAGCGCCCCTCGTGATCTGACTTCGCGCGACTGTCCGAGCGCAGCGCCCGCAGGGCGCGTAGCGAGTTTCGCGCGAGGCTGCAAAGGCCGAGCATCGCAGCGCACCCCTCGCGCAGCGAGGGGCGACGGCTCCGGGTCGCCTTCTCTTGGTTACTTCTCTTGGCGAGACAAGAGAAGTAACTCGCCCGCCGGGGCGAGACCCGGCTCCTCACAGCTTCGACCGCACTTCAACCAGCCAAACCGGACTGCGCGCGCGCTTCGACAAGCTCAGCGCGAACGGAGTTGGTGGCACGAGCGCTTCGATACCTCAGCGCGAACGGGTGGGTGGGCGGGACGAGCGCTTCGACAAGCTCAGCGCGAACGGGTTGGGTGGGGCGAAGCGTTTCGATACCTCAGCGCGAACGGGCGGATGGGACGGGCGGTGCTCCGACACGGCGCAGCCGGCGTCATTGCGGCTTGAAGCCGATCTCGGCCAGCATCTTCCGCTCGCGCGCGAACTGCTCGCGCGCGTAGGCGGCGTAGGCCTCGCCGCTCATCAGGCCGGGCTGCATGTCGAACATGTCGAGCTGCTGCAGGTAGGCCGGGTCGCCGGCCGCCTTGCGGAATGCCTCGTGCAGGCGCTGCGCGATCCTGGGGTCGAGGTGCTTCGGCGCCACCAGGCCCACCGGCGACTGGATGACGATGTCGTGGCCCAGCTCCTTCACCGTGGGCACGTCGTACTTCGCCAGCCGCTGCGCGGTGAAGGTCGCGAGCAGCCGCACCTTGCCGCCCTGCACCTGCGCACCGAACCCGGGGTCGCCGTAGACGTCGAGGTGGCCGCCGACCAGCGCCTGGAAGCTTTCGCCGCCGCCCTTGAACGGCACCATGTTGAAGCTCGTGCCGGCGGACCGGCCCAGTTGCTCGGCCATGATGCGGTTGATGCTGATCGCCCCCACGTTGCCCCAGCTGATGGCGCCCGGGCGCTTCCTCGCGTCGGCCAGCAGCTCGGGCAGCGTCTTCCACGGCGCGTCGGCCGCCACGGTGATGCCGGTGACGAGCCCCGCCAGGCCGATGACGTAGGTGAAGTCGCGCAGCGGGTCGAAGTTCACCTTTTGCACCAGCGGCGCGCGGATCACCGAGTTGTGCATCACCGCGAGCGTGTAGCCGTCGGCCTCCTGCGTGGCGAGGCTGGCCGTGCCGACCACGCCGCCAGCGCCCGGCTTGTGCGTCAGCACCACCGGCTGGCCGAGGTCCTGCGCCGCGGCGTTCGCGAGGGCGCGGAAGATGGGGTCGAACGAACCGCCGGCCGGGAACGGCAGCACCAGGGTGATCGGTCTCGACGGAAAAGTCTCGGCCATCGCCGGCCCCGGCAGGCCGGCCATGGCGGTGGCGGCGAGGACGGCCAAGGCCGTGCGGCGCGAAAGCAGTCGATTCATGCGTTGTCTCCTTCTTGTGGTGTGTTTCAGTGCCGAAACTCCGCGCGCAGCACGTTCTTGAGCACCTTGCCGGCGGCCGACATCGGCAGCGCCGCCGCGAAGCGCACGCCGCGCGGGCACTTGTAGCCGGCGAGCCGGGCGCGGCAGGCGGCGCGCAGCGCGTCGGCCAGCGCCTCGCTGCCCGCATGGCCGGGCCGCAGCACGACGACCGCCTGCACGGCCTCGCCCCAGCGCGCGTCGGGCACGCCGATGACGGCGGCCTGCGCCACCGCGGGGTGGCTGCGCAGCGCGGCCTCGACCTCGGCGCCGTAGACGTTCTCGCCGCCGGTGATGATCATGTCCTTGAGCCGGTCGGCGATGAAGAGGTAGCCCTCGGCGTCCATGCGCGCGCCGTCGCCGGTGCGCAGCCAGCCGTCCTGCAGCACGGCCTGCGTGGCCTCGGGCTGGCGCCAGTAGCCCTGCATGACCATCGGCCCGCGCACCACCACCTCGCCCACCTCGCCGCGCGGCAGTTCGCGGCCGTGCTCGTCGACCACCCGCACCTCGGCGCCCAGGCCCGCGCGGCCGACGGAGTCGAGCCGGCCGAGCGCGCGGCGCTCCGGCCGGTGGTTGGCGGGCAGGTTGATGGTGACGGCGCCGGCCGTCTCGGTCATGCCGTAGGCCTGGAAGAACTCGGCCTCGGGCCAGGCCGCGAGCGCGCGGTCGAGCAGGTCGGGCGGCATCGGCGCGGCGCCGAAGGCGATGCGCGCGAGGCCCTGCAGGCGCTCGGGCCGGAAGCCGGGGTCGTCGAGCAGCGCCTGCAGCATGGTGGGCACGACGATGATGTCGCCGATGCCGTGCCGCTCGATCGCCTGCAGCGCGGCGCCGGCGCGGAACTGCGGCATCGTGACCCACGCGCCGCCGACGATCATCTGCCCGACCAGCCGCCCGAGCCCGGCCACATGGAACAGCGGCGCGACCAGCAGCGTCACGGAGTCGGGCGGGTTGTTGAGCTCGGCGCCCCGCGTCATCGAGGCCGTCCAGAAGTTGGCGTGCGACAGCATCACGCCCTTGGCGCGCCCCGTGGTGCCGCCGGTGTAGAGGATGGCGGCGAGCGCATCGCCGCCGGTGCGCGAATCGGCCAGCGGCGCGAGGGCCGCGGCCTCGTGCGCGAAGGCGTCGAGCGTGCAGCGCGGCACGGGCGCATCGGCCGCCCACGCGGTGAAGGCCTCGTCGACGAGCAGCAGCGACGCGCCGCTGTCGTCCAGCGCGCCGGCGATCTCGGCCTCGCTCCAGCGGGTGTTCAGCGGGCAGGCGACGGCGCCGCGCCACCAGCAGGCGAGCAGCGCCAGCACGAGCTGGCCGGTGTTGGGCGCGAGCAGCGCGACGCGGTCGCCGTCGCCGATGCCGCGCGCGGCCAGCGCCGCCGCCTGGCGCGCCACCTCGTCGGCCAGCGTGTCGAAGCGGTGCTCGCGCGGCGCGCCTTCGCCGAGGTGCACGAGCGCGGTCTTGTGCGGATGGCGCTGCAGCGAGCGCTGCAGCCCCTGGGTGAGGTACACGGGTGGGGAAGGGACGCAGTGGAACGGTGCGGCCAGCTTAGGCAGGCCGCAGCGCCGCTCCAATGGCCGGATCGGCCATTCCGATTGGCACAACCGGCCCGTGCGAGCTGCGGTACTCGCCCGGCGCCACGCCGGTCCAGCCCTTGAAGGCGCGGTGGAAGGTGCTCGCCTCGGAGAAGCCGAGCTGCGCGGCGATCTCGGCCAGCGTCATGTCCGGCCGCGCCAGCAGCTCGATCGCGGCGTCGCGCCGCAGGTCGTCCTTGAGCGCCTGGAAGCCCTGGCCTTCCTCGCGCAGGCGGCGGCGCAGCGTCTGCGGCGTCATCGCCAGCAGCCGGCTCACGTCGTCGAGCGACAGCATCTCGCGCCGCAGGTGCGAGCGCAGCAGCCGGCGGATGCGCTCGGTCACGCTGGTCTGGTCGCGGTACTTGACCAGCAGGCTGGCCGGCACCTGGCGCAGGAACTCGCGCAGGCTCTGCTCGTTCTGCACCACCGGCAGATCCAGCCAGCGCGCCTCGAAGCGGAAGCCCGCCTGCGGCCGGCCGGCGGCGAGCGGCACGAGGAACAGGCGCGGCGTGTCCGCGGGAATGGCCTGCGGGCCGCTCTTGTAGTCGACGGCGATGAGCGGCACGCGCCGCGCCACCAGCCAGCACGCCAGCATGTAGCCGAAGAAGACGAAGGTGCGCTCGGCGTAGTCGAGCGGCGCGTCGGGGTCGGCGCGGCGCTCGTCCAGCCGCACGCGCGCCACGCCGCCCTCGACCTGCAGCCGCGGCACGAAGTCGCCCACCAGCCCGTGGAAGAAGCGGAAGCCCGTGCGCAGCGCCGCGCCGAGCGTCGGCGTGTGCACGAGCAGCCGGCAGCACTGCGCGAAGCTGCCCACGGGCAGCCGGTCGCGGCACAGGCCCCACAGCTCGTCGCGCGTGGCGCGGCGCAGCGCGCTCAGCAGCTGCGCGTACTGCGACTGGGCCACGCGCGCCATCGGCGCATCCAGCACCGCCGGCGTGATGCCGGCGCGTTCGAGCAGCGCGGCCACGTCCACGCCCTGCCGCCGCGCGCCCTGCAGCACGTTGTGCACGTGCTCGATGGCGATGGTGTGGTGCGTCACCGCCGTGCCGCCGCCAGGCTCAGCGCGTGGCTTCGCGGACCATGTTGCGCGCGATCACGATCTGCTGGATCTGGCTGGTGCCCTCGTACAGCCGGAACAGCCGCGCGTCGCGGTAGAAGCGCTCGATCCCGTGCTCGGCGATGTAGCCCGAGCCCCCGAAGATCTGCACCGCCCGGTCCGCCACGCGGCCGCACATCTCCGAGGCGAAGAGCTTGCAGCACGACGCCTCGGTCGACACGTTGGCGCCGTCGTCGCGGCGGCGCGCCGCGTCCAGCACCATGCAGCGCGCGGCATAGACTTCCATCTTGCTGTCGGCCAGCATCGCCTGCACGAGCTGGAACTCGGCGATGGGCTGGCCGAACTGCTTACGCTGCACCGCGTAGCGCAGCGCGTCGTCGAGCATGCGCTCGGCCATGCCCACGCAGATGGCCGCGATGTGGATGCGCCCCTTCTCCAGCACCTTCATCGCGGTCTTGAAGCCCCGCCCTTCCTTGCCGCCGATGAGGTTGGCCGCGGGCACGCGCACGTCGTCGAAGATCACGTCGCAGGTGTGCGCCCCGCGCTGGCCCATCTTCTTGTCGCGCTTGCCGAAGCTGATGCCCGGCGTCTTGGCGTCGACGATGAAGGCGGACACGCCGCCCGAGCCCTTGTTGCCCGGGTCGGTGCGCGCCATCAGCGTGAACATGCCGGCGTGCGGCGCGTTGGTGATGAAGCGCTTGGTGCCGTTGACGACGTAGTCGTCCCCGTCGCGCACGGCCGTGGTGCGCAGCGAGCCGGCGTCCGAACCCGCCTCGGGCTCGGTGAGCGCGAACGAGGCCATGATCTCGCCGCTGGCCAGGCGCGGCAGCCACTGGGCCTTCTGCGCCTCGGTGCCGTCCATCAGGATGCCTTGCGAGCCGATGCCCACGGTGGTGCCGAAGATGGAACGGAAGGCGGGCGAGGTCTTGCCCATCTCGATCATCGCGAGCGACTCCTCCTCCATCGTCAGCTCCAGGCCGCCGTAGGCCTCGGGGATGGTCAGCCCGAACAGGCCGAGCGCGCGCATCTCGGCCACGATGGCCTCGGGGATCTCGTCGGTCTCGGCCACTTCGTGCTCGGCCGGCACCAGGCGCTCGCGCACGAAGCGGCTGATGCTGTCGAGCAGGGCGGTCAGGGTCTGTGGGTCGCGGATCATGGGAGTCTCTGGCCTTCGGGGGGGTTTCACTGCCGGGGATTGTCGGCGCGCGCGAGCACCCGCTCGGCGGCCAGGATCACGGGTCGGTCGACCATGCGGCCGTCGAGCTGCACCGCGGCGCCGCCGGCCGCCTCGGCCGCGGCGAGCACGCGGCGCGCCCAGTCGAGCTGCCGGGCATCGGGCGTGAAGGCCTCGTGCACCGGCGCCACCTGCTTCGGATGGATGCACAGCTTGGCGCCGAAGCCGAGGCGCCGCGCGCGCTGCGCATCGGCCCGCAGCGCGGCGGGGTCGTCGAGCGCGGTGCTCGCGCCGTCCACCGGCGCGGCGAGGTTCGCCAGGCGCGAGACCAGCACCAGCTGCGAGCGGAAGAACAGCAGTTCCTCGCCCTCCCCTTCGATGCCGAGGTCGAGCTGGAAGTCGATGCTGCCGAAGACGAGGCGCCGCACCTGCGGCGCGCGGGCGATGGCCGCGGCCTGCTCGAAGCCGGCGGCGCTCTCGATCAGCGGCAGCAGCGCGACCTGCCCGCCGAGCCGCTGGGCGAGCGAGGCCAGCGCGCCGGCGTCCTGCGCCTTGGGGCACATCACGGCATGCGGCGCGGCGGCGGCGCAGGCGGCGACGTCGGCGGCATGCTCGGCGGTGTCGGCGGCATTGATGCGCACCACGAGCTGCGGCCCGCCGCGCGGCGCCGCGGCGAGCCAGGCCTGCACCGCGTCGCGCGCCCGGGCCTTGGCGTGCGGCGGCACGGCGTCTTCCAGGTCGAGGATGACCGCATCGGCCCCCGAAGCCATCGCCTTGTCGAAGCGCTCGGGCCGGTCGCCCGGCACGAACAGATAACTTCGTGTCATCTCAGTCGTTCCATCGTGCGGCGCGCTACCCGCAGCGCATGAGTCAAGCGACCGCCGCGGGTCCGGCTCTGCCGGCCCGCCAGCGGTGCCCCCTCGAAGGGGGCGTGCAAAGCGCGGAGGGGGTGGTTCATTTCAGCAGCAGCCGCCCGACGCGCGGGCTGTCGGCGATGGACCAGACGCGGGCAATGGCGGCACGCATCTCGGCCTCGCCCGCCCCGCCGCGGTAAGTGGCCAGCTTCATGGCCTTGTGCTCCAGCTCGGCGCGGCTGAGGGTGTTGCCCGGGTCGCCCTTGGGCTCGTCCACGCGCGCGTCCAGCGTGCGGCCGTTGGTGGTGTGCACCGTCACCTTGCCGATCCAGCGCCGCGGGTAGGCGCCGTCGACCTCGGGGTCGAGCGTCATCTCGGTCCGGCCGCGCACGGCCACCACGCGCGGGTCCTTGAACGACTCGTCGAACTCGGCCAGGCCCGCCTCGCCGAACACCGCGATCAGGCCCAGCACCGTGCCCATGGAGAACTTGGCCTGGTGCACCGTCTGCGGGTCGACCACGGGGCCGAGCACGTCGATGGCGCCCTGGTGCACGCGCGTCACCACGCGCTGCAGCTGCTCGGCGCGCAGGTCGTTCTCGCGCATGAGCTTGAGCAAGGCATCGGCGGCCGGATGGGTGTGGCGGCAGGAGGCGTGGAACTTGAACGAGGTCTCGGCCAGCGCCCAGCGCTCGCCCAGGCGGTCGGTCAGGCGCGCGGGGTCGGCGTCGCTCGACATGCCGGCGGCCATGCCCTGCGCGCCTTCGAGGATGCGCTGCGCGCCGGTGAAGCCGTCCTTGGCGAGGTACGCAGCCGTCAGGCCGTCGGCCGAGGCCTTGGCGGTGTGCAGCTGCTTCGAATCGGCCGCGTCGCGCAGGAACTCCCACAGCCCGCCCGATTGCGTGCCGGCCGAGCCGAAGGCGTGCAGCATCTGCGCGGCGTCGAGCTTCAGCAGCCGGCCCACCGCGGCGGCGGCGGCCAGGGTGCCGGCGGTGGCAGTGGTGTGGAAGATCTTGTAGTGCGAGCGGCCGAGGAATTCGCCGACGCGGATGCCGACCTCGTAGCCGGCCACCGCCGCGGTGAGCAGTTCGCGGCCCGAGGCGCCGATCGCCTGGGCCACGGCGACGGCGGGCGGGAACACGACCGCCGCGGGATGGAACACCGAGCCGTTGTGCACGTCGTCCTGCTCGGCGACGTGCGAGGCGGCGCCGTTGACCAGGGCGGCGAAGAGGGGCGAGCTGGCGGTGCGGGAGATCAGCACTTCGCTCGGGCCGTCGGCCGGGCCCATGGCCTTCGCGAACGCGGCGATGGTCTCGACCGCGCGGGCCGACTTGCCGGCCAGCGCGGAGCCGAGCCAGTCGAGCATCAGGTCCTCGGCGCGGCGCACGACCGGCCCGGGGATCTGCTCGAAGCGCAGGGTGGCGGCGAAGGCGGCGAGGGTTTGGCTGGGGTGGGTCATCGTGATGGCCTCTGAACTGGTTGCCGTTCGTCCTGAGCTTGTCGAAGGACCGGGTGGCGCGCCCTTCGACAAGCTCAGGGCGAACGGGATGTGTTGGCGGGGACCTTCGACAGACTCAGGGCGAACGGATCGCGGGGGTCAGAAGGAACGTGGCAGGCCGAGCACGTGCTCCGCCACGAAGCTGAGGATGAGGTTGGTCGAAATCGGCGCCACCTGGTACAGCCGCGTCTCGCGGAACTTGCGCTCCACGTCGTATTCGCAGGCGAAGCCGAAGCCGCCGTGGAACTGGATCGCCGCGTTGGCCGCCTCCCACGAGGCCTTGGCGGCGAGGTACTTCGCCATGTTGGCCTGGGCGCCGCAGGGCTGGTGGGCGTCGAACAATTCGCAGGCCTTCCAGCGCATCAGGTTCGCCGCCTCCACCTCGATGTAGGCCTCGGCGATGGGGAACTGCACGCCCTGGTTCTGGCCGATGGGCCGCCCGAACACCATGCGCTCGCTCACGTACTTGCTCACGCGGTCGACGAACCAGTAGCCGTCGCCGATGCATTCGGCCGCGATCAGCGTGCGCTCGGCGTTCAGCCCGTCGAGGATGTACTTGAAGCCCTGCCCTTCCTGGCCGATGAGGTTCTCCGCCGGGATCTCCAGGTTCTCGAAGAACAGCTCGTTGGTCTCGTGGTTGACCATGTTCGGGATCGGCCGCACGTCCAGGCCGTGGCCGATGGCTTCGCGCAGGTCGACCATGAAGATCGACATGCCCTCGGACTTCTTCTTCACCTCGGCCAGCGGCGTGGTGCGCGCCAGCAGGATCATGAAGTCGGAGTGCTGGATGCGCGAGATCCACACCTTCTGGCCGTTGACGACGTAGCGGTCGCCCTTCCTGACCGCCGTGGTCTTGATCCTGGTGGTGTCGGTGCCGGTGGTGGGCTCGGTCACGCCCATCGACTGCAGCCGCCATTCGCCGCTGGCGATGCGCGGCAGGTAGCGCTGCTTCTGCTCGGCCGAGCCATGGCGCAGCAAGGTGCCCATGTTGTACATCTGGCCATGGCAGGCGCCGGCGTTGCCGCCGCTGCGGTTGATCTCTTCCATGATGACCGAGGCCTCGGCGAGGCCCAGGCCCGAGCCGCCGTACGCCTGCGGGATCAGCGCGGCCATCCAGCCGGCCTGGGTCAGCGCGTCGACGAAGGCCTCGGGGTAGGCGCGCTCGGCGTCGACCTTGCGGAAATACTCGTCGGGGAACTCGGCGCACAGCGCGCGCACGGCGTCGCGGATGTCCTGGTACTTGTCGGGCGTCGTTGGCATGTCAATCGATTTCGGCTTGGGCCTGCATGGCGAGGTGGCCTTCGTGGTCGCGTGCCCAGAGCGAGACGCGCGGGCCGTCCACCCGGCCGCAGGCGTGGAAGCGGTGGATGTCGAAGATCGGCCGCACCGCCTTGAAGGCGAAGCGGCGCACGGCGGCCTGCGGCCTCTCGCGGCGCAGCAGGTCCAGCAGCAAGGTGGCGATGAGCGGGCCGTGCACCACCAGGCCCGGGTAGCCCTCCACGCCGGTGGCGTAGGGTGGGTCGTAGTGGATGCGGTGGCCGTTGAAGGTGAGCGCCGAGTAGCGGAACAGCAGCACCGGGTCGGGCACGATCTCGCGCTCGAAGGCGGCCTCGGCGGGCGCGGCCTGCGGCGCGGCGGCCGGTGCGCCGGGCTGGGGCGGCTCGCGGTAGACGATGTCGTGCGCGTCGGTGACGGCCAGGCCCTGCGCGTTCGAGACCTCGTGCTGCACGGTGACGAACACCAGTGCGCCGCTGCGGCCGTGCTTCACCGTCACGTCGGCGATGCGCGAGTGGCGCGTGATCGCCTCGCCCACGCGCAGCGGCGCATGGAACTGCAGGCGGCTGCCGGCCCACATGCGCCGCGGCAGCGGCACGGGCGGCAAGAAGCCGCCGCGCTTCGGGTGGCCGTCCGGCCCGAGTTCGGCGGCGCGCACGGCGGGGTTGAAGAACATCCAGTGCCAGGGCGGCGGCAGCGGCGTGCCGGGCCGCGGCGGCGGGTCGTCGCGGTCCAGCGTGGCGGCGAGCGCGGCCACGGCCTGCGCGCTCACCACGTCGTGCGCGGTCTCGGTGCGGCCGATCCAGTCGCGCAGGTGGTCCAGGGATGCGGGCTGCGTCATAGCACCGCCTCCGTCCCGAGGATCGCCGTCGCCTGGCTCGACAGCGTGCCGCCGTTGCCGTGCGCCAGCGCCGTCTTCACGCCCGGCACCTGCCGCTCGCCGGCCTCGCCGCGCAGCTGCCGCACGGCCTCGATCAGGGCGAAGATGCCGTACATGCCCGGGTGCACGCACGACAGCCCGCCGCCGTTGGTGTTCACCGGCAGCCGCCCGCCGGGGGCGATGCCGCCGTCCGCGACGAACGCGCCGCCCTCGCCCTTGGCGCAGAAGCCGAGGTCTTCGAGGAACAGCAGCGTGTTGATGGTGAAGGCGTCGTACAGCTCCACCACGCCGATGTCCTTCGGCGCCAGCCCCGCCATCGCGAACGCCTCGGCGCCCGACTGGCTCGCGGCCGTCACCGTGAGGTCGTGCATGGCCGAGATCTGCCGGTTCCACACCGCCGTCGCGTTGCCCAGCACGTAGACGGGCGGACGCGGCCGGTCGCGGGCGCGGTCGGCGCGCATCAGCACCACCGCGCCGCCGCCGTCGCTCACCAGGCAGCAGTCGCGCACCGAGAGCGGGTCCGACACCATGCGCGAGGCGAGCACATCGTCGATGCTTAGCGGCTCGCGGCTGAAGGCCTCGGGGTTGAGCTGCGCCCAGCGGCGCGCGGCCACGGCCACCTCGGCCAGGTGCCGGCGCGTCGTGCCGTACTGGTGCATGTGGCGCGAGGCGGCGAGCGCATAGGCCGAGACCGGCAGCATCGGCTCGTAGGGATGCTCGTAGGGCTGCGGGTCGAGGAAGCGCCGCGAGGCGACGATCTCCTTGCGCCCGAAGGCCGCCGAGCGCTGGGCGCTGCCGTAGCACACCAGCACCGCGTTGCACTGGCCGGCCTCCAGCGCCATCACCGCCGGCAGCAGGTGGGCGATGAAGCTCGAGCCGCCGAGCATGGTGCCGTCCACGTAGCGCGGGTTGATGCCGAGGTGCTCGACCACCGGCATCGGCCACATGGTGGCGCTGACGCTGCAGGTGGCGATGCCGTCGATGTCGCGCATCGTCAGGCCCGCGTCGGCCACGGCGGCATGGGCGGCGCGCGCGAGCAGCGACATGTCGCTGGACCCGGGCGTCTCGCCGCAGCCGTAGGTGGCGGCGCCGACGATGGCGGCCTTGCCGCGCAGGGAACGCAGGCTGCTCATCGCGCGCCCTCCCCGTCCAGCGCGTCGAAGACCACGAGTCCACGGCCTTCCTTGATCTGCACGCGCGCCTTGACCCGCTGGCCGATCTGCGCCGGCGCCACACCTGCGACGCGACTCATGAGCCTCACCCCTTCGTCCAGGTCGATGAGCGACACGTTGAGGTCGCCACCGGCCTCCGGCTTGCGCCGCACGGTGGTCACGGCGTAGACGGTGCCCAGGCCCGACGGCGCCTCCCACGCCAGCGGCGCGGCGCCGCAATGCGGGCACAGCTCGCGCGGATGGAACACGGCGCGTGCACAGGCGCCGCAGCGCTGGATGAGGAAGCGGCCGTCGTCCAGCGCGGCCTGGTACTGCGCGTCGACGGGCAGCGGAAGTTCGTTCGTCATCTGGCTCTTCGTCATTCGGGAACGGTGAACGATCAATCAAGAAATCCGTTCGGGCTGAGGTATCGAAGCCCGAACCCGCTCGCCCTGAGGTATCGAAGGGAGCCCCGGTGGCGTGCACACGGCCCTTCGATACCTCAGGGCGAACGGCATGGTGGCGAAGCGCATCACACCATCCCCGCGGCATGCCAGCCGGCGATCTGTGCAGCGTCGAAGCCCAGTTCGCCCAGCACCGCATCGGTGTGCTGGCCGAGCGCCGGCACGGCATCCATGCGCGGCGTGAAGCCGCTATGGCGACCGGGCGGGTACAGCGCCGGCACCCGGCCCGCGGGCGTGTCGATCTCGGTCCAGCGCTCGCGCGCCTTCAGCTGCGGGTGCTGCCACAGGTCCGCCGTGGTGTTCACCCGCGCGGTGGCGATCTGCGCGCGCTCGAGCCGCGCCTCGGCCTCGTCGCGCGTGAGCCCGGCGAAGCATTCGGCGATCCGCGCATCGAGCGCCGCGCGATTCGTCGTGCGCAGCGTGTTGTTGGCAAAGCGCGGGTCGTCTGCCAGCGCCGCGTCCTGCAGCACCTCGGCGCAGAAGCGCTTCCACTCGCGCTCGTTCTGCACGCCCATCATCACCGTCTGGCCGTCGCCGGCGGTGAACGGGCCGTAGGGCACCACGCTCGGATGGAAGGCGCCGGTGCGCGGCGCGGGCGCGGCGCCGCCGTGGGTGTAGTACATCGGGTTGCCCATCCATTCGGCGAGCGACTCGAACATCGACACGTCCACGTGCGAGCCCTCGCCCGTGCGCTCGCGCAGCAGCAGCGCGGCCAGCACGCTGGCGTAGGCGTACATGCCCGCGCTCACGTCGGCGGCCGAGAAGCCGGTGCGGGCCATGGCGTCGGGCGTGCCGGTGGCCTTGAGCAGGCCGGCCTCGGCCTGCACCATCAGGTCGTAGGCCTTCTTGTCGCGGTAGGGGCCGTCGTCGCCGTAGCCGGAGATGTCGCACACCACGAGCCGCGGGTGCTTCGCATGCAGCGCCTCGAACGACAGCCCGAGCCGCGCCGCCGCGCCCGGCGCGAGGTTCTGCACGATGACGTCGGCGCGCGCCACCAGGCGTTCGAGCACCGGCGCGGCCTCGGGGTGCTTGAGGTCGAGCGTGAGGCTTTCCTTCGAGCGGTTGGCCCACACGAAGTACGACGACAGGCCCTTGACCCGCTGGTCGTAGCCGCGGGCGAAGTCGCCCACGCCGGGGCGCTCGATCTTGATGACGCGTGCCCCCAGGTCGGCCAGGTGGCGAGTGCACACCGGGGCCGCCACCGCATGTTCGAGCGCGAGGATGGTGATGCCGTCGAGGGGTCGCATGGGAGGTTCGTGAAGTTCAGCCGCAAGCATGCCGCCAACCGCCGTTCGGCGCCATTTGCGATTGCGAAAGAGGGCGTTCGCGGCAGGGCTCGCGCCGGGCGTTCAGCCGCACGGCGCCAGCAGCTCCCGCTTCAGCACCTTGCCGCTGTGCGTCATCGGGAACGACGCCACCGCGTGCACCTGCGCCGGCCGCTTGTAGGGCGCCAGGTGCTCGCGCAGGTGGGCCTGCAGCGCCGCCTCGTCGAGCACGGCGCCGGCGCGCAGCTCCACGAAGGCGACGATGGCCTCGTTGCCCTCGCCCTCGGGCCGGCCGACCACGGCCGAGCGCTGCACCGCGGGGAAGGCGTTGAGCGCCGCCTCCACCTCCGCCGGGTACACGTTGAAGCCCGAGCGCACGATCATCTCCTTGAGCCGGCCGACGACGAAGAGCGCGCCGTCCGGCGCCATCTCGCCCAGGTCGCCGCTCGCGTACCAGCCGCCTTCGCGCATGACCTGCGCGGTGGCCGCCTCGTCGCGGAAATAGCCGGGCATGAGGCCGCGCCCGCGCATCCAGATCTCGCCGCGCTCGCCGGGCGGCAGATCGCGGCCCTGCGCGTCGACGATGCGCAGTTCCCCGCCCTCCACGCGGTAGCCCGCCGAGGTGTCGTCGCGCGGCACGTTCATCGGCGTGATGGCCACCGAGCCGGCGTACTCCGACAGGCCGTAGCCGTGGTGCAGCGGCAGGCCGAAGCAGCGCTCCACGCGCTGCTTGAGCGCCATGTCCAGCGGGCCGGCGCCGGTGTAGAGGTAGCGCAGTTGCGGCGCGGGCGGCGGCGCGGCGAGGCCGTGCTCGTCGATGTGCGCGAGCAGCCGCGAGAACAGCGTGGGCGGCCCCTGCAGGTTGGAGACGCGGTGACGCGCCAGCGCGTCCAGCATGTCGGCCGGGTCGAAGCGGCTGCGCATCACCAGGCTCGCGCCCGCGTGCAGCGAGGCCAGCAGCACCGTGCCCAGGCCGAAGATGTGCGTCATCGGCAGGTAGGCGTAGCTGCGGTCCTCGGGCCCGAGCCCGCGCGACAGCGCCGAGACGCGGGCGAAGTGCAGCACGCCGTCGTGCGTCAGCATCACGCCCTTGGGCGTGCCGCTGGTGCCCGAGGTGAAGATCACCGCGGCCACGCGCTCGGCGAGGTCGCCCGCCTGCGGCGTGGCCTCGGTGCGCACCGCGCTGCGTTCCATGCCCGCCAGCGCCGAGACCCGCGCCGCATGGCGGCCCGCATGCGCCGCCGCGGCATCGGACGCGGCCGACGTGAAGTAGACGAGCCGCGGGTCGGCCTTGGCGATGAAGCCGTTCACCTCCCCCGGCGCCATGCGCGCATTGACGCCGCACGACCAGGCGCCCACGCGGCTGCACGCCAGGATGAGCGCCGCATGCGCGGGGCAGTTCTCCGCCACGATGAGCACGCGGTCGCCGGGGCGCACGCCCTCGGCGCGCAACTCCGCCTCGGCGGCGTCCACCAGGCGGCCGAGCGCGGCGAAGTCCAGCGTCTCGTGCGGCCCGTGGAGGAACACCCGCTCGGGGCAGCGCCGCAGCCAGTCGTCGAAGGGCTCGTGCAGCCGCGCCGGCTCGCCCGCCGCCGCGCCGCCCGGAAGATCGGTCCGTGCGTTCACTGCTGCGGCAGGTCCTTGGTGACGGCGCTCCACATCGTGCGCTCCCGGGCCGCGCGCTCGGCCAGCACCTGGGGCGCGCCCAGCCACAGCTCGTAGCCCTGGTCGACGAGCGCCTTGCTGAGTTCGGCCTGCTTCAGCGCCTTGACGACCGCCTGGTTGTAGCGGGCCACCAGCTCGGCCGGCATGTTCGCCGGGCCGAAGACGCCATACCAGCCGCCCACGTCGAAGCCGGGCACGCCGGCCTCGGCCATGGTCGGCGTGTCGGGCAGCGAGGGGTTGCGCTCGGGCGAGGTCACCGCCATCGCGCGCACGCGCCCGCCCGAGACGTAGGTGCGGGCGGTGCTCACGATGTCGAACATCATCGTGAGCTGGCCGCCGATCACGTCGGTCATCGCCGGCGCGTTGCCCTTGTAGGGAATGTGCGTGAGCTTCGTGCCGGTCTTCAGCGCGAAGAGCTCGCCGCTCAGGTGGTTGGAGGCGCCGATGCCGGCCGAGCCGTAGGTCACCTTGCCCGGGTTCTCCTTCGCGTAGGCCATCAGGTCGCGCAGGTTGTTGAACGGCAGGTCCTTGTTGACCACCAGCAGGTTGTAGTAGCTGAGCACCGGCGACAGCGGCGTGAGGTCCTTCACCGTGTCGAAGGGCATCTTCTTCATGACGTTGGGGCTGATCGTCATGGTCGGGCTCGCGGCGAACCACAGCGTGTGGCCGTCGGGCGCGGCCTTGGCCACCATGTCGCCGGCGATGGTGGCGTTGGCGCCGGGCTTGTTCTCGACGATGACCTGCATGCCCAGCGCCTTGCCCAGCTCCGGCGCGATCTGGCGCGCCGCCGCGTCCACCGGGCCGCCGGCGCTGTAGCCGACGATGAGGCGCACCGGCGCGTTCTGCGCGAACGCGGGCGCGGCGCCGAGCAGCAGGGCGTTGGCCGCGAGGGCGAGGCGGCGGGTGAATCGGGAAGCGGTCATGGGGGTCTCCTGTGGTCGTGGGGGCCGCCGCTGCGCGCGGCGCGGCTCGGCGTGCGGCGCGCAGCTTCGCCGCCGCTGCCCGCGGGCGCAATTCGGCTTTCTGGAACCGGGGCTTCCGTTCGGCCAAAGAGCGGGTTTGCCCGCAATGCCCGCCGTGCACGGCCGGCGCCGCCCCGCGCGCGCCACAATCGGCGCCTCGGCGCCACCGGGCGGCGCCCGCTGGATGGGCATGCATTTCGATCTGTTCGACCTTCGGCTCTTCGTCTTCGTCGCCGAGGAAAACAACCTGCGCCGGGGCGCCGAGCGCGCCTGCATCTCCCTCGCGGCCGCAAGCACGCGCATCAAGCAGCTCGAGGAGAACATGGGCGCGAAGATGCTCTACCGGAAGGCGCACGGCGTGGAGCTCACGCCGGCCGGCGAGGCGCTGCTGCACCACGCCCGGCGCGTGCTGCAGCAGGTGGAGCACCTCAAGTGCGACCTGCGCGACTACGCCGCCGGCGTGAAGGGCCACGTGCGGCTGCTGGCCAACACCACCTCCATCACCAGCGCCACCCTGCCCTCGGCGCTGGCCAGCTTCCTCGCACGGCAGCCCGACGTGAGCATCGACCTGCACGAGCGCCTGAGCCAGGACATCGTCATCGCCATCAACGAGGCGCAGGCCGACATCGGCATCGTCGCCGGCGACGTCGACACCGAAGGGCTGGAAGTGCGGCCGTTCGCGAGCGACGAGCTCGTGGTGGTGGTGCCGATGGGCCACCGCCTCGCGGGCGCGGCGCGCACCTCCTTCCTCGACACGCTGGACGACTCGCACGTCTCGCTGCCCGACGGCAGCGCGCTCGCCAACTTCCTGCCGCCGATCGCCCGTTCCATCGGCCGCCAGCTGGGCTTTCGCGTGCAGGTGGGCAGCTTCGAGGCGATCTGCCTGCTGGTGGAGGCCGGCGTGGGCATCGGCGTGATCCCGCGCTCGTCGGCGCTGCGGCACGCCCGCACCATGAAGATCCGGCTCGTGCCCCTCGCCGACCCCTGGGCCCGCCGCGAGATGAAGATCGTCAACCGCGCCGGCATCGCCCTGCCCAAGCTGTCGATGGAGCTCGTGCGGCACCTCGAGGGCTTCGAGGCGTCGCAGGGTCGCGGCGAGGCGCCCGCTGCACTGCCGCCATCGGCCTGATGGCCACGCGCCTCGCGCGCCGGCAGAAATGACAAACGGGTCAGCCGCTTTCGCAGCTAACCCGTTGATTTTGTTGGCGGAGTGGACGGGACTCGAACCCGCGACCCCCGGCGTGACAGGCCGGTATTCTAACCAACTGAACTACCACTCCATGACAGCTTCCGGATCGCTCCGCAAGTGCTGTCGAAACTTGGCGTCCCCTAGGGGATTCGAACCCCTGTAGCCACCGTGAAAGGGTGGTGTCCTAGGCCTCTAGACGAAGGGGACTTGATCCTTCCCGCCTTCGCGTCCGCCGCTTCCGTTTCCGGTTGCGCCGTCGGCTCGGGCTCTTGAACTGCGCGCCACTTTTGGTGGAGGTAAGCGGGATCGAACCGCTGACCTCTTGCATGCCATGCAAGCGCTCTCCCAGCTGAGCTATACCCCCAAACAGGGCCTTCGTTAACGAAGAAGCGAGATTATGCATGAATTCTCATTGCTGCGCAAGCCGTGCGGGACGCCGTGCGGGACGGCGTCAAGGCCAAATAGAAATGTCCGGTTCAGCGACTGCCATGGGTTGCCGACTGCCATGGGAAAGGTGGGTCAAGGCGGCCCTCTGGTCACACCGGCAAAGCATCACGATGGCGTGTGGCAGCATAGAAACGCCAGAACAGCAGCGCGGCCGTTGACCGACAGGGCGCCCAGCCCGCGGCAATGTCCGCCACGGCACGCGGTGCCGGATACGGCTGGATGCCGAAGGCATCCCCCACCGCCTTGCGCAAGGCCAGATCGCCCACCGGGAAAATGTCGGGATGGGCGGCGCAGAACATCAGGTAGATTTCCGCGGTCCAGGGGCCGACACCGTGGTAGCGGGTCAGCGATTGAATTGCCTGTTCGGCCGGCAGCGTGGCCGCAGCGGCGAGATCCAGCTCCCCGGAAGCGATGGCCTGCGCGACGACCCGGATC